>CAVSZS010000006.1:0-162743 GCA_963732485.1 Candidatus Aminicenantota bacterium
TGGATGCTGGCTCGCAAACCAAGGAAGCGGTGCCTTAGTTGGGGTCGGGCACGAAGTAGACACGCTTGTCTATTCGTCCAACCCGGATGTCCAGTTCCGAATCGCGGTCGCCCCGGCGGAGTGGGGAAACCGCCGACGTTATGGATGTGCGCGGTAAGCGGGCCAGCGCCACTCACTACGCTGACAAGTGGCTTCGGCTACCCGCGTGGTCCTGGGTCGCAACGGTCGACTGTGGAAATCGCCTGCGAATGATGTAAGGATTGGCCGCGAGTACCGTCAGTGAGATGTCTTCAGAAGGCCCCGGAGCGGGCACCGACCTGCCCGCAGCGGCGGCAACTTCGGATGCCATATTCAACACGAGGAGGAGATTCATGAGTAGCGGACTGAAGCTGACCTGCAAGTTCGGCCGTGGTCGCGGCCTGCGTGGCCTTGGCGGACGCAGACCAGGCGATGGCGGCAGTGCGGCGGATGTTCGGCATCCAAGGGCGAGTGCGCGGCCAAGTGCCCGGTTTCTGGGGAGGCCATCTCGAAAGAGGCTTCGATTGACTACAAGGGGGGAAAGCTGTATTTCTGCTGTGCGGGGTGCGTCTCCAAGTTCAAGGAAGACCCGGCCAAGTATCAAGCCAAGGCCAACGAGCAACTGGTGATCACAGGGCCAAGCCAAACAGGTCCGTTGCCCTTTGTGCGGAGGCAAGCTCGACCCGAGCACCAAGATGAAGGTCTGCGGCATTGACGTCTGCTTCTGCGGCGAGAAGTGCCAGAACAAGGTCAAGAGTGCGTCAGCGGACGAGCAACGCGAGATGGTGTTCGGGAAGGGTTTTGACAAGGCCTTCAAAGTGAAGCGGGAGAAGAAGAGCGACATAGGCCTGATGGTGACCAGGAAAGGGCCGTTTCCCGGTCCGGTCGATGGTCGCTTCGCGCCATTCGGACGGTGCGCGGCCGTGCTTCGACATCAGGGAGCCGCGGCCGTCACCGGTCTATGGATCACGCCACTGGGCAGTGGATTTGGAGGCGATAGCAGCCCCAACCTATCGGGAGCGGTTGAGGAATCATGTCCGATTCAGGCGGACAATCCGGCAGCATGATCGACCCGGCGGAGTGGGTGGACCGCCACGGCGACACTCTCTATCGGTTCGCGCTGGCAAGGTTGCGCAACGCCGATTCCGCGGAAGAGGTCGTTCAGGAGACCTTCGTTGCCGCGCTTCAGGCCCGCGACCAGTATGCCGGAAGGGGAGAGGAAGGTGCCTGGCTGCTGGGGATCTGCAAACGAAAGATTGTGGACTTCATCCGGCGGCGTAATCGGCCGGACGCTCCCTCTGGCGGCGAATCGACCACCGATCCTTCGGCAGGCTGCTTCGACCCCAAGGGCAACTGGCGATTTGACCCTCGATTCACGAAGGGCCGCCCGGAAGCGGCCTTGGAGCGTGAGGAGTTCTGGCAGGCCCTGCGTGGATGCCTTAAAGGGTTGCCCCAGCGTCAGGCCGATGTGTTCACGCTTCGCGAAATCGAGGAAACCGCTGGCGAAGAAATCTGTAAGGAATTGGGGATCACGGCGTCAAACCTTTGGGTCCTGCTCCACCGGGCTCGCTTGCAGTTGACGCGATGTCTGAAATTGCGTCTTGAGCAGTGGGGGGTTCTCTGACCATGCTTCGCTGCCGAGAGGTCTCCAAATTGGTGTCGGAATCAATGGAGCATCAACTGCCCCTGAGCCAGACGATTGCAGGTTTGGATGCACCTGGCCATGTGCCGGCTGTGTGCCGGGTTTGCCCGACAGTTGCGGTTTCTTCGTCGCGCGGCCCGCGAGAACCCCGACCGGCTCGTTGGCGACCCGGCGGCAACGGACGCTACCCTCTCTCGCAACGGCTCGCGAGCGGATCAAGGCGGCGTTGCGCGACGGCAGCTCCTGAGGTCGCTTCCCCGTCCCAGTCCCTTAGGCACGTCGACGCACCGACAAGCCCACGCGGGAACGTAACCAGTTGCCCGACAACAGGTTCGGTCGCCACTGTCGGCTCGGCAGTGTGTTCACGGCAAATTGCGTCGAACAGGTCTGTAAGGATTCCGGCCCCAGGCACGTCAGTTTTCCAGCGTCCGCCGCCGCAGTGCGGCGAGGCGAAATCCAATGTGGTCAAGTCATTCGAGGAGTCTAAAGCCATGCGATGCGTTTTCAAGCCGACGATTGCCGCTCTCGCTGTAACGGGTCTTCTGTTCGTGGGGAGTGTGCCAGTGCTGGCTCGAAGTGGCAGCCGCTCCGTCTCCCCGACCGGCTCGGGCGTTCGCACCCCGGAACCAGGGAGTAAAGCTCTCGGTTTAAGGTACACGGTTTACGGTTGACGGGAAGAAAAAAGCGATTCAAGAAATTTTCATGATGTTTTTTTCCTGATAAATCAGGCTGAATTACTTGCTCCAGAGGGGAGAATGGGGTAAAATTATCCATACTAGTAATGATTGTATGAAAAAATTCAAGTTATTCTTGTCATGTATTACGCTTCGCTCAAATTGTTTTAATTCCCCCTCTTTTCTTCACCGTCTACCGTCTACCGTCTACCGTTCACCAATAGCTATCTTATTGCTTCTTATGACACTGACACTGTCACTTTACTCTGATGACTTCTTCGCTGTCAAAGACGGCATCATAGAGGAATCGCGATTCAAACTTGGCTTTGTATACTTTACGCCGCTGATGTTGCTCGAGAATGTGGGTTATACCAGCAGCATTTATACTTACGAGGCGAAGGATTATCCGGATTGGACCGGAGATTTCGGGCTGGGGTTGCGAGGCTCGGCGATCGTGGCCAACCGGCTGATCCTGCAGGCCGAAGACCTGCCGGTCATATTCGTTCTACCTGGAAAACAAGAATCTGCGCTCCTGGAGCAACCGCTTCGCGGCAACGGCTTATTCCTATGCTGGCCCGTTCAATCTCAAGGCCGGCTTCAGGCGCAACGACCTGAATCAGCGCCCCAACCTTGAATTCAGCCGTCCTTACCATTTCACCGACAGCGAATGGTCGGGCGAGATCGATATCGGCCGCCATTCCAGACTTTTTTTGACCGCCTATGCCACGTTCAAAGAATTAGCCTACGATGAAGACCCCTACCTTGGAGAACTACAACCTGGCCGACAGCCTGAACCACCGGGAGAATATTTTCGGCCTCAAGCTGAACAAGCGCATTTTCACCAGCACGATCATTTACGCCAATTACGAGCGGAGCGATTACCGTTTGCCAGTCAGCTCCGAGCGCGATACCAAAGCGCAGACAATCGGCCGTGGGCGTCGAGTTTCCCGAGATCGGCGTCCTGCAGGGCAGCTTCCAGATCGGCCTCAGGCGCTTCGATCCCGAAAATCCGCTTTTCCAGAACGTGCAGCGCCCCAGCGGCCGTGGTGACATCCAGCTCAACCTGATGGAGCGCCTGCGGCTTTCAGGCTTTTATGAATTGGATACCCGTTTTTCCTATAGTGCCAGCGACCTTTTCTATGACAATCAATACTTTCGGCGGCGGAGTCGAGGTCTACCTGACCCGTTTTCTGAAGGGCGGGGCCGACTACCAGGACGGTCGGATGAAATACTCATTCTTTCCTCGATCTGGAACTGCAGCGCAGCGACCGCATCCGCAACCAACGCTACTATCTGGCCATTCCCTTCTTCGGCAAGACTTCGATCGGTTTTGCTTATAATGTCTACCGCTTGACTTCCGATGCTTTAGGCTTGGATTATACCCGCAATTTTTGGGGAGGGTTTGTTTCTTATGAATTCTAGAACAAATTCAAGTGTTAGTGTTAGTGTTAGTGTTAGTGGTAGTGTTAGCAAGCAGCAATTTAATGAACTCATGAAGAGGATTTTTGCTCCAAAAACAACTTATTTTATTGGACTTTTTGGGAAGAATTAGAGGTGAGCCAATGAGAAAGCATATAAATGATCGTTTCAGTTTCCTGCTAACACTAACACTAGCACTAACACTGTTTTGCCCATATCTTGGAGCCCAGACTAAGACTGGCACGGCTCAGTCGTACGAATACCAGATCGGCGCCAAGGACCTGCTGGAGATATCGGTCTTCGAAGTGCCTGAGCTGAACATCACCGTGCGCGTTTCGGAGAACGGCATGATCAGCCTGCCGCTGCTGGGCGAGATCAAGGCCGAGGGCGTCAACCGCGCCGATCTGGAAAAAAAGATCGCCTCCATGCTGGAAAAGAATTACTTGAAGAACGCCCAGGTGACCATTTTCATCAAGGAGTTCCAGAGCAAGAAGATCTCGGTCATGGGCGCGGTCAAGAACCCGGGCACGCACGACCTCATCGGCCGCCAGTCGCTGCTGCAGGTCATCTCCATGGCCGGCGGCCTGAGCGAGCAGGCCAGCGACACGGTGATCATCTTCCGCCAATTCCGGGCGCTGCCCAGCCAGTCGCTGGTCATTAAGTTCGATGACCTGCTGCTCAAGGCCAATCCCAAGTACAATATCCCCGTCTTTCCCGGCGACATCATCAACGTCCCGGGCAGCCAGTTCCTCGACATCTACGTCTTCGGCCAGGTGAAGAACCCCGGCGCCGTGCGCATGAAAAAGGGCTCCGACGAAGTCACCCTGCTGCGCGCCATTGCCCAGGCCGGCGGTTTCACCGACCGCGCCCGCCGCGGCAAGGTGCATGATCACGCGCAGCGAAGACGGCGTGGAGAAAAAGATCTATGTCGACGTCAAGGATATTCTTGGGCGGCAGCCGCAAGGATTTCGTCCTCCAGGCCTTCGACGTCGTTTTCGTTCCCGAGAGCATCCTTTAGGAGGATGTGAATAAACATGGCCATACCTAACGATAACCAGGACCTGTTGCTGGAAGAGGGGATCCAGTTCCACGAGATCTGGGAGACTGATCAAGAAGCGGCGCATGATCATCTACTATTTCGCCGGCTTCGTGCTGCTGGCCGCCCTGATCCGCGTGCAGTTGCAGACGCCCATGTTCATGGCCCAGGGCACCCTGCTCATCGAAAAGGAAGGACGCAGCCAGATGAACCTGCTCAACCAGTATTCCCCCTATGACAACGACTGGACCAACGAATATCTCAACACCCAGATCCGGGTGCTGACCAGCCGATCGCTGGCCAAGAAGGTCATCGCCGAACTGGAGCGCCTGCCCGGACATGGAAAGCAGGACAGCCGACGCCGAAGCAGGAATCGCTGCAACAGAGTCCTGGGGGGCGAGCGAAGAAGACGCCGATCCCGACGACGCGGATGTCCGGGGCCGCTTCCGGATTTCTGGGCGGCTTGGGAGTAAACAACATCCCGGACACGCGCCTGCTCGAGGTCACCTATATCTCTCCCGATCCCAAGATGGCGGCCCACTCGGTCAACACCCTGTTCGACAAGTTCATCGAGTTCAACCTGGAGATGAAGGCCGAGGCGACCAAGCAGGCCGCCGAGTTCCTCACCGCCCAGATCGAGGAGATGCGCCGTAGCCTGGCGCAAAAAGAGCAGGAACTGCAGGAATACGGCAAGCGCAAGGAACTTTACTATATCCGCGGCGAGGACAGTACCGTGGTGCAGAAGCTCTCCGACCTGAACGGCGCCTACACCGCCGCCCAGATCGAGCGCATCAACAAGGAATCGATCTACCGGGAATTGAAAGGCAAGCCGTTCGACAGCTATCCCGATGTGCGCGTCAATTCGCTGATCCAGGGATTGAAGCAGGAATTTTCGGCCCGCGAATCCGAGATCAAGAAGAAATCGCAGATATTCCAGGAATCCTACCCCGAAATGCAGCGTCTGCGCTCCCAGCAGGAAGGGTTGCAGAAGCGCATCGACAGCGAAACCGCCGACATCGCCCGCAAGGCTCTCAACCAGGCCGAGGCTGAATACCAGGCGGCCTTGAAAAAAGAAAATGCCCTGACGGAGATGCTCAACCTGCAGAAGGGGAGCGTGGTCTCCAGCAACGCCAACGCCATCTACTACAACAGCCTGAAGATCGAAGTGGAGAACATGCGCCAACCTCCTCGATTTCCTGACCCGCAAGCAGAAGGAGTCCATGCTCAGCTCGCGCCTGGAGGGGCTGCAGACCAGCAATATCAAGATCGTGGATCGCGCCGAGGTCCCGCAGCAGCCCTTTCTCGCCCAATAAACAGCGTACCCTGCTGATGGCCCTGATGCTGGGCCTGGGCGGCGGCATCTTCCTGATCTTTGCCCTCAACTACCTGGACAACACGGTGAAATCGCCCGAGGAGGTGGAAAAACTGCTGCACCTGCCGGCGCTGGGTTTTATTCCCGCCGTCGGCGCCAAGGCCAGCCACTCCTACTACAACCACTATTATTCCGACCGCAAGAAGCAGCAAACCGAGCAGAAGATCAAGACGATCGAGCTGGTCAACCTCAAGGAACCCGAATCGACCTTTGCCGAGCACTACCGCAACATCCGCACCTCGCTCCTGCTCTCCACCCCCGACCAGCCGCCCAAGGTCTTCGTCGTCACCTCGGCCCTGCCCCAGGAGGGCAAGACCGTGACCAACATCAACCTGGCCGTCGCCTTCACCCAGCTGGGCAAAAAAGTGCTGGTGCTGGACTGCGACCTGCGCCGGCCGCGCGTGCACAAGATCTTCCGCATCAAGAACACTGACCGGCGTCACCTCGTTCCTGGTCGGCCGCAACCGCATCGAGGACATCATCTACCGCTACCCCGGCGAGCCCAACCTGCACGTCATCCCCTCGGGCCCCATCCCGCCCAACCCGGTGGAACTGATCATCTCCAAGGGCATGAAGGAGATGATGGCCGGCTTGCGCCAGCACTACGACTTCATCTTCATCGACGCGCCGCCGCTGATGGGCATCCAGGACGCCATCCTGCTGGGCGAGCATGCCGACGGGGTGCTGCTGGTGGCCTGGGGCGGCAAGACGCCGCGCAAGGTGATCGAGAAGGCCAAGGCCGAGATCGAAAAGTTCAACATCAAGCTCTTCGGCTTCATCCTGAACAAGGTCAACATGCGCCGCTTCTCCTATGCCTATTCCTCGTACAGCTACAAGTACGGCGAGTACCGCGGCGAAGAACCCCGGAGCGAAGCATGATCGACCTGCACGGCCATTACCTGCCCGGCGTCGACGATGGCGCCGAAGAACCTCGAGCAATCGCTGGCCATGCTGCGCCATGCGCAAGCCGACGGCATTGAGGCCGTCGTGGCCACCCCGCACGCCTGCGGCAACACCTGCAAGGTCAAGGACCTGGAAAGTTTGCGGCGCGGCTATGAAAAGTGGCAAGACTGCGCTGAAAAAGAGCGGCCTCACGCTGCGCATCCTGCCCGGCGCCGAGGTCTATTTCACTTCCGAGCTGCTGCCCATCCTCCGCGACCATCGCGAACTGCTGACCATCAACAACGGCTCCTATTTCCTCCTCGAGTTCCCCCCCGACTACGTCTATGCCCACAGCAAGGAGTTCATTTTCAAGATCATGACCGAGGGCTTTATCCCCATCATCTCCCATGCCGAGCGCAATACCGAGATCCAGCGCTCGCCGGCCGTGCTGCGCGACCTGGTCAAGGCCGGGCGCCTTGTGCCAGGTCAATGCCGGCAGCTTGCGCGGCGATTTCGGCAATGCCGCCCGCCAGAGCGCCTACGAACTGATGCGCGGCAACCTGGTCCACGTCATCGCCTCCGACGCCCACGACCTGGAGAGCCGCAAGCCCGAGCTCGTCCTTCGTCACAGCCCTGCTGCCAGGCGTTGACCCGGAAAAGATCGACCTCTTCCTGAACGGCATCCCCGCGGCCATCATCGCCGACCAGGCCGTGCCCGATATCGGCGAGCCCACCTGGCACCACCACCGGAGCACATTCTTCGATCTTTTCAAAAAGCGCGATTCATGAGTAAAAAGGTCTTGCGGATCATGCTCCAGGTTCTCCTGGTCATCTCGCCCCTGCCCCTGGGCTGCGTAGGCGGCGCCTGGCAGCCTGCCTGCTTCCTGCTTTTCGCTCTTTTTGCCTTGCTGGCCCTGCTGGCGCCTGCCGCCGAAGCCAAGTTCCTCTATCAGCGCCCCTGCGCATCCTGGCCGTCGTCTTTTTCGTCCTGATCTTTTTCCAACTGCTGCCACTGCCCATTTTTCTGCTCAAGTGGCTCTCGCCCGGCGTGGCTCGCGTCCTGGAGCCGATCTCGGGAGGCTCGCTGCCTGCTTTTCACAGCCTTGAGCCTGATCCCGGCCGAAACCGCTACTGGCTCTGGCCCGCTTCCTGGTTTATGCCCTGTTTTTTATCGCCTTGCTGCGCGTGGACTGGGACAAAAACGATATCTTCGTCATTTTTGGCGACGGCGGTCGCTTCCGGCGTGGCGCAGGCCATTTTC
Organism: Candidatus Aminicenantota bacterium; assembly: GCA_963732485.1. Taxonomy (GTDB): domain Bacteria; phylum Acidobacteriota; class Aminicenantia; order UBA2199; family UBA2199; genus UBA2199. The sequence goes on from CAVSZS010000006.1 coordinate 8,305, forward strand.
GGCCTTGCTGAAGCTGGGCCAGGGCAACAAGAAATTCTTCCTGTTTTTTATGCCCGATGAGCACACGTCCGCGATTCCTGCGCGGTACCATTTACAATCCCGACCATTTCGCTTTCTACCTGGAGCTGCTCTTTCCCGTTGGCGCTGGGTCTGCTCTTCGCCCGCCTGCATGTCTTCGATCCCGGGCAATCGCTCAAGGAAAAGATCCTGCATATCGCCGAGGACCGCCGGTCATCTTGCTCTTTCTGGCCCCGATCGTGCTGGCCGCCGGCATCTACCTGACCGGCTGCCGCTCGGGCATCGCCGTGCTGGTCCTCTCCGCTCCTTGTTCTTTGCCCAGATGTCGGTCTACCTGCGCGTCAACTTCAGCTTTCGCAAGCACCTGCGCCTGGTCTTCATCCTGGCCACGCTGCTGGCCGTGTTCATCGGCTTGCAGAGCACCCTGGACAAGTTCCTGACCGGAAGCTACATCGAGCGGCGGCCGCATCGATTACTGGGCCAACACGCTGGCCATGTTCCGCGATTTCCCGGTGTTCGGCACCGGCTTGGGCACCTTCAAGTACGCCTATTTCCTTTACGGCAAGGAGACGGGCTGGGTGAACCACGCCCATAACGAGTATGTCGAATCGCTCTCTGACATGGGACTGCTGGCCTTTATCGCTTTTTTCGCCCTGCTGGCCTTCCTGGCCTTCTCGCTGCTGCGCATGTGGATCGCCCGCCGCCACCCCGAGGTCAAGCCGGTGGTGCTGGGCGTGCTCACGGCGCTGTTCGCCGCCGTTTTTCCATTCCTTTTTCGATTTTTCGCTGCGCATGCCGGCCAATGCCTTCCTTTTCATCACCCTGCTGGCCCTGGGCATGAAGCTGGTCACCCATAAGCAGGGATTTCACCGATGAAAGCAAGTAAATTTTTACTGTCCATCGCCTTGCTCTCTGGCCTGTTTTTTCTTGGCCAATTCGCCGCCGAGGTGTTTTTCATTGCTCGCCCCCGGGCCGCAAGCCGGGAAGAAAAGTCCCGGCAACTCGGCCTCGGACCTCAGCGTTCTCCCTCTCCAGCCGCCTCCATACCGAAGCCGCTTTCGCCTGGCTCGAAACCGGGATCCGGGCAATCCGATGAAGCAGCCGTCAAAACAGCCATGGCCTTATTGCGCCGACGCGCTGCGACCGCAATCCTCTCGATTACCAGGCGCGCTATTACCTGGCCAAGGCCTACCTGCGCTTCAGCGCCGTGAACAACGATTATTTCGACTGGGCGTGCGCGAACTCAAGCGCGCCGCCCGCATCCGCGGCAGCAACAAGCAGATCGCCCTGGATTGCTCGCACGGTCTTTTTCTCGCTCTGGCCGCTGCTGGAAGAGGAGGACCAGGCCTTCGCCACCAGGCTGCTTCGCGCGATCCATGCCGGCGTTGTCTTGGAGGGAGTTCAGCCCGTTGGTCGAGATGTGGTCGCTCTATGTCCAGGACGCGCCCCTGCTGATGGAACTGCTGCGGCTCAAGCCCGAATTCTTCGGCCCGGCCGCCAACCAGTTGGCGCAGGCCGGGCTATCCCATGGCGCAGCGCCGCGAGACTTCTCGCCCGCTACGAAGTCCATACCCTGGATGCCTGGAGCGCCGCTATAATGAATTGAGCCTGCCGGGATACATCGATTTCGAGGACGCCCAATCATTGTTGCAACCAACTGCGCCACCTGAACGGCTATCATCGTCTTGTACCCGAACAGCGGCTTTTCCGCGGAAAATGCGGCCAAGTTGCAGCGGGTTCTTTTGCTGCAGGTCATCTCGAGGGCTGATGCGTGACCCCAAGTCCCAGGCCGATCCGAGGACGCCGCTCCAACTCGAGGGAATATATTCAGTTTTATATCGAGGAGTATCCCGGCTTGAACGAACTGGACGAACTACAAAAGCTGCTCGAGGAAAGGAATTATTTCAAGGACAATGATTTTCCCTCGCTGCGACTGAAAACCCTGATCTCATACAAAAAAGGCGACTACAGCGGCATCATCTCCGAGATCGAGGCCCTGCGCAAGGGCATCTCCTTCGTCAAGAAGGAACAGCAGGCCGATTACACGACCATCCTGCTCATGCTGGTCGATTCTTATTACAGCACCAAGCTGCTTACCGCCGCCGAGACGATCGCCGCTGAATTGTACAAGGAACAACCCGACAATCCCGACGTTCTCTGGCGCGTCCTGCGCGTGCAGAAAATTCTGGGTGACGAAGGGGCTCCGGACAGGGAATTGAACGAGAAACTGGCTGTCGTCGAAAAGAGCCGCTTCCTGACCGTGACCAAGCCAAACGCCACCTACGATGTTTACCTGTTCAACCAGCCCTGGATCGAGATCACCCTGGATCCCGGCCTTGCTCGCCCAGCTCAAGCCCAAGCAGCTCGTGCAGGTGTTCGTGGACGGCAAGATCGCCTTCGAAAACTATGTCGACGCCTTGCCGGCGAAGATCGCCATCGGGCCGAAGTTCGTAGAGATCGAGAGCAAGGTCAAAGTACAGATAACAGTTTTGTAATCAGTGAAAAGTGAACAGTGAAAAGTAAAAAGTGTAAGACAATAAAAGAAATAGCAAATCTTAGCAATCCTGAGAAGAGATTACTAATCAAGTTTTTGGGAATCTTAAGTCCAATTGATTTTTCTTCACCTTTCACTTTTCACTGTTTCACTACTCACTTATACGAGGTTCCTATGAAAGTAAATAAAAAAGATCTGAATCGCAATCTGGCCAACTTGTCACTGATCATTTTGGGCTCGGTGATAATGGGGATAGGCTATTCAATATTCCTGATCCCGCATCACTTCGTCCCCGGCGGCGTGTCGGGCATCGCCATGATCGTCAACTATTTCACCAGGCTGCCGCTGGGCACGCTGATCATGGTGCTGAACATCCCGGTCTTCATTATCGGCTTCAAGATCATGGGCCGCAAGTACGCCCTGCGCAGCCTGCTGGGCATGGTGATCTCTTCCCTGCTCATCGACTTTTTCAACCAGGTCGTCGTTCTGAAGTCGGCCACCGACGACCCCATCCTGGCCGCGATCTACGGCGGCTTCATGCTCGGCGTGGGGCTGGGGCTGGTCTTCCGCGGCCGCGCCTCGACCGGCGGCTCCGACATCCTCGGCCAGATCCTCAACCGCTGGACCGGCATGTCGGTGGGCATCGGCATCATGCTCATCGACTTCTTCATCATCTCCGCCTCGGGCGTGGCCTTCAAGCAGCTGGAGGCGCCCCTCTACGGCTACATCGTGCTGTTCATCTCCTCCAAGGTCATCGACATGATCCTCGAGGGCTGGAACTACACCAAGATGGTGCTCATCACCTCGACGAAAACGGAGGAGATACAGGACTTCATCCTCAACACCCTCGACCGCGGCGGCACGGCGCTCAAGTCGCGCACCCTCTACCTCAATCGCGACGGCGAGACCATCATGACCGTCATCCACAGGAAGCAATTGGCGGAGCTGAAGCAGTTCGTCAAGTCAATTGACCCGGGAGCGTTTGTCATCATCAACGATACCTATGCGGTTCTGGGCAAGGGATTCAAGACGACGCAGGTTAGTTAGCTCAGAAGATCAGTGAATAGTAAAAAGTGAAAGGTGAAAAGTCTAGAGGCAATGCGGATGGACTGATGTTCGCTTTCCTGCGGATTACTTATGTCACTTGTTAACTTTTCACTTTTCACTGAGTTGTCATTAGCTCGTGAATAATCAACCTTCTCCAGAGTCCTACTCGAGCTCTCAGCAATCCCGAATCCGTTCTTGGCGCTCTGAAGCTGCTTCCTGCTTCAAGAAATGATACGCCAGCTGCGCGGCAGCCATAAGATCTTTTTCCTTCAGCAGGTCAAAGAAGCCCTTTTCTCCTCCGGCTTTTTCATTGCGGAGGAGGCAATTCAACTGCGGCCAATTGGTCTCCAGGCGATCGATCACGCGATAAGCGAAACGGCTGTCAGGAGCGTCGAGGGCCAGCTTGATCTTCAGGCGCGGATCGTCGGGCGCGAGCGTGCCGAACAAACGGCTGCTGGGATAGGGGACGATGAACGGGGCGTGGGCCAGCAGGCCGAAGTTGGCGAAGTCGCGGAAATAGCCGAAGATCAGCGCCAGTTCCGCGACGAACTCCTCCCAGGTCGAGTCGCCGTCGCTGCTGATCCAGTAGTGGAAATGGCGCAGGCCGCGTTTCTCCAGCTCTAGCAGCAGGTCGTGAAATTTCCCGGTCGGCGGCAGCTTCTTGCCCAGGCGCCTGGCGCGCTCCGGCAGAAAGGCGTCGGTTCCCAGCCAGAGCAGGGGGCGATCATCCGACATACAGCCCGGGGTCGGCGACCAGGTCCAGGATCTCCGTTCTGGGGCCGCCGTCGCTGTTGACCAGCGAAGCCGACGGATGTCTGGATGCCGAAGATGCGCAGGCCGTTGCTTTTTGACCAGGGCGAATATCTCCCTGGCATAATCCGGCTCCTGCAGGATATCGTCGTCGTTGATGTTGACGGTGTGACGGGAATGGTAGGGGCACGGTCATCGCGCCCATGTTTTCCGCGTCCTGTATTCTTCCAGCAATTCCTCGGCCTTTTCCAGCGGCAGTTTCCTGAATTTCGTCCCCTGCGCCCGGCAGCAGAAGACGCAGCCGCGCCGGCAGCCGCGGGAAAAATTCATCTCCAGCCCTTTTTCAAGAATGCGCGGGCTGCAAGAAAGTCCAGGTTGACCGCGAACTGCTCTGAAGTCTTCCGGGCGGTTGACCCGGTCAAAGCCGGCCATGGCGATCAGCCCGGGCTGCTGCCACAGGACCCCCTCGTGGCCGAAGAACGCGGCGGCGTCTCCCTGGTTCAGCGCTTGCAGGATCCCGGGCAGAGCGAGTTCGGCTTCGCCGCGCACCCACAGGTTGACCTGCGGCAGGTGATAGCCGCCGCCAGGGGAGCCAGCGAGGGGAAAGGACCGCCGGCGGCGATGACCCCTTCGTAGGAGACCCTAAAATCGGCCAAAAACGGCCTCAGGACGGGCAAAAGGTCCTCGAACAGGGTTATCCCCGCCATATCGGCTGGCAAGCGCCTCAGAAGGGCGATTTTCGCCAGGAAGCACCAAGTGGCATTGTCTTTGGCTCAAAACCGCGTGCCGCCAGGGACGACGCCAGGAACATCTGCCCGGCCGGCATTCCCATGCTTTTCCAGCGCGGGTCGTTTTCCAGCCGCGGGAAAAGCAAGGAGATCGTCTTTATGGCCTTCGTCGAGCGGTTTTAAAGTGGCCGCAGCGCACGGTTTTACGTCTTTTTCCTCAAATCCGGCATTTATAGCGCAAAAACTTAAGAAAATAGTGTCATTTTCTTTAAAATAGTAATTTTTAGTGTCATTTTTATTGAAATTAATGTTTATTGAATTGAAATTAATGTCATTTTCGCAAAAATAATCACTGAATTTTGGCTAAAGTTATTAAAATATCAGGATAATTGAACTCTTTAGGATCGTAATTGATAAGCCAATTGCCTTTGAATAAACGAGTTAATCTGTGAAAAGTGATCGTAGTGAAAGGTGAACATGTGCAACCGGCCATTGTTCGATCTTTCCATTCACTTTTCATCTTTCTTACTTCTTCACTGAGTCGCTATTATTCTATCGCCTTGATCGTCCTAGTCCATCGCGTATGCGAGAAGAACCTGACCACCGTCAGCGCGATGTCCTTGATTTTGTAGATGATCCCGGGCGTGAGGTACTCTTCCGTGTTCGATTCATAGGACCAGTAGATGCGCCAGGGCTTGCCGACGATGTACTCGAACGGCACCGGGCCCCAGAAGCGCGAGTCGAAGGAGTTGTCGCGGTTGTCGCCCATGCAGAAATAGTGGCGCGGAGGCACGATGTAGTCGACGCTGCCGTCGGCGTTGGCCTGCGTCTGGCGCAGGTTGAAGGGGAACTGGAAATCCCACTCGTAGTGATTCCTGGGCGGAAACTGCGAGCCGTAGTCCAGGCTCCTGAATATGGTATAGCTCTCGCCGAGTTGCCGGCCGTTGACGAAGACCTTCTTGTCGCTGACGCGCAGACGGTCGCCGGGCATGCCGATCACGCGCTTGACGTATTCCTTGTCCATGTCGGGCGGCGCCTTGAAGGTGACGATCATGCCGCGCTGGATGCGTTCCTGCGGCAGCAGGAACTTGTCGATGCCGCTGATCGAGTTGGAATAGGCCACCTTGCTGACCAGCAAATGGTCGCCGACGAGCAGGGTGTTCTCCATGGACGGCGGTGGGAATGACGAACGACTGCAGCAGAAAGGTGTTGACGAAGAAGACGTAGATCAGCGTCTCGACGATGAGCTCGAAATATTCGCGGCCGATGGAGACGGTGCGAGGAGGCTTGGGGGCTTTGGGTTTGCGTTTAAATAGTTTAAGCATTAGATGTGATTTTACAGCAGAATCAGTTGAAGTACAAGTGGGGCTCAGTGAAAAGTGAATAGTGAAAGGTGAAATGTAACAGCAACGGCCTTAACTTTTATTTGCTCAGTTTGCCTTTACTTTTCACTTTTCACTTTTTACATTTCACTTAGAACTATTCCGATCCCTGCGCCTGAGGAATAGCTTCGTCAATTCCTCCGCCACCGCGGGAACCAGCGCAAGTCCTAGGACTACCGCCCATTCCCGCGGCATTGGGGAAATGGGTATTGAACACCGGCTGCAGGAACGGCACCGAGACCACGAGCCCGAGCAGGAGCAGGGAAAGCCCGACCGCGTACTGCATGTAGCGGTTGGAAAAGACGCCCAGCCTGAAGACCGACAGGCGCTCGGAGCGCACGGTGTAGGCGCGGAACAGCTCGCAGAGCGACAGGGTGAGGAAGGCCATGGTCTCCGCGGTCTGCACGTCAATGCCGCGCCAATCGTACTGCAGCAGGAAGGAGAGGGGGTTGGCGCCGGGGGGCAGGACGTCGCCGCCGCGCAGGTGCCAGAGCAGCCCCAGGGCGAAGGCCGTCAGCACGGCGCCGGTCTGGGCCACGGTCTGGACAACGATGCCCAGGCGCATGTTGGCGTTGATCACCGGCTCGTGCGGGGGGCGCGGCTTGCGGTTCATGATGTCGGGATCGCCCTTCTCCATGGCCAGGGCCAGCGCCGGGGCGCCGTCGGTGATCAGGTTCAGCCACAGCAGCTGGATGACGGTCAGGGGCGTGGGCACTCCGGCCAGCATGGCCAGGAAGATGATCATGATCTCGGCCACGTTGGAGGAGAGCAGGAAGAAGACGAATTTGCGGATGTTGTCGTAGATGATGCGCCCCTGCTCCACGGCCGAGACGATGCTGGCGTAGTTGTCGTCGGTGAGCACCATGTCGGCGCTCTCCTTGGCCACGTCGGTGCCGGTGATGCCCATGGCCACGCCGATGTCGGCGGCCTTGATCGAAGGGGCGTCGTTGACGCCGTCGCCGGTCATGGCCACGACCTCGCCGTCGGCGCGCAGGGCGTTGACGATGCGCAGCTTGTTCTCCGGCGAGACGCGGGCGAAAACGTCGGTCTTTTCTACGTCGCGCTTCAGTTCATCGTCGCTCAAGGCATCGACCTGCTTGCCGGTCAGCACCCCGTGTCCGGGGCGCAGGAGGCCGATGGCGGCGGCGATGGCGCGGGCCGTATTGGGGTAATCGCCGGTGATCATGATGGTGCGAATGCCGGCATGGTGGCCGCAACGGCCAGGGCAGGGGCCACTTCGGGTCGCGGCGGGTCGATCATGCCGGCCAGGCCGACGAAAACCAGGTCTTTCTCGACGCTGGCGATATCGTTGACGTCGGGGAGCTCGCGGTCGACGCGGTAGGCCAGGCCGAGGACGCGCAGGGCGTCGCGGGTCATGACGTCGTTGGCCTCGAGGATGCGGCGCCGCTGCGCCTCGTCCAGCGGGGCGCTGCTGTCGTCGCTGCGCTGGTAGTGCGTGCACAGGTTCAGGACCATGTCGGGCGCGCCCTTGACCGCGACGGCATAGCCGCTGTCCTTGTGTTTTTCGTCGAAAGGCGAACTGTCGGTGCAGCTGGGGTTGAAGATATGGTGCACGGTGATCATGTTCTTGCGCGTGGCGTCGAAGGGCACCTCGGCCACGCGCGGGTAGGCCTGGTTGAGCGGGCGCGGCAGGCAGCCGGCCCTGGCCGCGGCGACCAGCAGCGCCCCTTCGGTGGGATCGCCCACCATGCGGTAGGTGGCTCCCCGGCCTTCGCTCTCGCCCGAGATCTCCAGGCTGGCGTCGTTGTTCAGGGCGCCGATCCACAGCGCGGTCAGCATGGCGGGATGGTCTTCGCGCTTCGCCGGTTGCCCGTTGTCCATGAATTCGCCGGCGAGCGTGTTGCCCGTGTCGCGGACCTCGAGGAAACGGCCGTCGGCCCAGAGGCGGGTGACGGTCATCTTGTTCTGGGTCAGGGTGCCGGTCTTGTCCGAGCAGATGACGGTGGTCGAGCCCAGGGTCTCCACCGACGACAGGCGGCGGATCAGGGCGTGGTGCTTGACCATCTCGCGCATGCCCAGGGCCAGGCTGATGGTCACGACGGCGGGCAGCCCCTCGGGGACGGCGGCGATCGCCAGCCCGACGGCGAGCATGAACATCTCCAGCGGCGCGTGGCCGCGCAGCAGCCCGATGATGAAGACCAGGGCGCAGACGGCCATGGCCGCCACGCCCAGGACCTTGCCCAGCCCGTCCAGGCGCTTTTGCAGCGGCGTGACCTCTTCCTCGACGCTCTGCAGCATGGCGGCGATCAGGCCGATCTGGGTATGCATGCCGGTGGAGACCACGACGCCGTGGCCGCGGCCCGAGTTGACCAGCGTGCCCATGAAGACCGTGTTTTTGCGGTCGCCGAGCGGCACGTCGGCTTCCAGGCGCAAATCGGCGTCCTTCTGCACCGGCACCGATTCGCCGGTCAGGGCCGCTTCTTCCAGGCGCAGGTTCACCGCCTCCAGCAGGCGCAGGTCGGCGGGGACGAAATTGCCGGCCTCGATGAAGACGATGTCCCCGGGGACCAGTTCCGGCCCGGGCAGCGTTTGCCGCGAGCCGTCGCGCAGCACCTGCGCTTCCGGCGCCGCCAGTTTTTTCAGGGCGGCCAGCGCTTCCTCGGCGCGGCGTTCCTGGATCACGCCCAGGGTGGCGTTAAGCACGACGATGGCCAGGATGGCCGCCGCGTCGATCCATTCGCCGAGCAGCCCGGAGATGGCGGCGGCGCCGATCAGCAGCATGATGATGAAGTTGTCGAACTGGGCCAGCAGCAGCTGCAGAAAAGTGGGGCCGGCGGCGGAGGCGATCTCGTTGCGCCCGTACAGCTCCAGGCGCCGGGTTGCTTCGGCAGCGGTCAGGCCCTTGGCCGGCGGCGTGGCGAGCTGGTGCAGCGCTTCGGCGGCGCTCAGGGCGTGCCAGTCGGCGGCCGGCTGCTTGGCAGTTTCAACGATGGCGTTGGTGCGTTTCATGCGGGACTCCAGTTTTGGATTTTCAGCGCAGCTTGATGCTGATCAGGCTGACCAGGGTGAAGATGACGGCCAGGATCCAGAAGCGCACCACGATCTTGGGCTCGGCGATGCCCAGGAACTGGTAGGTGTGGTGGATGGGGGCGCGGTAGAAGATGCGCCGCTTGAGCAGCTTGATGCCGATGTAGTCCTGGATGAAGACCGAGAGGAACTCGATGACGAAGACGCCGCCGGCGATCAGGAACAGCAGCTCGTGCTTGAGCAGCACGGCCGAGGTGGCGATGACGCCGCCGATGAGCAGCGAGCCGGTGTCGCCCATGAACACCTCGGCCGGGTAGGTGTTGAACCACAGAAAGGCGGCCAGGGCGCCGATCAGCGCCGCCAGCACCACCACCAGTTCGCCCGAGCCGTTGATGAACGGGAACCACAGGTACTTCGCCGCCACGGAGTTGCCGACGATGTAGGCGAAGACGGCATAGACGGCGACCAGCAGGCCGGCCGGCACGGTGGCCAGGCCGTCGAGGCCGTCGGCGAAGTTGATGGAGTTGGCGATGGCGATGATGACCAGCACGATGAAGGGATAGTAAAAGACCCCCAGATCGAGCAGCGGATTCTTCAGGAAGGGGACGAACAGCTTGGTCGCGATCTCCGGGGCGAAGGGCGAGGCGTCCGCGGCCAGCAGCAGCAGCCCCAGGATGACTCCGAACAGCCCCTGCAGGAACAGCTTCAGGCCGCGGTTCATGCCCAGGTCGCTGGCGCCGCGGATGTTCTTCAGGTAGTCGTCGAAGAAACCCATGGCGGTGAACCAGAAGGCGGTGAAGATGATCGTGCCCAGGAAGAAGTTGTTCGGCTTTTTCCAGCTGCCCCAGAGCAGCACCGAGATCAGAAGCGAGAAGAAGATGATCAGCCCGCCCATGGTCGGCGTGCCGTCCTTGTGCCGCGGCGACATGTCGCCGAAATCGCGGGCGCGGTCGCGGAAATTGAGCTGGTAGATGGCGCGGATCACCCGCCGCCCCAGCATGATCCCGACCAGGAACGAGGTGAGCACGGCCATCAGGGCGCGGAAGGTGATGTAGGTCATCAGCCGCTGCCCGGGCAGGTTTACGAAAAATTCGCTGATCCAGGCGATCATGGGCGGTCGGCCTCCCGGTAAATGCGTTGGATAATGGACTTGATGCGAAACTCGGGGGTCAGGTGGTTGGAGGTGACCAGCACCTGCTGCACCTGTTTTTTGACCTCTTCCGCGCTCAGCAAGCCGCGGCGGTAGAACGAATAGAGCAGTTCCAGGACTTCTTCACGCACCAGGGAGCTGCTGGCCAGGTAGAGGCGCTGCAGCCGCGGCAGGTCGTCCAGGCCGCCTTTGCGCGCCATCAGCCGCAAACTGGCGATCTTTTCCTCGCTGGAGCCGCGCGCCAGCCGGCGCTGCACGATGGGCCGCAGCGCGGCGTATTCCGTTTCGCTGATGTTCTGGCCCAGGTAGTCCAGGGCGGCGGCGCGCACCTCGAAGTAGTTGTCCCGCAGCAGCCGCAGCAGCAGCGCCTTGATCTCCTCGCTCCAGGGATTGACCGCCTTGAGCGCCAGCAGGGCGTTGCGGCGCAGGAAGCCGTTGCCGCGGCCGGACTGCAGCATGTCGACCAGGTAGGGCACCTTGCCCTTGTCCTTGAACAAACCGACCAGCTTGATGCCGACGTTGCGCACTTCCCAGGAGCGACTTGCGAGATAGATGCTGATCTTGTAGCGGTACTCGGACTTGTAGAAGTCGGGGTTGGCGGCTACGGTTTCCAGGAAGCGGAACGGCGACAGCAGCGAGACGGGGGTCTTGCCGCGCCCGGAGGCGCTTCTTTTCCGGAACATCAGGATGCCGGTGTTCTTCAGCAGCAGCGAGGATAAAAAATAGACCGCCGTGCCCATAAAGGACAGCGACACGCAGAAGATGATGTTTTCCAGGGTGCGCGAATTGAACTGGATGCGGTTGAAGACGAACTTGGCCTCGATGATGGCGATGACCATCAGCAGGCAGGCGCTGAGGGTCTTGCCGACGGCGGAGACCAGCTCGCCGCCGGCGGCGGCGGCTCCCTCGCGTCGCAGGCGGCGCTCCAGGACGGTGACGCGCAGCAAACCGGCGAGGGTGTAGGCGACCGAGGCGGCCAGGGCGATGCCGGCGAAGCCGAGCGGCGAGCGCGCCAGCAGCACGGCCAAAGGCGCCTGGATGGCCAGCAACAGCAGGTCAAAGAGTATGGCGCTGCGTCCTTCCAGGCGCGTGGCGAAGATGCGCGCGGTCAGCAAGTGCAGCCCCCAGCCCATGAGGCCGATGGCGTAGAACTGCAGCGCCAGGGCCGTGCCGGCCACCGCCGGGGCGCTGAATTGCGACCGTTCCAGCAGCAGCGAAACAACGGGGTTGGCCAGGGCGATGAGCAGGATCGACAGCGGCGCCAGCAGGAACAGGTTGTTGCGGAAGCCCTCGACGAGCAGCTTTCTCGTCTGCTCGCGGTCCAGGGCAAGGGCCGGGCCCGGGAGGTCGCGCAGCGTGCGGCTGTTGGCGGCGCGCGCGACCAGGGTGAAGGGCAGGCGGAATATCTCCATGGCGAAATACAGGTAGGAGATGGAGCCGGCGGGCAGGCCTGAGGCCACGAAGCGCTCGACCAGGGGCGGGGCCTGGGTCAGCGCCGCTCCCAGCCCGGCCGGGGCCAGCTGGGCGGCGTACTTGCGGTTCACCTGGCTGGAGGCGCGGAAGGCGGGACGAAAGGTGAATTCCAGCTCCGGTTTCATGAACGTCCCGGCCAGGAAAACAGTGAGAAACAGGATCTGCAGCAGGGAGCCGAGCAGCACGCTCCACGCCATGGCATAGCCGCCGCTGCCGGGCAGGAACAGAAAGATGCCGGCGATGGTGCCGAAGGCGAACAGCAGCGCCGACGCGTCGGCCGCGGTGCGGCGGTTGAAGGCGCGCAGATATACGGCCATCAGGGCGGCCAGCGTGCCGAGAATGATTACCGGGAACAGGATGCGCGCCATCTTCGTTGCCGCGGGGGCCAGGCCCCGGCCAATGAACCCGGGAAAGGCGAGTTTGACCAGCGGGCCGGCCAGCAGCAAGCCCAACGCCGCGATGAGCAGGGAGATCAGCACCGTGCCGGCGGTCAGGGACGAGGCGGCTTCCCAGGCTTTTTTGCGCGGGCCGCGCTGGAAGAGGCGGGCGAAGATCGGCATGAAGACGCGGCCCATGGCGTTGGCGCCGACCAGGCGGCGCAGAAAGCCGGCGGCGGCCAGGGCGGCGGAAAAAACGTCGACCACGCTGCCGGCCCCGAAAACGGCGGCGGCGACGACGGCGCGGCCGAAGTCGGCCAGGCGGGCGGCCAGAGGCGCTCCCGGGTGTCCATGGGCGCCGGGCAAACCCAGGCCGTTCGGCTCACCGGTTTTCTCCATGTAGCTTTTAAAAATAAAGGAATGTCCGGCGATCTCGATGCGGTCATCGTGGCGCAGCGCGGCCCAGCCGCTGATTTCGTTGCCGTTGAGTTGCACGTGGCCCTTCTGCACCCGGACCATGGCCGGTTGCGCATCGCCCTGCGGCAGCTGCACGGTGAAGCGCACCGGGACGGCGATCTTCTCCAGCGCCACGTCCGCCAGGAACGTGTTGCCCACCGTGGTGGAGGGGAAGGGCAGCTCCAGGTTTTTCTCCTCGTCGACTACCTGCAGGTAAAAGACCTTGATTTCGCTTTGGCGGGCCGGGCCTTTTTTGCCGATGATGCCTTCCACGGCATCGAGAATGAGGGCGGTGCTGTCGGGTTTGTCCATGGCCAGCAGGTTCTGCCGCATGGCGTCCAGCTGGGCGGGATCGGCGAGGAGTTCCTCGACCGTCTTGACCAGCGCGTCGGCGGGCAGGTATATCTCGTTCCTGTTCCTGCCGCCGCCGACCTCTTCGTAGAGGACGCGGGCGCCGCCGATTTTTTCGATCTCGCGGGCGTTGAGGATCTGGTGGTCTCCCGGCAGGTCGATCTTGGGGACCAGGATGGCCGGCAGCCCCTTGGCGGTGAGCTCCTGGATGGCCCCGGCGCCGGCCCTGGATACCACCAGGTCGGCGATCTCGTATATCTCGGCGATACGGTCGAAGTACTCCCGCAGCAGCAGCCGGCCTTCGATCTGGGGCGGATATCCCCGGCGCTCCAGGTTGCTTACGGTGTCGTCATAGGCCTTGTAACGGGCATTATAGGCCTTGCCGGTGGACATGATGACGAACAGGTTGGGGATGGAGAGGAGCCGCGGCAGGGCCTCAACGACGGCGCGGTTGATGGTGCGCGCGCCCATGCTGCCGCTGCAGATGAAAAGGATGCGGCTGTTCGGGGGGATTTCCAGCTTGTCGCGGCCCTGTACGCCGTCGCGACGGGCTTCGGCGCCTTCTCCGCCGGGGGAAGGGGCCTCGCCCAGGCGCGCGCGGATATCCTTGCGCAGCGGGTAGCCTGTCTCGACGACCTTGGCCGGCGGAAAGAATGAGGCGGTCGAGGGAAAGGCGACGCCGATGCGGGTGGCGAAGCGGGCGATGAACAGGTTGAGGCGGCCGGGGACGGCGTTCTGCTCGTGGATGAAGACGCCCTTTTTGAGCAGCGCCGCGGCGAGCAGCACCGGCGCCGCCGCGTAGCCGCCGGAGCCGATGATGATGTCGGGCTTGAAACGGCGCAGGATGAAGAAGCTCTTGACCGCGCCCAGGAGAATGGCGCCCAGCGCCATGACGGTCCCCGGGCTTTTCAGGCGCTGCGGCAGGCCGCGGGCGGGAACGTGGATGAACTCCATGGGCTGGGAGAGGGCGGGGATGATCGACGCTTCGCTGCCCTTGCGCGTGCCGACATAGAGGAACTCGGCGTCGGGATATTTTTCTTTCAGGGCTTCATAGATGGCGATATTGGGATATACATGGCCACCCGTGCCGCCGCCGGTAAAGAGAAAACGATATTTCTTCATTGGGGTTTTCAGCGCGTATTATATCGTATCAGGGGCGAAAATAACAGGGCAGCGCGGGAGGAAAGACGCGTGAGCGTGAGTGTAAGGTGACAAGTAGCATCACTCAGAGACTAAGTCAAATCCAAGACCAAATTAAACAAGCACCAAGCACCAATGACTGAATGACCCAAACGAGGAAAAGAAGGAAGATTTAACTTATCATTCCCCTAGGAGTGTTTTACCCCCTCTATTTATAAGAGAGGGGGTGAGGGGGTGAGTTTTCAATATCCCCATACTTGAAGGAGCTTTTGTTTCGGTCATTGGAATTTGGGAATTGGAATTTATTTGGAATTTGGTGCTTGTGATTTGGAATTTTAGTCCTACTATACTATTCTTCGCATCACCTCACTGCGAACTTTTTTTTGAGGTCGCTGATAGATTATAATCTCAAAATGAAGAACATCGCCATCATCCTCGCCGGCGGAACCGGTACCAGATTCAACGGCAAAGAGCCCAAGCAGTTTCTCGAGATTGGGGGCAAGACCCTGCTCGAGATCTGCCTGCAAAGATTCCAGGACCACCAAGGCATCGACGGCATCATCCTGGTCTGCCCGGCAAGTCATCTGCCGCGGGCGGAAGGGATCGCGGCCGGATTTTCCAAGATCGAGAAAGTGATCGCCGGCGCCGCGACCCGCCAGGGCTCGTCGGCCATCGGGGTCAAGGCCGCCTCGCGGCGCCGAAAACGTCCTGATCCACGATGCCGCCCGCGCCCTGGTCGCGGAGCCGGTCATCAGCCGCGTCCTGGCGGCGCTTGCCCAAGGATGCGCCGTCATGCCCGTCCTTGCCGTCAACGACACGACCGTGCGCGTGGACGGAGACGGCCTGGTCGCCGCCGTCCTGGATCGCGACAAGCTGCGCTGCGTGCAGACTCCCCAGGGCTTCAAGCTGGATGTCATGCGCCGGGCGCACGAGCTGGCCGAGAACGAAGGCTATGAGGATGCCGGGGATGATTGTTCGTTGGTGTTGCGCTACAAGCTGGCGCCGGTGGTTACGGTAGCGGGAGATCCCGATAATATCAAGATTACCTATCCGTCAGATTTTATCGTAGCGGAGGCGATTCTAAGTGAAAAGTTAAAAGTGAAAAGTGAATAGCAAAACCATTGAAACGAACTTGATGCCTATTTATTATAATTCAATCTTCACTGCTATTGCTTATTGCTGGTTACCTTTCACTAATTACTTATTCACTATTTCACATAGGTTCTAGGTATAAAAAGTGATCTTGAACTTGGCTCCCGGTTCTCCCGGATTCAGCAATTGGATGTCGCCGTTCAGGGCGCTGACCAGCTTCTTTACCGTAGCCAGGCCCATGCCGGTGCCCTTGTCCCTGGTGCTGAAAAAGGGCAGCCATATCTTTTCGGCGCTGGCCGCGGTGATGCCCGGGCCGTCGTCGGCGATGGTTACGGCCACGTCGTTGCGTGGCGATGCGGTTGGCGCCGCGCCCGGGGCGAATTCCACGCGCAGGCGCCCTGCTCCGGCCTGTTTGGCGTTGAGCGCCAGGTTGGTGAAGATGGCGTTGAGCAGCAACGGGTCGCTCTTGAGTTCGAGGGTTTGCGCCGGCAGTTCGATGAGCAGCTCCTGGGCGGCGGCCGCCGCGGCAATCACCTGGCCGAGGTCGGTCGGCTTGCTGCCGACTTTGGCCACCGGCTTGGAGAAGCGCAGGAAACTCTCCATCATCTCGCTCATGAACTGGACCTCGCGGACGATCTTGGCCGTTTTTTCCGGCTCGCCGCTCATGGCCTTGCTGTAGCCGAGGATCACGCCCAGTGAGTTGCGTACTTCGTGGGCCAGGGAGGCGGCCATCTCGCCGAGCATCATCAGGTTGTCGTTGTGGCGGCGGATGCGCTCTTTTTTCCGCTCGGCGCTGACGTCGCGCACCAGCGCCAGGCGGCCGCCGTCGCCGACCGGTCCGTCCCGCCCCGCTTTGACGGGGCCGTCTCGTCCCGCACCGACGGGAACCACGTCGACGAAAAAGATGAACGGGCCGCTTTCGATCTCGGCCGAGTTCCTCGTGTCGCCGGCGAGGATGAAGCGCGTCAGCTCGGGATGGCCGGGCAGGGCGTCGGCGAGCCGGTGGTTCCTGGCGGCGACGAAGCTGCGGCCGAACAGCTCCTGGGCGGCGGGATTGAATATCTCGATCTTGCCGCCGGCCGACAGGTAGATCACCCCCAGGTGGACGGTGTTGATGATGCTCTTGTTCAGCTCTTCTTTCTCGCTGGCGCTACGGCGCTGGTTGGCGACCAGTTCCTGCAGCTCCTGCTGCGAGTTGTTCATCTCCACCAGGTAGTCCTGAAAAGGGGAGCCGGCGCTCAAATGCGGTTCGGGCATCTTCTTGCGCAGCAGCACCATGAAATAGATACCGGAGGCAACGATGGCCAGGCCCAGGAGCAGAACCAGAATGGCCAGAATTTTCTTGAGTCCCTGGAAGGATTCGAGCTGGCT
Organism: Candidatus Aminicenantota bacterium; assembly: GCA_963732485.1. GTDB lineage: Bacteria > Acidobacteriota > Aminicenantia > UBA2199 > UBA2199 > UBA2199. Next base: position 25,122 of record CAVSZS010000006.1, read on the forward strand.
CGAGCGGATGGTCTTCTGGAAAAGCAGGCCCGATTTATCCCCCAGGGGCTTGCGGATCTCCAGCTGCAATTCCTTGCCAACGGCGACGATCGACTGTCCCGACTCGGCGCGGGCCAGGGGCAGGACGCGGTCGAAATACTTCGCCCGCCCCGGGCGCGACTGGCCCTGCAGCGTGCGCAGGACAAACAGGTCGGCCTGCAGCTCGCTGGCCGCGATGATGGCCTGGCGCTCGTTTTTTTCCAGGGTGGTGAAGACGGCGCGCATGTTTTCGAAAACGAACAGCGCCAGGGCCTCGACGACGATCAGCAGGAGCAGCGACGACCTTCTCACGGCAGCATCCACAGCGAGCCGATCCAGGCGAGGATGGCGTCGCCCCAGAAGAGCGCCAGGTAGCTGCCCAGGGACAGGAAGGGGCCGAAGGGCAGGGCGAGCTTGAAATCCTTTTTGCGGAACAGGATGAAGTACAGCCCCACCAGCAGCCCGGACAGGGAGGCCAGGAAGATGGCGATGGCCAGGCGGTTGACGCCGAGGAACAGCCCCATGAACAAGGCCATCTTTACGTCGCCGAAGCCGAGCCCCTCGATCTTGCGCACCTTCAGGTAAAAATAGAACAGGGCGGAGAAGAACAGCGCCGCGCCCAGGCCGCTGAGCACGGCGTCGAGCTGGGAGACTTCGGGGTTGAAGAACGAATAGACGAAGAAGAGGGCGGCGCCGCCCAGGGTGAGCTCGTCGGGCAGGATCATGTGCTCGAGATCGATGGCCGCCAGGGCGATCAGCAGGGCGAGGAAGACGGCGGCGGCAAGGGCGTGCAGGCTGAGACCGTAGGCGTCAAAGGCCAGCCAGAAGCTGAAGGCGGTGAACGCCTCGACCAGCGGGTAGCGCGGCGATATGGCGGCGCGGCAGGCGCGGCAGCGGCCGCGCAGGACGGCATAGCTCAGCAGCGGGACGTTGTCGTAGGGGGCGATGGCGCCCTTGCAGGCCGGACAGCGGGACGGCGGAAAGACGATGCTTTCGTTCAGCGGCAGGCGGTGGATGACCACGTTGAGAAAGCTGCCCACGATGAGGCCGATGACGATCGCGAAAAAGGTCAGCGTTTCTTCCATCGGAATATCCTTTGGGCGGTCACCGTGCCCTTCTGCGGGTCATAGACATATTCCTGGCCGGCGAAGTCCCTGGGCACTTCGCGGATCAGTCCTGCTCTTGCCAGTTCAGTCAGCGCTCCGGGGAGGCGCCCGAATTTTTGCCGGAACCCGGCGATCTTTTCCTTCAACCGCGGCAGGTCGCTCTCGGCCTTGATCTGGTAGAGATGGTTGATGGCCGAGTCCCGGGTCAGGGTGTCGTCGGCATTGCGGTAGATGTCGAGCCACATGCGGTATGCCATCTCGGGGTCGTCGCGCATATAGACCAGATGGGCTTTCATGCGCTTGATGAAGGCGGGCGCTCCGGGCTTGGCGGCCGCCCGGTTGTAGTAGCGCTCGGCGCGGGCGTAATCCTTGAGGTACTTGTAGCAGTAGAACCCCGCTTCCTGGTCGAACCTGTATTCGGCGGGATTGTGCGCCGAGCCCTTGTCCAGGAGCCGCAGGGCCATGGGGATGTCGCGGGCCTCCATGGCCATGATCATCGACCCGATGATATAGGGCTCCTTGTATGACGGCGTGATGTCGGTGATGGTGTCGTAGACCCGCTCCAGGAATTCAAAGCGATTGCGGATGTTGTACGTGGAATAGAATTGGATGGACCAGATGAAGAGCAGGTCGGCGGCCAGGTTGCGGTAGCCGAACGACAGCGCCTTCAGCGTCCCGCCCGAAGGCAGGGAGACGAAGACGTTGCGTTCGCGAAAATAATCGATGGTCGAGTCGTAGCGGCCCTGCATGCCCGCCGCCAGCAGCAGCCCCGTCAGCGCCAGCAGCCCGAGCAGGCGCCCCCTAAGGCCGTGCCGCCGCGCAGTGACGCGGCCCTCGCTGAAGGGGGGTCTCATTATTGGAATTCCCGCTTGCGGAAGATCAGCATGGTGAGGGCCAGCAGCGCCGCGATGTAGGCCAGGGCGTAGAGGACGGAGAACAACAGCGTCCACGGGTTGAGCGCCGTGCCCAGGACCACCTCGTTCTTGATGTTGAACTTGTCCAGGTTGGGCAGCAGGAAATAAAGGGCCTGCAGCAGCGCCTTCCAGGCCGGAACCTGCAGCAGCGCCTTGAATTCGTTGAAGGTCCACATGATGTGGCCGATCAGGTAGAGCGAGACGGTGAAGATGAAGGAGAGGATGGGGGTGGTGAAGGAGGAGAACAGCAGCGAGATGGCCGTGATAACCAGCAGTTCGAGGCCGAGCATGCAGAAATAAAGGAGGATGCCCCAGTCGAAACCGCCGCCGCTGAGGGCGACGAAAACGAAAAAAATGATTGCCATGGAGCCCAGCGCCGTCAGCATGGTCAACCCCAGTCCCAGGAACTTGCCTATAATGAATTCGTCGCGGGAGACGGGCTTGCTCAGGATGTTGAACACCGTCTTCCTTTCGATCTCCTTGTAAACCAGGTTGATGCCGGTAAAGATGGCGATGAGCACGCAGAAGAAGTTGATGGCGGCCAGGCCGGTGTCCTTGAGCACCTTCATGGCGTCGCCGATGGTGAGGAAGCTGACCAGCTTGGAGCTGAGGGCGAAGAGGATGCCGAAGAAGACCAGCAGGTAAAACATCCTGTTGCGCGCCGATTCGCGGAAGGTGTTGACCGCGATGCCCTTGACGCTCGGCTTCATGGGTTCCCCCCGACGGCATCGGCGCCCTGAGGCCCCCCGGTCCCGGCGGACCGGGACGTCGGCGCCTGGAAGGCCCCTTCAGACATTTCACTGAAAAAAATGTCTTCCAGCGTCATCTTGACCGGGGTGACGGCCACGATGCGGCCGCTGTTGTGGATGATCGACTCCACCACCAGGTTGACGTCGGCATCGCTGGCCAGGGTGATGATGAACTGGCCGTCACGGCGGGTGAAACTCTCCTGGATCGCGGCCAGCTCTTTCTCGCCGATGTGGTCGCAGACGACTTCGTAGTATTGGGTGCTGTGGGCGATCAGCTCCGACAGCTTTCCCTGGCGGCGCATGGCGCCATGGAGGATAATGCCCACGCGGTCGACCATCATCTCCATGTCCTGCAGGATATGCGAGGAAAAGAAAACGGTCTTGCCGGCGTCGCGCAGCGAGAGGATGAGTGTGCGCAGGTCCTTGCGGCCGACGGGGTCGAGGCCGGAGAAGGGCTCGTCGAGGATGAGCAGGTCAGGGTCGTTGACCAGGGCCTGGGCCAGGCCGAGGCGCTGGATCATCCCCTTGGAGAACTTGCGCAGCTTCAGGTCCTCGTGACCGCTCAGTCCGACGCGGTGGATCAGGGCGGCGATCCTGTCCTTGGTCTCGGCGGCGGGGAGGTTGAAGAGGGCGGCGGAGAAGCCGAGCAGCTCGCGGGCGGTGAGGTAGTCGTAAAAATAGGGGTTCTCGGGAAGGAAGCCGATGCGGCGCCGCGCCGTCTTCGCCCGGGCGGGCTGGCCGTCGACCAGGATCTCGCCGGCGTCCGGAGTCAGCAGTCCCATGACGCATTTGATGGTGGTGGTCTTGCCGGCGCCGTTCGGCCCCAGGAAGCCGTAGATCTCGCCCTTTTCCACGTCGAGGTCGATGCCTTTCAGGATCGTGTATTTCTTGAAAAGGAAATTCGAGCGGAACGATTTCTTCAGGCCTTTTATTTCGAGTGCTTTCATGGTTCGATTTGATTTTAGGAAAACGGGCGAGAATGTCAATAGGAGAAGGTGATCTGCTTTCTCAAACTCATCCCCAACCCCTTCTCTTGCGAAGAGAAGGGGCCTTAGAAATTAGAATACCCCCTCTCTTTTGGAAGAGAGGGGGCTCGGGGGTGAGTTGTTGGAATCTCCTGAAAAAAAAGGCAGGCCCGAAGGCCTGCCCCTTGGGATCGAACTGTTTGGGTTACTTCTTTTTGCCTTTCTTCACGATCTTGGCTTTCTTTGCGACTTTAGCCTTGGCTTTCTTGACCGGCTTGGCCTTTTTCACGGCTTTCTTTGCTGCAGCTTTTTTTGCCGGGGCTTTCTTTGTCTTGACCGCGGCCGGCTTGCGCACGACCTTGGCCTTTTTGGCCGCCGCTTTCTTCGGCTGGGCCTGGGCCAGCCTCTTGATCTCGGCCTGGGCCGCGGCCAAACGGGCGATGGGCACGCGGAAGGGCGAGCAGGAAACGTAGTTCATGCCCACGCGGCAGCAGAACTCGACCGACTTGGCCTCGCCGCCGTGCTCGCCGCAGATGCCGATCTTGAGGCCGGGCTTGGTCTGGCGGCCTTTTTCGATGCCCATCTTCACCAGCATGCCCACGCCGTCCTGGTCGAGCGATTGAAACGGATCCTCGGCGAAAACGCCGGCCTTCTTTTCGTCGACGTAATCGGGCAGGAACTTGCCGGCGTCGTCGCGCGAGATGCCCATGGTCATCTGCGTCAGGTCGTTGGTGCCGAAGGAGAAGAACTCGGCGACTTCGGCGATCTGGTCGGCCAGGAGCGCCGCGCGCGGCACCTCGATCATGGTGCCGACCAGGTATTTCAGCTTGACGTTCTTTTCCCTGATGACCGCGTCGGCCACCAGGCGGGTGCGCAGATCCAGGATCCCCAGCTCCTTCTTGTCGATGGTCAGCGGGATCATGATCTCGGGGAAGACCTTGACGCCTTCGGCCGTGCACTCGCAGGCGGCCTCGATGATCGCCCGGACCTGCATGTCCAGGATCTCGGGATAGGTGATGCACAGGCGGCAGCCGCGATGGCCCAGCATGGGGTTGGCCTCGTGCAGCTGCTCGACGCGGTAGCGGATTTTTTCGTAGGGTACGCCGATCTTGTCGGCCAGCTGGATCTGCTTCTCCTCGGTGTGGGGGACGAACTCATGCAGCGGCGGGTCGATGAGGCGGATGGTCACCGGGAAGCCGTTCATGGCCTTGAAGATGCCCTTGAAGTCCTCCTTCTGGAAGGGGAGCAGCTTGTTCAGGGCCTCCACGCGGCCGGACAGCGTGTCGGCCACGATCATTTCCTGGATGGCCAGGCGGCGCTCCTCGGTATCGAAGAACATGTGCTCGGTGCGGCAGAGGCCGATGCCCTCGGCGCCGAGCTCGACGGCCTTGGCGGCGTCGTAGGGGGTGTCGGCGTTGGTGCGCACCTTGATGGCGCGGATCTTGTCCACCCAGCCCATCAGCGTCTGGAACGAGGCGGGGGGCTCGGGCTTGATCAGGCGCATGGCGCCGCGGAAGACCTGGCCGGTGGAGCCGTTGAGGGTGATCTCCTCGCCCTGGCGCACCACGATGTCGCCCACGGACATCTCGCCCTTTTCATAGTTGATGTTCAGCTTCTCGCAGCCGACGATGCAGCACTTGCCCCAGCCGCGGGCCACGACGGCGGCGTGGGAGGTCTTGCCGCCGGTGGCGGTCAGGATGCCCTGGGCGGCGTGCATGCCGCCGACGTCCTCGGGGCTGGTCTCCTTGCGCACCAGGATCACCTTCTCGTCCCGGGCGGCGGCTTCCTCGGCGTCCTTGGCGTTGAACACCACCTGGCCGCTGGCGGCGCCGGGAACGGCGTCGATGCCGCTGACCAGGTAATTCTTCTTGAGCTCATCCTTCTGCTCGGGGTCGATGATGGGGTAGAAGATGCCCTCGATGTCCTTGTCCTTGATGCGCAGGACGGCGTCTTCCTTGCGGATCAGCTTCTCGTCGACCATGTCCACGGCGATGCGGAAGGAGGCGGCGGGTGAGCGCTTGCCGGTGCGGCACTGCAGCATGTACAGGCGGCCTTCCTCGACGGTGAACTCCAGGTCCTGCATGTCCTTGAAATGCTTCTCCAGGATGCGGCGCACGTCGACCAGCTGCTTGTAGGAGACGGGATCGGCATCCTCGAACTCCGAGAGCTTGATCGGCGTGCGGATGCCGGCCACCACGTCCTCGCCCTGGGCGTTGACCAGGTAGTCGCCGTAGAAGATGTTCTCGCCGCTGTTGGGGTCGCGGGTGAAGCAGACGCCGGTGCCGCTCTTGGGGCCCATGTTGCCGAAGACCATCTGCTGGACGTTGACGGCCGTGCCCACCACGCCCTTGATCTTCTCCACGCGGCGATAGGTGACGGCCTTCTCGGCCATCCAGGAGCCGAAAACGGCGTTGACCGAGCCCCACAGCTGTTCCCTGGGGTCCTGGGGGAAGTCGTCGCCGATGTTCTTCTTGTAGATCGCCTTGAACTCATCGACCAGGATCTCCAGCTCGCTTTCGTTCACGTCGGTGTCATTGACCTTGACATGGCCGGGCAGGTTGAGCCGCTGGCGCGTGTGCTGGTTCTTGACCGTGTCGAAGGCGTGGTTGAACTCCTCGCGGTCGATGCCCTTGGCCGTCGAGCCGTACATCATGATGAAGCGGCGGTAGGCGTCGAGGGCGAAGCGGCGGTTGCCGGTCTTGGCGGCCAGGCCGGCCACCGAGCGGTCGTTCAGGCCGAGGTTGAGGATGGTCTCCATCATGCCCGGCATGGAGAGGGGCGCGCCTGAGCGCACCGAGACCAGCAGGGGATCGGCGGCATCGCCGAACTTCTTGCCGACTTCTTTCTCGAGCCGGCGCATGTGATCGTCGACTTCCTTGTCCAGGCCGGCGGGGTAGCGGCGGTTGTTTTTATAATACAGGTCGCAGACCTCGGTGGTGATGGTGAAGCCGGCGGGGACGGGCAGGCCGATGCTGGCCATCTCGGCCAGGCCGGCGCCCTTGCCGCCCAGGAGATTCTTCATCTCCTTGCTGCCTTCACTTTTTTTCTTGGAAAAAAAATACACGAACTTTTGTTTCATGGGGCCTCCTTTATGATGGTGTCCTATCACTTATTCTCTTGCCGTATGCCGGTGTGGGCTCGTCCGCGCCCGCCAGGGGAAAGTCGATGTCGAAGCAGCTGAACTCGCCGGGTTTCGAGGTGACGACGCAGGCGGCGCCGTGGTTGGCGATGATCCTCTCGCAGATGACCAGGCCCAAACCGGCGCGGTCGGGGAAATTGGCATAGAACGGCGTCCAGATGCTGTCCAGCTCATCCGGGTTCATGCCGCGGCCGTTGTCGCGCACGCGCAGTTTCAGCGCGTTGCCGGCCATCCCCGTAGAGATGCGGATCTCCCTCTCGGCGGCCGCTCTGGCCTGGAGCGCGTTCCGGGCGTTGTCCAGAAGGTTCAGCAGCAGCACGCGCAGCTGGGCGGCGTCGAGCGTCAGCTCGAGTTTCGCGGCGTCCAGCTCGAGGACGACGCGGGCCTGCGCCGTGCGGGCCGCTTCCTGCCAATCGCGGCGTCATCGCTTCCAGCATGCGGTCGAGAACGGCCGGCTGGCGGCGGCAGGGGGCGGGCCGGGGGTAGTCTTTCAGGAAGTTGAGCGCGTTGGTGAGCTCGGCGGTGTTGCGCTCGATGCGCGCCAGCCGTTCCCTGGCGAAGTCGTCGTCTGCCCCGGGTCATGAGGATCTGGGTGTAGCCGAGAATGGGGGTCAGCTTGTTTTTCAGCTTGTGGAAGATCAGCGGCAGCACTTCGAGCAGCATGTCATTGCGCACGGCTTCGTCGCTTGCGGAAACGCCTGGACGAATAATAGTCGACTGGCCGTCAGGTTTGAATTCAATGGTTTTCATGAATAGGATAACCAATTATATTCCATTTTTTCGCCGAATTTCAAGGACAGGACATGCGAAAAAATGGAAGGGGTAATAAGTGAGGAGTGATGAGTGATAAGTGATGAGAAACAACATCAGAGAAAAACTCTAAAAGCCTCTTTCTCTTTCTCATCACTCATCACTAAGTTCAGCAAGCTCATTCACTTATCACTAAGTTCTGTAAGTTCATTGGTTTCAGGGCTTTTTCATGCTAAAATTGCCCTATGATAGCCAAAAAGCACCTGAAATACTGGCAGCGCGGCCGCGAGTTCCTCGGAGTCGAGTATCCCCTGATCGCCGGGGCCATGACCTGGATCAGCACCGCGGGACTGGTCAAGGCCGTGGCCGATGCCGGGGCCTTCGGGGTCCTCGCCGCCGGCAACATGCCGGCCGACGTCCTGGAGCGGGAAGTGCAGGAGCTGAAGGCGGACGGTTGCCGCTTTGCCGTCAACCTGATCACCATCGCCCCGAACTACCTGTCGCACCTGGAGCAGGCCGCGTCCCTGGGGGTTCCCTATATCGTTTTCGCCGGCAGTTTCCCGCGCCAGGAAGAAGTGCGCATCGCCAAGAAGAGCGGCGCCAAGGTCCTTTGCTTCGCCTCCAACGACTCCATCGCCGAGCGCATGATCGCCTACGGCGCCGACGCCCTGATCCTGGAGGGCAGCGAGGCCGGCGGCCATATCGGCCATGTTTCGACCATCGTGCTCATCCAGCAGGTGCTGTTCCATTACCCGCAGCTGCCGGTCTTCGTGGCCGGCGGCATCGCCAGCGGCAAAATGATCGCCCACCTGCTGCTGATGGGCGCGGCCGGGGCGCAGATGGGCACCATTTTCGCCATGGCCGAGGAGAGCCCGGCCCACCCGGCGTTCAAGGAGCGCTTCCGCAAGGCCCGCGCCCGCGAGGCCTTCGCCACCCCGCAGTACAGCTCGGCCCTGCCGGTGGTGGCCGTGCGCGCCCTGAAGAACAAGGGCAGCGAGGAGTTCGGCCGGCTGCAGCTGGAGCTGATCCAGAAACTGGAGCGCGGCGAGATCCACCGCACCCAGGCGCAGTACGAAGTGGAGAAATACTGGGTGGGCGCCCTGCGCCGCGCCGTGCAGGACGGCGACGTGGAGCACGGCTCGCTGATGGCCGGCCAGAGCGTGGGCCTGATCCACGACAGCAAGCCGGTCAAGGATATCGTCAGGGACCTGGTGCACGAGGCGGAGGAGACGTTCTCAAAACTCGGGCTTTGATCTCGGCGTAAGGTGTAAGGCATAAGGCGCAGGGTAAGAAACAGAACACCAAGTACTTCAATTTCCTCTTCCCTTAGCCTTCCCTACGCCTGTACGAGTGCTTCAATTTCCTCTTCCCCTACGCCTTACGCCCTCCGCCCTACACCGAGTTCTAGTTTCTACAGATTTGGAGGTTCCTATTTTCCCCGTCCTGTAATCCAGCTCCGAACCCAGCACCGAATGGGGGATCAGGTATACACCCACCATCAGAACAGTTGCCGCCACGGTCCACCAGCGGCTGCGCCGGCGCAGGAAAAAAGCGGCCAGCCAGAACAGGAAGACGAAAAGTATTTTGGTGTCGGTCAGGTCGCCGCCGACGGGAAAACCGGTCCAGTAGGCGCCGAAGGCGTATTTCTGCACCATCGGTCCGAGGATCAGCCCGCCGAGCGCGGTCACGGCCAGGGTCCAGGGGATGAGTCTTTGCCAGGCGCCGCCCGGGCGCAGCGCCTCCAGCCCGGCGCGGAACGCGAGCAGCATGGCGGCAAACATGAAGACGATGTGCAGGATCAGCAGCCAGGCCGGTACCTCGCCCTTGAAGCGGGCCACGATGGGCCGGCCGTCGTTCAGCCAGCGGCTGCCGTCCGGGGAAAGGACCTCGACCTTGTAAGCCACTTTGCCGGCGGCGGGCTGGCCGGGGACATGGGCAACGAACGCGCCGTCGCGGGTGACCATCAGCGCCGTGGACCATACGTCGCCCGCGATCAGGGGATAGCGGCGGTAATGAAGGCGCATGGCGGCGATGCCGTTGCCGGTCACGCGCACGGGCAAAGGCTGGTAGCTTGTCCAGCTGCGCTGGAACTTATAGCGGAGCTCGATGCCGGAAACGGCAAGCCTGCCCTTGACGGGACGGGTGGGACCGCTCAGGCGCTGATAGACGGCCAGGACCAGGGTCAACAGCAAGGCGATCAGCCAGAGGATGCGGTTCTTGTTCATGTAGCCATTATATATGGCGACAGGGGAAATGGGAAGTGATACGTAATTCGTAATTCGTGATTCGAAAGAGTGAGACGATAATTAGTATACGTTATGCGTGAAGAACTTTCAGGGCTCCGTTATGCGTTATGAGAAAGAGAAAGGCACTTTCTTCTTCTTTCGTGTCACGCGTCACGCGTTACGCGTCACGGAGCTCCCGCTTGCATTCCGGCCGCGGAAATACTAAAATAACTCCTGACCAACAAAGGAGTTCTCCCATGAAAGGCAACATGAAAGCATTGAGAAAAATGAAGCCCGGCCCGGGACTGGAAATGCAGGAAGTGGCCATTCCCGCCATCAAGGGCAATGAAGCGTTGATCAAGGTACATAAGCGGGCCATCTGCGGCACCGACCTGCACATCTACAAGTGGGACGAGTGGTCGCAGAACCGCATCAAGCCCCCGGTCACGACCGGGCACGAATTCTACGGCGAGATCGTGGAGACCGGCGCCGATGTCCGCCACTACCAGGTGGGCGACGTGGTGACCGCCGAGATGCACGTGGTCTGCAACCAGTGTTTCCAGTGCCGCACCGGCAACGCCCACCTCTGCGAGAACGTGGTCATCCTCGGCGTGGACGGCGACGGCTGCTTCGCCGATTACATCGCCGTGCCCGAGTCCAACCTGTGGCGCGTCCCCAAGGGCATCGACCCCGAATGGGCGGCCATTTACGACCCGTTCGGCAACGCCGTGCACACGGTCATGGCCGGGGCGACCGTCGGCAAGACGTTCCTCATCCTGGGCGGCGGCCCCATCGGCATCGCCGCCATCCCGGTGTGCAAGGCGGCCGGCGCCTCCCTGGTGCTGGTCAGCGAGGTGATGCCCTTCCGCCAGGAGCTGGCCAGGAAAATGGGCGCCGACCGCGTCATCGACCCGGCCAAAGAGAGCGTGGAGGAGGTCGTGCGCTCGCTGACCTCGGGCCAGGGCGTGGACGCGGTGCTGGAAATGTCGGGCCACCCGGCGGCCATCGCCGCAGGGCTTCCGTTCCATCCGCAAGAACGGCCGTTATTCGCTGCTGGGAATCCCGGCCAAGCCCTTGAGCCTCGACCTGGCCAAGGACATCATTTTCCCCGGCGTGACCGTGCAGGGCATCAACGGCCGGCGCATGTTCGAAACCTGGTACCAGATGGACGCCCTGCTGGTCTCGGGCAAGGTCGACCTCAAGCCGCTGATCACCCACCACTTCAAGATGGCTGATTTCGCCAAGGCTTTCGAGATCGGGCTCTCGGGCAACGCCGGCAAGATCATCCTGGAATAGGCCGTCGCGCCGCTCGCCGCGCCGATGAAGCTCTCCGTCATCCTGGTCATCAGCCTGGAGAAGCCGCAGCTGGTCAGCGAGGCGCTGGCCGCGGTTTTCGCCAGCGCGGCCGATTTCGCCTTCGAGGTCATCGTCGTGGACAACGCCTCGCGCGAGGCGGCTACCGGGCTGGCTGCCTTTCGCGACCGGCTCACGGTTCTGCGCAACGACGAGAACCTGGGCTTCACCCGCGCCAACAACCTGGGCGCCGCCCGGGCGCAGGGGGAGTACCTGCTCTTTCTCAACAGCGACACCAAGGTCTTTGCCGACACCTTCTCGCGCCTGGTCGCCTTCGCCGATTCCCGGCCGCAGGCGGGGGCGGTCGGTCCGCTGGTGCTAAACGCCGACAACAGCTTTCAGCTTTCCTTTGGCCGGCCCCTTTCGCTTTTCTCCGAGTTCTGGCAGAAGGCGGTCGCCTCGCCCGCGGCCCGGCGCGACGATACGCGCCGGATGCGGACGCGCGAGGTCGGCTGGGTCAGCGGCTGCTGTCTCCTCACCCGCCGCGAGTATTTCCCCGGCGGCAGGGTATTCGACGAGGAGATCTTCCTGTATTTCGATGACAGCGAGCTCTGCGCCCGCCTGGCCAGGATGGGGCACAAGACCTTTTTTCTGCCGGGGGCGCGCATCATCCATTACGGCGGGGCCAGCGTGCGCTCCATGCCGGCGCGCACCGCCGTGGAGTACCGACGCAGTCAGTTGCATGTTTATAAGAAGCATTTGCCCAAGTGGCAGTTTCGCGCCCTGAAAATCTATCTATCGTTGAAGTTTCGCTGGAAATTGCTCAGCGCAGCCGAAACGAAGATGAGCGGAGCGCGGCAGTTCAGATCCTGGAACTACTGAAAAGGAAATAACGGCTCCTACGTGATTCGTGATTCGTAATTCAGTGAATTCGGATCGATGAGAAAGACAATCAATTGAAGCAATTGGGCTGCGAAATCCAATTCGCGAGTTCACGAATAGTATCGAAAGTCTCTTATTCCTCCGAATCACGACTCACGAATTACGAATTACGGAATTTTATTCTATTTCTCTACTCCCATTTCCGTCAGCAAGCGCTTGGCATTGCTGAACTTGTCCAGCGACCACAGGATAAAGCGCACGTCCACGCCGATAGAGCGGCTGTAGGACTCGTCCCAGGCGAAATCGTTGATCGTGGCCTCGTAGACGCGGTCGAAGTTCAGGCCGATGAGCTCGCCGGCGGCGTTGAAAACCGGCGATCCCGAATTGCCGCCCGTGGTGTCCATGTCGTAGAGCATGGCGATCGGCACAGCGCCGAGCTCGGGGTGGGCATAGGGGCCGAAGTCCCGCGCCTTGGCCAGCTCGATGAGCTTTTGCGGAGCCTCGTAATCGGGGACTCCGGGATGGGCAACGTGTTTTTCCAGCAGGCCGCCCAGGGTGGTGAAAGGCTCCATGAGCACGGCGTCGGCCGGGGAATAGCCGCGCACGCGGCCGTGGGTCAGGCGCAGGGTGCCGTTGGCGTCGGGGACGAAATCCGTGCCCAGGAATTCCCGCTTGGCATCGACCAGCCGGGCCAGCAGCGGGTCGAGGACGCCTTTTTGCCGCTCCGCGGCGTCCTGCAGTTCCTTGTGGTCGGGATAGAGAGCGAACGCCAGCTTGATGAACGGGTCATCCAGGGCCCGCACTTCCGCGGCCGGCATTTTCAGCCAGGCGCTCACCGTTTCCGGGTTCTTGAGGCGGGTGGCGGCGAAGGCCTTCTCCAGGAAGGCGTCGATGGCGGCTGGCGGATCGCCCTTTTCGCAGAGCGCCGTGACGGCGGGAATGGCCATCCCCGGAGGCAGGGCGGCGGCGCGGCGCAGCATTTCCCCGAGCACGGCCTTCTCAACGGGCTCGTAATAATCGCGCAGGCCCATGGTCATGCGCTTTTCCGTCAACTCGAAATTGCGTTCCATGTAGGCTTCGGCGCGCTGGGTGTCCTCCTTGCCGCGTTCGTAGGAAGCCTCGCAAATGCGGAAGGCGTTGCCCATCATCATGGAGATGCGCGAGCTCAGCAGGTTGGCGAGGACCAGGTCGCGCGCAGCCCTGGCCGTCATTTCCGCGTAGGCGCGGCCGAGGTCTGCCGAGCAGTGAGCCGTATTGCCGGCGCCGGGCGTTGTCGGCGTCGATGAAGCGCTGCAGGTCCGCCTCCTCCTGCTGCCGCTTCTTCACCAGTTGCAGGTTCTTCAGGCCCTTCATCTGCCCCAGGCTGCGCGTCAGGTTGTTCCACAACCCCTTCAGCGAAGAGGAGAGCTTGATGGCGGTGGCGCGGTCATTGGCGCTCATTTTCTCTTTCAGGTCGATGATCCAGCGGTAGAGACCGGTGACGAAGGGCATGCGCACGTTTTCCTCGAAGGCCAGGTAGTGGGAGGACTTGTGGCGGTGGGTGCTGCCGGGGTAGCCGAGGGCGAAAGTGAAGTCGCCGGCCTTGACGCCGGCGGTGGCCACCTGCAGGTGTTTTTTTGGCTTGAAGGGGACGTTCTGCGGCGCGTAGTCGGCGTTGCGGCCGTCGGGAGCGACGTAGGCGCGCAGGAAGGCGAAGTCGCCGGTGTGGCGCGGCCACATCCAGTTGTCGGCTTCGCCGCCGAACTCGCCGATGGAGCGCGGCGGCGCGTACACCAGGCGCACGTCCTTGATGTAGTCGTATATGAAAAGAACGTAGGTCTTGCCGCGGAACATCTCGGCCACCTCGGCGCGCTTGCCGGGGCGCGCTTTCTCGACGGCGACGACCAGGCGCTTCATCTTTTCCTCGACGGCTTTGCCGCGCTGGGCGTGGGTCATCTTTTTCCTGATGACGGAGAGGACCTCCTGCGAGACGTCGCGATAGGACTCGATCAGGCGCACGGTATAGCGCTTCGCCGGCAGCTCGGCGCCGCGCTCGGCGGCATAGAAGCCGTCGCGCAGGTAGTCGTTCTCCGTGGTGGTGAGCGACTGGATGGCGCCGAAGGCGCAGTGGTAATTGGTCAGGATCAGGCCGTCGCCGGAAACGAAGCTGGCGGTGCAGCCGTCCAGGTCGATGATGCCGTCGATCAGGCTGACGCCGTTGGGGTTGTACAGCTCGGTGGGCGCGATGGCGAAGCCCCGGGCCTTGAGGTCGAGCTTGTGGATCTCGCTGAGGGGAAACATGCCCTCTTCAGCACGCAGGGTGGGGGCCAGTCCGAGGATCAGTGAGATGATGAATATTACGTGTTTCATGGGATTACCTCCAATTCAGTAAAAAGTGAAATGTAGAAGAAGTGAAAAGTGAGACAAGAAATTTAAAGTAATGTTGTTCATCTTGTGGCTGAGTTCCTTCTTTCGAGTTTGGTCTTTGTTGTTACATTTCACTTTTAACTTTTCACTTTTCACTTATTCCTTCTTTATTCCTTTCCGTCCCAGCAATAGGTGCAGAGCTTCTCTTTCGGCAGGCCGATGGCCGCGACCATGTCGTCCAGCGCCTGGTATTTGAGCGTGGTCAGGTCAAGGTGGCAACGGATCCACTCTTCCATTTCGTTGTAGGCGGGCGTTCCGAAATGAGCGTAGGCAGAGGCGTCGCTCCCGCGCGCCGGAGCCAGGTCACGCATGGCCTTGCGCGTAGCCAGGTCCATTTCCGAGCGTGAGCGCGAAAAATTGAGGAACTTGCAGCTGTAGAGCAGCGGCGGGCAGGCCGGACGCATGTGGATCTCGTCGGCCCCCGCGTCATACAGCCGCTTGATGGTGTCGCGCAACTGCGTGCCGCGCACGATCGAGTCTTCGCAGAAGAGGATGCGTTTGCCGGCGATCAGCTCGTGGATGGGGATCAGCTTCATGCGCGCCACCAGGTCGCGGACCTCCTGGTGCTGGGGCATGAAGCTGCGCGCCCAGGTGGGGGAGTACTTGACGAAGGGGCGCTTGAAGGGCAGGCCGGACTCGGTGGCGTAGCCCAGGCCGTGGCCGATGCCCGAGTCGGGAATGCCGGCAACGTAGTCGACGGCAGCCGGGAAGCGGCGGGCCAGGGCGGCGCCGCAGCGGTTGCGCACCTCCTCGACGTTGATCCCCTCGTAGGTCGAGGCCGGGTAGCCGTAATACACCCACAGGAAGCTGCAGATCTGCAGGAGTTCCCCGGGGGGCTTGCGGCTCTCCCAGCCGTCGGCGCTGATGAAGGCGATCTCACCGGGACCGAGGGCCTTCACCTCCCGGTAGTCCAGGTTGGCAAAGGCGCAGGTCTCGAAGGTGACCGCCGTGGCGCCGTCCTTGCGGCCGATGATCACCGGCGTGCGGCCGCGGCGGTCGCGGGCGGCGTAGATGCCGGCGCGCGTCAGGATGAGCAGCGAGCAGGAGCCCGCGATCGCGTCCATGGCGCGGCGGATGCCGGACTCGAAGCTGTCCTCCATGTCGATCAACGAGGCCACGACCTCGGTGGGATTGATGTCGCCGCTGCCCATCTCGGACAAATGGATGCGCCGGCGGCCGAAGGCCTCGCAGGCGAGTTCGCCGGCGTTGGCCACCACGCCGACGGTGGCGATGGCGTAGTCGCCCAGGTGGGAGCGGATGAGCAGCGGCTGGTCGTCGGTGTCGCTGATGACGCCGATGCCGAGGCGCCCCGCCAGGCGTTCGAGGTCGGGGTCGAACTTCGAGCGGAACTGGGCATTCTCGATGTTATGGATGACGCGGACGAAGCCGTTGTCGCCGACGACGGCCAGGCCGCCGCGCTTGGTCCCGAGGTGGGAGTGGTAGTCGGTGCCGTAGAAAACGTCCGCCAGGCAATTGCTCTTCGCCGCCACGCCGAAAAATCCGCCCATAGGTGCTCTCCAGGTTGGCTGTTCGCCGCCAGTCGTCAGACAGAAATTCACTTATACCAAAGTGACGGTTGCATGTCAAAGAAGGAATCGGCGTAAGGCGTAGGGGAAGAGTGAGAAGAAGCACTCGGTGTAAGGCGGAGGGCGTAAGGCGTAAGGGAAGAGAAAAGAGCAAGCCCTCGACCAGGGAAAGGTAACGATCGATCTGCATCTTACCTTACACCTTACGCCTTACACCTTACGCCGAGTTCCATTCATCCTTGTTAAACCGTACACCGTTAACCGTATACCGTAAACCAAGTTCTATTTGATATTCTGCTACCCTTTATTTACAATATGTACACAGCTATTGCGGAGGGAACTTCATGGCACTCAAATCAATCAATCCGGCTACCGGCGAGCTTCTGGAGAGCTTTGCCGAGTTGGCGCCGCAGGAAGCGGCAACGGCCGCTGTCAGGGCCCATGAGGCATTCCTGGCCTGGAGCCGGCGGCCCCTGCCGCAGCGCGCCGGCCTGCTCAAAAAAGCGGCCGCCATCCTGCGCCGCGAAAAAAACATTCTGGGGCGCATGATGACCGCGGAAATGGGCAAGCCCGTACTGCAGTCGATCGCCGAAGTGGAGAAATGCGCCCTGGTCTGCGAGTACTATGCCGCCAACGGCGAGGCCATGCTGGCCTCCATCCCCATCCAGGCCGATGCCGTTGGCAGCTACGTGCGCTTCGACCCCCTGGGCGTGCTCCTGGCCATTATGCCGTGGAACTTCCCTTTCTGGCAGGTATTCCGCTGCGCGGCCCCGGCCCTGCTGGCGGGCAATGCCTGCCTGCTCAAGCACGCCGCGAACGTGATGCGCTGCGCCGTGAGCATCGAGGACGTCTTTCGCCGCGCCGGTTTTCCCGAGCACGTTTTCACCGCCCTGCGCGTCGGCTCGGCCCAGGTCGAGGCGCTGGTCGCCCTGCCGCAGGTGCGCGCCGTCACCCTGACCGGCAGCGATGCCGCCGGGCGCGCCGTCGCCGCCGCCGCCGGACGCCATCTGAAAAAAGTGGTCCTGGAACTGGGCGGCAGCGACCCCTTCATCGTCCTCGCCGACGCGCCGCTGGCCAGGTGCGTGGCCGCGGCCGTCAGCGCGCGCATGATCAACAACGGCCAGAGCTGCATCGCCGCCAAGCGCTTCATCGTCGTCAAGGACGTCTACAGCCGCTTCCAGAAGGCGTTCGTTGCCGCCGTGTCCGAGCTGAAGACCGGAAATCCGCTGGACGAAAGCAACGACCTGGGGCCGCTGGCCAGGGCCGACCTGCTGGACGAGCTGGACCGGCAAGTCAGGCTGTCGGTCAGGCGCGGCGCCCGCGTTCTGACCGGCGGCGAACGCGCCGGCAAAGGCCCGGGTTTCTATTTCCAGCCGACCGTCCTGGACCGCGTCCAGCCCGGCATGCCGGCCTACGACGAGGAGTTGTTCGGGCCCGTTGCCGCCCTGATTGTCGCCGTTGACGAGGAAGACGCCCTGCGCATCGCCAACGACACGCCCTTCGGACTGGGGGCTTCCATCTGGACAGGCGACCGCGCCAAAGGCGAAATGCTGGCGGCGCGCATCGAGGCCGGCGCGGTCTTCATCAACGGCATGGTCAAGTCCGATCCCAGGTTGCCGTTCGGAGGAGTCAAGGCGTCGGGTTTCGGGCGGGAGCTTTCCGAGTTCGGCATCAGGGAGTTTGTGAACATCAAGACGGTAGTCATATCATGAGACCTGAGCGAACTTTCAGAATTACGTGATTCGTAATGCGTAATTCGTGATTCGGAAGAAAAGAAGCTTCACGAGCTTCGAAATTCGTGATTCGCAAGACAAGAAAAGAGAATTACTGCCCGGTCTCTTTCTTTTTCGCATTACGAATTACGCCTTACGAATTACGGAGTACAGTGACGATTGTTCACGCGTCACTCGTCACGTATTCCATTCCATTTCCTTATGTTTTGAGTTATAATACCCTTGACCCTAGGAGGAACTCACATGAAAAAAGCAATTCTGATCGGCTTGTTTATTTTTATCCTGGCCGCCAGCGCCTTCGCCGGCGTGCAGTGGAAGTCGCAGACCGTGACCACGGCCGAAGCCAAGGGACAGAGCAACACGGTCGTCCAGCAGGTTTTCGCCCAGGGCGGCAACGTCAAGATCGTGTTCGAGAGCGTGGCCTATGAAAACGATATGTTCAAAAAGGGCTCCTACTGGCTGTTCAAGACCGCCGACGACACCCTCTACATGGTGAACCCCGAAGAAAAGACCTATTCGCGACTGCCCCTGAACGCCATGATGCAGATGGCGGGCGTGGTGGGCAAGCTGGTCAAGATCAAAATCAAGAACCCCGTAATCAACGTGGAAAAGCTGGGGACGGAATTGGTCATGGGCTATCCCTGCCAGCACAGCAAGATGCTGATGGAATACGACATGGAAGTGAAGATCGCCATCATCAAGAGCAAGAGCCACGAGAAGGTGGAGAAGGAAACGTGGTCCACCCCCAAGTTCGCGGGCATGTCCGAAATGGCCGAATCGTTCCGCTTCCGCGACTTCAAGACCGGCATGGAGGACCTGGACGACCTGATCGAGAAGCAGATGAAGGCCGAGGCCGGCCTGGGCTTCCCCCTGAAAATGGTCACGGTGAACACCTCGGTCGACAAGAAGGGCCGGGCCAAGGAGAAGAGCCGCCAGGTGATGAACGTGCTCTCCCTGGGCAACAAGACCCTGCCGGCCGCGTTCTTCGATATCCCCGCCGGCTACGAGGAAAAGAGCATGGGCTTCGGCGGAGACAAGGAATAGCGAGGCGGCTGTCCGTAATTCGCGAGTCGTAATTCGTAATTCGAAAAACCAATAGAGAAAACTATAAGTTTCTATTCTTCCTAATCACGAATTACAAAACTCGTAACGTTTCTTTTCTTCCGAATCACGAATCACGAATTACGAATTACGTAGCTCGTATCAGGCCAGAGCTGCCGCCAGCACGATGGAATAGTACTTGGAATCGTCGTCGTCGGCACGCGATGTCAGGATGGCCGGGAACGGCGCCCCGGTGACCACGGCGGCGAGCATGCCCTTGGCCAGCAGCGTGGTGGCCTTGTAGAAGATGTTGCCGGCCTCGATGTTGGGCATGATCAGGATGTCGGCATAGCCCTCCACCGGCGACTTCAACCCCTTGACCTCCAGTGCGTGCCTGGAGATGGCCACGTCCAGGGCCAGCGGCCCGTCGACAATGGCGCCCTTGATCTGCTTGCGCTCGGCCATCTTGGAGATGACCGCCGCCTCCAGGGTGCAGGGCATCTTGTCCGAAACTTTTTCGTTGGCCGTCAGGATGGCCACCTTGGGATTCTCGATCCCCAGCTTGGCGGCGATCTTGACGTTGTAGTTGATCATCTGCACTTTCTGGTTGAGGTCCGGGTAGGGGATCATGGCCACGTCGGAGACCAGCAGCAGCTTGTCGTAGGTCGGTATTTCCAGGATGGCGGTATGCGACAGGGCGACGTCCTTGCCGACCAGGTTGTATTCCTTGTTGAGGATGGGCTTCAGGTAATAGGGGGTGGCGATCAGCCCCTTCATCAGGATCTGGGCCTTGCCTTCGATGATCAGGCGCACGGCCTTGTCGCCGCTCTTCTTTTCGTCGGGCTCGTTGACGATCTCGAACTGGCCGGGATCGACCTTCAGCCTGGCGCAGACCTCGCGGATGACCTTTTCATCGCCGATCAGGATGGCATCCACGATCTTTTCCTCGACGGCGCGCTTGACCGCCAGGATGGTATCCTCGTCCTGGCCGAAGGCCACGGCCATGCGGCAGTTCTTCTTGGACTTGACCAGGCTCTCGATCTCGCTCAGCTTTCTCATCGCTTTCATGCGTTTCCTCCTGCATGCTTCCATTGTCTCGGTTTTTCTTCTTTCCGCAATACGCGCAGCGCTCCCTGGGCCAGTGCCGTCATTTCGTCTTCGCCGGGCAGGATGATCAGCTGGGCCATGAACTCGACGCGGCGGCGGATCAGTTCGACGAAAAGGGTATCAAAGGCGATGCCGCCGGTCAAAACGATGGCGTCTATCTTGCCTTCCAGGACCGCGGCCAGAGCGCCGATCTCCTTGGCCACGTTATAGGCCATGGCCTCGAATATCAGGATGGCCTCAGTGTCGCCGGCCTTGACCCTATCCTCCACTTTTCTCATGTCATTGACATGCAGATGGGCGACGATGCCGCCCTTGCCGGTGATCATTTTCTTCAGCGTCGCCTGATCGTAGCGGCCGGATGTGGCCAGCTCCACCAGGCTCCAGCTGGGCAGAGAGCCGGCGCGCTCCGGGGCGAAGGGGCCGTCGCCGTTGAGGGCGTTGTTGACGTCGACGACCTTGCCGTCGATGTGGGCGCCGACCGAGATGCCGCCGCCGAGATGGGCAACGATCAGCCGGCAGCTTTCATACGGCTTGCCGAGCTTTTTGGCCGCCTCGCGGGCCGCCGCCTTCTGGTTCAGGGCATGGAAGATACTGACGCGCGGAATTTCCGGCAGGCCGGTAATGCGCGCCAGCGGGATCATCTCATCCACGGTCACCGGGTCGACGATAAAGGCGTCTATGCCGACGGGCCGGGCGATGTCGCTGGCCAGCAGCGCCCCCAGGTTGGAGGCGTGCTCGATCCTGGTGGTTTTCAAATAGGCGGTCATCTCGTCGTTGACCAGGTAGGTCCCCGAGGCCATGGGGCCGAGCAGGCCGCCGCGGCCGACCACGGCGGCCAGCTGTTTGATGTCGAAGTTGTTTTGCTTCAGGAAACCGAGGATCACCCCCTGGCGGAAATGATGCTGGTCGATGATCCTGGGGAACGGGGCCAGTTCCTCGGCGGTGTGGGAGATGCTCTGGCCAAGGACCTTTTCTTCGTCGAGGAATATCGCGATCTTGGTCGAGGTGGAACCGGGGTTGATTGCCAGTACGTGTTTGTTTGCCATTTCTAAATTTACCTCAAAACGGGTTTGAATGCAAGGGGGGAATTCTTCATTTTTTGTACTTTTTCAGCAATTTCGCCCCGTCCTGCTTGTCTTTTTCCGTTTCCGGCACCCAGCCCGGGTCCGGCTCCATGGCCTGCAGGTCCTGCAGCGCCTGTATGGCCAGCTTCTTTTCACCCAGCGCCCAATAGGTTTCCGCCAGGAAGACCAGGTTAACGGAGCTTTTCGGGGCGATCTCGCGGCACTTCTCCAGGTATTGCCGCGATTTTTTGTTGCTGCCGCCGAACAGTCCCGGGACCTTGAAGTACAAGCGGCCCAGCACGCAATAGGCCCCGCCCATCTCATAGGCGCCGTCAATGGCGATGGCCTTGTTCATGGCGTTGATGATGTCGTTCTTGAGGAACAGCGACTTGAGCACGCCGCGCGCCTCGCCGTAACTGCCGGTATGCACGCCCAGCCAGTAGTGCCCCTCGACGCGGCCGGGGTTCAGGGCGATCATTTTTTTGGCCAGGTCCATCGCTCCCTTGAATATCTTCTGCTTTTCATCGTTGCCAACGGCATTGTCGCCGATGAAAAACATGGCCTGGGCGTTTTTCTTCATGGCCTCGTAGTTGTCGGGCGCCTGAGCCAGCGCTTCCCGGTACTTGGCCAGCGCCTGGCCGGCGAGCAGCGGTTCATGGCGCCGGGCGTAGAGCGCGTCGCCCTGGAGAATGAGTTCTTCCGGCGTTTCGCCGGGAAGACCGAGCGCCAGCGTCATGAGAAGTATGATTAAATAGATAGAGTGAGCTTTCATGTTGCCTCCGGGGGGATTCTAGCATATAAGAAAAAATGATAGTGAACAACCACTAAGAAGTGTTGGTGTTAGTGATAGTGTGTAGTGAAGTCAGACTGACAGATGTCGGCTACTTTGCTAGCACTAATTCAGACTGAACATCTATTACAAATAAAACTAACAAGCTAGTTTCTGCAACACTACCACTAACTATCAATTTATTGCTAGCTCAACACTAACACTTATATTTTATTTCGCCTCAAGTTCCTCCAAACCGTGCATCAGCTTTTCCCAGCGCGGATACAGTTCCTTCAAACGATTCTCGCTCTTCTTCAGTTCCTGCATCAGGGGTTTGATGCGCAGGGAGTCTTTCAGCACCTCGGGGTCGCACAGCAACGCCTGGTCCGTGGACGTGATCGCCTCCAGCCTGACGATCTCCGCCTCCAGCTCGCGGAGTTCCCGCGCCATTTCTTTCCGGCTCGCGGCGCGCCGGTTCCTTTCCTCGGCCTCCAGGCGCCGTTCTTCCTTCGTCCTCCCGCTTTTCCGCGGCGCTTCTCCCGCGGCGGGGGACTGGCCCGGCGCCCCGGGATCAACCGCTTCCGCGATCGGGGCCGCGGCGGCGAATTCGGCTTCACGCTTCTGGATGAAGTAGGAATAGTTGCCGGTATACTCATGCAGCCGGCCGTCGCGGATCTCGAGCACGCGGCTCACCAGGTTGTCAAGGAAATAACGGTCGTGCGACACCAGGACGATGGTCCCGGAGTAATGCAGCAGGGCGTTCTGGAACATGTCCTTGGTCTTCAGGTCGAGGTGGTTGGTCGGCTCGTCCAGAATCAGGCAGTTGCTGTCCTGCAGCAGGATCTTTACCAGGGCCAGGCGGCTCTTCTCGCCCCCCGAGAGCACCGAGACCGGCTTGTGGATGTCATCGCCGGAGAACAGGAAGGCTCCCAGGAGGCTGCGCAGCTCCAGGTCGCTGGCCTTGCCGTCGACCGCGCGCGTTTCCTGCCAGACCGTGCTGCCGTAGGCCACGTTCTGCTGGCTCTCCTGGGAAAAGAAAGCGGCCTTCACCTGGAAGCCCCATTGGGCGCTGCCGCGGCTTGGGCTTTCGTTGCCGGCCAGGATGCGCGCCAGGGTGGATTTGCCGGCGCCGTTCACGCCCAGCAGGGCGATCTTTTCGCCGCGGTACACCGTGAAGCTGATCCCGGAGAAGACCAGGCGGCCGTTGTATTCTTTTTCCAGGTCGCGGACGGCCAGGACCTCCTTGCCGCTGCGCCTGGCCTCGGGGAAGTGAAAATGCACCGGCTTCACCTTGGCATGATCGGGGAGCAGCTCGAATTTTTCCAGCTGCTTGATGCGGCTCTGCACTTCGGAGGCCTTGCTGGCCTTGGCGCGGAAACGATCGATATAGGCTTGGACGCGCTTGATCTCGGCTTTCTGCAGCTCGCGCTTTTTTTCAAGGGCCAGGGCCTTCTTTTCCTTCTCTTTCAGGTAATAGGTATAATTACCCTTGTAGATGGTGAGGCTGCCGCGTTCGAGTTCGGCGACCTGGCTGACCATGTTGTCGAGGAAGCGGCGGTCGTGGGAGATGGCCAGCAGCGTGCCGCCGTAGTTGCGCAAAAAATTTTCCAGCCACTCCATGCTCTCGGTGTCGAGGTGGTTGGTCGGTTCGTCCAGGAGCATGATGTCGGGTTCGGAGAGCAGGATGACGGCCAGGAAGATGCGCATTTTCCAGCCACCGGAAAAATCGCGGCAGTTCCTGGCGTCGTCGCCGGCGGCAAAGCCGAGCCCCTTGAGGATGCGCCGGGCCCGGGCCTCGAAGCCGTAGCCGTCGCGCAGCAGGAAGGCTTCGGAGGCGGCGTCGAAGCGGTTCAGAATCGCGGAAAAGCCGTCATGGCTGTGGTCGCCGGCGACGACGTTGTCATGGCTGACGCGGATATTGCGCTCCAGCTCCTCCTGTCCCGTCTGCTTTTTCAGGTAGTCCATGACCGGCAGCGGTTCCAGCTCGACCAGGTCCTGCGGCAGGTAGCCGACGCGCTGGCTCCGGGCCAATTCGATGGCGCCGCCGTCGAGGGCGGCGTCGCCCTTGATGGCCCTGAAGAGGGTGGTCTTGCCGGCGCCGTTTTCGCCGACCAGACCGATGCGGCTCCGGTCGGTGATAAGCCAGGAAATGCCGGAGAAGATCGCTTTGTCGTTGTAGGCCAGGCGGATGTCCTGCAGGCTGATCATGGAATTTGCGTACCTCTATCGGGATCCCGGACGGCGGGCGCGGAAGGAGCGCGCGGCGCCGGTCCGGCTCCGGATGAAAAAAACTCAGATCTTGTCGGCCAGTACCTTGGCCTCCTGGATCGACTCGGTGATCTTGTTCTCCGCGATCAGCCGTTGCAGGATGGCGTTCACCCGCGCCACCAGGTCGCTGTCGCCTTTTTTAAAGGCGGCGGCCGAGCCCAGGGGCTGGCTGTCCGTGTCGCACTCCAGGTTGAGCAGGTCGGCGCCCTTGAAGGCGTCGGCGACCGGCTTTTCCAGGATGACCGCGTCCACTTGTTTTTTGCGCAGGGCGGAGACCAGGGCCGCGATGTCCTCGTCCAGGAAGAACGTGGCGCCGCTGACCAGGTTGCGGGCCATGTCTTCCTGGATGGAACCCTTCTGCGTCCCAACGACCTTGCCGCGCAGGTCGTCCAGCAGCATGATCTTTTCCCTGTCCTCGGCGCGAATCAGCATGTTCTGGATCGCCTGGTAGTAGGGGATGGAGAAGTCGGCGATATGCCGGCGGTTCTCGCTGGGGCTGAGGCCGGCCAGCGCCATGTCGATGCGGCCGGCGGCCAGTTCGTCGAACAGCTTGCTGAACATGATATCCTTGATCTCGAGCGTGACGTTCAGGTCGGCGGCGATGGCCTCGGCGATGTCAATGTCGATGCCGACCATGCCGCTTTCCAGCTCGGGAAGCAAGTGGAACTCGTAGGGCGGGTAATCGGCGCTGGTGCCGACAACGATCCTGCCGGCGGCCTTGATCTTTTCCAGCTTGCCGGTTTCCTTGCGGATCTCCTGGGACTGCATGCGGCATCCCGTTGTCCACAACAAGCCGAGCAGGCCGAGCACCAGGGCCGAAGCCATGACGCTCCTGACCGAGCTGAAACTTTTGTTTGCCATCGCCACCTCCGAGTTAAAAAGGGTGCTATTACCATAACAAATTGCTTTTTTATTGTCAAATCAGGCGGACAGCGCGCTGGACGCCTGATTGACAACCCCGGGGAATGATGATATTTTCGCCCCGGGCGGCCGCGAAAGTGGTGGAATTGGTAGACACGTCAGACTTAGGATCTGATGCCGCGAGGCCTGGGGGTTCGAGTCCCCCCTTTCGCATTCCCCAACCTGGACGAGGTCAGCCATTGATGAAAACAGACCGCGCACAACGAAAAACCGGCAGGGGACTTCTCTGGCCGGTCCTGTTCCTGCTGCTCGCCTGCTGCGCCTGCGCGGTACGCCCCGAGCTGCCTCTGCGTCCGGTTTTGCGCCGGCAGGTTGTCGAGCTGGCCGTGAGCCTGGTCGGCGTTCCCTATGTGTTCGGAGGCAGCGATATCGACGGCTTCGACTGCAGCGGCCTGGTCCATTATGTCTTTGACTGCTTCGGCATCCGCCTGCCGCGCAGCGCCCGCGAGCAGGCGCTGCTGCCCGGTGCGGTCAGATTGAGGCGCGCCGCTCCCGGCGATATCCTGGTTTTCAGGCTGCAGCAAGCCTGGCATTCGGCCATCTACCTTGGCGAAGGCCGTTTCGTGCACGCCCCCAGCGCCAGGGGTTGGGTGCGCCTGGAAACACTGAACGATTTTTGGCTGTCCCGCCTGAAGACCGTGATTGCGATCCTGCCGGGCAACGGCTGAACTGGAGGGTTCAATGGCCGATCTTATTCTTGAGGCGCTGGATATCGCAAAGAGCTTCATCCAGCCGAACCGGGAACGCCTGGTCATCCTGCAGGGGCTCTCCCTGCCGGTGGAGCAGGGGAGCGTGGTCTCCATCACCGGCGCGTCCGGCTCCGGCAAAAGCACCCTGCTGCACCTGCTCGGCTCGCTCGATGAACCCGACAGCGGCCGCTTGCTCTTCGCCGGGGAGGACATCGCCGCCTTCGGCAAAAAACGGCTCGCCGCCTACCGCAACCGCGATATCGGCTTCGTCTTCCAATTCCATTACCTGATGCCCGAGCTGACGGTCAGGGAGAACGTGGCCGCGCCCGGCATGATCCGCGCTTTCCGCAAGCGCGGGGCTTTTGCCGACGCCGCGGCGCTCCTGGCGGAAGTCGGTTTGGGCGACAAACTCGACGCCATGCCCTACCAGCTTTCCGGCGGCGAAAAGCAGCGGGCGGCCATCGCCCGCAGCCTGGTCAACGCGCCGCGCCTGCTGCTCGCCGACGAGCCGACCGGCAGCCTGGACTGGAAGACCGGCGAAAGCGTCTTTGCCGTGTTCAAGCGCCTCATTCGCGAGCGCGGTCTCAGCGCCGTCATTGCGACGCACAATCCGCAACTGGCGGCGTTGACCGACAGGAGGTACCTGTTGCATGGGGGTAGGCTCGAGGAGATATCGTGATGCGTAATGCGAGACGCATGCTTGAGTATGCTGCACGTAGTGATGAGTGAACGAGCTTGCTGAACTCAGTGATGAGTGATGAGAAAGAGTCTTTAAGGGCTTTTTTCTGTTGTTTCTCATCACTTATCACTCATCACTCATCACGTAGATCATTTATTTCTTTTAAATAATTCAACTTATTGACATTTTTTTGCCTGAAAACTATTATAGATAAAATGAAGAATGTCTTGGCGATCATCCTGGGCGGCGGCCGGGGCACCCGTCTCTATCCGCTGACCAGGTTCCGCTCCAAGCCCGCCGTTCCCATCGGCGGCAAGTTCCGCCTCATCGACATTCCCATCTCCAACTGCCTGCACTGGAACATCCGCAAGATCATGGTCCTGACCCAGTTCAACACCGCCTCCCTGCACCGCCACATCTCGCAATCCTACCGCTTCGACAGCTTCTCCGACAGCTTCCTGCAAATCCTCGCCGCCCAGCAAACCATCGAGGATTCCAACTGGTACCAGGGGACGGCGGACGCGGTGCGCAAGAATATTCATTATATCAAGCAGCAGGACGTCGATGCCGTGGTGGTGTTGTCCGGCGACCAGCTGTACCGCATCGACCTGCGCGATTTCATGAGATACCACCTGGAGAAAAAAGCCGACATCACCATCGCCGTCAAGCCGATCGCCCGGGAACTCGCGGGGGAATTCGGCATTCTGCAGATCGACGAGCGCCGTCGCGTTGTGCGCTTCGTGGAGAAGCCCAAACAGCAGGCCCAGCTGGATGAGCTGTTCACTCCCGACAGCTACCTGGGCATTCCTGAAAAGGATCTCAATTATATCGCTTCCATGGGCATTTACATCTTCAAGAAAGACGTGCTGATCGACCTCCTCGAGCACAACGTCAAGGAGGACTTCGGCCGGGAGGTCATCCCCGATGCCATCCACGAACGCGAGATTTTCGCCTATGTGTTCACCGACTATTGGGAAGACATCGGGACCATCAAGGCTTTCTTCGAGGCCAACCTGGATTTTGCCAACCCCATCCCGCGTTTCGACTTTTACAAGGAAGATGCGCCGATCTACACCCGCAAGCGCTTCCTGCCCGGTTCCAAGATCGAGAACTGCGACATCCACTATTCGCTGATCTCGGAGGGTTCGATCATCGAAGGCAGCAAGCTGGCCAACACCGTCATCGGCATCCGCTCGATCATCCGCGCCAATTCCTACCTGGAGCGCGTGGTCATGATGGGCGCCGATTTTTACGAGGACATGGAAGAGAAGGCCGAGAACGAGCGCCGCCAGCGCTGCCCGGTCGGTATCGGCCGCAATTGCGTCATTCGCAACGCCATCCTGGACAAGAACGTCCGCATCGGGGAAGGGGCGCGCATCCTCAACGAGAAGGGGCTGCTGAATTTCACCCATGACCGCTACAGCATCGTCGACGGCATCACCGTCGTTCCCAAGGACATGGAAATCCCGGCCGGCTTCGTCATCTGACGGGGCATGACTTTTCCGGGTTTACCGCGTGGCATTTATTTATGGAGGATCCATGAAAAAACTGTTTCTGCTCATCCTGGCCTGCGCCCTGGGGCTCCAGGCCGGGGAACTGAAGAAACTGACGTTCGAACAGGCTTTCCTGAACCGCGGCGAGGCCCTGCTCAAGCCCCTGCCCGAGGTTCAGGGCTGGCTCGACGGCTCGCGCTTTATCGAGTCAAGGGCCGGCAAGACGCTGCAGGTCGACGCCCGCAGCGGGCGTTCGCGCCTGCTGCTCGATCCCGCGGCGCTGAAGGACGTTGGCCCGCAGGGCCTGGACTGGCTGCGCCCGGCCGACCGCACCATGGATTACGCGCGGCTGGCATTCATCCACAATGACGATATCTATGTTTATTATAAGGGGGCCAAGGGATTGCGCCGGCTGACCGCCAGCGCGGCCAGCGAAAAGAACCCGCAGTTCTCTCCCACGGGTCTCCACGTGGCGTACACCGTTGGCGGCAACCTGTTTGCCTGCGGCGCGGATGCCGGAACCCCCATGCAACTGACCGCCGACGGCAGTGACGAGATCCTCAACGGCTATGCTTCCTGGGTGTATTACGAGGAAATCCTGGGGCGGGCAAGCCGCTATCGCGCGTTCTATTGGAGCCCCGACGGAAAACGGCTCGCTTTTCTGCGCTTCGACCAGTCCCGGGTGCCGCAATTTCCGCTTTTTGATGCCGCCGGCGCCTACGGCCGCCTGGAGATGCAGCGCTATCCCAAGCCCGGCTTCCCCAACCCGACGGTGAAGATCGGCATTGCCTCCCTGGACAACAAGCCGATTGACTGGATCCAATTCAGCGACGGCCCCGAACACTACCTCACGTTCCTCGGCTGGGGCGCCGACGGCCGCAAGGCCTATATCCAATGGCTGAACCGCGGCCAGGACGAGCTGCGGGTCTACGAATACGACCTGGCAGCGAAAAAACTGCGGCTGGCATACGGGGAGAAGCAAAAAACCTGGATCGATCTCCTGGAAGACGGAAGCTTTCTCCCCCTGGCCAAAGGCGGCTTCCTGCTGCTCAGCAGCAAGGGCGGCTGGAATCACCTCTATCGCGTCCTTGCCGATGGAACTGAAAAAGCGCTCAGCAGCGGCCAATGGTCGGTCAGCCGCATCGAAGCAATCGATGAGAAACGGGGCCAGGTATTCTTCAGCGCCGACAGGGAGGATTCCACGCAAAGCCACCTCTACCGCGTTTCATGGGATGGCGGACCGCTTGAGCGCCTGACCCGGGACGCGGGCTCGCATCGCGGAACGTTCTCGCCCGGCGGTCTCCTTTTTATCGATCGCTGGTCGACGCTGTCGCGGCCCCACGTCATGGAATTGCGTGATCGCGATGGCAAGGTCATCCGCCGGCTCGGGGACAGCGCTTCCCCGGCGCTGGCGCAAACTGCACTCGGCAAAGCGGAGCTGTTCCGCATCCCCACCGCGGACGGATTGCAGCTCCCGGCCGCATGGATCCTGCCGCCCGATTTCTCTCCCGCTAAAAAGTATCCTGTCGTCCTTTCGATTTACGGCGGGCCAGGCATGCGCTCGGTGCTGGACACCTTTCCCCGCCGCCTGGATGACCATTTCCTGGCCCAGGAGGGGATCATCGTGCTGGCGGTCGACCACCGCGGCGCGGGCCATCTCGGCAAGAAGGGCATGGACGCCATGCACCGCTGCCTGGGGAAATGGGAGATCGCCGATTATTCCGCTGCCGTCGCCTGGCTGCGCCGGCAGCCCTTCATCGACGGCGCGCGCATCGGCATCACCGGCGGCAGCTACGGCGGCTATGTCGCCGCCCTGGCCGTGGTAGCGGCGCCCGATGTCTTTTCCTGCGGCATCGCCGAGTTCTCGGTGACCGATTGGTCTCTCTACGACTCGGTCTACACCGAGCGCTACATGGACCTGCCCGCGGAGAACCCCGAGGGCTATCGCCAGGCATCGGTGCTCAGCCACGCGGCGACCTACCGCGGCGGCCTGCGCCTCACCCACGGCAGCATGGACGACAATGTCCACATGCAGAACTCGCTGCAGCTTCTCGATCTGCTGCTGGACGAGGGAAAAACCGTTGAGCTGATGATCTATCCCAATGAACGCCATGGCATCCGGGGCAAGAAAGCGGTCGAGTCGTCGCGGTCGAACGTGGAGTTCTGGAAGCGTAAGTTCTTTGCGGCGGCGGAAGACAAGCCTTGTCAAAGGGAAAAAGACAAACAAGAATGAAGCTAACCGAGCTCCAACGCTGCCCGTTGTGCCAGGGCCGGCGAATTCGCCTTTTTAAAAAGGGGACGATCGATCCGCAGGCGATCGGCGCCGCTGACTTCAAGATCACCGACAGCCATTATGGTTCGCGCTGGACGTTCTATTCCTGCCGCGACTGCGGCTTCGTTTTCGCCAATCCGCTTCCTGACGGCGAAGCGATCGCCGGCTTTTACGCCGCGCTGGACGACGAGGAGTACAGCCAGGAAGACGAAGGACGCGGCCGCAACTTCGCCGTCATCCTCAGGCGGCTGAAGCGGTTCGCGCCGGCCAACGGCTCCCTGCTCGACGTCGGCGCGGCCAGCGGCATTTTCTTGAACCTGGCCCGCCGGGCCGGCTTCGACGCGCAGGGCATCGAGCCGTCGGCGCGCCTGGTCGCCGATGCCGAAAGGCTCTACGGCCTGAAGATCTTTTGCGGCAGCGCCGAGCAGTTCCCCGCCGGGCGCCTGTTCGACGTCGTCACCCTGCTCGACGTCCTGGAGCACGTAACCGATCCCGGCGCCTTCCTGGGCACGGTGGCACGATTTCTGGCCCCGGGTGGAACGCTGGTCATCGTCACCCCGGACATCGCCAGCCTGGCGTCGCGCCTCCTGGGCGGCCGCTGGTGGCATTATCGCGCCGCCCACGTCAATTTCTTTAACCGCCGTTCCCTGGAGCGGCTGCTGGCCGCCCACGGCTTCGCGGTGGTGCTGCGCAAGCGCTTCGCCTGGAATTTTTCAGCCTACTACCTGCTCACGCGGCTGCTGCCTTTCCTGAAGGGGAAGTCTTTACAAAGGCCGTTGAAAAAGCTACACTTGAAACTGCAGTTGTTCGATTCATGGGAGGTTTATGCCCGAAAAACGGAAAAGTAGCCTGTACCTGGCCTCGCTGCGTTTGGACCGCTGGCCGCGCAGCCTCGCCATAGTCGTCGGCACGGCCGCCGTTTTTTTGGTGGACCCGGCGCGCTTCCCCGCTGCGCTCACCCCGATGCTGGCACTGAGGCTGCTGCTGGCCTTCATCCTTACCTGGATGATCTCCACGGCCAACTACATCGTCAACGAGATCACCGACGCCCCGTTTGATGCCCACCACCCGCAAAAAAAGAACCGCCCTTTGGTGGCCAAGGAGATCAGCGTGCCGGTGCTGCTTGGCGTCTGGGTGCTGCTCGTGGGCGCGGCCCTGGGCATCGCCTGGTTCACCTTTCACCCGGCCGTGCTCTGGAGCCTGTGCGCGCTGCTGGCGGCCGGCATTCTTTACAATGTGCCGCCGTTGCGCGTCAAGGACATCCCGTATTTCGATTCCACCCTGGAATCGGCGAACAATCCCATCCGTTTCCTGGTCGGCTGGTACGTGCTTTCGACCGCCGTTTCGCCCCTCAGCCTGCTGGCGGCCTGGTGGGCGTTCGGCAATTTCCTGATGATCGGCAAGCGCGTGGCCGAGAAGAAATTCCTCACCCCCGGGGAGGCCGCCGCCTACCGGCTCTCGCTGAGCCGCTACAGCGCTGCGGGGCTGGTCGCCTTCATGACGGCCAACGGCCTGGCCTTCCTGGCCATGTTCATCGTGTTCGCCTTGCGCTCGGGACTGAGCACCTTCCTCTACGCCCTGCCCTTCATCGTCTTTTACCTGGTCATCTTCATGTTCAAGTCCATCCAGGACCGCGACGCCGCCGAGGAGCCGGAAAAGCAGCTGAAGAACCCCTACTTCGCGCTTTATACCCTTTTCCTGCTCGCGATCTTTGTCATTGCCTTCCTGCTGAGGTGAGTCCATGGAAATCGCCATTATCCTGAAGATTTTACTGGCGGCCATGCTGGGCGGCATCGTCGGGCTGGAGCGGGAACTCTCGCACAAGGAAGCCGGGCTGCGCACCAACATCCTGATCGCCATCGGCAGCACCCTGATCACCATCCTGTCCTTCAAGATCGCCGCCATGACCCCTGCGGCCGACCCGGCGCGGCTGACGGCGCAGATCGTCAGCGGCATCGGCTTCCTGGGGGCCGGCGCCATCATCCAGGCGCGCTTCGCCGTCCACGGCCTGACCACCGCCGCCACCATCTGGACCGTCGCCGCCATCGGCATCGCTGTCGGCAGCGGCTTCTACCTGCTGGCATTCGTGGTCGCCATCCTGGTGGTCATCGTGCTGACCGTGTTCAAGCTGCTGCTGGCCATCCTGGAAAAGCAAAAGCAGAATTTCGTCTACCTGATCACCACTGAGGAGAAGGCGTCGCTGCTGGTCGACTTGCGACGGGTCATGACCGAGCTGAACATCCGCTATTCCAGCGCCCGGCTCAATCGCCGCGACGGCCGCTACGAATTCGAGATCATCTTCACTACCTCGGAAAACAAGAACCGCGATTTCCTGGAAAAGGTCATGCTGCTGCAGGGGGTGGAAGAGGTCCTCTCCGAGAATCTATGACCTCCCTGCTGCTGGCCACGCGCAACCCGGGGAAAAAACGCGAGATCGAGGATTTTTTCCGGGCCGGCGGGCTGACGCTGCGCCTGCTCTCGCTCGCCGAACTCGCCTTGTCCGCAGACATCGAGGAATCCGCCGCCACCTTTGCCGGGAATGCGCGCTTGAAAGCCGATTTTTTCTCACGGCTCAGCGGACTGGACACCCTGGGCGATGACTCGGGGCTGGAAGTCGCGGCGCTGGGCGGCCGGCCAGGCGTTTTTTCCGCCCGCTACGCCGGTGCCGGCGCCAGCGACGACGCCCGCATCGCCAAGCTGCTGGCTGAAATGGAGAATCAGGCCGACCGCCGCGCCCGCTTCGTCTGCGCCGTCTGCCTCTCACGCGCCGGTTCGCCGCTCTCCGAGTTCAGCGGCGAAGTCGTTGGCGAAATCCTCGGCGCCAGGCGGGGAGCGGGCGGCTTCGGCTATGATCCGGTTTTCTTGTACCCGCCGCTGGGAAAAACGTTCGCCGAGCTGCCTCTGGCGACAAAAAACGGCATCTCGCACCGCGCCCGCGCCCTGGAGCAGGTGCGAAGCTTCCTCCTCAGCCTCGGGCGCTGACCTGCCCTCGCCAGGCTCCCTTTCCGGAAAAAATCCCAGCCCGGTTGTTTTTATTTCCGCCGCCGCATACAATACGCATTCATTGTCAAAAAGGGAGAAAGCGAATGATCCTGCGCGTTGTCCTGGCACTATGGCTGCTCATCGGTTCTTCCGTTGTTTCCGCCCAGAAGAAGGCGCTGCCCGCGCCGCCGCCGGAGCCGATGGTGGCCGGCCCCCTGCAGAAGATCAAGATCGTGGCCAACACGCTCTTGAATGTCCCCGCTGAATGCAGCACCGGGTTCTACCTGGACAACGACCTGCTGGCGTTCAGCATCGCGGATGGCGAGGCGCGCGACGATATTCCCTTGAGCAAATACATCGTCTGCAACCGCCGCGGCGAGATCGTGAGGGAATACGAAAAGGTGCTGTTCTGGGACGGCGGGCCGCTGATGCTCAAGGTCAACGCCCTGAACACGCTGCTGATGATCAACCTGGCCACAGGCGACCAGCAGATCATCGACATCGACTATCCCGCCATCTCCGCCTTCAGCTTCAATCCCTTCACCAAATCGTTCATCTATTCGCTGGGATGGCAGAACCAGATCATGGAATACGACTTCGCGACACGCAGCGAACGCATCGTGGCCAAGGTGCCCAGCGGCGGCTTCATCATGATGTCGCAGGTGTCGCCCAACGAAATCATCTATGCCCGCGCCAAAAT
Source organism: Candidatus Aminicenantota bacterium (assembly GCA_963732485.1). Lineage (GTDB taxonomy): Bacteria > Acidobacteriota > Aminicenantia > UBA2199 > UBA2199 > UBA2199. The sequence goes on from CAVSZS010000006.1 coordinate 58,813, forward strand.
CTCGGCCTATTACAAGTGGTTCGACAACGACCCTTACATCAGCATCCAGATCCCCCTGTTCCTGATCAACCTCAAGTTTTACAAGGAAGCCGAGCTGACCAAGATATCGCGCACTGGCATTCTGCTGCACTTCGATCCGCAGCAGAAGGAGTTGCAGTTCATCGTCGAGGAACGGGGCTTTCTCAAGGTACTGCGCAGCAGCGACTTGAAGCACCCGAAAATGATCAAAGTCTCGCAACTGAACCATTATGACGAAAGATGGTTCGAGGGCGTCATCCTGCACTACAGCGAGATGCACCCGCAGAGCGGCCTGCTGGCCTGTTCACGCCTGCGGCTGAACTACAAGGGCGATCCCAAAAAGAACAAGTTCGAGATCTTCACCCTGGAATCCAAGAACTTTTCCGTCGTTGGCGGCGAGATCTACCTGCTCGACATGCAGGGCAACTGCCTGCGGCTCACGGACACCAGGGACAAGACCGAAGTGGTCTGCGATTGGAACCCGAAGGGCGATGAGGTCCTCTACCGCGATCACAAGAGCGGCCGCTTCTATATCATGGAGCTGGACCTGAAGGGGGAGTTCCAGAAAAAGGTGCTGGAGATTGACCAGGAGAACTCGATCCAGATCTGATCCCGAACCCGTCTGCCCCGTCCGTTGCCGCCGGCTTCTTTAAATTTCCCCGTCATTGTATTATCATGGCTCACGAGGAGGCCACATGGACCTGGAAAAGCTCATCCGCGACGTGCCTGATTTTCCCAAGCCGGGGATCGTCTTCAAGGACATCACCACCCTGCTGCAGGACGGCGACGCCTTCCGCCTGGCGCTCAATCGCATGATGAAGAAATACCTGGACGCCAGCGCCAGGATCGACAAGGTGATGGGCATCGAGGCGCGCGGCTTTATCCTCGGCGCCGTCCTGGCCTACAAGCTGGGCTGCGGCTTCGTGCCGGCGCGCAAGCCCGGCAAGCTGCCCTACCGCTCCGTGCGCGAGGAATACACCCTGGAATACGGCTGCAATTCCCTGGAGGTCCACGAGGACGGCATCCGGCCCGGCGAAAAGGTGCTGGTCGTCGACGACCTGCTGGCTACGGGCGGCACGGCGCTGGCCGCGGCCAGGCTCGTCGAGAAGCTGGGCGGCGAAGTGGCGGGCATCGAGTTCCTGGTCGAGCTTTCCTTCCTGCACGGCCGCGACAAGCTGTCCCCTTACAAGGTCAACAGCCTGATCACGTACTGAGCATGCTGAAAGTATTGCTGCTGCTGCTGCAGGTCAGCCAGAACTACCTGGTCATGCAGCCGCTGCAGGAGGCGATCCAGGAAGGGCACTTCGCGGCGCTGGCCCCGATCTGCCGCCCGCGCGTCGTCCTCAACCTCGAGGAGCCCCTGGCGCTGCGCGGCGCCATGAGCCGCGAGCAGTTCATCAGCGAATTCTCGATGCGTTTCGCGGCGCTGAGCCCCGAGAAGATCGAATGGTCCTCGATCCAGGTCGAGGAAAACACCGCCGTGCAGTCGCTGAACCTGATCCTGAAAAGGCGCTTTTCCGGCTCGCGGGTTTTTTACAAGCTGATCCTGTTCATGAGCAGTGACATTTCCCCCGCCAAGGAAAAAGAATGGAAGCTCTACTATCTCCGCGGCTTAAAAATCTGAGCCGCGGCGCGCTGGCGTGCGCACTGGCCGCCGCCGCGCTGTGGGTCTTCCTGGTGCCCCCGGGGGAATTGACGCCGGCGCAGGTCCGGGCCCGGGTCGAAAAGAACGGCGCGCGCATGGACGACGCCCTCGCCGCTTTGGTGCGCGGCTGTCTGCAGCGTTCCGACGAGTTGGGCCGCGCCTTCGCCGCCGGCCGCCTGGACGCCTCCGTCCTGGAGAAGAAAGAGGCGCTGCTGCTGGAGGCAAACGGCATCATCACCGGCTATGTCGGCGAGATCTATTTTTTCAAGTCCGTCGCCCTGCCCCTGGGCGGCTGGCGACTGATCCACAAGAACCAGGACGTGTATTTCCTGCGCCGCGTCGCCGCGCGCACCTATTACATCCGGTTTTTCATGGACATGGGCGCGGGGCCCGTCCACGATGCGGCCGCTTATCCTTATCCCGTTTTCGACCTGAGCTTCTCCAGTCAGCCCCTGCCCGCCGTGGCCGGCGATTTTTCCTATGATCGCGCCCAGGACCGCTTCTATTATACGCGCGTGTTCAAGGCCAGCCAGGACCAACTGATCCTCTCGCTGGTGTTCTCCCGGGCGACCCTGTCGCTGCAGGCGCAGCGCCGGCGCCATGTCCTGGCCTACGGCCTGGCCTTTCTGTTTTTCCTGGTGCTGTTCCTTTACGCCGCTGGCCGCGGCGCGCGGAGCTTCGCCATGCGCCTGCTCGCCATGGCCGGCATGGCCTTTGCGGCGTGGTGGGGGATCTCCTGGCTGGCGGCGCGGAACATCTATTTTCCGGCTTTTCCACGCAGTGTGCACTCGATCTTCCAGCTGCTGGCGCTGCTCGTATTCCTGCTGCTGGCCGCCCGCCTCTGCCTGGAGAAGCTCCGCTGGCGCAGCGTCTGGCTGGCCATGGCCGTCTTCAACGGCGCTGCCGCGGCCGCTTTTTACGTTGCCGACGCCGTCGTGCGCCGTGTCGATTTTCCCTTCGGCGCATTCGCCCTGAACGGCGAGTATCTCGCTTTGCTGGCCCTCATCGTCGGCCTGTTCGCCGCCCCGGTGCTGGGCGCCGCGCGCTTGCTGGGCCCCGGGCCGGTGCGGAACATCTGGCTGCTCATCCTGCTGCAGGCGGCATGGCTCCTGATCTTTTCCCGCCTGGCGCCGTTTTCCATGTTCAGTCCGGTGCTTCTGGCCCTGGCGTTCGCCGTCCTGTTCCTGCGACCGCGGTGGCCCGGGGTGCGGACAGCCATCCCGCTGCTGCTGCTGGCCCTGGCCGCCAGTTCCTGGCTGGGGCAGCATGCGTTCAGCGAGCGCCGGGCCTTCGTCAGCGAGAACCTGAAACCGATCTTTTCCAGCCAGAACGACTACGCCAAGCTGGTGGCCCGCGAGATCGTCTACGAGTTGAACTCGCGCAATACCCCGTTCCACGCTTTCTTCGACAGCCTGCAGCCTGACGAGTTGTCCGATTGCTGGAAAAATACCCTGGCCGCCCGCGAGAACATCGCCTCGGGGATCCACGTGGTGGCTGCCGACGGCGGCGTGACGGGCTCCTTTTCCTACCAGATCCCGTACATTCCCCTGAACAAAAGGGATTTTTTCCCATTCTGGCACGTGGAGAACGTGGACGCCGACCTGTTCGGAAAAAAAGTGCGGCTGGCCGTCGCCACGATCAACGTTTTCCAGAAGCAGCGCTATCTCGGCTATATCATGGTCCAGGTGCTGAACACGGCCGACCTCGTCCTCAAGAGCCGCGAGCCGCAATCCGTATTGACCGTGGACCGCAAGATCCCTGATGCCGGCATCGGCTACATCAAGCTGGACGAGAATGGGCGTATCCTGGAAAACCCGGCCAACATCAACATCGACGACCTCCAGGCGCTGACGCGCGCCGGCGACGCCTGGGCGGGATTCCGCTCCATGGGCCAGGCCTTCCGCGGCTATGTCTTCAGGATCGGCGATGAGACCGCCGTTATTTTTTTCCCCGCAAGCACTTTTTTCAACTCGTTCTCGGAGTATATCAAGGTGCTGGGCTTCATCCTGCTGCTGGCGGCGCTCTTCAGCCTGAGGCGCCTGGGGAAATTCCATTGGCGCCCGTTTTTCGGTTCTTTTTCCATGAAAGTCTTCGCCATGCTGCTCCTGCTCTCCATGATCACGGCGACGGTATTCTCCCTTTTTTCCCTTAACTTCAACGCCAGCTCCCAGGAGACGCGCCGCAGCCAGGCGGCCTATCGCCGCGGCCGTTCCGCGGTGACCATCATCAACAGCCTGCTGGCCGGCGGCGGCGAGATCACCCAGGAGCACATGTTCCTGCTGGAAAAGATCCTGGAAAACGATATCAGCGTCTACGAAAAGGGGACACTGCTCTATACCTCCGACCACCGCAAGATCATCCGTTCGCAGCTGCCGGTCTATCTGAATTCCGGAATACGCGACCTGCTGCAGCAGCAGGGGCGCCAGTACGAACTGCGGCAGGCGGGCGAGTCCCTGAATCTGTTCTTCAAGACGGCCGGGGACTATGTCTTCGAAATCGAGTTCCCCTTTGACAGCGCCGACGGGCTGCGGGCCCGGCGCTATTATACCGATTTCATGGTCACCATTTTCTTCGTGCTGATCGTCATCGGCCTGGCGGCGGCTTTCTTTTTCCGCAACAAGATCGTCGCCCCCATCCACCGCCTGAATCGCGGCATGGCCGCCGTTCAGCGCGGCAGCCTGCAGCCGCTCGCCGCCATTCCTTCCGAGAGCGAGCTGCGCGAACTGTACGAGGGCTTCAATTCCATGCTGGAGGGGATTCAGGCCCAGCAGCAGAACGCCTCCGAGATCGCCAGGATGAAAACGCTTGTCCAGCTGGGACGGCGCGTGGCCCATGAGGTGAAGAACCCGCTGACGCCGATCCGGCTGTCGGCCGAGCAGATCCTGCGCTCCCTTCAGGACAAGGGGGAAGCGGGGCGCGAGGTGATCGCCAACGCCGTGCGCTACATCATCGAGGAAACCGAGCACCTGCGGCGGGTGGCCTTCGGTTTCCTGAACCTGTCGAAGCTGGACGAGCTGAAGGCCGAGCCCTTCCGCCTGGACGACCTGGTCGCGGACGCGGTCTCCCACTTGCGCGCCATCTACCCCCAGGTGCGGTTTTCCGTGGCCGCCGCCAACGCCGCCGGGATCGATGTGGTCGCCGACCGCCAGAAGATCAAGCAGGTGATCGACAACGTGCTGACCAACGCCCTGGAGGCCCTGGACGCCGGAGCGGGGGAGATCGACGTGTCCCTGGCCGAGGAAGCCGGCCTGGCCGTAGTGCGCATCCGTGACAACGGCGAAGGGATCGGCAGCGAGGAGCTGGAGCGCATCGCCAGGGAGGAGTTCTCCTCCAAGGATTTGGGGACCGGGTTGGGGCTGGTCATCGCCCGCCGCTTTCTGGAGCTGCACCGCGGCGGGCTGGAGATCGAGTCGCGGCCGGGGCAGGGAACGACGGTCGTCATGAGGTTCGCAGTCCATGCGCTTCAAGCCTGATCCGCTGCATCCCGGCGACACGGTCGGTGTCTTCCTGCCGTCGTCGCCCGCCCGCGAGCCGTTCCGCGACCAGGGGCTGCGGGCCTTGCGCGACCTGGGCTTCCGTGTCCGCGAGGTCGCTGACCCCCTTTCCGGCGCGGATTTCCGCTCCCGGCCGCCGCAACAGGCGCTCGACGACCTGGGGGCGTTTTTCGCCGCCGCCGATGTAAAAGCCGTCTGGGCCGGCCGCGGCGGTTATGGCGCCAATTACCTGCTGCCATTGCTGGAGACTCTGCCGATCGCGAAAGCGAAGATCGTCGTCGCCTCTTCCGACGCCAGTTATCTCCTGTGGCACCTGCTGGACAGGCGGCGCATGGTCGTTTTTTACGGCCCCATGGCCTATGGCGGGCTGGCTTCCGGCAACTATGACCGCGAGGCCGTGCTGGCGGCATTGAGCGCCGGCCAGGGGCCCTTGAGCTTCGAGGGCGAGGTGCTTTGTCCCGGTCGTGCCCGGGGCCTGCTTACCGGCGGCTGCCTGTCCAATTTCGCGTCGCTGCTCGGCACGCCCTACCGCCCGCGCGTGCAGGGGCGCATCCTGCTGCTCGAGGACATCAACGAAAGGCCCTATCGCCTTGACCGCATGTTGTGGCAGTGCGAGCAGGCCGGGGTTTTCAGGGGATTGCGCGCCCTGCTGCTTGGAGAATTTCCCGGCTGTTTCAATGACAACGAAGAGAAAAAAACGTTTTACAAGCGCTGGCGCGAGCGCTTGTCGGGGCTGGGCATTCCCGTTATCTACGACCTGCCCTTCGGGCACGCGGAGCGCGCCAAGGTCCTGCCGCTGGGGGTGAACGCCGCCATCGACACGGCCGTTGGCGCCGGGCGCTGGCAATGCGCGAGTGGAGTGAGCGGGTGAAAAACGTATATTTCTGCGGCATCGCCGGCACGGGCATGAGCGCCCTGGCCGGGCTTTTCAAGGAGGCGGGCTGGCGGGTCTTCGGCTCGGACAGCCGTTTTTATCCGCCGGTCGACAGTTTGCTCGCCGGGCTGGGCGCCACCCTGTTTCAGGGCTTCGCCGCCGCGAACATCCCCGCCGGCGTCGATCTCTGCGTGATCGGCAATGCCATCAGCCGCGGCAACCCCGAGGCCGAGTTCATCCTCGACCGGCGGCTGGAATACCTGTCGATGGCGGAAGCGTTGCAGCGTTTCTTTATCCATGGCCGGCGCTCGATCGTCGTGGCCGGCAGCCACGGCAAGACCACGACCGCCTCTTTTGTCGCCCACATGCTGGACGTCGCCGGTTTGCGCCCCGGGTTTTTCATCGGCGGCAAGCCGGGAAATTTCGCCGCCAACTACCGCCTGGCCGCGGGAGATTTTTTCGTCAGCGAGGGCGACGAATACGAGACCGCCTTTTTCGACCGTTCGGCCAAGTTCTTCAAGTACCGCCCCGAGCTGCTGCTGCTCACCGCCCTGGAGCATGACCACATCGATTTCTACAGCAGCGAAGAATCGTATCTGCAGAGTTTCCGCAACCTGGTCAACCAGGTGCCGGGCGCCGGTCGCATCATCGTCAACGGCGATTACGGGATGGCGCGCCGGGCCGTGGAGCGTGCCTTCACTCCGGTTATTTTTTACGGCGGCGCCGGCTGCGCTTGCGAGATCTCGGGGTTGGCGCCGGCGCGCGGCGGCTACGACTTCACCCTGGCCGGGGCTGGCCGGCAACGGCGCTTCCATTCGCCCCTGCCCGGTCCCTACAATGTCTGGAATCTGGCCGCGGGTATCCTGCTCGCCGATGAGCTGGGTCTGCCGCCCGCGGCCGTGGACAAGGCGCTGGCCACATTTAACGGGGTGGACCGGCGGCTGGCGCTGCTGGGCACGGCGCAGGCGACGGTTTTCCTGAGCGACTTCGCTCACCACCCGACGGCCATCGCCGGAGTCCTCGGCGGCCTGCCCGATACCTATCCCGGGCACCGCATCGTCGCGGTGTTCGAGCCGCGCTCCTGGAGCCTGCGGCGCAATTTTTTCCAGGACCGCCTGGCGGACGCCCTGGCCGGCGCCGACGAGATCGTAATCAAAGACGTCTTCGAAAAGGAAAAGATCCCCGCCGGCGAAAGGCTGTCGGTCGATGCCCTGAGCGCCGCCCTGCGTGATCGGGGGAAGACCGTCCGGGTCTGCGCCGATTTTCCGGAGATCCAGCAGCATATAGGGTCGCTTGACCGCGCTTGCCCCCAGGTCGTCATCCTGCTGTCCAATGGCGATGTGCGCTCCTATTCGGACTGGGTGAAAACCCTCTGCCTGGAAGATTCCGCCCGCGGTTGACAAGCAACGCTGCATTTCTGTAAGATAGGAAACTCGGAAAACCAGGAGGTCCGCCTATGAATATCGCCCGGGAACTGATCGCCACCGACAAGTTGAAGCCCCTTTTTGACGATCCGCTGCTGCTGCCTTTCGGCCGCCACTTCACCGATCACATGTTTACCATGGAGTTTACTCCAGACAAGGGCTGGGGACAACCGCGCATCAAGCCCTACGGGCCCCTGGTCCTGGACCCCTCCGCCAATGTGTTTCACTACAGCCAGGAGATTTTCGAGGGCCAGAAGGCCTACCTGTCACCCAAAGGGGAGATCCTGATGTTCCGGCCCCAGGAGAACGCCCGGCGCCTGAGCCGCTCCCTGAAGCGCATGTGTATGCCCGAGATCCCCGAGGCAACGGTCCTGGAAGCGGAGAGCGAACTGCTCAAGGTCGAGAAGCGCTGGGTCCCGGCCAGGAAGGGGGCGAGCCTCTATATCCGGCCCACCGTGATCGGCACCGAGGCGGCGTTGGGTATCAAGCCCTCCAGCACCTACCTGTTCTATATCATCCTGTCCCCGGTAGGCCCCTATTTCAAGGAGGGGTTCAACCCGGTCAGCCTGTGGGTAAGCGACGTCTATTCCCGCGCCGGCTCCGGCGGCACCGGCGAAGCCAAGACCGGGGGCAACTACGCCGGCAGCCTGCTGGCCACGCGCGAGGCGACGCAGAAGGGATACAGCCAGGTCCTGTGGCTGGATGCCGCCGAGCACCGCTATGTGGAAGAGGTCGGCGCCATGAACATCTTCTTCGTCATGGACAACAAGCTGGTAACGCCGGCGCTGGGCGGGACGATCCTGCAGGGCATCACCCGCAAATCGGTCCTGGAACTGGCCCGCGATCTCGGCATCGAGGCCGAGGAGCGCCGGGTCACCATCGATGAGGTCGTCGAAGGCATCGCCTCCGGAAAGGTGAGCGAGATCTTCGGCGCCGGCACCGCCGCCGTCATCAGCCCGGTGGGCAAGCTCGCCTTCCGCGGCCGCGACCATGTGGTCAATGGCAACCAGACCGGCCCCTGGGCGAAAAAAATCTTCGACACCCTTGTCGGCATCCAGTATGGAGAACTCGAGGACAGGCACGGCTGGGTCTACGTGGTCAGGTAATCCCGGGAAGGTCCGGGCCATGCGCGCGCTTTGCCTGACGCTGGCGATCCTGCTGGCAACGCGGTTGCTGACGGCCGACGAACAGTTTCCCCTCGGGCAGGTGATCGCTCCCGTCGTTTCCCTGCAGGATTCCGCGCAGAGTTACGTCCTCTACCTGCCGGCGCGCTACACGACGGCACGGCGCTGGCCTGTCCTCTACTGCTTCGACCCCGGCGGTCGCGGCGCCGTTCCCGTTGCCCTGTTCAGGGAGGCGGCCGAAAAATACGGCTGGATACTGGCGGCATCGAACAATTCGCGCAACGGCCCCTGGAAGGATATCTACGAGGCGGCTTGCGCCGTCTGGGACGATACGCATGCCCGCTTGCGCATCGATGACTCCCGGGTCTACGCCGCCGGTTTCTCCGGCGGCGCGCGCGTGGCCTGCGGCCTGTCCCGCATCCTGAACATGCGGCCGGCCGGAGTGATCGGCTGCGGCGCCGGCCTCCCCGAGTGGCTCGCTCCCGCGGACCTGGCCGGAATTCCCTGGTTCGGGACGGCGGGCTTTGGCGATTTCAACCTGCAGGAGATGAAAGAACTTGAAAGGGAACTCCTGCGGCTGGGCAGCCCCTGCGCGCTGAAGGTATTTCCCGGCCGCCACGTATGGCCTCCCGCCGGCATCGCCATGGAAGCGGTCGCCTGGCTTGAGGAGATTTCAAAAGACTCGGTTCCCGGTACACGGTAGACGGTAAACGGTAAGAATAAAGCACCAAGCTCCAAGCACCAATGACCAAATGACCAAAACAAAGAGAGCAGGCACTACGTGACGCGTAACGCGTAACGCGTAACGCGAAAGAAAAAGAAAGTGGCTTTCTCTTTCTCATCACGCATAACGGAGCCCTGGAAGCTCGTTCACGCATAACGTAGATAACGTAGGCCTCTCTCTTTCTAATCACGAATCACGAATCACGAATTACGTAGTGCGGTTACTACCACTACCACTATCACTATCACTACCACTTGATTTTATACTCCTCCGTGCGTATCATTGAGCGGGTGAGGATAATATGAAAATAACGCTTATATCGATCGTTTGCGTCGTATTGGCGGCAGCCGGCGTCCTTGCGGTTCCCGCCTTGGACCAAGGGGAGGACGAGATGCCCGTGTTCACGATGTCGGAAAAAGACGAGAGCCGCATCGAGGTTGCAGCCGGCAAGCCGTTCGCCATCTGCTTCCAATCAAGCCCCGGCACCGGCTACGGCTGGGTGCTGGCCACGGAGCCCGATCCGCAGCTGCTTAAATTCAGCGCGGAAAAGGTGGAGGAACCGAAAAGCGGGCTGCTGGGCGGTCGCGAAACCGTTTTCTGGAATTTCCGCGCCCTGGCCGCCGGCGAGGCGGAGATCGCCATGAAATACGTGCGGCCCTGGGAGAAAGAGGCGGCGCCGGCCCGCACCCACGTGTTCAAGGTGAAGATCATGGACGGGAAAGGGGAGTAGCAGCTTGGGCAAATTCGCTGAATTCACCCGCTTCCGCCAGGAGCTGAACGACAAGATCCTGCAAAAGGGCAACCTGGGGATCAAGCGTTTTTTCGCGCTGGACGAGCAGTCCTATCATCCCGGCGCCATCGATGCCAAAACCAAGGAGCTGCTCGGGCTGGCGGCCTCGCTGGTCCTGCGCTGCGACGATTGCGTCTCCTATCACCTGATCCAGTGCAAGGAGCGGGGCGCGAGCAGCGCGGAACTTTTCGAGACATTCCAAATCGCCCTGGTCGTGGGCGGATCGATCGTCATTCCGCACCTGCGGCGGGCGGTGGATTTCCTTGAGGAGCTCGAGGAAAAAAGCAAGTGTTAGTGTTAGTGATAGTGGTAAGACTCAACTGATATTTTTCAAAAACGTAGATTTCTTACATGAACTCAACACTAACACTTAGTCCATATTCATCTATCACTACACTATCAACACTAACACTTTCTTTTATCTTGCTGACACTGCACTGTCACTGACACTTAGAATCCATTATTTTCTTGCGTACACTATCACTACCACTATCCTGCTCACTCGCTTATTCCTCGAGCAGGGCCTGGTAGCCGTCCTTCTGGTAATCCAGCAATTGCACGCCCATGCCGCCGGGAAAAAGCATCCAGGGCTGCCCCAGGTCGTCCTTGCTCCAGATGATGAACCCGGCCAGGTTGACCTTTTCGCCGCGGCCTTCGATCTCGATGTTGATCCCGCGGCCGGCGGGGCAGGGGTGGGGCGTCTGAATGAAGATGCCCCGGCGTGAAAGGTCGCCGGTAAAGGAAAGAAATCCGTGGCCTTCAAAATAGAACCGGACCGGCAGTTTTTTCTTCAGCCGGTCGTCGCGCCTCTTTTCCATACGCTCACTCCCTCGATACGCTCAACTGCTAAAGATATGTCCTGAAAACCGGAAAATGTCAATCGGGATTTAACGACGTTCAGCCCGGAAACTGTTCACGGCACCAGCGGCGGAATTCGCAATAACGGCAAAAAGAGGTGATCCGCAGGGGGAATTCGCCGGCAACGATCTTTTCCACGACCAGGCCGATCATGGCCAGCAGGTCCTCGACGGCAGCCGCGGCGGCCACCACGGGCAGCGTCTGCCGGCGGACATTTCCCGCATTTTTACCGTAGAAAATCTCGTATTTCATGCGGGCCGGCACCGGGCCGAAGCTGCGCTCGAAGAGGTACATGTAGATGATCATCTGCGGGGAATTGCGCACCCGGCTGGCGCTCCACCTGCCGGTCGTGGTCTTGAAGTCGGTAATGCAATAATCCTCCTCGACCAGGTCCAGGACGCCTTTCAGCAGCACGCCGCTGCCCGGGAGCACCGCGGACAGTTCCTTTTCCACCATCAGCGGCCGCGCGCCCGGGGCGACGTGTTGCAGGAAACAGCGCAGGAAAGCCAGACCTCTGTCCCGGGTTTCGAGCCGCGACGCCTTCCAGGAGATCTCGCGTCCGGGGGCCGCCGCGTCGAACGCCTGGCAAAAAAATGCCTCCACGGCTTCGTCGCCGAGCGGGGCGCCGCCGATGCGTCCCTTGAAATAGTGCTCGATGGCGGCGTGAAAGACCTCGCCCAGGAAAACCTTGTCGGTAATGGGCGGTAGTATGTCTTCAACGTAAGCGTACTCGTATTTTTTCGGACATTCGCGGTAGGCGCGAATCTGACTGTGGGAAATGTAGCCGCGGGGCAGGGCCATCCGCGGGTACTATTTTTCGGTTTTGTTGATCAGCCCGAGCAGTCTGGATTTGTAGCGTGAGCCGGTGTTCTTGTGGATCGTGCCCTTGCGTACGGTCATGTCGATGATGGAGATGGCTCCCGGCAGCAGCTTGACGGCTTCGTCGCGCTCGCCTACGCTGACCTTCTTTTTCAGGGCCTTGATTTTATTTTTCATCTTGGAACGGTTGATGCGGTTGACCATTCTCTTCTTTTCGTCCTGACGATGCTTCTTCGTTGCCGAATCATGATTTGCCATTGAATTCCTCCAGAATCGTGGTTATCATACACAAAAATCGTTACTCTGTCAATGCTTTTTAAAGACCAGGGAAGAGAAAGGGAAGATTGAGGGAAGAGAGAGGGAAGAGTGAGTGGGAAAAAACTCATTTGCCTTTTTCTCGCCGTCTACCGTCCACCGTCAACCGTAAACCGAGCAGGATGGTTCTTTTCTTACTTTTGCCTTTTTACTTTTGCCTTTTGCCTTGCCTGAGGAGGGAGCCCGTCCCAGGGCCCGCTCTTGATCCCGCCCAAATCCAGGGTGACGAACAGGAAACCCCGCGCTCGGCAGAAGTCCAGCAGGTCGTCCTTGAGGGCCAGCACCTTCCTGAAAAGAACCGGGCCGGTTTCGATGCGCACACCGTCCGGGATGTAGCGCACCCGCAGCGGATAGATGCCTTTGGAAGCCAGGAAGTGCTCTACCTGACCGATCAGGAGCATCTCGCCGGCATCGAGGCGATGACCATAAGGGAAGCGGGTCGCCAGGCAGGTCGATGGCGACAGAAAGAATTTCCCGATGCCCGAGCGGGCCAGATCGGCGGCAATCTCGGTTGCCGTGAACCCGGCTTCGAGCAGCGGCGAGGCGATGCCCAGCTTCTTCAGAGCCAGGCGGCCGGGGCGGTAACCGGACCGGTCGGAGGCGGTCGAACCATCGGCCACAACAACGATGCCAAGCCGGGCGGCTTCTTTTTTCAGGGCGAGAAACATGCGCTGCTTGCAGACGAAACAGCGTTGGCGCGGATTGCGGCGCAGGCGCGGACCGTCAAGGAGGTCAAGGTGCAGCTCGCGGATCGCGACCGGGACCTGGTCGCGAAAATAGTCCACGCGGGCGCGCGCCGCCTCATGGTTGAAAGGAGTGGCCACGAAAAAAGGGGCGACGTTCTCTTTCCCCAGCGCCGCGACGGCCTCGCGCAGCAGGAAGAACGAATCCTTGCCCCCGGAAAAGGCCACCAGGATGCTGCCCTGGCGCCGTAAAATTTCGCGGAGCCGGGCTTTTTTTCGCCGGATACTGGGTGACGCGGTTTTCATGCCAGCGGCGGGGACCATGTCCCGTGCAACCCGCCGTAACGCCGCAGCACGTCGGCCATTACCGCATCCAGGGGGGGATTGCCGTCGATGAGCGCGAGGTTGGCCCCGCGCAGGGCCAGGTAGTTGGCGCGGACTTTTTCCAGGAAATCCTTTTTTTCGAACAATTTGGCCACGCCGGCCCGCGCCTGGTTGATGCGCGCCAGCGCCCGCTCGACCTCGACGTCGATGATGAAGACGATGCCGGGTTCGGGGGCGAAGCCGCGGTTGGCGCGGAGGATGCTCTCCACGTCCAGGCCGCGCGCCCCCTGGTAGCAGGCGTTGGAATAATAATAGCGGTCCATGACCACGGTCGTCCCCGAGCGCAGCGCCGGCATGATGTTGGTCTCCACGTCCCAGCGCCTGTCGGCGATGAAAAGATCCAGTTCCTCGTGGATCGCGATGGCGTCCTTGTCCTGGGCCAGGCGGCGGATCTTCAATCCCAGCGGCGAGTCGCTGGGTTCGCGCAGCCAGAGCGCCGGCGTGCCAACGGCCAGCAAACGGGCGTGGAATAGCTTGGAAAGCGAGGTCTTGCCCGAACCGTCGATGCCCTCGAATACGATCAGCTGCGCCATCTAGGCCCCGAAGCAGGTGCCGACGGCCCTGGCGGTGCGCACCATGTCGTCTTCGGCCTTGACCCGGCGCGGCACGGCGATGGCGTCTTTGATCGGCGTGGTCTTGATCTCGTTGCCGCGCAACCCCACCATATGGCCGAATTTGCGGTTGACGGCGGCCGCGACGGCGTGGTAGCCGAAGCGGCTGGCCAGTATGCGGTCATAGGGAGTGGGGCTGCCGCCGCGCTGCACATGGCCCAGGATGGTGAAGCGGCTCTCGATGCCGGTCATGTCCTCGACCTGGTTGGCGACCTTGGCGGCGATGCCGCCCAGGCGGATCGGGTCGCTGGCGTCGTTGACCTGGCGGGCAACGACCATTTCGCCGCCCTCGGGTTTGGCTCCTTCGGCGACCACCACCAGGGAGAAACGCTTGCCGTTGGCGGCGCGGTCGCGGATGTGGGCGCAGACCATGTCGATATGATAGGGGAGCTCGGGGATGAGGATGACGTCGCCACCGCCGGCGAGGCCCGACTCGAGAGCGATCCAGCCGGCGTAGCGCCCCATCACTTCGATGACCATGACGCGGTGGTGGGCCTCGGCCGTCGAATGCAGCTTGTCGATGGCCGTGGTGGCGATGTTCAGCGCCGTGTCGAAACCGAAGGTGACGTCGGTGCCGTTCAGGTCGTTGTCGATGGTCTTGGGCACGCCGATGACGGGCAGGCCGTGCGTCTCGTAGAAGCGGTTGGCGATGCTCTGGGTGCCGTCGCCGCCGACGGCGATCAGCACGTCGATCTCGTTGTACTCGATGGTCTTCAGCGCCTGGGCCGAAACGTCGCGATGTTCCTTGTTGCCGCCGGGAGCCTCATCGGCGTAGTGGAACGGGTTGTCGCGGTTGGACGTGCCCAGGATGGTGCCGCCGCGGGGTAGGATGCCCGAAACGTCCGCCAGCTCCAGAGGGCGGACATCCTTGTGGATCAGCCCGGCGTAGCCGTCGATGATGCCGCAGACTTCCAGCCCGTAGTCGCGGCAGGCGGTATGGACCACGGCGCGGATGACGGCGTTCAAGCCGGGGCAATCACCGCCCCCGGTCAAGATGCCCAGCTTCCTGATCTTTTTCATGGTGGCTCCTCTCAATGCCCATCATAGCAAAAAAGCGCCGGCACTTACAGCGCTCGGCCGGGGAACTCGATTTCCTGCTGCAGGAGATCCAGCCTGGCGGAGAGGTCGTCCAGGGTTCGCTCTATCGCGGCCGGATCGAGGCCGGGTTCGACGCGCAGGGGCTGGCCGTAAGCGAAGCGGATGCGGCCGAAAGGCAGGGGGACCAGGAAACGGTCCCAGCTCTTCTCCATGACCTTGACGCGGGTCGCGGCCCAGGAGACGGGAACAACCCAGGCCCCTGTTTTGGCCGCCAGCTGCACCGTCCCTTCCTTGACGCGGCGCGCCGGGCCCTTGGGGCCGTCGGCGGTGATCAGCACCTGGGACTTTTCCTCCCTCACGCTGCGCACCAGCTCCAGGAAAGCGCGCGCTCCGCCTTTTGAGGAGGAGCCACGCACGGGAAACATGCCAAACTCACGGGCAACGGCCGACACCAGTTCGCCGTCGCTGGACAGGGAGATGAGCGGCCTGGCGCCGCAGTGGCGGAACTGGTGGATGACGAAGAGAATATGGCGGTGCCAGAAAATGATAGATGAGCGGCACGTTGTCCCGCTTCAGGGCCAGAACGGCGTCCCGGCCTTCGACGGAGACCCGGCTGCAGAGCACGACGCCCTCGATCAGCAGCCAGGACAGTTTGCTCACCAGAAAAAGCTTACTCTTTCGGAGCCAGGCCATATTCCTTCATCTTGTCCAGCAGGGTCTTGTAACTGACCTCCAGGATGGCGGCCGCGCGCACGCGGTTGAAGCCTGTTTCGGCCAGGACTTCGGATATCTTCAGCTTCTCGGCCAGTTTCTGCGCCCGGGCGGCGACGGCCTTCAGGTTGCCGTTGAGGCTCATGACGTCCGGCACGGCGAAGGCGCGCCCCGGCAGGATGATCTCTTCGGGGTGGATGACGGGGCCGGCGCCGATGATCACCGCCCGCTCGATGGTGTTCTGCAGCTCGCGGACGTTTCCCGGCCAGCCGTACGCCAGGAGTTTTTCGCGGGCCGGCTCCGCCAGGCTGAACTCGCGCTTGCGGATCTCCAGCGAGAGCTTGCGCACGAAGTGATCGCCCAGGAGCAGGATGTCGTCGCTGCGGTCGCGCAGCGGCGGCAGCTCGATGGGAAAGCTGGTGATGCGGAAATAAAGGTCCTGGCGGAAGCGCTTCTCGGCGGCAGCCTTCTCCAGGTCCTGGTTGGTGGCGAAAACGAAACGGATGTCCAGTGCGATGGCCTTGCCGCTGCCCAGGCGCGTGATGGTTTTCTCCTCCAGCACCCGCAGGATCTTGCCCTGCAGGTGCAGCGGGAAATCGCCGATCTCGTCGAAAAAGAAGGTGCCGCCCTGGGCCAGCTCCAGCTTGCCCACCTGGCGCATGTGCGCCCCGGTATAGGAGCCCTTCTCGTGGCCGAAGAGCTCGTTCTCCAGCAGGTTGTCGGGAATGGAGGCCGAGTTGATGGTGATGAAAGGGCGGTCGCGCCGCGGGCTCAGGGCGTGGATGGCGCGGGCGAACAGCTCCTTGCCGGTGCCGCTCTCGCCGCGCAGCAGCACGGTGGCCGGGGTCTGGGCCACCTGGCGCACCTTCTCGGCCTCGTGCAGGAGCTCGCGGCTGCTGCCGATGATGACGGTGCGCCCCATCTGGGACTGCAGCACCTCGCGCAGCACCAGGTTCTCGCGGGCGATGTGGGTTGCCGCCAGCGC
Source organism: Candidatus Aminicenantota bacterium (assembly GCA_963732485.1). Classification (GTDB taxonomy): domain Bacteria; phylum Acidobacteriota; class Aminicenantia; order UBA2199; family UBA2199; genus UBA2199. Next base: position 75,310 of record CAVSZS010000006.1, read on the forward strand.
CTTGTCGATCATCAGCAGCAGGTAGTCGGGGTCCACCGGCTTGGCGATGAAGTCGTAGGCGCCTTCCTTGATGGCTTCCACCGCCTTCTCGATCGAACCGTAGGCGGTCAGGATGATGAAGGGCAGCTGCAGGTCGCGGACCCTTTTCAGGAAACTCAGCCCGTCCATGTCGGGGAGCTGCAGGTCGGAGACGATCATGGCGTAGTCGTTCTTTTTCAGCAGGGCCAGGCCCGAAGCGACGTCGGCGGCGGCATCGACCCCGTATCCCTTCTCGGCGATGATGCTGCCGAGCATCTCGCGCATGGAGGCGTTGTCTTCGACGAGCAGGATCTTTACCATGTCCCTATTATCGGCCATCCGCGCCGCTTTTGTCAAATCGGATCGCCCTCGCCGCCGCCATCGCCGCGCCCTGTTCCGGCTTGACACGAGGGCTGTTTTAGGGTAGGTTATGGCCCATGGAGAAGAAAATGAAAGAATTCAAGGGGCAGTTGATTTCCAAGGGTTTCAAGGTGGCGATCGTCGTATCGCGCTTCAACAATTTCATCACCGAAAAGCTCCTGGACGGGGCCAAGGACGCCCTGATGCGCAGCGGCGCCAAGGAAGAGGAGATCGACATCGTGCGCGTTCCCGGCGCCTTCGAGATCCCGCTGGTGGTCAAGCGCCTGTTGCTGGGCAAAAAGTACCATGCCGTGATCTGCCTGGCCGCGATCATTCGCGGCGAGACCCCCCATTTCGACTTCATCGCTTCGGAAGTGAGCAAGGGCATCGCCCAGCTGAACCTTGAATTCGCCCAGCCGGTCACCTACGGCGTCATCACCGCCGACAACACCGATCAGGCGATCGAAAGGGCCGGAAACAAGATGGGCAACAAGGGCTTCCAGGCCGCCCAGTCGGCCATCGAGCTGCTCAACCTCTTTGCCGATGCCAAGATCTGATGTTCCGCATCAAGTACAGCCGCGAGATCGCTTTAAAGATCCTCTACGAGCTTGACGCCCTGAAAAGCGAAGCCGCCCAGGCCGGTCCGGTCATCGACGAGTATTTCAGCTCATTTCGCGGCCCCAATCCCGACGAAGAGGAGTTCATCCGCCGCCTGGTGCACACCGTCATGGACGGGAAAAAGGAGATCGACGCCTCCATCTCGGCGAACCTGATCGGCTGGAAGCTGAACCGCCTGGCGCTCATCGACCGCAACCTGCTGCGCATGGGCATCGCCGAAGCCAGCTTCAATTCGGAGAAACCGATCATCATCGACGACGTCCTGCGCATCGCCAAAAAATACTCCGATGCCGAATCCTACAAGCTGATCAACGCCATCCTGGACAAAGTGATTCCGTGAAAGCCCTGCTGCTCTTTTTCTTTGCCTGGGCTTCCCTGAGCCAGGAGAGCAGCCTGGAGGTATTCGTCGCCTGCCGCGCCCCGGAGGTCTTCAGCAATTTCAGCAACACCAACTTCAAGCAGGAGGTGGCGGCGGTGTCCGGCGGCTTGAACGTGAAGATCAAGAGCCGCAGCCTCAGCCTGCGCAACCTGAACCACCGCGTCGGGACCGACGAGAACTACCTGGCCGCCCAGGGGCCGGAAGTCCGCCTCGCTTTCGACGAGGTGCGCCAGCAGGCGCTCTCGCTGGCCGACTACCTGCGCCATATCTCCACTTTTTTAAACAACCGCATCGAGTACACCGAGGCCGAGCTGCCGCAGGAAGCGGCGGCGGTGCTCGCCCAGAAGCGCGGGCATTGCATCGGCTTCGCCAATGTCGCCCAGTCGCTGCTGGCCTGCGTCGGCATCGCCAGCCGGCCCGTCAACGGCTTCTTCCTGCGCGAGCAGGAGGGCCGGGTCGACCCGGTGCCGCACCGCTGGCTGGAAATTTTTCTGCCCGGCGAGCGCCGCGTTTTTTACGATCCGCAATACCAGGATTTTTCCTCGCGCTACCTGGTCACCAACCTGGGGGTCCCCCTCGAGCGCATCGAGCGCTTTGCCGGCGTCGTGGTCAGAAAAAACAAGAAAATCCTGGATGAATGAGGTAGCCGCATGGAAGAACAGTTCTCCGTCCGCCTGGAAAAACTGAAAAAACTCTCCGAGCTCGGGGTCACACCCTATCCCTACCGCTTCGAGAGCACGCACAGCTTCTCGGCGCTGATCGCCGCCTACAAGGAACGGGATGCCGAGGATCTCAAGGGGGAAAATGTCACGGTGGCTTGCGCCGGCCGCATCCTAGCCATCCGCAGCATGGGCAAGAGCGTGTTCATGCACCTGTTCGACGGCGAGGAGCGGCTGCAGGTATACGTCCGCAAGGACCACGTCAGCGAGCGTGATTTCGCCGTCAACGACCTGCTCGATATCGGCGACATCATCGGCGTGGCGGGGACCATGTTCAAGACGCGCACCGGCGAGCTGTCCGTGCAGGTCGCGGAACTGACCTTCCTGGCCAAGTCGTTCCACCCGCTGCCGGAAAAATGGCACGGCCTGCAGGACAAGGAACTGCGTTTCCGCCAGCGCTACCTGGACCTGATCGTCAATGCCGAGGCCAAGGACATCTTCCGCAAGCGCTCGCGGCTCATCCAGTCGCTGCGCCGCTTTTTTCTCGACCGCGGCTACATCGAAGTCGAGACGCCGATGATGCACTCCATCCCCGGCGGCGCGTCGGCGCGGCCCTTTGTCACCCACCACAACGCCCTGGACATCGACCTCTACCTGCGCGTCGCCCCGGAGCTGTACCTGAAGCGGCTGCTGGTCGGGGGCATGGAGAAAGTCTTCGAGATCAACCGCAATTTCCGCAACGAGGGCATCTCGCTGATGCACAACCCCGAGTTCACCATGGTCGAGTTCTACGAACTCTATCGCGACTTCAACGATTACATGGACCTGAGCGAGCAGCTGCTGATGCAGCTGGGAGGCGAGCTGCTCAGCGACAACATGCTCCATTGGCAGGACCAGCAGATCCCCCTGGCGGCGCCGTTCAAGAGAATCAAGTTCATGGAAGCCATCGCCGGCAAATCCGGTCTGGCGGTCGAGCAGCTTTGGGACGAGGCCGCGGTCAGGGAGCATATCGGCCGGCATTTCCCGGCCGAGCCGACCCCGCCGACGTATGGCAAGATGCTGGAGCTGCTGTTCGACCGCTACGTCGAGGAGTCCCTGGTCGAGCCCACCTTCGTCACCTATTATCCCAAGGCGATCTCGCCGCTATCCAAGGCGTCGCGCCTGGATGCCCGGGAGACCGAGCGCTTCGAGCTGTTCATCGCCGGCATGGAGATCGCCAACGGCTTTTCGGAGCTGAACGATCCCCTGGAGCAGCGCCGGCGGTTCGAAGCGCAGGTGCGCGACCGCGAGCAGGGCGACGACGAGGCCCAGCTCATCGACAACGGCTTCCTGCAGGCGCTGGAGTACGGCATGGCTCCGGCGGCGGGGGAGGGCATCGGCATCGACCGCCTGGTCATGCTGTTTACCGGCGCCTCTTCCATCAAGGAGGTCATCCTCTTTCCGCAGTTGCGGCCGCGGGAATGAAGTTCGCCTGGTTCATTGCCCGGCGCTACCTGACCAAGGGCCGGAAGAACTCGTTCATCTCCATCATCTCCCTGGTCTCCATCCTGGGCATCGCCATCGGCGTGGCCGCGCTGATCATCGCCCTCTCCCTGATCAACGGCTTCCAGAACGATATCCGCGACCGCATCCTGAGCTCCTCGGCGCACCTGATGATCACCGACCGCTTCAACGAAGGCTTCGCCGGCTTTCGTGAGGTGAACCGCGGCCTGGAAAAAAAATTCCCGGAAGTGAAAGCGCTGCTGCCGGTGGTCTATGGCACCGTGCTGGTCAAGGGGACCGGCCGCGATGTCGCCGGGGCCGTGTTTCGCGGCCTGGACCTGGGGCGGCAACAACTGGAGCCCTGGCTGAGCCGGCTTGATTTCGGCCGGCTGCCGGCCAACGACCACGAGTTGCTGCTGGGCCGGGAGCTGGCCATGAAGCTGGGCCTTTTCGCCGGCGACAACTGCCTGGTCGTCACCCCGCAGACCGCGCTGTCGCCCATGGGCATCATGCCGCGCTTCCGCAAATTCCATATCTCGGGCATCTTTCGCTCCGGGCTCTACGAGTTCGACAGCGGCACGGCGATTACCGGCCTGGCCGCCGCCCAGAAGCTGTTCGGCCTGAAGGACAAGGTCAGCTACCTGCAGGCCAACCTGCACGACATCTTCAGCGCCGAGAAGGTGGCCGACGCCATGCGCCGGCACCTGGGGGCGCGCTACGCCGTAACCACCTGGAAAGAGCTGAACCAGTCCCTGTATTCGGCGTTGAAGCTGGAGAAGACCGTGCTGTTCTTCACCCTGGCACTGATCATCGTCGTCGCCTCGCTGAACATCGTGGCCGGACTGATCCTGCTGGTCATGCAGAAGATCAAGGACATCGGCATCCTCCTTTCCTATGGCGCGACCGCCGCCCAGATCCGCCGCATCTTCTTCCTGCAGGGGGTCGTGATCGGCGTGCTGGGCACGGCCCTGGGCGTCTTCCTGGGGTTGGGCTTCTGCCTGCTGGCCAATCGCTACGAGCTGATCAAGGTGCCGGCTGAGATCTACCAGGTCAGCTTCGTTCCCTTCCGTATCGGCCTGCTCGACCTGGGGGCGGTGATCGTCGTGAGCCTGCTGATCAGCTTCGGCGCCACCCTGATCCCTTCGCGCAAGGCGGCGTCCGTCTCGGTCGTGGACGCGGTCAAGTACGAGTAGATCCGACAAATCTTGGTTTACGGGACACGGTTGACGGTGTACGGAAGGCAAAAGGCAAACGTGAAGAAAAGGCAAGGCTTTCAGGGTCTTTAATCACACTAAAACCAACACTTTCTTTATCCATCCCGGTTTTGCGGTCATAAAGAAAATAATTAAAAAAATCACCGTGCGGTTGAAATTGTATAAATTTATTTTATTTTTGTTTATAATCCAAATGTAAAAAACAGGAATGGAGGGCTGGCATGAAGCGACGACTGACACTGATTGGCGCATTCGGATGTCTGGTGCTGACGGCGGCAGCGGGATTTGCGCAGACCGCGCCGGCCATGGACTGGAAGGGACTGGAAGAAGCCTGGAACGCCTACTACCTTGCGCCCAGCGAGGAAGGCGCCCAAAAAATGCTGAACCTGCTGCCGGGCAGCGAAAAGATCATGGACATCAAGGACGGTTTCCTGGTGATCAATTCCATTAACGATCACCTGGGAGTGCTCGAGGGCGAGATGTATTCCGGCAATCCCTTAGCTGTCAAGCTGGGCTTCCGGCTTTACACCATTTCCTACGGTGCGTTCGAGGTCGCCCTGAACAAGATCCTCGGCAGCCTGATCGCCTTCAATCCCAGGATGTTCCTCGAGGAACTGGAGGTCCAGCGCAGCCTGTTCCCCTCGTTCGACCCGATACTGGGCAGCTACCTGCGCGATATCCCCGACGACCAGGTCGCCCGGGAACTGGAGCGGAACCTGCGCATCAAGGCCCTGGAATCGATTGTGGAAAAACCGCTGAAATCGATCCGCAACGAGTGCATTAAAATATTAAAGAAGATGTGATCGGGGCCGCGACCCCTGGAGGACACGCGGCCGGGCGCTGCGAGGGGCCCAGGCTTGACTTTGCCGGCGATTTGTATAAACTGAAATCTTAAATTTCCCGCCAAGGAGCAGGCGATGCAGATCAAGATAGCGTCCAGGCACCTCAACGGCCTGGTGGTACTGGAGCCGGAAGTATTCGAGGACGAAAGGGGTTTTTTTACGGAAGTGTTTCGCGCCGACCAGTTTCAGGCTCTGGGGCTGCCGGTCGATTTCGTCCAGGACAACCATTCCCGCTCGCAGAAGGGGGTGTTGCGCGGCCTGCACTTCCAGTGGCAGCCACCCATGGGCAAGCTGATGCGCGTTACGCTGGGCAGCGCCTTTCTCGTGGCCGTCGACATCCGCAAGGGATCGCCCACGCTGGGCCAGTGGTTCGGCATCGAAGCCAGCGCGGCCAACAAGAAGCAAGTCTACGCTCCGGCGGGTTTCGCCCGCGGCTTTTGCGTCCTCTCCGACGTGGCCGAGATCCAGTACAAGTGCACCGGCCTGTACAGCAACAAAGCCGAATCGGGCATCCTCTGGAACGACCCCGCCCTGGCCATCGACTGGCCGCTGCAGGACCCCGTGCTTTCCGAGAAGGACGGCCGGGCCCGCACGCTGGCGCAGTGGCTGGCCAGCCCGGAATCCGACAATTTCATCTACCAACCCTGAAAGGAGACCCCGCATGAAGATTCTCATCGCCGGCGGCGCCGGCTACATCGGCTCGGTCCTCATCCCCAAGCTGCTCGAGCGCGGGTACGAGGTCAGCGTCATCGACCTGTTCTGGTTCGGCAATCACCTGCCCAAGGACGTGCGCATCGTGCAGAAGGACATCTTCGACCTGCAGCCGGCCGACGTGCGCGGCTACGACCAGGTGATCTTCCTGGGCGGCCTCTCCAACGACCCCATGGCCGAGTTTTCCCCCAGCAAGAACTTCATCTACAATGCCGCCGCTCCCGCCTTCCTGGGCTACGTGGCCAAGGGCGCCGGCGTCCGGCGCTTCATCTACGCCGGCTCCTGCTCGGTGTACGGCTACACGGTCAACGAGCTGTACGACGAGACGCAGCCCGCCGTCTCCAACTACCCCTACGGCATCTCCAAGCTGCAGGGCGAACAGGCGGTCATGCAGATGCAGGACAACAACTTCTCGGTGATCGCCTTCCGCCAGGGGACGGTCAGCGGCTACAGCCCGCGCATGCGCCTCGACCTGGTGGTCAATACCATGTTCAAGTCCGCCGTGGCCGACAAGGTGGTCACCGTGAACAACCCGGCCATCTGGCGGCCGATCCTCAGCATCCAGGACGCGGCCAGCGCCTATATCCGCGCCATCGAGGCCAACGAAGGCATCTCCGGCATCTTCAACGTCGCCTCGGGCAACTACACCGTGGGCGAGCTGGGCGACCTGGTCAAGTCGGGGATCAAGGCCCATCTCAAGGCCGACGTGCAATTGAAGATCAACCATGTCGAGGATTTCCGCAACTACAAGGTCAGCATCGACAAGGCGCGCCGGGTGCTCAGCTTCCATCCCAAGCACGACGTGGAGTCCATCATCAAGGACCTGGTGGAAAACCTGCCCAAGTTCAAGGACTTCGAAAACCCCGCCTACTACAATATCCAGGTGTTCAAGGCCCTGGAAAAAAAGAGTTGAGCGCCGGGAGGCCATGCTCATGAAGATCATCGTGATCGGGGCCGACGGCCAGCTGGGTTCGGACATCGTCTCGGGCTGCCGCGCCGAAGGCCACGAGGTCGTGCCCCTGACCATCGCCCAGGCCGACATCAGCGACGACTCCCAGGTGCAGCGCGCGCTGGCGAACAGCGGCGCCGATGTCGTCGTCAACACCGCCGCCATGCACCAGGTGGAGAAGTGCGAGGCCGACCCGGCGCGGGCGTTCGCGGTGAACGCCCTCGGCGCCCGGCGCCTGGCCCTGGCGGCCAACGCCCTGAACGCCCGGCTGGTCCACATCAGCACCGATTACGTGTTCGACGGCGCCAAGCTGGCGCCCTACCTGGAAAGCGACTGCCCGTTGCCCCTCAACGCCTATGGCAACAGCAAGCTGGCCGGCGAGCTCTTCGTGCGCTCCCTCGCCGAAAAACACTACGTGCTGAGGGTATCCGGTCTGTACGGCCAGAATCCCTGCCTGGAGAAGGGCGGCCTGAACTTCGTCGACCTGATGCTCAAGCTGTCGCGGGAGCGCAAGGAAGTGCGCGTGGTCGACGACGAAGTGCTCACGCCCACGTCGACCCGCGAGGTGGCGCGCCAGCTCCTGCTCATGCTGAAGGCCGGGGCTGCCGACGGGCTCTACCATGTCACGGCCGAGGGAGCCTGCTCCTGGCACGAGTTCGCCGCCGAGATATTCCGCCTGAGCCGCAGCTCCGTCCTGCTGAGCAAGGCGGCGCCCGGCGAGTTTCCGGCCAAAGTTCCCCGGCCCAAGTATTCGGTGCTGGAGAACGCCAATCTCAAAACAGCCGCTCTGAACGGCATGGCCCACTGGCGGGACGCCCTGGCCGTCTACCTGAAGGAAAAGCACGGCATCGGCTGAGTCCGGCGCTTTAGTAGCGCAGGATGCTCCTTTCCTCGATCTCGGCGACGATGCGCGTCTTGGCGGCAAATAATTTTCTCTTCAACGGCGAAAACCCCTTGGCCGCCATCTCCGCGGTCAATATGCCGGCGAACTTGCCGAAAAAATCGGCGCTCAGGATGCGGGCGTTGTACCAGCTCCAATAAAACTTCCTGGCCAGCGGCATGCGGATCTTGAAGAAGGCGATGAACGTCCGCTGCAGCGAGCGCAGCACGATGGCCTTGAGCACGCCGCGCAGCCGGGAAACATAGAAGATGTTGAATTCCTTCACGCTGAGATAGGAGTCGTAGCACATGCGCCGGAACATGTATCCGGGCTTGACCTTGTGCCAGTGGTAGAAGCGGGCTTCCTTGGCCTGGGCCACGCGCAGGCCGCCGCGGATCAACTGGCGGGCGAAGAGCATGTCCTCGCCGTAAGCCACGGGCGGGAAGCCGAGGCGCAGCAGCGTGGCGCGGTCGATGCATGAGGCGCAGTTGTCGAAGTTGCACAACCGCCGCCGCAACTCGGGGGAAAACTTCTCCCAGCAGTAGTCGGGGATGGGCTCGACGAAGGCGTCGAAACTCTCGTGCCAGCCGTTGTGCAGAAAGGCGTCCACCGGATCGTGCCATTCGGGGTTGATCTGCCAGACACCGTAGGCGGCGGCAGCCCGGTTGTCCAGCACCGGGGCGGTCAATTTTTGCAGAAAATCGCGGCCGATGGGCACCACGTCGTCGGTGAAGAAAACCACCGCCTTGCCGGTCGCGAGCCGGGCCGCTTCCATGCGCGTGCCGCTGTGGCTGAACCTGCCTTCGCCGACCGGGATGATGCGCACGGGCATGTCGCGGATGGCCTGCAGGTACTCCAGCGTGCCGTCGCTGGAATTGTTCTCCATGAAGAGCAGCTCGAAAGGCAGGTTGAATTCCTGGGCTCGGATCGCCTCGATGAGCCGCTCGACCACGCCGAGCGAATTGCGCGTCAGGATAACGATGGATATTTCTGTTGTCATTTTCTATTCAGCGGCGCGGTTGGCGGTTCGAGCGCTTCTCCCGAGGCGTATTCCCTGGCCAGCCCGAGGAAAAGCCGGCGTACTCTGGCATTAAAGACGGAGCGATTGAAATCCGCCCCCCGGGCGCGGGCAGCCAGGCCGATGCGCTGGCGCAGCCCGGGGTCGGCGAGCGCCTGCAGCGTCTTTTGCCGCAGTTCCCCGAGAATGGCGAAGCGGTAGCCGGAGACCCCGTCCTCCACGATCTCGCGCTGGCCGCCGCCGTCGAATACGATCGGCAGGCAGCCGTTCTGCATGGCTTCGACGGTCGACATGCCGAAGTGCTCCACGTTGGCGGGGTTGCTCTGGCCCAGGCCGCAAAAGTGCCAGAAAATCGCGGCGCGGCCGTACCAGGCTTTCAATTCGGCCAGGGGGATGTTGACCCGCAGTTCCACGGGCAGTTCCGGCCGCGCAGCCAGGAATGCCCGGATGCGCTCGAGGTAGGGGTTGGCCTCGGTACTGCCGCCGCACAACACGAGTTTCCAGTCGCGCAGGGCTTGCGGGTGCCCGGAGCACAGTGCCGCGAAAGCGCCGATCATTTCCAGTTGCTGCTTGCTGCCGCCGCTCTCGAAGCGGGCCACCGACAGGATGACCTTCTCCTTGGGCGCCGTTGCCGCGGCAGCGGGCTCCATGTCCACCGGCGGGTAGATATGGTGGCGGGGCGACAGGCGCCATTTCTTTTCGATCCAGGATTTGGTGTACAGGCTGTTATAGATGAGATGGCGGTAGTGCTGCACATAAAAATAGGCACCTTGCGGGCGCTCGGGAAAATGACAGACGAAGAACGACATGGCGGCCAGGGGATAGACCATTTCCAGCATGCTGTTGTTGACGAAAAAATCGTAGTTGCCGCTTTCGCGGCTGACGGCGAGAAAGGGATTTTCCGAGCGCGCCGAGACCAGGTCCGGATCGATGAACGACTGGTTTTTGGCGGCGAAGAATTCCATGGGCATGATCCTGACCCGGCAGCGCGACAAATCGAGATCGTACCACTTCATCAGGTCCGCGGTCGTGACCGGCTGGTGGGCGATCAGGGTGATGTCGAAATCGTCCTGCAGGGCCTGGGCCAGGGTACAGCCGTATTTTTCCCCGCCGCCGATCAGGTGCAGGGTGTGGTCGTACAGGGCCAGGGTCGGCTTGCGCCAGCCGGCGACGACTTCGCTGCGCAGCAGCAGGTTGTAGGCGGACTGGGGGCCCGAGCAGGCAGCCAGTTCCTCTGCGGCGCGGGCGACGGCAGCGCGGGCGATGCGGCCGTTCTCCAAGGGGACGGCCGGGAGCGTCCCACCGGCGGTTCCGCCGCTACTCATGCCGGGCTGGCGGCGCGTCCGCGCTGTCGCCGGTTTCGCCGTGAGACAGTTCGTTGCGCTTCAGTTTTTCTTCGAGACGGCGGAAACGGATAAAGGATGCCAGGTGAAAGGCCACCAGTTGCTCGTTGAAGCGGTTCTGGCGCAGGAACAGCGAATTGGTGTAGGGGCTCAGCACCTTGAGCAGCAGTTTCTTGCACAGGACGATCAGCGGGCCGATGACGCGGCGGTGGGAAGTGATGGCCGCGGTCGGCCGGCAGTCGATGTCCTCGTTGAGAAAGCCGAGGCGCTTGCCCATCTCGTTGTCGAGCTCGTTGTCGGAAAGGGCCCAGAGGTCGACGGGGTAGTGATGCCGGACCGGGCCGCCAACAAGCCCCTCGAGGGAGGCGGCGGCCTCCTTGGCGGCGCGGAAGCGTTCCTTCAGTGCGGCGATCTCGTTCCTGGCTTCGTCGTCCTGGTCAGCGGCCATGTTTTCTCCGGCTTTCATAGTAACATGTTTCGCCGGCGAAAAACAATATGGCGGAGCGCTCCGCATCCAGCCGGCGGCGCTGAAGCGCTTCGACGTTTGGCGGCGACAACCTGGGCGCGCTTCACTCCCGGTTCCGCTCGGAGTCCGGAACCAGCGGGGCCGCATCCAGGGCCCACATGCCGCGGCCGTGAGTGGCGATGACGATGATGTTCTCGCGCGGCTGCAGGGCCAGGTCAAGGACGTAGGCCCAGGGCAGGTTGCCGCCCAGCACCTGCCAGCTGGCGCCGTCGTCGCGGCTGATGAAGACGGCGCCGTCGCTGCCGAGATAGAGGGTGCCGGGGGCGCGCGGATCCTCGCGGATCACGTTGACCGGGCCGAGCGGTATGCCGGCGGCGATGTTGCGCCACGTCTTGCCGAAATCGTCCGACCGCCAGGCATAGGGGGTGAAGTCGTCGTCGCGCTTGCCGTTCTGGGTCATGTAAACGGTGCCCAGCTTGTGCCGGGACGCCGCCAGGCGCGACACCCACCTGCGCTCCGGCAGAGGCGGAGTGATCTCCTGCCAGGAGCGGCCGTTGTCGCGGCTGACATGGGCGCGGCCGTCGTCTGTCCCGGCATAGAGCAGCCCGTGTTTCAGGGGCGACTCGGAGATGGTGAACAGCGTCTGGAAGGGAATGTCGCCCAGGCGCGTCTTGTCGTTGGCGGTCAGGTCGGGGCTGATGCGTTCCCAGGTGTCGCCGCGGTCCAGCGAGCGGAACAGGTATTGCGCCCCGTAGTAGACGATATCGGGGTTATGTTCCGAGAGCAGGAAGGGGGCCAGCCACTGGCCGCGCAAACGGGGCTCATCGGCATAGGTGCGCGGCACGATCCACTTTGTCGCCTCGCGACCGGGGCGGCCGAGATCACTGCGGCTGAGCATGCCGTAAAAATAGGCGGAGTAGACGCGGTTGGCGTCACGGGGGTCGATGGCGTGAATAGAGCCCTCTCCGCCAGGAGCTTCCTCGAAGGGGACAGCCGGGATGCGGTCGCGGCCCTGGCTGATGTCGACCTTGCCGCGGAAACTGCCGTGGTCCTGCATGGAGCCGTAGGCGTGGAAAGGGGCGGCAGAATCCAGGCTGACGTTAAAGAACTGGCAGACGGGCAGGTTGTCGGTAAAACAGCGCCAGTTCCGGCCGCGGTCGTAGGAAATGGCGATGCCGCCGTCATTGGCGTTGACCAGGTAATCGGGGTTGGCCGGGTCGATCCACAGGCCGTGGTGGTCGACGTGCATGCCGTCCAGTTGCCGGAAGGTCCTGCCGCCGTCGTTGGAGACGCTGAGCGGCACGCCCAGGATATAAACCGTTTCGGGGTCGGAGGGATCAACGCGGATTTGGCCGAACACCCAGCCGTATGTCCCGGAATTGCCTTCCATGAAACTCTTCATCTCCGGGGTCTGGCCGCTGACCTGGCGCCAGGTGTCGCCGCGGTCGTTGCTGCGGTAGACCGTGGCGCCCTTGATGAAGCCGCAGGAGGGGACGCCGTAAGGGTTGCGCAATTCCTCTGGCGTGGGCTGGCGCGAGATCTCGTAGTTGTCCACCAGGGCGTATAGGACGTTGGGAGCGGAGAGGCAGACATCCAGGCCAATGCGGCCGCGGAATTTGGCCTCCGGCAGCCCGTTATTGATCGCCTGCCAGGTCCGGCCGCCGTCGCGGCTGCGGAAGATGCCGCTTTTGCCGCTCTTGGCGTGGTTGCGCGGGTCGTTCCATTTCTGGCGCGTGCGCTGCCAGAAGGCGGCATAGAGGATCTCCGGATCTGCCGGGTCCATGGCCAGGTCGATGGCGCCGGTCTCATCGTCGACGAAGAGGACCCGCTGCCAGCTTTTGCCGCCGTCGACGGTCTTGTACACGCCGCGCTCGGCGTTGCGCGTCCATTCGGCGCCGGAGGCGGCCACGTAAACGATGTCGCTGTTCTTGGGATGGATGACGATGCGCGGGATGGTGAAGGTGGCGGCGAGGCCCATGTGCTGCCAGGTCTTGCCGCTGTCGAGCGACTTGTAAACGCCGCAGCCCGCCTGCGAGCTGCGGAAGATGTTGGCCTCGCCGGTGCCGATCCAGACGATGGCCGGATCCGCCGGCGCCAGCGCCACGTCGCCGATGGCTACGGACGGCCCATTATCGAAGACGGGCTCCCAGGTGGTTCCCTCGTTGTCGGTGCGCCACAGGCCGGCCGAGGCCGTAGCGGCGTATATGGTGTAGTTCTTGCCCTTGGGCGCGACCACGGCCACGTCGGTGCAGCGGCCGCTGACATTGATCGGCCCCAGGAACTGCCATTTCATGTCCTTGTACGGGCCGTTCTTTTTCATTTCCTGGATCTTTTCAAAGCCTCGCAGGCGCAGTTCGGGATCGGTGCCGGCCGGGGCCAACGCCGGCAGCAGGAGCAACAGCAAGGGGAGCAGGGCCAGGCCGCGGCGGTATTTTCTGTTCAGGGCCATGAGAACCTCCAAAAATGGATTCGGAAATTCCATATTATTGGCAAAACCAAGTTTTATCAATAGGAGAATCTTATGGGAAATGAAGGAAGGGATGGGAAGTAACCAAATGACCCCTGATGGAATCGAACCATCAACCTATTGATTAAGAGTCAATTGCTCTGCCAATTGAGCTAAGGGGCCATTAAGGCAAAAAAATAACATATTTTATCGTGCTTGTCAATATTCAACCGGGTCCGTATAATGAAAACCCATGTCAGGAAAAAATAAACCCGGTCATCGAGGCAACCCAGCAAATCTCAGCGCCATCAGCGCCGCTTTTATTCCGACGAGCGCAGCGGGAGCGGCCGAACCCTACGGTTCAGGTCACATCCACGAGACGTACCGGCTGCGCGGCAACCTGGGCTCCGATCCCGGCTACATCCTGCAGCGGATCAACACCGGGATATTTCCCGATGTGCCGAAGCTCATGGACAACATCACGCGCGTCACCGCGCACGTGCGGCGCCGGCTGACCGCCATTCCCGGCAGCGACCCCGACCGTGAGGTGCTGACGGTGGTCCCGGCCCGCGACGGCCGTCCCTTTCTTCTGGATGAGTCGGGGAGCTATTGGCGCTGCTACCGCTTCATCGAGCACCTGGATGCCGGCGAACGGCCGCAAACGCCCGGCCAGGCATTCGAGGCCGGCAGGGTCTTCGGGCGCTTCATCGACCTGTTGTCCGACCTGCCGCCGACATCCCTGCACGTGATCATTCCCCGCTTCCACGACGTGGAATTCCGCCTGGAACAATTCCACGCGGCCCGGCATGCTGACCTGCTGGGGCGCAGCGCCGCGGCAACGGCCGAGATCGCTTTCGTCGCCGAACGTGCCGAAGCGATGAAGCTCATCCTTGAGCTGGGACGGCGGGGACGCCTGCGGCTGCGCGTCACCCATAACGACACCAAGTTCAACAACGTCCTGTTCGCCGGCAACGGCAAAGGCCTTTGCCCGGTCGACCTGGATACGGTCATGCCCGGCTACGCCGCGACCGATTTCGGCGACGCCGTGCGCTCGGCGGCATCGAGCGCCAGGGAAGATGAGCTCGATCCGACGGGCATCCGCGTCAACCTCGATGTTTTTGGCGAATTGGCCCGCGGGTTTCTGTTTTCCCTGGGCGCCGGCCTCGACGCCGAAGAAACCGGGACCCTCGCCTTCGGGGCCAAGCTGCTCACCTTCATGGTCGGGCTGCGCTTCCTGACCGACCACCTGGCCGGCGACGTCTATTTCAAGACCGCCAGGCCGGAACACAACCTGCAGCGCGCCCGGGCGCAGTTCGCGCCTGCTGGCCGACATGGAGCGGCACTTCAGCGCCATGGAGGAGATCGTCGGCACGGCAGTCGCAAAAATGAACGCGGGATGACCGCGATTATTTTTTGATGAAAACCGGCTGGCAGAAGGCCATTTCGCCGGCCGAGGAGAACACCCGGGCGCGGACGTAGAGTTCATTCCCCTTGAAGGTATAGCTCGGATTCAAACCGAATGCCTCCTGGAGGACGACACCGTTCTTGCCGATGAAACGCGTTGTGTAAGCCGTGTCGCGCAGCGGCGTGATGACCAGGCGGTACTCCTTGTCCGTGACCTGCACGTCGGCAAGCTCCACCCCGGTCGTGGAGTAGAAATCGCCTTTTTCCAGGGCGCCGCAGACGGCGTCGGGAGTGAGCTCCGCTACGCGTACCATGACCCAGCCCTTGCCGGGATACGAGATGTCGGGAATGAAGTCGCCCAGGTAGTCATGGGTGTCGTCGCTGGCCACGCCGTAGAAGGCGAGGCCCTGGGATAGCAATGCGTCCCACAGCTCCTCCGTGCCCGGCTGGCCGCCGGCGGCGAAATTGTTGGAATCGCGGTTGACGTTCAGCAGCTCGAACAGGCGCACGCCGCGCAGGTTCTTCATGTCCGCGGCGGAGATCGACCAGCGCCAGTTGGGATGGTTGATCTGGGGAATGGCGCCGGCGGCACGGGCGGCGTCGATGGAGTTCTGCAGGGTCTCCACGGCGGACCCGCCTACGGCGGCCGTCGCCACGGGGCGCTTGGGGTTCAAGGCATTGACGTGCAGGCGCAGCTTGTCCATGGAACGGGTGATCTCCAGGCCGGGAATCAGGATGAAGTCGTCATTTTTGTCGGAGTCGAGAAAGGCGGTCTCGGTGAGCATGTCGTGGTCGGTGATGCACAGGAAGTGATAGCCGTGATCCAGGTACCAGCGCATCACCCGCCGCGGCGTCTCGTTGCCGTCGGAATTCCGGGTATGGGCATGGGTGTTGCCCTTGACCCAGCGCTGTGGGGGATTCTGGGCCCAAAGACAGGCCGAAACGAGCAATAGTATCGCGATGCATGTTTGTTTCATCTAAGCCTCCATTTGCGATCCGCAGCAGACATCGTATTCTACAGAATTGCGGCCGCTGCGTCAAAGGTAAGGGAAATCGGAAGATGGGTTGCAAATCATTTTGGAGCTTTGTTACAATGAAAAAAAGCGGAGAGAAAATGGCGGGAACGGTAATCCAGAAAAAAACATTCGTCGGCGGGCAGACGTTCGCCGTGGTGGTCAACGACATCCTCTATGAGCCGGTGCAATGCATCGTCAACGCCGCCAATGGCGGGCTGGCCCACGGCGGGGGAGTGGCGGCAGCCATTGCCGAGGCAGCGGGCAGCGTCATGCTGGCCGACTGCCGCGAAATCATCTCCCAGCGCGGCCGCATCAGCTCCGGGCGCGCCGTGGTCAGCAAGGCCGGCGACCTGCCTTTCCGCGGCGTCATCCATGCCGTGGGGCCTAAAATGGGGGAGGGCGACGAGGAGAAGAAACTCGTCCAGGCGCTGCGCGAATCCTTCGACCTGGCCGAGGAACGACGCTGGAAGTCGCTGTCTTTTCCGGCCGTCAGTTCCGGTCTTTTCATGGTGCCGGCGCCGACCTGCGCCCGGGCCTATCTGCGGGCGGTGAAGGAATTCTTCGCCGCCAACCCGATTTCGCAACTGCGCGAGATCCGCCTCTGCCTGTTCATGGGACCGCTGCTGGAGGTGGTCAAAAAAGAGTGGGCCAAGGCGTTCGCCGATTGACAAGAACGGTCGTTGGCTTTATACTGCGGCGGGCGCTGTCTTTGCAGCCCGAGGTGAATAGTTTCCATTGAAAATTTACCCCGCACGCGATAGATCGTCTATTTGCCGGGCTTATGCCGCCATCGCTTTCCCGCGCGGCAACCCCGCAGCATTCGCTGGGGCCCTGTTCCGGAGCGGCGGACTACCTGGAGGCTTGCATGGCATTCACCGTCCCTGAAGCGTTCGAGCCGGCGCCCACGGCCACCATCATCCACGCCTACAACAGCGAGGGCGTTTCGCTGGTCACCCTCAGCGACGATGATATCTGGTCGGTGATCAAGGCTTCGGGAGCCAACCTGATCGGCAAGCCCAACATGCAGCCGCGCGTGCAGGTGATGGACCGCTACATCCAGGAGCGGGATATCCAGATCAGCCAGGTGGAAATGTCCCTGGCCATCGAGGAATCGCATGCCAGTTACTTCTGGGAGAAGCAGGTCTCGGGAAAAAAATCGTTCGAGATGGCCAGCATGGAGGTCAACACCTGCGGCGATTCGCTGAGCCCCAGGGTGCTGAGCACCTTCCTCGACGCCTGCGACTACCCCGAGCTGGTATCCTTCATCTATTTCGCCCCGACGCCGCTGCTCAAGGACCTGAAGATCTCGGACCGCGAGTCGCTGCGCAAGCAGTGCTTCACGGCCCCCAAGGACTGCTACTCGCGCTATGTCATCGACATCCAGTCGCCCATCGACATCCCCGAGGGCAAGATGTTCATCGCCCACCTCGTTCGCCGCGACATGAGCAAGATGGTCAAGCACCTGCGCGAAGAGGTCATCACCCGTTATTCCCAGCACTCGCTCAAGCTCTCGCGCAGCGACCGCAAGCTGAAGCTGATGGTCAACTCCCAGCAGGAGGAGTACCTGGCCTGCGCCTTCTACGACTGCGACCAGAAGTTCGTCAATTCCCTGTGCGACCCCAAGGTGCGCGAGGACGAGGCGCTCTACCTGCTGGAGGATTGCTTCGACGATGTGCTGCTCTCCACCGACACGCCCTTCGTTTTCGACCATGATTTCGACCCGCCGGGCTACACCGGTGTCTTCCTGACCGGCGGCACCGGCTATGTCGCGCTGCACGTCACGCCGAACGCCATCGGCCAGAACAAGAACTTCGTCGAATTCTGCGCCTATATCCACCCCAGCATGTGGGTTTTCGAGCGCGAATCGCTGGTGCACGTCATGTGGCCCATACTGAAGCTTTTCCAACCCGAGCAGGCCGAGATCCACTACCGCGTATCCTCGCGCAACATCACCCGCAGCCGCAACCTGCACCAGAAATTCATCCGCAAGCGCCTGATCGGCCTGGGCTATTCCTACGAGGATTTCATCTCGTTCTACGATGAGTTCTTCGGCCGTACTTTTTTTCACCTGAATATCGAAAAAAAGTAGGCGCCGACCCCGTCCTGGGCCTTGTCAGGATTTCCCTGATTGCATTCTCCAGGCGTCTGGATTAACGTGGCAGCCAGGAGAGATAGCGGGCGGGTCATGCCCCCCGTATTGAACGCATGCGTTTTCGCTTCACATTGCAGGTGATCCCTGTGAGCCTGGCCGCCTTGGGCCTTTGGGCCGTCATCGGCGGCTGGTACATCGCAGTCGCCCCGGTCAATCTGGCCGGTACGGACAATATCGGCATCGTTCTTTCCACCTTCGGGGCCTGCCTGTTCCTGGCCGACCGCCTCGCCTCCTATTGGCTGGGGGTCAATTGCTGGCTGATCCTCTTCAAACTCTGGTTCTGGGGGCTGTTGTTCATCGCCTGGGGGCTGCTGGAATGGCTGGGCGCTTTTTCCACGAAATACTGGCTGCTCTTCACCATCCACTGGCTGGCCATTGCGGCCGTCATCTCCCTCGTTTGGCTTCTGTCCAGGCGCCGGAATGACGGCGAGGGCCTCTGAGCCCGGGGCCGGCCGCGCTTTTTTCAGGGCTTATTTTTCCGCGTCGAAAATAAAAACCCTGCCGCTGAGAAAATCACTGACCCAGACGCTTGCCCCGGCTCCGGCCCGGATCCGGCACAGGTCATAAATGCCGTCCCCATACTGGCCGCGCAGAAAAAAGGAACTGTTGTTCCCGGCAAAGCCGGGTTCGCCGAAGGGGTATTTTTCCCGATGGCGCATGGTGAATTTCGCCGTTGCCGGGTCGAAGGTGTAGAGCAGGAGCTCGCCGGCGCTGTGACTCGCGATCCACAAGCGCCCCTGGCACCAGACAGACTGGTCGGGACGGCCGGGGAACGGGATGCGGTGCGTCAGCGTCCCGAAGGGCGCGACCCCATTGGGGGTGCGCGGCCGCCATTCCGGTTTCATGGCAGAGGTTCCTCCGGGAACCTCAAGGCGGAACTCAGAGAGGGTGTTGTCGCCGTGGTTGATGACGAAGGCGGCGCCGCCGGCCAAGGCGATCTTCAGGGGCTGCCGGCCGCAGGGCAGATCGCGGCGCGAAAAGTCGCCTTTGCTGATCACGGTCAGCGCGCCGCTGTCGAAGCCCGTGATATAGATGTTTTCCCCGTCCACGGCCAGCGCCGTCGGCGTGATGCCGACCTCCAGGCGCTTGCCGGTTTTTCCGGTCTTGGCGTCGATGACCTGCAGGATGCCGGGTTCCCCGTCCTTTTCGCCGACCCGGGCCAGCAACAGCCGGTCCGTGGACGCGTCGTACGCCAGCAGGCGCTGGCCCGTCTCGCGGCTGACGGTATCCTCCAGCTCGACGCGCATGTCGCCGAGGTTGGGGCTGCGCACCTCGTCCCCGAGGGTGATGTAAAACTGCTTTTCGTCGCCCCAGTTGTTCTGCGTGGCGTACAATGCCCCGTCCGGGGCCTGCGCCAGCGCCTGGGCGAGCCGCGGGATGCGGCGGTCATAGAAACCCAGGTTGCGGCCGTCAATGCCCAGGATGCCGTTGCGCGCCGCCCAGATGTAGACCACCGGCCAGTACGACTGGTGCGGGCCGTAAGCGAGACAGACGTTGCCGCCCGGCGTGGCCAGCGCCTGGTGGGGGTAGGACACGGGCAGAACCGTGGTGCCGAAAGTCCCGTCGGGGGCGATGCGCGCCATGCGGTCCTCGTTGTCAAAGGCCAGGAAGGCATCGGCGCCGGGCTGGCGCAGCAGCTCCTGCGGCGCCCAGCCGGTGCGGATTTTATCCAGGGCGCCGCTTTGCGGATCGAATACGCTGACGGCGGCCCCGAACGCGCCGTTGACCGCGGTGGCGCCCAGCGGCAGGTACAGCTTGCCGTCGTTGGCGTTGAAGGCCATGTTGAACATGTGCGGCAGGATTGCGGGCTGCAGGAAGCGCCGGCGCAGTTGCCGGGTTTGCAGGTCGACCTGGTCGATCTCGCCCCAGGCCCAGCTCGCGATGTACAGCACTCCCAGTTTGCCGTCCAGAGCCGTGGCATCGTTGCCGTAGGAGGGCAGCTTGACCTCGCTGAGCGACCCGTTGGCCTTGAAATCGACGACGTGCAGGCTGGCATGGTTGTCATAGGGGATGTACAACTCGTCTCGGTCTTCGTCGTAGGTGACGCCCACGGCCTCGGTGAACCCGGGCAACGCCACCACGACGTCGGTGTTGCCTGTTGCCGCGATCTTCGCCGCCTGGACTACCTTGCGCGCGGAAGTTTCCACCACCAGGAACAAGGCCTGGCGTTTCGGGCTGTAGCCGGCGAAATGCCAGCGGCCTCCGGGCGGCAGGGCCAGCGGCCGGCGATCGATGAGCTTGCCGCTGGCGGCGGCGAAGCGGTGCAGGGTGGCGGTGGTGCCGTCGATGGCGAGAACGGTGCGCGAAAGCGGATCGCAGACGACCTGGCGGATGGGCGGCGGCGGCGTCTGGTTGAGGTTCTGGGCGCTCTCCTCGCTCCCGCTCCAAGGTATGTAGGACACACGGCCGCGCCGCAGGTCGACCCAAGCCAGATCGCGGCTCTCCCTGCCGGCCAGAAAAGCGTTGCCGCTGGCTTCGTCAACCGTCACCGTCTCGAATTGCTTGCGGGTCAAAAAGGTGCGCGCCTGCCCGGAGTCCGGGAAGACCACTTCCAGGCTGCGGTTGCCGATGACATACACGTTTCCGGAGCCGGAATCGATGGCCAGCGCCCCTGACTTCAGGTATTGGGGCACGCGGCTGCCGATGGCGATGTTGCGCACGGAGCGGCTGCGGCAGTCGATGAGCGTCACGGAAGACGTGAGCGTGTTGGCCACCACCAGGCGGTCGCGCGGCGTGTCCATGCGCACCAGCAGCGGGCCGGCCGCGTTGACCTGCAGCCCCATCGCGGCCAGGAGATCGACTTTTTTCACCGCGCCGGCGGCTGCGGCGCAGGTCACGGATACGGGACCGGTTGCCAGTCCGGCGAACGCCAGGAAAATGAGCCAAAAAGCGGATTTGCGCATGCGCCCTCCCTGGGCCCCGGCAGCCGCCGGCGACGGGGGGCGGGACCGCCGACAAATGGTAATATGGCCCCGGCGGGCTGTCAAGGCCCTCCCTCTTGCCACGACCGGGCATTTTGGCTATGATGCCCGATCATGAGGAACAGGCGATGATAACGACGCGATTTCCGGCCGGCCCGGAACCGGGCCATGGCCGCTGAAAAAAAATCCCGGCTGGACCAGGCCCTGCTGATGCGGGGGCTGGCATGCGACCTGAAAGAAGCCCAGGCGCGGATCATGGCCGGCGCCGTCTACGTCCGCGGCCGGAAGGCGGACAAGGCCGACCAGCGGATCGCCGCCGCCGATGACGTCGTCCTGCGGGCGAAGCGTCCCTATGTCTCCCGCGGCGCCTTGAAGATCGAAAAGGCCGTCACTGATTTCGCCATCGGGTTGCCGGGGCTGAAGGTGCTTGACCTCGGCATTTCCACCGGGGGCTTCAGCGATTTTTTTCTCCAGGGCGGGGCGGCGGCGGTGCTGGGCGTGGACGTTACCATCTCCCAGGTCGACGGCGGACTGCGCCGCGACCCGCGCCTGAGCCTGCTGCAGATGAACGCCCGTTTCCTGAAAAAGGAGGACGTCCCCTTCGATCCGGACCTGGTCGTCATGGACCTCTCCTTCATCTCCATCACCACCGTCCTGCCCGTGCTGGCGGCCTTTCCAGGCGCCAGGGTCCTGGCTCTGGTCAAGCCGCAGTTCGAGGCCGCCCGCGGCCGGGTGGGCAAGGGGGGAGTGATCCGCGACCGCGCGGAGCGGACGGGCATCCTGCTGCGCATCAAGCGGCGCATCGAGGACCTGGACTTCGCCGTCCTGGGCTGCAGCCCGGCCGGGGTCAAGGGCAGGAAAGGCAACCAGGAATATTTTTTCCTGCTGCAACGCGGGAAAAAAAGCTCCATTAGTGATAAAATGATCAGCGATGCCGATGACGTATAAAAATGCCGTGATCGTGGCCAAGCCGCACCAGGACGTGGTTCATTACCTGCGCCAGGCCATCGCCGTGCTGGACGAACACGGCGTCGGCTATGTCCTGGAAAAAACCGCCGCCGAGTTGCTGGGCAGCCCGGAGTTCTGCGCGCGCGAGGACGTGGCCGCCCATGCCGACCTGATCATCGTCCTGGGCGGGGACGGCACCTTCCTCTCCATCGCCCGCCAGGCCGTGGAAGCGCAGGTGCCGGTGGCCGGCTTCAACCTCGGCACCCTGGGGTTCCTGACGGCGATGAAGAAGGAATCACTCGCCGAGGGGCTCGGGCACATCTTCAGCGGCCGGGCCGCAGTTTCACGGCGCAAGCTGCTGCAGGTCGACTTCAACGGCGAAACCTTCACGGCGTTGAACGACGTGGTCATCAACAAGGGCACCATCGCCCGCATCGTCAAGCTCCGCCTTACCATCGACGGCGATACCGTGGCCGAAATGAAGGGGGACGGGGTCATCCTGGCTACGCCCACCGGCTCCACGGCCTATTCCATCTCGGCCGGCGGGCCGATCGTCAGTCCGGAGGTGAACGGCATCGTCATCACCCCCATCTGTCCGCATTCGCTGACGTTCAGGCCGCTGGTGGTCCCGGATAGGGCCTTGATCACGGTGCAATTGCTCACCCCGCACATGGACACCTATGTGACCATCGACGGCCAGACCGCCCTGCCCTTCAATCACGAGGAGACCATCCGCGTGGGCATGTATCCCAAGCAGCTGCCCATGCTGGTCGCCCCGGCTACGAATTATTTCACCTTGCTGTACGACAAGCTGAACTGGGGCTTATAGACGAATTTTCAGTGGTAGTGATAGTGATAGTGGTTGCAGCCGCAACGTATGAATTAATCGGCGAATATGGAAGAACCATTGCTAGAAATCTTCAAGTACTTTTATTTATTCTTTTTAGTTTCTTGCAATCACAATCACTACCACTATCACTTGTATTTTGATTCCAGTTCGCTATAATCGAGCCATTGAGGTACAGCATGAAGAAAGCCGTCGCTTTTTCGCTCCTGGCGCTGCTGGCTCTGGCGGTTTTTCCCGCCCGCGCCAGCGATGATTTCTCCCGGGCCGTCGCCTACTACCTGGTAGGCGATTTCGACCTGGCGCGGAAAAACCTGGACGCCCATTTCAGCCGGCGGCCGCAACCCGCCGTCAAGCAGGGCTTCATCCTGCTGCTGCAGAACGAGACTTGGGAGGCCACCAAGAAATTCCGCGACTACCTGGAGAGCGATCACCGCTCGCTGGAGGCCCTCACCGGCATCAGCCTGGCGACGGCCGACATCAAGAATTCGCTGGCCATCGACAATCTGAACAAGGTGCTGCGCATGGACCCGGGCTTTGCCCCGGCCTATCTGTGCCTCGGCCAGGAGTATTCCCGGCGCAACAATTTTCCGCAAGCCGAGGCGTATTTCAACAAGAGCCTGCAATACGCCGCCGTCCCTGAATTCAAGATCCTGCTGGCGGAATTGTACCTGAAGGCCGACCAGGCGCAAAAGGCCGCCGACCTGATCCGGCCCGAGGCCGACGCGGCGCCGGCAAATTATTTTTACGCGCTTCTGGCCGCCCGCGCCAGCCTGAAGCTGGAGGATCTCGACGGTGCGCAGCGTTATATCGATCAGGCGTTGAACGCCAAGCCCGCTTCCCGTGAGGCCCAGCTGCTGAGAGCACAGCACTCCCTGCGCAGCGGCGACCCGCGCCGGGCCAAGGCGCTGCTGGCCAAGCTCAAATTCGACTACTACAACCCTGAATACAGCCTGATTTTTGCCGAGGTGCTGCTGCAGCTGAAAGACAGCGAGGCCGAAAAATACCTCTACGAAGTGTTTTCGCAGACCCCGTGGCACGCCGGCGTCAACCTGCTTCTGGGACAGTTCCACTTGAAAAAAAAAGGCGCCAATGTCCAGAACTGGATCCAGCGCGCCCTGCTTGCCGGCCTGTCCGCCCCGGAGCTGCAGCGGATTTTCCCGGCGCAGTACAGCTTCCCCGCCATCCCGTTTTCCCCCATCTTCGAGGTCAGGAAGATGCAATGGCTGGGAAACCGGCGCATCGTAGTGGCCGGCACCCTGCGCAGCGGCGAGAAGGAAAAGCTCCTGGTACTCGACGCGCTCTCACTGAAAACGATCAAGTCCTTCGACTACGAGGGGACCATCCTGGATATTTTCCCTTCGCCCAGCCTGGACAAGGTCATATTTTCGACCAGCGCCGCGGAAAACGAAAAGGTCTACCTCTACACCCTGACCGCCCAGGGCGATTCCTTCAGACTGAAGCCGGTCATCGGCTACGCCCTCAACATGGCGAGCGTCCTGGTCGCCTTCAACGCCAGCGGCAGCATGGCCTGGGTGACCGATGGCAGCTTGGCCGACCTGGCTTTCAGTTCGCCTTTTTCCACCGTGGCGGCCTATGGCCGCAAGACGGCCATCTACCCCGATTATCCCTTCCCGGTCTACAGCTACACCTATGCCAGCGAACGCTGGGCCCAGGTCAAAGGCCGTGACAGCCTGTCCGCCATCCCGATCAAGGCCCTGCGCCAATACATGGCGGTAGCCGATGCCGGTCGCGCCAACTCCGACGTGGCCAAGCTCCTGGATAAGGGCCGCTCGCTGGACATCACCTCTTCCGACGAGATGAACATCACGTTCGGCAGCGGCGAGGACCATTTCCTGATCAGCTTCTCCGACCTGAAGAACGCCTTTCAGGCCTGGGCCTATGACAAGCGCGGCAACCGGCTCACCCGTTTCGACGAGTCCATGTTCCTTGGCGAAAAGTACTACAGCGAGCTCGAGATCCTCGCCTTTTTCCCCCAGAGGAGCGAAATCCTGGTCAGCACGAAGGACAAGCAGAAAAACCTGATTCACTTCAACTACCGTTCCCTGCTGTATAAAAAGCTCGCCAGCGGGCTGCTGGCCGCCGCCGCCGCTCCGGACGGCAAGACCATCTGCCTGCTCAGTGAAAAGAACAAGCGTCTTTACTTCAGCGAATCCGGACTCGAGATCATCCAGGTTTCGCCCTATGGCCGCAGCAAGTTCGACTCCCGACGCGACCTGAATGCCATCGTCGACTGCTCCGACCGCGGCGCGATCTACGTCACCACCTACAACGGCGAGCTCCTGAAGCTGGACGAGGAAGGCAAATTCACCTCCCGCCAGGTCTCGCTCGCCGGGACGGTGCACCAGGTCTCCCCCGACAAGAAAAAGGCGGCCGCTTCGATCAACGGCCGCTTCTACGTGCTGGACTGGCAGAGGTGAACGGGGCTTTCCGCGGCGGGAGGGCTAGGGGAGGGCTTCAGTGGCTGACGCCCGACTGGGCGATCCGCTCCGGCTCCTGGTTGTAGATCGAGGAATTCACCTTGGCGATATAGCCGCCGTTGTTGTACTTGTAGCCGTTGTTGTACAGGAAGAGGGCGCGGCGCAGGTCGCCTCCCGAGATGTCGTGATACTGCTTCAGGATGCGCAGTCCCAGGTCGATGTTGTAGTCGATGTCGAAAATGCGGCTCTTGTCGATGGCCAGCTCGTCCTTCCAGACCGAGTAGCGCACCTGCATCAGGCCGAAGGCGCCGGCGCTGCTTACGGCCGCCGGGTTGAAGGCGCTCTCTACCTGGATGACCGAGAGGACCAGGTTGGGGTTGAAGCCGTAGCGCCGGGCTTTGCGGTAGGCGGCATCGATGATGCGCGAGAATTCGGGGAATTTCTTCTGGAAAGTGGCATCGCGGAATTCGAGTAACTCGTTGCGCTCGTATTTCTTGGCGGCGGCCAGCCTTTCCTGGTTCAGTTGCAGTAGCTGTTCATTGGAGTTACCCAGGCGGTCCTGCAGGAAGCGCACGTGGGACAGGCTGCGTTCGTAGTTGTGGTTGGCCTCGACCAGCTGCGCCAGCAGCGAAGCGATGGCGATCAGCGCCAGGGAAGACAGCACGACGGCGAACCGTTTGACGGGGTTTGTTGAAAACATGGGTCACCTGCCTGAAAAGCCCCGTAATTATAAGGATGTAAAAATGAAATAGCAACCCCTGGCGGAAAAAAAGACAAAATCGGGCGATTGAGCGGCAAAAATCGTATAATGGCCTTATGGTGACCCCGGCCCGTTTTCTTCCGGTACCCGGGCCGCTGTCATGGAGGCATTATGAAACGATCGGCTGTTTTTGTCATGGTGTTCCTGGCTTTTCTCCTCCAATACGGAACTCCTGCCGTTGCCGGGGAGCTCAGCGGCCCCTGGGAGGGCGCGATTTTCATTATGGGCCAGGAACTTAAGATCATCGTCCATTTCAGCGAGGCCGGCGGGGCCCTGAGCGCGACGATGGATATTCCGCAGCAGATGGCCGCGGGGCTGCCCCTGAGCCAGGTAAAGCGGGATGGGGACAAGGTCCACTTTGAATTGGTGGCCGGTCCCGGCATCGCCATCTTTGACGGCGCCATCGCCGCCGCCGCCATCCAGGGCGATTTCCTGCAAGCCGGGATCAAGGGATCCTTCAAGATCGCCCGACAGGCGACGAAGCCTGAAGCCACTGCCCAGGGACCGGAAAAGCCTGAGGTCCTTCCCTACAAGGCGGAAGAGGTCACGCTGGCCAACGGCAGCGTGAAGCTGGCGGGCACACTGACCGTGCCCGAGGGCAAGGGACCGTTCCCGGCGGTGATCATGATCACCGGCAGCGGCACGCAGAACCGCGATGAGGAGATCTTCGGCTTCAAGCTGTTCCGGGTCATCGCCGACCATCTCACCCGCCAAGGGATCGCCGTCCTGCGCTGCGATGATCGCGGCCTTGGCGGCCAGGGAACTTTTGGCCGCGATACTTCGGAGGATTTCGCCTCGGACGTGGTCGCCCAGGGCGCCTTTCTACGCGGCCGCCCGGAGATCGATCCGCTGCGGGTGGGGCTGTTCGGCCACAGCGAGGGCGGGATCATCGCCCCCCTGGCCAACCTGAAAAGCCCGTTCGGCTTCATGGTGCTCATGGCCGGCACGGCGGTCAAAGGCGAGGATGTCCTCCTCGAGCAGATCGGCCTGATCGCCAAAGCCGACGGAACCGGCGAGACGGAGATCGCCGAGGCGATCGCGCAGCAGAAGCGGATTTATACCCTCATGGGCACCCCGGAAGGGGAGAAGGAGATCGCCAACCTGATCGCCGAACAGGCACGCCAGTCTCTGGAAAAGATGCCCCCTGAACAGAGAAAGGCGGTCAGCGATCCCGAAGCCTACGTCCAGAGCGTCGCCAAGGCGCAGGTGATGACCTTCACCTCACCGTGGTTCCGCTATTTCCTGGCCTATGACCCGGCTCCGGCGCTGGCGGCGGTGAAATGCCCGGTTCTGGCCCTCTTCGGCGCCAAGGACATGCAGGTTGCCGCCAAACAGAACCTGCCGGTCATGGAGCAGGCTTTCAAGCAGGGGGGCAACCGCGACGCCACCCTGAAGATCATCCCCGAAGCCAACCACCTCTTCCAGCAGGCCAAGACCGGCAGCCCCTCCGAGTACGCGTCGTTGGCGAAGGGCTTCGTCCCCGGCTTTTTGGAGACGATCTCCTCCTGGATCCTGGAAAGAACGCGCTAAGGGGCAAGAATCAGGCCGACGCGAACGGCCGGAGCGAAGGTTACGTTACCTGGAAAAGGAGGCCGGATTGAAACGCACCATGGAGAGAGCGGCCAAGTTCGAAAACCTTGCCAAAGCCTATGTTTCCAGCGCGACGCACGGCACGCCGGCCTTTATCCGCATGCTGCCCACCGATCGCTGCAACCTGGATTGCGCCTATTGCTGGCAGCACGATAACGCCGCCGTCGACATGACCCTGCCCGAGTTCCAGGCCTACTTGCGCAAGGCCGTGGAACTCAAGGTAGGGCTGCTTACCTTCCTGGGCGGCGAGCCGATGACCTGGGGCCCCATCTACGAAGGGCTGGCCCTCTGCAGCGATCGGCATGTTCTGACCGACCTGACGACCAACGGCACGCGGCTGACGCCCGAAACGGCCGGGATGCTGGGCCGGGCCGGCCTCGACTACCTGAACATCTCCGTCGATGGCACGGAGGCTTCGGATGTCACGAGCAAAACCGCGATATTCAGGCCGGGGCTGGCCGAGGCGCTGCGGGAGACCCGCGACCGCTATCACATGCACACGCGGGTCAATTCGGTGATCTACAGGGACAATTTTGCCGCCATCCGCGAACTGGTCGAAGCGGCGCGGCGCTTGAACATCCAGCTCTCGCTCGGCTTCATCGTTCCGCCCCTGGACGCGGGGCAGCGCGCCGGCGGCGACATCTACTTCACGCTGGAGGACGAAGCGCTGCTGCGGGCCATCGTCGCCTACATCCTGGAAAAGAAACGGGCCGGATATCCGATCATCGATCCCGAATCGTATTTCGAGAACATTTTCCGCTTCCTGCGCCGGGAGAAATTCTGGGAGTGCAATTACCCGACGCGCTACGGCTGGATCAACGTCGCCCCCTCGGGCCGCGTCCGCAGCTGCACCAAAAAGATGGACGAGCTCGATTTTCGCTTTCTCGATCTCGACCTGGAAAAGCTCCGCGAACTGCGCGCGGTCCTGCGGGAAAAGACGGCCGCCTGCAACATCGACTGCTATTCCAATTGCGCCTATGATTCGTCTTATTATACCCATAACAAGGGCGCGATGCTGAAAAAAGTGCTGCACCGCATCCTGCCCGGCAACCGGGGCCGGGCGGCCGCGACGGGAGGCGCCCGCAAAACGCGCCGCCGGCCCCGCGAAAATTGAGTCCCCGGGTTCAGAACATCTCGATCAGCAGGTTCTTCAGCGCCTTGATGCGGTCGCGCAGCGCGGCGGCATTCTTGAAATCCAGCGCGTCGGCCTTTTTTTTCATGGCCACGCCGAGCTTAACGATCTCCTTTTCCAGCGCTTCGCGGGTTTTGAAGTCCGGCAGGGGTTCCTCGCTCTTTTTCAGCCAGTAATCGTCATCCTGGAAATCCTTGATCGGGCTCAGCACCGAGGCGGGCTGGATATGGTGCTCCTCGTTGTAGGCCAGCTGGAAGTCGCGCCGGCGCTCCGACTCGGCGATGGCCTTGCGCACCGACTCGACCATGCCGTCGACATAGAGGATGACCCTGCCGCCGAGATGGCGGGCGGCGCGGCCGAACGTCTGGATCAGCGCCGTCTCCGAGCGCAGGAATCCCTCCTTGTCGGCGTCGAGGATGACCACCAGGGCGACTTCGGGCAAATCGAGCCCCTCGCGCAGCAGGTTGATGCCGATGAGCACGTCGAATTCGCCCTGGCGCAGCTTGCGGATGATTTTGACCCGGTCCAGGGCCTTGATCTCCGAGTGCAGGTACGAACAGCGGATGCCCTGCAGGGTGAGAAAATCGGCGAGCTTTTCGGCCATCTTCTTGGTCAGGGTGGTGACCAGCACGCGGGCGGAAGGTCCCGGCCGGGATGGGTCCTGCCCAATTACGGCACGTATCTCCGCCAGCATGTCCTGCACCGGGTCGGCAACGGTCTTGACGATCACCTGCGGGTCGACCAACCCGGTCGGCCGCACCAGGAGCGAGGTCACCCGGTTCTGGGAATCGCTGATCTCGAACGGCGCGGGAGTGGCCGAAACATAGAGGACGTTTTGCAGCCGCTGCGAGAACTCGTGGAAGTTCAGCGGCCGGTTGTCCAAAGCCGACGGCAGGCGAAAACCGAAGTCGACCAGCTTGGTCTTGCGCGAGCGGTCGCCGGCGTGCATGCCGTTAAGCTGCGGCACGGTCACGTGCGACTCGTCGATGATGGTCAGGAACCCGGAGGCGAAAAAATCAAGCAGCGTGAAGGGGGCTTCGCCCGGGCGGCGGCGGGTCAGGTAGAGCGAGTAATTCTCGATCCCCGGGCAATGGCCGAACTGCTCGAGCATCTCCAGGTCGAAGCGCGTGCGCTGGCCCAGGCGCTCGGCCAGCTCGTCCTTGCCCTGGCCGCGGAACCAGGCCAGGCGCTCCTGCAGCTCGAGGCGGATGCCGGCCACCGCCTGCATGACGCGCTCGCGGCGCTGGAAAAAAAAATTGATCGGGTAAACGCCGGCCTGCTGTTTTTCGCCCAGGGCGGCGGCGGTCAAGGCGTCGAAGGGTTCGATGCGCCCGATGCGCTCCCCGTCCAGGACGAAGCGCAGCGGGCTCTCCTCGCTGGTGGGGAAGATTTCGACGACCGAACCGCGCACGCGGAATTCGCCGCTGGCCAGCAGGCCGTGGCTGCGGCGGTAGCCCAGCTGCACGAAACGCTCCAGCAGCTCCTCGCGGCGGCAGCGGTCGCCGACGGCCAGCACCAGCCGCTGCTCGCGGAAGTCGTCGGGGGCGCCGATGCTGTAGATGGCCGAGACCGAGGCCACGACAATGGTCTCGCGCGCCTCCAGCAGGTTGCGCGTGGCATCCAGGCGCAGCCGCTCCAGCTCGGGGTTGATCGAGACCTCCTTGGCGATGTAGAGGTTGCGCTGGGGCAGGAAAGCCTCGGGCTGGTAATAATCGTAGTAGCTGATGAAATAGCCGACGCGGCTGTTGGGAAAAAAGCCCTTGAATTCCCCGTACAGCTGGGCCGCCAGGGTCTTGTTGTGGGACAGGATCAGGGTGGGGACATTCAGCTCGGCGATGATGCGCGCCATGGTGAACGTTTTGCCCGAGCCGGTCACCCCCAGCAGCACCTGCTTGCGCTCTCCGGCGCGAAAGCGGCCGACAATTTCGTCTACGGCGGCCTGCTGCGCGCGGGTGACCGAATAGGGGGATTGCAGCTCGAACATCAGTGTGCCGGGCTCAGCACTCCTCGTCGGGGGCTTGCGTCGAGGCATCGATGACCAGCGCATTCTTCATGAACTTGGCCAGCACGCCGGACTTGATGCGGGCGATCTCGTCGAAGGGCAGCGCCTGGTTGCCCTTCTTGAAGATAAGGATCAGGTAGAAGCGCTGTTCCCACTCGATGCGGGTGAAATAGATGTCGAGGTTCGGCAGGCTCTTCAGGAACTTGCTCAGGATCTTCTTCTCCCCGGAATAGGAGATGACGAAGATGGTCTTGACCGCCTCGCTCTTCAGCGGCTGGCGGATGTTCTGGTATTTGACGACCATGCGGTCCATGTCCACTTTTTTGCAGGCGCGGATCGTCGAGCAGACCAGCCGCATGATCTCGGCCAGGATGCCCGGCGGCGTTTCCAGGCGATAGATCTCGTCGAAATTGAAATAGATCTCCTTGATCAGCAGGGGATTGAGGCTGCGCGCCTCGGCGGTCACTTCCATCAGCGAGCGCATGTCGCTGTCGCGCAGCCCTTCGTCGAAGTCGCGCACCTGGCCGTAGATCTTCTTCAGGATGTTCTTGATGGTCTGGAAGATGGCGGCGATGGAGACGAAGTCGGCCAGCGTCGCCTTCAGGTTCAGGATGTTGACCTCGGTCTGCTTCTGGTAGAGTCGGGGCGGGATGACCGAAAGGATCTCGAAGCCGTGGTCGCCTTCCAGCAGGCGGATCAGCTTGTTCAGGCCGCCCTTGCCCTCCAGGCGGGCGACGACGATCAGCTTCAGCTGCATCATGAACTCGGTCTTCTTTTCGACGCTCATGAACACCTGGCTGATGCCGGTCACCTTCAGCTCGGCCATCAGGAAGGGGATGATGGCCCGGGCGTAATGCTCGTAGCCGCCCACCGACTTGATCTGCGAAAATTTCTCGTCCACCGCCGTGCTGATCATCCGCTCCAGCGAGTTCTCGATCGAGCGGATGGCCTCGGGGTTCAGCGGCAGGCCCTGGCGGTCGACGATCTCGATGCGGTAGACGAGGATCTTCTGCGCCGACACGAAGCTCTTGTGGTGCTTGATGATGTGCCCGGGGACGATGAAATCCAGGGTCTTGAGGAAGCTCTCCACCGAGAAGTTTTCTTCCCAGCAGACGAAGGTGATGCCGGTCAGGCTCTCGTCAAGGGTCTCGAAATTCTTGATGCGGATCCGCTTGTCGGCCCGGCCCTCACGAACCTGCTTCTGGAAACGGTAGTTGTCGATCACCAGGCCGGCCAGGTCGGAGAGCTTCCGTTCCTGGAGGTACTCGCGGGAGCGCGAAGAAAAGAACTTCAGCGTCTCGCCGTTTTCGCCGATGATCTCCTCGATGTCCGGGCCGCGGTACATCTTGATGATCAACTTGATGACCTGGTTGTAGAGGTCGAACTTGATGGTCTCGTCCTCGAGCAGCAGGGTCTTGCCCACCGTTCCCTGGGA
Organism: Candidatus Aminicenantota bacterium; assembly: GCA_963732485.1. Taxonomy (GTDB): domain Bacteria; phylum Acidobacteriota; class Aminicenantia; order UBA2199; family UBA2199; genus UBA2199. The sequence goes on from CAVSZS010000006.1 coordinate 107,340, forward strand.
CGCGTCCTTCAGCGCCGCCAGCAGGTTGTTCTTGTCCTTCAGGAAGCGGCCGTAATCCTCGGGGGTATTGATCAGGAAGGAGACGAGCACGATGCCCAGCTTGCGGTCCAGGTAGGACAGGGTGAAGCCCTTCATGAACAGGACATTGCCGTGCTTCTGGTGGATGATGCCCAGGATCGAGTTGCCCATGCCGGTCCAGTCTTCACCCAGGACGCCCATAACGATGGTCAGCGGCAGTTGTTTCGCGCCGATCTCCTCCAGTTGCACGACCACCTTTTTTTTGCTGTTCTCGTAGGAATGAAGCAACTGCACCAGCAGCGCCTTTTGCTGCGGCTGGGGGAAGATTTCCTGCGAGCGCTCGAGCATGGCCAGATTGTCGGCGATCTTCTGCCGGGAAATATGCAGCTTCTTGCCGCTCAATATCGCCCGTACCTGCTCGAGTTCGCCTTCTTTTTCGACCATTTTTGAAATTTACTCCACGGGGGCGTGATTGTCAAGACGCGCCAAGAGCGCGCCAGGAGCGCAAACGGCGCTTGCCAGGGCCAAAAGAAAAATGGTAAAAAGGGGAATGAAAAAAATCATGCCCAAGGGGGAAATCAAAACGCCAGCCAGTAAAAAGCGATGTCCCTGGTGCCTGTCCGACCCCTTATACATCGACTACCACGACCACGAGTGGGGAGTACCGCTGCACGATGACCGCAAGTGGTTTGAGTTTCTCATCCTGGAAGGGGCCCAGGCCGGCCTGAACTGGCTGCTGGTGTTGAAGAAGCGTGAAAACTACCGCCGGGCCTACGACGGCTTCGATTTCGAACTCGTTGCCCGCTATGATGAGCGGAGGATCGCCCGGCTGTTGGCCGATCCCGGTTTGATCCGCAACCGCGCCAAGATTGCCGCCTCGGTGAACAATGCCAAGGCCTTCATCCGCGTCCGCGAGGAATTCGGCAGTTTTGACCGCTACATCTGGCGCTTTGTCGGCGGCAAGCCCATTTGCAATCGCTGGCGGGACGACAGACTGCTGCCGGCCAGCACACCGTTGTCGGAAGTCATTTCCAAGGACTTGCGAGCGCGGGGCTTTAAATTTGTGGGTTCGACCATTATGTACGCCCATATGCAGGCTACCGGCATGGTCAACGATCACATTATCGGATGCTTTCGTTACAAAGATTTGAAATAAAAAAAATTGTTGACATTTAGAAAACTCTGAGTTAAAATAATTTACGCATGGTTAATTAATCATCCGCTCAGTAAAATTAATTTACCAGAGGAAAGCAAATTGACTAAAAGTAAAGAAGACATGATGCGCGATTTCGTCCTGAATTGCTGCGAATCCCTTTTTACCCAGCTTGGCTACAAAAACACGTCGATGGACAAGATCGCCGAGAAATGCCAGATTTCAAAACCGACGCTCTATAATTATTTCCCAAGCAAAACCTCGCTTTTCATCGGGCTGTTCACCAGGTTCCAGAACGAGATCGCCGAAAAAGGCAAGGCCATCATGGGGCAAAAGAAGGACAAGTACCTGATCATCGAGGAGTTCATCGACCTGTCCATCGAATACATGCAGGAGAAGCGCGACTTCCTGAAGATGATGCTCAGGGAGCACCACCTGGTGATCCAGGAATGCGGGGACATCGAAGAACATGTGAATGCCGAAATCCGTAAAAGACAGGAAACCGCCCGGGAACTGGGCGAGTTCATGAAGGATATCGTGCGCCCCGAAATCCTCGAGGGTTTCTCCGTGGAAATGATCGGCATGGCGCTCAGCACCCTGCTGGAGGGCGCTTTCTGGGACTCGATCAAGGGCGAGGTCAATGACCATGAAAAGATGAAGAAGCTGATCATGAGACTATTAAAGAACGGCATTTTGGCATAGGAGGCATGATGAAACGAGCACTATTTGTTTTACTTTTGCTGGGCACACTGGCATTCGCCACGGAGCCGCCCATGAACCTGAGCATGGAGCAGGCCATTCAGCTGGCCTTGACCGGCAATCCCGCCCACCAGGCCAGCCAACTGGAGGTCAAGCAGTATCGCTACCGCCTGATGCAGAACTTCGGCTTCCTGCCCGAGGCGACGCTGTCCGGCTCCAAGATCCTTGACCAGAAGCTGATGACCATCGAGATCCCGTCCTTCGTGCCCGGTGGGGAACCGACCAAGGCCACCCTGCGCTTCCAGCTCGACTACTCCTTTTCTTTCCAGGTCGTGCAGCCGGTATTCACCGGCGGCAAAATCTTCTACAATTACAAAAACGCCGAACTGGACCTGAGAATGGCCAAGGAACGAGAGAAAAATTCCCAGGCGGACACGATCCTGAACGTACGGAAATCGTTCTACAACATCCAGATTCTGCAAGAACTTCTCAAGGCCCACCAGGAAGCCAATTCCCTGGCCGAGGGCAACTACACCAACGTCAAGAACAGCTTTGACCTGGGCATGGCGTCCCAGTATGACCTGCTGCGGGCGGAACTGGCCTTCAGCGCCAGCAAGCCCGACGTGCTGCGCGTGGCGAACCTGCTGGAGACGTCAGTGTACGGCCTGAAGCTGATGCTGGGGCTGCCCCGTGAGCAGGATATCCTGCTGCAGGGCGAGCTGGGCTACAAGCAGGTGCAGCCGGAGCTGGCAAGCCTCCTGCAGAATTCGCTGCAAAACCGCTCCGAGCTGCGGCAGCTGCAGATGCAGCGGCAGAAAGTCGCCAACCTGCTGAAGATCACCTGGGCCCAGTATGTGCCGAACTTTTCCCTGGTCGCCGCCTTCAGCTACCAGTCGGACTACTTCAAGCTGCGCAAGAACAACTGGGATGACTACTACTCCGTCTCCCTGGGCATGAGCTGGCCCATTTTTACCGGGCTGAAGCGCAGCGCCCAGGTCGGGGAGATGAACGTGATGAAGAAGATCATGGATCTCAACGTCAGGCAGCTGGGCGACGCCACGCGCCTGGAGGTCGAGAGCAGCTACCGCACCATCCAGCAGGAATACGAGAACATCCTGATGGGGCTGAAGAACGTGGAGAGCGCCAAGGAAGGCGTGCGCATCGCCGAGCTCAGCTACAAGGAGGGGATGATCACCATCCTGGAGCTGAATTCCTCGTACAACGAATTGACCCGGGCCAAGGTCAACTACCTGCAGGCCCTGTATAACTATAATATCGCCATTGCCGAGATGGAAAAAATCACCGGCATCAATCTGAATGGAGGAATCGCATGAAAAAGATCGCAATCGCATTATTGGTCCTGGTTTTCAGCCTTTCGTTCTGCGCCAAGAAAAGCGAGCAGGCCGCCGCCCAGCAGAAACCGCTGCTGGTCAGGGCGGAGCTGCCCCAGAAGGGGTCGCTGGCAAAATATTTCAATTATAAAGGGACGGTCAGCGCCTGGAAGACCGCCAACATCGCCCCAGACGCCTCCGGCCGGGTCGGGCGCATCCTGAAGAAGCAGGGCGACAAGGTCGCCCAGGGCGAGCTGCTGGCCACGCTGGACATGACCTCGCTGGAGCTGCAGCAAAAGCAGGCGCGCGCCGCCGTGGCCGTTGCTGAAACCGCCTACAAGAACGCCAGGCTGAACGCCGACCGCATGCAGAAGATGCTGGACAACAAGGCGATCTCCCCGATGCAGTATGAGAACACGAAACTGGCCCTGGACGCCGCCGACACGCAAGCGAAGAGCGCCAAGGCCAACCTGGACCTGGTTGACTATACCGCCAAGAACTCATACATGAAGGCGCCTTTCGCCGGCATCATCGCCGCCAAGAACATGGAAGAGGGCGACATGATCAACCCCATGATGGGCATGGGCCAGAGCATCCTGATCCTGATGGATCTTTCCAGGGTGAAGGTCACGATCGAAGCGCCGGCCGAGGAGATCGAGCTGATCCGCATCGGGCAGAAATGCCAGGTGGGCATTTCGTCCCGCCCGGGCGAGGTTTTCGTCGGCGAAGTCTATTCCAAGAACCTGGCCGCCGACCCGCTTTCCAAGACGTTCAAGGTCGAGGTCAAGATCGACAACCCGGAGATGAAGATCAAGGCCGGGGTCTATGCCGACATCTCCATCGAATACATCCGCAAAGAAAATGTCTACCTGCTGCCGCTCACGGCGCTGCTGGCCGGCGACAAGGAAGTGCTGGTCAACGAAAACGGCATCGCCCGCAAGCGCGCCGTGACCATGGGCCTGAAGAACGGAACCCGCTTTGAAGTGGTTGCCGGCGTGCGCCCGGACGAGTCGGTGATCGTGGAGGGCAACTACGACCTGAAGGACGGCACCGCGGTCGTGACCGCCGGAGATAAAAAATGAAGATCGTCGATTTTTCGCTGAAAAAACGGGTGACGATGTCCATGGTCGTTCTGGTCATCGTCATCCTGGGCATGATTTCCTTCACCAAGCTGGGCCTGGACATGCTGCCCGACATGGATTATCCCTACATCACCGTGATCACCACCTATGGCGGCGTCTCCTCGGAGGACATCGAGCAGAACGTCACCCGGCCGGTGGAGCAGTGGATCTCGACCGTCTCGGGGATCAAGAAGCTGCAGTCCGTCTCGCTGGAGGGGCAGTCGGTGGTCATGGTGGAATTTGAATGGGGGACCAATCTTGACTTCGCCGCCCAGGACGTGCGCGACACCATCGGCATGTATTCGCAGTATCTTCCGGACGGCGCCGACGAGCCCTTTGTCATGAAGTTCAACTTCTCGCAGATGCCGATCATCGCCTACGGCATCACCGGCGACGGCAGCATGAACCTGAGCAAGCTGCGCGACTATGTCGACAACGAGGTCGCCACGCGTCTGGAGCGCATCGAGGGCGTGGCCTCGACCGCGGTCTTCTCGCCCGAGATGAACGAGGTCCTGGTCAGCATTGACAAGGGCAAGCTCGAGTCGCGCGGCGTGAACATCGGCCAGGTGGAGGGCGCCATCCAGGCCTCCAACGTCAACCTGCCCGCCGGCTACATGACCGAGAACCACAAGGAATTCCTGCTGCGCTCCATGGGCGAGTTCAAGACCTTTTCCGAGATCGGCGACATCCTGGTCGGCATGAGCCGCAGCGGCGCGCCGATCTTTCTCAAGGACCTCGGCACGGTCAAGGAGGCCCCGAAGGAGTCCCGTCTCAAGCTGCGCATGAACGGCCAGCCGGGAATCATGATGATGGTCACCAAGAGCTCGGGCGCCAACTCGGTGCTGGTCGCCCGCGAAGTGAAGAAAGTGCTGGCCCAGGTCGAGCCCACCCTCAAAGGCGAAACCAAATTTCACGTCTGGCTCGACATGTCGCGCATCATCGAGATGATGTCCAACAAGTCGACCATCAATATCATCATGGGCGGCCTGCTGGCCATGCTGATCATCTTCCTCTTCCTGCGCAACCTCAAGCCGACGATCGCCATCGGCATCACCATCCCGCTCTCGATCGTGGTGGCCTTCATCGCCTTCTACATCATGGGCTATACGCTGAACCTGATCACCCTGGGTGGACTTGCCTTGGGGGTGGGCATGCTTGTCGACAATGCCGTGGTGGTCATCGAGAACATCTTCCGCCATTTGCAGGAGGGGATGACCCCCACCGAGGCCGCGCGCAAGGGCACGTCTGAGGTCGGGCTGGCCATCACCGGCTCCACGCTGACCACCGTGGCGGTCTTCTTTCCCATGGTGTTCGCCACCGGCATCGCCGGACGCATGGCCCAGAGCCTTGCCGTCTCGGTGATCATCGCCCTGATGGCTTCACTGTTCGTGGCCCTGACCATCGTGCCCATGCTTGCCGCCTGGATGTTCCGCGTCCACAAGAAAAAAGGGCAGCAGACAGCCGAGGGTGTCGTCGACCTGGGCGAAGACAGGTTCACTCCGGTTCGCGATCGCTACGAGGGCTGGCTGCGCAAGGCGCTGGTCCACAGGAAGAAAGTGCTTTTCGGCATCATCGCCGCCTTCATCCTCTCCATGGTCGGCGCCACGTTCCTGGGTACCGAGTTCATGCCTGCCACCGACAGCGCCATGCTCTATCTGAAAGTCTCCATGCCGGTGGGCACCAACGTCGAAGAGACCGATCGCATCGTCAGGTATCTGGAAAACGAATCCCTGAAAGATCCCAACGTCATCACCACCTTCATCCAGGTCGGCACCAGCGAGCAGAGCGCCCAGGATACGGCCAGCGGCACCGGCGCTGCCGGCTCCTACGAGGCGATCATCTATTCATATCTCAAGCCCAGCGGCGAGAGGAAGGAATCGGACAAGCAGATCCTGGAGCGCTGGCGGCGATCGTTCCCCACGCTGGAGAACAGCCGCATCACCGCCATCGACATCGCCGGCGCCTCGATGATGGGCACTTCGACGAATCCCATCGAAATCCAGTGCTTCGGCCGCGACATGGGCCGCCTGGAGCGCATCGCCGAGAGCGTTCGCGCCAAAATTGACGGTATCGAGGGTTTGCGCGACGTCAAGATCTCTCTGGAGAAAAGCAAGCCCGAACTGCAGCTGCACATCAAGAAAGAGGAGGCCTCCAAACTGGGGCTTACCCCCTACGCCATCTCCAGCCAGGTCCGCACCTATACCATCGGCACCGTCGTATCGCGCATGATCCTGGAAGGGGAGGACCGCGATATCCGCGTTCAGCTTAAGGAGAGCGACCGCACCTCCATCGAGGATCTCAGGAAGCTCCCTATCCAGACTCCCACCGGGTCCAAAGTGTACCTCTCCGAGGTGGCTGAGTTCAAAAGCCTGTTCGGCCCGGTGCGCATCGACCGCGAGAACATGGTGCGCAAGGTAACGATCGGGGCCAACTTCATCGGCCGCGACCTGGGCTCGATCGTCAAGGAGATCAAAGAGAAGACTGCCGGCATCAGCTCCAGCCTGCCCGAGGGCTATTTCATCGAGATGGCCGGCCAGTATGAAAATATGACCGAGACCTTCACCACGCTAGCCTTCGCCCTGCTGATTGCCCTGGTGCTGGTTTTCGCCGTCATGGCCTCTTTGTATGAAAACCTCAAATTTCCCTTCATCAACATGTTCACCATCCCCCTGGGCTTCATCGGCGTGGTCGTGCTTCTGGCCGTCACCGGTACTACCATCAACATGGGTTCCATGATGGGATTCATCATTTTCACCGGCATCGCCGTCAACAACGGCATCGTCATGGTCGACTATATCAACCAGCTGGTTGGCGAGGGCATGGACAAGCTGGAGGCGGTGGTCAAGGGTGCGGCTACCCGCCTGCGCCCGGTTCTGATCACCTCGATCACCACCATCGTCGGCATGGTGCCCATGGCCATGACCACCAAGCAGGGCGGCGAGATGAGCGCGCCCATGGCCGTCTCGGTGATCGGCGGCCTGACCGCTACCGTCTTTCTCACCCAGTTTTTTATCCCGATCCTCTATACCTATTTCGCCAAAATCAAGACCAAATAGTTCTTGAAAAAAAGGGGCGGGGGTTTCCCGCCCCTTTTTTTTGCCAAATGTGAAAAGTAAAAAGTGAAAAGTGAAATGTGAAGAAAATCACTTTTTCAGAATGCTCATTTAGTCTTGATTCACTTTTATTCTAATCACTACTCACTTTTCACTTAGTCTAGGTTTGTTTTTATTCGTATCTAATCACTAATCACTACTCACTTTTCACTTAGTCTAGGTTTGTTTTTATTCTTATCTAATCACTAATCACTTTTCACTTTTCACTTAGTCTAGGTTTGTTTTTATTCTTGTCTAATCACTAATCACTTTTCACTTTTCACTTAGTACTGGCTTCAATGAATGCCGGAGGGGGGGATCGAACCCCCACGAGGTTGCCCTCCCGGGATTTTAAGTCCCGTGCGTCTGCCAGTTCCGCCACCCCGGCCGGGGAGAAACCGATGGTACCATATCCAAAAAGGACGGTCAATTTCCCGCGGTCATGACGTTTGACAAGCGCCGGTCCCTGTGCTACTGACTGATTTCAAGAACCCGGGTCGTGCAGGAGGATATTCATGGCTGCAAGAGGGAAATGGAGCTCAAGCCTCGGCTTTGTCCTGGCCGCCGCCGGATCGGCCATTGGCATCGGCAACATCTGGCGCTTTCCGTACATGACCGGCAAGTACGGCGGGGCGCTTTTTCTGTTCGTCTACCTGGCGGCGGTGATCCTGCTGGGCATGCCGGTGCTGATCGCCGAGATCGCCCTGGGCCGCTCAACGGGCAAGAACCCGGTCGGGGCCTTCAAGGAATTGCGTCCGCGGGGGGCGTGGAAACTGGTGGGTTATCTCGGGGTAATCGCCGGCGTTATGATCCTCTCTTATTATTCCCTGATATCGGGTTGGACCCTGGGCTATTTTTTCAAGACCCTGGCAGGCGGGCTGAAGAACGTTGGGGCTGCCGCGACCCCGGGCATCTTCACCGCCTTTGCCCGGAATTTCTGGCTGCAGGCGTTCCTGCTGGCAGCCTTTCTTTTCATCACCGGTTTTATCGTGGCCAAGGGAATCGCCAACGGCATCGAGAAGGCATGCAAGTTCCTGATGCCGGTACTGGTCGTCATCATGCTGATCCTGCTGGCGCGTTCGCTGACGCTGCCAGGTGCGGGAAAAGGGCTCGAGTTCTATCTCAAGCCCGATTTTTCCCGCTTGACTCCCCGGGTGATCATCGATGCGCTGGGCCAGGCTTTTTTCAGCCTCAGCCTGGGCATGGGCGCCATGATCACCTATGGCTCCTACCTGAAGAAACAGGAAAACATCCCGGTCAGCGCCGCCTGGGTGGCTTTCCTGGATACGATCACCGCGGTCATGGCCGGCTTCATCATCTTCCCGGCCCTGGCCGCCTACGGCATGAGCCCGGAGGGCGGCCATCCGCTGGTATTCCATATCCTGCCGGTCATATTCGACCAGATGCCATTCGGCATCGTGTTCGGCATGCTGTTCTTCCTGCTGCTCGGCGTGGCCGCGCTGGCGTCCACCGTCTCCCTGCTGGAGGTCGCGGCCGCCTACCTCATCGATGAGCGGAAATGGAGCCGGAAAAAATCGGTGCTGCTGGCTTCGGGAATCTCCTTTCTCTTCGGCATCCCGTCGATCCTCTCTTTCGGCGCGGACGGCTTTTTCAGAAGGCTGCCGCTGATCCACATCAGCTTTTTTGAAATGATGGATTTCGTCTGGGGTTCGCTGGCCTTGAGCGTCGGGGCCCTGTTCATCGCCATCTTCGTCGGTTATGTCTGGAAAAGCGCCAATGCCCTGCAGGAGATAGGGCAGGGAGCGAAGCGCTTCCGCTATGCCCGGATCTGGACGTTTTCGGTAAAATATCTCTGCCCCCTGCTCATCCTGGTGACGCTGGTCATCCTGGTCGTCGGCTGATGGAAAATCGCGAGCCGGTTCCCGCGCCGTCGACAGGGCCGGAACTGCCCCGGGTCCTCGGCCTGGTCAGCATAATCGGCATCGTCATCGGCACCATGATCGGCTCGGGCATCTTCATCAACCCGGCGAAGGTCGCCAGGGATGTCGGCACTCCCGGCCTCATGCTGGCCGTCTGGATCCTCGGCGGCATCCTGAGTTTCTTCGGCGCCCTGGCCGTCGCCGAACTCGGCGCCATGTTTACCCGTGCCGGCGGCATTTATGTCTACCTGCGCGAGGCCTATGGCCCGTTGGTAGCCTTCCTGTTCGGCTGGGCCCTGTTCCTCGTCATCGAATCTGGCACCATCGCCACCCTGGCGGTTGGATTTTCCTCGAAATATCTGCCGGTTTTCCTGGATCTTTCGCCCTTGCAAATGCGGGTGGTGGCGGTCTCCCTGATCGCCGTCCTGGCCCTGGTCAATATCCTCGGCGTCAGGAAAAGCGCCTGGCTGATGAATTTTCTGACCGCGATCAAGTTTATCGCCCTGATTGCCGTTTGCACCCTGATCTTTATCTTCGCCAAGGGCTCGACAGGCAACTTTATCTCAACCGGCCCGTCAGCGGCCGGCGGTGGGGGACTGCTGGGCCGCTTCGGTCTGGCCATGGTCGCGGTGTTGTGGGCGTATAAAGGTTGGGAGACCGGCACCTACAGCGCCGGCGAAATCCGCAACCCCCAGAAAAAGCTACCGCTCGGGCTCTTCATCGGCACGCTCAGCGTGCTCGGCCTCTATGTCATGGCCAACCTGGCCTATCTGTATGTGTTCCCGGCAAGCCGCATGGCCGCTTCGGGGCGCATCGCCGCCGATGTCATGGCCGCGGTTTTCGGCCCCGCCGGCGCGGCGGCCATCGCGCTGATTATCCTGCTGTCGATGACCGGCACGGCCAACGGGCATATCATGACCTCGTCGAGAGTTTTTTATGCCATGGCCCGGGACGGACTGTTTTTCAAGGGCATCGCCAAGGTCCACCCCAGGTACCTGACGCCGCACCTGTCCATCGTCATGCTGACATCCTGGGCGGCCGTACTCAGCCTGAGCGGGACCTTCGAGCAGCTTTTCTCCTACGTCATCTTCGGCTTCTGGATTTTCATGGGCCTGACCGTCGCCGGGATGATGATCCTGCGCCGCAAGCGCCCCGACCTGCCCAGGCCCTACAGGACCTGGGGCTACCCGCTGACCCCGCTCCTGTTCATCCTGTCGTCGCTTTTCCTGACCGGCAATTCCCTGGTCCATGACTTCCGTAATTCGGCCATCGGGCTGGCCCTGATTGCTTTGGGCATCCCGGTCTTTTTTGTGTGGCGCGGCCGCCGCGCGCCCGGCAGGGATGAAACCACAACCGCGACCCGGCCTCTTGATGAGCACGATCCGGGATCCTGACCCGCGGCCCGGCTCTCTTTTTTCGCCCCCGTTTAAAATGGATCCGCTTGTGCTAAAATGAAGGCGATGGTGAAAAAGACTTTGCTTCTGCTCGCGATGGCGAGCCTCGCGGCCTGCCGGCCCCATATTCCCGACCTGCAGCCTCCTCCCGGCCCTCATTTCCAGCACCTGAGCATCAAATTCAGCTTTGTGGACGCGGACGCTGGCAACCGCCACAACGGCAGGGTGATCTGGCGTTTCGACGAGAACTTTTCCAAATTTATATTTTTTACCCCCCTCAACCAGGTGGCGCTGGAACTGGATGTCGCCGGCGAGGAAGCCGTTCTGGTCAATTTCGCGAATAAAACCTATTGGCGGGGCGATTTCAGCTCCATGCTCGACCGTTTGTGGGGGATCGGCGTGAGTTTGTCGGCGCTGCGCCCGCTGCTCCTGTCCGGCGCCGCGCCGGCAACGGAATTCCTGGAAAAGGGGATCACCGTAGCCATCGAACGGGCCGGCACCAGCGGCGCGCCGGCAACGGTGCGCCTGAGCCGGGACGGCGCCGAGCTGGCACTGCGGATTTCCAAGCGTGAGTTCCGCCCAGGACGTATCGTCTGGGTAGACTACGCCGGGCGCTACCGCGCCGACGAGCTGCAAGCCGTATTGGCACAATGATCGCGCTGCGCTCATTCGCCAAGATCAACCTGGGGCTGGAAATAACCGGCCGGCGCGCCGACGGCTATCATACCCTGCGCACCATCTTTCAGACCATCGACCTCTCTGACCGGCTGGAGCTCCGCGAAACGCGCGGCGCCCGCATCCGCCTTTCCGGCAGCGACCCGCGCGTCCCCTGGGACGACAGCAATACCGTGGCCCGCGCCTGCCGGCTGGTCTACGAAAACTACCCGCTGAGCCGCAGTTTCGACATCACCGTGCGCAAGAACATCCCCCCGGGAGCGGGGCTCGGCGGCGGCAGCGGCAACGCCGCCGTCATGCTGCTTTTTCTCGACCGCTACTTCAGCCTGGGCATCCCCGCCACCCAGATGCATGAGATGGCGACGAGCCTGGGCGCCGACGTGCCGTTCTTTCTCCATGGCGGCACGGCACTGGGCGAGGGTATCGGCGAAAACCTGACCCCGCTGCCGGCGCTGCGGCCGCGCGCCATCGCCTTGTGCATTCCCGCGTTGCCCGTATCCACGGCCCTGGTTTTTTCCCGATTCCGCTTGACAAAAGCCCATTTTCCCAGTAAAATACAACTCTTCCTGAGAAAAGGCGATTTCTCTATTTTACAGAATGATCTGGAAAAAGTTACCTTTGGATTGTTTCCGGAAATCAGGGGAATCAAGGATAAAATGTCGCGAGGAGGATGCGCTTTCGTGCAGATGACAGGCAGCGGCTCGGCGATGTTCGGCATCGGCCCCAAACGCGTGCTCACAGCCCTGCCCGGAATTCTGCCCGCCACGATCCTGACCCGCACCATTTCCAGAAAATATTATCAGGAGAACATTGGGGTGTCGCCAAATGGTAAGGCATCGGCCTTTGGAGCCGACATTCGGAGGTTCAAATCCTCCCACCCCAGAAAAACCACATGATCAACGATAACAAGTTCCTGATCTTTTCCGGCTCAGCCAACGAGAAGCTGGCCGGCGAGATCGCCAGCCACCTGCACGGCCGGCTCGGCAAGTCGGTCCTGGACGTGTTCTCCGACGGCGAGATCCGCTTCCAGAGCCACGAGAACGTACGCGGCGCCGATGTCTTCATCGTGCAGTCGCTCTGCGCCGACAGCAACTTCCACATCATGGAACTTCTGCTGATGGCCGACGCCTTCAAGCGCGCCTCGGCGCGGCGCATCACCGCCGTGATCACCTACTACGCCTACGCCCGCCAGGACCGCAAGGACCGGCCGCGGGTGGCCATCTCGGCCAGGCTGCTGGCCGACCTGCTGGAAACCGCCGGCTTCTCGCGCGTCCTGACCATCGACCTGCACGCCGCCCAGATCCAGGGCTTCTTCAACATCCCGGTGGACAACCTGATGGCCCTGCCGGTCTTCATCTCGCACTTCAAGAAGATGAAGCTGAAGGACCTGGTCATCGTTTCCCCCGACGCCGGCGGCGTGGAACGGGCGCGCCTCTTCGCGCGCAAGCTGAACGCCGACCTGGCCATCGCCGACAAGAAGCGCACCGCGCCGAACGTGGCCGAGCTGATGCACATCATCGGCGACGTGGAGAACAAGAACGCCATCATCGTCGACGACATCATCGATACCGCCGGCACCCTGAGCGCCACCATCAATGCCCTGAAGAAAAATGGGGCCAAGAAGGTCTTCGCCGCCTGCACCCACGGCATTTTTTCGGGCCAGGCCCTGGAGCGCATCAACGCGGCGCCGCTGGACAGGATTTTTGTCACCGACACCATTCCGCGGCGCTGCTCGGCGCAGGAATGCCCGAAGATCGAGGTCCTGTCCGTATCCAGGCTGTTTGCCAACGCCATCGAGAGCATCCACAGGGAAACTTCCGTATCTAAACTATTTTTAATAAAATGAGGTGAACATGCAAAACATTATAACGATCAACGCCGAGCTGAGAACAGAAATAAGCAAGCAAACCAACAAGGGGCTGCGCGCCGCCGGCAAGATCCCGGCCGTCATTTACGGCATCACTGCCGAAAGCGTGCCCATCGCCGTCACCCTGTCCGAGGTCAAGGGGATACTCAAGTCGGAGAACAAGGACAACTCGATCCTGCGCATCAATCAGGGCGAGAAGACCAAGTTCGACGCCATGATCAAGGAGATCCAGTACGATTACCTCTCCGACCACATCATCCACGTCGACTTCATCCGCATCGACCTGAACAAGCCGGTCGAAGTCGAGGTGCCCGTGGTGCTCGATGGCGAACCCGTCGGCGTCAAGACCGAGGACGGCCTGCTGGAGTTCATCCATCGCGAGATCATGGTGCGCAGCTTGCCCACCAGCATTCCCCGCGAGATCCGCATCGATATCTCCGGCCTGCATCTGAACCAGTCGATCAAGGTGGAGAACCTGCCCAAAAGCGACGCCTACCAGTTCATTTCGCCGGCCAACACTGTCATCTGCGCCGTAGCCGCCAAGGCCAAGGAAGAAGTCGTTGCCGCGCCCGAAGCGGCCGCTGCTACCGAGGTTAGCGCCGAAGGCGCCGTTGCCCCGGCTGCCGATGCCGCCGCCGGCAAGGCTGCCGCGCCTGCCAAGGGCGCCGGCAAGGAAGGGGACAAGGCCGCCGCTCCCGGCAAGGACAAAGCCGCGGCTCCGGCCAAGGGCAAGGACAAGTAGGAGGGTTACATTTTTGTATTCATCGGCTTGGGCAACCCCGACGCGAAATACGAGAAAACGCCGCATAACGCGGGGTTTCTCTGCATCGACGAGTTCTGTCGCCGCCACGGCGTCGAACTGGCCGGGCTGGGAAATGTCCTGCAGTTCAAAAAAACCCGCCTCGGCGGCCATGATGTCGTCCTGGCCAAGCCCATGACCTACATGAACGAATCAGGACTGGCCGTGCAGAAGCTGCGCCGCATGTTCGAGTTCGAAACGGCGCGCCTGCTGGTGATCTATGACGACATCGACCTGCCGCTGGGCAGCGTCCGCCTGCGCGAGCGCGGCAGCGCCGGCACGCACAAGGGCATGAAGTCGGTCATCCAGCATCTGGGCAGCCAGGAGTTTCCGCGCCTGCGCGTCGGCATCCATGGCGCCGCCAAGCCGGCCGACATCATCCGCTACGTGCTGACGCCCTTGCGCGGCAAGCCGTACATCCAGTTTCAGGAAGGAGTGGCGCTGGCGGCCGACGCCGCGCAAGCCGTCCTGGAAAGCGATATTCATAGTACCATGAATATATTCAACAGGAGAAAAAACTCCTTGCTTCTTCACGAAGAAGAGGCTAAATCATCCACAAGGAGGAAAAATGACTAGCAGGTACGAAATTGGCTTCATCGTCACCCCGGAGGTGAACGAGGAAGAAGTCAAGAAGATCATCGAATCGATCACGTCCACCATCACCAAGGCCAAGGGCGTGATCGAGAACCTCGACGAATGGGGCAGAAAAAAACTGGCCTTCCCCATCCAGAAGAACCTCGAGGGGTATTACGTGTTCGTGCAGACAGAGGTCGACGGCTCGGTCATCGCCACCCTGGAGCGGCGCATGAAGCAGATGGAAAAAGTGCTGCGCTTCATCACCCTGCGCCTCGACGACAAGCTGAAGAAGTCGAACAAGCTCACCAAGCGCTGGGCGAAGATCGATCGCATCCGCAAGAAGACAATGGACAGCAGCCGCAGCGAGGAAAAGGAAAGCGAAGATTTCACGGAAAGCGAGGAGGAAACCGATGCAACCGAGAAGTAATGCCGGCGACAACAAGCCCCCGAAAAAATATTATTCAGCGCGCAAAAAATTCTGCGCCTTCTGCAAGGACAAGGTCACGCTGATCGACTACAAGAATCACAAGTTCCTGGAGAACTTCATCTCCGAAACCGGACGCATCTTCCCCGCCCGCGTCAGCGGCACCTGCGCCTATCATCAGAAGCAGCTTTCCAAGGCCATCAAGCGCGCCCGGCAGATGGCCCTGATCCGCTTCACCGAAGAAAAGAAGAGGATATCATGAAAGTCATACTGACCTCGGATGTCGAGAAGATCGGCAGCCTGGGCGACGTCATCGAGGTAAAAAAAGGCTTCGCCCGCAATTTCCTCATGCCCAGGAAGCTGGCCGTGGAGGTCAGCGCCCACAACCTCACCCTCATGGAAAACCGCAAGAAGAAGCACCAGAAGAAACTGGAGCTGGAAAAGATCTCCGCCATCGAGCAGAAGCAGAAGTTCGAGGGCGTGGCCATCATCATCCGCAAGAAAGCCGGCGAGAACGACGTGCTTTTTGGATCGGTGACGACCGCCGAGATCGAGAAGGAGCTCGCCGCCAAGGGCCTCAGCGTGGAGAAGAAGAAGATCCACCTGGAGGAGCCCATCAAGCGGCTGGGCGAATTCACCGCCAAGATCAAGCTGTTCAAGGACGTGGAGGCCGTTATCCAGATCGCCGTCCAGAAGGAAGAAGAGGAAACGCAAGCCTGAGCGGCCCATGGCGCCTGAAATCAACCAGGTCCTGCCGCATGACGAGATCGCTGAGAAGGCGCTGCTGGGGGCGATGCTGGTCGACAATCGCTACGTCAACCAGGTCTTCGCGGAGCTTTCCAGCGATGATTTTTACCGCGACAGCCACCTCCTGATCGCCCAGGCCGTCCTGCAGTTGTCCAACGCCGGTACGGCCGTGGACATCATCACCGTCTCCAGTTTGCTGGAGAAGGGAAAAAAACTGCAGTTCGTCGGCGGCCATGCCTTCGTCACGTCGCTGGTCGACGACATTCCCGAGAACCTGGACATCAAGGAATACATCCAGATCGTCAAGGACCGCGCCACGCTGCGCAAGATCATCCAGACCTCGCGGGGCATCATCCAGAAGGGAGTGGACCCCGCCGCCGACACCATCAGCCTGCTCAACGAGATGCAGGAAGAGATCATCAAGATCGCGGAAAACCGCGAAAAAAAGGGTTTCAAGTCCACCGCCGAGATGGTCCCCGCGGCCATGGAGCTGATCGAGCGCATCCAGGGCGGCGGGGAGAGCCAGGGATTGAAAACCGGCCTCTACGAGCTCGATGACATCACGTCCGGTTTTCAAAACGGCGATCTGATCGTGTTCGCCGCCCGCCCCTCCATGGGCAAGACGGCGCTGGCATTGAACATCGCCGTGCACATGGCCGTCAAGGAGGAGAAGTCGGTGGCCTTCTTCTCGATCGAAATGTCGCGCCTGCAGGTGCTGATGCGCATGATGGCCATCCAGGCCAAGGTCAGCATGGCCTCGATCCGCACCGGCAAGCCCCACCTGACCCACAAGGAATGGAGCGACCTGGAGCTGGCCGCCTCCGAGCTGCAGAAGGCGCGACTGTACGTCGATGACTCGGCCTCGCTGTCCATCGTGGAAATGAAGGCCCGCGCCCGCAAGCTGAAGGCGGAGAAGAACCTGGACATCGTATTCGTCGACTACCTGCAGCTGATGAAGGTGACGGGCGAGCACCTGCGCCGCAGCGATACGCGCGCCCAGGAAGTGGCCATCATCACCGCCTCGCTCAAGGAACTGGCCAAGGAGCTCGAGATCCCGGTCGTGGCCATGGCCCAGCTGAACCGCTCCCCCGAGACGCGCGGCGGCAAGAAAGAGAAGGGCCCCAAGTACCAGTTGTCCGACCTCAAGGAGAGCGGCTCCATCGAGCAGGACGCCGACGTGGTCATCTTCATCCACCGCGACGACCAGTTCGACAAGGACTCCGAACGCAAGGGCGAGGCCGATTTGATCGTCGCCAAGCAGCGCAACGGCCCCACCGGCAGGATCGTCCTGGCTTTCCTCGACAAGTACACCAAGTTCGCCAACATGGAATTCCGCGAGAGAGAATAGTGCCGGCGAACAGGCTCAGGAGGTCTCTGCAGAATTTTTTCGGGACCTGCGGCGAGATCGTGATCCTGACGGGCAAGGCCTTTGCCTTGATCCTCAAACGGCCGTGGAATCTGCCGCTGATCAAGAATCACCTCTACCTGGACGGGATCAAGTCCATACCGGTTATTTTACTGATGTCGGTGTTCACGGGCGGGGTCCTGGCCCTGCAGAGTTACTACGGCCTGCAGCGCTTCGGCGCCGAAGTCTTCACCGGTTCCCTGGTCGGAGTCAGCCTGACCAAGGAACTGATCCCGGTGCTGACCGGATTGATGCTGGCCGGCAGGGTCAGCGCCTCCTACAGCGCCGAGATCGGCACCATGGTGGTCACGGAGCAGGTGGACGCCCTGTTCACCTTCGGTGTCAATCCGGTCAAATACCTGGTCAGCCCGCGCCTGGTCGCCCTGGTCATCATGACTCCCATGCTCACGCTGTTCGGCGATTTTGTCTCCATCATGGGCGGGAGGCTGGTGGCCACGCTGGTGGTCCATCAGAACCCCTATCTGTTCGACTCCCAGGTCTTCGTTTCCCTGGAGATCTGGGACGTGATGTCGGGGTTGATCAAGGCCGTTTTTTTCGGGTTGACCATCGCCGTCATCGGCAGTTATTTCGGTTTAAAGACCGAAGGCGGGGCCAAGGGGGTCGGCCGGGCCACCACCACCGCCGTGGTCGTCTCCTCGGTGATCATCCTGGTTTCCGATTTCTTCTGGACCAAGATCCTGCCCTTCAGCCTGCGATGATCGAAATACGGGACCTGCACAAATCGTTCGCCGACAAGAAGGTGCTGCAGGGAGTGGACCTGGAAATCGCGACCGGACAGACCACCACCATCATCGGCGGCAGCGGCAGCGGCAAGAGCGTCCTGTTCAAGCACATCATCGGCCTGATGAAGCCCGATTCCGGCTCCATCCTGGTGGACGGTGAGGATATCACCACGATGGGGGAAAGCGCCCTGTACGGCATGGTGGAGAAGTTCGGCCTGGTTTTTCAGAGCGGGGCCCTGTTCGACTCCATGACGGTCGGCCAAAACGTGGCCTTCGGCATGAAAAATCGAAAAGGCATGACGCCGGCGGCCATCGCGGCCGCCATCGAGCACAGCCTGGGTCAGGTCGGTCTCGCCGATATCGCCCATATGCTGCCGGCGGAACTCAGCGGCGGCATGAGGAAAAGAGTGGCCATCGCCCGGGTCATCGCCAGGAAACCCCGGATCATCATGTTCGATGAGCCAACCACCGGGCTGGACCCGATCATGGCCGACATCATCAATGACCTGATCATCAAGGTCACGGATGACCCGGAGATCACGTCCATCGTCATCACCCATGACATGGTCAGCGCCTACAAGATCTCCGACAAGATCGCTGTCCTCTACGAGGGGCGGATTCTCGAAACCGGCAGCGCCGACGAGATCCGCCAGACCGCAAACGCGGTGGTCAGGCAATTCATCGAAGGCAGGGCCGAAGGCCCGATCACGATAAGGTGAAACCATGAAAAAAGAATTCAAGCTGGGATTGTTCCTGATGATCGTGTTCGTCGTATTCGCCTATTTCGTCATCAAGACCGAATCCTGCAGCGAAATATTCTCCAAGGGCAAGCGCTACCCGCTCATCGCCCGGTTCACCACATCGGCCGGCATGTACACCTCGGCTCCGGTCCGGCTGGCCGGGGTCAAGATCGGCATCGTTGACAAGATATACCTGGAACACCGCAAGGCGGTGGTGCAGATGATGATCGACAACCAATACAAATTGCTGGAGGACGCCCGGGTGGTCATCTCCACCATCGGCTTCATCGGGGAAAAGTACGTGGAGATCGTTTACAAGGATGAATACAAGACCGAGAATCCCAAATACCTTCTTCCCGGCGAGGAGATCAAGGTCGTCGAGCCCTTCAACCTGGAAAGCATCACCGCCAAATTCGACAAAATTTATGAGAGCACGCTGAAGATCACCGATGCCATCAACGATATCATTTCCGATAAATATTCCCGGGAATCCCTGCGCGCGTCTCTCCTCAACCTGAGGTCCGTCACCGCCAACCTGGATTCGCTGCTCGCTGAATCCGGCAAAGTCGGCCGGCTGCTGAACAGTATGGATCATTTCGTCAGGGAAATGGATGTTGCCTTCGCCGACGATAAAAAGGGCCTGCTCGGGGATTTGCGCAGCACCAGCGAGAAGATCGACCGCGTTGCCGCGGACCTGGGCAAGATCAGCGACGACCTGCGCCAGGGCAAGGGCACGGCCGGCAAATTGCTCCAGGACGAAGAATTGTACAAAAAGATCGACGCTTCGGTCAGTTCCGTCCGCTCCATGCTGCTGGACCTGGAAAACAAGAAAAAATCGCTGAGTGCCATCACCTTCAACTATGCGGTTCATTTCGATTATTTCACCCGGCTGAAAAAAGCCCGCTCGGCGCTGGATGTGGGCATCCACACACCGCACTTCCTGATCCTGACCGGAGTGAGCGAGGACCCGGTCAACGGCGACCCGCGCTTCACCGCCCTGGGCGGGAAAAAGATCGCCATGTTCGCGGTCAGCGCCGGGCTGATTGAATCCGACCTGGGCGCCGCCCTGCGCCTGGGCTTTCTCGGCAACAGGCTGAACCTTGACCTCTTCGCCTACCGCTTCACGCGCGAGAAGAACCCGCTGCTGAAAACCATGCTGCGCTTCTCGCTGTCGAAGAACGTCGCCGTCCAGGCAGGCTATTACGACCTGTTGCAGCCGCGAAACCGCGAATTCATGGTGGGGATCAGCTTTGGCAACTAAGAAGACGAAGGAACCTTCCATCTTCGAGTGCATCGAGTGCGGTTTCCAGAACCCGAAATACTATGGCCGCTGCCCGCAGTGCCAGGGCTGGAACACCATGGTCGAGGCTGCCAGCCCCGACGAAGCGGCTGCCGATGACGTCGCGCCGGCCGACAAGCCGCGGCGGCTCAGCGAGATCGACCCGGGCGAAACCCGGCGCCTGGTCACCGGCATGGACGAGTTCGACCGCGTCCTGGGCGGGGGCATCGTCAGCCACTCGGTCATCCTCATCGGCGGCGAGCCCGGGGTGGGGAAGTCGACGCTGCTGCTTGAAGTATCGGCCGTGCTGGCGCAACAAGGCCGGAAGGTCCTGTATTACTCGGGCGAAGAATCGGCGCTGCAGATCAAGCTGCGCGCCGACCGCCTGGGCGTGAGCCCGGAAAATGTTTTCCTCTTCACCATCGGGACGCTGGAAGACCTGAAAAGCCACATCCGCGAGATCCGGCCCGATTTCCTGATCATCGACTCCATCCAGACCCTCACTTCCAGGAAGACCGCCCATATGAGCGGCTCGGTCGCCTCGCTGCGCTATGTGACGGCGGAGGTGATCGAGCTGGCCAAGCGCAGCGGCATCACCGTGTTCCTGATCGGCCACATCACCAAGGACGGCCAGCTCGCCGGCCCCAAGACGCTCGAACACATGGTCGACGCCGTCCTCTACTTCCAGGGGGAGACGCAAACCGACATCCGCCTGCTGCGCGCCGAGAAGAACCGCTTCGGGCCTCTGAACGAGATCGGCATCTTCCAGATGTCCGAGAAAGGGCTCACCTCGGTGAACGACCCCTCGCAGGTTTTGATCCAGAACCGCCGTTCCCAGGCCCCGGGCACGGCCGTTTTCCCGGCCATGAACGGCATGCGCCCCCTGCTCACCGAGATCCAGGCCCTGGTCAGCGAAAGCCCCTTTGCCGGGAATCCCCGGCGCATCGCCATCGGCTTCGACAACTACCGCCTTTCCATGCTCATCTCGATCATCGAAAAGAAGTTGAAGCTGCCCTTCTACAAATCGGACGTATTCCTGAACATCACCGGCGGCATGGTCATTCGCGAGCCGGCCGCCGACCTGGCCGTATGCCAGGCCCTGGTCACAAGTTATAAGAATATCACTCCCCGTCCTGACTCGATCCTGCTCGGCGAAGTCGGGCTCACCGGCGAGATCCGGCCGATCAGTTTTCTGGAGACAAGGTTAAAAGAGGCTATAAGACAGGGTTTTACGACAATCTGCCTGCCTGCCGCGCAAGGCGCGCAAGGCGCGCAAAGCTCGCAGGGTGCGGCGGGCGCAAAATCATCTTCGGGCCGTATTCCTAATTATCCAGATATATCGGCAATCTCCATAAGCAACATTCACGATCTGCTCGATTACCTGAAAACGCAGGGCTGACGCCCGCCGGCTCATTTGAAATCAATGGCGAAATAGGGTACAATCCATCTACAGAAGCGCTATGCGGCAAGCAAGGAGATCTCATGGTCCTTTATATTTATAAACTCATTTTTATCGTTATTTTCGCCATGATCGGCTACACCTATCCGCCGTTCCAGGGCACTTCCAGAGAGATGGGCGCCGCTTTCGGCGCCGCCTTCGCCCTGGCCCTGGCCCTGCTGGTCTACAAGATCAGGAAAACGGAATTGAAGTACATCTGGAGCGCCGCCCTCGGGCTGCTCGGCGGCATCCTGGTCGGCTGGATCACGTTCCAGCTGTTCAATCTGATCGCCATGTCCTTTTCGGCCTACGTTTTTTTCAAGGCCCTCTTCCTGTTCGGCATTCCGACCACCGGCCTGTTCATCGGCGTCAGCAAGCCGAACATGTTTTCACCGCTGAACATCAGGGAGTTCTTCCGCGGTTCCAGCGCCTTCACCCAGTCCTACCTGCTGGACACCTCGGCGATCATCGACGGCCGCATCGTGGCCATCGCCAATTCCGGCTTCGTCGAGGGCGAGCTGATCATCACCCAGTTCGTCCTGGCCGAGCTGCAGTTCATCGCCGACTCGCAGGACGCCACCAAGAAAGTGCGCGGCAAGAGGGGACTGGACGTCATCGAGCAGCTGCAGCAGAACAAGGAGATATCGGTCACCATCCTGAACAAGAACGTGCCCGGGGTCAAGGAAGTCGACCAAAAGCTGGTGCTGCTGGCCAAGGAGCACAAGTTCAAGATCATCACCAACGACGTCAACCTGAGCAAGATCGCCAAGCTGCAGGACGTCAAGGTGCTCAATGTCAACGAGCTGGCCTTTGCCCTCAAGCCGATCGTCTATCCCGGCGAAAAGCTGCAGGCGCGCATCTCCAAGGAGGGCAAGGAAAAGAAACAGGGCCTGGCCTACCTGGAAGACGGCACCATGGTGGTGGTTGATGACGCCAAGGGCGATATCGGCCGCGACGTGGAGAT
This sequence comes from Candidatus Aminicenantota bacterium, assembly GCA_963732485.1. Classification (GTDB taxonomy): domain Bacteria; phylum Acidobacteriota; class Aminicenantia; order UBA2199; family UBA2199; genus UBA2199. The sequence goes on from CAVSZS010000006.1 coordinate 129,685, forward strand.
CGAGGTGACCTCGGTGCTGCAATCGACGTCGGGCAAGATCATTTTCGGCAGGAAGACCTCGTGATCAGGATCCGTTCCGGCATTGGCTACGACATCCACCGGCTGGTTCCGGGGGATGGACTGATGCTGGGCGGCGTGAAGATATCGGGCGAATTCCGGGCCGAGGCCCACTCGGATGGAGACGTGCTGGTGCATTCCCTGATCGACGCCCTGCTCGGCGCCATGAGCGGCCCCGATATCGGGGAACTCTTTCCCGACAACGACCCGGCCTTCAAGGGCATTGCCGGGGCCGAGCTGCTGGGCCGCGTCAAGACCACCCTGGAAGAGGGGAATTTCGAGATCATGAACCTGGACTGCGTCGTCGTTCTCGAAAATCCGAAGATCGCCCCCTTCAAAACCGCAATCAGAAAAAACATCGCCCGCATCCTGGGCATTCCCCAGGCCGATTTCAACCTGAAAGGCAAGAGCAAGGAAAAGCTTGACGCCGTGGGCAGGGGAGAGGCTATCGAATGCTTCAGCATAGCGATGATTCGCTATAACGGTGTCAGTGACAGTGCCAGTGTCAGGAAAGAAAATGAAACAAACGGATAGTATTTTTAAATACGATTTCGCAGGCGCGGGTTTTAAACCTGCCCGATCAGTAGACCAACCATGAACGCCATGCCGTTGATCACCATTGTAGGGGTACCCAACACGGGAAAATCGACCCTCTTCAATCGAATTCTTGGCAAGAGAAAGGCGCTGGTCCACAACCTGCCGGGAATGACCCGGGACATCTTTCGTCAGAAAGTCAGGCTGCAGGGGGGCTGGGTGGACCTGCAGGACAGCGGCGGTTTTTTCCCGGACAAGGAGATCATTTCCGCCGAGATCAACAAGAAGATATTCCAGGCCGCCGAAAATTCGGACCTGATCATTTTTTTATTCGACGGCAAGCGCGAGCTCCTGGGCTACGAAAAAGACCTGTACCTGGAGATCCGCAAGCTGCATAAAACGATCATCCCGGTGATCAACAAGGCCGACAGGATGGACGGTTTTGTGCCGCCCCTCTCGTATTATGAGCTGAATGCCGACCTTATCCCCATTTCCGCCGAGCACAACCTGGGGGTGGAAAACCTGCTCGATGAGATCGATCGCATCCTGGGAAGCGCTTCCCGGGAGTTTTATAAAGCCGAACCCGCCGTCCGCATCAGCATCATCGGCAAGCCCAATGTGGGCAAATCGTCGCTGATCAACAAGATCGTCAACGACGAGCTGGTCATTGTCAGCCCCTTGCCGGGGACCACGCGGGATTCGGTGGACCTGGAGATCCGGCGCAATCGCCAGACCTTTATCCTGGTGGACAACGCCGGCATCCGCAAGATGCAGAAGATCAAGGAGAACACCGAGAGCGCCGCCGTCATCCGCGCCGAGAACGAATTGCGCCAATCCGACATCATCATCTTCGTCATCGATATTTCCAAGCGCGTCGACCAGAATGACCTGCTGATCGCCCAGAAAGTGGCCAAGGCCGCCAAGCCGGTGATCATTGCCGGCAACAAGGCCGACCTCCTCGATGCCGGGACCGCCAGCAACAAGTTTTTCGCCCAGGCGCGCACCAGGTTCCATTCCCTGTATTTTGCCCCCTTCATCCCTGTTTCAGCCCTTAGCGGGAAAAACGTGTTCCAGATGCTGGACATGGCGGAAAGCATCAATGCCAAGCTTGACAAGAAAATCCAGCTGACCCGCTTCAACGAACTGGTAAAGAAATTGCTGCGCGAAAAAAAACTGACCACATCCGATCACCGCATCTTCAGCCCGAAATACATTTCCATCGAATCGCAGCGCCCATTTTTCGTGAAATTTCATTGCAAGACGAACTTGAAGCTCAATGCTTCCGACGAAATGTTCCTGAAAAAGCGACTGAATCAGGAAATGCAATTCGAAGGCATCCCCATTTACTTCAAGATTTCAGCATCGCGTTAGGGCCTATATCATTAAGTTTTACTGTGAAAAGTGAAAAGTTAAATGTGAAAAGTACAGATATTTGAAGGGTATTGCTCGAATCTTAAGGACCCCTTTCACCTTTCACTATTTACTTTTCACTGTTCCTCAATGTCGACATGTCGACATTATTTTCCTTTTATAACTATTGACAACAAATCACCGCTAATCTATTATGGGATGCCAAAGGAGAAAACGTGATCATCACCATTGCCAATCAGAAAGGGGGGGTGGGTAAAACCACCACATCGATCAACCTCGCGGCGGCATTCGCCTTGATGGGATACAAGACGCTGCTCATCGACATGGACCCCCAGGCCAACTCGACAGTGACGTTCATGGATCGCAGCGAGCAGAAACATTCTGTTTTTGACTTGCTGGAGAATCCCGACCTGCCTTTCGAGGATATCGTACAGCCGACCAGCATCATCAACCTTTCCCTGCTGCCGGCGTCGATCGCCCTGGCCAAGCTGGAATCCAAGCTGATAGGGGAGATTGACGGCCATTTCCGCCTGAAGGACAAGCTGGATACGTTCAAGTACAAGTTCGATTACGTCATCATCGACACGCCGCCGACCCTGGGGTTGATCACCATCAATTCCTTCGTGGCGGCAACCCACCTGGTCATCCCGATCCAGTCCTCTTATTTCGCCCTGGAAGGCACCGACGACCTGCTCGATACGTTTGAAAAAGTGCGGGCGCGCAGCAATCCCGAGCTGACGCTGCTCGGCGTGCTGATCACCATGTACGACAAGCGCATCGTCATCGCCAAGGACAGCGAGAACCATATCCGCAAGATGTTCGCCAACCGTGTCTTCAAGACCATAATTTCCAAGAACGTCCGACTTGAGGAAAGCCCGGCTTACAAGGAGTCGATCTTCACCTTTGCCCCGAATTCGCGCGGTGCGATCGAGTACCAGGAGCTGGCCAAGGAAATCGTAAAAAATGGCTAAAAAAGTAGGCTTGCCCGACTTCATCAAAATGAAGCATGACCATCATCTGGTCGATGAGATCTCTCTGCGCAGCAGGACGCCCGTCATTCGCAATGTTCCGATCGACAAGATCGTCCCCAACCAGATGCAGCCGCGCCGCGATATGGGAGATCTTACGGAACTTACCGACTCCATTAGGGAAAACGGCATAATTGAACCGGTGATCGTCAAGCCCCGGGACGGGAATTTCGAGATCATCGCCGGCGAACGGCGCTATCGCGCCGCCAAAGAAGCCGGCATGAGCGAGATTCCGTGCATCGAGCACGACATCCCGGACAACGAAGCCCTGGAGATGTCGATCGTCGAGAACATCCAGCGCAAGGACCTGAATGTGTTCGAGCAGGCCTATTCCATCCGCTCACTGGCGGAGATTTACGGCTACACCCATGAGGAGATCGCTAAGAAGATCGGCAAGTCGAGGGTGACCGTCAGCGAACTGATCAGGGTGACCGACCTGCCGGAAGAGATCCGGGAGAAATGCCTGCAGCTGGGCATCGACTCGAAAACCTTCCTGCTGGAACTGACCAAGGTGGGCGAACTCGACAAGATGGAAGAAATTCTCTGCCAGTACGGCAAGAAGCCGTTCTCGCGCGAAGGGATCAAGGAGCAGCGGAAAAACCCGGCGACGGCCCCCAAGGCGTTCAAGTTTAATTTCGTTTCCGACGACAAGAAGGTTAAAATCAATTTCCAGTTCAAGCAGGAGAAGGTGGACCGCGAAAGGGTGATCGCAGTACTGGAGAAATTGATCAAGGATATTAAAGAAAACAAGCTGAAAAACCTCTCCGATTTATAAAAAATTCATGTTGGTTTACATAATCTATCTTATCCGACACTGTATTCGCGAGCAAAGCTGGTCTTAATTCTTCAAAACCAAGCACTTTCTCAGTGTTAGTGTTAGTGTTTGTGTTTGCAGTCATAAAGTGCCGACCTAATTCCTTCTCTGTCACGTCACACTTGGAATTGCTTTTTGGAGAAGCACCCCTTACAGCTACCCGATGTTGACGTTCTTGATCTCGGACTTACTCGCAAGCAGCTTGTTGAAAATCTTATTGTTCGGTCTTGGCTCTTGCTAACACTACCACTAACACTAACACTGGTTTTAGGCGTTTATAGCCCCGTAGAGGCACGATCCCTACTCGTAGTGCAATGCGTTAACCGGATTCAGCTTGGCGGCCTGGGAGGCCGGATAAATGCCGAAAAACAGCCCCACTGACGTCGATACGGCCAGGGCGGCCACGATCGCCCCGAGGTTGATCGCCACCGGCAGGCCGCTCACGGCCTTGATGAGCAGGCTGAGCAGCACCCCGCAGACCACTCCGGCTATGCCGCCGCTCATGGTCAGAACGATCGCCTCGTAGAGGAACTGGTTGCGGATCTCGATGCGCCGTGCCCCGATGGCCTTGCGCAGCCCGATCTCGCGCGTGCGCTCCTTCACCGAGACGAGCATGATGTTCATCACGCCGATGCCGCCCACGACCAGGCCGATCGACGATATGATGATCATGACCATGAACGCCGCCCCGGTGAGCTGGTTGTAAAGTCCGGCGACCGTATCCTGCGTGGAGACGGCGAAATTGCTCTTTTCGTTGGCCTTTACCCTGCGGCGCACGCGCATGAGATTGATGATCTCGTCCTTGGCCTTTTCAATATTGGCGCCCGGCTTCAGCTTGACGATCAGGGTCACTTCGTCCTCGCCGGGATAGAATTTGCGGAAAGTGTTGGTGGGGATAAACATGGTATTGTCGCGGCTCTGGCCCAAAAACTTGCCTTTGCGGTCCAACGTGCCGATAACCATCAATTTTCTGCCTTCGATCGTGAAATGCTTGCCCAGGGGGTTGACGTTGGGAAACAAGGCGTCGACGATTTCGGCGCCGATCACGCACACCTCGCGCTTGTTCAGGTTCTCGGCCTCGGTATAAAACCGGCCGGTTTCCACCGTGTATTCCTCGTAGATCTGCAGGTACTTGTGGCTGGCGCCGATGACCTGGGGGTTGTCGATCTCATTGGCCAGGTATTTGGCCCGCACCGGCGGCAGGAAGCGGAAATACGCCACCTGGGGCGTCACGGCGGCCACCGTCGGGCAGGAACGCTCCAGGGCGGCGGCGTCGGCGAAATCCAGCTTCTTGCGGCGGCGCATCTCTTCGGGCATGCGGCCGAAATGGATACCCGGCTCGTGGCGGCTGACGATCAGGACGTTGGCGCCCATGGCCTCCAACTGCTGGGCAAAGCTGGCGTTGATGCCTTCGATCACCGCCACCATGGCGACGATGGTCAGTACGCCGATCACGATGCCCAAAATGGTCAGGAATGAGCGCAACTTGTTCATGCGGATCGAATCCAGGGCCATCATGAAGATTTCTTTGACCAGGCCGCTTTTCATGCCCTACTCCCCTCTTGCCGGCATTCGTAGCGCATCAGGTCACTCCGCGCGCAGGGCCACGACCGGATCGAGCTTGGCGGCCCGGTTGGCCGGGAAAATGCCGAAGAACAGCCCCACCGAGCTGGACAGGGCCAGGGCCAGCGCCACCGACCATGGCTCCAGGGCGGCGGGCAGCGAGGTCAGGGCCGAGATGACCTTGGCGAAGATGAAGCCCAGGGTGATGCCGATGATGCCGCCCACGGCGGAGATGCTGGACGATTCGATCAGGAACTGGATGAGGATATCGCGGCGGCGCGCCCCCACCGCCTTGCGCAGGCCGATCTCGCCGATGCGCTCGGTGACGGCCACCAGCATGATGTTCATGATGACGATGCCGCCGATGAGCATGGAGATGGCCGCCACCGCGATCATGGCCACATAGAGCGTGCCGGTCAGCTTGTTGTAGAAATCGATGAACGTTTGCGAATCCTCGATGGTGAAGTCATCGGCCTTGTCGAAGCCCAGCTTGCGCCGCCCGCGCATGATGGTGCGCGCCTCTTCCTTGGCGGCAGCCAGGCTTTCCACGTCACGGGCCAGCATATTGATGACCAGGCTGCGGCGGCTCACGGCGTAGAATTTCTGGAAGGTGGTGATGGGGATGGTCACGAACCCGTCCAGGCTCATGCCCAGGATCTTGCCCATGCCCTTGGCCACGCCGATGACGCGGTACTTGCGGCCGTTGGCCGTCAGCCATTTGCCCAGCGGGTTCTCGAAGGGGAAAAGCTCCTTTTTTACGTCGTAGCCGATCACGCAGACCTGGCGGGCATAGGCCTCGTCGTCGTTGTTGAGAAAGCGCCCCGCCTCCGCCTCCATGGTGCGCCCGGTCAGGTAATTGCCGGCGGTCTCGCCCTTGATGCGGATATCGGCAAGCGACTTGGGACCGTATTTGACCGAGCCGCTGCTGCCGTACTCGGCCTCGACCATGCGGCTGACCCGGGCGGCGCTCTTCAGGTACATGTAGTCCTCATACTCGATGCGCTTGCGCTTGAGCATCTCCTGGGCGTCCTTGAGGTTGGTGATGATGTCGGGGGTGCGGCTGACGGTGAAGGAATTCGTGCCGAAGGCGAACAACTGGTATTTGACGTAGCGGTTCAGCCCCTGGATGATGGTCACGACGGTGATGACCGTGGTGACGCCGATGATGATGCCCAGCAGGGTCAGAAAGGAACGCAGCTTGTTGGCGTAGAGGGAGCGCAGCGATATGGCGATGGATTCGGCGAAATTGATCGTGGTGTTCATCGGTGCTGTTTCTACGAAAACTCGGGGCGCAAGGTTTCAGGCGCCGGCGCGGCTCCCCTGTTTCAGCTGCAGAAAATTGAAGATGCGCCGGCCGGTCTTGCCGTCGCGGCGATAGGAAGGAAAGCGCCCGCCGGAGCAGGAGGTGCACAACCCGGCGTCATGGATGCGCGCGGCGGCGACGCCATGGGCGACCAGGGAGAGTTTCACCCCGGCCTTGAGGTCCAGGGAATATTTCCCGCCGTCGAGCAAGGTGAAAATGTCATTGACATAGGGCTTCTTCGCAAACAATTCCGGAAGCTCCGCCCCGACTTCGTAACAGGAGCGCTCGATGGCCGGGCCCAGGTAAAAGGAAAACGCGGCCAGACCGCCTCCCAGGCGCTCGATGAGTTTTTCCTCGATTCCCTGCAGCAAACCGCGCCAGCCGACGTGGACCACGCCGCCGCAGCGGCGCTCATCGTCGAAAAAGAAGAGGGGCAGGCAATCGGCGGTCTGCACGACGGCCACCACGCCCGGGCGTTCCAGGATCAGCCCGTCGGCTTCCACTCCGGACCGCCATTCCCCGTCGCTGACGATGCGCTCCGCGTGGACCTGCTTCAGGAAAAGCAGGGGCCGGGAAGGAAAAAGCCGCTTCAGCGCGGCGGCGGGGAAACCGGATTCCGTGAAGCCGAAAACCAGGCCGCTCTCTTCATGGAGCGCCAGCCCATGCCCGGCAAAACTGCCGGCAACGGGATCAATCAAGGTCCGGCTCCCGGCCCTGGAGGATATACTTGTGCACGGCGCGGTTATGCTCGGCCAGGCTCTTGGAGAAATAATGGCTGCCCCTGTCCTTGGCCACGAAATACAGGTAGTCGCTGGTTTCCGGGTAGAGGGCCGCTTCCAGCGAGGCGGCGCCGGGACTGGCGATCGGTCCGGGCGGCAGCCCGCGCTGCCGGCGGGTGTTGAATGGCGAATCGCTCTTCAGGTCGTTCCAGCGCAGGTTCCCGTCGTAGGTGCCCGCTTTCTTAAGGGCGTAGATGATGGTCGAGTCGCAGTCGAGGAGCATGTTCTGCCGCAGGCGGTTGTGGAATACCGAGGAGACCAGGAAACGCTCGTCGCGGTTGGCGGTCTCCTTCTCGATCAGCGAAGCCAGGATCACCGTCTGGCGCAGGCTCATGCCGATATCCCTGGCCCGCCAGATGAAGGTGTTGCTGAAATTCCTGCGGAAGCGCCCGACCATCAGCGCCGCCATTTCCCGCGCCGTGATGTCCTTGCGCACCAGGTAGGTTTCCGGGAACAGATAGCCTTCCAGGTCCTGCGCCTCGGGATCGATGTCGCGCACCAGGGCGGCATCGCCGGCGACGCGCCGGAACTCCGCGGCCGGGAAAAGTCCCGCGTCCTCGAAAATCTGCGCCGTCTCCCCGATCCAGAGGCCCTCTTTTACCGTCACCTTGTAGAGAAGGGCCTTGCCCTCTTCGAGCTTGCGGATTACCTGACGCATGGAGAGGGGCCCGTCGAACAGGTATTCCCCGGCCTTCAGCTTCGTGTTGGCGAAGAACAGGCGGTAATAGCGGGTGAAGTAGGCGGCGCTGGCAATGACGCCCCGGCGTTCCAGCTCCTTGCCGATGGCCGACACCGGCATACCGCTCTCGATGAGCACCACCGTGTTTTTTTCGTAGCCCTGGAAGGGTGAGAGCACCTTGCGGTAGGCCGCGGAGGCGAACCAGGCCAGCACCGCCAGGACCAGCAGCAGCAGAAGCAGAAAGAACCGCCGCAGGGAACGTTTCGTTGCGCGTTTCATTTTTCCGGCTTTATGTTTTATTGGGCATATTGTTTTTTTCTTTTCCCTTTTCTTCACTTTTGCCTTTTGCCTTTCGCCTTTTGCCTTGTTCTATCCCGTTCTCTCTTTTTCAAAAAAGCTCTCCAGTATCACCTGCGCCGCCACGCTGTCCAGGAATTTCCGGCGCTTGCGGAAATCAGGCTCGATTTCCTTGCCCTTCTCTTCGGCCGCGAAGCTGCTCAGCGTTTCGTCGACCAGGACGACGGGGACGCCGACGCGCTTGCGCAGGAAAGCGACGAAGCGGTCGACCGCGGCGCAGGCGGGGCCGCGGCTGCCGTCCATGTTCAGGGGGTAGCCGACCACGATGCGCTCGACCTCGAACTCGCGCGTCCGCTCCAGGATCGCCTCCAGCACGGCCTGCTGCCGGGTTGTTGCGACCAGCGCCAGGGGCGACGCCAAGCGCGTCAGCGAGTCGCCGACGGCCAGGCCGACGCGCTTGCTGCCGTAGTCAACGGCCAAGACCTTCATCGACGTTCTCTTTGCGCTTGTGAAAATGATCGAAGCCGTAGGCGACCAGACGGTCGAGAAGCGCCGGAAAGCCGATGCCCTGGGCCTGCCACAGCTTGGGGAACATGCTGATCGCGGTGAACCCCGGAATGGTGTTGATCTCGTTGACGAGGACCTCGTTGCTGCCGTTTTCCAGGAACAGGTCGACGCGGGCGAAGCCGTTCAGGAACAGAGCGCGGTAGGCCTTGAGGACCGTCTTTTTCACCTGGGCTTCAATTTCCGCGCCCAAGGGCACCGGGATGCGGAACTGCGTCTTGCCGTCCAGATACTTGTCCGCGTAATCGTAAAACTCCTTCGCGGGCAGGAGCTCGCCGGGGGCGGAGATCATGATCTCGCTGTTGCCCATGACCGAGACCTCGATCTCGCGCATGGCGATCGCCTTCTCGATGACAATCTTGTTGTCGTAGTCAAAGGCGAAATCAACGGCCGCCAGCAACTCCCGGCTGTCCCTGGCCTTGCGGATGCCCACCGAAGAACCCAGCGCCGAGGGCTTGACGAAGACCGGATAGCCCAGTTTCTTTTCCACCAGTTCCGCGATCTGCCCGTGGATGTTCTCGTTGAAAAACAGGAACGGTGCCTGTTTCAGCCCGGCCTGGGCGAACAGCATCTTGGCGGCCACCTTGTCCATGGCCAGCTGTGAGGATAAACTGCCGGCGCCGATGAAGGGCTTGCCGGCCATCTCGAAAAGCCCCTGGATGCGCCCGTCCTCGCCGTTGGGGCCGTGCAGCACCGGGAAATAGATATCGGCGTCGACGGCCGCGGCCAAAGCGGAACTCCAGGGCATGAAGCAATTGAATTTTTCCCTTTTCAGCTCTTCTTCATTGAAACCGGTGTTCGCGGTCAGGCACCACTCCCCTGCCCGGTTGATATAGATCAGGAACGTTTCGTAGCGTTCCCGGTCCAGATTTTCCCAGATGGTTTTCGCCGACAGCAAGGACACGCCGTGCTCCGCCGAACGGCCGCCAAAAATCAACGCGATGCAGGTTTTTTTCATGTCAGGCGCGACCGTCACCTCAGAATGAATGCTCATGGTTGTTCACCCGGGCATGATTTTAGCACCCGGCGCATTTTTGGTCAATCAAAAATCGGTCGCGATGGCGGCCCGCAGAAGCGCCACGCCGTCTATTCGTTGATGTAGCCCAGGGTTTCCAGGTTTTTTTTGTCTTTTTTGCTCATGGCCGGCGGGCGCATTCGCCTGGGGATCGTGCGGGCGCGATCGAGATGGCTGCGCAGGTAAAAAAGCAGCGAGCGCGCCGGCAAGGATCCCGGTTTATACAGGTTGCGCTTCTCGCCTCGATCGCGGGCCAGGTCATAGAGCTCGATCCGGCCGGAGTCCCAGGGAAAATAGACGGCCAATTTGTAGGGATACTGCTCGATGACGAAGCCCGGGTAGCCCCGCCGTGTTTTCAGCAGCCGCGTCAGGCGGCGTCTTTCCGCGGGCAGGGCCAGAAAATTTTCCCCGGCTGAATCGGAGCGAAACGGATTTTCCAGGGCAAAGGCTTCGCATAACGTCTGCGGCAGGTCGGAGGTGAGCAGCGGCCGGGTTTCAATGCGCGGGGTCATTCCGGGAATATGCATGACCTGGACGATCTTGATCGCTTCTTCGTAAGCGACCACGTTATGGCCGACGAGCGCGTGTTCACCCAGCCCTTCGCCGTGGTCCGACAGCACGACCACCATCGTATCTGCGGACATTTTCCTGGCGCGCAGTATCTCGAGCAGGCGGCCCACCACGTCGTCGGCATAGCTGAGCCGCTCATCGTAGCAGTCGGCGAAGAAGGCGAAGTCCTGCGGGCCGTTGCCCTTGTTCAGGTAGATAGCCCACAACCGTTCCAGGGCTCCGGGGCCGTCCTGGCGAAGCTGCGACTGGAAGCGGCCCAGGAACGGCGGCGGCACCAGGCGGCGGCTCATGTGGGGTTCAAGCAGGTGCAGGTAAATGAAAAAGCGTTTCTGCCGCTGCTCGGCCTCCGCCAGGTAGCTCGTGAAGGGGGCGATAAGATCAGCGGCCTGGCGGTCGAACAGTTCGTCAAAACGGCTGAACCCCCGGTTGTAATGAAAGAGACGAGCGAAATTGCTGTTGGCGCTGGCGGCGGCCGTAAAAAAACCTTTCTTGGCGAACATTTGGGCCAGGGTGACGAAATTGTCGCTCAGGGCATGGTGAAAGGAGTAGGTGACGCCATGGAATTCGGCGGGCAGCCCGGTGAGCAGCGTAGCGGTGGAGGCGACGGTATAAGCGGCTTCGCAGTTGGCATTGGCGAAGCTCAGCCCGCCCCTGGCCAAGCGGTCGATGTTCGGGGTGATACGCCGTTGGTTGCCGAAGATCCCCAGTTTATCCGGGCGGGCGGCGTCGATCACGATCAACAGGACGTTCTTCACCTCGGCCAGGCGTTTTTGGTCGGCGGCCGGCGGACGGGCCAATGGGCGGCGCAACTCGCTTGCGTCCAAACGCAGCACGCCCTGCTTGTTGGCAACGGTTTCCAGAAAAAGGCGCTGGTGTTCGTTTGCCAGCAGCGGGGCGCGAAACGGCTTGCCGTTCTCGATGGTCAAACGATGGCGCCGCCTGCTCCTCTCGCCATGGAGACTCGCCTGCAGGGCCAGCGTTTTTCCGCGCTTCCAGGAAAGCTGCAGCCAGAGTTCTTCCCCAGCCACCGGCTTGAGCGCATAAGCCAGCTTGCCCGGCAGGAAAAAATTGCGCGGATCGCTCCGCAGCGCCTTGAAACCGGGCAAGGGCAGCAGGCGCTTGGGAAAGATTTCCAGGAGTTGCACCTGGACCAGGCCGTCTACCGGCAGCAATTCCAGGCGATTGTCGCCGGCGGAAATGCATCCGGCCGGCAGCACCACGATGCCTTCATGGCGAAATACCGGCCAGGAACGATCCCCCATGCGAACCTGCAGGCCGCCCTCCCCGGCCATCTGCAGATGAACGACGGCATCCTCCCGACGCGGCATGTAAAAAGCGATCGTACCGCCGGGAGCAAGCAGCTTGCGGCTGAAGCGGCCCTTTTCCCGCGCCGGGGGGCGCCAGCTGCCGGCGAATGCCTGTTCGTCCTTGAGGGAATCCATGGCAAAAACATGGACCCCGTCGAGCGTTTCGGGGCCGAATGGCTCGCGGCGCAACTCCCGCCGGTTGCCGGCGCACGAGGTCGACAGCGTCCACGCCAGCAGGAAAACAGGCAGCGAACAGCGGCAGATTCTCCAGGACGGCTTCATGCTCAGTTTTCGGCCCGCTCGCCGCCGGCATAGTAGTAGCGGTAAAAAAAGTAGTTGCGCAGGATGTTCTTGACGTAGTTGCGCGTCTCGGAAAATGGGATCATCTCGATGAACTCCTCCTCGTCGGCCAGGGGAAAATCCTCGAGCCAGCGGTCGACGCGGTGCGGGCCGGCGTTGTAGGCGGCCAGGGCCAGGTAGAGCCTGCCGTCATAGCGGTCCAGGAGCGTCTTCAGGTATTCCAGGCCCAGGCGGATGTTGAGCTCCGGGTCGTAGAGGTCCCTGGCCTTGACCTTGAGGCCGCTGCCGTTGGCCACCTGGCGCGCCGTGCCGTGCAGCAGCTGCATCAGGCCGTAGGCGTTGGCCGGCGAGCGGACGTCGCTGCGGAAGAAGGATTCCTCGCGGATCAGCGCCTGCACGAGGGCCGGGTCCACCTCCTGTTGGCGGCTGTAGGCGGTGACCAGGTCCTCGTACGGCCGGGGGAAGAAAATGCCGCTCAGGAAATTGGGCAGGTGCACGCCCTCCAGAACGCGGAAGTTGTCGCGAAACTTGCTGAAGGCCAGGAAGTAGTGGTTCTGCCGGTAGTACAAAAGCGATTCGATGATTTTGAGCAGGTTGAGGTCGCCGGCGCCGAGGCCGGGTTCGTTCTTGGCCCAGTGGGCGGCCGCCGCCGCCTCGTCCCACAAGCCGTGCCTGGAGAGCACCAGCAATTCTTCGACGATCTGCAGAAAGCGCTGCCCCGGAGGATCGTCGATGCCGGCCAGGAAGCCGAGATGCAGGTCCTTGAAGCCGTCCTTGCCGCCCAGGACCTTTACCGCGTAATAGGAAAAGGGATAGCCCGTCAGCGCCGGGGTCTTGCCGTCCTCCAGCTTGCCCTGCCAGTAGCGCGAGGCGATGCGGTAGCCCGGCACGCTGGCGCCGCCGCCCAGGCGGAAATACGTCAACGCCTGCTCCTTGTCGTCCTGGCGGTAGTGGATCCAGGCCAGCAACCAGACGGTTTTCCAGTAATCCTCGCCCTGCTCGCGGCAGGTCTCGAGGTAACGCTCGAAATAAGGCAGGGCCAGCGAGAATTCCCCGCGCCCGAGCAGGATCTGCGCCAGGTCGAAGTACAGCCCGGGGGCCAGGCGCGATTCCGCGGCGATGCGCCGCAGGCGTTCCTCCACGTCGAGGCCGGGGGTTTCGCGCACGTCCAGCTTGACCAGGATCTTCTCGGCGGCGGCGCGGTATTTGCCGGCAAACGGGGCGCGCAGCAGCTGCCGTGCCTGGGCGTAGGCGCGTCCCTGATAGGCGAACTCGGCGCGGAAGAGGCGGTTCAGGTCGCGAAAGGCGCTGTGGGGCAGCTCGCGGCGGAATTCAGCGCCTTCCTTGTTCTCCAGCAGGAAGGCGAAACGCGCTCGCCAATCCTCTTCACTGAGCCCGTTCAGCAGGGCCGCCAGATCCCGGCTGGAAAGCAGGCGGGAAAAAGGCTGCAGCCGCTGGCGGGGAAAAAGGGCCTTGAACTCGGCGGCGGCCTGCGTGCGGCGCCCGGAGCGTATCAGGCTGTCAAGCCGCTTGACGCGGAGATCCAGGTTGCCCGGCTGCCGGGCGGAAGACAAGGCGATGAATTCCGCGTAGCGCCCTGCGGCGTGCAAATTTTGCAGACGCAGCTCGTCGCGCCGGGCCGCCAGAAAGGGGAAACTGTCGGGCACCAGCGCCAGGGCCGCGGCGCTGGCCGCATACTTTTTCCCCGCGTAAAGGGCCTGGGCCCCCTTCAGGTCGGCAATGGCCGTGAGCAGGGGGTCAGCCGCGGCCGGGGCAGCAGCCGGCGCCGGGCTCATGGCCAGGAATTGATTCAGGATACGGTAGTTGAGAAACAGCTGCCGGCGATTGACGGCAGCCGGTTTTTCCGGGGGCGCCGGCACGCGGAACAGCCAGGCCGAGCCGTAGGCGGCAGCGAAGGAGAACAGCAAGACCTGGCAGAATAATCGCGTGTAGGGGTAGCTGCCGCTTTTAATTGAAAACTTCAAACTTGTAGCCTTTCAAGGCCGCGCGGTCCCCTTTGGCCAGGATGTTCACCATCTGCTCCTCGAAATAGCGCAGGTCGCTCGAGCGGCGCAGGTAGAGTTCCTTGGCCTGCAGCAGGGTCTCTTTCAGGACCTCGTAAAGGTTGCGGTTCTTGATGCCGTCTTCGACCACTTTCTTGTTGTAGAGGATGATGTCGTTGATGATCACGCGGGCGTAGCGCTCGGGGTCGTTCTCGCGGATCGGGGCCGACGTTTTTTCAAATTCGTCGGTATGCTCCAGGATCCGATGCTCCACATCGGTGTCCTCGACGAATTCCTGGGTCTTGATCTTGGCCAGCAGCTTCTGGCGGATGGGCAGCATGTCCAGGCTGAGTTCGCCTACCGTGGCCAGGACCTCGATAAGCTTGGCCTTGATCGGGGCGCCGGTCAGCGAGTCGGTGTAGATCACGGCCTGGGGTTTGCCCTTGACCAGGAACGGCAGCACGAGGATCTTCTTGGGCTTGCCGCCGCCGAGGCGGTTGTAGATCAGGAAATCGTCGGGCTTGCACAGAGGATCGCCCATATAGCTCTTTTTTGTTTCTATGGCGTTTTTCAGAACCGTGTTGGCCGACAGCGAGAAGAAGATGCGCTTCAACTCCTCGTCGCTGATCTGGCCGTTCTCGCCGCTGAAGCCCTTGCCGCGCCAGCCGACCAGCTTGTCGTCGCGCAAAAGGAACAGCGCCGCGCGGTCGCAGAAGCGGTTGATGCCCTCGATGATGCTGCCGATCAGGAGCAGCTGGTTGGACGCCGCGGCAATCTTTTTCACGTACTCGTTCAAGGCAACGATATCGCCGGCGCCGTCGGCATCCTCGTCGCGGGCGGCGAATTCCTTGGGCAGGGAGAACTTGGCCAGCTCGTCCAGGTCCTTGAGTTTTTCTATATCCCGGAACATATTGCTCTGGAAGGTATCGATGCGATTCAGCAGCAGCTGCATTTTTTCATTGATCACCTTTTCGACGTAACTCCGGATTTCCTCGTTTTTCATGTGACCTCCTTGATGGTTTAGACGCCGGCCTCGAGCCGGCTGGCCAGGAGCTCGGGCAGCCCGGCTTCACGGATCTTTTTCTGCGTCTTGCTCACCTCATAAGTGAAGCGGTTGAAACTGATCTCCATCTTGCCAGAGTCGAAAATGACGTAGCTCGGCGCCGGGTTCTTGTCGCGCGGCTGGCCGATGGAGCCGGGGTTGATCAGGTAACGGGTGTTGCGATCGAGCTTGATGCGCGTGTTCTCGCTCAACGGAACGACGTCGAGCTTTTCGTTGCGCAGGTAGTAGATGATGGGGAAATGGGTGTGGCCGAAGAAGCCGATCGACGTTTCCATGAAACGGAAGGACTCGGTGGCTTCGAACTGCGAGAAGACATAGTAGTCCTCGTCGAAGGTGGAGCCGTGGCAGATGGTGATGCAGTGGTCGATGATCTGGGGCCCCTTGGGCAGTTTTTTCAGGTATTGCATGCTGGACGGCGAAATGTTCAGCTTGCTCCACTCGGCGGAGAAGGCGGCGGCCGGGTTGAACAGGGCCGACGACTCCAGCTCGGCGATGACCTTGTCATGATTGCCGCGCACCGCCCGCAGGTGCGGCAGCTCGCGGAACTGGCCGATGACGCGGTCGGGATCGGGGCCGTAGCCGACCAGGTCGCCGAGGAAGAGGATCTTGTCGACGTTCTTCACCTTCTTCTGGCCGAGAAATTTCTCGAAGGCCTCAATGTTGCTGTGGATGTCACTGAATATTAGATAGCGCACGGCTCACCTGGAGAGACAACTGTTCGGCATGATAGGAGCTCCGGACGAACGGTCCGGATTCCACCCCCAAAAAACCATGGCCCAGGGCCTCGTCCTTCAGAGCAACGAACTCATCGGGAGTGTAATAGCGGTGAACGGGCAGGCTGCGCGCGTCGGGCTGCAGGTACTGGCCGATGGTCAGCAGGTCCGTGCCGCGGCGGCGCAGCTCGCGGAATAGCTCCCGGACCTCGGCGAGCGTCTCGCCCAGGCCGAGCATCAGGCCGGTCTTGGTGATCCAGCCCCGTTCCTTGCCGTGCGCCAGGACGCGCAGCGAATCCGCGAAAGCCGCGGGACGGCGGTTGACCCTGGCATACAGCGAGGGCACCGTTTCCACGTTGTGGGCCAGGACGTCGGGCCCGGCGTCCAGCACCATGTCCAGCAGGTCGTCGCGCCCGTCGAAATCGGGCACCAGCACCTCGATCTTGAGTTGCGGCAGGTCGAGCTTCAAGGCGCGGATGACGCGGGCGAAATGGCCGCTGCCCTTGTCCACAAGGTCGTCGCGGGTAACCGACGTGATGACCGCGTAGCGCAAGCGCATCAGGGCGGCCATCTCGACCAGCTTGCGCCCCTCATCGGCATCCAGCGGCAGCGGCGTGCCGGCGGCGACGGCGCAAAAACGGCAGTCGCGGCTGCAGACGTCGCCCATGATCAGGAAGGTGGCCTGGTCGTTGTTCCAGCACTCATGGGCGTTGGGGCACCTGGCGCTCTGGCAGATGGTGTGCAGTCCCCTTTTCTCCAGCTTGCTTTTCAGGGCGAAATAGCCCTCACCGCCGGGCAGGCGGGTCTTGAGCCATTCGGGTTTGCGCCGTGTCGCCGCCCCGCTGTTCGTCATGCGCCCGTTTTCCTCGGTTTCACCAGGTACAACTCGCGCTGCGGCTGCGACAGGTACTCGGCGCCTCCGGCGGTGATGACGACCATTTCCTCGACCGTGGCCACGCCGAAATCCTTGACGTAAATGCGGGGCTCGATGGTGAACACCTGGTCCCTTTCCAGGGGCATGAACGGCAGGTTGCCGTAGCGCTCCCAGGCAGGCGCCAGCAGGGCGCCGCCGTCGTGGGCGTAGCGCCCGACCTGGTGGCCCAGGGCGTGGGGATACTCGTCATACCCCTGGGCGACGATGTGGCCGCGGCAGATGGTGTCGATATCCAGTCCGCGCACTCCCGGCTTCAGTGCCGAAAACGCCAGGCGAATCGATTCCAGGAGCACGGCAAAACCCTTGCGGACCTCGGCGGGAGCTTCTTTTTCGCCCGGACGCAGGATGTACCAGGTGCGCTGCAGGTCGGAGCAGTATTTCTCGACCTTGACTCCGAAATCGACATTGAAGATATGGCCGGGCTTGAGGACGTTGCCGGTGGGCGCCGAGTGGGCGCCGATCTCCTGCGGTCCGCTGAAGACCGCCGGGCAGCTGCTCTCTTCCCAGGCGGCGTCCAGCCCCAGCTTGCGCCGCTGCGCCGTGATCCAGCCGGCCAGCTCTTTCTCGCTCATCCCCGGCTTGACCGCCTTGCCGACGCGGCCGTAGATTTCCAGGGTTTTCTGGCAAGCCAGCGTCATGCGCCGGACCTCTTCAGCGGATTTCCGGCCGCGCACCCTGGCGATCACGTTCTCGGCGGAGACCAGGCGGTCGGCATACGCGCTCCCCTTGAGCAGCTCGATGAGGTTCAGGTAATTGCCGTGGGTCAGGCCGTCGGCGGCGGCGCAATCCGGGGAATAGTCAATGGCGATCTTTTTGGGATCCAGGCGCTGCAGGAGCCGCAGCAGGTCGTCCTTGGGGCTGCCCCTGTAGGCGGACACCGAATCGAACAGGCCGGAGCGGCGGAACCTCTCAATGTCCAGGTTGCCGACGATGGCATGCTTCTCGCCGTTTTTGAAAAAGAGAAAGAACGAGAGCCAGGTGGCGCCCTCGCCGACAACGAAGTCCATGACCGGGTCGGTCAACAGCCCCGATTCGCGGTCGATGACCATCCACAGGTCGGTATCCAGCTCGCGCAGGATCTCGACGGCCTGGGCGATCTTCTCTTTTTCCATCAATCCTCCTTGCGGACGCGGCGCGAGTCGAAATAGAGGTACAGCGCGAGGGCGATGAACATGACCAGGGCGATCGGTTCCCCCTGGGCCTTGTCGGCCCAACCCAGGTGGATGAAGCGCTCGAAGTCGAGATACTTCAGGATGGCCGCCACCACGCCGATGATGGCGCCGCCGGCGATGAAGCCCGAGGCGGTGAGGATGCCCTTTTCGTAGCGCTGGTTGGACAGTTCCTTGTCCTTGCTGGAGCGGGCGACCAGGTGGGCGATCAGGCCGCCGATGACCAACGGCGTGTTCAGCTCCAGCGGGATGTACATACCCAGGGCGAAGGCCAGCGGCGGCACGCCGATGAACTCCATGATCAGGGCGGTCAGCACGCCGACGCCATAGAGCAGCCAGGGCACCTGGGCGCCCGGGTTCATCAGCGGCTGGATCAGGGCGGCCATGGCGTTGGCTTGCGGTGCCGCCAGGGCGTTCGCGCCGCTGAAACCGTACGTCTGGTTCAGCAGGAAGATGACCAGGCCCACGGTCAGCGAGGAGAGCAGGATGCCGAGGAACTTGTATTTCTGCTGCTTGACCGGCGTGGAGCCCAGCCAGTAGCCTACCTTGAGGTCGGTAATGAAGCCGCCCGACATGGAGAGCGCCGTGCAGACCACGCCGCCGATGAGCAGGGCGGCGTACATGCCGTACTGTCCGGTCAGACCGGCGGCCACCAGCACCAGGCTGCTCAGGATCAGGGTCATCATGGTCATGCCCGATACGGGATTGGTGCCGACGATGGCGATGGCGCGTGCCGCCACCGAGGTGAACAGAAAGCTGATCACAAACACGGTGATGGTGGCGATCAGGCCGAGCCGGAGCGGGTTCGGCACCGGGCTCAGCACCGAGAAGCTGAAAAACACCCAGACGACCACGATGGCCAGCCCCAGCAGCAGGATGACGTGCTTCATGTTCAGGTCGGTCTGCGTTCTGGGTGCCCGGCTGTCGCCGACGGCGGACTTTTTGAACAGCTGCTTGAAGCCCATGCCGAAGGCCTGAACGATGATCTTGGACGATTTCAGTATGCCGATGATGCCGGCCATGGCGATGGCGCCGATGCCGATGAAGCGCACGTAGTTGCTGAATATCTCCTCGGCGCTCATGGCCGAGATCAGCTTGGGGGCGTTGCCGACGATCTCGGCCGGGATGAACTGGCCGAAGTAATAGATCACCGGCACCAGCAGGAACCAGGAGAGCAGGCTGCCGGCGGCGATGATCGACGTGTATTTCAGGCCGATGATGTAGCCGAGCCCGAGCACGGCAGAGAGCACGTCCATTTTGAAGACGATCCTGGCCTTGTCGGCGACCGCCTTGCCCAGCCCGAAAAGGCGGCTGGTGAAGACCTCGTTGAAGGCGCCGACCGAGTGCACCATGAAGTCGAAGATGCCGCCGATGATCATGCTCTTGACCAGCACCTTGGCCTGGGCCCCGCCCTTTTCGCCGGCGACCAGCACCTGGGCGGTGGCGGTGGCTTCGGGGAAGGGGAAATGGCCGTGCATCTCCTTGACAAAGTACTTGCGGAACGGGATGAGGAACAGAACGCCCAGCGAGCCGCCCAGGAAGGAGACCATGAATATCTTGAACAGGTCGAAGCCGAGCGCCTTGTCGAGGCCGAGGATGAACAGGGCCGGCAGGGTGAAGATGGCGCCGGCTACGACTACCCCCGAAGCGGCGCCGATCGACTGGATGATGACGTTCTCCAGGATGGTGCTCTTCCTCTTGAAAAGCGGCGCCACGCCGACGGCGATGATGGCGATGGGGATGGCGGCCTCGAACACCTGGCCGATCTTCAGCCCCAGGAAGGCGGCGGCCGCCGAGAACACGACGGCCATGATCAGGCCGAGGACCACGGAACGGAAGGTCACTTCGGGCAGCACCGTGTCGGCGGACACGTAGGGGGCGTATTCCTTGCCAACGGGCAGGACCTCGTACGCCCCTTCGGGCATTCCCTTGACTTCGGGCGATTGGTTCATGGTGTCTCCTTTAGCGGTACCTGGAGGTCGCGTTTTCCTTGATCTTCTCGAATATCTCGGCATTGAAGCGGATCTTGTAGTCGTCTTTCCTGCTCACCAGGAACGAGCCGAAGCGGCTGTTTTTGGCTTCATCCAGCCGGCGGCGCGTATAGCCTTCGCGCTCGCGGGCGAAGTCGGCGTCGCTGACGATTTTTTTGCTCTTCAGCTTGACCACGGCCACGGCGCTTTTCAGCGCCAGCGGCTGCGAATACGCGTTTTCTCCCAGGGCGAAGACAGCGTCGTCCAATCCCGGCGTCGCCGGCAGGTCGGCCAGGCGGTTTCCGCGCTGGAAGGTGGCGCTTTCAAATTTCAGGTTCTCCCGCTTCAAATACTCCTCGATTCTTTTGGCGTCGGAGAGGCGGTTCAGCTCGGCAACCACCTTGGCGGCGCGCGCCGTGAGCAACCCGAGCTTCTTGGCGTTGCGCACCTCTTTCTCGACTTTGCTCCTGGCCGCCGCGAACGCCTCTGTCTGCGGCTTGGCGATGCGGGTCAGGCGCACCACGGCGACGCCCTCGGGAAATTCCATGGGCTCGGAAATTTCGTTTTGGGCGAGCGTGAAGAGCTTTTGCGAGATATAGCCCATTTCGTCGATGTCCTTGATGGCCTGGCCCCGGGTCAGCAGTCCGCTTTCGACGACCCTGGCGGCCAGCTTGCCCGCTCCGGCCTTGAGGTTCCCGGCTTTCTTGATGCCGATTTGGGCCTGGGCGATCTTTTCAACGGCCAGCTTTTTCAGCGCCTCGTTCTCCATCACGCTGCGGATGCGAACCTTGACGGCGTCGTAGTTCTCCTGGGTTTCCGGGACCTTCTCGGAGACGAACAGGAGCGAAAAACCCTTGCCGGCGTCCACGGGCGACGAAATACTGCCGGCGCTCAGGTTGTCGATCATGGTCTTTTCCTGGGGAGTGAAGCTCTGCCAGCCCCAGTAGCCCCAATCGCCTCCGTCCTTCGCCTTCTCGTCTCCCGACATTTCCACTGCCCTGGCGGCGAAGCCGGCCGGCGTCAGGGCGGCGGCGGCTTCTTCCATCCGTTTCAGGGTCTCCTCGCGCGTCTGCGCGTCATAGGCGACCCAGATGCGGCTTACCTTGGTCTTGCCGGCCACCTTGAACATGGCCTTGTTCTGCTTGTAATACTCGAAAAAGTCCGCGTCCTTCAGTTTCAGTTCCTTTTTAAAATCGGCAAACTTCAGGGCCAGCACTTCGCCGCCCCGTTTTTCGGCAGTCTGGAACAGGGAGGGATTTTTCAGGTGGAAATCGCGCAGTTCCGCTTCGCTTACCACGGGCTCTTCCTTGATCTCGTCGATCTTGAAGACGATGGTGTCGAGTTCAGCCTTGTCGTTTTCCTTGCGGTAGTCCTCGCGCAGCGTGTCCGCGTCGAGAACCTGCCCCGCGGTCACCATCTCCTTCAGCTTCTCGGCCAGGAGGTCTTTTCTCAGGCTGCTCTCGAAATCGAGCACCGTCATATGGTTGTAGGCCAGCAGCCGCTCGTATTCCTCGGTGCCGATGAAGCGGCCGTCGCGCTGGAAGGCCGCGTAGGCGCGGATGGCGTCCTGCAGCTCGTCATCGCTGACCTGCAGCTTGAGCCTGGCGGCCTCGCCCTGGACGATGCGGCCGCTGATCATGCCCTGCAGCACCTGCTCGGCGATGCCCAGCTGGTTGATGGCCTGGCGGCTGAGGTTGTTGTTGAACTGCTTGCTGTACATTTCCAGGTTCTGGGCCAGGTTCTTCTGGAACTCTTCGCCGCTTATCTTATAAGGGCCGACAGCCGCCACGTCGCGATCCAGCGCTTCACCGCCGAAGCCGCCCGCTCCCCATTGCACGAAAATGAAGCCGACGAAAGCGATGATGACCAGCCACAGGGTCCAGGAAAGTGTTTTGACGTTGTTCCTCATGGATTTGAGCATTACTTATTCCTCCACATGCGTTTGGTTTTTGGATTTCTTTTCAGCTATCTTGAGGTAGACCGACACGGTGGCCCCTTTGTCCTCGTTGTTGCGGATGACGATGTTGCCCTGGTGCTCCTGGATGATGTTGTAGGCGATGGTCAGCCCGATCCCCTTCTTCTGCGTGCGGTTCTTGGTGGTATAAAAGGGGTCGAAGGCCTTGTCCAGGTTCTTGAAGCCGCCGCCGTTGTCGCTGATCTCCACGATCGCCTGGCCGCCGTCCATCGAGCGCTTCAGGTCGATGACGATGCGGCCGCCGCGGATATTGTTCTCGCGCAGGGCCTCGATGGCGTTCTCGGTGATGCCCTCGAACACCTGCCAGAGGGCGAAGTGATTGCCATGGATGATGACTTCGTCGTGGAAATTGTTGCGCACGATGGCGAACTCTCCGTTTTCCGGGCGGCTGGAGACGACCTTGACCAGTTTTTCCAGCAGGTTGGACAAACTGAGTTCCATCTTGACCTGCTCCATGTCGGGGTTCAGCTGGTTCAGCTGGTCGATGATGTTCTTGATGCGCACGGCCTGCTTCTGGATGCTGTTCAGCTTTTCGCGGATGTAGGGGCTGGCGTCCTCGCGGATGCCGATCAGGTCGACGTAGCCCAGGATGCCGGTGAGCGGGTTGTTGATCTCGTGGGCGAAGCCGGAGACGATGGCGGTCAGCGATTTCTGCTTCTCGGACTGGATGATGTGCCGCTGCGTGTCGCGCAGCTCCTGCATGGCCACCTGCAGCTTCTGGTTGGATTCGTTCAGCTCGCGGGTGCGGGCGGCTACCTGCTTCTCCAAATCGCGGTGCGTGGCCTCGATTTCGCTCAGCATGCTCTCGATCTTCTCGGCCATTTCGTTGAACTGGTTGCCGAGAAAGGAGAACTCGTCGTTGGAGTGGATCTGGATGCGGTGGGAAAAATCCCCGTAGCTGATCTTTTCCAGGCCGTTCTTCAGCAGCTTGATGGGTTCGGTCAGCTTGCGGTTGATGATCACGATCACGGCGATGAAGACCAGCAGCAGCACGCCGGAGATGATGATGACGTACAAGCGCAGCCTGGCCAGCACGGAAGCGTTCTCCTCGTTGGAATGGCCGAAGAGGATGCGGCCCCATACGGTGTCGCCGCCGGCGATCTTCACCGGCAGGCTGATCAGGAAATAGGGGCTGGAGCGGAACGGGACTTCCAGCACCTGCTCGTTGCCAGCGGAGCGAAAAGGCTCCAGGTCGGCGCGGATCCAGTCCGGGCCCTTGAAAAAGATCTCCTTGCCCTCGGCGTCGAACAGTACGATAAAGTCGCAGGTGTTGTTCTTGAGAATATCCTCGGCCTGCGCTTTCAGGTTCATGTAGTTGAAATAGATGAAATTGGGCTCGGCCATGGTCTCGAAATCGCTGGCCCAGCGCACGAAACCGGCCTTGGCCATGCGGTTGTTGGCGGTATTGACCATGCGCAGGATGAAAAACGAGGAGATGACGATGTACGCCAGGCTGATGACGACGAAAGATAGGAGGAACTTGGCGCGCAGCGTGTTTGTTTTTAGCATGTGCGTAACGCCCATTTTATTATAAATATGGATAAATAGCAACCAGGATTTTCCCTACCCCGCCTACGGCGTCAAAATCGCTGAAACCGGCGATAGGATTGTTTATTCGGTTATGATGACAGGTTTCTCGCTACCATCACTGCCGCCGTCGTTATCGGTGACCTTCAGCATTACGGCGTACGTCCCGGTTTTGGAATAGACGTGGCTTGTTTTTTCGCCCCGGCCGCTGCCGCCGTCGCCGAAGTTCCACTCCCAGTTCACGATCTTGCCGTCACTGTCCGCGCTTAGGCTGCCGTTGAAATATACCGTCTCGCCGACCTTGACGCTGCTGGGCGACAGGGAAAAATCGGCGCTGGGCAGCTGGTTTTCATCAACCGTCACTTCGATCTCCGCCGTCTTGCTTCCCGACGCGGCCCTGACGGTGGCGTCCTCGTTTGTATAGAGGTATTCGCTGACCTTGCCGTTTTTATCGGTATAGCGGATGGCATTGCCCCCCTGCAGCTCCCCGGCGCTGGCCGACAGGATGATCGGGATATCCGCCAACAGGTTCATCGCCGCGTCGAAGGCGTACACACTGATCAGCGCCTGCCCGCCCCGGGGATCCAATTTTGCCGGGTCGGCGTGGATGGTGAGGGTGTCCAGCGCCCCGGAGCCGATGGCGATCTCCAGCGGCGTGGGAGTGGCGATGATATTGCCCGACCTGGCCGTGATCGCGGCAATGCCTCCCTGCTCCCCCGAAACGAACTCTACCGTAGCCTGTCCGGAGATCATTTCCACGCTGGCCGCGATCGTTCCCAATGTCGCCGTTAACAAGACCAGGGTATGGTCGTGCAAGGGTTCGCCATCCGCGGTGAAGCCGATGACGGTCACGACGGCCTTTTCGCCACCGGTCCGCAGGAAGGTCTTGTTCGCGGAAATGACCAGGGTCGTTCCCTCCACGGCGTAGAATGGCATTTTTTTGCAGGCGGGAAGCCATACCGCCAGGACTACCAGCGCCAGCCACTTGCAGCAATTCCCGGTTTTTTTCATAAAGGCTATTTCCTCTTGAGGATGATGTTGTCCTCGGTCCCCGAGGCAATGGGCAGCATGTCCTCCTCCTCGATGTCGGGCATGCGCAGGATATGCGGGGTAATGCTCAAAATGATGTCGGTCTGGGTGACCTGCCGCGAATTGGAGGAGAAGATATCCCTCAGGATCGGTATTTTGGCGATCCCGGGGAACCCCTTCAGCGAGCTGCGCTCGGCGTCGCGCAGCAGGCCGGCCATGATCCCGGTCTCGCCGTCCTTCAGGCGGATGGTCGTCTTGACCGAGCGGTTGCCGATGGTCGGCGGCATGGAGCTGCTGCCGGGGCTGGTGATGAAGGTCAGCTTGAAGTCCAGCTCCATGGTGATCTCGGCGTCATGGTGGATGCGGGGGACGATGCCGATCTCGATGCCGACGTCCTGCAGGTCGTAAGAGGTGATCGGCTGCTGCTCGGCGCCGCCGGTGGCGAAGGCCATGAAGGTGGTACGCGCCACGGGCACTTTGTCGCCGATCTTGATCTCGACCTTGGTGCCGTCAACGCCGCGTACGTGGGGCCGGGCCATGGTCTTGGAATCACTGTCGTTCTCCAGCAGCTTGTACAGTACGCTGGGGATGGTGAAGTTGAAATCGGAGGCGTCCAGGTAGTAGAAACGGTTGCCCTTCACCGCCGCGGCCTCTCCGAGGGTGGTGATGCCCTGGCTGATCTGATACTTGGAGAGCTCGAGCCCGTACTCCTTGAGCCGGTCCTTGTTGACCTCGAGGATCTCCACCTGGATCATGACCTCGGCCTTGCGCTTGTCGTAGAAGCGGACCAGCCTTTCGACCAGCGCCACCTTTTCCGGGGTTTCCCGCACCGTGATCGAATTGTGCGTCGGATCGGAGGAGATGTTCTTGATCTTGGAAACCCGGGTGATCATCTTGACGCACTCCTCGGCGTCGAGGTTGGAGAGGTAGAAGTTTTTGATCACCTGCTCGTCGTAGATCTTGCGCTTGCTGTCGGTATTGGGAATGATCAGGATGGTCTTGGCGTCAAGCACTTTATAAAAAAGTTCCTTCATCAGGCAGATGCGGTCCAGGGCCTGGTAAAAGCCGATGTTATCCAGGGCGATGGCCAGTTTGCCGTTCTTGAAATTGGGATCGAACAGGATGTCGACTTCGGCGATCTTGCCCAGCGCCTTCAAGATCTTGTCCAGCTCGATCTCTTTGTCGAAACGCAGGCTTAGCGTATCCTCCTTGTCTTCAGTGACCAGCGACTTGCCGATCGCGGTCTTGTCCTTCAACGCCTCGATCGCCGTCTTTTCTTCCCCTTTGCCGTCCCTGTCGAAAACCTTGAGCAACTGTTTTTTCTCGGCCTTGGCCAGGTTGTTGGCCGGATTGTATTCCAGCGCCTTCTCGAGCTCCAGCAGCGCCAGCTGCTCCTTCTTTTCCTTTATATGCAGAAGGGCTTGCCGGTAAAAGTAATTGGATGCTTCAATGGTGGCCTCGATCAGCTTGAGCCGGAAGCGGGCCTCATTGGGGCTGCGCGTGGCGGCCTGGATATAGTTCTCGATGGCCTCCGGGTATTTTTCCTGGCCGCGCAGCTGCTCGGCCTTGCGGAAGCTCCCCCGCCCCGTGGCGCAGCCAAGCATGATAACAATAGTTAAAATAATAAATACTATTTTTTTCATTTTATGCATCGGCTAAAGCACTGAAAAATAATGATATTTATAGAAAAGGTATTTTTGTAGTTCATTTTGTTTCTTCACAACAAATATTTTTTTATATTAAATGTTTGGATTTTTGAAGTCATTTTTCAACTAAAATATTCACATTTTTCGACTCACTATTAGCAATAGCAAAAAGAATACGATCGGCTTTATAGCCATTCCCGATATCCCAGTAAACAAAGTGATTTCCCGGAGGAATATTATAAAAACAATATTCTCCTTTTTTATTAGTTCTGGTCGAAATATGATTCATAATATATTCATCTTCTGTTTCAGTCAAATCATGATTCACAATCATTTCAATTTCAACTTCTTCCAAGGGGGTCAAAGTTTCTTTCTCGATTGCCGTGCCATACACAGAATTTATTTTTTGCAGAATAAGATTAATATTCTCCAAACAACTTCCTTCATTTAACTCTATGTTTTCTATTTTTTTATTTGCCATTCCATCTAATAAAAAAGTAATCTCTGTACTTTTTGAAGGTAAAAGCTTTTTTACTAAATATTTTCCAGTTTTATCAATTTCGCTTATTCCAGATGATTTTTCATTTTTCACTAAAACAGAACCTAATATTGGATTTCCATCTTGAAATTTAGCATAACCTGAAATCCGGCATTCTTTTGCTAAATAAAATATTATATTGCCGATATTTTTATTTTCAACTTGAATTTCTATCCGAGTTTTACAGATATATCCATCACTTTTTATAACCTTGATTATATACTTGCCATTTGGAACATATGTCGTAAAACCCCCATTTAAATCTGTTGCTATTTCAGTTTCTTTATTTTCTTCAAGTAAGTTTCTTACACCTAAAGTGATCCCTTTTATCCCATTGCCATTCAATAAAACCTGGCCGGATATTTTAAAAAGAATTTCACCTCGTATTGGATTCGATAAAATAAATTGTAATAACAAAACAACAAACAGAACTAAAGTTTTTTTCATTGTTTATCTCTCCCAGTCATTTTTCCGGCCAATTACATGTTAGTTCAGCACCAGTGACTTTTAAATTTCCAAAATAACTAGTTTCTTTGCTGGGAATGAAACCTTCTAATATAAATGTAAACCCTTCTTTGTTAAGATCCATAAAATACATGAGTATGGAATCATAATTAACAATTTCCCATTCATCTATGTTTGTCAGTGAACCTAAAACAAATGATAATCCGCACTGCTCTAAGTTTTTGTTCAATGTTAAATCAATTAATACTCTTCCTCGAAAATCCTCTTTGGTTGGCTTTTCCCTGGAAACGCTACTCTGGAATTTAATTCGCAGTTTAATACTCCCGGCTATCTTTTCAATAGCTTTGGATTCAATGCCAGATTCTTTAAATTTTAGTTTTAAAGGAATAACCAACTCTCCTTTATATTTTTTACCACAATCCTGAATCTCGGGACCTTCACCTCCATCCATGTAACAACGCGGATAATGCCTATATTCTCCATTAAAATTCCATTTTGGTATAACCAAATTAATTGCTTTTAACCAGAGAGGACCTCCCGGAATTGAACCTCTTGCCAAGGTAAAAGGATTTTCGACCCATTTATCATTCCTGTATTTCCATTTCATATCAGGCATTAGGTAGCAAGAAATCAAAATGCATCCAGAAAATATTATAGATTTTCTTAAAGACCTCATATTACTCACCAAAGCGGGTGCCGAAGGCGTTCAGTTCGAGTGGAGAAAAATCCTTGAT
The DNA here is from genome assembly GCA_963732485.1 of Candidatus Aminicenantota bacterium. Taxonomy (GTDB): domain Bacteria; phylum Acidobacteriota; class Aminicenantia; order UBA2199; family UBA2199; genus UBA2199. The sequence goes on from CAVSZS010000006.1 coordinate 157,632, forward strand.
TTTCTCAAAAAACATGCGGGCGCAGGCCAGCATGACGTTCTGCAAGCTCTGCCTCCAAGCCGAAGCCTCGGCCGTATCCGAGTCGGCAACCAGGTCGGTGGCCTGCACGGCGTCGACCAGGTTCAGCCACAGCGACACGACATCGTCGCCGGAGCGGCCGGCGATGCGCTGCAGCAGCGGCAGGGCCAGCTTGGCCTGGGCATCGCTGCCGGCGCTGATCTCGGCCGCAATCCCGACCACGCGGTCTGCGACCTTCTGCCCCACTTCAAAGCTGAGCAGCGCCTCGTCGACCTTTTGCCCGCCCTCGTAGATCTCGCTCTTGATATCGTAGACGCCGATCGCATCGGGAAGCCGCAGCCAGTAGGAGATCACCTTTTCCTCATCTACGGCAAGCTGGATATCCCATTGGCTCCCCTCTCCTTCCAAAGGTAACGGATTGAAGCCATACGCGCTTACCGCCTGCGGCAGCAACTCTTTCACGCGGAAGGTTTTGGCCACTCCGGTGTTGTTGCGGATACGCAGCTCCAGCGGCAGGACCCGGGCCAGGTCGGACGGGCTGAACACGTCGTTGTTGAGCAGCTGGACGGCATTGAGCAGCAGCTGGGCGAAGGCGCCGCCGGAAGTGAACTCCAGCGGCAGGCAGATGGTCAGTATCTTGCCGTTCCCATACGGGCGCAGCGCCGCAACGAGTTTTTTTACCGTTCTTGGTTTCGGCCACCGCTACGACGTCGTCGGCCAATACCTCCAGCCCGAGTTTGCATTTGTTCTTCAGCAACGCCGCGCCACTGTTGCCCAAGGCACCCGGCAGCAGCGTAATTTCCTTTTCCCGCAGCGCCGGCAGCAGGGTGCGGGCCCTGACGCCGCACAACGCTTCCATAATGGCGTCGCTGGCAGGATTGTCCACGAAATGGATGAGCCCCTCGCCGCGGTGGACCCTTTCCTTCAGTTCCTTTTTCATACTCGGCGTGGCCAGCTTGCCGAAGACCACGTTGATGGCGTGTTCGTTCTTTTGCAACTGAGCATAGGAGTCGATCAGGTGGTGACTGTCCTGGTATGAGATGCCCGCGGCGCTCAGGATGGCCTTGAGAAAGTTCTTCTGGCTTTGGTAAATGATCGAAACGGTATTCATGAACAGCAGCCGCGGCCGGCGCGAAACATACTTCTCCTTCTCCAGGCCCATGGCCGCCGTAATCTCCCCCTCGGCGATCGTTTGTTCACCGTGCTTCACGGTGACCGCGTAGATCCCTTCGGCCAGGTTCAAGGCCAGGATGTGATCCACGGTTTTGTTTTCAGCCAAGGCCAGGGAAACAGCCAACGAATCGGTCTTGACCACTTCCTGGCTCTCCTTCTTGGCCACTTCAACGGTCAGCGCCTCGCTTTCCAGCGCCACGTTGCCGATATTGCTCAGCGCAAGCTTCAGGGTAATCTGGGTGTCGATGCCGGCCGCGATCATTGTCGGCACGATCGTCATGGTGCCGCTGATGGCCCGGGTCGGTTCGATATAGACCGACAACTCCTCAGTGCGCTCGACGGCACCGCCGCTGGCCGTTTGCGCCAGCGTATAATCTCCGGCCGGATAGATGCCGGTATTGAAATAGTCGGTCTCGACCGTCTGCACGAACGGGGCCAGGGAAATGTTTTTATTGCGCTCCAGAATGATTTGTGAACTGGCGTTGTGAGTCAGGGTCAGGTGCAGGGCCAGCGGCAGGTCATTGGCCTGGTTGTTGATGAAACGCGAAAAGATGGAGACGCTGCGGTTGGCCGTCCAGACCTGCGGATCGATACTAAGATTATAGAACAGGATCGGGACTTCCTCGGTCATTTCCAGAACGTTGTTCCCTTCCGCGAACTCCTTGATGGCGTTGTCGCGGTCGACGGTGAACGCCAGGACGTGGCTGCCGGCCTTGCCCGAACCGCTCCAGGTGAACTGGGCATCCTGCGCTGCTCCCGGAGCGAGGGCGGCAATGGCCGCGCTCTGCATGTCGCTGTCGTTATCGGAGAATAGCAGCGTAGTGGCCGGTGCGGCCGTTTTGCCGCCATTGCTCACCTGGACCATGAAGACGTAATCCAAGCCGTTGACGGTGCGCTCGGACATGCCGACCGCCAGGTCGGGCAGACTGGTGCCATAGGTGAACCAGGCGCGCCGCGTCGACGTCAAACCGTCCTTGGTCATGACGGCGCGCAAATCGTGGCGGCCGCCTGGCACCTGGGCCGCGGCCAGGTCGATCTCCGTAGCGCCGAGCCCCGCGAGGGTGATGCTCCGCGTTTCGATCACCACGTCATCCAGATAAAGCTGCAACGTGGCCGTGCCGTTGCCGAAATAATCGGCCTTGACCCTGACCGTCTCACTGCCCAAAGGATATTCCAGGTGGTCTGGCGCCAAGCCGATCAAAACCGCGTCGCCGCAGTCAAAGGCGGCTGCACCCGAGACCACCAGTTGTTCCCCATTGTACAGGCCGTAAACGAAGCGGTGCGTTCCTGCCTCGCTGGTGGCGAACGCATATTGCAATACCGCCGGCGTCTGCTGGGCAGCCGAAAGCGTCGCGCTTTGCTCGCCCAGGTAGGTCCACTGCGCCTCGGGGGTCACCGTCCAGGAGCGTAGGGCAAGGGAGATATCGCGGTTGGACTCCAGGGTCAACATGGCCTTGATGGTGTCGCCGGGGGCATATTTGCCGCGCTCCAGCTCGGCCCTGGCCACCTTGACCACCAGGCCGCTGACGTCGAACGCCTTGGATCCGCTTGCAGGCTCATGCGCCACATCGGTCGGCGTAAACGTCCAGGCCACACCGTAACTGCCGCCCAGAGCGTCAGCCGGCACGCTAAAATTGACGCTGCCGCTGCTGCTGATGATTATAGTCTGGCTCTGGCCGAAACACTCCGCTGTCAGGGAGCCGGCTTCGCCAACAGTGAACAGCGCATGGACGGAGTCACCCGGGGCATAGACCTGCTGGTCGAGGGTCACGCTGACCCCGCCGGCAAAATTGAGATAGATATCGTTCAAATAGATACCGCGTCCCTCCTCCTGGTAGATGCCGTAAAAGACCTTGGCATCACTGGCTTCGCTGAGCGGGATCTCGAAGACCAGCGAACTGGAGCCGTTGTCCAGGGTGAAGGTGCGGCGTTCGCTGAAGTCATTCCAGTTGACCACCGCCTCGAGCGGCGCGCTGACCGCTTCAGCGGAGGAAACGTCGATGGTCAAAAGGGCCGTCTCGCCCTGGTTGTAGAGGCTGCGGTCCAATGTGGCCGCAACGTTCAGGGCGATGCCGCTGACCTGGAAGGTGAAGTTGCCGCTGACCAGGCCGTTGCTGACGCCAAGACCCGACAGGGTGTAATTAAAGGGGTAACGGCCGGCCGGGATGTCGCCGTCCACGTCAATATAGATGTCGCTTAATTCCAGTTCTTCACCGGCTTCCAGAACCAGGGTCCGGGTTTCGTTCAGGTTGTCGAAGGCGGTCACGGTAATGGCCGCCTCTCCCCGCTTGTTGCCCTGGTTTCGAACCTTGATGGTGACATCGGCAAACGAACCGGCGGCGATGGTCAGGTCCTGGGGGACGTCCATCACGCGAATGTCGGCGTTTTGAATGGTCACGGTCAATATGTGCTGGCTCAGGAGATTGCCGGCCGCATCGTACAGGTAAGCGCTGACTTCCTGGCTGCCGCTGCTCAAACCATTGGCATCAAAACCATAAGTCTGGTTCAGGGTCGCTTGCGAAATGACCTGAATCGACTCTTCATGGCGCAAACCGCCGGCCTCGATGACCAGCGTACCGGCAAAGTCGTTGTAACCGCTGTTGATAATATTGACCTGCACCGGCACCGTGCCGTCGCCGGCCGGCTGCACGGCCACGCTTGTCGTCACCTCGTCCAGGTTGAGCACCTTGAACGGCACGCTGAACGTGCCGCCGGTAACTTTTGCGCCGCCGATCCGGACCACATACTCCCCGGTCTGGGCAAAATCGAAACTGAAATTGTCGCCGGCGCTGGCCCCGGCTTCCAGGTAATGGCTGCGGTGCAATGAATAAACCGCGGTGCCGCCCGCCGCCGGTACGATCTCGATCAGCAGGTCGATGCTCCCGGCCACGCTGTCCGTATTGGTCAGCGTGTAGGCAAAGTCGGTCAGGCCGACTGGAGTTTTGGCCGCCGGCGCGAACGCCAGTCGGCCGATACCGGCAGGCAGGATGGAAAAATCGATCTGGCCCACACCGCTTTTTGCGCTCGTCCAGCGCAGCTGGTAGGCGCCGGGAACCAATGGAAATTCCAGCGCCTCGGCAAAAGGCTCGGCGCCGGGATAGAGATTATAGGTCTTGTCGACCGCATATAAAACGGTTTCGGTATCAGGTAAGTAGAGCCCGAAATGGATGGTCTCGCCGAACGGCAAGCCGCCGGCGTTGGCGACCGTGTAGCCCATGGTAACGATCCCCTCGCGATACTGGGGCAGGACAGAAAGGGCCAGATTGCCCACATAGCCGTAGGCGACGGTTTTTTGCTCACTCGCTTCCAGGTCGCCAGTGAAGACAATGTCATAAACGCGATCGACTGTGATCGTGTCGGTAAAGGAGAGTATGCGTTCTTCTCCGGGAACCAGGGCGACGTTTTCGTCCAGATAAGAGGGCGACCCGCCGGTCGCCCCTACATTGACATGTACATTAGTCGTGATCTTGCCTGAATTGGTCATCTTGATCTTGACCGGGAACGCTTCGACGCCGGCGTATTCGGGATACACGATCTCATATGCGATCGCCGGCTCGCTGTTCATCAGTATCAGTTCGGCGCCGTCAAGGAGGGTGTCGCTTTCCCCGACTTCGACGTTCAATTGCCAGATCCCGATTTCGCTTTCGTTGAAAGTGAAAGCCCCATTGTGGCTCTGTCCGGCGTTCAGGCTCAAAGGCCCTTCCTGCAGGACCGTTTCCACTCCCGCAGGTGAAAGTTTTGTTACCTTCAGGGTCAGGGCGGGCTTGTCCTCGGCCGTTCCATTCAAAACTTCAAATTGGACCTCCTGATCCATGCCGGCCCTGACATTGGGGTCGGCCGCATCGCTTTTGCTTATCGACGCCGCCACCGCCGTGCCCCGCACGAGGAAGCCGTATTGGCTGGCAGCCAGTTTCTGGTCCA
>CAVSZS010000007.1:0-123922 GCA_963732485.1 Candidatus Aminicenantota bacterium
CGAATGATCCTTAGCTGATCAGGGTCTTTTCCGCTTGCCGGGATTCGCTGCTGCGGGCGGAGTCTGTTTCCCGCCGCAGGACCAGCAGTCCGAACCAGAGGGCGATGGTCCCCCAGAGGACGCAGAAAAAGGATTCGAGGAGGTCGTTGGCGGCATTGCCGACCACGGTCTCGACGGTCAGGGAGGCGAGGGCGAACGAAACCAGCAGGCAGGCCCACAGCAGTTTTTTCCTTTTGATCCGCGGCGCCAGGACCGTGTCCAGCAACGCCTGCAGGTAGAAGAAGTAGGGGACCAGCAGGGTGACGAAATGGTCCTTGCGGGATACCGGCGAAATGAGCAGCATCAGGGTGATGACAACGGCGAACTCGATGTTGGTTCCCGGACCGTCGCCGGCGTCCTTGCGGCAGCGGCGCGCCGTGGCCAGCAGCATGGCCAGGGCCAGCAGGCCGGCCAGCCACTTGGCGGCGGCCGCGTCCAGGTGCAGGAGATGGATGTTCACGTTGTCCCGGCGCGCCACCGGGTGCAGCAGGTGGTAGGTGAAGTTGGCCAGCGACTGGTTCAGCTTGTCGTGGTCGTAGATGTTGGCCGCCACCCGCGGGTAGCTCCGCACGTGGTCGAGGTTGCGCCTGAACCCCGAGGCCAGGGCGGGCAGAAGCATGAGCAGGACGAGGAACGCCGCGGTCAGGCCGCACAGGCGGAATTTCCTCCGGCAAATGAAGTAGGCCAGCAGGAGCAGCGCCGTCAGCTTGACCGCGATGGCCATGGCCAGGAACAGCGCGGCCCGGGCCGTGTTGCCGCTGCTGACAAAATAGAGAGTGAGGACGCACAAGGCCAGGACAAGGATGTTGGCCTGGCCGCGGTGGCAGTTGTCGATCAAAAAACGCAGGGTGAACAGGAGTGAAAGGAATGCCAATAGCCAGCGCCGGCCCGGCTGCGGGCGGGCCAGGCGGAACAGCAGGACAAGGGTCAGGACGATGAAAGCCACGTTGAGCAGGTACCAGGCCAGCTTGGCGGCGCCGGGGTCGATGAACGCCAGGGGCAAGAGCAGGAAGGCCAGGAAAGGCGGATACATATAGGGGAAGAGCTCGTCGACATAGATGGTCTCGCCGGCGGCCAGGCGGCGGCTGGCCCGCAGGTAGGAGTCGAGGTCCCCGCCCCGCTTGACGGCGGTGACCGCCTCCCAGGCGATGGCCGCGACGATCAGCGCGCCTGCCGCCCACTTCCAGGCCGGCCAGGACGGAACGCGCCTTTTGCCGGGATCCGTTCTCCTGCCGGAACGCTTTTCCAACATCCCCTCCTTGGTGCCCGATTTTTGGCCAGATTGTACTTCGGCCCTGTCCGGGAGTCAATCAGGCGGAGGTGCCGGCGGGGCGCGGAGGGGAGCGGCCGGCGTCCTACTTGATCAGGCGCTTCTTCATCAGCCGCACGCCGATCAGGAAGGCCACGATCTCGAGGACGAAGACCACCAGGAAGTTGAAGATCAGCCCCCGGGTGTAGTCGCCGTTGAAGATGGCGCGCGAGATGGCCACGGCGTGGGTGAGGGGCATGAACTGCGACAGGGTCTTCATCCAGCCGGGAAAATGGTCCAGCGGGAAGAACACGCCCGAGAAGAAGAGCATGGGCGTGATCACCAGCTCCGAGTAATAGCTGAAAAAATCGAAATTGGGGGCGAACGAGGTGACGATCATGGCCAGCGAGCCGAAGAGGACGCCGACAAAGATCATCAGCAGGACGAGCAGCAGCACGCTGAGGAACGACACGGGCAGGATGCCCATGAAAATGGCCACCAGCATCATCAGGCCGCCGCTGACCAGGCCGCGGAAGGCCGCCCAGGCGATGTCGCCCGCGATGGCGTCCTCGGCCGAGACCGGGGTGGCGATCAGCGAGTCGTAGAGCTTTTCGTGGATCATCTTGACAAACGTGCCGTACATGCACTCGAAGCTGGCGGTCATCATCACCGAAGTGATCAGCACGCCGGGGACGAGGAAATAGAGATAGGGCTTGCCGCCGAACTTGCCGACGTAGGCGCCCATGCCGATACCGAAGGTGACCAGGTAGAAGAGCGGCTGGATGAGGCTGGCAATGAAGGTCGTCAGCACGAAGCGCTTGTAGGAGACCATGTTGCGCCAGAAGACGAAGACGATGCGGTAGGAGAAGTTCATTCGATCAGGCTCCTGCCGGTCAGCTTCAGGAAGACGTCCTCGAGCGACGCCGGGCGGTGCACGGTGGCGGGCAGGTCGAGCTCGAGCACTTTTTTCATCAGCGGCCGGCCGTCATCGCAATAGAAATAGAGCGTGTCGCCGACGCGCTCATGGCCGCGGGCCAGGGGCCCCAGCGCGGCCAGGAGCTTTTCGTCCTGGTCGGGGGCGGCGCGGATCTCGGCGACTTCGCGGCCGATCTCCGCCGCGATGAGCTGCAAGGGAACGCCCTCTTTCAGGATGCGGCCGCGGTGCATGATCACGATGCGGTCGCAGAGCTGCTGGGCCTCCTCCATGTACTGCGTGGTCAGGATCAGGGTGACGCCCTGGCCCTTCAGCTGCCGCAGCCGCTGCCAGATCAGGTGGCGCGCCTGGGGGTCCAGCCCGGTGGTCGGCTCGTCGGCGATGATGATGCGCGGCTGGTTCAGCAGGGCGCGGGCGATGAGCAGCCGGCGCTTCATGCCGGTGGAGAGCTGGTCGATGCGGCTGTCGCGCTTCTTCTCGAGCTCGACGAACTTCAGCAGCCCGGCGATGCGCTCGCCGGCCTCGGCGCGGGGGATGGCGAAGAAATGGGCGTGCACCTGCAGGTTCTCGCGCACGGTCAGGTCGTTGTCCAGGGTGATCTCCTGGGGGATGACGCCGGTCTGCTGCTTGATGGCCCGGTTGTCGACGTGGGCGGCCATGCCCCGGACGGTCAGCGTTCCCGAGGTCACGGGCGACACGCAGTGGATCATGCGCACGGTCGAGGTCTTGCCGGCGCCGTTCGGCCCCAGGAAGCCGAAGCATTCCCCCTCTTCGATCTCGAAAGAGATGCGGTCGACGGCCTTGAACGTGCCGTATTTCTTGCAAAGCTTGCGGGCGCTGATGATGGTGCTCATGATGGATTGTCCGGGAAGACATGATAGCAGATTCGCGCTTTCTGTCAAAGAGATGCGAATCACAAGGGAAGGCAGAGGGAAGAATGAGGGAAGAGTGAGGGAAGAAGGAGTGGGAAAAGCCCCTTCAGTACTTCTTTCCCACTTTGTCTTCCCTTTGCCTTTCCCTTATTCTTCCCTCTCTCTTCCCTCGAGCTTCCTGCTTGGTTGATTTTCCGGTCTCGGGGTGCTACCATAAACTCATGTACCACGACCTGGAGAGAGAGCCGGTGTCGTTCTTTCTGCGCGAGGTCTGCCAGAAGAAGCTGTCCGGCCATTTGTTCGTGAACGCCAAGGACTTCCAGATCACGCTGAACTTCCTGGACGGCAAGCTGGCAAACGGCATGAGCACGCGTTTCGATGAAAAGCTCTCGGTGATCCTGCACTTGATGGGCCGTATTAACGAAGAACAGTACAATTTCTTGAGCGGCCTGCACCAGTTCTCCGATGACCAGGTGGCCGGGATCCTCATCGACCAGAATTTCGCCAAGAAAAAGGACATTTATTATGCCCGCATTTATCAGTTGCGGCGCATCGCCATCTCCATATTCGCCCTGCAGCGGGGCGTGTGGATCTTCACCGCCGGCGAACCCGATCCGCCCCTGCGCGAGACATTCGAAATTCCGCTGGAGGGCATCCTGATCGAGGGCGCGCGGGCGGTCGATCACGTCTCCATCTACGCCAACAAGTGGCAGTACGGCATCCCGGTGCTGTTCAGCGAGATCCCCATGGCCATCGAAATCTATTTCACCGATGCCGAGCGCGAGTTCTATGCCGCGCTGCAGCGCCAGGCGCGGTCCAGCTGCCGCGAGCTCATCTCGCGCTTGAACATGGTCCCCCTCGACTTCTGGCGCACCATGCTGGCGTTCCATCTCATGGGCATCATCGAGTTCGAAAAGGGGGAGGAGGTTGCGGACATTTCCACGGAGATCGCCGCCCTGCTGGAGCTGGACCAGAAATTACGCGACGCTCCCGCCAACGCCCTCGGGCTGCTGGGGCTGCCGGCGTCCGCCCCGGCTGCCGCCGTCGACCAGGCCCGGAACAGGTTGCTGGACCGCTTTCTCCCCGAGCGCTTCGGTTCGGCCGCCGCCCCGGAGATCAAGAACATCGCCCGCGATGTCTGTCGTCGCCTGCGCGAGCTGGGAAGCGCGGAAAAGGCGGAGCCGCTTCCGGGTGGGCGGGGATTGCCGGGCGAGATGGAGTGGCACCTGCCGGCCGCAGCGGCCGCTGCTCCTGCGGCGCCGGAAGAGCCCGAGGCGGAATTCGAATTATCCGCCGAGTTCGCCATTGACGCGGAGCCGATCATTGTCCCCGAAATCATCTTCGACGCCGAGGAGCAAGTGGAAAGCGCGCCGGCCGCTGAGCCGCCCGCTGACGAGCCGGAGCCGAAATTCGCGCCGGTGGCGGCGCCGCCTGCCCTGCACATGGTCGACGCCGATCACGAGAAGGCCTGGGGCCTGTTGCTGCAAGCCAAGGAGCTTTACGAGAAGCACGAGTATTTCCAGGCCGTGCCGCTGCTCAAAAAGGCCATCAAATTGGAGGCGCGGCAGGGTGATTTTTACTACCTGCTGGGCTTGTGCCAAAGCGAGTCGGAAATATCGCGGAACGAGGCCGAGATCAACCTGAAAAAAGCCATCGAGTTGAAGTCATGGAGCGCGGACCCGGTATATGCCCTGGGAGTCCTCTATCGCGGCCAGGGCAAGGCGAAATTGGCCGAGCGCTGCTTCCAGCGGGTCAAGGAGATCGCCTACGAGCATACCGGCGCCAGCCGGGCCCTGGTCGACTTGCGCCGGCAAAAGGCCGGCGCCGGCCCGCACGCTCAGAGAAAAAAGAAATTCTGAGCCGTTTCCCTAGAGTTCGTCGGCAGGCACGGCGAACGTGTCGCCCTGGCTCAGATCCCCGGTTTTGAAACCCTTGGTGAACCAGCGTACCCGCTGCGCCGATGTGCCATGGGTGAAGGCGTCGGGGACCACGTACCCCTGCTGCTGTTTCATGATGCGGTCGTCGCCCACTGAGGACGCGGCGTTCAGCCCCTCCTCGATGTCGCCCTGTTCCAGCAGCCCTTGCGTGCGCTGGGCGTAATGGGCCCAGACCCCGGCCAGGAAGTCGGCCTGCAGCTCCAGACGCACCAGAATGCGGTTCGCTTCCGTTTTGCTTGCCTGCTGCATCTTCTCCTGGGCCTGTTGCATGATGCCGAGCTGGTTCTGCACGTGGTGGCCCACCTCGTGGGCGATGACGTAAGCCCAGGCGAAGTCGCCGCGCGCCCCCAGTTTCTGCTGCATCTCCTGGAAGAATCCAAGGTCGATATAGACGCTTTCGTCCCCGGAGCAATAGAACGGCCCGGTGGCCGACTGGGCGTAGCCGCAGGCCGATTCGGTGGCGTTGGTGAACAGGACCAGCTTGGGTTCGCGGTACGTTTCCCCTTCGCCCTCGAGGACCTGTTTCCAGACGTTCTCGGTCTCGGCCAGGATTACGCCGACGAATTCCCCGAGCTCCCGGTCCTCCTGGCTCAGGACCTGCGCCTCCTGCTGGCCCGCGGGCTGGGAGGTCTGCAGGTTCTGCATCACTTCCTGGGGATCGCCGCCCAGCAGCATGACAATGACGGCCAGGGCGATGGCGCCCAGGCCGCCGCCCAATGCGACTCCCCGGCCCGTCACGCCGCGACGGTCCTCAACGTTATCGCTTTGCCTTCTTCCTTTCCATTGCATGGCCTTTCTCCTGATGTGGATTTCCCCATCATCTTGATACGGTCACGGCGGCTTGTCAAGAGAAAGCGGGGATTCGCCGACAGGACGCGGCTGTCAGCTCCTGAAAAATTTTGTTCCGGCCAGGGTGCTTAAGAACGAGACCGCTCCGCCCAGAACCGCGCCCCAGGCCAGGTCGACAACGGTCACCAGCAGCGGCCAGTTGTTCAGCGTGGCCAGGTTGGTCAGATCATAGGTGGCGTAGGCCACCAGGCCGAAGAACGCCCCCTGCCATAGCGCCTGCAGCGCGTCGCCTTGGGCCAGCGCCGGCGCGATGACGAACAGCTGCAGGCCGGCGATGAACAGCAGGTAAAACAGGATCGCGGCCGCCCAGCCGACCTTGGGGCTCAGCATGGCTCCCAGTTGCTGGCGGTAGAAGTTTTTCGCCACCAGCCCCAGCCAGACCATATCGATCAGAAAGAATATGGCCAGGGTGACCAGGTATAACAGGATTGTGTTCTTCAATGACATGTCAGCCTCCATGAGTACTCTTACTTTCAGTATACCAGTTCGCGGCAGCTTGGGCTATAGCCTTCCTTCTTCCCTGTCCCCTGTCCCCTGTACCCTTTCTTTCCTGCCTCGCCCTCCGGACCGGGTTTTTCCCGAATTGAAATTCGCGCCCGGGTATGATAGTTTGAGCGCGGAGTTGCCAAGCGATGAGCGATCTGTACGAGGAAACGATCTTTGACCGCAAGCTGGTCCCGACCGCCAACGGGACCGAGAAGGCCGAGCAGGCGATCGTGCTGACCATCATCGCAGGCAACGAGGCGGACTTCGGCAAGCACTACGTGCTGGAGAGAAAGCGCACCACGATCGGCCGTGAGAAGGCCAATGACATCGCCCTCAACGACGGCAAGGTCAGCAAGGCCCACTGCGAGATCTCGGTGATCCGCAGCAGCCGCGGCGTCGAACAGATCAGCCTGCTGGACCTGGATTCGACGAACGGCACCTATGTCAACGGCGAAACCGTGGTGCAGGCGACGCTGAAGGCCGGCGACAAGATCCAGGCCGGGAGCACCATCCTGCAGCTGAGCTACAGCGACGAGATCGAAAGGGAATACCATGCCAAGCTTTTCGATTTCGCCGCCCGCGATGCGCTCACCGGCTTGTACAACAAGCGCTTCATCTTCAATGAACTGGAAAACTATTGCCGCATCGCCCGGCGCAGCAACCGCGCCTTCAGCATCATCATGCTCGATATCGACGATTTCAAGGCGATCAACGACCGCTACGGCCACCTTTGCGGCGATGAATACCTGAAGCAATTGGCCGGGTTGATCCGCGGCACGCTGCGCGACCAGGACCTCGCCGGCAGGATCGGCGGCGAGGAATTCCTCGTCGTCCTGCCCGAGACCGCCATCGAGGGCGCCCTGCAGCTGGCGGTGCGCATCCGCAAGAGCGTGGAGAGCTTTGTCCTCTCCCTGCCGAAGCAGGAGATCCGCACCACCATCAGCGCCGGGGTCTGTCAGTACGAGCGCGGTCTCAAGGACCTCAAGGAGCTGCTCGACCTGGCCGACCAGGCGATGTACGAGGCCAAGAAATCTGAGAAGAACAAGGTGATGCGGGCGTCCTTATCCGATCAAACCGGAAAATAAAAGAGGGTTTACGGTAGACGGTATACGGTTGACGGAAAAAATCATAAAACTAAAATTCCAAATCCCAAGCACCAATGACCAAATGACCGAAACAAAAAAAGATGAATTGGCCCTTAAGGGCTTTCGTTTGGGTCATTGGGATTTGGAATTTATGATTTGTTTGTGATTTGGTGCTTGGAGCTTGGAATTTTATTCTTCCGCGTCACGCGTCACTTGTCACGCGTCACGATAGCTCCGGAAGGAGTTGGTAGCGGGGGTAGGATTTGAACCTACGACCTTTGGGTTATGAGCCCAATGAGCTACCTGGCTGCTCCACCCCGCGATCCAAAAAAACATTATAACCGTGGCCAGGTGCAAAGTCAAGGGGAAAGTTCGCTGGAAGAGGTTTGCAAACGCGGGAAAAGGCAAAAACGGGGATTCGCTCCCTGCCAACCATAGGACTTAAGTAACGAATTTCGCGGTTCGCTGGGGAAAGATTGAAAAAAAAAACGATTTAATACATCATAAGCGTATTATTATGGGAAATCATGCAAGAAAAAAAGACGGCTTTTGTTTTTAAGAAGTTCGCAGCGGACCGGTCGCCGGTTTCGGGGAGGCGTGAGTGAAAAAGATCGCTTTATTGGCCCTGGGCGTATTGCTGCTTGCCGGCTGTGCCGTGAACAGCTATCGCTCCGAGTTCGAGTTCGCCAACAAGCTGGCCCGGGAGGGGCTGTGGCAGGAGGCCTACTACCGCCTGCAAAAGGTACGGGCGACCGGGAACGACTCGGCCGCCCTGCACAACAACATGGCCGTCGTCCTGGAAAGCATGGGGCGCTATGACGAGGCCAGGGGCGAATACGAGATCGCCCTCAAGTTGGACCCGGGCAACGAGCAGATCCAGGGCAATTTCAACAAGTTCAAAAAAAGCCAAGCAAAGGATGACCATGAAAAAAAATAAGCTCTCCCTGCTGCTGCTCCTGGCCGTGCTGGGCGGGGCCTGCTCCCAGTCCTACGCCCCGGTGACCGTCCCATTCCGCGCCAAGGGCATCGTCGATTTCAACGGCTACAAGGATCTGTTCTTCATCGACTTCATCTGTGACGTGCCCGCGACCGGCTTCGACGCCGGCGCCGAGGTGCGCCGGGTGTTCATCGAGGAGATCCCGTTCGCCGCCGGCAAGAAGGTCGTCCTCCTCGAGCCGGAGCACTGGGACACCATCCTGGGCATCCTGCAGCGCTACCGCCTGGCCGTCGACATCCAGTATGAAAACAGTGTCTTTTTTCAGCGGGTCTTCCAGGCCCGGCCGCAGGCCCTTTTCTTTACCGGCAAGGTGGAGCTGAACATCAAGAAAATGGGGGTGGTCAAGGAGACCCGCGACGAGAAGGGCGGCAGAAAGAACGCCTATGAAACGATGGAAATGTGGGAGATGGAGATGCAGGTCGTCCTGCTCGAAGGCGCCGGCGCCAAGATCCTCTGGCGGGGCGATTTCAGCGAAAAAAGCGAGCCCCAGCCCGGGGTCACGCCCCAATTCACGTTCAACACCATGCTGGCCAGGCTCACCGCCAAGTTTATCGCCGCCCTGCAGCCCCGCGAAGTGCTCCAGGAACGGTACATTCTGGACAAATAGGATGGTCCCATGAAAAAAACCATAATCGCCCTGGCCCTGCTGCTCTGGGCCGCGACACTGCCCGCCCAGTATTCCTATTTTTACGGCAAGAACAAGATCGTGCGCCAGGCCTTCCCCTGGAAATACGCCGACACCAAGAATTTCCGCATCTTCCATTACATGGACGACAAGGACCTGCTCAACCGCGTGGCCGTGGAGGCGGAGAAGGCCTACGAGAAGCTATCCACCCTGCTGAACATGACCATCGAGGAGCGCACCCCGATCATCTTCTACAACAAGCAGACCGACCTGGAGCAGACCAACCTGTATCCCGGGCTCATCGCCCCCGGGAGTTTCGAGGGCTTTACCGAGCCGGTCGGCCACCGCGTGGTGATCTACGGCAACCGCACCGCCGAGGACCTGGGACGGCTGATCATCCACGAGTTGTCGCACTCGTTCCAGCACGCCATCCTGTACAAGAACCGGCCCGTCGGCATGTTCGACTACAACCGCCCGCCCCTGTGGGTGATGGAGGGCCATGCCGATTTCATGACCGGCCATTGGGAGAGCTTCAACCTGATGACCGTCATCGACAGCGTGTTGAGCGACCGCATGCCCGAGATGCAGGAAGACGGCGACATTCGCGCCGAAACCGGCACCAACCGCACGCCCTACGATTTCGGCCACCTGATGTACGAGTTCTTCTATGAGAAATTCGGCAAGAAGGGGATTCGCGACCTGCTGCTCAGCATGCGCCGCCCGGCCATGGTCAGCAAGCGCCGCTCCTTTCTGGAACATTTCAACTTTAGCGCCAAGACGTTTAATTACGAGTTCAAGAAATATGCCCGTGAACGCTTCCGGGCCTTCATCGGCCGCGAGAACCCGGAGGATTACAGCTTTATCATCGGCCCCGATTTCCCCTTCGCCTACTCGTTCTCGCACCAGGTCTCGCCCGGGGGCGAACTGCTGGCCGTGGTCACGGTGAACTACCGCACCTACAAGATCGACATCATCCTGGTGTCGCTGAAAGACGGCAAGGTGATCAAGAACGTCACTCCCGGGTTTAAATCTACGTATGATGGCATCGATTTCAAGTTCATCCCTTCCGACGGCCGCTCCTTCAGCTGGGACCGCCGCGGCGAAAACATCGCCTTCTTCGCGCGCAAGGAGCTCGACTCCTACCTGGTCGTTCTCGACGCCCTCAACAACCGGGTGGTGAAGGAGTTCCGCGTCGGCGAGATTCAGAAGCCGGGTTCGCCGGTCTTTCACCCCAAGCAGGACCGGCTGCTGTTCACCGGCAGCGAGGGCATCCGTTCGTATCTCTATTCCCTGGACCTGACAAGCGGCCAGGTACGCAAGCTGACCGACGGCCGCACCTACGTCAAGGCCGTTGACATCTCTTCGGATGGCGAGAAGGTCGTGTATTCGGCCGGCATCGGCAAAATCGACAAGCTGTTCCTGGCGGCGAGCGAGAACCCCGACCAGTCCATGCAGCTGACCAGCGGCGAATACAACGACATCGCTCCGACCTTTTCCAGCGACAACAAAACGGTCTACTACAGTTCCGACGAGCTCGGCGCCTACAACATCTGCTCCCTGGACCTCGCGAACCGGATTTTCTGCCGCCACAGTGACGTGCGCACCGGTAACTTTTTCCCGGTGGAGATCCCCGGGGAGAAAGGGCAGCTGGTCATTTCCGCCTACCACAAGGGGAGTTTCCTGCTGTTCAAGAAGGACGCCACGTCCTGCCTGGCCAGCCGCCAGCAGGAGTTCGGACCGCTGCGGGCCCTGCCCGTCTCCGGCGAAACGGTCGCCGCCGCCGGCGTACCCGAGCTGGCTCCGTCCATGGCGCTGGACGTCAAGAAATACAAGCCCTTCGAGAAGCTGATCATCAGCTCCCTGCCCCCGGTCACCCTGGGCGTCGACAGCGGCGGGGGCTTCTACGGCTCCTCCTACCTGAACGTCACCGACATGCTGGGCGACCATAACTTCATCTTCTACCTGGCCTCCTACTTCGGCTACCGCTCCTACCACCTGGCCTATCTCAACCAGCAGCGCCGACTGCAGCTCTACGGTCATTTGTTTTCCGAGAGCGACGCTTATTATTATCCCTACGCCAACACCATGTACCTCTCGCTGCGCAGCCGCATCGGCGGCGACTTCGCGCTGATCTACCCCTTCAGCCGCTCGACGCGCGCCGAGGTGAGTTTTTCGGCGTTTCACCAGGAGGAGAATTCCGACCTGTTCGCGTACGGGTATGAACTGCCCTACGGCCAGTACTTCAACGGCTTCGCCCTGCCGCTGGAGGCGGCGCTCATTTCCGAGACCACGCGCTTCGCCAACTACGGGCCCAACAGCGGCCATACCTTCCGTCTCAGCGCCAGCAAGTACGTCAAGCTCTTCGCCAAGTCGCTGGACGCCTATAACCTGGAGGGCGACGTGCGCAAGTACCTGCGCGTCGACAACTATACCCTGCTGGCCTTCCGCCTGAGCGGCTTCTACTCGGGCGGGCCCAACGCCCTGTTGCACTGGAGCGGCGGCAACAACACCCTGCGTGCCGCCGATTTCCGCGGCCTGGTCGGCAACAAGGGGTTCTTCTTCAACGCCGAGTTCCGTTTCCCCCTGGTCCACGCCGCCTTGACCCCCATCGGTGTCGTCGGCCCGCTGCGCGGCGTGTTCTTCTTTGATTTCGGCGGCGTGTGGTTCAACGGCGAGCCGTTCCGCGTCTTCGAGAAGGATTCGCTGCGGCTGGAGAACGCCCTCTCCTCGTTCGGCTACGGCATCCAGTTCTTCCTGTTCGGCTACCCGTTCCACTTTGAGTGGGTCACGCGCACCGATTTCAAGGACAAACAATACAGCGGCGTCAACTTCTGGATCGGCTTCGATTTTTAGGCGAAACGGCGGCCGCGGCGGCCCCGTTCCCGGGCGGGGCGCGATTGACTTTGACCGTGAAAAATGCGAAAATGCCCGGGGAAAAGAGATGCTGATCAACCATACGTCCAAGCAGGTGACCGCCAAGATCGTCTATTATGGGACCGGCTTGGGCGGCAAGACCACCAACCTGCAGTACATCTACTCGGTGACCAATCCGCGCACGCGCGGAGAGCTGGTCTGCATGGAGACCGAGATCGAGCGTACCCTCTTTTTCGACCTGCTGCCGATCAACGTCGGCCTGGTCAAAGGGTACGAAACCAAGTTCCAGTTGTACACCGTCCCCGGCCAGGTCTTCTACGACTCCACGCGCAAGCTTGTCCTCAAGGGCGCCGACGGCATCGTTTTCGTTGCCGACTCGCAGGAGCTGATGGAACAGGCCAATCGCGAGAGCTTCGACAACCTGAAGGAGAACCTGGGGTTCTACAACCACCGCATCGAGGACATGCCCATCGTCTTCCAGTACAACAAGCGCGACCTCCGGAACATCTCCCCGGTGGACAAGCTGAACAGCAACCTGAACCACCTCGGCCGGCCCCACTTCGAGGCCGTCGCCCGCAACGGCCGCGGCGTCATCGAGACGCTGCGCGAGATATCCTCCATGACCCTGGTGCGCATCAAGGAAGCGCTGGAGCACGCCGCGCAGACGCCCAAGAACGTGGCGGTCCATTTCGACGTCAACCAGGGCCAGCAGATGGTCAGGATGGAAGACCTGCCGGTCAAGAAAGTCAGCGTGGAGCAGATGGCCGCCAGCGAAGCCGGCCAGGAAGTGCTCACCCAAGCCCCGGTCTCTGTTCCGGCTGCGGGAGAGAAGGCCGTCGACCAGCCGGCCGTCGCTCAGCCGCTGGTCGAGCCGCGCCGGGCCTCGCCGGCAAGCCAAGCGCTGGGCGACCTCCTGGGCCGCCTGGAGGACCCCAGCCGCATCACCCGCATTGAAAAGATCGCGGCCGCCAACGGCCGCCTCTGCGTGGAGATAAAAGACGGCGACGGACGGGCCCTGCGCTCTCTCGATATCGCCTTGCGTCCCGAAACCAAGAAGGTCACCATCATCCTCGATGTCAAAAACTAAAACCTGCCTGCTGCTCGCCTCCTGCGCCCTCATGGCTGCCTGCGCCCCCTCGCGCTCGGCCCTGCGCCCCGCTCCCGGCCCGGTTGCCGCCGCCGGCCCGCAGGCGAACGCCGAGGCGTTTTTTCAAAAAGGCAAAGCCTGCCTGGAAAAAGGGGACATGGCCGGCGCCACCTCCTGCTTCGACCAGTCGCTGGACGCGTTGCTCACCGACGCCGCCCCCGGGGGCGACCGCGGCGCCCTGAACGACCTGGTTAAAAAAATCTCCGACATCGAGCTGAACTATCTCAAGGACAAGAACAGCCCCGAGAACGGCGAGCACGAGGCGTTCCTCGACCAGGTCATCGCCACGCCGCTGTTCCTGCCTTCGGCGAAGGACGTGCAGGACCTGCAGCAGAAAGTGGGGGAGGCGGCTGCCATCACCTACAGCCTGCCGGTGATCGTCAATTCGCAGGTGGTATCCTTTCTGAAGGCGTTCCAGACCATCCGCCACGAAGGCATCCAGCGCGCCCTCGACCGCATGGGCGAGTTCATCGGCCCGTTCCAGGAGACCTTCCGCGGCCACGGCATCCCGGAGGACCTGGCCTACCTGCCGATCATCGAGAGCGGCTTCCGCGTCGACGCCACTTCGCGGGCCCGCGCCCGCGGCGCCTGGCAGTTCATGGCCGCGACGGCGCGGCTTTTCGGGCTGCGCGTCGACTGGCAGGTCGACGAGCGCCTCGACCCGTTCAAGGCGGCCGATGCCGCGGCGCGCTTTCTGAAGCACCTGCATGACGAGTACGGCGACTGGTACATCGCCCTGGCCTGCTACAACGGCGGTCCGCGCCGCGTCGCCAAGGCCATGCGCGTCCTGCAGACGGCGGATTTTTTCACCATCAACCAGAGCCGCCTGATACGCCGCGAGACCAAGAACTACGTTCCGGCTTTTCTGGCTTCGCTGATCATCGCCCGTTCGCCGGGAGAGTACGGCTTCACCCTCGGCGGCGGCGAGGCGCTGTTCGCCGGCTGCAAGACGGTAGAGGTGCCCTCCCCGGTATCCCTGCCCCGGGTTGCCGAGCGGCTGCAGATATCCGGCGCCGATTTGAAAAAACTGAATCCCGAGCTGTTGCGCGACTTCACCCCCAGCAACGTGGCCGTCTACAGGCTGCGCGTGCCGGCAGCGGCCGACGAGGCCGCGCTGGCCGACCTGGAACGGATCCCGGCCGCCAAGATCCCGCGCTTCAATTCCTATCGCGTCCGCCCCGGCGATACGCTCTCCACCATCGCCAGCCGCCATGGCACCTCGGTGCGCCGCATCCAGGCGGCGAACAACATGAGGTCGACCCTGATCCGGCCGGGCATGAACCTCATTATACCCGGGAGAGAGTAGTGGTCAGCCGCATCCACTCGGCCGTGCTCAACGGCCTGGACGTGGTGGCCACCGAGGTCGAGGTCGGCTTTTCGCGCGGCATCCCGGGCATCGTCATCGTCGGCTTGCCCGACAACGCCGTCAAGGAGAGCCGCGAGCGCCTGAAGCTGGCGGTGGCCCACCAGAATTTCGATTATCCCCAGGCCACCAAGATCGTAATCAACCTGTCGCCGGCCGATGTGCGCAAGGAGGGGTCGGCCTTGGATCTGCCCATGGCTGTGGGCATCATCAAGAACCGCTACCGCCTGGAAAGCCCGGCTTTCTCCGAGCTGCTCTTTTACGGGGAACTCAACCTCAACGGCGACCTGAATCCGGTCAGCGGCGTGCTGAACATCGCCCTGTTTGCCCGCCAGAACGGCTGGCGCGGCATCGTCATTCCTTACGAGAATCGCATCGAGGCCCAGTTTGTCTCCGGCATCGAGGTCTATGCCCTGAAGAATCTCAGCGAGGTCATCGAACTGGCCGAGCATCCCGAACGCTTCCGCCCCTGCGCCTGCGGCATCGCCCGGCCGGCTGCGGTCCCGGGCGAGAACGATTTCGCCGAGATCAAGGGGCAGTACCTGGCCAAGCGCGCCATGGAGATCGCCGCCGCCGGCTCGCACAACGTGCTGATGATCGGCGCCCCGGGCTCGGGCAAGTCGATGATCGCCAAGGCGCTCGCTTCCATCCTGCCCGACATGAGCGACGACGAGATCCTGGAAACCTCGTTGATCTACAGCGCCGCCGGCCTGTTGGGCGGCAAGGGCGGATTGATGCGCCAGCGGCCGTTCCGCTCGCCGCATCACACCATCTCCGACGTCGGCATCAGCGGCGGCGGCCGCTACCCGGTCCCCGGCGAGATCTCCCTGGCCCACAACGGCGTCCTCTTTCTCGATGAGATTCCCTATTTCAAGCGCTCGGCCCTGGAAGTGCTGCGCCAGCCCATGGAAGACGGCCGGATCACGGTCTCGCGCTCGCTGACCTCGGCCACCTTCCCGGCCCGCTTCATGCTGGTGGCTGCCATGAATCCCAGCCAGGACGCCGTCGGCCTCGGCGAGAGAGGGGTTGCAGCCGGGACATCCCAGCAGCGCCGCTATTACTCCAAGTTATCCAAGCCGCTGCTCGACCGCATCGACCTGCAGCTCGAGGTGAAGAAGGTCAAGCTCGAGGAGATCACTTCGGCGGCGCTGGCCGAGGGCTCTGCCGCCATCCGCCGGCGGGTGGCCGCTGCCCGCGACCTGCAGGCGGAGCGTTTCCGCGGCCTGAAGCGCAAGATGTTCGCCAACAGCCAGATGCGCAACCCCGAGATCCGCAAGTACTGTCCGTTGGACGAAGAAGGCGCCGACCTGCTGCGCCTGGCCGTCGAACGCTTTGACCTGAGCGCCCGCGGTTATTTCCGGGTTTTGAAAGTGGCGCGCACCATCGCCGACCTGAGCGGCGCTGAAAAGATCGCGGCGCCATGCGTTCAGGAAGCGCTGCAGTACCGCTCGCTGGACATGAGCCGCTTCTGAGAGGGGACATGGGTTTGAGAGAAAAAAACGTGTGGCAGATGCTGGCCATGGCGGCGGCCAGCCTGGCGCTGGGCGTGGGGATTAATTTTTTTGCCGGGGAGCCGCTGCCGCTGCTGAAGGCACTGCCCGAGGCTGGATCGGACATGCCGGCCATCGGGGAGGTCGATGCCGATTTCGTGCTGCAGGCGGGGAACGCTCCCGGCACCCTGCTGCTCGACGCCCGGGCCGCGGCGGCCTACCGCGCCGGGCACATCCCCGGCGCCCTCAGCCTGCCGCTGGCGGATTTCGCGGCCGAGTTCGCGGCGCTGGAGCCGCGGCTCAGGGCTGCCGCGCTGCTGGTGCCGTACTGCAGCGACCGCAACTGCGGCGATTCGTCCGGGCTGGCCCGGCGCTTGTGGGCCAAGGGGCTGAAGAACCTTCTCCTCTACAAGGGGGGGATGGAGGACTGGAGCGGGAGGGGCCATGGCGTTGAAAGATAGCCTGCGCCGGCGACTCTCCTCAACGTGGCTCCAGGCAGCGTGCCGCCTTGGCCTGGGCGGTATCTTCATCTACGCCAGCCTGGACAAGATCGCCCATCCCCAGGAATTCGCCAGGATCATCGCCAACTACGCCATCCTGCCCGATGTCCTGGTCACGTTGCCGGCGCTGGTCCTGCCCTGGCTGGAACTGATCGCCGGCGTGTGCCTGGTCGTGGGCGCCTGGACGCGCAGCGCCGCGCTGTGGCTTTCCCTGTTGCTGCTGGTCTTTATCGCGGCCCTGGGCGTCAATGCCGCTCGCGGCATCGATGTGAGCTGCGGCTGCTTCTCCACCTCGGCCGCCGATACGGAGAACGCCTGGGTCCTGATCTTCCGCGACCTGCTGATCCTTATTCCCGGACTGATCATCGTGTTCTTCGGCAGGGAAAAGGGAGATTGAAACTGACGGAATTCCGTAATTCGTGATTCGTGATTCGTGATTCGAAAGAGAGAGTAGCACTGATCGTGAACGACTACGAATCGTATGAGTGATGAGAAAGAGAAAGGCATTATTTTTATCTTTCGTGTCACGCGTTACGCGTCACGCGTCACGTAGCCAATTACTTTTCGTTTCTTCTCTCATCACTAATCACTAATCACTCATCACTTATTCCCTCGTCACTCGTCACGTAGCCCTCTTATTTCTTACGCATAACGCATCACGCATTACGCATCACGTAGGTTCTTTGCGGGAAGGGTTATTCCTCGATGGTCATGCCGCGCTCGAGCTGCTCGGCCTGTTCGGCGGCCAGCATGGCTTCGTCCATGGTGACCTTGCGCGCCTTCACCAGGTCGATCAGGTGCTGGTCGAAGGTCTGCATGCCCAGGTCGCGGTTCTTGGCCATGTGTTTCATGATCTCGTTGGTCTTTTCCGGGCTTTTGAGGCACATCTCGATCGTCTTGTTCACCAGCATGATCTCGCAGGCCGGGTACATGGTGGTCTTGTCCAGGCTGGGCAATAATTGCTGGGAGATGATGGCCACCAGGTTTTCCGACAGCCGCTGGCGGATGGACGGGTGCTCTTCGGCCGGGAAATATCCCAGCAGGCGGTTCAGGGTGCGCATGACGTCCGGGGTGTGTATCGAGGCCATGACCATGTGGCCGGTCTCGGCGGCTTTCAGGCAGGTATCGACGGTCTGATGGTCGCGCAGCT
Organism: Candidatus Aminicenantota bacterium; assembly: GCA_963732485.1. GTDB lineage: Bacteria > Acidobacteriota > Aminicenantia > UBA2199 > UBA2199 > UBA2199. The sequence continues at coordinate 17,598 of CAVSZS010000007.1, forward strand.
CGCCCACCATGAGCACGTCGGGGTCCTGGCGCATGGCCGCGCGCAGCGCCGAGGCGAACGATTCGGTGTCGGGGCCGATCTCGCGCTGGGAGACGATCGACAGGTTCTTTTCGAACAGGTATTCGATCGGGTCCTCGATGGTGATGATATGCGAGCGCCGCTTCTGGTTGATGTGGTTGATGATGGCCGCCAGGGTGGTCGACTTGCCGTTGCCGGTGGCGCCCGTGACCAGGATCAGGCCGCGCTTCAGGGCGGCGATCTTTTCCAGCACCTTGGGCAGGTTCAGCTCCTCGAAGGTCCGCGGCTTGAAGGGGATCAGGCGCAGCACGGCGGCGTAGCGGCCGTTCTGGCGGAAGACGTTGACGCGAAAGCGGGCGACGTTCGCCAGGGCGAACGAGCCGTCGTAGTCCAGGATTTCCTTTTTGAATTTTTCGCTGTCGGAGTACTTGGCCAGCGTCTGGCCGATGGCCAGCATGTCCTCCTCGCTCAGCGGCGGGTGCTTCAGGGGAAACAGCTCGCCGTGATGGCGCAGCATCGGCGGCGAACCCACCTGGAAATGGATGTCGGATGCCCCTTTTTCGGCGGCGAAGGTCAGTATCTGGCTCAAATTGACGATCGGCATGGGTTCCTCCAGGGAGTGGCCAGCGCTAAGGTCCTGCAAAGATTGTAGATGACTTGGAGGAAAAATTCAAGTTTTTTAAGAAGACGTCAGACGTTAGATGTTAGATGTCAGCAAGAAGAGGGCAATCAGTTGTCTAACGTCTAACGTCTAATGTCTAACGTCTAACGTCTCTCTTCCAGCGTCTATTTCTTCCGCTCCCTGAATTTCTGGACGTCGCGGTCCATTTCGCGCCGGATGTCGCGCTCCTTGAGCTTCTGTTTTTTTTCGTATTCGCGCTTGCCCCGCACCAGGGCAATCTCGACCTTGATCTTTCCCTTGTCGGAAAAGTAGACCTGCAGAGGCACGATGCTGAACCCCCGCTCCTTGACCTTCTGGTCCAAACGGTGGATCTCGCGCCCGTGCAGCAGCAGCTTGCGCTTGCGCTCCGGCTCGTGGTTGAAGACGCCCGCCTGCTCGTAGGGGCTGATATGGCAGCGCAGCAGGAACGCTTCGCCGCCGTGCACTTCCACGAAGGAATCCTTCAGGCTGATGCGCCCGGCGCGGATCGACTTGACCTCGCTGCCGGCCAGGGCGATCCCGGCCTCGAGCCGGTCGAGGATCTCGTAGTCGTGGAAGGCCTTTTTATTCTGGGCGATGGTCTTCATGGCCAATCAGGACGATCTCCTCGATCTTGCGCTTGCCCATCTTTTTGGCCACCAGCAGGTAGTTCTTCACCTGGACGCGGGCGTTCTCCTGGGGCAGCTTACCGAACTCGTAGATGAACAGGCCGGAGACGGTCGTATAGTCTTTTTTTTCGGGCAGGTCCAGCTCCAGCTGGCTGTTGACCTCATCCACCGGGGTGCTGCCCTTCAGCTGGAAGACGTTGTGCCCCAGCTTCTTGATGCCCGTGCCGCCGATATCGAAATCGCCCAGGATGCCGCGCAGGATGTCGCTCAGGGTGATGATGCCGATGGTCGAGCCGTACTCGTCCAGCACCACGGCCAGGTTCAGCCCCTGCTTCTTGAATTCATTGAGGATGTAGTTGAGCGATGAGTACTCGGAGACGAAGATGGGCTTGGCGGCGATCTTTCTCAACTCCAGCCTTTCGAAGTCCTCCTGCAGCATGGCGGTCAGCAGCAGGTGGGAATCGACGACTCCCGTGATGTTGTCCAGCTTGCCCTTGTAGATGGGGATCTTGGACAAGCCCTTTTCCAGGATGATCTTGCGCAGTTCCTTGGGGCCGCTGCTCTCCTTGAGGGCCACGATGCCGACGCGCGGGGTCATGATGGCCTTGATGTCCTTCTGCGAGATGTCGATGATCTCGTTGAGCATCTTCAGGGTTTCCGGGTTGTGCTGGAACAGCTGCGTCTCCATGGACAGGAAGTGCTTGATCTCTTCCAGGCTCAGTTCTTTTTTGGCCCAGGCCTTCGACCCCTGCTTGCGGAAGAACAGGTTGGGCAGCAGGGCCAGCCCCTTGACCAGCGGATAGAAGAGCAGGCTGAGGAAGCGCAGCGGATGCGCATAGAGAAACGACAGCTTCTCGGCGTGGCGGTAGCCGTAGGACTTGGGCGTGATCTCGCCGAAGATCAGGAGGATCAGGGTGGTCGCCAGGGTGGAGAGGAGGAGCAGCGCCCCCTGGCTGCCGTGAAAAAAGTGCGTGAGCAGCAGGGTGGCGATGGAGGCGGCGGCGACGTTGACCAGGTTGTTGCCGATCAGGATGGTGGAGAGGAATTCCTCGGGCTTTTCCAGCAGCCGCGCCAGCAGCACGGCCTTCTTGTCCCGCTTTTTGGCGCGGTGGGTCAGCTTGATGCGGCTGACGGTGAGCAGCGAGGTCTCGGCCGAGGAGAAGAAGGCGCTGGCCAGGATCAGCAGGACGAAAATCAGGATGAAGAAAAACAGCGTGCCGCTGTTCATGTCCGCCTCGGCTCCCGCCGGTCACGCGCGCCCATGCGCATCACCTTTTGCTGTACAGCTGGTAGACGATCTTGTACAGCGAGGTGCCGATGCAGTCGTTGATCAGCTGGACGTCGCGCGTTTCCTTGGGCACCTTCAGGATCTTGGGAGCGAAGTTGACCACGCCCCTGACGCCGTGGGTGATCAGCTTGTCCAGCATCTCCTGTGCCGCTTCTTCCGGGACGGTCAGCAGGGCGATCTGAATGTCGGGGTTCTCCTTCAGGTAGACCTCGAGCTGGCTGACGTGCAGCACCGGCTTTTTCTGTCCGGGCTTGCCCACCTCGGTTCCGACCAGCTCCGGCTTGATGTCGAACAGCGCCGTGACCGTGATGTTGCGGTCCTTGAACAATTTGTAGTTGGACAGTGCCTGGCCGATGCGGCCGGCGCCGATGATCACCACCCGGGCGCCGTGGTCGATGGAGAGTATCTTTTTCAGCTCGCGGAACAGCTTCTTGACCAGGTAGCCTTTCTTTTGCTTGCCGATGGAGATGCCCAGGTAGAAGAAATCCTGGCGCACCTGGTTGCAGGAGACGCCCGTGACCTCCTCCAGCTTTTTCGAGGAGATGTAGGTGTTCTCCGGCAGGTTCAACTTGAGCAGCGCTTCGTAATAAAACGAAATCCTGCGAATCACCCGCAGGCTGATCTTCTTCTTCATGGACCCCTCTTGATATTGTTTACGTTAAAATTAATAATAATCGAGGGCGGTCCAAAAGTCAATGGCCGCGAAGCGGAAAAATATTTCGGCCGGCTGGGCTAGCGGTCCGCGCCGAGGGGCGCCCGCACGGCGGCCTCGACCTCGGCCGTGGCCTTGGGGATGGGCGGACCCAGGACCCGGCAGCCGCGCGGAGTGACCAGGATATCGTCCTCAATGCGCATGCCGCCGAAGCCGCGGAACTTCTCGACCTTGTCGTAGCGGATGAAGGCGGTATGCCTTTTTTCGGACCGCCACTGGTCGATCAGGGCCGGGATGAAATAGATGCCGGGCTCGACGGTAAGCACGTGGCCGGGCTCGAGCTTCTTGGCCATGCGCAGGTAGGCCAGGCCGAACTGCTGGCTGCGCCGGGTCTTGTCGTCGTAGCCGACATGCACCTCGCCCAGGTCCTCCATGTCGTGGACGTCCAGGCCCATCATGTGGCCCAGGCCGTGGGGGAAGAACAGGGCGTGGGCGCCGGCGGCGACGGCATCCGCCGTGGAGCCCTTCATCAGGCCGATGTCCTTCAGCCGGTCGACCAGGACCGCGGCGGACTTGAGGTGGACGCTGCGGTAGCTGACGCCGGGCCGGATCATGGCGATGGCGGTCAGCTGCATGTCCAGGACCGCCTCGTATACCGACCGCTGTACGGGGTCGAAGCGGCCGCCCACGGGCACGGTGCGGGTGATGTCGCTGGCATAGCCGCCCGCGGTCTCGGCGCCGGAATCGATGAGCAGCAAGTCGCCTTCCTGCAGGCGGTTGCCGTGGTAGTGGTTGTGCAGCGTCTCGCCATGCACGGTGACGATGGCCGGAAATGCCAGCTGGCCGCCGCCGGCCAGGGCGAGGCCCTCGATCCAGCCGGCGATCTCCCTTTCGTAGATGCCGGGCTGGGCCATGGCCATGGCTTCGCGGTACATGGCGGCGCTGACGGTCAGGGCCGCCTCGATCTCCTTGATCTCATCCGCGTTCTTCAGCGCGCGCTGGGCGACCACCGCCTTGACGAACTCGATCGAGGCGTAGCTTTTGACCGTCTCGGCGCGGATGCCCAGCAGCTTTTCCAGCCACAGGGCGTTCTCGCCGCGGTAGGGGGGCAGGAAGTGGACCTTGCGCCCCTGGCGCACGGCTTGCTGCAGCACGCCCGCCAGCTCGGCCAACGGCCGCGTGTCGGCGACACCCACTTTGGCGCAGCGGCTCTTCAGCGACGGCTGCGGTCCCATCCAGATGATATCTTCCATTTCCACGTCATTGCCGAATACCGTCTGCCGGTTCTCTTCGATGTCGATGACCGCGGCCAGGCCGGGAGAGCTCAGGCCGAAGAAGTACAGGAAGCTGCTGTCCTGGCGGTAGCGGTAGGTGTTGGCCGCGTAGTTCATCGGGCTCTCGCCGTTGCTCAGGAAAAGCAGCAGCCCCGACTTCACCTGCTTTGATAATTTGGCCCTTCTTTGCTGGGTTGTTTTTTTATTAAACATGGCAGTTTCTCCTTCGCTTAGCATCTTACCCAAGTGAGGAAACTAAATCAAGGCTGTGCTTTGACGCTGCCGCTGATCATCGGGACAGTTAAAAGATATATCCCAGCCCGGCGCTCAGCTGCAGCCCCCCCATTTTCATCTCCAGGTCATCCTTGTTTTTTGACAACGCGGAAAATCCCGGCCCCAGCCGCAGGAACAGCTTGTTGCCAATGGCGTAATCGAGGCAGGCCTTGAGCTTCAGCCCCAGGGCGCTTCCCGTGTTGCTCATTGCCAGCGCTTCTTCCTTGAACCAGTACCAGGCGGCGCCGGCGCCCAGCGTCAAGCGGGTCTTCCTGCCCAGATCGATCCTGTATCCCAGGCCCAGCCCCGTCTGCCAGCGCTTCACCTCTGCCTTTTCGACGATTTCCTCAATGGTTCCCTCTTTCGCGAGAAGTCCGGCCTCGGCCCAGAGACAGATTTTTTCCGAGATAGTGGCTGAGAACCAAAGTCCAGGTACGAACAGCGACTTGCCGTAAATTTCCTTGAACGCGGTGTCGGAGCTCATGAACAGGCCGGCGCTTGCGCCCAGCTCCACCTTTCTGCCATCGAACCCGTAGGCCGCCGCGCAAATAAACAGCATGGCCCCCGCTATCGCCATTTTCGCCATTATTCTTTTCATAAGGGTCTCCTTGTCAGATCGTTATCTCGAGACTGCGTCCCAGCACCCGGCCGGAAAGGTCGAGCGCCTCGACCACGTAGGTGAAGCGCTGGTTCTTGTCCAGGTACTTGTCCTGGAAGCTCCAGGCCCCGCTTTGCAGCTCGCTTTCCCCGAACTCCTGCAGCAGTGTGAACGCGGCGTCGTTGTTGCAACGCAGCAGCCTGAAGCGCAGCGACTGGGTGTTCTGCGTCTCCACCAGCAGTTCGATCTGGCCGTAGTGGCGCAGCATGCTCCAGGAGCGCACCGTCTTCCGGACGACGCTCAAGCTCAACTTCACTTTGGCCAGGTTCACCCGGACTTCGTCCATGCCGGTCGCCCCGGCATTGTCCACGGCCACGACCCGCAGCACGTGCTCACCGGCTGGGTCGGGGCCGCTGTCCCAGTGGAATGTCCACTCGCCGCTGTCGGCCATGCCGATCGACCGCCCGCGCTCGGATCCTGTTGCGCCATAGTCATTCCAGGTCTCCAGCTCGGCCGCGCAGGCGGGGTCGGCGGCGAACTCCGCCAGCTCCTCGATCCCGGCGCCCGTCTTGTCCCATCCCAGGCGAAGCAGGCCGTACATCTTCCTGCGCGGATCGCGCCCCAGGATCAGGAAGCTGTCTTTGCCCGCAACCGCTACCTGGCAGGGTTCCCATGGCGCGGCGGAAATCTCCACGACCGTTCCCGACTGCATGTCCCTGACCCGCACGCTGTTGCCGGACAAAGCAAAGCTCCTGTTGCCGAAGCGGGCGCTGAACCCGTCTTCGGGCAACGCCGCTGCGGCTGCAGCACTGCCCGCAACCTGGCGGTTGCCGACAAGGAGAGCCGCATGATCATCGACCCCGCGAAGTTCGTTGTCGTGCAGCAGCCAGCGCCGCGCACCTTTTAGAGTTCTCTCCTGGAACATGACTTCCGCAGCAGACTGAAGCTGCCAGCTCAGGGGGACGAACGGCACCGTGCCGATCCGTTCAGGGCCGTTTTGCCCGATCCATCTCCAAAGCTCTGCCTGCAAACCGTTCTGGATCGACTTGACGAACCAGACCCCGCCTTGTTCGTCCTCCTGGAAAACCGGGTTGTTGGCCAGGAGCAGCGGCGCGGCAAAGCTCTCCGGAACCAGCGCCCGCAGCGTGCCGCTCGCCATGTTCAGCAGATGGACCCTGCTTCTTACTCCGTCGGAGTCAAGGCAGGGATCACTGAAGACAAACAGCAGGGCGTCCGTCTTCTGCAGCCGTTGCACATGAGATACCTTCCTCACGGGAGACAGCGCCGGCAAAAGGGCGCCCGATTCGTCGAGGCGCCACAGGATGTTGTCACTGCCGATGAGCAGCGGCCCCGGCCCGAACTCCAGGCTCATCTCCGCAGTCGCCAGTTGCCAGGTTTTCGCCGCCTCGGCAATCGCGGAACCCAGGTCGCTGTTCGCTTGCTCGCGGACGACCGTTGTTTGGCGCCGCGTCCCGTCGACGTAGAGCTCGGCCCCTTGAATCTTGCCGTCGTCCGCGATCCGCGCCTTCACCTCGACCATCCCCGCCACCGTCTTCCCCTCCAGGGGCTCGGTGATCTCCACCAGCGGCGGGCTGTTCTCGAAGCGGGCGATGACCCGGTGGTCGGAGCCGACGTTATGGATCTGATATTCCGTCACCGGGTTGACGATGCTGCCGTTGTCGCTCAAATAGCCCAGCTTGTAGCCCGTATCGGGAACAAGGCGGATGAGCGCCGTCTCCCCGGAATTGACGCCCTGCAGCGCCGGGTTGGCCGTACCGTGGCCCCCCTCGACGCGCGCCGTGACGGTATACTGGATGATGGCGAACGATGCCGCGATCGTATGACTGCTTGCGACATCGGCAAAGCTGTAACTCGAGACCGCGCCCACCGAGGCCCCGTCGACCAGCACGTCGCCGATGCGGTAGTGGGGGTCGGGGCTGATAACGAAGTCCTGACTCCCCGCGTAGGCCACGTCCACCGCCCCGCTGGGGGTGATCGCACCACCCGTGCCCGCCGTGGCCGTGATGGTATAGTGGTTGATCGTGGCGCTGAAGTTCTGGCCGGGAAGGTCGGCGGTGGCGGGGGTTGTCGTCGTTGAGCTCGGGGTCCAGCCGCCGTAGCCGGGGTGGCTGGGAGTCAATGTCGTGGTTGTTTGGTAGGGTACGGCGTAGGCGTAGGTGCCGTTGGCGATGGTGGTTACGGTGGCGCCGTTGTGGCTGAAGGTGATGGTCACGCCCTGAATGGGATTGGTGCCGTCGATCACCGTGCCGCTGATGGTGTAATTGACCGGCGTGGCGGCGTAGTTGGTTGCCGTATCTGTGACCACGCTGGCATAGACCTGCTCTGCCGGGCTGAAGGTGTAGCCGGTAAGCGCCGGCGTCACCGTTCCTGACCAACCGTAAGTTACGGTGGTAGTGTACTGGCCATTAGTGTTCGTCATCGGAGTGCCGGGCAGGCCGTTCAAGACGACTCCGGAAAGGGGATTACCCCCCGAAGTGATCGTCCCCCAGATGTTGGGGATGATGGGCGCGGCCATGTAGTTCTGATTGATTTGGCTGGCCAATACGTTGGTGTAGGAGCGAGAAGTCGGGGAGAAGTTATAACCGGCCAACGCCGGTGTCACCGTTCCCGACCAGTTGGTGGAGACGAAAAAGGAGTAGTTGCCAGAGCCGTCGGCGGTGGCGGTTTTCGCCGTCCCGTCGGTATAGGAAAGGACCGCCCCGGCAACTCCGGCGTTGCCCGAGATGGTGAAGGTCGCAAATTCGAAGGCTCCCATGTCGTAACCGTTCGCCTGGGGCCGGGTCACCCCGCGCTGGTCAATGGTGAGGGTGATGACGGGGTTCCCGGCGTCAATGGCCGGGCTGCCGAAAAGGAGGGCGTGGGTCTTGGTGGGCCCGCCGTTGTCGGCCAACGGGCCGAGGCCGGGGTCGGCGGGGTTGATATTGCCTGTTCCGCCAGTCCATGCCCGGACCAGGCAGTAGCTGAAGTCCGCTGTGCCACCCCAGCCATTCAATATTTCACTATTGCTATAAGGGTCCCACAAAAGGCAGCTGGTCAGGGTCATCGCGGCAGCGTTATTGAAATTCGCATTGCCACCCTCTACCGCGCTGTTGCCCCAGAAGGTGCAGTTGGTCGCCGTATGGGTGCCGCTTACATTGCTCAGTCCGCCGCCCCAGTTCGCACCTAAATTATTATCGTTATGGGCCGAATTGCCCGAAAAGGTGCAGTTGGTAATGATAGAGTTGGAGTTGATATTGAACATGCCGCCGCCCTGGTTGGCCCGATTGCCCGAAAAGGTGCAGCCGGTCACGGTGAGGCTGCTGCATTGGTCGCTGAACATGCCGCCGCCTTCAAACCAGCTCTCGTTGCCCGAAAAGGTGCAATAGGTCACCGTGGTATTGCTGTAGTAATTATACATTCCGCCGCCTGAACGGCCGTAGTTGCCCGAAAAGGTGCAGTTATTCACCTGGAGGTTAGTGCAATTACTATTGTACATCCCACCGCCGTGGCCGTAGAGTTTGTCGTCGTTGCCGCCGGTGACGGTGAAGCCGTCGAGGAGGGCGCTGTCCGCGCCACTGGCGCCGGTGACCACGTGGTAGCTGTTGCCGGCAAGGCTGCCGTTATAGTTAATCTCCCCGCTCAATATGGTGACGTTCACTGCCGGGTTGCGCTGGTTGAGGGCCGTCTCGGTTCCGGCAAATCCGCCGTAGATATACACGTTGGGGCGTATCGCAAAGGTGGCCTCGCGGAGGTTCGAGATTGCGGTGGGTGTGTACGTACCTTCTTTCACCCAAAAATCCGTGTATGCCGCACAATTTTGGAGTGCAGAGCGGAACGCCTCTGTGTTCATGGCATTGGCCCAGCTGCTGCCGTCACCAGTTCCGTTCCCTAACGGAGTCACGTAGAGGGTGGCAGCTTGGATGTCAACCGCCAGCGAAAGCAACAGGAAGATCCCCAGCGCAATCCCCGCACCTTTCAGGAAAACGTTTCGCGTGATGGACATCATGCCTCCTTTGGGAAGCTGAGACTGCTTCCCCGGTTGAAAGATTTGCATCGCAAAACCGGCGTCGTTACAGGCGCGGGTGCTGCCATCCGGCGCGGCTTGAATCACTTTACGCCTGAGGCTTTATTTATTAACTCGCCAAATTCGAGATTAAACAGTATACCGTTCAGAAACAAAATGCAAGGGCGATTGGTTTCTTTCCCGCAGCCGCCCTTGCCTGCCGGGGAGATTCCAATTATAATCCCCCCTTCGACCGCAGAGGAGGCACAATGAGAAACATCCTTGGTCTGGCTTTGGCCCTGTTGCTCCTGTTTGGCGGGGTGGGTGCGGTCACAGACGCCCGCCTGCTGAGATTCCCCAATATCAACAAAGACCTGGTGGTGTTCGTCTCTGCCGGCGACATCTGGTCGGTGCCGGCTTCCGGCGGCGACGCCCGGCGCCTGACATCCCATCCGGGGCTGGAATTGTTCCCCAAGATCTCTCCCGACGGCCAATGGATCGCCTTTTCGGCCGAATACTCGGGCTCGCGCCAGGTCTGGGTCATACCGGCCGCTGGCGGCACGCCGCGGCAGCTGACCTGGTACAACGACGTGGGCATCATGCCGCCCCGCGGCGGCTATGACTATGTGGTCATGGACTGGACCCCCGACAGCCGGAAGGTCCTGGTGCGCTGCAACCGCACCCCCTGGGGCGAGCGCATGGGCAAGTTTTTTCTGGTCGCGCTGGCAGGCGGGCTGGAAACGCCGCTGGCCATCCCGGAAAGCGGCGGCGGCACATTTTCCCCCGACGCCAGCAAGATCGTCTATACCCCCATTGAGAGGGAGTTCCGCACCTGGAAACGCTACCAGGGCGGCCGCGCTCAGGATGTCTGGATCTACGACCTGAAGAACAACACCTCAAAACGTCTGACCGATTTTCCCGGCACCGACCAGCACCCCTCCTGGTGGAACGACAAAATCTATTTCGTCTCCGACCGCGACCTGACGCTGAACGTTTATTCCTACGACCTGGCCTCAGCCAAGGTGGTGCAGGTCACGCGTCACAAGGACTTCGATGTCCTCTGGCCCTCGGGCCGCAACGGCCAGCTGGTCTACGAGAACGGCGGTTATCTTTACAGGCTGGACCTGGCTTCGGGGCGGGAACAGAAGCTGGTGGTCAACCTGAACTTCGACAATCCCGCCATCCTGCCCTATTTCAAGAGCGTCGGCGAGTTCATCTCCAGCTATGATGTCTCTCCCAGCGGCAAGCGGGCGGTGTTCGACGCCCGCGGCGATATTTTCACCGTCCCCGAGAAGGAGGGGCTGACCTACAACCTGACCCGCAGCCAGGGGGTGCGCGAGATCTTTCCCACCTGGTCTCCCGACGGCCGCTCGATCGCCTATTATTCCGACCTGAGCGGCGAGTATGAAATATATATCATCGACGGCAACGGCGCCGGCAAGCCGCGGCAGCTGACCTCCGGCAGCCGCACCTGGCGCTTTCCCCCCAAGTGGTCGCCCGACGGCCGCCTTATGCTTTTTGCCGACCGCGACCAGCGCCTGCAGGTGCTGGACGTGGCCAGCGGCGCCGTTACCCTGGCGGACACGGCGCGCGGCCATGATTTTTTCGATTACGGCTGGTCGCCCGATTCGCGCTGGCTGGTCTATAGCAAGGACGGCGACAGCGGCCAGGATGCCGTCTGGGTCTACAGCCTGGAACAGAAGCGGGCGTTTCAGCTGACCGACGCCGCCTACAACGATTTTTCGCCGGTTTTTTCCCGCTGCGGCAGCTATATCTATTTCCTTTCCAACCGCGATTTCAACCTGGCCTTTTCCGATTTCGAATTCCATTACCTCTACAACCAGGCGACGCGGATATACGCCCTGGCCCTGACCCGGGACACGCCGCCGCTGTTCAACGACAAGAACGACCTGGAAGAGGGCAAGCCTGCCGCGTCCGACCCGGTTGGCAAAGGGGAGAAAAAAACCGCCGCCGCCGCGCCGCGGGTGCGCATCGATGTCGAGGGCTGCGACAGCCGCATCACGGCCTTCCCGCTCAAGAGCGGGGAGTACGCCGCCCTGCGGGCCATCGACGGCGGCATCCTGTATTTCAAGGAAAAGGAGATCCGCCAGTTCAAGCTGGAAGGCAAGAAGGACAGCCTGGTCATTGCCGGCGTCGACTCGGGCGTGCTTTCCGCCGACGGCCTGAAGATCCTCTACCAGGCCCGGAGCCAGTTCGGCATCATCGGCCTCGGAGGCGACCAGAAGGCAGGTGACGGCTCGCTCGACCTCGGCCAGCTGAACATGAAGATCGAACCGCGCCTCGAGTGGGCGCAGATCTTCAACGACGGCTGGCGCATCTTTCGTGACTGGTTCTACCAGAGAAATCTGCATGGCGTCGACTGGGCGCGGATCAAGGAAAAGTATGCCCGCCTGGTCCCTTTCCTCAGCCACCGTGCCGACCTCGATTTCGTTTTCGGTGAGCTGGTCGGCGAGGTCAACGCCGGCCACACCTACGTCAACTGGGGCGATTTTCCCCGCGTGCCGCGCCTGGACACCGGCATGCTGGGGGCCGACCTGCAAGCTGACGAAGGAGCGGGCCGTTACCGGGTAACCAGGATCTACGCCGGCGAGAACTGGAACGAGGACACGCGCGCCCCCCTGACCGAGCAGGGGATTGGCGTGCAGGCCGGCGACTACCTCATCGCCCTCAATGGCTCCGAGGTAACACTGAAGGACAATCCCTACCTTTTCCTGGAAAACACCGTGGGCCGCAGGATCTCCATCAAGGTCAGCGCCCGTCCCGCTGGCGCCGCTGTCCGCGAATACTGGATCAAGCCCGTCAAAAGCGAACTGGGCCTTTTTTACCTGGACTGGGTGCGCGCGCGCCGCGAGCTGGTCGATCGCCTCTCAAGCGGCCGCATCGGCTACATCCACGTTCCCGATACGTCGATCCAGGGCAACACCGAACTGTACAAGGGCATGTATGCCTATAAGAACAAGGAGGCGCTGATCATCGACGACCGCTACAACGGCGGCGGCTTCATCCCGGTGGTCATGACCGAGCTGCTGGCGCGCAAGACCCTGAATTACTGGGGGCGGCGCGGCCTGGAGATGAACCCCGACCCGGGCGTGGCCCATGACGGCCCCAAGGTGATGCTGATCAACGGCTACTCCTCCTCGGGCGGCGATGCGTTCCCGTATTATTTCAAGAAGAGCAAGCTGGGGCTGCTGATCGGCACGCGCACCTGGGGCGGGCTGATCGGCCTTTCGGGCAATCCCGATTTCGTCGACGGCGGCTCGTTCAGCGTGCCGACCTTCGGTTTTGTCGACAGCGACGGCCGTTGGGCGGTGGAAGGCGAGGGAGTCTCTCCCGACATCGAGGTTATCGACCGTCCCGAGCTGGTGGCCGCCGGCCACGACCCCTGCGTCGAGAAAGCGGTAGCGGTGCTGCTCGAGCAGCTGGAGCAGAAGCCGGTTAAAAAGCTGGCCATGCCCGCTGAACCCGACCGCTCCAAATGGATCGAAAAGGAGATCAAATAAGTAAGACATAGCGGCGCATTTTGGGGCGTAAAATTTTACGCCCCTGCGACCTGAGAACGCGGGAAATCCCGGGCATTGACCGCCTGAGGTTGACACGGGAACCAAAATCGGAGAAAATATAGTTTTGCTGATGCCCTCTTTCCGCAAATAAAATCCCGAATGGTGAAAATGGAAAAGAAACTTTATTCGGTCATCGTCGGCACGGGTTCTTACGTTCCGGCCCGGCGTGTCTTGAACAGCGACTTTCTGGCCGGGACCTTTTTCGACGCCAACGGCGAAAAGCTGAAGAAGGGCAACGAGGAAACGATCGGCAAGCTCTCCGAGATCACCGGCATCAAGGAGCGGCGCCATGTGGCTGACGACCAGGTGGCTTCGGATATTGCCTTCCTGGCGGCCGAGGACGCCCTGACGTCGTCGGGGATTGACAGGGAGTCGCTGGACTATATCATCGTGGCCCACAATTTCGGCGACGTCCATGCCGGCAATGTCCGCTCCGACTTCGTCCCCTCGCTGGCGGCGCGCGTCAAGCACAAGCTGGGCATCGTCAATCCCAGGACGGTGGCCTACGACCTGCCCTTCGGCTGCCCGGGCTGGCTGCAGGGCGTCATCCAGGCGGATTACTACCTGCGCTCCGGAGACTGCAAGCGCGTGATGGTCATCGGCGCCGAGACGCTGTCCAGGATCTGCGACCCGCATGACCGCGACAGCATGATCTATGCCGACGGCGCCGGGGCCACGATCCTCGAAGCGGTCGCCAGCGACCGGCCGCTGGGCATTCTTTCCCACGCCGCGCGCAGCGATACCCTTGAGCACGCCTACATGCTGTGGATGGGGAAATCCTTCGATCCCGGCCACCAGGGCAATGAATTGTACCTGAAGATGGACGGCCACAAGCTGTACGAGTACGCCCTGAAGACGGTGCCCCTGGTCGCCAAGGAAAGCGTCGAGAAGGCGGCTCTGAACATCAACGACATCAAGAAGATCCTGATCCACCAGGCCAACGAGAAGATGGACGAGGCGATCGTCAAGCGCCTTTTCAAGATCTGCGACGGCGGTGCGTACAAGCCCGAGATCATGCCCATGATCATCTCCTGGCTGGGCAACAGCTCGGTGGCCACCGTGCCCACGCTGCTTGACCTGCTGCTGAAAGGCAAGCTGCAGGACCACGCTCTCGCTTCGGGCGACAACATCGTCCTGACCTCGGTGGGCGCGGGCATGAACATCAACGCGGTGGTCTACCGGATGCCGTAAACGTTCCCCCGGTCTCCGGTTCCCGGCTTGACGCGGCCAGGCGAACGGCGTATGGCATACGCCAATAATTTACCGGACTAAAGTGACAAGTGACGAGTGACAAGTGACAAGGAATTTCATTCACCGAGCAACGGCGGATGAAAGAAAGAGGCGCCGGAAGATAGAACCGGCTTGTCATATCAGTTCGGCTCGTTGCTGTTCCTCGTCACTCGTTACTTGTCACTTGTCACTGAGGTCGGTCGCTTCCCCTTGAGATGATCGATGGCGGTTACTTGTCACGCATCATGCGTCACGTAGGTTCTTCAGGTTCAAGCGTTATCAGACAGGATATATTCCTTGCGCGCGAAGATGAATACGGCGATGGTGAGGAAGAGCAGGCCGGCGCCCAGCAGCATGGTCACCGACTCCAGCGGCGGCGAGGGCTGCAACTGGAAAGTGAGAATGCTGTTCTGGTTGGGGATGACGGGCAGCAGCGACTTCACCCAGTGGATGATGGTGAACTTCTGGGTGACGCCTGGGAAGTACTGCACCACGCTCTCCCAGCCGAAGACGAAGAACAGGCCGAGCAGGATCGATTTCTTCATGAAGGCGCCGAGGGCGGTGAAGAGGGCGCTGTAGCAGAACAGGGCCAGCAGCGCGGTGCCGAGAAAGAGGCCCAGCTCCTGCCAGGCGGCAACGTCGCCCAGGAGGGTGAACGAAGCAACCAGGAAGCAGAGCAGAAAACCGGAGACGATCAGCAGGGCGGCCAGCAGCCAGGCGGCCAGGTACTTGCCCAGCAGCACGGTGCGGCGGGGGACCGGCACCGTGGTCAGGTAGACCAGGGTCTTGTTGTCCAGTTCGTCGTTGACGATGGTCGAGCCGAAGAAGAGGGCCAGTACCGGGATGAGCAGCTGAAAGTACAGGGTGAGCATGATGTGGGTAAAGAAAAAGGCGATGTCGTTGGCCGACGCGGAACCGACGCTTTCCATGACACGGGCGCCCAGCATCAGCAGCAGCGGCACCAGGGCCAGCAGCATGAACACCCGCGTGCGCTTGGTCTTGAGGCCGGTCTTGAAAAAGCTGGCGAAGATGACGTTCAGGGCTTTGTTGTTCTTCATGTCTATTTCCCGATCAGGTAGTCGAATACCGCCTGCAGGTTGTCGTCGGGGGAGGTGATTTCCTCCACGGCCAGGTCATGGCCGGCGATGAGGCGCATGAGGGCGGTGAAGAAGAGGT
Organism: Candidatus Aminicenantota bacterium; assembly: GCA_963732485.1. GTDB lineage: Bacteria > Acidobacteriota > Aminicenantia > UBA2199 > UBA2199 > UBA2199. The sequence goes on from CAVSZS010000007.1 coordinate 32,960, forward strand.
CGCGCTGGCCGGTGCTGACGGTCAGAGCGTCGCCCTGGGGCGTGAACTCGACACTGGAGACGAAATCGCTGTCAATGAGCATCGCGGCCAGGCGCCGCGGCTGCGGGCAGCGGATCGAGACCTGGTGGGGGTGGCTGTCGATCAAACCGCGGATGCGGTGGATGTCGCCCTTGGCGAAGATCTTGCCCTGGTGGATGAGGACGATCTCGCTGGTCATGGCCTCGATCTCGGGCAGGATGTGCGAGGAGACGATCACCGTTCGCCCCTGGCGTCCGTAGTCCTTGATCAGATCCATGATGCGGATGCGCCACAGGGGGTCGACGCCGCGCAGCGGTTCGTCGAGCATCAGCAGCTCGGGTTCATGCAGGATGCTGGAGGCCAGGCGCAGGCGCTGGCGCATGCCGAAGCTGTAGCTTTTGATCTGGCGGTCCTTGGCCCCCAGGAGCCCGACCGTGTCCAGCGCCTGGTCGCGACGGCGGCCGGCCTCTTTGCCCGCGAACCCGTGCAGGCGCGCCAGCAGGCCGATGAACTCCCCGCCGCTCATCTCGGCGTAGGCGCTGTCGTGCTCGGGGCAGAAGCCGATGCGCCGGAACAGGCCGGCGTTGCCGAAGACCGCCTCGCCGAAAACCGTCAGCGTGCCGATCTTGGGTTTGAGCTGGCCGGCGGCGATCTTCAGGAACGTCGACTTGCCGGCGCCATTGGGGCCGAGCAGGCCGGTGATGCCGCTGCCGATCTCCAGGTTGATGTCGCTGATGCCCAGGATGTTGCCGTACCACTTGGAGAGTTTCTCGGCCTTGACCACGGGGTTCATGCTCCGGCCTCCGCTTTCCTGATGCGCCAGGCCAGCAGCCAGAAGGCCAGCGCCGTGATCGCCAGCGGCAGCAGCAGGGAGAGCCAGGCGGGAAAGCCGTAGGCGGGCTTGACGCCGAAGAGGAAGCTTCCCAGCTGCTTGATGTTGCCCGGCAGCGAGACCAGGAAAAAATAGTCGCTCTTGAAGATGGCCTTCAGCATCAGGGCCAGGTTGTTGGAAAAGATGTAGACCAGGAAGATGGCGATCTGGATGAACTTGGTGTTGGGACTGAGGATGGAGAGGGCCAGGGTCAGGGAAGCCAGGCACAGGCACTCGAGCAGCGGCATGACCAGGATGGCCGGCAGCAGCGCCGGCGAGACGGCCAGGCTGGCGGTGAACAGCATTTTGAAGAGCAGCAGCAGCACGCCCGGCACCAGCGTGAAGGCCAGCAGGTAAAAGAAGATGATTGCGAACTTGCCGGCCAGGTAGTCGCCGCGGGAGAGGGGGCGCGAGAAGTACAGGGGAAAGGCCTTGTATTTCAGGTCGGACGAAATCAGGTCGGCGCCGCTGAACACGCTGAGGATGATCAGCGTGAAGGTGAGGAAGCCGTTGGTGTAGAACGTGTTGAACAGCTCGGCGTCGCTCCTGAGCATGCGCACGAGCTCGCCCAGGATCTTCAGCTCGGGCTTGGTCGAGGCGTAGACCGCCGCCAGGAAAACGAAGAAGCTGGAGGCGCAAAGCGAAAAGATGAGCTTGGAGTATTTTTTCTTGAATACGGCGCGGATGCCGTTGCGGGCGATGGGCAGCCAGTCGTGGCGGGAAGCGCGCAGCTGGCCATCCCAGTGGCGGTAGCCTTTTTCCCTAATTTCCATCGGACCCCCGGATCACGTCCATGAAGGCATCCTCCAGCGAGGTGCGGCTCTGGCGGAAATGGCGCACCTGGGCCGCGCAGGCGTCCGCGGCGCGGAACAGGGCGGCGGGCGCCGTCCCGGCCGGCGGCATGACGTGGAAAACGCCCTGGTCCTTTTCTTTCGTAGCCCAGCCCTGGGCAACGAGCGCGGCCAGGAGCGCCTCGCGGTTGTTGACGACCTTGATCTCGTAGACGTCGCAATTGTCCTTGCGCAGGCTGGCGATGGACTCTTCGGCCACGACCCGCCCCTTGTTCATGATGACAACCTGGCGGCAGGTCGACTCGATGTCGGGCAGCAGGTGCGAGGAGATGATGATGTTCAGGCTTTCCTTGCGGGCGATATCGCGGATGAGTTCCAGCATCTCCTTGCGGCCGGCGGGGTCCATGCCCGAGGTGGGCTCGTCGAGCAGCAGCAGTTTCGGGTCGTGCACCAGGGCCTGGGCCAGCTTGAGCCGCTGCTTCATGCCGGTGGAATAGGTCTCCACCAGGCGGTAGCGCGATTCGTCCAGCCCGACGTAGTACAGGACGTCATGGGCCCGCTTCATGGCCTCCTGGCGCGGCATGCCGCTCAATTCTCCCAGGTAGGCGGTCAGCGAGACGGCGTCCATGCCCGGCACCAAACAGTCGCTCTCGGGCATGTAGCCGATGGCGCGACGCAGCGACTTGCGCTTCTGGCCGAGCGCCTGGCCCAGGATTTCCCCGCTGCCGGCCGACGGCTGCAGAAACCCGAGCAGCAGCTTCATCAGCGTGGTCTTGCCGGCGCCGTTGGGGCCCAGCAAACCGAAAACGCCGGGCGGCAGGGTCAGCGACACATCGCGGATGGCCTCGATGTCGCGGTAGCTGAAGCGGATGTTATCCAGGCGTATGATTTCTTCCATGGCTTCTCGTCGACTATACGCAGGCAACAGCGCAAAAGTTCTATACCGCGGGCTGAACTGTTCCCTTTTTTTATCCGTTATGGTATATTCTGCGCCGCCGGCGTCGTTTGCGTCGTCCGCGCGCTATTAAGGAGAAAAACATGAAAAAGAAAGTATGGGTCCTGTCACTGGTCCTGGTCGTGATGCTGCTGGCCCCGGCCTGCAAGAAAAAAGCCGCCGGGCAGATGAATAGCGAGGCCATGCTGGCCATGGTGCCCGAAGGCCCGGTGATGATCATGGCCTTCGACTTCCAGCGCCTCGCCGGCCTGAATTTCTTCGACAAGGCCCTCAAGACCGACTGGCAGAAGAACGCCAAGGCCGCCAAGGACTTCAAGGACTACCAGGAGTTCGTGCAGAAGACCGGCGTCGACCTGCAAAAGGACGTCTTCGCGGTGGTGGCCGCCATCTACGGCAGCTTCGAAAGCAAAAACCCGGAAGCGCTGGGCATCGTCAACATGAAATACGACGAGGGCAAGCTGCTGGCCGTGTTCAGGGAAAAGGGCGTCTTTACCGCCGAGGAAGCCTACGGCGGCCGCACCCTCTATACCCTGAAGAATGAGGATGAGGCCAAGGACATGCGCCTGGCGTTCCTGAACAAGGCCAATATCGTGATCGGCTCGCCCCTGTCGGTGAAGAAGGCCCTGGACCTGGCCGCCAAGAACGGCAAGAACGTGCTGCAAACCCCGGCCATGATGAAATACGTGGAGAAGCTGGACAAGAAGAGCATGTTCTGGCTGGCCGTCGGCAGCATCCCCGCCAAGGTCAAGGACGCGCCCGCCGGCGGCATGATGCCGGTCGACTTGAGCAAGGCCGAGGCCTTTACCGCCGTCGCCGACTTCAAGAACAAGACCCTTTCGGGCGAGTTGCGCCTGATCTCCTACAACGAGGCCGGCAACAAGCAGATCGCCGACATGCTCAACGGCCTGAAGGCCCTGGGCGCCATGGGCGCCGCCAAGGAGCCCGAGCTGGGCGAGCTGCTCAACGGCATCCAGCTGAGCTCGGCCGCCGACCACGTCAAACTGGTGTTCAGCCTCTCCGAGGAGCTGATGAACAAACTGGGCGACAAAGCCAAGGACAAAGCCAAGAGCATGGCCGCGCCGGCGCAGCCTGAACCCCTCCCCGTCCAGTAGAAGAGGGGGATTGTTTTCGGCGGCGGCTTCGCGGCGCCGCCTGGAGGAGTGAGCCATGAACTGGCTGATCGCCCTGCCCGGGCTTTTTTTGCTGCTGGCGCTGGCCCTGTTCCTCGCCGGTGGCCGCCGCCGCGGCGGCGGCCTGTTCCGCCAGGTCCTGCCGCAGTTGCTGCTGCTGTTCCTGCTGAGCGCGGCCATCTCCCTGTGCAACAGCGGCTGGCTGGGGAAACTGCCTTTTTCCGGGCGCGTGCTTTTTATGCTCTGGCTGCTCCTCTGGTTCTTCCTCGTGGTGCTGGCCGTCAAGGTCCTGGCCTACTTCGTCTTTGATTTCCTGGTCCTGGGCAAGCAGGGCGTGCACTATCCCAAGCTGATCAAGGACGTGGTCGTTTTCATCCTCTTTGTCGTCGGCGTCCTGCTGATCCTGAAATATTACCTGGGTATTCCCCTGACCGGCATCCTGGCCTCGACGGCCGTGCTGACCGTGGTGATCGGTTTTGCCCTGCAGGATATCCTGGGCAACCTCTTTTCGGGCATCATCCTCAACTTCGAGGATTCTTTCAAGATCGGCGACTGGCTGCGCATCGGCGAGCGCGAGGGCCGGGTGGAGCAATTCGGCTGGCGCTCCTTCAAGGTGCGCACCATCGATCGCGAGCTGATCGTCATTCCCAACCAGTCGGCCTCCAAAGCCGAAGTGCTGATCTACGGCGCCGGCCGCCAGCCCGTGGCCCTGAATGTCCGGGTCGGCGCCGGCTACGGCGACAGTCCCGACCGCGTGGGCGCGGCCGTGCTCGGGGCGCTGGCGGACATGCCCGCCGTCCGCCGCGAACCGCCGCCGGTGGTGCAGCTGGTCGATTTCGGCGACTTCGCCATGAACTACCTGGTCAAATTCTGGGTCGACGACTTTTCCCGGCACAACATCATCAGCTCGGATGTGCGGCGGCGCATCTGGTACGCCTTCCGCCGCCAGGGCATCGAAATCCCCTTCCCCAAGCGCGACGTCTACCTGAAGCAGGAGAAGAGCGGGGAAATCGCCCGCGAGGCGCTGGCGGAGGTGCTGAAGCGCAACGACGTGCTGGCCGCCATTGAGGACGAAGATTTCCGCAGCCTGCTGGCCGCGGTCGAGACCAGGGTCTTCGGCGCCGGCGAGACCGTCATCCGCGAGGGCGACGAGAGCGCCCACTTCTGCCATGTCTATTCCGGGGCGGTGAGCATCCTCAAGGACGGGCAGGTCATCGCTCGCCTGGGCCCCGGCGATTTCTTCGGCGAGATCTCGCTGGTCACCGGCGACAAGGTCAGCGCCTCCGTGGCCGCCGCCGAGGAGAGCGTCGTCATCCTGGTCCCCTCCGCCCGCTTCCGCCAGGTGGTGGCCATGAACGAAACGATGGCCATGAAGCTGTCGGCGGTGATCACCCGCCGCCAGGACGAGATGCGGACGTTCAGCGCCAACAACCCCAAGGGCGACCCCGCCGTCCGCAAAAAGGAATCCGAGACCCTGTTCAAGCGCATCCTCAAGTATTTTGCCAGCCAGGAGTAACAGGGAGCATTGCTCGGCGTAAAAATTATTTCGGCCTGGTCGCTCCATCCCCCAGCAGCTGAATCCCCGCGTTGAAAGGCGCAGGGAAGATGGTCGTTTTATTTAAAAATAATTCGTCCTCCCTATTGAAAACAAAATATATTGTTAATAAAATACAATTAAAATGGGAGATACGTTCAAGGGGGGGCAACATGAACAGGTGTAATTTAGCAAAGTTCGGCCTGATTTTTATTGTAATTTTCGCTTTTTTCTTTACTTCCGGGCTGCATGCTCAGTATACGCTGCTGGCTTCCAGTCCCGATGAACTGGCATGCTTCACCCTGGATCCCACCACCGGCATCATCTATGCCCAGAATGACGGCAATGATGGCACGGGCTACGACTGGTATTCCTATGATCCGAACACGAATAGCTGGACCACTCTCGCGATATGCCCGTTGAATTCCGGAAATAACGGGGGTGGAGCTTACATCGATGGGAAAATTTATACCATCTATACCGGAAATTCGGCGCAAATGGGAGTGTATACCATTGCCTCCAATTCATGGTCGACAATCGTCAATGGCCTGGGATTGGGAACGGGATGCATTGATACGGACGGCAATTTCATTTATGTTGTGTTGGGCACAACGTTCCGACGCTATGATCCGGCGACCGGTGTCTGGACGAACTTGGCCACCCCCTCTATTTACTTTCAAGCCTGGGGCGGCTTGGCCTATCACAATGGCTGGCTTTACGGCCATTCCGGTAATGGGTCCACGGGCTTCGCCAAATACGAGCTCGCCAGCAACACCTGGACCACTTTGACAAACGTTCCCGGCGGAGCGGTCCTAGGGAGTGACATCGACCCGGTGGGAAAAGTATATTATTGTACCGGCAGTTATTACGGCAACACGATGTACATGTATGACATCGTTGCCGCGACCTGGTCCTCCGAAACCTTGCCTTGGAGCACGACCGATGACGGCGGCATGGCCTACAGTTGCCTGAATTCCTATCAAGGGATGTATGTCTCCCAGGGCCAGGCCGGAACGGCGTTTGCCAAGCGGGCGACGCCTGCCGGCTGCGGGTGCATTGTTGCCGATCCCGGCGGTCCCTATGATGTGTATCAGGGATCCGGGGTAACCCTCGATGCCTCCGGTTCATCCGGAGCCAGCACCTATGCCTGGGATATGGACAATGACAGTTCGTATGATGATCAGACCGGGGTGAGCCCGACGATCAGTTGGGCCACCTTGAATACGTATGGGATCAATGCGCTTGGTTCCTATACCATTGGCCTGATGATTGATGACGGTACGGGTTGCACAGTGGTCAATTCCACGGTCATCCATGTCATTGACCGGGCGCCGACAGTGACCACCCAGGCGGTGTCCGCCATCACGGCCGAATCGGCTGTCGGCAATGGCACGATTGCGGATCTGGGTGCCAGCGCCGTGACGGCTCATGGAATATGCTGGAACACCGGCGGAAGTCCCACCACGGCAGACGACGTCACGGATGAGGGGGGCGCGTCTTCTACTGGTGCGTTCACCAGCAATATGAACGGATTGGATCCCAGCACTGCTTATTCTGTTCGGGCATACGCTACCAATGCCGACGGTACTTCATATGGGGGGCAGGTGACGTTTACCACCTTGGACGCCCAGGCGCCAGTGGTCACCACCCAGGCGGCCAGCGCGCTGAGTTCCTCCGGCGCGACCCTGAATGGCATGGTCAATGCCAGCGGCTATCAGACAACAGTCACTTTCGAATACGGCGAAACCGCTTCCTATGGGAATACGGTGGCGGCGTCTCCGAGCCCTGTTGGCGGTTCAGCCGATACTCCTGTGAGCGCGGTCTTGACCGGACTTTCTCCCAATCAGCTGTATCATTTTCGTGTGGTCGGAGAAAACATTGCGGATACGGCTTATGGCGGCGATATGACATTCACCACCGGGGCAAGGACCCCTGTTGTTGTTACCGCCCAGGTTTCCTCGCTCCAAGCCACGGTGGCCACCTGTGGCGGTCAGGTGACTTCCAGTGGCGGGGCGGCGGTGACGGCTCGCGGCGTTTGCTGGCACACCACTGCCGCGCCAACGCTTTCCCACAGCCATACGATGGACGGCGCGGGACTGGGAAGCTTTTCCAGTTCTATGACCGGACTGTCGCCGGAAACAACGTATTATGTCAGGGCCTATGCGACCAATAATCTGGGAACCGCCTATGGCCAAACCCTTACATTCCGCACGCAAGCGCTGCCCACACTGACCATCACCCAGCCTCAAAACGGGGCCACCGTGAACGGCGTGGTCGTTGTCAGCGCCACGACCTCCTCGACGGCGATGTCGGCTTTTCTTTATGTCGATGATCAGCTGTTGGGATCCGCCAGCAAGTCCGCTGGCCTGTTTTTATTCAATTGGGATACCGGCGGCTTTGCGCCGGGAGTTCATGTCATCAAGGTTACGGCATTGGACCAGTATGGTCAAACGCTAACGGATGAGGTGGAGGTGACCCTGTTGAATCTCAGGATCGCCTTGAGCGTCGTGCGCAAAGAGGATCGCGCATTGACGCTGCGGGTGTACTACGGCGAGGTGACGTTCACGGTTTTCAACCCGGGGAGTATACCGGTTGCCAAATATGTGGTCCTGCGCAGCGATAATGGCGCCGCCTATCACGCCATCGCCGAGCTGATTGCTCCCAATCAGGCTGGCGGTTTCATCTATTTTGACAAGACCATCCAGCGGAATTCGGCATACTCCTATCAGGTGATTGCCTATGACAGTGGGGGGGGCATCCTCTCGGTTTCTGAAGTGAAGACCATTTAGGAGGCAAGGCCATGCTGCAAAAAAAGATGCATTTGTCGCTGAGCGAACATGGGCTTGTGTGGCTCGCGCTGCTGGCGATCGTACTTGTCCCGGCGCGGGGCATGGGCGCGGAAAAGGGCGGGGATGAGAATCCCCTCGCCAAGCCCTACAGCAGGGTGTTTGCCGGGGTGTCCTTGAATCTTTTCTCTCCGGCGCAAGCGGCGTTCCGGGAAGTGTATCGGCCCCTGATCGTCCATCCGCAGATTCGCGTCGGGTATTTCCTTTCTCCCGGGGCATATGTTTTTTCCACTTTTGAGCTGTTCACCCTGAACGGAAAAACTCCCGAGTGGCAATTGGATGCCCGGCTGAGCCAATGGACCTTGGCCTTTGGCGCCGGATACCGCAAGGATGTTTCCGGGAAAATTTCCGCTCAGCGGCGCCTTGGGCGCGGTGTATCTTGCCTACAAGGAAGAGATCCAAGCCCTGGCCATAACAAACTCATCCGGCTGCCTGGGGTTCGTCATTGAAGGTGCCCTGTATTATCAATTCAGCAAAAGCATCAGGGGCATCACCTGCCTCAGTTATACGAACGCGCAGAAAACCAGCGCTGATATCACCGCCAATTTCGGCGGTTTCCGGCTGGGGATCGGCGCCCTGGTTTGTTTGTAGCGTAACGCGGCCCCGGGGTGACGGGCGGGAAAGTCAAGATACCGCTGCTCCTGGCCGCGGCTTGTCCGCGAACAGGTTCCGGAAAGAGTGGTGGATGATCCCGCCGCCGGGAGGTGGAGCGGATTATTTTTCCGCCATCTTTTTGCGGGTGATGGAGTAGACTCCGGGCAGGGCCTGAAAGCGGCTGATGATCTCGTCCAGCTGGAACATGTCCCGCACTTCAAAGACGAGCGTCACCTTGGCCACCGACTGGCTGGACGGCTCCAGCTCGATCTTCTTGATGCTGGAGTCGCTGGCGGCGGTGATGCCGGAGATGGTGCTGAGCATGCCCGGCTTGTCGTCGGCCAGCAGTTGCAGCTTGACCCGGTAGGCGTGCTCGTTGGTCTCGTTCCAGGAGACGCGCTTCAGCCGCGAGGGGATTTCGCTGTTGACGCTCGGGCAGTTGCGGCGGTGGATGACCAGGCCGCGGTTCTTGGTGATATAGCCGATGATTTCCTCGCCCTTGATCGGGTGGCAGCATTTGGCGAACGTGAAATCGATGTCCGTTTGCCCCTCGACGGTGACCAGCTTGTGCAGCCCGGTCCGGTGCGCCGGTTGGCGCTTCTTGGCCGGACGGATCTCCACGGCCCCGGCTTCGGGGAAGAGGGCCTTCAGCGCCTGGCGGTCCAGCGTTTTCTTGCCGGAGCCCACGTCGCGCAGGAAGGTTTCCAGGTTGGCGAAGTGGGCCTCCTGCAGCCTGCGGTCGATGTCCTGGTCGTTGAAGGTGAGGCGGTGCCTGCGGCCGTATTCGCGTAAGACCTTCTGCCAGAGGCGGCGGCCTCTCTCCAGGTCCTCGGCGGACTCCTCCTTCTGCAGCCAGGCCATGATCCTTTTCTTGGCGCGGGTGGTATTGGCGATCTTCAGCCAGTCGGCGCTGGGGCTGCTGTTCTTCTGGGTGACGATCTCCACGACGTCGCCCGAGTTCAGCCGCGTGCGCAGCGGCACCAGCTTTTCGTTGACGATGGCGTTCTTGCAGTGGTCTCCGACCTCGGAGTGGATGGCGTAGGCGAAGTCGATCGGGGTGGCCCCGGCCTTGAGATTGACCACCTTGCCTTTGGGGGTGAAGACGTAGATCTCGTTGGGTGTAAGGTCGCGCTTGACCAGGCTGAGGAACTCCTTGGGGTCGGGGTTGGTCTTGTGGTAGTCGATCATCTCGCGGAACCACTCCAGCCGATGGTCGTTCTCCAGGAAGGCCAGGCCCTCCTTGTATTTCCAGTGGGCGGCGATGCCTTCCTCGGCGTTGCGGTGCATTTCCTGGGTGCGGATCTGGATCTCGAACTTGACTCCCTCGCGGGTGATGACGGTGGTGTGGATCGACTGGTAGAAGTTGCTCTTGGGGTTGGTGATGAAGTCGCGCCAGCGGCTGGGGATGTGCACCCATTGCTGGTGGATGGCGCCCATGATCACGTAACAGTTCGCCACGGTGTCGGTGATGACGCGCAGGGCCAGCAGGTCGTAGACGTTCTCCAGCTCGATGTTCTGCTTCTGCAGCTTGCGGAAGATCGAGATTTCGCGCTTGATGCGGTACTGGATCTCGGCCTTGATCTTCAAGCCCTTCAGGAGATCCCGGATCTGCTTCTGCAGGTTCTCCACCTGCTTCATGGCCCATTCGTACTTGTCGCTGACCTCGGCCTTGATGCGCTGGTGCTCCTCGGGATGGAGGTACATGAAGGAGACGTCCTCCAGCTCGTCGCGTATCTTGCCCATGCCCAGACGGTAGGCGATGGGAGCGTAGATCTCCAGGGTTTCGCGGGCGATCTTGACCCGCTTGGCGTCGTCCAGGGGGGCCAGGGTGCGGATGTTGTGCAGGCGGTCGGCCAGCTTGATCAGGATGACGCGCACGTCGGCGGTCATGGCGATGATCATTTTTTTCAGCGTCTCGGCCTGGGCATCCTCGACATCGACCTCGGAGATCTTGGAGATCTTGGTCACTCCCCAGACGATGTCGCTGATCTCCTGGCCGAACAGCTTGGCCAGGTCCTCGCGCGAGTACTGCGAGTCCTCGATCACGTCGTGCAGCAGGCCGGCGGCGATGGATATCTCGTCGAGCTTCATCTCGGCCAGGATGCCGGCCACGGTCAGCGGGTGGGTGATGTAGGGCTCGTTGGAAGCGCGCTTCTGGTTCAGGTGGGCGTCGGTGGAAACGGCGTAGGCCTTTTTGAGCAACTCGATATTGGCTTCGGGATAATAACTGAGGATTTTCTCCTGCAGCTCGTGAAAGCGCTTGATCATTTGCCATATTATATAGCAATTTTCTCTCAACGCAAGGGCGGCGGCCCGCCGGCGCCCGGGCTTGACTATGCCGCCGCAATTCATTATCCTAAGGCCATGATCCGGATCAACAGCGGGCTGTACAAGGGGCGGGTGCTGCGCGGCGGCAAGAGTCCGCTCATCCGTCCCACCATGTCCAAGGTCAAGCTCACCTTTTTCGACATCCTGCAGCACGATATCAAGGAAAAGATCTTTCTCGACGGCTTCGCCGGCAGCGGTAACATCGGCATCGAGGCCCTGTCGCGCGGCGCCGAGTACGTGGTGTTCATCGACGACCTGCCGGAGGCGGCGCGCGCCATCCGCCACAATATCGAAAAGATCGGCATTGCCCCCGATTTTTACCGCGTCATCTGCGGCGACTTCAACCGCTCGATCATCGCCCTGGCCAAGGATGGCTTCCAGTTCGACCTGGCCTATCTCGACCCGCCGTACGCCATGCTCGAGTACGCCAACCCGCTGAAAGTGATCCACAAGCGCAACGCGCTGAAGCCCGACGGCATGATCGTTCTGGAGCGGCCCGAGCGCGTGCGCTTCGAAACGCCCTATTTCAACCGCGTGCGCAGCCAGCACATCGGCCGCGAATGCCTCGATTTTTTCGCCTATGGCGGCGCCGAGACGGGAGCTGTCCCTCCGCCCTGAGTCTGCCGCCGGCGCCGGCGACTGGAGGTGAGATGATGGGAACTCGAAATCGGCTTGCCGGCGCCCCGGTTTTCGCCTGTGTCCGGACGGCCTGGCTGGGACTGCTGCTGCTTTCATGCTCGCGGGCGCCGGATTTCCCCAGCCGCGCCGAAGCCTGGGAAAACGATTATCCCTCCTATGCCGACGAGCAGGAGCTCCTCAACGACGCTTTCCGCATCGACATCGCTGCCATCGATGTCACCCTGACCTATCATCCGCTGGACGCCGTCGTCGATGGCCGGGCGCAGGTACGCTTCCGCATGCGGCCGGGCCAGAGGCGGCCGCGCATCCATTTCGACCCGGCCTGCCGGGACCAGGTCATCTCCGCCTGGCGGCTCGATGGCCGGGACCGGGAAGTGCCGGGCGGCGCCTATCGGGTGGTCGACGTCGCCGGCAGCAGCCAACAGGTCCTGGAGTTCATCGAGGATGTCGATCCCGCCGTCGAGCATGAGCTGGTCGTCAGCTATCGTTTGGTCCTTCCCGGCGGCTACCCGCGTTTCACCTCCCAGGTCCACGACCTTAAGGGCAGCGGCAACGAGGAGTGGTTCCCCACGCTGAACACCCCGCATGAGCTGGCCCGCCACCGCATCACCCTGCGCGTCGCCGGCGACGTTCCCTACCGCTGCATGGGGTCGGGAAAGGTGGATCGGACCGGGAACGAAGCCTTCCAGGAGTGGATCCTCGACCCGGAGCGCGAGGTGGCCTCCTATACGCTGATGTTCGTCCTGCTCCCCGAGGCCGACACGCTGCTGAAGGAGGGGGTGATCGCCGGCATCCCGGTGCGCATGACCGCCTTTGCCGGTGGCGCGGCCATCGATCCGGCCTGGGCGGAACTGGAGTCCTGGCTGCCGCAGCTGGTTGCTGAGATCGGCCCCTTCCCCATGCCGCGCGGCCTGAGCGTGTTCCTGACCGGAAGCAGCGGCGGCATGGAATACTTCGGCGGCACCATTTCTTCGCCCGCGGCCCTGAGCCACGAGGTGTTCCACATGTATTTCGCCTGCAGCGCTGTGGCCCGCACCTACCGCGATTCATGGTGGGACGAAGCCATCACCTCCTGGTACGACCAGACCTACCCCGATTACCTGGTGCCGATCGCTGACGGTTATCGCTCCAACATGGTCAGCAACCGCTCGCCGGTAGCCGTCGGCTTCGATGTCCGCGCCTACTACCAGGGCACGCAGATCATCGAATCCATGGCGCGGCTCCTGGGCGGGCGCAGCGCCATGGCCGCTTTCCTCCGCGATGTTCATCGCCGGCACGCTTTCGCGCCGTTCTCCACCATGGACCTGGCCGGGTATTTCCGGCAGTACTCGGGAATCGACCTGAGCCGGCAGTTCCGCGACTGGTTCTATGAGGGCCAGGGATATGCCGCGGTTGCGCCTCCCGCGCCCTGCGGTTTCGAGTCCCCACCCGACCTGACCCCGCCCGAGGAGGTCCTGCGCCGCTACGGCCTGGTGCGGTCGCGGCCCGATCGCTCCGGAGGCGAATGATGAAAAAAAGGATTGCCTTGATCATGCTGCTTTTCCTTGCGGCGGGGCTGGCGCCGGCAGCCCGCAACCGGCAACGGGGCTGGTTCATTGCCGGCGCGGCCGCATTCTCCCTGCTGGCTCCCGGCGACCTGAACGCCCGGGCGCTGGCGCAGCAGGCCCTGGTTGATTTCACCTACCGGGCAGGTTACGAGGCCCAGCAGGGCGCGGCGGCCGGGGCATTCACCTACGTGTTGCGGGAGGCGGAGGGATCAGGGCTGAAGGGGATCAGCGGCGGCTTCCCTTTCGCCATGCGCATCGGCCGCGTCCTCGGCCCGCGCGTCGCGGTCTTCGCCGGGCTGCAATACCTCGGGCGCCGCCGGACCTCGACGCTGGACCAGGACTACCGTGTCAGTGACCGCCGCCCCGACCAGGTGACCCCCCCGGGCGACTACCGGGTCGAGATCGCCTTCCCCGGCTATTTCCTGTCCGCGCGGGCCTGGATGCCGCAGTTGGGAGTGTCGGTCGACCTGCTGCAAAAGAGGAACTGGACGGCCGGCGTCAGCCTGGCCGCCGGCCCCATGTTTGCCGCCTTGCGCACCATCGAAACGCAGCATCTCAGGAGAACGGAGGCGGACGGCTACTGGACGGAATCACGTAGCGTGTACGACATGAAGGGCAAGGGGGTGGGCGCCGCCGTGGAAGCCATGGCCCGCCTGGCCCTGCCGCTCTTCCCGCGCCTCAGCCTGGACCTCGCCGCCGGCTACGCCCTGCGCAGCGGCGCGCGCTTTTCCGGCCCCGGGTCGTATGAGTATCACTACCGGGATGCCAATGCCGCCCGTGACCCGGTCCGCTACCAATGGGAAGAGGGGGAGTGGCGCACGCGTCGCCTCGAGGCCCGGCGCCTCTGGGGCGACCTGGCCTACACCCTCTCCGGGAACGATCTCGCCGCTTACGCGGACAGCGGAAAATTCCGCCTCGACCTCTCGGGCTGGCAGCTGGCGCTCGGCCTGGCGCTGGCTTTGTAGCCGGGACGGATCGTTGCCGGCGCCGGGATGGCGCAGTTGAAGTTTGGCTGGATGTGCATTACAATGCGAGCATGGGAGAGAACGATCTGCACGCGCATCCTGGCGAGGGCCCTGGCCTGAAGAACAAGACCATCCTGGTGACCGGGGCGGCCGGGTTCATCGGCAGCCATCTCGTGCGCGAGTTACGGCGTCAGTGTGAACGGGTGGACTGCCTGGTCCGGCCGGGCGAAAACATATCCCGGATCGCCGACCTGGGTTGCCGGATACTCTACGGTGACCTGCTGGATAAATCGACCCTGGCGGGCGCTGTCGCCGGTGTCGACATCATCTTTCACCTGGCGGCCGTGATGGGCGGCGTGGCCCCCGAGACGCTTTTCCAGGTGAATTATCAGGGAACGAAGAACCTCGTCGCGGCCTGCCGCGAGCAGGGTGTGGCGCCGGAGCGCTTCATCTTCGCTTCCAGCGTGACGGTCATGGGGCCTTCTGGGAAAAACCAGCTGTTGAATGAAGACGCGCCCTGCCGGCCGCTGAGCGTCTACGGCAAGAGCAAGCTGGCGGCCGAGGAATTCCTGGCTTCCGCGGAAAACACCCTGCCGTACACGATCATCCGCTTGCCCGTGGTATATGGCCCCGGGAGCGACGGGGGCCTGTATATTTTTTTCAAGCTCATGAGCAAGGGGCTGCAGATGAATGTCGGCACGCTGGAGGCGACGGTCTGTTTCGTCTGGGACGTGGTCCACGGCATGATCGCCGCCGCCGGCAACCCGCGAACGCGCGGGGAAACCTATATCCTGGGGGAGGAGAAGAGCTATCAGCTGCGGCAGATCTACGAGGCGATCGCCGCGATCCTGGGCCGGCGCTACATCACGCTGCCCGTGCCCTATTTCGTGCTGCATGTGCTTTCGTTTTTTGTGGAAATCCATTCCAAGCTGACGAAGTCCATCCCGGTCATGACCCGGGAGGAGCTCACCATGTACTTGAAGAACCATTACTGGAAGTACGACACCCGCAAGGCGAGCCGGGACTTCGGTTTTCAAAGCCGCTATCCGTTTGCCGAGGGGGCGGGCATCACCATCGACTGGTACCGGAAGAATGGCTACTTGTGATCGCGGCCGCCTTCGGCGGCGCCGAAAATAATGAAGGCCCTGGTCACCGGCAGCAGCGGCTTCGTCGGCGGCCACCTGGTGCGCCACCTGCTGCAGCGCGGCTACGATGTCTCCTGCCTGGTCCGCGCCGCCAGCCGGACGGACGCCCTGGCGGGGCTTCCGGTCAGGCTCGTCAGCGGCAGTTATTCTGACCTGGAGTCCCTGCGCCGGGCCGTGCGCGGCATGGAGTACGTTTTTCACGCCGGGGCCGTGCTGAGCGCTCCCGATTGGCCGGGTTACTTCAAGACCAACGTGGAAGGCACAACCAACATCCTGGAGGCCTGCGCCCAGGCCGATCCCGGGCTGCGGAAATTCGTTTATGTTTCGAGCATTGCCGCCGCCGGGCCGGCGCCCGGCAAAAAACCGCTGCGGGAGACGGATGCCTGCCGGCCGGTTTCGCTGTACGGGCAAAGCAAGCACCAGGCCGAACAGGCGGCGGCCGGATATTTTTCCCGGCTGCCAATCGTGATCATCCGGCCGCCGAACGTGCTGGGCGACGGCCAGCGGGAGCTGCTCGCTGTCATGAAGCTGCTCCGGCACCGCATCGTCCCCATGATCGGCCGCCGGGAAAAGCAGACCAGCATCTGTTTCGTGCAGGACCTGGTCCGGGCGCTGGCCCTGGCGGCGGAGCACGACCGGGCCAGCAGCAGAACCTATTTCGTGGCCGCGGACGAAGCCTATTCATGGCGCGAGATCATGGCCGAGCTGCTCCGCGCCCTGGACATGAAATTCGTCCTGAAGATACCCCATGCGCTTTTGCTGGGCGTGGCCCTGGTTTCAGAGGCCGTCGCCGGGCTGAGCAACAAGCCGCCCCTGGTCACGCGCAGCGATCTGCGCAGCGCCCGCGGCAATTACTGGCTCTGTGACGCCAGCCTGATCCGCGCGGAGCTCGGCTTCCGCACCGAGGTGGAATTCGTTGCCGGGATCACGGATATCGTGGAACGCTTCAATGCCCGGGCATAGGCCCCTGGAACGGCATGACGGCGGGCCGCGGCCTAGCGCAAGCCCGTCTGGTCGAGAACCTTGAGCAGGCGGGCCATGTCGACGCCGGTTTTGGGATCACGCGGCGTCGTGCAGCCTTCGCTGCCGCAGATCGAGATGTTGTAGGTGCCGATCTGCCGGGCCAGGGCCATGGTCTCGCCCTTCTCCCAGGCGATCAGCGGGCTGTAGATCGGAAACTCGGCGGCGCTGCGCGAGGCGTATAGGTTCTTCAGCGTCTGCGATGCTACCTGGGCCAGGTTGTCGCCGCTGATGACGCCCAGGGCCCCCTCGCGGCCGGCGATCTCCGAAGCCTTCTTGTGCATCAGGTACTTGCAGATGACGCAGACGTAGGGCTCATAGCGGCTGCCGTAAAGTGAGGCCAGTTTGCCCAGGAACAGGTCCTCGCGGGGGATGACGATCAGCTTGAGCTCCTGGCCGGCGGCGAACTCCTGCAGGCGGTCGCGCAGGCGCAGCACCTTCGCCGTCTCGCTTGCCGACACCGCGAAGTGCAGCAGCAGCGGCAGGACGCCGCGCTTCATCATCAGGAAGGTGGCTACCGGCGAGTCGATGCCGCCCGAGATCAGCGAGACCAGCTTGCCGGCGCTGCCCACCGGGAAGCCGCCGAAGCCGCGGATCTTTTCGCTGAACATGTAAAAGTGGCGCTGGCCGATCTCGATATGCAGTTCGAAATCCGCATCCTTCAGGCGCACCGGCGTGCCGGTGTTCTCGCTGATGATGGTGCCGATCTCCTTCTCCACGCCCATGGAATCCGGAAAAAAATCCTTGTCGATGCGCTGGCAGGAGACCCGGAAGCTGCGCCGGCGGCGGATCTCGGGGAAAAAGCGGGCGGCTTCCGCCTTGAGCGCCTCGTAGTCGCGCGGCAGCTCCAGCGCCGGGCTGTAGGAATAGACTCCCAGCACCATGCCCAGGTCGGGTACTCCCGCCGTGCCGCGGATGTAGATGCGGCCGCGCTCGACCGTGATCCCGACATAGGCATGGCCGTGCCGGCGCATGAACCAGGCCAGGTCGTTCTTGAGCTTTTGTTCGAACTGGCTGCGGTTGCGCCCCTTGAGGCTGATCTCGCCGTAGCGGACGACGACGGCCCGGCTTTCCGGGCGCGAATCTTCGGGGCGGTTCATGGCCGGGGCGCGGGCGGCGCCGGCTCCGCCTGCAGAAAGTCGAGCAGGATCCTGCCGGTGCGCTGCCGGCGATACTTCTCCAACGCCCGTTCCTGGCCGGCCAGGATGGCGGCGCGCAGTGGCGGCCGGGTCAGGATCTCATGGGCCAGGGCGGCCAGGCGCAGCGGGTCTTTTTCGCGCACCAGCATGCCCCCGCCGTTCATGGTCTCGGCAACGGCGCCGGCATCGAAAGCCACCACCGGGATGCCGAGGTGGAAGCACTCGACCACCGGGGCGCAGAAGCCCTCGTGCTCACTCATGTGCAGGTAGAGGTGCGAAAGCTTGGCGTAGGAGACCACCTCGGCCAGGGGAATATGGCCGCTGAAGATGACGTCGCGCGTCCCCAGGGCGGCCACCAGCTCCTGCAGGGCCGAGACATAGCGCTCGAAGCCGCGGTATTCGCCGACGAGGAACAGGCGGGAAGCGGGGTTGAACTGGCGCTGGAAGTGGTGAAAGACGCGGATGACGTCCTCGATCTTCTTGTTGGGGATGATGCGGCCGATATACAGCAGGTTGGTCTTGCCGTCGGCGAAAAGCTCGCGGAACACCGGCAGTACCGGCAGGTCAAACTTGGAAAAATCCATGACCAGCGGCAGCACCCCGGTCCGGCGGAAGCCGGCCTCCACGAGCTCGCGGCGGTTGTATTCCGAGTCGCCCAGGGCCAGGTCGACCTGGTCGGCCAGGCTTTTCAGCTCCAGCCGTCCCTTGAAGCAGTCCTTGGCCAGGATGCGGTGATAATCCAGGAAAAATTGGTACGGCGTGATGTTGTGGTAGATGATGACCTTGCGGTCGGCCAGGCGCAGGAATTTTTTGGTCACCGGCGAGCCGATGGAAAAATGGTAGAGGACCGTGTTGCCGGCGCCGGCGAAGCGGTCGTAGTCGAGATAATTGCGCACCTGGTTGGCGTAGCGCGGGTGGAAGTGCTTGGTGAATATTTCGGAGCCGATGCCCTGGGCGCGCAAAAAATCGCGAATCTCCAGTGCCTCATTGCCGATGGCGTCGCCGTAGGAATAGGAAGTCAGGAACTGGTGGACGTTCATTTAGGATGGCAGCTTCTTCTCCAGGGCGCGCTGGCGGTTCTCCAGGAACTCGGCCTTGTCCTCGAGAATGCGCAGGCGCGTCTTCAGGAGCTCCTCTTCGGTCTTCAGCTTGGTGGCCTCGACGATCAGGTTGTGCGCGGCGTTGTGCAGCAGGCGGATATACTCGCTGCTCTGCAGGACAATGGGCACTTTTTTCTGCAGGTCGAGAATGTTGGTCTTCAGTTCCACGTACATGGGGCGGTTCATGAAGCGCAGCAGGGGCGACAGCAGGCGCCGCACTTTTTTCAAACATCCCTTGGCCAGCCCGGTCTCCTGCATGGCTTCCTGGAGCGGCTCCGGCGCGGCCATGTTGGCGGCGAAGTCGGGATAGAGGACGGGCTCATAGATGTGGGGGATGTCCAGGAAGTCGGGCAGGGGCTGCAGTTCCATCTCGGAGATCTCGTCGATCTCGCTCTGCTTCAGCAATCCCGCGTCCTTCCTGTCCTGGATCTTTTTCTGGATGGCGGCCATGATCTCGTCGACGTCGATTCCCGCCGCGGCCTGGATGAAGGGTTCCATGAAGGCACCTCCTGCGCCGTTGATTATACAGGAAGCGGAGAGGCTCTACAAGTGCGGAAATGCCCGGCGTTGATCCCCGTCCAGAGAGGGTTTTCGGGGTGCACTCCCTCGAATATCCTGTCGTATCAATGGTTTATGAATGAAAAATTATTAAAAACCTCTCTGCGGCTTGACTTTTGAGTTTCCACACTCTAGAATCCCTTGCAGGAGGCAATGATGAACAAAACCGAACTGGTGAAGGCGATCGCGGAAAATGCGAACTTGAAAGTGTCCGAAACGGAAAAAATGGTCAACGCGTTCCTGGATTCCGTGGCCACTTGCCTTAAGAAAAAGAACAAAGTCACCCTGGTCGGCTTCGGAACTTTCGCCGTCGCCCACAGAAAGCAGAAGATGGGCATCAACCCCAAGACCGGTCAGAAAATTTCCATCAAAGCCAAGAACGTCCCCGTCTTCAGAGCCGGCAAGGCCCTGAAAGACAGAGTCAAATAAGCCGGTCGCCTACTGGCTGAAGTCGGGAGGGGGCGGAAATTCCCACTCCGGGACGGCAGGTCCCGGCGCGTGTGGAGCGTATCGCAGCGAATTAAATCCAGATCAATTTCCCGTCAGGGGATTGGTCTGTTTCAGGGTCAATAGACGTCGATCGGGCAGCTGACGCCGGCGATCTCCAGTTTGTTGCGTTTGGCGTCGTAGGCGGTGACGCCGCTGACATTCAGGATGTACTTGCCCTTGGCGGTGAATTTCACCTTGAGTTGGATGGCGGTCGCGGCCAGAGTCCGCGAGCTGTCGCCGCTGAACGAAAACCCCAGGTCGAAATTTTTGCCCGAGATGTTCTTCAATACCTTCACGTCCTTGTCGCTGAGGGCATCGGTCTTGATCTCGACGATCTCGCAGCCGGGGCCGCTCACGCCGCCGCTGAGCGACAGGCTGGACATCGGGGTTCCCGCCATGACGCCCAGGGAAAAGAAAGCGTCGGAATCGACCGGCAGGCTGGCCTGGCTGGGGGTGATGGTCACGCGGTCCCCCGGCTCCGGCGGCGCTTCCGGCCCGCCCTCGTCCACGGCACCGGCATCCGCTTCCGGCTCCTCGCCTTCCACGGCCGGCGGCGCGGCGCCGGCGGCTGCCGCCTGTTCGCTGCCGCTCCAGATGGCCTCGTTGTCCAGGGCGCTGATCGGCGTGCGGCGGATGATCTTCGGGGTGATGGAAAAGATCAGGTCGGTCTGGCTGATGTTTTTTTCCGAGTTGCCGAAAAGCTTTCCCAGCAGGGGGATCCTGGCCAGGGCCGGAATGCCGTTCAGCGAGCCGCGCACGTCGTCGCGGATCAGGCCGCCGATGATGTTGGTCTCGCCCTCCTTCAGGCGGATCTTGTTCTCGATCTCGCGCTTGCCGAAGGTGGGGAACGACGAGGAGGCGCCGGAGGAGATGAAGTTGATCGTCAGCTTGGTCTTGAGCGTGACCTCGTTGTTCTGGTGGATGAAGGGCGTGATCTTGATCTCCACGCCGACGTTGCGGTAGCGGTAGGTGGTTACCGGCGAGGAATTGATGCCGCCGGCGGCGATGGCCTGAAACTGGGTCTCGGGGATCGGCACTTCGTCGCCGACCATGAACGAGATCTCCTCGCCGTCGATGCCGCGCAGGTTGGGCTTGGCCAGGATCTTGTTGTTGCTGTCCGACTCCAGGAAGTTCATGGCCACGGTGGGCAGGGTCATGAAGAAGTTGGTGGCGGAAAGGTCCTTGACGTTGAAGGTGGAGGAGATTTTGCCGTCGCTGTCCAGCATGCCGGCGCTCAGGCCGAGGGTGCCCGAGGCGAAGTCGGCGCCCAGCTTGTTGATCAGGCTGCGGTTGATCTCCAGGATCTCGATGTGGATCTCCACTTCGCTGCGGCTTTTGTCGATCTTAACCAGGAAGCGCTCGACGTCGGCCAGGGCGTTGTAATCGGCGCGGATGACCAGGGCGTTCAGGTTGGGATCTTCCTGGATCAGCAGCTGCTCGTCGCGGAACACCGTCTGCACGATCTTGCGGGCGTCCTCGGCCTTGATGTCGGAGAGGTAGAACGTCTTGATGCCGCGCAGGTCGAAGGTCTTCTTCTTGGCGAAGATATCGGGATAAACGATGACGGTCGCGGGGTCCAGCACGCGGTACTGGGAGCCGGAGACCAGGCACAGCACCTTGATGATCTCGTAGAAGCTCGTGTTCTCGATCTCCAGGCTGTGCAGGAAATCGCGGAAGTCCTTGTCGAAGATGAAGTTGATGTTGAACGTCTTGCCCAGGCTCTTGAAGATGTTGGTGATCGGGGTGTTTTTCAGGCTCAGGCTGACCTTCTCGTCCTTGCGGATGTTCAGCTGGACGGGGGGCACCACGGTCGGCTTCGCCGCCGGCGGCGGCGCGGTCTTGCGCGGGTCGGTCAGGGCGTCGAATTCCGCCTGCAGCTCGCGGTTGCCCGGGAAGACGGCCAGGGCCTTCTGATATTCGAGCAATGCGCCCTGACGGTCGCCGTTCTTGCGCAGGGAGCGGGCCAGGTAGAGGTGGCGGTTGTAGCTGCTGAGCTGGGCGCGGAAAAGCAGGCTCTTGATCTCGGCATCGCGCGGGTTGCCGGCCGCCTCGCGCAGCAGGATCTCCCGCGCCTGGTCGTAGTCGCCGACCTTGAACAGGTCCCGGGCCTGGCGCAAGCTTGAGGTGGTGGTCAGGCAGCCCTGCAGGGCAAGCAGGGCGGCGAGCACGAACGCCAGCCGGCCCGGTTGCGGTTGTTTAGCCATTTTCGTCTCCTTTGATGCGGATCTCGTAGGGCAGGCCGTCGTACTCGATGGTCACCGATATTTTGCTGATCTTCAGGATGCGGATCTTGTCCAGGACCGTCTCGCCCTCGCCTACCGTAAAAAATTCGCCGCTGACGTTGAGCAGGGCCAGGGGCCTGGCGTTCTTGGTGATGAACCCTTCGTAGGCGACCGACTGGGCGATCTCCTCGGCGATGGAGCGCTGCAGGCTCTCGGCCTGGGCCGGGTTGGGATTCGTGGCCGCGGCCGCGGCGGAGGCGGTGCCCATGCCGTCGTCGCTGCCGCCGCGGAAGATGTCCAGCTTCAGGGTGAAGCGCGGGGCGGTCCGTTCGAGCAGGCTCAGCTTGAGCAGTTCGGCGCGTGCCGGCATGGCCGCGGCGGCCATGGCCAGGAGCAGGAAGGCGGCCTTAGTCTTCAAGGTAGGCCTCCATGGCGAAGCGGCCGGAGACGGCGTCGTTGCCGCCTCTCAGATCGATCGTTTCGAAGAATTGCATCCTGGGCTTGCGCTCCATGTCGTAGATGAATTTTTTAAGGCTGCGGTAGGAGCCGTTCAGCGTGAACTGGAAACTCACCTTCAGCAGGCGGCCCCGGCTGCGGCCGTACTTGTAGGAAATGTCCGGAGCGGGGAAGCCGTTGTTGTCCAGGCACAGGTTCAGCTCGCGGCGGAAAGCGGCGAAGTCGTCCATGCTGATGATGTGGCGGCTGCGGAACTGCCGCAGGTCGGCGGGCAGCTTCTTCCAGTCCGCGTGCTCGGCGCCGAGCCGGCGGAATTCCTCCTCCTGCAAGCGCGCGGCGGCGCGCCTGTCCAGCCGGCCTTGCTGCGCCCGGTCCTGCAGGGCGCCGTAGGCGAATGAGAACAGGCAGGCGGCAAGACTGAGCGCCAGCAGGGCCAACAGGACCATGACCGCGGTCTTATAGTTTTTCATGCGGGACCTTGAAGCTCAGGTTGACATGGTATTCGCCCTGGGTCTGGGTTTCGCTCTTGATGACCAGCTCGTTGGCGGCCAGTTTCCTGTAGAGGGCGAACAGTTCCTTCAGCGACCCGGCGCTGATGGCCATGGCGATGCGGCCGGAGGCGCTATTTTCCAGGGTGAGTTGGCGGACGCGGATGCCCGGGCTGGACGCTTTTTCCAGCAGGTCCAGCTGGGCGACGAAGGAGAAGCTCTTGCGGACGATCAGCGAGTTGGCCAGGGCCAGTTCCGCTCCCAGGGTTTTTTTCCAGGCCGCGATATCCCGGCGCAGGCGGCCGCTCTCGCTGGCGATCGTCGCCAGCTGGCGCTTGCCGGCGCCGGCCTGCTCGCGGTCCAGGCGGTCCCGGCCGCTGCGGCCGGCCAGGTTGGCCACGGCCAGTGCGCCGAGCAGCAGGGAGGCCAGGGCCAGCAGGGAGGCGCGCAGGGCGAAGGCGCGGCCGTTCACTTGCCGGGCCCGGGCGAGGTTATAGTGCAGTGTTCTCATTGGCTGCCGGGGATGTGCGGCGCGGTTCCCAGGCCGGCGTCCAGGCGGACGAATTCCCCGCCCGTCAACGCGGCTTCGACGGCGGCGGCGGCCGCTTCGCCCTGGTGGTCATGGATGCAGTAGCGGCGCGGCTCGCTGCCGTACTGGTTGCGCACGAAGGCCACGGTCTTGCCGATCTCCCCGGCGGTGTCGGTGGCCGAGCCGCTCTTGAACTTGCGGATGTAAAAGGGCAGGCGCCGGTTCTGAAAGACCATGGTGCAGCTGTCGCTGTCCCGTTCGAGGATGAAATCGGGGGACGGCTTGGCCCGGCGCACGCGGGCCAGGATCTCCATGGTGGAATTGCCGATATAGGTCAGCGGGATGCCGCGCGCCTGAAACTGGCGCTCGGTGTTCTCCAGCAATGCGCGCGGGACCAGGATGGAGAGCACGTGCTGGCGGTCCAGGGCAAAGAAGCGGTGGTCATAGGCGGCGATGTCCTCGGGGAAGATCTTCTGCAGCCGCCAGGCCACCAGCTCGTGCAGCGCCTGGCGCTGCCAGGGCAGCTTGTCGAATTCGAAAAAATTGTAGATGAAGGGGGCGGCGTTGAAGACGACGCCGGTCTCTTCGGGCCGCAGCGATTCCGCGACAGCGGTCCAGTCGCCGTCATTCGCGGAGAGCGCCGTGCTGGGCGTGAGCGTGCGGCCGCTGACGCGGCCGGCGCGCAGGCTGACGGTCTCGGCGTGGCGGTCGCCGGCGAAGACGACCTGCCGCGGCAGGCGCTCGGGGAGAAAAAATTCGCTCAGACCCATTCTTTGACCGTCACGCGGTTCAACTCCTCGATGGAGGTGAAACCGGCCTTGACGCGCTGCAGGCCGTTCTTGCGGATGGGGTTCATCCCCTGTTCCATGGCGATCTTCTTGATCTCCGAGGTCGGCTTCCTGGCCAGGATCATCTCCTTGATCTCGTCGGTCAGCTCGAGGATCTCGCCGATGGCCGTGCGCCCGGCATAGCCCAGGCCCGAGCATTCCTCGCAGCCCTTGGCGCGGAAGACGGGCTGGTTGAAAAAGTTTTTTTCGACGCGGTTGTAGGCCAGGTCGTCCTTGCCCAGGGTGACGGGCTGCTTGCACAGGGGGCAGAGCAGGCGCACCAGGCGCTGGGCGGCGATGCAGTTCAGGGCGGAGATGAAGCTGTAGATGTCGATGCCCATGTGGATGAAGCGGCCCAGGACGTCGAAGACGTTGTTGGCGTGGACGGTGGTGAACACCAGGTGGCCGGTCAGCGCCGACTGGATGGCGATCTGCGCCGTCTCCGGGTCGCGGATCTCGCCGACCATGATCTTGTCCGGGTCGTGGCGCAGGATGGAGCGCAGGCCGCGGGCGAAGGTCAGCCCCTTCTTCTCGTTGACCGGGATCTGCATGATGCCTTCCACCTGGTACTCGACCGGGTCCTCGATGGTGATGATCTTGTCGGCCGGGTCCTTGATCTCGTTCAGCGCCGCGTAGAGGGTGGTGGTCTTGCCGCTGCCGGTCGGCCCCGTCACCAGGAACAAGCCGTACGGTTGGCGGATGTAGTAGTTGATCTTTTCCAGGATGTCGGGGGAAAAAC
Source organism: Candidatus Aminicenantota bacterium (assembly GCA_963732485.1). Classification (GTDB taxonomy): domain Bacteria; phylum Acidobacteriota; class Aminicenantia; order UBA2199; family UBA2199; genus UBA2199. The sequence continues at coordinate 57,890 of CAVSZS010000007.1, forward strand.
CCAGCTGGCTCAGCTTCAGCTCGCCGATGTTCTCGGTGATCATCTCGCGGTCCAGGATGCGGATGACGGCGTTTTCGCCGTAGATGCCGGGCATGATCGAGACGCGGAAATCGATGGTCTTCTGCTTGAAGCGCATGCGGAAGCGGCCGTCCTGGGGGACGCGCTTTTCGGCGATGTCCAGCTCGGAGATGACCTTGAGGCGGGTGAGCAGGAAGGAGTGGAACGAGCTGTCCAGCGGCTCCATGATCTGGTGCAGGATGCCGTCGATGCGGTACTTGATGACCAGGGCGTCGCCGCTGATCTCGATATGGATGTCGGAGGCCTTCTTGTTGACGGCGGTCAGGATGATGTTGTTGAGCAGCTTGATGACCGAGTCGTCCTCCTCGGTAATGCTCTCGACGGTCACGATGGACTCGGCGTCCTCGGCCGCTTCGGCGTCGGTCGCCTTCTTCTGGGCGAAGGTCTCGGTCTTGTCGCGCAGCACCTTGGTGTAGGTGTCGCTTTTTTTGAGGAATTTCTCCAGCTCGTCGCGGTTGGCCAGGAAGGGGACGACCTTCTTGCGCGTGAAGTTCTCGATCATGCCGATCTTGTCGAGGTTGTCCGGGTCGGGCATGGCCACGGAGATGGCGCCGTCGCTCTCCTCGATGGGAAAGAAGAGGTTCTTGATCAGGAACTCGGCGGGGAATTTCGCCAGCAGCGCGTAGTCGATCTTCACGTCGGCGATGTGGATGGATTTTTTCACTGAATAACCCTTATGGTGCTGAATATCGGTAAATATACGGAAACAAGCATCAAGGCGATCACCATGCCCAAGGCGATGATTATAACAGGTTCGATCAGTGAAATCAACGAGTTGATGCGGCTGTCCAGGGAGTGTTCGTAGTAATCGGCGCATTCGTCGAGCACCGAGGTCAGGTTGCCCGATGTCTCGCCGACGCGCACCATCTCGACCAGGATGCGCGGCATGATGGCGATCTCCTCCAGCACCGCCGACAGCAGGTTGCCCTGGCGGATCTTTTCCGGCACGGCGCTGACCTGGCGGTGATAGTAGCGGTTGGCGAAGGTCTCGACGGCGATCTCGGACGACTCGGGCACGGGGATGCCGCCCGAGATCAGGATGGCCAGGGTGCGGGCGAAGACGGCGATGGCGCTCTCATGGGCGATGCGGCCCAGGAAGGGGGTCTTGAGCTTGAGCTGGTCGATGAGGTTCACCTTGGGGTTGGCGCGCTCGAGCAGGCGGATGCCGGCGTAGGCCAGCAGCAGGAAGACGGTGAAGGGCACGATGTTGGCGCGGATATAATCGGTGACGTTCACGAAGAACAGGGTCACGGCCGGCAGCTGGGCGTCCATGTCCCTGAAGAATTCGGAGAACTTGGGGATGACGAAAATGGAAATCACCAGCACCATGGCGATCATGAACAGCAGCAGGATGATCGGGTAGGTCAGGCCGCTGATCATCTTGCGCCGCAGGTTGCTGAGCTTGCCCAGGTAGATGTTGAATTTATCCAGCACCTGCTCCAGGTGGCCGCTCCTTTCGCCGGCCAGCAGCGAGGCGCGGTAGATCTTGGGGTAGGGGATCTGCGACGAGCTGAAGGCTTCGGATATCTGCATGCCGTTGCGGATGTTGCCGGCGGCCTTGGCCAGGATCTCGCGCAGCACGCCGATGCGCGTGTTCTGGATGATGATCTCCAGGGCGCGGATCATGGGGATGCCGGCCTTGAGCAGGGTGATCAGTTCCTGGTTGAACAGCAGGAACTCGGTGGTGCCGATCCTGCTGCGGAACAGCTTTTTAAGCGAAAGGTCCTTGAACCACAGGCGCTGGACCCTGACCAGTTTCTCGTCCACGCCGGAAAGCGCCGCTCGGATCTCCCCGCGGTTCTCGGCGTAATACTCGCGTGTCTGGAAGCGTCCCTGCTCGTTGACCAGGGTGCATTTGAAATAGGGCATTAGAGCAGATCGCGACCGGGGAACCAGGGGCGCAGCGCCTCGGGGATGCGGATGCGGCCTTCGGCGGTCTGGTAGTTTTCCATGATGGCGGCCACGGTGCGGCCAACGGCCAGCCCCGAGCCGTTCAGGGTGTGGACATAATCCTTGCGGCCGTCCCGGCCCTTGAACTTGATGTGCGCCCGCCGCGCCTGGAAGCTCTCGAAATTGGAACAGGAGGAGATTTCCAGGTAGCCGGCGCGGGCCGGCATCCAGACTTCGATGTCGTAGGTCTTGGCCGAAGAGAAGGAGAGGTCGCCGCTGCACAGGGCCATGGTGCGGAACGGCAAACCCAGTTTGCGCAGGATGGACTCGGCGTCGGCGGTCAGCTCCTCCAGCTCGACATAGGAGTTGTTGGGATGGGTGAACTTCAGCAGCTCGACCTTGTTGAACTGGTGCTGGCGCACCAGGCCGCGGATGTCCTTGCCGTGCGAGCCGGCCTCGCTGCGGAAGCAGGGGGTGTAGGCCGCGTACTTGACCGGCAGCTGTTCTTCGTCCAGGGTTTCGTCGCGATGGATATTGGTCAGCGGCACCTCGGCGGTGGGGACCAGGTACAGGTTATAGTCCTCGATCTTGAACAGGTCGGCCTTGAACTTGGGCAGGTTGCCCGTGCCCACCAGGCTGGCGTCGTTGACCAGGAAGGGCGGCAGCACTTCGCGGTAGCCGTGCTCGTTGGTGTGGCAGTCGAGCATGAATTGGATCAGCACCCGCTCCAGCTTGGCCAGGCCGTCGAAGTACACGGTGAAGCGCGAGCCCGATATCTTGGCGGCGCGCGCGAAATCCAGCTCCCCGGCGGCCTCGCCCAGCTCCCAGTGCGGGCGCGGCGCAAAGTCGAAAGCCGGCTTGTCGCCCCATTCGCGCACCATCTCGTTGGCGCTGGCATCGTGGCCCACCGGCACCGAGTCGTGGAACAAATTGGGGATGCTCAGCAGAAATTCCTGGAAATCGGTTTCCAGCGTCGCCAGCTCCTTTTCGCCGTCGGCGATCTGCTTGGATATCTCGATGGATTGCAGTTCGAGCTCGCGCGTCGGGGCGCCGCTCTTTTTCAGGAATCCCGTCTCCTTGGCCAGCTTGTTTTTCCTGCTCTTCAACTCTTCGCTGCGGGCCAGGAGCTGGCGCCGGCGCAAGTCCATGGCGCTGAAGCGTTCTTCAACGAACGGCACGCCCTTGGCCTCGACCTTCTTCCTGACCAGTTCCAGGTTGTTCCTGATAAAATTGGTGTCCAGCATGCGAAAAATTATAGCACAGGGCATTTTTTTGCGCAAAATGATAATTTTCAGCCTGGCGGCAAACCAATTCCCTTTTTTTCAAGTATAATCCCCCTGAGGTACCCCATGAAGATCAAACACCTGACGCTTCTCCTGCTTGTTACCGTGGCCGGCCTGCTGCCATTGCTGTTGCCCGCGAGCGAAGGCGCCGTTGACGGGGCGCTGCTGGAGAAAGCCCTGCTCTGGCATGAGCGGGCCCTCACTGTCGACACCCACTGCGACACGCCGTTCAAGCTGCTGGAAAAGGGCTGGGACATCGGCCAAACGCATAAGACCGGCGAGCGCGGCAGCGGCTGCCAGGACCTGCCGCGCATGAAAGCGGGCGGGCTCGATGCCTCGTTCTTCGCCGTCTTCGTCGGCCAGGGGCCGCGGACGCCGGAAGGGCATGCCCGGGCGAAGGAAAAGGCCGTCAGCATCCTCGACGCCATGGACGCCATGTACGAAAAATACCCCGGCCTCTGCGGTTTGGCCCTGACGCCGGCCGACGCCCGGCGCCTGGAAAAGGAAGGCAAGCGGGCCATCTTCATCGGCATGGAGAACGGCTACCCCCTGGGCCATGACCCGGCGCTGATCGATTATTTTTACCGGCGCGGCGTGCGCTACGTCACCCTGGCCCATACCGCCGACAACGACATCTGCGACTCCTCGACCGACCGCAAGGACCCCGAGGACCGCGGCCTGAGCCCGTGGGGGCAACAGGTGCTGCGGCGCCTGAACGCGCTCGGCGTCATGATCGACGTCTCGCATGTTTCCGACCGCTCCTTTTTCGATGTCCTGGCGCTGAGCCGGGCGCCGGTCATGGCCTCGCATTCCTGCGCCCGGGCGCTGAGCGCCAGCCCGCGCAACCTGAGCGACGACATGCTGCTGGCGCTGAAGAAGAACGGCGGCGTCATCCAGCTCTGCATTCTCGACGACTACGTCAAGCAGCCGCCGGCGAACCCCGCGCGCGACGAAGCCTTCGCGGCTTTCCGGAAAAAAGTCGATGAAACGTACGGCGGCTGGGGCAACATCAAGGACCCGGCCGATCACGACCGGGTGGAGGCGGAATACGACGCCCTGGCTGTCCGTTATCCGCAGCCGCCGGTCTACGTCAAGGACGCCGTCGACCATATCGACCACATCGTCACGCTCATCGGCATCGACCACGTGGGCATCGGCACCGACTTCGATGGCGGCGGCGGCCTGGCCGACTGCCGCGACGTGACCGAACTGAAAAACATCACCATCGAGCTCGTGCGCCGAGGCTACAGCGAGGAGCAGGTGGCCAAGATCTGGGGCGGCAACGCCATGCGGGTGATGCAACAGGTGATCGACTTAGCTAAGAAACAGGCTCAGTGAAAAGTGAAATGGTAAAAGTGAAAGGTGAAGAACTTTAACTTTCCAAAGCAATCGTTGAAGCATTTTTAGTTGCATATAAATTTACCGGGCGGGTTTTCTCTTACTTTTCACTTTTCACCATTCACTTTTCACTTATGAGATATTCTTTTCTTTCCTGTATTTAATTGCCTGTTGAACACCATTCATCAGGAGGGATCAATGTCATCTCGCGTTTCGGTATGGCTTGTGGTTGTTGCGATCATTGTGCTGGCGGCGCCGGCGGCCGCCCGCGGCGCCGGCCAGAATCGTCCGGCCGACTGCCCGAAAACGAACGTCATCGCGAAAATGGTTTCCGCCATGCAGGCGTTCAGAGACGCCCTGCCCCTGGAGCGCACTCACCTCAAAGCGTGCGGCGCCGAACTGTCCAAGGACGGCAAGGAGCTCCGCGTCTGCCTGGCCAACGGCGATTTCGCCATCGCCGACATGGCCAACAGTTTCGTGCTGCCGCTGAAGCAGAAGGGGCAATTCATCCTGCAGATCAATTTTGCCAATGGCGCCGGCATCGTGCCCGGCACATACGATCCCGCCGTTGGCTACGGCAAGCCCTTCTGGGTGAGCGCCGAGGTGAAGGTGGCGATCGGCGACAAGGGCACCATCGTCATGCTGGGAGTGGGGGAGGGGACGGCCGAGATCATCGCCATGAGCGGCTCCACGGCCTGCGGCCGCTTCCGCCTGAAAACCGTTGCCGGGCACCCGCAGCCCTCGGAAGTCGCCGGCGAGTTCAACGTCAAGGTGGAACGCTCGCGCTGGTAATCCTGCGAAAAAACAGTGAAAAGTGATTAGTGAAAAGTGAAATGGGAAGAGAGGATCACCAAATCGTGCTGCCCCCATGTTGAAAAAACGGGATATTTATAGGTCGGACCGGGCCTGCCTCTTTCTTTTCACTTTTAACTTTTCACTTTTTACTTATTAATTCTTGATCTCGATGCCGCCCAGCAGCGCCGAGGCCTTGATGATCAGCTTGCCGCCCGTGGCGTCGGGGTTCTGCCGCGTATGGTCGTCGATGCCGCCCAGCATGGTGGTCGGCTGGACGTCGAGGCGCCAGTCGCGCGGCACGCGGATCTCGACGCCGCCCAGCACGGTGGAAACCGAGAGCTGCCATTCTCCCGGCGCCAGCCTGGCTTCCAGCAGGTCGATCTCGGTGCCGCCCAGGATGTTGGCGATGTCGCCGCCCTTGAACTCGCGGCTGGTGACGCGGCGGTCGGAGCCGGCCAGGATGTTGTTGACGCGCAGGCTGTCCTCGCTGCTGGCGGGGGCGGGGCGGGCGCTGCCGGGCAGCGGCACGGGAGTTCTCTTGAACACGATGGAGATGCCCAGCAGGATGAGCACCGCCGGCCACCAGCGCCAGACGTCGCTCCAGCAGATGCGGCCGAGCTCGGCCAGCAGGAAGACGACGCCGAGCAGGATCAGGAAAAGCCCGGAGAAGTCGAAGATGGTGCGGTTGTTCCACAGGTGGACCACGCCGAGCGCGACCAGGATCAGCGGCCACCAGTCGCCCAGGTTGAAGCGGAAGGAGAATATGTTCAGGTTATCCAGCAGCGCCAGGGCGCCGGCGATGATCAGGACCAATCCCAGCAGTATCGCGCCGTTGGACAGCGGTTTTTTCTCGTTCATTATTGCCTCCTCAAGAACAGAATCAGTATAAAAATATTCCTGCGTGTTGTCAAACATGTAGGGGCGGCTGACCTCAGCCTCTATGCAAATGCGTCTCCTCAAACTCACCCCCGACCCCCCCGCGTTGCGGGGTGGCATCGCCAAATGCCTCGCAATGCCTCGGCATGGCGATGCGTACCCACGCTCCACGGGGTGGCATCGCCAAATGCCTCGCAATGCCTCGGCATGGCGATGCGTACCTCTCTTGCGAAGAGAGGGGGAGACTCTCAGTATTTCATCCGGCCCCTTCTCTTTGGGAAGAGAAGGTACGCATCGCCATGCTGAAGTTTTATAAAGCATCTGGCGATGCCACCCAGCAAAGCTGGGGGTGTGGGGATGAGTTGATTGACGGGCCTCGTATTCGACTCATCTTTCCAAGGTTGTAATTTGTTCTCGCCTCTGCTATCGTGTCCTTAAAATCGGAGAACAAGGAAATCCCAATGGAAACTGCACTGTTTATCGTTCTATTGGCTGTAGCCGTAGCCTTGCTGCTGGCGGTGCTGGTGCTGCAGCTGCGGCCGCGCGATGCCTCCCTGAACCAGCAGATGCTGGACCTGAAGAACCAGATGCAGGAACTGAAGACGGAGCAGCTGCAGGCGCAGAACAAGGCGCTGATGCAGCAGAGCGGGCAGTTGAACGAGATCATGCGCACGGTCAACGAGAACCTGAGCCGGACCCAGGGCAACATCACCAGCCAGCTGGGCCAGACCGGTGCCGTGGTCAGTGAGATCCAGAAAAAGCTTGGCGCCCTGGAGGAATCGACCAACCAGATGAAGGTGATCGGCAAGGACATCTCCTCGCTGCAGGACATCCTGCGCGCACCCAAGCTGCGCGGCAACCTGGGCGAGTACCTGCTGGAGGACCTGCTGCGCCAGGTGCTGCCGGCCGGCAACTTCACCCTGCAGTACGCCTTTCCCGACGGCGCCAAGGTGGATGCCGTCATCACCCTGGGCGAGCGCCTGATCCCGGTGGACGCCAAGTTCCCGCTGGAGAGCTTCGTGCGCCTCTTCGACGCCGGCGACGAGGAGGGGCGGAAAAAGCACAAGAAGGAATTCGTCAAGAGCTTCAAGCTGCGCGTCGACGAGATCGCCGAAAAATACATCCGTCCCGACTGCGGCACCTACGACTTCGCCCTGATCTACATCCCGGCCGAGAACGTCTTCTACGAGGCCGTGATCAGCGACGGCCTGGACGGCCGCAACTACGGCATCTTCAACTACGCGGTGGAGAAGCACGTCATCCCGGTCTCGCCCAACAGCTTCTACGCCTACCTGATGGCCATCGCCTTCGGCCTCAAGGGGCTGAAGATCGAGCAGCGCACCCAGCAGATCCTCAAGGACCTGGTCAAGGTCCAGGAGGGCTTCGGCCAGTTCCACGCCGACTTCCTGCTGCTGGGCAAGCACCTGGGCAACGCCGGCAGCAAGTTCGACGAGACGGCCAAGAAGGCGGAAAAGTTCAAGGACCGCCTGGCCGACTTCACCGGCGTGCGCGGCGAGCTGCACGTGTCGGGAGACAAGCTCCCGGGAATCGAAGAATAAGACTCAGTGAAAAGTAAAAAGTGAATAGTGAAAAGTAACCACAAAGAAACGAACGATTAACTGAGTGCTTTCACTTTTCTCCTTTCACTTTTCACACTTCACTTTTCACTTATTTGCAAAAAATATTCCGATTCATATAATACAGTTTCGCGGTTGAAGAAACGCTTCTCTGGGAGGAACGCGCCATGGAAAAGAAGACATTCGACGTCATCATCCTCATCGGCCGGCCGGCCGCCGGCAAGTCCGAGGTCATCGATTATTTAAAAAAAATACCGTTGCCGGAACGGATCACGCGCTTCCATATCGGCGAGTTCCAGGAGATCGACGATTTCCCCATCCTCTGGGAGCGCTTCGAGGACGACGACATGATGGAGGAGATGGGGCAGCCGCGCCTTTTGACCGACAAGGAGTTCACCTACGAGGGCAAGACCATGCCCGGCCATGTCTTCAAGGGCAAGTGGTTCTGGAACTTCCTGATCAAGAAGCTCAACCTGCAGTACTTCAAGATGCTGCGCAACGACCCCGCCTTCCACGAAAAGAAAACCCTGTTCATCGAGTTCGCCCGCGGCAGCGAGCACGGCGGCTTCCGCGAAGCCTTTTCTTATCTGTCGCCGCAGGTGCTGGACCACGCCGCCGCCCTGTACATCAAGGTCGACTGGCCCGAGTCGCTGCGCAAGAACCGCCGGCGCTACAACCCCGACCGCCCCGATTCCATCCTGCAGCACGCCCTGGAGGACAAGAAGATCGAGATGCTCTACAAGGAATCGGACTGGGACGAGTTCGCCGCTGACCCGAAATTCCTGCCGGCCGGCGACCGCCGCGTGCCCTACGCCGTCTTCGAGAACATGCCCGAAAAAACCGACAAGCCCGACGTGCTCGGCGCCCACCTGGAGCAGGTGCTGAACCAGCTGTGGACCGCCTGGCAAGAGGTGAAGAAATGAGCAACCCGCTGAAGCACTCGCCCGAGTACCGCCGCCGGCGTTTCCGCAACTGGTTTCCGCTGGGGCTGACCTATGCCACCTTCTACATGGGGCGCTACAACCTCAATGTCGCCTCCAGCGACATCATGAAGACGTTCGACCTCTCCAAGGCCGAGTTCGGCACCATCGCCACCGCCGGCTTCTGGACCTACGCCCTGAGCGTCATCTTTAACGGCCCGCTGACCGACCGCTTCGGCGGCAAGAAGGCCATCATCTTCGGCGGCATCGGCACGGCCATCTTCAACCTGGTCATCGGCGCCCTGTTCCTGGCCGGCTGGCAGACCAAGATCGTGGTCGGCATGTCGCTGCTCTATGCCGTCAACCAGTATTTCCAGAGCTTCGGCGCCCTGTCGGTGGTCAAGGTCAACGCGCCCTGGTTCCACGTCAAGGAGCGCGGTGGCTTCGGCGGCATCTTCGGCATCATGATCTCCAGCGGCTACTTCCTGGCCATGGGTTTCGGCGGTTGGATCCTGGCCCATTTCGGCTGGGTCTGGGTGTTCATCGTCCCCTCGGCCCTGATCCTGACCATGGTCGTGGTCGATTTTTTCCTGGTCAAGGACAAGCCCGAGCAGGCGGGCTTTCCCAAGATCAACACCGACGATGCCACCAGCCACATCGGCGATGACGTCAAGGTCGGCTTCACCTACGTGCTGAAGCGCGCTTTTTCCAACCCGGTGATCATCACCCTGATGGTCGCCGAGTTCTGCACCGGATTCGTGCGCCAGGGGCTGATGCTCTGGTTCACCCCGTTCCTGAAAGAGATCCACCACATCGCCCCGGGTTCCGGGCTGCACCAGGTGGCGTCGCTCGGCATCACCGCCGGCGGCATCGTCGGCGGGCTGGTCTGCGGCTACATGTCGGACCGCCTGTTCCAGTCGCGCCGGCCGCCGGTGGCGTTCATTTTTTATATCGGCCAGATCATTTCCCTGCTGATCCTGGGCGCCGCGCGCGTTCCCGGCCTGGCGGCTTTCATGATCGGCTTCTGCTGCATGTGGATATTCGGCGTGCACGGCATGCTCTCGGGGACGGCGTCGATGGACTTCGGCGGCACCCGCGGCGCGGCCACGGTCACCGGCCTGCTGGACGGCGTGCAGTACCTGGCCAGCGGCCTTACCGGCTTCGGCATGGGCTATTTCCTCGACCGCTTCGGCTGGGGGGTATGGGTCTACCTGATCATCCCCTTCTCGGTGATCGGCGCCGTGCTGATGCTGACCTTGTGGAACCAGACGCCGGCCCGCAACCGCGAGTTGATGATGAAGAAGGGGCTTTGACGCGAAGGAAATGGAGATCACCATGCGCACATTATCCGCAACCGTCCTGATGTTGATTTTCCTGGCAGCCGGCGCCGCGCCGGCGCCTGGCGGCGCTGACCCGGATGCCGGGGAAGAGACGGCCGTCCAGCGCCTGCTGAAATACAAGTCTTGCGAAAAGGAGCTGGCCCGGGCCGTGAAGCTCCTGAAGAAACGCCAGGCCGCCGCGGCCGAGGCCAGCCTGCTGAAATGCCTGCAGGCCGTCCCGGAGCACTATGACGCGCATTTCCTGCTGGCGGGGGCGGCGGCGGAGCGCGGCGACCACCCGGGCGCCATCAGCCACATGGAGCGGGCCGAAAGCGAGATGGAACGCATGGCCGGCTTGTGCCGCTCCTGGCAGGAGGAGAACGCGCGCGAGGAGACGGCCGAGCGGGAGCTGGTCAGCGGCGAAGCGCTGGACACCATGGTCAAGTCGCCCTGCGCCGCCAACAGCACCAAGATCGATACCGGCCGCCTGGATCGCGAGCGGGGCATCGCCGCCGGCTCGCGGCTGGCGCCTCTCGACCCGCGGCGCTTCGCCGTGCCCGCCGGCTGGCATTTCGCCCACGGCAACTACCTGTACAAGCTGCGGCGCTGGCAGGACGCGGCCGCGCGCTACCGCCTGGCGGTCGAGAGCGATCCGCGCCTGGCCGCTGCCTGGAACAACCTGCTCAGCGCGCTGCTGCTGGCGGAGCGGGGAGAGGAGGCGCGCGGCGAGCTGCAGCGGGCCCTGCAGGCCGGCGCCGTTCTGAATCCGGAATTGCGGCGGGCGGTCGAGGCGACGGCGCCGCTCTAGTTCAGGAAGGGGTTGAGCAGCGCTTCAGCGCCGATGGTGGTCGGCCGCCCGTGGCCGGGCCAGACCGCGGTGGCGGCGGGGAGCGCCAGCAGCTTTTTCCGGATGACCTTGGCCAGGGCTTTCAGCGCTTTTTCTTCGTCCAATCCTTCCGGCACGCGGCCCACGCCGCCGGCCATCAGCGTGTCGCCGCTGAACAGCTGCCCGCCGATCAGGAAACAGGAGCTCCCCGGAGTGTGGCCGGGGGTGGCCAGCACCTGCACCGTGAATCCCTCGAGGTCAAGAGCCTGCCCGTCCCGCAGCCATATGTCCACCCGGTCGGCGCCGCCGTTTTTTTCGTAGAGCGGCCGGTCCGCGGCCGGAACCGCCAGCCTGGCGGCGAAGCGCTCGCAACAGGCGCGGTTGCCGCCGACGTGGTCGAAATGGCCGTGGGTGTTGAGCACCAGGCGCACCTGCACGCCCAGCTCGTTGGCGAGAGCGGCGAAACGCCCGTCGTCGGCGCCGGGGTCGATGAGCACGGCGCCGCGGCTCGGCAGGTGGCAGACCAGGTAGCTGTTCACCGACGCGGGCGCCGCCGCCGTCCCGGCGTTGACCACGAGGCGCTTCACCACCACGGTGTCCGCGGCAACAACGACGGCCGGCAGCAGGGCCAGCGCCAGCAGCAGGCGGCCAGCGGCGTTCACGACGTTGCCCGCTCCGGCTTGCCCTGGCGGCTGTTGTAGACCGTCCCCTGGCCTTGCCGGTACAACTCGAGTACGGCGATCGCCTCGGCGCGCAGGAATTCCCCCGCCACCGTGATGCCGCGCTTGTTCAGCTCTTTCTGCCAGTCCCTGGGCAGCGGCCCCTCGTCAAAGCCCAGCGTGCCGGTGACGTCGGCCGCGCTGGCGCCGTAGGTCAGGCGCGTAACCCCCGACCACAGGGTGGCGCCCAGGCACATCAGGCAGGGTTGCGAACTGCTCACCAGCTCGCAGCCGGGCGCGAAGGAATCCAGATCGAAGGTCCTCATTTTTTTCTGGGCAAAGGCGCAGGCCATGATCTCGGCATGGGCCGGCGACAGGTTCAGCGGCTCGACGCGATTGACGCCGGCGCCCAGCAGCCTTCCCGGTTTCGCGCTCGAAGACGGCGGCGGCGAACGGCCCGCCGCTCCGGCGCTCGACGTTGAGCCGCGACAGGCCGATCACCCAGCGCATGCGCGCCTCGGGATCGGGCAGGAGCAGGTCTTTGCCGGACAACATCTTGTTCAGCCATTCCGGCAGGTTGAGGGTAACGGATGTTGGATATTTCATTGAATGGATTATATCATAATGAATCATCGTACTGAGTGACAAGTGACAAGTGACGAGTGATGCGTAACGCGTGACGCGGGAAGACTACGTGATAAGTGATAAGTGATACGTGATGAGATAAAGCCCTGATTTGAAATGCTTGAGAATTCTTTTCTTTCTCATCACGCATCACTGAGTTCTGAAAGCTCATTCACTCATCACTTAGACGAAGTGCTCCCTCTTTCGAATCACGAATTACGAATCACGAATCACGAATCACGTAGCTTGCCTCTGACTCCGCCCTGCCCGGCATGCCGTGAATTCTTGACAACCGGTGCTGACTTACTTATGATTGGTTTTTTAAACGGAGTTGTCAGCATGAATATAAAAGTGAACGGCAGAGAGGTGGAAATCTTTTCCGGAGCGCGGGTGGCGGACGTGCTGCGCAAGTACTCGCGGATCTCCTGGAAACAGGTGCAGGAAGGCCGCAAGGCTGTGCTGGACGGGCATGGCCACGAAGTTGCCCTCGACGGCGAGCTGAGCAACGGCGAACGGCTGCTGGTCAGGATGGCCAAGCCGGGGAGATGCACGCCATGAGCCGCGCCAAGCGTTTGCTGATCGCGTTGGTGCTGCTGCCGCTGGCGCTGGCCTGCTCCTCCTGCGCGTCGGTGCAGCCGGCGCCCGCCGACACGCGCATCGTCATCTTCCATTTCAACGACATCCACGGCAAGATCGACAACTTCGCCAAAGTGGCGGCCATCGTCGAAAGCGAGCGCCGCAAAGGCGGCGACGTCTACCTGTTCTGCGCCGGCGACAACTTCACGGGCAACCCGATCATCGACCAGTATGAGCCGCCGGGCGAGCCAATGCTGGAATTGCTCAACCGCCTGGGCGTCGACCTGCTCAGCCCCGGCAACCACGAGTTCGACATCGGCCTGGAAAACCTCAAGAATTTCGCGGCCAGGGCGCGCTTTCCCTTCGTTTCGGCCAACATCCGCGCCGGCGCCGGCGGTTTCCCCCAGCTCAAGCCCTATGTCGAGCTGAAGACGAAAGGCGGGGTGCGCATCGCCGTGTTCGGCCTGATCCAGATCGAAGCCGGCAATGGCCTGCCCTCGACCCATCCCGACCGCGTCAAGGGGCTGCGTTTCAGCGAACCGCTGCTGAAAGCCCGGGAGATGAAAACGCTGCGCCGTGGCAGCCAGGTCCTGCTGGGCTTGACCCACCTGGGCTTCGACCAGGACCAGAAGCTGGCCGAGCAGATGCCTGAACTCGATGCCATCATCGGCGGTCACTCCCATACCCGCGTCGACCCGGCCGAAATCATCAACGGCGTGCTGGTGGCGCAGGCCGGCAGCGACAACCGCTACCTGGGCCGGGTGGAGCTCCTGGTGCGCAACGGCAGCGTGGTCGAGAAAAAGGGCGAGCTGATCGAGTTGAAGGCGCAGCGCGAGGAGGACCCCGAGGTCAAGGCCATGATCGACCGCTTCAACCAGAACCCGGCTTTCTCCCGCGTCATCGCCGAGGCCCCGTTCGCCATCGAGGGCAAGGACGCGCTGGGCTGCCTGATGACCGACGCCATCCGCCTGGTCCACGGCCTGGACGTCGCCTTCCAGAACAACGGCGGCATCCGCCTGAGCCGCCTGAGCGAGAAGATCACCCTCAAGGACATCTATACGCTTGACCCCTTCGGCAACCAGGTGGTCGAGATCGCCATGAGCGCCGAAGAGATCCGCTCGCTGGTGCGCGACGCTTTCAATAAAAACAATGAGATCGACTTGCAGGTTTCCGGGCTGACCTACCTGGTGCGCACCGACGACCAGCTGCACATCCAGGAGATCGTGCTGCGCCGTGCCGACGGCAGCCCCCTGCCCGAAGACGGAACATACCGCGTGGGGCTCTCCAGCTACGTCGCCAGCTCCTACAACTTCGCCCATAAGGACCCGGGCCGCGCGCTGGCTTCCACCACCGCCGACGCCCTGATCCAATTCCTGGAGAGCCGCCCCGACCTGTCGCTGTACCGCGGCATCCAGCGCGCCTTTCAGGACCCGCCGGGACGCCCCGGGCGCTATTGACCGCCCAAGGAGATTGATCCATGGCCCAGCTCTATTTCCGCTACTCGACCATGAACGCCGGCAAGTCCACCGAGATCCTCAAGATCGCCCACAACTACGAGGAGCAGAACAAGCATGCCCTGCTCTTCACCCCGGCCATCGACGACCGCTTCGGCCGCGGCAAGATCACTTCGCGCATGGGCTTTCAGCGCGACGCCCAGATCATCAGCAGCGGCATCGACATGATGGCCCTGGCGCGCGAGGCCAAGCCCGACTGCGTGCTGGTCGACGAGGGGCAATTCCTCACCCGCGAGCAGGTGGTGATGCTGACGCGCATCGTCGACGAGATGAACATCCCGGTCATCGTCTACGGCCTGAAGAACGACTACCGCAACCACCTGTTCTCGGGCAGCGAGGCGCTGCTGCTCTTCGCCGACAAGGTCGAGGAGGTCAAGGCCGTCTGCTGGTACTGCACCAAGAAGGCGACCATGCTGCTCAAGTACAAGGACGGCAATCCGGTGGGCGAGGGACCGCAGATCGAGATCGGCGGCAACGACAAGTACGTGTCGGTGTGCCGTAAATGCTATGGGCAGAGGCTGGAGATCAAGTAATTCCAGGAACTTAGTGAAAGGTGAAAAGTAAAAAGTGAAATGTTGCAGCTGGAGCTTCCAGAGCTCAGTGAAATGTGAAAAGTTAAAAGTGAAATGTAGCAACAAGAGTTTTCAGAGCTCAGTGAAAGAAGAAGAATGAAGCGTTATGACAATAATTCTAACGGAGGCCGGTTTTCTTACTTTTCACTTTTCACTTTTAACTTTTCACTACGGTGTTTTATCTAAATGAGCGAATTGGCTTCCCACCATCAACCTAGCGAAATGCGCCTGGGCATCCTGGCCATGGTCGCCACCGCCTTCCTGTGGAGCATCGCCGGATTGTTCATCAAGGTCATCGACTGGCACCCGTTCGCCATCGCCGGCATGCGCAGCCTGGTCTCCTCGCTGGTCGTCCTCGCCTGGCTGAAGCGGCCCCGGTTCCACTGGTCGCCGGTCCAGGTGGGAGCCGCCCTGGCGCAGACGGCCACCATGCTGCTCTTTGTCGCGGCCAACAAGACCACCACCGCCGCCAACGCCATCCTGCTGCAGTACATCGGCCCGGTGTTCACCGCCATCATCGGCGCCTGGATGCTCAAGGAGCGGGCGCGCTGGGAGCACTGGGCCGCCTTCGTCTTCGTCGCCGCGGGCATGGTGCTGCTGTTCATGGACAAGATCGGCGGCGGCCGGCTGCTGGGCAACATCCTGGCGCTTTGCTCGGGGCTCACCTTCAGCTTCTGCTACGTCCTCCTGCGCAAGCAGAAGGACGCCTCGCCGCTGGAGTCGATGCTGCTGGCCCACTGGTTCACCGCCGCCATCGGGCTGGCGGTCTCTCTCTTTCTGCCGCTGCCCGTCTTCACCTGGAAGGCCGCCGGCGCCATCGCCATGCTGGGGTTCTTCCAGGTCGGGGTGGCGGCGATCCTGTTCTCGGCGGCCATCAAGCGCATCACCGCGGTGTCGGCCAACCTGATCGCCGTCATCGAGCCGGTATTCAACCCGCTCTGGGTCTTTTTGGCCCTGGGCGAGCGACCGGGGATCGCCGCCATCGCCGGCGGCGCGCTCATCATCGCGGCGGTGGCGGGAGCGTCAGTCATTAGCGCTAGAAGAACGACTACGTGACGCGTGACGCGTAACGCGTAACGCGGAAGAATTAGATCCAGCGTAATTCGTGATTCGTAATTCGTGATTCGGAAGAGTGAGGAATAAGCAGTCTACGTTATGCGTGAACGAGCTTACAGGGCTCCGTTATGCGTGATGAGAAAGAGAAAGGCACTTTCTTTTTCTTTCGCATAACGCATAACGCAGCCCTTTTATTTCTTTCGCATAACGCACTGATAAATGACGGATCATTGGATAGAACCGGGCATCAGGCAGACTATTCAGCAACTCACCCCCTGCCCCCTCTCTTCCCAAAGAGAGGGGGAATTCATTTTTAGTTTTAAGCCCCTTCTCTTCGCAAGAGAAGGGGTAGGGGATGAGTTTGAGTCGACGTTGAGCTTCTATTCTCCAATAATTTTCACCAGTACTCTCTTTTTTCTCCTACCGTCGAACTCGCCATAGAAGATCTGTTCCCAGGGACCGAAGTCGAGGCGCCCCTGCGTGACGGCGACCACGACCTCGCGGCCCATGACCTGGCGCTTCAGGTGGGCGTCGCCGTTGTCCTCGCCGCTGAGGTTATGGCGGTACGCCGAAACCGGCTCGTGCGGCGCCAGTTTTTCCAGCCATTTCTCGTAGTCCTGGTGCAGCCCCGACTCGTCGTCATTGATGAACACCGAAGCGGTGATGTGCATGGCGTTGACCAGCGCCAGGCCCTCCCGGATGCCGCTCTCGGCTAGTGCCTGCTCGATTTCCGGAGTAATGTTGATGAAGGCCCGCCGGCCGGGCGTCTGAAACCAAAGTTCCTTGCGATAGCTTTTCATGAAGGGATTATAACCGAATATGCACGTCCGGCATAGAACCTCGGTAAACGGTGAAATGTGCACGGTTTACGGATGAAATCATAAAACTAAAATTCCAAATCCCAAGCACCAAATTCCAAATAAGCACCAATCACCAATGACCAAATGACCCAAACGAAGAAAAGAAACCAATAAGGGCTTTCGTTTCGGACATTGGGATTTGGAGCTTGGAATTTATTTGGGATTTGGAATTTGTGATTTGGAATTTAAGTCTCACTCATCACTCATCACGTAGACTAATTATCCCTCACTCTTTCGAATCACGAATTACGAATCACGAATTACGGAAATCTGCATTCTTCCCTCGTCACTTGTCACTCGTCACTTGTCACTTATTTGACAATATAGCCCAGGTTCTTTACTATGATTGAGGTTCTCAACGACTCTAAGAGGTGCTTATGTCCGGCAATAACGAGACTCTGTCCTGGAAATTTTATTTGTTGAATATCCTGGTGCTGGGGGCCGTGCTCGGCCTGCTGGAGGCCGCCCTGGGCGGGTTTATCCGCCATGCCGGACTGCCTCTGCGCGGGCCGGTGGTGACCGCCGCCGGCTTCGCCCTCATGGCCGCCGGGCTGGCGATCTTCAAGCAGGCACGGCTGATCCCCGGCGTCACGCTGGTGGGCATTTTCGGCAAGTGGCTGGCCGTGCCGCTGCTCGGCTTGCCCGTCTTCTGCCAGGCCAACGCCCACCTGGCCATGCTGCTCAACGGCGCCTGCCTGTATGGCGGCGTCAGCCTGTTCAGGAACAAGATCGCCGCCAACCCGAAAGCACAGGGCGCGCTGGCGGGAATGGCGGCATTCGCCGGCGGCACGGCGTTTTTTGCCCTGGGCCGCTTCTTGGCCCCCTGCCGCCACCTGCTCGCCCTGCAAAATGCCGGCGGCGCCGCCTACATGCTGACGCGCGTCGTTCCCGCCGCCCTGCTGGCTGCCCTGCTTTTTCCGCTGGGCTACGCCCTGGGGCGGCGCCTGGAAAAATGGCTGCTGCCCCTGTGGCTTTCGCGCCGGCCCCTGCTCATTCCACTGGCATCGACCTTTGCCCTGGCCTGTTGGGGAGCCACCGTGCTGCTCACCGCCTCCGGCTTCTGAGGCCGCCGCCGCCGGCACCCGCCGATGCCCCAAGAGATCGTCTTCATCCTCAACGACAGGGAGGTGCGCAGCACCCTGCCGCCGGGGACCGCTCTGGTCGATTTTATCCGCGACGACCAGCGCCTGACCGGCACGCGCATCGGCTGCCGCGAAGGCGACTGCGGCGCCTGCACCGTGCTGCTGGGCACGCCCGGCGCCGACGGCCCGCGTTACCGCGCCGTGGTTTCCTGCCTGTTTCCGCTGGGCGACGCCGCCGGCTGCCACGTGGTCACGGTCGAGGGGCTGAACGCCGCTGACCTGACCCCGGTGCAGCAGGCCATTGTCAGCGAGGGGGCCAGCCAGTGCGGCTTCTGCACCCCCGGCCTGGTGGTCAGCCTCAGCGGCTTCCTGCTCAACGACGCCGGGCTGTTGGACGACGACGCCGTCACCGCCATTGAGGGCAACGTTTGCCGCTGCACCGGCTACGCGTCCATCCGCAGGGCGGTGGAGCGCCTGCTGCGCGAGCTGCGGCCCAGGCTGCTCCCCGCGGTCGACCGCCTGCAGGCGCTGGTCGGGCTCGGGGTCTTTCCCGCCTATTTCTCCACCATCCCGCAGCGCCTGCAAGCGCTGCCCCCGGTGGCAACGCCGGCAAAGAAAGGCGCGGCTTTGGTCGTGGCCGGCGGCACCGACCTTTTTGTGCAGCGCGGTCCCGAGCTGGCGGAGCAGGACCTGCGGCTCCTCTCGCGCCGCGCCGAGCTTGCCGCCATCTGGCCCGACGCCGAGCGCGTCTTTATCGGCGCCGCCGCCACCGTCGCCGACATGATGGAGTCGCCGCTGCTCGCCGCCTCCCTGCCCTGGCTGGCGGGCCCGCTGCGGCTGATCTCCTCCGCCCAGGTGCGCAACCGCGCCACCGTCGGCGGCAATATCGTCAACGCCTCGCCCATCGGCGACCTGAGCGTCATCCTCCTGGCCTGCGATGCCGCCATCGGCCTGCGCCTTGGCGCCAGGACGCGCACCATGAAGCTCCGCGAATTCTTCCTGGACTACAAGCAGCTGGCGCTGCGGCCGGGCGAGACGGCGGCCTGGGTGAGCGTCCCGACCGGCGATGACGGCTGGCGCTTTCATTTCGAGAAGGTCGCCCGGCGCAAGCACCAGGACATCGCCTCGGTGAATTCGGCCATCCGCCTGCGGCTGGATGACGGGCGCATCATCGCCGCCCATGTCGCCGCCGGCGGCGTGGCGCCGGTGCCGCTGGTCCTGCGGAACGCGGCGGCGCTGCTGCCGGGCAGGGAAGTGACGCCCGCGCTGGTCCGGGAGTTCCTCGCCGCCGCCGACCGCGAGATCGCGCCCATCAGCGATGTGCGCGGCTCGGCCGCCTACAAGCGAGCGCTGCTGCGTCGCCTGCTTTTCGCCCATTTCCTGGAGCTCTTTCCCGATCGCTTCGCTGCCGGAGACCTGCCGTGAAGCAGAACGACATCTATTTCCACGGTCGCGGCGAATCGCTCTTTGTCGACGACCTCGACGCGTTTCCCGGCCTGCTGCACGCCGCCGTGCTGGCGTCGCCCGTGGCCCGCGGCCGCGTCATCGCGCTGGACGCGGAGGCGGCCAGGCACGAGCCGGGCGTGGCGGCCGTGTTCACCGCCGCCGACATCCCCGGCGCGAACCAGATCGGCGGCATCATCATGGACGAGCCGCTGCTGGCTGCGGGCGAGGTGCATTACGTCGGCCAGCCCGTCGCCTTTGTCGTGGCCACGACGCCGCGCCAGGCGCGGCGGGCCCTGGCCGCCATGCGCCTGGAGATCGAGGAGCTGCCGCCCGTCCTCGACCCGCGCCAGGCGGCCGCGCAAGGGTCGTTGATCGCGCCGCCGCGCACGTTCGTCCTCGGCGACGTGGACCGGGCCTGGCCCTCCTGCGCCCGCGTCATCTCCGGCCGCGTCGACTCGGGTGGCCAGGAGCACCTCTATCTCGAGACCCAGGCCGCGGTCGCCGTCCCCGGCGAAAAGGACACGCTGCGGGTGATCTCGGCCACCCAGGCGCCCGGCGTCGTGCAGCGCATCACCGCCCGCGTCCTGGCCATGCCCATGAGCCGGGTAACGGTGGAAGTGTTCCGCCTGGGCGGCGCCTTCGGCGGCAAGGAAGACCAGGCCACGGCCTGGGCGGTGATGGCCGCCATGGCGGCGCGCGCCCTGCGCCGCCCGGTCAAGCTGGTGCTGGAACGCCGCGAGGACATGCGCTTCACCGGCAAGCGCCATCCCTATTCCTCGGATTTCAAGATCGGCCTCGATGAAAGCGGAAAAATCCTGGCCTACGAGGCAACCTATTACCAGAACGCCGGCGCCGCCGCCGACCTGTCGACCTCCATCCTCGAGCGCACCCTCTTCCACGCCACCAACAGCTACCATATCCCCAACGTGCGCGCCACCGGCATTTCCTGCCGCACCAACCTGCCGCCGTTCACAGCATTCCGCGGCTTCGGCGGGCCGCAGGCGATGTTCGTCATCGAGGCCGCCATTTTCCAGGCCGCCGAGAGCATGGGCGTCGAGCCGGCCGTGCTGCAGCAACACAACCTGCTCGTTGACAACGACGAGTTCCCCTACGGCCAGAGGGCGAAGAACGCCCGCGCCCAACGCTGTTTCGACGAAGCCGTTGCGGCTTTCGACCTGGCGGCAACGCGCGAGCGCGTGCGCGCCTACAACGCCGATAACGCCCTCAGCAAGAAGGGGCTGGCGCTGATGCCGGTCTGCTTCGGCATCTCGTTCACATCCATTTTCCTGAACCAGGCCGGGGCCCTGGTCCATGTTTACAACGACGGCAGCGTGTCCCTGTCGACCGGCGCCGTCGAGATGGGGCAGGGGGTGAACAACAAGGTCCTGCTGGTCGCCGCCCGCACCCTGGGCGTGGCCAACCAGCGCCTGCGCCTGGAGAGCACCAGCACGCGGCGCGTGGCCAACGCCTCGCCCACCGCCGCCTCCACCGGCGCCGACCTCAACGGCAAGGCCGTCGAATTGGCCTGCCTGGAGATTCGCGGCCGCCTGCTGGATGTTGCGGCGACGCTGCTGTCCGTAGACGGCGGCGCCGGCCTGGAGATCCGCCAGGACACGGTGTTCCATAATGGAAAAAAGACCGATCTGGGCTGGGAAAAACTGGTCCAGGCCGCTTACATGTCCCGGGTCGACCTCTCCGCCCACTCCCATTACGCCACGCCCGGCATCCATTTCGACCGCGTCCGCGAAAAGGGCGAGCCCTTCGCCTATCACGTTTTCGGCACGGCGCTGGTCGAGGCCACCGTCGACCTGCTGCGCGGCACCGCCGTTGTCGACGCCGTGCGCGTGGTCCACGACAACGGCAAGAGCATCAACCCGCTGATCGACCGCGGCCAGGCGGAAGGGGCGATCGTCCAGGGCATCGGCTGGGTGACGCTGGAGGATCTCGTTTATTCCGCAAAGGGGCGGCTGCTCACCGATACCCTCTCCACCTACAAGGTGCCGGACATCCGCACCGCCCCCGCCGTGATCGACGTCCGTTTCCTCTCGGACGCGCCGAATCCGGCCGCCGTGCTCAACTCCAAGGCCGTCGGCGAGCCGCCCTTCATGTACGGCATCGGCGCCTACTTCGCCCTGCTCGCCGCCCTGCGCGCCGCCCGGCCCGGCCGGCCCCTGCCGTACTCCGCGCCGCTGACCAATGAAAAAATACTGGACTGGCTGACAAAAGAATAAGGAGCCCCCATGGACACGATTGCCAAAAAAGTGCTGGCCCTCGCCGAAACATATCGCAGCGCTACCGCCGAGAACCTGGCGCGCCTGGTCAAGATCAAGTCGATCTCGGCCAGGGAAAAAGAGATGGCCGCCGAACTCAAGCGGCAGATGGAGGAGGCGGGCTTCGACAGCGTGCGCCTCGACGGCCTGGGCAGCGTCCTGGGCCAGGTCGGCAAGGGCAAGCGCCTGCTGGCCATCGACGCCCACATCGACACGGTCGACCAGGGCAACCTGGAGAACTGGAGCGAAGACCCGTTCTCCGGCAAGATCCGCGACGGCTTCGTCCATGGCCGCGGCAGCGTCGACCAGAAGGGCGGGGCGGCGGCCATGGTCACCGCCGGCCGCATCCTGAAGGAGCTGGGGCTGCAGGACGATCTGGCGGTGCTGTTCACCGGCACGGTCATGGAGGAGGACTGCGACGGCCTGTGCTGGAAATACATCATCGAGGAAGAGAAGATCCGGCCCGAGATGGTGATCAGCACCGAGCCGACCGCCCTGGGCATCTACCGCGGCCAGCGCGGCCGCATGGAGATACAGGTGAGCTTCAAGGGGCTTTCGGCCCACGGCTCGGCCCCCGAGCGCGGCAAGAACGCGATCTACATGGGCGCCCGCGCCTGCCTGGAGATCGAAAAGCTGAACGAGCGCCTGCGCCATGACGATTTCCTGGGCAAGGGCTCGATCACGGTGAGCGAGTTCGTCTCGGGGTCGCCCTCGCTCTGCGCCGTCGCCGATTTCGCGCGCATCCACCTCGACCGGCGGCTTACGACCGGCGAGACCAGGGAAACGGCTCTGGCCGAAGTGCGCGAGCTGGTCGCCGGGCTGCCGGCCCCGTCGATGCGGGGCGGGACGGCCAGCACCAAGGTGCTCGAGTATCGTGAAACAGCCTATACCGGCAGGGAATACGGCATGGAAAAGTATTACCCGACCTGGACGGTGGACCGCAACCACCCCGCCGTCACCCGCGCCGAAGGGGTCTTCCGCGAACTTTTCGACCAGGAAGCGCGCGTCGACAAGTGGACCTTTTCCACCAACGGCGTCGCCATCACCGGCATCCACGGCATCCCCTGCATCGGCTTCGGCCCCGGCGACGAGATCATGGCCCACGCGCCCGACGAAAAGGTCGCCATCGACGACCTGGTCAAGGCGTCGGCATTTTATGCCCTGTATGCACTGAATATGAAGTGATCTTCCGTGACGCGTAACGCGTAACGCGTGACGAGAAAGAAAGGAACTTCATGTAAAAAAAAGCACTATGAAAGGAGAATGAAGATGAAAAAAAGATCGCTGACCCTGATGGGCATCATGCTGCTGCTGCTGACAACCGGGCTCGTTGCCCAGCAGAAGGATTCCGCCGCCTGCAAGGACCACCCGGCGTTCACCAGGATGCCGGACTACTGGATCTACTCCTGCCAGCAAAAGCAGTTCGACGCCTATTCGTTCGTCGTCGCCAAGGGCAAGACCGAGGCGATCGAGGGCCAGTACTGGAGGATCGCCTACCGGCCGCAGAACACCCTCGTCGCGAAGCCCAGCGAGCTGCAGATACAGCGCAACTTCGAGAACGCCGTCCAGAAGCAGGGCGGCGCGGTCCTGTGGAGCGAAAAGGGACGCAGCACCTTCAAGCTCAGCCGCGAAGGGCTGGAGATCTGGGTGGAGCTGCGCACCGATTTCACCAGCGGCTATATCTTGTTCATCATCCAGAAGGCGGGCATGGCCCAGGATATCGTCGCCGACGCCGCGGCCATGAGCAGCGACATCAACGCCACCGGCCACGTGGCCGTATACGGCATCTATTTCGACTCCGGCAAGTCGCTGATCAAGCCCGAGTCGGCCCAGGCCATCGCCGAGATCGCCAAGCTGCTCAAGAACCAGCCGGCGCTCAAGCTCTTTGTCGTCGGCCACACCGACAACCAGGGCGGCGTCGAGAGCAACGTCACGCTGGCAGAGGACCGCGCCGCGGCCGTCATGAAGACGCTGACCAGCGAGCACGGCATCGCCGCGGCCCGGCTGCGCTCCGCCGGCTGCGGCCAGTTCGCGCCGGTGGCGAGCAATGACAGCGATGCCGGCCGGGCCAAGAACCGCCGCGTCGAGCTGGTGAAGCAGTAAGCACAACCGGTTTGAAGCATAAGCGGTAAGGCATAAGCCGAGGTAGACAAGCATTCAACTCATCCCCCGCCCCCTTCTCTTGGGAAGAGAAGGGGAGTGACTTGCCCCTCAGAAAATCTCTTGCCTCTTGTCTTTGAGTTGCACGTTGTGGTATTAAACGGTCATCATGGCTACCTACGATGCTCACCAGACCCAACGCATGGAGGCGGTGCACGGGGCGCCGCTGGCGTCGTTCCGGCGCCGCGCCGCCGCGTTCCTGCTGGACGTGATATTCATGAGCCTGCTGTTCGTCGCCCTGGCCGGTGCCCTGGAGCCGCTGCTGACAAAGCTGGGCTGGGTGCGAGGTTCCCAGGGCATCGTGTTTTCCCTGAACCATGGCTGGTACAACATCGCCTGGGTGGTCGCCTACTTCGGGCTGACCACCTACTATGGCCGGGGCCGCACCCCGGGCAAGGCGCTGCTGGGCATCCGCGTCGTCTCGCTGGCCCACTCGCGGCTGTCGCTCTGGCACTCGCTGGAGCGCGCCCTGGGCTACGGCGCCTCCATGCTCGAGTTCGGCTTCGGTTTCTTCCAGTACTTCATCCATCCCAACAAGCGCACCGTGCACGACCGCATTGCCGAAACGATCGTCGTCCGCGACCCGCGTAAAAAAACGCCGCGCCCAGGATCCAGAAAAAACTGATCGCGAAGTAACAGAGGAGGAAGAAATGGGGAACTGTAGGAAGACCTATTTGCTGGTCATTGTGCTGACCTTGTTCGCCTTGACTGCCGGCGCCGAAGTGAACGATAAGTCCCTGCTCGGGGTATACGGGGGCTGGGCCTACGGCAGCAGTGTCGAGGAAGACTGGAACCCGTCCCCCAGGCATTTCGATCGCTATAAACTCTTGTATCACTTCGGGGGATACTTCCAGCGCGACCTTTCCCCGGAGTTCGGGCTGCAGTGCAATGTGAATTTCCAGCAGGTGAAGCATTATTCGAGCTTCCAGGATTTTAATGCTCCGGAGATGATCTATGAACCGGAGCGGCGTTTGCTGGTCGCCCTGAACCTGCTCGCCGTCCTGCAGCTCCCCTTGTCGGCAAGGGCTCAGATTTTCGTGCAGGGCGGCGGCGGCATCGGTTCGGGGGCGGTGTACGGATTGTCCGGTCTGCATTTCGGCATGACCGGCGGCGCCGGCTTAAAGTTGTTCCCGAAACCGGGCTCGCGCTCGGCCGTGATCGTCGGCGGCTCGTTCCATCTCCTGATCGATCGGTCCGCATCCGGCTCCGATACGGCCAATTACGTGAGATTCAACGTCGGATACGAGTTCGTGGCGCGCTCCCCCAGGGAATAAGCTCGAGGCGCGCAGTGTAAGAAGCATTGGTTCAGTAAAACATTGAAAATCTTCTGATTTTCACCCTTTACTTTTCACTTTTCACTTATTTTGACAAGCGCCGGCACAAATGTTATATTTTCCGCGAAAAGCAAAGGAGCGCAAGATGAATTCCATATTTCATAACCGCCACTTCATCACCGAGGACGATTGGAGCAAGAACGACCTCGACACCGTCTTCGAGACGTCCTTCGACCTCAAGAAGCGCTTCGCACTGGGCGAGCCGCACCGGCTGCTGGCGGACAAGACGCTGTTCATGATATTTTTCGAGCAGTCGACGCGCACGCGCAATTCCATGGAAGCGGGCATGACCCAGCTGGGCGGCCACGCCCACGACCTGACCGCCGACAAAATGCAGATCTCCCACGGCGAGTCGGCCAAGGACACGGCCATCATCCTGTCGCGCATGGGCCACGGCATCGCCAGCCGCAACTGCTTCTACGGCAGCGGCAACGCCTACCTCAACGAGATGGCCAGGCATTCCAAGTGCCCGATCATGAGCCTGCAGGACGACGTCTACCACCCCTTCCAGGGGCTGGCCGACATGATGACCATCTTCGAGCACTTCGGCCGCGACGTGCGCGGCTTGAAGGTGACCGTTTCCTGGGCCTACGCCGAATCGCACGCCAAGCCCCTCTCGGTGCCGCAGACGCAGATCCTCCTTTTCCCGCGCTACGGCCTCGACGTCACCGTCGCCCACCCCCCCGATTTCCCGCTGAGCAAGAATATCGTCGCCAAGGCCAAGGCCAATGCCAAGGCGGGCGGCGGCCGGCTGACCTTCACCGACGACATGGACGCGGCCATGAAGGGGGCGCAGGTGGTCATTCCCAAGAACTGGGGCGGCTTCGGCGCCTACGAGGTGGGGGAGTACCTGCAGAACGAGGCCGAGTGCAAGAAGGAAATGGCGTCGCGCCTGGCCGCGCACAAGGACTGGATCTTCGACCGCCGCCGCGTCAAGCTGGCCGCGCCCGGCGTCAAACTGATGCATGCCCTGCCCGCCGACCGCAACCGCGAGGTGACCGACGAGGTCATCGACGACGAGAGCATCTCCATCGTGTACGACGAGGCCGAGAACCGGCTGCACACGGCCAAGGCCATCATGGCCCTGACCATGGGCGGCCGCGGCTAGGCCGCAGCCCCGGTGGCCGGCGATCGTTTCGCGCCGCTCGCGGCCGGGCGCCTCCTGGCCTGGATCCTGGCCGAGGAGAAGCGCGGCCAGGTCTTCGGCATCCACCGCGAGCTTTTTTTCCAGAGCGACGCCGCCGACCCCTTCCGCATGGAGCGCTGCGGGCGCTGGCTCGAGACGCCGCTGGGCGTGGCGGCCGGCCCGCACACGCAGTTGGCGCAGAACATCGTGTCGGCCTGGCTTTGCGGCGCCCGCTTTATCGAGCTCAAGACCGTCCAGACCCTCGACCGCCTCGGAGGTGCGCAAGCCCTGCATCGCCAGCGCCGACGCCGGCTACAACTGCGAGTGGTCCCAGGAGCTGACCCTGGAGGAATCGTTCGCGCAGTACCTGGCCGCCTGGGTGCTGCTGCACGTGCTGCGCCGCCGCCAGCGCCGCGGCGCCCTGCCCGCCGATCCCGGCTTTCTCTTCAACGTCAGCGTCGGCTACGACATGGCCGGCATCCTGCAGCCCAACATGCAGCGCTTCCTGGACAAGATATCCTGCTGCTATGACGAGAAGGAGACGCTGTTCAGGGAGCTGGAGCCCGTGTTCCCCGGCATCGCCAAGCTGGACATCCCCAATTGCATTTCCGACAACGTCACCTTGTCGACCATGCACGGCTGCCCGCCCGGGGAGATCGAAAAGATCGGCCTCTACCTGCTGAACGAGCGCAAGCTGCATACCACCGTCAAGCTGAACCCGACCCTGCTGGGGCCCGAGCGCCTGCGCCAGCTGCTGAACGGCGCGCTGGGCTGGAAGGTGAAGGTGCCCGACCAGGCCTTTGAGCATGACCTCAAATACGACGCCGCCCTGGACCTGATCCGCTCCCTGAAGAACTGCGCCGAAAAGAACGGGCTGCGTTTTTCCGTCAAGCTGACCAACACGCTGGAGTGCCTGAACGAAGATGCGCTGCTGCCCGTTGCCGAGAAAACGATTTACATGAGCGGCCGGCCGCTGCAGCCCCTGGCCGTGGCCCTGGCCCGGCGCCTGCAGGACGATTTTCAGGGCGGGCTGGACATCACGTATTCCGCCGGCACGGATTGCTTCAACGCCGCCGAGCTTCTGGCCTGCGGCCTGCGCCCGCTCACCGTCTGCAGCGACCTGCTGCGCCCGGGCGGCTACGCCCGCTTCGGGCAGTACCTGGAGGAGATCCGCCGCGCCATGGGCGAGTGCCGGGCGGCCTCCCTCGACGAAATGGTCCTGAAGCGCGCCCGCATCAAGGACCCGGCCAGGGCGGTGATGGAGAACCTGAAGAATGTTGAGGCGGCGCTGGAGCATGGGGACGATTGCCGTGCCCCGCTGCTGCCGCCGGCGTCCTTCAAGGGCCGGCGCGTCCTGGCGGCGTTCGACTGCGCTGCCGCGCCCTGCCGCGATGCCTGTGCCATCGGCCAGGACGTCTCGCGCTACATGCACTGGGTGGAGAAGAACGATGCCGACCGGGCCAAAGCGGTGGTCTGGGCGAGCAATCCGCTTCCCGCCGTCTGCGGCATGGTCTGCGACCAGAAATGCCAGGGCCGCTGCACGCGCGGCCTGTTCGACCGGCCGCTGGCCATCCGCGCCGTCAAGCGCTTCATTGTCGAGAACGGCTCGATCCCCGCGGCCGACCCGGCCTCGCTCGGCGACGCCACGCGCACGGCCGTCGTGGGCGCCGGCCCGGCGGGCCTCGCCGCCGCCCGCGCGCTGACCCGCGGCGGATTCTGGGTCGAGGTCTTTGAAGCCGGCCCCGGCGCCGGCGGGCTGGCCGCCACGGTCATCCCCGGCTTCCGCCTCGCTGCTGCCGCCCTGGACGACGACGTCGCGCGCCTGAAGGAGAAGGGCGTCGTCTTCCACTTCAACCAGGCCGTCGACGGCAAGCGGCTGGCCGGGATGCTGGACTCCTTCCACCTGGTCTTCCTGGCCGCCGGCGCCGGCAAGGGACGCCGGATGCTCATCCCGGAGGAAGACGCCGTCGGCGTGCACGACGCCCTGGAATTTCTCAGCGCCACCAAGCGCGGGGAAACGCCCGACATCGGCCGCCAGGTCGTGGTCATCGGCGGCGGCAACAGCGCCATGGACGCGGCGCGCACGGCGCGGCGCCTGTGCGGCGCCGCGGGCCGGGTCACGGTGATCTACCGGCGCCGGCTTTCCGAAATGCCCGCCGCCGCCGAGGAGATCCGCGAAGCCCTCGCCGAGGGGGTGCGCATCATGGAGCTCACCGCCCCGCTGCGCATCGAGGTCGCCGAGGGCAGGGAGTGGGCCCTGCTCTGCTCGCGCATGGAACTGCGCAAGGCGGACAGCAGCGGCCGCCCGCATCCCGTCCCGGTTTTCGGCTCCGAGTTCGAGCTGACCTGTGACGCGGTGATCGTGGCCATCGGCCAGGAGCGGAATGCGGAGCTGCTCGCCGACACGGAGTGGCAGGTCGTCGGCGGCGACGGGTGCACCAGCCATCCCCGCCTGTTCGTCGTCGGCGATGCGCGCGGCGGTCCCTCCACCCTGGTCAGGGCCATCGCCGACGGCAGCCAAGCCGTCGAGCGCATCATGGAGGAGAGCGGCCGGACGCTGCTCCTGCCGGAATCCGGCCCGGTCAGCGGCCTGACCTGGCCCGAGCACGCGCTGAAACGCTCGCGGCGCGAGCGAGCCGAGCCCGCGTCCACGGCGCCGGTCGCGGAGTTTTCCTTTGGGGCAGCCGGGCTTTTCATGACCGCTCCCGGGCTGGACGCCAAGGCGGCGCGGCGCGAGGCCAAGCGCTGCTTCCACTGCGACGACCTCTGCCAGCTCTGCATCGGCGTCTGCCCCAACCGCGCCCTGGTCGCCTTCGAGGTCAAGACCGGGCGCTGGCCGCTGTTGCGGGGAGCGCGCCGCAAGGACGGGGCCGAGCTTTCGTCGGGCGGCGTCCTGGAGCTGCGCCAGAACTACCAACTGGTCCACGTTGTCGACTTCTGCAACGCCTGCGGCAACTGCGCTACGTTCTGCCCCACCGCCGGCGCGCCCTATAAGGACAAGCCCCATGTCTTCCTGAGCCGCCGGGATTTCGACCAGGCCGCCGACGGCTTCTACCTCAAGCCTCCGGGCCCCACCGGCGCCAGGGTCCTGCAGGCCAGGGTTAACAGCGAGCTGCAGCACCTGCGCCTCTACCCCGACCGGCTGGACTTTGAGAACGACAACTGCCTGCTGCGGCTGAAGCGCGACGATTTTTCGTACCTGGCCGCCGACTGGCGCCGCGAGGCCGATCCGGCTTTCGACGGCCGGCTGCTGGCAGAGATGGCCATTCTCCTGGAATTTTTACCGCCCTTCCTGCATGGAGACGACCCCGATGTGTGAAACCGCTTTCAACGAGTTGTGCCAGCCCCGGCCGGAATGGCCGGGGGAAGACTACGCCTTCCTCAAGGACAACGACATGTCCGCCTTCCATCGCTCGCTGCCGGGCTACGAGCCGACGCCGCTCCGCGAGCTTCCTGCTTTGGCCGCCGGGCTGGGAGTAGGGGAGGTCTTTGTCAAGGACGAAGCGCAGCGCTTCGGCATCAAGGCGTTCAAGGCGCTGGGCGCTTCCTACGCCATGTACCGCTTCCTCAAGAAACGCTGGCTGGAGCGTTTTGACGAGCCCTTCACTCCCGCCTGCTTCCAGGATAAAAAAGCCCTGGAAAAACTGGGCGCCTTCACCTTCTGCGCCGCCACCGACGGCAATCACGGCCGCGCCGTGGCCTGGACGGCGCGGATGCTCGGCCAGAAGGCGGTTATCTACATGCCCGCCGACTCGGTCGCGGCGCGTGTGGAAAACATCAGGGGCGAGGGGGCCGAGGTGGTGCTGGTCGAGGGCACCTTCGATCTCTGCGTCGAACGCTGCGCCGCCGACGCCGCGAAAAACGGCTGGCAGGCGATTTCCGACACCGCCTACCCCGGCTACCGCGAGATCCCCGGCTGGATCCTCCTGGGCTACACGACCATCTTCGCCGAGCTGGCCGGCGTCCTGCACGGGCCGATGAAGGTCGGCATCGACCTGGTCATCCTGCCCGCCGGCGTGGGCGGGCTGGCCGCCGCCGGCGCCTTCTACTACAGCAAGCATTACGGGGCGCGCCGGCCCTGC
Organism: Candidatus Aminicenantota bacterium; assembly: GCA_963732485.1. GTDB lineage: Bacteria > Acidobacteriota > Aminicenantia > UBA2199 > UBA2199 > UBA2199. The sequence goes on from CAVSZS010000007.1 coordinate 88,153, forward strand.
CTGGTCTGCGTCGAGCCCGTCTCCTCCGACTGCTTCCTCGAATCGGTGCGTTTCGGCAATGGCGGGCCGCTGCCCACCCGGGGCAGGCAGACGTCGATCATGGCCGGCTTGAATTGCGGCGTCCCCTCGCCGCTGGCCTGGCCCATCGTTCGTGACGCCTATCCATTCTTTCTCGCCGTCGGCGATGCCTGGGCCGAGCAGGCCATGCGCCGCTACTACCACCCCCTCAAGAACGACCCGCAGGTCATTTCGGGCGAATCGGGCAGCTCCGGGCTCGCCGCCCTGCTGGCGTTGACCACTTCGCCCAAGCTCGCCGAGGTTCGCGCCCGGCTGCCGCTGGGCAAGGACGCGAGGGTGCTTGCTGATCAATACCGAGGGAGATACCGATCCCGAGAACTTCAAGAAAGTCGTCGAGACTCCGTGACGCGTGACGCGTAACGCGTGACGCGGAAGAATGGGAGTTTCCGTAATTCGTAATTCGTGATTCGGAAGAGTGAGGAATAAGTAGTCTACGTTATGCGTGAATGAGCTTACACGACTCCGTTATGCGTTATGAGAAGGAGAAAGAACTTTCTTTTTCTTTCGCATAACGCATAACGCCTAACGCATCACGTAGCCAATTACGTTTCGTTTCTTCTCTCATCACTAATCACTAATCACTCATCACTTCTTCCCTCGTTACGCGTCACGTAGGATTTGTGATACTATAGCCCCTTATGAATCGTACTACCGACTTGCACATTCACACCCTTGTCTCGGATGGTGTTTCGACTCCACTCGAAATACTAGCCGCAGCCAAAGAAGCGGGATTGAAAAAGATCTCGATCACCGACCACGACGCCCTGGGCGCCTACCGCCACTGGGGCGACCTCTTCGCGCGGGCGAAAGAGCTGGGCATCGAGCTGGTCTCCGGCATCGAGCTGGACGCCGATTTCCGGCGCCGCGAGCTGCACCTGCTGGGCTACGGCTTCCAGGTCGACGACCCGGCGCTGAACCGTCACCTGGTCGCGACGCAGCGCGTCCGCAAGCAGCGGGTGCGGCTGCAGCTGGCCATCATCAACCAGTTCTTCAAGCGCAAGGTCGTTGACGCCAAAAAGGTATTCCTGCCGCAGCGCGACACGCTCATGAAGCCGCACCTGGTGCACGCCATGATCGACCAGGGGCTGTTCGCCGACTACCGCCAGGCGGCGGGCTGGCTTTCCGAGATCGCCCGCGTGCAGATCCATGTGCCGAAATTGCCCCTGCCCGACGCCATCGCCATGATCCGCAACGCCGGCGGCGAGGCCATCCTGGCCCATCCGGGCTACATGGTCAAGGAAACGGACGTTTCCCTGGCGGCTTTCCTGGAAGAGTTCGTCCCCCTCGGCCTGGCGGGCATGGAGGTCGATTATCCTTATTTCCAGGAAAAGGAGCCCGGCCCGCCGTTCCCCGACCCCGCCTCCGAGGGGGCCATGGTCGCCGAGCTGCGCGAGTTGAGCGAACGCTTTGGTATAAAAGCGACGCGCGGATCGGACGCCCACGACGTCGAGGCGCTGCAGGCGTTTGCCAGGCGAAGCCAAGACTAGCGAACTTTCAGAACTACGCAATTCGTAATTAATAATTCGTGATTCGTGATTCGTGATGAGGAAAATGGATTAGCGCTCGGCGTAAGGCGTAGGGCGTAGGGCGGAGGGGAAGAGAAATTGTATTCTTTTCTTCCCTTACGCCTTGCACCTTACGCCCTACACCGAGCGTTTTCCCTTCTTCTCTCATCACTCATCACTCATCACTTATCACTCATTACGCACTCCATTTGCATTCCCCTGGCGAAACTCCTACAATAGCCCTGGAGAGCAAAATGGCTAAACTTGAAGGCGGTTTTTTCTGGGGCGTGCTTCTGGGCGCCATCACGGCGGCCATCGCCGGCTGCGTGGCTCTGTCAAGATCGTTCAGGACCACGCCCACGGGCAGCGGTGCCGTGAAAAGCGCTGCGCCGGGCACCCGCAAGCCCAGAACCGGCGCCCGGCTCCGGGTCAAGACCGGCAAAATAAAGAAATAAGCAGCGTCGGCCGCGGGAATTTTTCGGGCCTTTTCAACGCGACCGCTGCTTTGCCTGGTCGAACTCCATCTGGATCTCGGCGGCGGGTTCAGGCGTCAGCATTGAAACCGCGACGATCACGAGGCAGGAAAGGAGAAAGGCCGGCAGCAATTCATAAAAACCGAATACGCCGCCGAGAGGCCTGATGAGCAGCTTCCAGGCGAAGACCATGCCCCCGCCTGCGACCATGCCGGCGAGGGCGCCCTGGCGGGACGTCCGCTTCCAGAACAGCGAAAACAGCATGACCGGGCCGAATGTCGCGCCGAAGCCGGCCCAGGCGAAGGCGACGACCTGGAAGATGACGGAGTTCTCATTGAGGGCGATGATCATGCCGGTGACAGCGATGGCGATCAGCGTCAGCCGGGAGATCCTCATTACCTGCCTGTCGGCGGCATCCTTTTTATAGAGTCCCTGGTAGATGTTCTTGGCGATCGCCGACGACGCGATCAGCAGGTAGGAATCGGACGAGCTGATGGTCGCGGCCAGAATGCCGGCCATGGCGATGCCCGCCAGTGCCGGCGGCAGCAGCCGCGTGGCGATGACGATGAACACATTTTCCGCGCTCGCCGGGGTGAGCAGCTCCACCGGGTAGAGCGCCCGGCCGATCAGGCCGATGACGACGGCGGCCGAAAGCGAGATGACGCACCAGCTGGTGGCGATGCGCCGCGAGGCCGCGAGGCATTTGGGGTCGCGGATGGCCATGAAGCGCAGCAGCACCTGCGGCATGCCGAAATAGCCGAGCCCCCAGGACATGATGGAGAGGATGGCCAGAAACGAATAGCCGGATGCCGCGCCGAACAGCGCCTTGCCGTTGGTTACGGCCTGGGCGCCGTTTTTCAGCGTCGGCGCGGCGCTGGCGAAGAATTCCACGAAGCCCGGGATGTGTTTCAAATTGGTGAGCACGCGCGCCGGGCCGCCGGCCGCGACGACGCCGACGGCCAGGACGGCGACCAGCGCCGCGATCATGACGATGGCCTGCATGAAATCCGAGGCGCTCTCGGCGAGGAACCCGCCGATGAGGGTGTAGATGACGACAAAGGCGGCGCCGATGATCATGCACAGCCGGTAATCGACGGCGAAGACCGACGAAAAAAGCTTGCCGACGGTGACAAAACAGCTCGAGGCGTAGACCGTGAAGAAGACCAGGATGAACAGCGCCGCTACGGTCATCAGCGCCTTCTTTTTTTCATGGAAGCGATTGGAGAAAAAATCGGGGATGGTGATGGCGTCGGCCGTGATTTCGGAATAACTGCGCAGCCTGGTGCTGACGAAGCGCCAGTTGACGTACGTCCCGATGCCGAGGCCGAGCGCCGTCCAGAAGGCGTCGGCGAAGCCGAGCCAGTAAGCCACCCCGGGCAGCCCCATCAGCAGCCAGCCGCTCATGTCCGAGGCCTCGGCGCTCATCGCCGTCACCCACGGCCCCAGCGTCCGCCCGCCGAGAAAGTAGTTGCCCGAGCTGGCATTGGCGCGCCTGGCGAAAAAGACGCCGATGGCGATCACGATCAGCATGTAGACGGCCATGACCGCAAGGACCTGGGTGGGGTTGTGCATGGGCTCTCCTCGAACACGCGAATTCCATTCCGCGGGGGATTATAGCAAACCGCGATCGCTTTCCCAAGACAACAGCGTGCAACTCCAAGCACCGGGCTTGCAGAGCTACGTAATTCGTGATTCGTGATTCGTGATTCGGAAGAGAAAAAACGAGGAGTAGGGAATGCAAATTTGCGTTCCCTACTCCAGAGGCGCCGCCCCTACATGCGTAATGCGCGATACGCGGTGTGAAAGAAAAGGCCTTTCTCTTTCGAATCACGTAGGCTTCTTATTTCTTACTCTTTCGAATCACGAATCACGTAGTCGTGTGAGCTCATTCACGAATCACGGAGGATAATTCCTTCCAGTCTTTGTAATTACCTCGTAATCTGCTATACTACTTGATGCAAAACGATAACGAACTGGGCTTTAACAGCCTTCTCATCCATGGCGGCATGGGCGTGGATCCGCTGGGCAGCGCCACGGTGCCGATCTATCAGACTTCCACCTTCGCCTTCAAGAACGCCGACGAGGGCGCGCGCTGTTTTTCCGGCGCCAGCGACGGGTATATCTACACGCGCATCGGCAACCCGACCATCGCGGCGCTCGAAAGGCAGATCGCCCTGCTGGAAAAGGGCTTCGGCGGCATCGCCACGTCGTCGGGCATGGCCGCCGTATCGACGATCTACATGGCCTTCCTGAAAGCGGGCGACCATATCGTCTCCACCGACGCCGTCTACGGCCCGTCGCGGGGCATCATGGAGTCGTACTTCAAAAAATTCGGCGTCGAGAGTACCTACGTCAACACCGCCGACCTGGCCGCCGTCCGCGCCGCCATTCGCCCGAACACGCGCATGCTGTTCATCGAAACCCCGACCAACCCCACCATGGTGATCTCCGATCTCAAGGCCTGCTGCGCGATCGCCCATGAGCACGGGCTGGTGGCCGTGGTCGACAACACCTTCAGCAGCCCGTGCCTGCAGCGCCCCATCGAGTTCGGCGCCGACGTGGTCTTCCACTCCATGACCAAGTTCATCAACGGCCATGCCGATATCGTCGCCGGCATGATCGTCACCCGCAACGAGGAACTGTACCGGATCGTCAGGCCGGCCATGATCGGCATGGGCTGCAACATGGACCCGCACCAGGCCTACATGGTCCTGCGCGGCGTCAAAACCATGGCGCTGCGCATCGCCCGCGCCCAGGAAAACGCCCTGGCGGTCGCCGACTTCCTGGAAAAGCACCCCCAGGTCGCCTGGGTGAAATACCCCGGCCTGAAATCCCATCCGCAGTACGAGCTGGCCATGAAGCAGATGGACGGCCCGGGGGCCATGATCAGCTTCGAGCTGAAAGGCGGCCTGGCCGCGGGCAAGGTGCTGATGGACAACGTCCGGCTGGCCATGCTCGCCGTCTCCCTGGGTGGCATCGAAACCCTGATCCAGCACCCCGCCTCCATGACCCACTCCAAGATGTCACGGGAGAATCGCGAAAAAGCGGGCATCACGGACGGCCTGGTGCGCTTCGCCGTCGGCATCGAGGACCTGAAGGACATCATTCAGGACCTGGAGCAGGCCCTGGCCAAGATCTAGGATCTCCCGCTTTTGCGGCTCGCCCTGGATGGCGTTTGCCTTTCCCTCCTGCTATAATCGGGGAAGGACATCGTTCCCTTTTCGCTCCAGGAGTCGATCATGAATGAAAAAAACAGGCGTTTGTCGTGCGGGCTGGTGGCCCTGGCCGTATTGGCGGCGGGACTCGCCCTGCCGCTCCGCGGCCAGACCATCGATGGGCGGGTGAAGGAACTGGAAAAGCAGGTCGCCCGGCTCGAGCAGCGGATCCTGAAGCTGGAAGCGCTCATCCTTGAACTGCAGAAGACCCCGGGCAAGCCGGCCAACAGCGCGGTCGCCGGCTGGAAAGACAAGGCCAACTGGCGGCGGCTGAAGAAAGGGATGAGCAAAAACGAAGTCGAGCGCATCCTCGGCGTCGCTCTGAAAGTGGTTCCCAACAGCCATTATGGCGACATCTGGTACTATCCCGACCTGAAGGGCGGCAACGCCAGCTTCGACATCGAAGGCTCGCTGACTTCATGGGATGAGATTTAGTAGCAGCAGACGTTAGATGTTAGACGTTAGATGTTAGATGTTAGATGTGAGTGTTCAGATGAGTGTTCTGTTATCCAACTCCAGGAGGAGCCGGCCATGAAAAAAATGATCCTTTTCTGCGTCATTTTCCTGTTGGGCTTTCTGGGCTTTCTTGCCGCCGTCGACCTCAAGACCACGGCGGAAGAAAAGCAATACGCAGGCTATACCGGCTATAATGAAATGGCCGCCTTCCTGAACCGCCTCCAGGCCTTGGACCCGCGGATCAGGGTGCGCGCGGTCGGCCGCACCCTGGAAAACGCCTCCGAGGAACGCGTGGGCCGCGACCTGCTCTGCGTCGTGGTCAGCGATCCCAAACGCGCCGGCGACAAGATCACGGTCCAGGTCCAGGCCGCGCCCCACGGCAACGAGCAGTCGGGCGTGGACGCCGTGCAGAAGCTCCTGGCGCAGATCGTCGCCGGCAAGCTCGATTTCCTGCTGGAGCGCATGGAGCTGGTGATCTTTCCCCAGGCCAACCCCTATGGCAACGAGAACAATGTCCGCGTCAACGAGCAGGGGCTGGACATGAACCGCGACCACAGCAAGCTCGAGACGCCCGGGGCCGAGGCCCAGCACCGTGTCTTTGCCCAATTGCTGCCCGAGGTGACCTTCGACATGCACGAGAAGGGCGACGCCTATTTCAAGATCAACATCGGCACCGTCACCAACCTCAACATCGACCGGCGCATCGGCGAGTACTCGTACCGCGTGATCCTGCCCGCCGTCTTCAAGGCGGTCGGCGCCACCCCGGCCTGCGAATACCTGATCCAGACCACCATGGACGACCTGCCGTCGAGCGGCGCCGTGCCCGAGGGCCTGGCCAACCCCGGCGAGGAGATCTTCCGCCGCAGCACCACCGACATCAACGACGGCCGCAACAGCTTCGGCATCTTCAACACCCTCTCCTTCATCCAGGAGATCTCGGGCAACAACGACCTCGACGGCTACCGCGACCGCAGCCGCTGGGCCTTCGAGGGGCTGACGGCCTTTCTAAAGACGGTGTACGACAACGTCGCCCCGATCAAGGCCCTTGTCGGCCAGTGCCGCGCCGACCTGCTGCGCCGGGCCGGGAACCGCGACGCCGCCGACACCGTCCACCTGCGCACCATCTATGCCCGCGACCCGCAGCAGCCGGTGCTGAAGCGCACGTACTACGTCAAGGAAGACGCCGCCGTGATCGGCGTCGCGACGCGCGACATCAAGGCTCAGGAACCCGTCAACCGTAACGACCTGCGCCGCCCCGGCCGCAACCCGCGGCTGGAGGAAACCGAAATCAAAAACTGGTTCCCGCGCCTGGAATCGCTGGTCGCCTGCGCCCGGCCGCTGGGCTACGTCATCCCCGCTGCGCGCCGCGACGTCATCTCCCTGCTGCAGAAGCTGGGAGTCAAGGTGTACGGCTTCGAGCGTGGCGGGGTGCTGGCGGTCGAGGCCTGCCGGGTGGACGATATCATCCAGGGCAGCGCTGACTACATTCCGCCGCAGCGCATCGCGGTCAGCTTCAGCGCCCTGCAACTGCCGGTGAGCCGCGGCGATTTCTACGTTCCCCTCGACCAGCTCGCCGCCAACCTGGTGCCGCTGCTGCTCGAGCCGCAGTCGGACCTGGGGCTGATCCGCTACCGTTCTTTCGACCTGGGCATGGAAAAAGGCGACATTTTCCCCATCTACAGGGTCGGGCAGGCCCCAAAGATCCCCTTGCTGTTGTTGAGCGATTTCCGTGCCCTGCCGGCAAGCGTGTTCGGGCTCAAGCCAAGGACTTAGTCGAGCTACGTGTTAGTGTTAGTGGTAGTGTTAGCAAAACCAAGAAAGTGCCAGTGACAGTGACAGTGTCAGCAAAGCCCTGGGAGTATGAAAAAAAGATCTGATTCAAGACTTTTCGATCTTGCTTAAAAATTCGAGATCTTCGCAATCCCTGGGCCTCATGACGGCCTTCTTGTTGCTGATCAATTGCGTCAGGCCGATATAGTATATGGGGTGCTCGACTTGCTCAAACTTCATGTACTCCGTCACCTTTCCATCCCAGGCCTGCGAAAATCCCACGGCGCTTATGGCGCTGAGCAGGTCGATGCGATGCGGGGGCAGCCCGAACTGGATGATCAGGTTTTCGCCGTGCAGATCCCGCGGGGAATCGAGGCCGGGAATGCTTCCCTGCCAGAAGGCGGCCAGGGCGGAATAGAGCTTTTCGCAATTGCCGGGTGAATGATCGTAAAAAATATCGATGTCGCCGGTCAACCGGGCATGCCCGTAATAAATGACGGCTTCCCCGCCGACGATCACATAGCGGACGCCGTGGTGTGACAGCCACATGAGGAATTCGCGGATATCCTTGGAAAAAGGAGCGGGGGTCATTGCTTGGGATGCGACTCGCGGACATCAGGAGCGTTCATGCCGTAGAACCTCTCCTTCAGGGCCCTGGCGGCGCGCTGCCGCTGCCCAGGGGTCATGGATATCTCCTGAAAGATCTCCCACTCCCTGGCCTCGTCAAATCCATGCGCAATGTGTATGATCCGACGCAGGCCCCCTGTGGCGCCGCTTGTTTCTACAGGCGGGTGTAATGCTTTCCGGGGCCGGGTTTTCTTCACTTTCATATGGAATAATTATAGCCCAGCGTCCGGCTTTATTCAATATTCCATTAACCCAAACAAAGACATTTCCAGATGTAGGGCGGCGTCATGGACCCGCCCTTCTTAAATTCCAAATCACAAACACTAAAACTCTCGCTAAGTCAATAAAAATTGACTTAAACTGTTGACAACTATACTAAGTCAGGTATAATTGATCTAGAAGACTGGAATGTTTTCCAAGGCAAGGAGGAATAGGCCATGAATGGGCAGCGCACGGGCAGAACTGTCAGGCAGCCCCTGGGCTATGACGCGTTCATGCCCAAACCCCTCCCGCCCGACCCGCCTATTGTTTTCGACCGGGAGTTGCAGTCGGCATTGAGCTGAAGCCGACCGTTCCCTGGCCCGCCTGGACGGCGTGGCCGCTGTTTTGCCCAACCCGGAACTGTTCATCGCCATGTACGTGAAAAAAGAGGCCCTGCTCAGTTCCCAGATCGAGGGCACCCGGGCCTCGCTGCAGGGGATCCTGGAATTCGAGGCCGACGGCATGCCGCGGGATGATATCAACGAAGTCAAAGAGGTCATCCACTACGTCAAGGCCATGGATTTCGGGCTGGCGCGCCTGAAGGATCTCCCTTTTTCGTCGCGCCTGATCCGCGAGATCCACGCCATTCTTCTGGCCGGCGTCAAGGGGCGCGACAAGACGCCGGGGGAGTACCGCCGCTCGCAGAACTGGATCGGCGGCTCCGGGGCCCGGATCGCCGAAGCGGTCTTCGTGCCGCCGCCCGCGGACGCCATCGAGGAACTCATGTCCGACCTGGAAAAATTCATCCACGCCGAAGACGGCTTGCCGCCGCTGGTCAAGATCGCCCTGATCCACGCCCAGTTCGAGACCATCCACCCCTTTCTCGACGGCAACGGCCGCATCGGCCGCCTGCTCATCACCTTCTACCTGTGCGGACAAGGCATCCTCTCCCGCCCGCTTCTCTACCTCAGCCATTACCTGAAAAAAAACCGCCAATTGTATTATGACAGGTTGCAGGCCGTGCGCACGGAGGGGGACTGGGAGGGCTGGGTCGGTTTTTTCCTGCGCGGGGTCAGGGAAGTCTCCCTGGAGGCCACGGACACGGCGCGACAGATCATCGATCTGAAAAGCCGCCTGGGCGAAACGCTCCTTGCCAACCGCAGATCGGGGCTTTCTTCGCTCCGGCTCCTGGACCTGGGTTTCGCCATGCCGCTACTCGATGTGCCGTTGATCGCCGCCAGGCTGGCCGTGAGCCGCCAGAGCGCGACCCAGCTGGTCGATCATTTCCTCTCCCTGGGCATCCTGCGCGAGATCACGGGCAAAAAACGCTACCGCAAGTTCATTTTCAAGGAATACGTCGATTTGATCGCCCAGGGGACGGCCTGATGAAGAATCCGACCATGATCCTGTCTCTGCCCAAGCGCACGCTTTCTTTTGTTGCCGAATCTTTTCCCAGTGATTTCCATTTATTCATGAGGTGACCCCATGTTGCATCCCGCCCTGAACGATGTGAACGAGTTTCCCGATAACAAGGTGCTGGCCCGCCAGTTCGGACCGGCCATGTCCGCCTGGAATGCCTTCATGGCGCTGCTGGCTTCCACGACTCCGCCGTTGGCGGTTGAATGGCGCTTTTACGACGACGGCAAGAGCTGGCTTTGCAAGGTGACGCTCAATGCCAAAACCATCTGCTGGGCCTCGGCCTGGGACAAGTTCTTCCGCGTCTCGTTCTATTTCACCGCCAAGGCCGAAGCGGCCATCAGCAACAGTTCCCTGGACGAGGCGACAAAGCACGCCTTTGTCCATCCCAAAGGCAAATGCTCGCTCCGTCCGATCACTACCGAAGTGCGCAGCGCAGCGGAACTGGTCGCGATCAAGGAACTGATCGAGATCAAGCTGAAAGCCAAGTAGGCGAGCTTACGGCACTACGTAATTCGATTCGTGATTCGTGATTCGTGATTCGTGATTCGGAAGAGTGAGGAATAAGCAGTCTACGTTATGCGTGAAAGAACTTGCAGGACTCCGTTATGCGTGATGAGAAAGAGCGAGGCCTACGTGGTCTACGTTATGCGTGAACGAACTTACAGAGCTCCGTTATGCGTGACGAGAAAGAGAAAGGAACTTTCTTCTTCTTTCGCATAACGCATCACGCATAACGCATCACGCAGCCATGTGAGCTCGTTCACGAATCACGGTTTGCTGGTGCTGCCATTTTACTCTTGACATTAAAAGCCCTATGTACTAACGTAAGGCTTCATTTATTGTGAAAACGGCATGTTGTGTCTGGAGGAATGATGAAAAAGAACAGTCTTGCTCTGCTTCTGATCGCCATCGCGTTCCTGTCCGCCTGCGTTTCGGTGAATTCCACCCGGCTGGGCACCGCGGCCTACCGCCAGCCGATCCCGGCCGAGCAGGTCGCCATCTACCTGACCGCCGACAAGGTCCCGGGGAAATACGAGGAGATCGCCCTGCTCAACGCCAGAGGCGATTCCACCTGGTCGTCCGAAGCGGGCATGTTCAAGCAGATGAAAAGGAAAGCGGGCAAGATGGGGGCCAACGCCATCATTCTGGACGCGGTCAGCGAGCCGAGCGCCGGGGCCAAGATCGCCGGCGCCATCTTTGGCGTGGGCGCCGAGAGAAAGGGAAAAGCCATCGCGATTTTCGTGTTTCCCCCGGACAGGGAATAAGACTAGAAGAAATAGACTACGTGACGCGTAACGCGTGACGCGTGAACGAACTTTCAGAACTACGTGATTCGTGATTCGAAAGAGTAAGAAATAAAAAGCCTACGTGATTCGTGAAGGAGCTTTCAGAGCTACGTGATTCGTGATTAGAAAGAGAAAGGCACTTTCTTTTTCTTCCGAATTACGAATTACGAATTACGTAGCTCATCCTCTGCCCTGCGCTCCGTGAAGAGCACCCAGATGAAGCCGATGCCGAGCAGAAACTCGATCGCGGCGCTGACCAGGATCCCCTTGTTGACATGCCCCAGGGTAAGCTCGTAGACCCCGGTCGCGGCCAGCAGCAGGGTGACGACCACGGTCCCGGCGCTCAGGGCCGTGCGCAGCGCGGACCTGGGCGCGGAGCGGGCCAGAAAGAAAATGATGGCCAGGCCGAGATACAGGCAGCCGATGCGCCGGGCCAGTAGGATCACGCTCGCGCCGGGCTCGATTCCCCAGCGCCCCACGATGATCGCCCCGAAGAAAAAGTAGCCGAGGCCAAGGCCGAAGAGGATGATCGCGGTAACGATAGCGATGGTTTTAAATTTCATGACTCCCTCCTTTCCCCAAGGGAATTTTAGGAGAATGAGAGAGAATAGTCAAAATTAATGTGGAAAAATGAAAGGTGCGGTGTCTCTGTTCCTACCCTCCGCCCTACGCCTTACGCCCTACGCCGAGTGTTTTTTCTTCTTCACAAATCACTAATCACTAATCACTCATCATTAGTTCATTCTCTGCCCTGCCCTACCTACTCCTCGCATACCCCGCCAACGCGATCGCGGCCGTGGCCGAGAAGATCAGGATGATGATGGTCGGCGCGGCCCAGCGCTCCCACTCCCGGGTGGTTGCCGCGTCGTTTTCCGCGGGTGCGGCAAAGATCGAAAAACCGTAGAGGCTATAGACGATGAGCCCGGAGTTGAGCGCCAGGACCAGCCATTCGCGCGGAGCCAGACGCAGCGGCGCCGCCAGGAACCAGACCAGCCCGGTGGCGGGCAGCAGCGCCAGCAGGGCAGCGAGCCTGGCGCGGGGGGAGCCGAGTTGGCGGCGAAAGGCGAGCACAACCATGATGGCGATCAGCACGACCAGGGCCGTTAGGATGGCGAAAAACAGCGCATAGGCCGCGGCCGCCAGCGAGCCGCCCGTGACGACCAGGGAAGCGAACTGGGCGACGGTGCCGCCAACCAGCAGCGCACCCCCTTTCAGGGTCAGGGGGAAACGGGCCATGGCCAGCAGCGATTGGGCCATCAGCCAGAAGATCAGAAAAACGGCGCCGACAAGGGCAAGCAGCAGCGCCGGCAGGGAGAGCGGCCAGGGGATGCGCGGCGAAACGGCGTGCAGGGCGGCCAGGGGCAGGATCAGCGCCTGAAGCAACAGCCAGAGCCATTTTATCGCATCATACAGCTTATTCCTTTGACTATTGCCCATACGAGGATGATAGCAAAGACTAGGACTGAAGGAAATAGGCTACGTGACGAGTGACGAGTGACAAGTGACGCGAAAGAACAAGAATAATAGTGCCTTTCTCTTTCGAATCACGAACAACGAATTACGAATTACGTAGTTCTATTTCTTCAATAATTAGAATATCCGCCATAGCTCGTATTGGTTTTCCCGTCTCTGGCCACGCAGTCGATACTGTTCCTGAGCCGCGAGGCGAATTCCGGGCCGGTCCAGTCGCTGCCGGCCCAGCCGACATCGACCTGGGCCATGAAGCGCCGCTGCTCCTTGTTGCTTTCGAGCAGTGTGACGATGTAATAGCAGTTGTCGTTGCGCTGGTCGTAGCTGTCGAACTTTGCCGTCCACTGGCGGGAGGGGTCAATGACGATCGGCTCGTTAAAGGCAGGCCAGGTGAATTCCATTGGTTCCTCTCTTTTTCAACATTATATCTTATTTGGATTAAATGAGCTCAGTTCACCTTTTCCCTCCAACAGGTACTATTTTTATCACTTTTTGCTCTTGCTGTTGACAATTGCCGAGATCCATACTATATTGACAATGGCTACATTGTAGCTACAAAACGTAACGAGGTGAAAGCATGGCCGAAAGTGTGGTTCGTTCCAGGATCGATCCGGTTGTCAAACTGGAAGCGGACAGAATTCTCCGCTCGATGGGGATCACCCTCAGCGACGGTATCCGTCTCTTCCTTTTCCAGGTGATCGCCGAAAACGCCTTGCCTTTCAAAGTGAAAACGCCCAATCCGCGCACGATCGCCGCCATGCGGGCGGCCCGCAAGGGCAAGGTGGAGCCGACCGACCTCCGCGCCCTGAGGAAGAGCTGGCAGCGAGGCGCATGCGCGAAATAGTCCAGACTTAACGCTTCAAGAGTGATTTGAAAAAACTGGCCCGTTCGGGGCGATATGTCGTGGATGAACTGCTCGACGTGGTTGAATCGTTGGCCGGCGGCAAGCCCCTGCCTGACAGGCTCATGGATCATCCACTGGCCGGCGAATGGCGGGACCATAGAGACTGCCATATTCGCCCGGATTGGCTGTTGATCTATCGGCTTGAGCCGGACCGGGTTGTCCTGGTTCGAACCGGCAGCCACTCCGAGTTGTATAAAAAGTAAGGTCAATTGGAATTTTAGCAGGGCGGGTCATAGACCCCGCCCCTACATGTTCTTTTATCCCAAACTTCTGAGATTTTTCCCTCTTTTTTTTTATTTAATTAGCAAAGGGGAGGGCTAAAATGAAAAAATCGTTGATCATGGGCGTTTTGCCCTTTTTGGTCGTGTTTATCGCCGGCAGCCAGGCCGGAATGGCCATGGAAACAATCCCGGCCATCACCTTCAACATCAACGGCACCTTTGCCATGAGCGAAATGAGCCTCCTTGGTGAGGACGTCGCCTTCAATGTCCCGTTTGCGCTCAAGGCGGTTACCAGCGTCCAGATCCAGGGCGCCCCGCAGGGGGCGACCTTTGGCGCGGAGTTCTACCCCTCCGGCAACGGCTGCCCTATGCGCCAGGTCAGGGTCAACGGCCATTGTTACCCGACGGAACCGGGGCCCGGGGTATACACAATCACGGCCAAACGGCTCCAGGAGAACGGGCAGGCCTGGAAAGTGCGGCCAATCGTGTTCTCCGGCCCCGGCGGCGACTGCGCCATCAGCGGGCGGATCGTCGTTACCTTCACGCGCATCATCGACCTGCCGCCCTTGCGCATCATCAAGGTCACGGCGCCGGCCACCGGCTCGGTGCATGCCGCCGGCCAGGCGATCGCCATTGCCTGGAGCAGTTCGGAAGCGGTGGGCGCCAGTGTAAAGATCCGGCTGGTGCCGCAGGTCGAGCCCCAGGCCGCCCAGGTGATCGCGGCCTCGACCGCCAACGATGGCGCCTTCAGCTGGACGCCGGCCACCGGCTTTCCGGGCCAGGTGTGGATCGAGGTGCTGAGCATAGATGGCAAGGTCACTGGCAAGTCAGGGCTGTTTTCCATCCAGCCGCAATAACCGTAATTCGTGAGTCGTAATTCGTAAGTCGTGATTCGAAAGAGAGAGGGATAAGTCGTCTACGTTATGCGTGATGAGAAGGAGAACTGACACTTACACTTTCTTTACTTTTTCCTTTTACCCTTACAATATTTTATTCCGCTCCGCTTTCAGTCATCCAGCCAGCGGTGAAAGTGGCCCAGTTCCTCAATCTTTCTGAAGAAAACCCGGGTTTTGCCGCAGAGGACCTCGGTATCCAATGATGGATTCATGACAAAGGCCCGGCTGGTCCGGGGGTAACGGAGCAGGAACGACCTCAGGCCGGAGGGGATTTCGTCTGCTTTCGCGGTGCTTTTCACCTCGACCGGGAAGGGCTCGCGGTTGCGGATAAAAACGAAATCAACTTCCTTGCCGTCCTTGGTGCGCCAGAAGCGGATTTCGCAAAGGGGATCGAGCAGCCGGTTCAATTCAAGGAAAACCAGGGTCTCGAGTACGACGCCGCCGTCCGGGCGCTCCGTTGTGGCGCGGAAGTCCTTGAGCAACGTGTTGCGGATGCCAATGTCAAACAGGTAGGTTTTACGCGATTTTTTCAGCTCATTGCCCAGGTTGCTGCTGAAGCTGGGAACCGCGAACGCCACCTGTGTCTGGGAGAGAATGCTCAAGTGATTCTCAATCGTTTTTTGGGTCAGACCGATCTCACGGGCCAGGCCCGCTGCGGAAACGACGCTCCCCTGGCTCTGGGCCATGAGATAGAGCAGGTGGTTGAAAGCGCGGATATTCTCTTCGCGGATCAGGGACTTGATGTCCTTCAAGACGTACGATTGCACGATGTCAGCCAATAGCTGCAGGCGGTCGGCCTCGGCCAGGTTGGCTAGCCCGGGCAAACCGCCAAAACGCAAGTATTGCCCTGGCATGTCCTTTCCCCACACTTGCTTCATCTCGGTGTAGCCGCAGGGGAAGATGTGGTACACTCGCTTGCGCCCGGCCAGCGACTCGCGCATGTGCCGATGAATTTCCAGAGCGGATGAACCCGAGGCAAAGATCTTCACCTTTTTACCGCTGTCGAATATGGCCTTGAAGATGTGCGAAGCGTTCTTCAGGTAGTAGAATTCGTCGATAAAGACCGCGTCCAGATCTTCGGTCAGCAAGTGGACGATTTCCGGCTCGTCCCGGTTCAGGAGCATCAGGTTCTCAGGTTGTTCCAGGTCAAAGAAGCGCGCGCGCAGCTTGAGGGACGACTGGGCATGGCGGTACAGTTTCCTGAGCAGGAACGTTTTCCCCACCTGCCGGGCTCCGACCAATATGGTGATCTCCGGGCGGCGAAACTCCTCGAGCAGGGAGGGATAACTCTCGCGCTGGATTTCCTTCATGCGACTATACTATACTGCCACTACAGTAAAGTCAATATCGGGTGGAAACGCTATGCTGACTTAGGTTTTCAATGAAACCATTTTTCAGGATCGCCTGGGTCATAGGAATTTGGTGCTTGTGATTTGCTATAAGAGGGCGGGTTATAAACCCGCCCCTACATCGGAATTTGGAAATTGGAATTTATTTGGAATTTGGTGCTTGGAATTTGGTGCTTTATTTCTTACCGATTACCATCCATCGAGTGCTATTTTCTTCTCTTCCACTATCACTATCACTACCACTACCACTTTCTTCTCTTACTTATGCCTTTTGCCTTTTTCCTTTTGCCTTTGTCTTTCTCTTCCTTGTCACTCGTCACTCGTCACTTGTCACTAAAGTTCGAGTTCTATCCTCTGTTTTAGAGCTCGTAATAATTCCTCAGGTTCATCCGTCCCTATCCTGAACCTTCCCCCGCCCTTCAGCTCGATCTCGACCGCATCCAGCCCGGAGACGTTGTACATCCAGCCGTTGCCAATAGCCCGGATCCCCCAGCCCATGATCCAGGTGTTGCGCACCCGGGTGGCGTTGTGTATCTCTTTTATCTTTATCTTTCTCTTGATAATCCCCACCCCGAATTTGGCCGTGACTCCCTCCTCGTCCACTGTGACCGTGAGCCAGCCAAAGAGCGGCATCAGCAGCAGCATCAGCCCCTGGGCGACCAGCAGCATGCCCCGGCCCTGCGCCTCGGGCCCGACCTGGCCCCCGCTCATGCCGATCACCGCCACCGCCCCGGTCAGGGCGAACATGGTCAGCCAGCCGAATTGGGTGTGAGAGTACATGGGGGCATTATAACCCAGGTTTCGGTGTAAGGTATACGGTGGACGGTGTACGGTAAAAACCGAATCGAAGCATTTTAGAATTTCTCCCCTATACTTTCCAAACTGCGCAATGCTTGTTTCTTTTTCCTCTCCACCACCTTACGCCTTGCGCCCTACGCCCTACGCCGAGCCCACCTATTCATTAAATTGGTCTAAAAATATCACATTATTCCCTATTCCGCCTGGGCCCGATTTTATCTGGCGAAAAGTGCCGATATGGCATGATAAAAAATTCAATAAATTGAACTTTCATTAAAAAATATCACATTTTTCCCCATTGCTTTTTATGTCTTCCGGCTTTATGGAATGCTTACATCATGGGATCGAACGTCAGCGGGGCGGCAAGAATTAGTAAAGAAATAGAGGAGGGGCAAATGGGAACGATTATTTCCGCCCGCGCCTGGGCGAACAACGAGGTGGCGTTCATCGCCTGGGACATTGACAGCAGGATCGACGGCTGCCTGGGATTCGAGGTGACCCGCGTCTATCTCAACGACGACGGCTCGGTGGCGCGGCTGGCAAACGGCACCGAGGACCGCGTCACCTGCGCCGCCTGGGTGGCGTTCAAGGGGCAGCACAACCCCCACTGGCTGCCGCAGGACACCGGCGTCTGGCCGGTGCAGAAGCTGAGCTGGCGCGATCTCACCCTGCGCAAGAAGCGGGCCGGCATGGAGCGGCGGCCCGACCAGGTGCGCGTGCGCTACGAGATCCGCCCCGTCGGCGACATGCAGCCCGGCCTGGAGCCGGTGCCGCCCAATTGGCATGAATACGGCTTTATCCCCAAGCGCGACGCCAAGGGCAAGCGCTTGCGCGGGCCCGACAACAAGGTTCTCTGGCAGCGGGTGCTCGCCTACGAGGGCAAGACGCGGCCCCTGGCCTATTTCGGCCCGGCCACGAAGACCAACGACCTCCTGGTCACCTCGCGGCTGGGGGAGTTCCGCTCCGCGTTCACCAACGGCATCCTGGCGGCGCAGTGGCTGCGCAATGTCCTGAATGAGGACGGCGTGATCGAGAAGAACGAACTGCTGAAAAAGATCCAGGACGCCGACGACGTCCATCGCCGCTACCTGGCGGGCGACGTCATCCCCCTGATCCGCGAGCTGTTCCAGCGGCCGGGCGAATTCTACCTCGCCCTGTACGAGCTGGAGGACCAGGAGCTCGAACAGATGCTGATCGACAACAAGGAGCGCATCCACGTCATCCTGGCCAATACCGGCGAAAGCAACGGCAAGTGGGACAAGCGCAACCAGGCGGCGCGCCAGGCGCTGGTGGACGCCGGCGTCGATATCGAGCATCGCATGTTCAACAACGCCGTCCACATCGGGCACAACAAGTTTGTCGTCCACGTCCTGCCCGGCAACGGGCCGCACGCGGTCCTGACCGGCAGCACCAACTGGACCTCGACCGGCCTGGCCGGCCAGACCAACAACGCGCTGTTGATCGAGAACGAGGAGGTGGCCGGCGCCTATCTCGATTACTGGAAGCGGCTGAAGGCCGACCCCCTGCCGCTGCCCAAGCCGCTGAGCAAGGCGATGAAGGACAACCAGCAGGGCAAGCCCTTCCGCAAGTCCAACGAGACCCCTATCCTGGCCCAGCTCGACGAAACGCGCAGCATAGAGGTCTGGTTCTCGCCCAACATGCAGGCGCGGCAAAAGTCGGCGGAGACGCCGCCCGACCTCGCCGCCGTCTATCGCCGCATCCGCCAGGCCAAAGAAGCGGTGCTGTTCCTCGCCTTTTATCCCGCCCAGCGCGGCATCGATTGCATCATCGGCGAGGCGATCGCCATGGGGCGCAAGGACCGCTCGCTGCTGGTCACCGGCGCCGTCTCCAGCCCCCAGGCCATGCCCAACTACCGGCCGGTGAAAAAGGACAAGGACAAGAAGATTATCGATGCCGGCGAGTCGCCCGCCACCTTCGACGACAACAACGTCTCCATCGTCCGCGCCGCCCATATCGACGAAAAAACCATGTGCGGCGACCTGGGCGTGGAGCAGCGCTCCGCCTACGGCGGCGTCGGCGCCATCATCCACGACAAGATCGTGGTCATCGACCCGCGCCTGCCCACCTGCTCGGTGATCCTGGGCAGCCACAACCTGGGCTTCAAGGCCTCCTACGCCAACGACGAGAACCTGCTGATCGTCAGCGGCGACCAGGCCCTGGCCGCGGCCTACGCGGTGCACATCCTGGACGTCTTTGACCACTACCGCTTCCGCGCCGTCGAGGCCGAGCTGGATCGCGAGGGCAAGGAGGGCTGGTCGGGGTTCCTGGAGACCGACGACAGCTGGCAGGAGGATTACCTCAACGGCAAAAAAGGGGCCCTGACGCGCTATTTTGCGAGGTAGGGGGTACTGTCCGGGAAGTTTCTCCGGCGGCGATTATTGGATTGTATAAAGAATGGCGGACTGTCATCGAGTCGAACTTGAGGGAGTTGTGTCATGGGACATTGACAATTCCAGTTTTGGAACATCAAGTTGGGGTGGCACGCGAAAACCGCCGCGGGCATTTACCGAGACAGGGGGTTGCCATGCTCTCCAGCTGTGCTGCGCAGTGAACGGGCCGTGCGGGTCAACATCGAGATCATGCGCGCCTTTGTTCCGCCTGCGGCGAATGCTCCAGGCAAACACTGTATTGGCCCGCCAGCTCAAGGACCTGGAGAAAAAGTACGATTCCCAGTTCAAGGTTGTCTTCGACGCTATCCGGCAGTTAATGTCTCGCACCTTCCAGGAAGCCGCGCAAAGATCGGGTTCAAAGTCTGACGAAACCGACAAGTGAGTAGCGCCATAAGGCCGACCCGGCGAGTTAATGCCTCTACCTTACCGGATGCTGTTTTCTTCACTTTGCCTTTTGCCTTTCGCCTTTTACCTTTGTCTTTATTCTTTACTGCCACTATCACTACCACTATCACTCATTCTGCAAGCTAAATTTGACAATACTCTCCTCCTTTCCTATGATGTCTCATGTCAACCGCAATGCGGGATGTTAAGAGAGATGTCGCGACATGTGGAATAAGATTTCGAATAGTGAGAGATTAAATGCAAAATCTGTGTTTTGTTTTAAGGGGGAGACTTGAAAATAGTTTAGTGAAATTATGGTAAATGCAAATACGGTATTGAAAAAAGAAAAGCTTAGGAAGGTGATTTATGGAAAATTATTTAACTAAAGTAAAGAATGTTTAAATATAGATATTTATTATTGGTTTTGATTGTTATTGTAGTTCTTATTTTATCTATTTTTCTAGTTAAGTCCTTTGTGATTCAAGATGGGAAAATATATTTATCTGGAGTAGTCAAACCAATTGATTCCGACAGATGAATATAATGATGACTCAAGCTCTTGCCAGAAATGTCAAGTTCAATGATCGCAGGGATTTCCCAAAGCAATTTTTGAATATTCCCGCTGAATTCAAGGGGAAAATCACAAAGAATAAAATCGAAATATACAGATGTCAAATCAATTTATCATGAAGCGTTAGGTGAAAAAATCGAATCACTTCCTGAAGAAAAATATCAGCGTTTAAACTTTCTTTTTAATGAGTTGGAAAATCTTGATAAGAATGTAGCCGATCCTGTTAAGGCATTCCTAGAGAATGGTGATAAGATAATAAATGAAATTAAAATAAGCTATCGTGTTGCTTCTCGAGATAGAAAAAATACGGCTGAAATGGAATCGTTAGTCGAAGCCTACAAATGGGCGATTGTGCGGCAAGAAATGTATTCGAGGAAAGCGTATTACCTAAAAGCGGATAATTACATCCCTGGAGTTTATCAAGAAATATATGATCATTCCAGGGGATCGGCTGCAATTTTTAGAAAAACAGACAGTAGTGCCTTATGTAGCGGAGTTTTAATCGCAGATAATAAAATTCTAACTTGTTTGCATTGTACAAAAAACGTAATTCACTTAAATGACCTAGTCGTGAAGTTTGGTTATGAGGAAAATTCGGATGGTTCCACAAAAATCCTGGATGAATATCCTGTGCTGAAAATAGTTGCCGAAGGTGATGAAATCAATGTCTTGAAGCAGAGAATGGATTTTGAGATTCTCGAAGTAGGACGTAATGCATCAGGGAAATATCCCGGAGAACAACTGGCCAATCCAGTCAATCGCAATCGATCAGACAATTCTATTGGATGATGCCGTTTATGTGGTGGGATATCCAAATGGTGAACGTAAGAAAGTTCATGACAATTCCTATGTGTATTGGCCATTTGAAATAAATGAGAGCACGTACACTGAGCTTGAACTTCGGATTAAGGCCGAGTTTCTGGATAATAAAAGAATCTGTAAAGAAGCGCTGCGTGAATTTGAGAATAGTTACCGGGAAGTAAAAACAGCTGCAGGGGAGAAACTTTATTATAACTTTAGTACCAAATGGAACAATATGCCGACGATCGGTGTTAATTGCAGTACATCCCATGGCAACTCTGGGTCTCCATTATACCTAAAAAGGAAAGAAGGTGTCATTGGGATATTATTTAATGGATCCGATGATAGCGGATCATATGTGCCGGGATGGAAATATCACGAGGCAATTCTTCCGATTAAGGAAATATCAAAGCAGTTAGATCGCTTGTGTCCAAATTGGAAGACGAATTGGAAGGGTGTCCGTATAAAATAATAAAAAAGGAGAAAACATGAAAAATGCGCTAATGGTATTTATCTTGCTGGCTGTTTTATGGGGGGTAACTTCATTGGCTTTCGCAGAGGAAGTCATTCAACCGAAGGCTGTAATTGTGTTTGATTTGACGAAACTTTCTGAAACCCTCCCGGCAAAGATCTATTTTTCCCAAAAAACGGGATTTGTTCAGGAATTCCTTGACGAAATTAGAAAGCCGATTGCTGAAGTGAGCTGGACGGAATTAGAAAAGTGTTACAAAAAATTCCGTGAAGTAGAAGCTGCTGGGTGTGACCGATGGATATCAAGAAAAAATCAAAAACTGATCGTTACTGTTCTGCACAATAAATCTATAAGCATAAAAAAAATAAATATATTGGAAGAAAGTAGAGAAAGTAAAATCACTGAAGATATAAAAACATTGTTTCAAAATATTTCCCTGGCAAAAACAGCTGAGGCTTCCAAGCAAGTATCATTTAAAGAATATATCTTAAAGAAAACCAGGGGAAAAATGAAAATCAACATCACGATTTCCGGAGATTACTCTGGAGAATTGAATTCCACTACCGGTGTGACAGTTTCTAGGGAATTGCCCCGCAACCCAAAGGAAGCGGGTAAGGATATTGAGGAAAAAGGAGCGGGAGAAGGATTGTTTATTGAGCTGATCACAGGGAGCAGCGAGCATTTATCTCTTTCAGCGGATGTTCCGATTGGTGTTTTGGAAGACGCAAAATTCGTCGGGACTAAAGATGAGGGTTTAACCGTCAAACCAGCGGACACTCCGAAATCTATTTATTTAGGAGTTAATATTCAATTTATAGATGTTATAAGAAAAGTTAATTTCAAACCTCCCTTTTTGAAGTTAATGATGCAATTCTCAAAAACTCCTTTTGATTCAATCGGAGTTGGTTTGGGATGGAATATTCCGAAACTATTGTTTTTAGAAAAAATCGGATTTCAAACTGATTTAATTTCTGTTTTTGGTGGAATTTTTTGGGCAAAAGAGTCAGGTTCCAATAATCCGGAGAACGAGTTACGTTCTCAATTGAGATGGGGATTGAGTTATGACCTTACAAAATTAACAGGCTTGTTAAAAAAATAAGGGAATATTATATAGCTATCTTAGTTGGCGCTTTTTAACCATGACGTACAGTTAACGAGTATATGCGTGTACTGATGGGAGGTTGATTGATCTGCACTGCTAATAGGGTTGAAGGCGCCTTTAATCAACTTCAATATATTTGACTGTTTATTAACTCAACACTTTTACAATCGAACATAGTTCGGGATTTGACAATTTTGGCGTCAGCCTCTATGATAAATATTCCTATCCGCAATGCGGGAATGAGAGATATATAAAAGGATTCGCCATGAATCAAAAGAAGTTCGACGGATTGATGAAAGAGATCCTGAAATTCCGCGACAAGCGCGATTGGGCGCAGTTTCATGATCCCAAGAACCTGGCCGAAGCCATTGCCATCGAATCCGGCGAACTGCTGGAGCATTTCCTCTGGAAAACACCGGAAGAATCGAGAAAGATAACCAAAGAAAAAAAGGAGAAGCTGGCAGCGGAGATCGCCGACATTTTGATATTTTCCATGCTTTTCGCCCATGAGACCGGCGTGGACATCGAAAAAGCGATCCTGGACAAGATCCGCCATAATGAAACGCGCTATCCGGTGGACAAGGCCAAGGGATCGGCCAAGAAATACACCGAGCTGAAATGAGGCTGTACGCCGGGACTTCCAAAAATTTCATCGAAGATACCGTCCGCAACCAGATCGCCGAAAAATTGCGCCGTTCTTTTTTTGATTATTTCCGCTACAATCCTTCCGATTCCGAGGTCCATTCCTGGAACAATTCATTGGTCAGGATGAAGGACGTCATCCAGCACAGCGGCTTGACCGATCACGGCATATTGCTGGAATACCAGCTGCCCTTGAGCTCCAAAAGGCTCGATTGCATGGTCTGCGGCAGAAACAAGGACGGTTCGGACAATGCGGTGATCGTTGAATTGAAGCAATGGAGCAAATGCCAGGAGGCGGTGGGGGATAACGAATTGTCGACCCATGCTCGGCCGCGGGCACAGGGACGTGCTGCATCCGTCAGCCCAGGTTTCTTATTACAAGCAATATCTGCAGGACACGCATACGGCATTTTATGAAGGCAAAAATCCGGTTGTGCTCAATTCGTGCGCTTATCTGCATAATTACACTTCCGAAAAGGACGATGTCCTTTTTGCCCCGAAATTCACGTCCATCATGGCGTCCTCCCCGGTTTTCACGGCCGACGATTTCGATCATATTTGCGAATATCTCGGGCAGCGACTTGATCGCGGCCAGGGCATGGAAGTGCTGCAGCGGGTGGAGGAAAGCAAGTACCGGCCCAGCAAGAAGCTGATGGAGCATGTGGCCGGGGTGATCGACGGCAAGGCCGAATATGTCCTCCTGGACGAGCAGCGGGTGGTGTACGACAAGATCATGGGCATCGTGGAGCACGGGTTTCACAAGCGGCAGAAGTACGTGATCATCGTCCGCGGCGGGCCGGGAACCGGAAAATCGGTGATCGCCATCAATCTGATGGCCGAATTGCTGCGCAAGGGCTACAACGCCCATTATGCCACCGGCTCGCGGGCTTTTACCGAGACCCTGCGCAACGTGATCGGCCGCCGGGGCAGCGTGCAGTTCAAGTATTTCAACAGCTATGCGGATGCCCAGCGAGATGAAGTCGATGTGCTGATCTGTGACGAATCGCACCGCATCCGCGAAACCAGCAACACCCGCTTCCAGAAAAAGTCGGACCAGCCCCAGGTCAACGAACTCCTCAAAGCAGCGAGGGTCGGCGTCTTTTTCATTGACGACGACCAGGTGGTGCGGCCCGGAGAGATCGGCTCCACCGACTATATCATCAAGGCCGGCAACGATCTGAAAACCAATATCGAGGAATTCACCCTCGACATCCAGTTTCGCTGCGCCGGTTCGCAGGGATTCATCGCCTGGATCGAGAACACCCTCGGTATTCACCGAACGGCCAATGTGCTTTGGAACACCAGGGAAGAAGAATTCGATTTCAAGGTTTTTTCATCACCTGCTGAACTGGACCAGGCGATCCGCGCCAAGGCAGCCGAAGGCTTCAGCGCCCGGCTGGCTGCTGGATTCTGCTGGCCCTGGTCTGAAACCCGACGTGATGGGACGCTGGCTGACGATGTGGTTATTGATGATTTCCGCCGGCCATGGAATGCCAGGCCCGAAGCCAGGCATCTGGCCAAAGGTATCCCGAAGGCCACCCTCTGGGCCAACGATCCCGGCGGCATGGAGCAGGTCGGCTGCATCTACACCGCCCAGGGCTTCGAATTCGACTATGTCGGGGTGATCTTCGGCAAAGACCTGCGTTATTCTTTCGACACCCAGAACTGGATCGGCGACAAGACCATATCGGCTGATTCGGTCGTAAAAAAGAGCAAAGATAATTTCCTGAACCTGGTGAAAAACACTTATCGGGTCCTTTTATCCCGCGGCCTCAAGGGGTGTTACGTTTATTTTCAGGACAAGGAGACCGAAAGGTTCTTCAAGAGCCGGATGGACTAATAACTAATACAATGGTAATGAAAGAAGATATTGGTAGTAGATAATTGGGAAAAATTAAAAAACAAAACCACGATGGAGTAACTATTTCAATAGTTTTCCGGTTGACCGAATCAGCCATAATCAGATTTAACTTGCTCGGATCAATTATGTTGGGATCATCCTGCAATGATGAGTGGCTAAATAATAATCCTCTTTGCTAATCAGCATTTCGAACTGCTGCTAGTATACCGCGATGAAGCGTAACGGTACTTTGTCTTTTTTGCCAACAATTGATCCGGACTACTTTATTTGGCCATGCTTCTTCGTGCTTGTTGTTTAAATTTTGGACGCTTGATTTATTTGATTTAATGATGAGTTTTTATACAAATTCATGAAATCTTTTCTGAACCCCATTTTTTTCTTACTGTTTTTCAAGTTATTCCATCCCGTCCCGTTCAGTTCTATTGCTAATTCGTATGGAAACTCCTTTGCGTCTTTCATTTGACCGCCATTCTTTTTTAGAAATTGATCGAGAGTCAGATCAATAATGTATGATTTCCCATTTTTCCTCAAAACCAGAAAAAAGTGGTTAATATCTAACTCTGGATTCCGAACAAGCATTGGGACAAGCTTGTCCTTCTCGTTAAAACAATAGTAAGCCAGAGAAGTCATGCAGTGACAATACTGATACGTGCAGTCACCGGTTTTAACGAAATTCCCCCTCCATATATTTTTAGCCACATAGGAGTGTTTGCCACCCAGTATCGCTAAAATGCCATAGGCTTTTTTTTTGTTGAGGTTGATGAGCTTATACATGTTATCGACCGGCAACAAGGATTTCTTCATTTCAATCAAGACTTTTGAAATCATCTGCATGTATCCTCCATTTACTTTTCCGAGATGATCGATTTGATATTTCTGATGAGTTCTTGATTTGTGCTCAATTCATCAAAAGATCGTTTGCATCCGCTTCCGCTGGAGGAATGGAAGATAGGAAGAATGCTGACATTTTTCTTAGTCCCGCACAAATCTATTGTTATCCTTGGGATTGCAATCGGGGTGGAATGACTCTGAAAAAAAACGTTCATATGATTTTTGAATAGTCCTCCCATTTTTCCAACTTTATTATTTAGCCTGCGCCATTCTTCTGGAAGGAACTCTTTGTAGAAACTTTCCCATGCAACTCGTCCATGCAATAGAATAAGCTGAGGGGTTGTGATCAACAATTCTCGTTTCAAAAAAATAAGGCAATTCTTAACTGCGCTTCCATTGGAGGAAGGGTTTATCATCTTTCCTTTTTTGTTCCTGCCGGGAAAACACTGTACAGTTTCAGTACAATAAACTGAGCGTAGACCATCTGAGACCATTTTTATTGGGGCACAGGAGTCGAGAGTAACATTCCTGGGTGGTTTCAAAGAATACCCGAAAGCATTCAAGAATGATTCTAGCCTTTTCCCGGAATCAAGAAAAGATCCATCCGTCTCGAAAAAACTTACACCTGATTTTCGTAATCCTTTTTCAGCGAGCGCTTCAGAAATCACAACAACCTTTGAGCTAAGATCGACGGCATCGATTCTTCTGCTGACTTTATTAAAATCGCCGTTTCTTTCCTGTTTTTGTCCCATAGAATAGTCATTAAATGAGCAATGTGTACAAACACGAATGTCATTATATAGTTTTTCAGCGGTGTCATTCATAGCCTTGCCCCCTATGAAAAAAAATGATTCCGTCCTGACCTTTCATTTGCTTTATTTCCCCTATCGAGCAATTCAAAAAGCAGCTGTTTTCGATCATCTATATTCCTTTATGGTTTGTTTTAATACAGGATTATCCATAAAATTGCAACAAAAACAAAGATTAGTTTAATAAAATGGAGAACCGGCCAAGACTTATTGTAAGGAGTTATGTTCAACAAACAACTTTTATCCTAAATTGATCCTTAGAATAGATTCCATTTCCTCAATGTGTAAGTGATGATATAATCGATTCTATCAGGCACTATATTGGGAAATAACTGAGAGAGGGATCATTAAGAATTTGAGAAACAGAAAGAAGGGATCCAAAATCAAAAAGGAGGATGTAATGACAAAGCCATCAGCCAAGAAGACTGTGAAAGGTAAACCGCTTTCCACGATCTGTTTCACGGGTAAGATGCCAGAGAAGAGGACTTACTACGAGAATCTTGCTATAAAGCAGGGGCTTCAACCAGTCGATGATGTGTCGACCAACTTATCGATCCTGGTTGCGGCCTGATCCCGCTAGCTCCAACTCTAAGCTGACCAAGGCCAGCAAACTCGGTATCACTGCTATTGCACTTGATCAATGGCTTAAGAAATACGGAAAGTCGGGAGCCAAAGCTCCAATAACCGCCGAGCATAAGTCAAAAACTGTCCAAAAAACTGCAAAAGTCAAATCAGTTGCGGAATCTGGCAAAAAAAGGCAAAAAACTACCAATCCCGAATCTGAATCCAAGGAAATCAAAAACAAAGAGATAAGTCTAAGCTTTGGTGGGGGAATCGAAGAATATATAGGAACAATCACTAAAGAAGCTGCAAAAAGATTGAATGGTAACCTCTCCAGTGATTGGCTAGAAGTGATGAAGGTCCTATACGATGATGTTGAGCTTATTCTTGATGATTCCTGGGGCAATATAGCCGTGGTTGATAAAGAAGGAACAACTTTGGAGACTTATGGCCGAGTTGATGAATTATTGCCGCAAGATATCTTCCAAAACAGAACATATGAGGCAAATGCAAATTTTGAGATTGACATTGATGGCAAAGAAATAAATAAAGATGATATTGATGAAGAAATATTCACGATAAAGGAAATAATGAATCAGGAATGGGGTGGTTCTTGGAGACCAAATTGGAAGCCAATGAGGAAAAATGATTATTACCTTTATTCATGGATTCATGTCCATGGTGGTTGTGGACACATCGACATCAAATACCAAGGTGAGTTTGACATTTCAAAGCTAACCTGGGTTTATTTGAAGTTGGATGTTGAAAACGGAATTTCCAGACTGATTGGAGCGAAGTATAGCGGGAAGATATTTGTATTCAATATGGATGATGATAATGGAGCTGATTACATGACTCCGCAAATAATTTATCCAAAGGGCTCCTAAAGAAGTTGCTAAACATTTCAATCGCCTCTACAGAGATCTTTTCATGGCTCTGCGCACTGTAGCGAGTTTTAAATAATCTTGATCTCGAATACGACAAGCTTTTCATTAGGGGAAATATCGGGGTCAGGTCTCGATATTAGGCATTCAATTAAGAACTGGGACTTTGAGGGACGATGCTTGTTTATATGTTTTTAGGATACGGACGGCGGGCGCTTGTGGGGGGGAGCTGTTAGCGCGATTGAAAGAGTTGGCGGGGCTCACCTACAGGGAGATCGCGCAATTGCCCGAATTCTCAGCCATCAGGCAAAATTCGCTGGGGAAACTGTATATGGATGCCAGAAAACGGCTTGGAGCAAAATGATGGCTAAAGTAACAAAGTCAAGCACCGTCCCCAGTTTCCCCGGGGATGTTTGCAGCTACGCGATAGAATTTCGAATAGCGTCTGCGGCAACACATAGATAAGTTGCACGATCGATACACTTCTTCTTCAGGATCTCGGCTGGGATGATTGCTTCCATATGGCATAATAAAATACATTCAATGGAAAGCATCTTGGCCCATATTCGATTTCTCAATTTTAAAATGTGCCTGGAAACTTTTCTCAAATGGCGCTCTCTTCCGGCACCAGTCCCGAGGCGCAGAGGCGGCTGGCGAATTTTTTGCTTTGTTTGGAGTTGACGACGGCAATGACCTGCGTTCCCTTTTCGAAAACGGCATAGATACGGTTATTGGCGTTGAGGCGCTGCCTGCGGCAGCGGATGCCCTCGCCCCGGAAATAGCGGCACTTATCGCCCAGCGGGCAGCTGCCCAGCTCGCGCGGCGACGACACCCCGTGCAAGATGAGGTATAGCCTGGCCTTGTTCATCAGCGCCTGCCGGCGCCGCGCCTTTTCCTTTTTTGTTTCCCGGTCAATCATTTTGCGTCCTCCCCGGTCCCGGTCAATTCAGGCTGCCGTCGATCTTTCTCTGCTCGTACGCCGAGATCTCGTCGAGCGTCCTGTTTTCTGGATCCGGACGGCCCCGTTCCTGACCTCGAAGTCGCCGTAGCAGGAGCCGTTCAGGTCGAAATAGTGCAGGGCGAAGTGCAAATCCGGGTACTGCCTGGACAGGCGGTCGATAAGCTCGATGGGGGGCCGCCACTTGGTCCGGAAATAGTAAAGGTGCCGCGCCTCGCCCTCGATGTCGTACAGGCCGGGCCGCAGCTTTTCCTTGTGCTGGTGCTGCAGGACATCGTCCCCACAAGCGTCGCAGGCAACGAGAAGGTCGGGTTCGCCGCTGTCCATCGCCTTCCTGACGAACTCCGTCCACCGCCGCCTCGGGGCCGCGGACCTCCAAGTTGGTTGTCGATCATGTTGGCCATTTATTTTCCTCCCTGGTTTTGCCCGGCATCAGGAGTTATTAGTTTGCCTCATCTTTTTTGCCTTGCTGCTCCAGCCAGTCGAGAAAGGTATGGTCGGTCAGCAGCTCGGCCCCGGCGATCGCCGTCCGGAAAGAGCGGGCTGCCATCCACGCCTGGATTCTCCCTTCCGGGAGACGGTTCAGCAGGAATTGCCAGAAATATGCCTCGGCGAAAAGGCTCCAGCCCCAAATCCAGTTTATGAGATTTTTTATCATGCTCATTTCATGTCTCATTATATGCCATTTCCCCGGTCGCGTGGGTCATGACGCCTCCCTGCCGCGCTCCCGCGGCGCGAAGCCGTCGACATGGACCCTGCCTGACGGCGCGGAACGAGCCCTCGGCAGCGGCCATGGCCTCCAGCCCGGCCAGCTTGGGCCGTTTGCCCAGCGCCCATTCCAGCGCCGCCCGGCGGGCGACGTTCTCGATCTGGGCGCCGGTGAGGGGGCGGGCGGACAGCGACCCGGCCCAGGCGGCCGGCAGCTCGGGCATGCGGCTGCGCCAGATGCTCCAGGCGCTCGACCGGCCCGGGCGGGTCGAAGCGCAGCTTGAACAGGAAGCGGCGGTCGAAGGCGGCGTCGATGTTGTCGAGCAGGTTGGTGGTGGCCACCAGGATGCCGTCGAAGCGCTCCAGTTCCTCGAGCAGGACGTTCTGCATGATGTTGTGCATCTGGTCGACGCTGTGGCCCACGGCCACGCGGCGGCCGACCAGGGCGTCGGCCTCGTTGAGCAGCAGCAGCGGCGCCGGGCCGTCCTTTTTGCGGTACTCGCGCCAGCGCCTGAACACGGCGCTGACGTTCTTCTCGCTCTCGCCCACGTACTTGTCGCGCACCTGGCTCATGTCGACCTGGAGCACCGGCCGTCCGCCGGCGTGGGCCAGGTTGAGAGCGGCCACGGTTTTCCCCGTACCGGGGGCGCCGTGCAGCAGCACGGTCAGCCCCGGCGGCAGCCCCGACTTGCTCACCCTGGCCTGGAAGCGGCCGAAGCCGACGGCCGAGCAGGCGCGCTCCAGGGCGGCGAGGTCGCCGGCCAGGGCGGGGGGCAGGAACAGCTCCCTGCGCCTGTCGGGGCAGGGGAGGAGCCCCGTGACTTTGCCTTTCTCCTCGTCGTCGGCTGCGCCGGGGTTGCGCAGCTTGGGGAACAGCTTGCTGGTCGCCCTTTTCGAAAGGCTGAAGGAGAGGCAGTCGCTGATCGGGCTCTTGCCGAACCTGACCAGGCGGCGCCTGCTGAGCAGCGCCCTGCCGCTGCCGAGGAGCCGCAACGCCTCCCCTTTCTCCGCCATGGAGAGCTGGCAGTCGTGCAAAAGTTCGTCCACGTCGCAGGGCCGGCCGTAGTTGGCCGCCATGGCCGCGGCGGTAAAGAAGAGCGCCAGCTCGACAGGCGGCGCCCCCTTGAGCCAGGTCCCCAGGATGTTCTGCCCTTCGCTCCGCTCCGCCAGGCGCGCCAGGCGGGCGAAGAACGCCCGCTGCGACACCTCGCGGCGCGACACCAGGGGGAGCAGCTTCTCGGCCTCGCCGACGACCGCCAGCGGGTCGGAGTAATCGATCTCCTCCTCGTTCCTCTTGTGCAGCACGTTCAAGAAAGCGACGGCATCGAGGTGGAGGGTGGGGCCGTGGAGCACGGAGGGTGATCCCCCTTTCCGGGGCACTGCCAATCCGGCCTCCACGAGCTTCTCGGCCGCGGCGACGAGCCCGAGCCGCGCCTCGGCCCCGAGCTTGTGCGTCTCGGCGACCGCGTCGACGATCGCCATGCCGTTGTGGTCGAGGGCCTCGGCGAAGAGGGCTATGTAGGCGGCGGCCAGCCGGCGTTCCAGGCCCAGGCTCCGGCCGATCCACTCCAGGAGGGGGGAGTTGACCTTGCCCTTCAGCAGCCCCTTCTGCCTCCCCAGCCGGCGCAGGGCCCTGGCCCGGGTGACCGGGAAAGGCTTTTTTTTCGCTTTTCCTGCCGTTTCAGCGCTTTCTGCCGTCTTTTTATCTTGTTTTTTCATCGTTTAACCTCCTTTTCTCTCTTTTCGCAGGGGAGTGGTTTTCGGGCGCACTTCTCCCGCTGGTTATTTTCGATCTTTTTAAAGGCGGGAACAGCGCCTAGTGGAAGGCCGCCTCCCGCTTTTTGGGTTTCGCGACCGCTTCGGGCCGCGAATTGCGCCTCAACGATCTCCCGGGACGGACTGGTCGCGTATTTCTGTTTCCGTCGGGGGATTTTTTCGTTCCGGACGCTAAAAATCACGTTCATCGACTGCATTATAGCAGATTTTATGGTGCTTGTCAAGGCTTGGCTTTCCCCGATGCGGCAACAATTTTTGCCATTAGCAATTTTTTTCGTCATTTTTGCGTCTGGAATGATTATAAATCCCTGTCTGTATCAAAAGGAGAGAGGGAAGGAAGTTTTATTTTGAAGATCCTCTGAAGGTAAAAGGAAAGAAGTGATGGCCAGGTTCCTTGGAACTCGGCGTAAGGCGAGGGCGGAAGGCGGAAGGCGTAGGAGAAGAAAGAAGCCCTTGGCCAAAGGCAGCAGAACTGGATCGGTCTGATTATTACAAATTAATTGTGTAGAGGCACTTCTCGATAAGGGGCAGGATCTGGTCCATGTTCGTAGGCCGATGACCGCCTGAAGGGAATTCAACGCATTCGGCACGGCTTTTGAATTTCTTTTGCGTTTCCCGATTGTCCACCACGTCATCGTCCGCGTTCGTGATGATGGTCAGCAGGACCTCTCCCTTGTCCTCAACGGGCTTGCCGTAATAATCCAGCGAGGGATTGATCAGGATGCAATGCTCGACACTTCTGAAGTTCGTTGGCCATTTTATAGGCCCAATACCCGCCCAGCGAAATGCCGATAAGCATGACCTCGTCCTTGCGGTCCAGAAGTTTTTGCACTTCCTCCTTTAAATAGGCGTCAATTTCATCGTAGGGGCGGGTCTGCGGCTTGTAATCGGGGACAATGACCTCAACGTCCTTTTGGGCGAGGAAATCCTTGACCGCCTTCGCGGTCCTGGAAGTTTCCGGCGTCGACAACAGCCCATGAAAAAACATCGCTTTCATTTAACAACCCCAATTACCAGGATACACTTGACATGCATTAATGTCACTCCTTTATGCAAAAATATTCTCATGCCTCATGATGCGGGTTCAGTTCAACGATCAATTGCTTGAGCGGGATCAGTTCATATTGCGGCATTTTGACCATTTTCCTTCATTTGCCGCTCCTGAAAACGGGGCGCATCGTCCTCCTGCTGTTGCCCAGCAGCCAGGACATGGGCGACCGGAGCAGGACGCGCCCATCGGAGAAATCCACGAACTGGACCACGCTCCTGGCATCGAACCTGCTTACGGGGATACTGTTCTCCGGCGCCTCCTTGCCGCAGACCGGGAACCTCGACCCGGCGGCGAGCTTTTTCAGGAACTTGTTCGCCCGGCCCATCTCGGCCCCGCCGGTCCTCGTGCAGTTGATGACGAGCCTGCCCCGGTTCCGGTCGCTGCGCACCCGCATGAACCCCCTGGCCATGAGCTCGGAGAGGATCTCCGCCCGGGTTTCACCTTCGCTGCCCCTCTTCTCGCCGTTGGCGTCAAATCTCTTCCATAGTTCCTCGACTCCTTTATAGCCGAAGAGCTGCGGATCTTTGAGCACCGCCAGGATGTGGGTGTTCTCGACGAAAAACGTTTTGCTGTCCGGGGTTATCCAGAACTTGACCACGCCCAGCCCGGTCATGATACCGCCCTGGAGGTTTTTCCCGCGGATTTAACGGCAGGGATTCGCAGCCTGGAATCGCCAACCGCTAATGAAATGATTCCTGTTTGATTTTCTCATGGTTCTATTCATCTTCTTATTGTATATCACATGCCCCCTCAATTGATGACAGGGTGGGTGTAAAGAATGCTCATTTTAAAGGAGGGCGGGTTCATTCAGGTCATACTCATCTTTTATCTCAAATTTTACGATATCTTGTCCCCCTCGTCATCACCAACACATGGAGTTCGTCAAAATTCCATGGTTCAGGCATTCTTTGCATCCATGTCATCATTTGACAGGGCAGAAGATCCATAATGCCTCTATTGAGCAGGAGGAGCATGGGAACCGCATCAAAAGTCAGGTTCGTTAGCATGAGGCTGGAGGGATCTCGGTCCTTTTGAGGGATCCAACTGCTCGAATTCGGTCCAGCCATGACGCTCATCGCCGGAGGCGGAGGGGCGGGAAAAACGACTATATTCCGGTCCATGGCGGAGTTCGGGGCCTGGAGTTGAAATACGAGGGGAGCGCGGGTTTCTCCGGGCTTTACCGGCTCGTGTTCCTCGCCGGGGAGGGAGATCCCCGGGGTGGATGATGCGATTCCCGCGGGCATTGAGCCCGGGGGATCCGGCCGGGCGGCAGGAAGGATATTCATGGCGCTGCTGGAGCACAAACCCTGGAAGGCCCGGGCGCACCGCGACATGGACCCTAGACCATGGCAGGAAGTGAAAGGCAGTGTCTCCGGTACGCGATGGTTTTCGCCGCGAGGGGGTCGCTGCGCTTCGACCTGCCGCTTGTGCTCGATTCTCCATTCGGCCGGCTCGATCATGAACTGCGCCAGGGAATTGTCGCCTATTTGCAGTGCCTCGGCTGCCAGGTCGTGATCCTTGCCAATCCCTTCGAGCTTGCCGGCCTCGGGGAACCCGACTATTTCCTAAAAATGGATGAGGAAGGCACAATGATCAGGAGGAAGGAGTGCCGGTTGTTTGGGAACAAGTTCAGGGTGTGAGCCGCCTGTTGGTGAAAAATAAGCAAGGGGGGAGCGAAATGAAGGAAAAGCAAGCTGAAACGAGCATCAAGTGCCCGAACTGCGGGTTCGAGTTTCCGGTCGAGGGCGCGCTGCACGACCATGTCCTGGAGAAGGTCAAGGGCGAATATGAGGAGAAGCTCAAGCGGCAGTCCAAGGTCTTCAGCGAGAAGCAGGAGGAGACGCGAAAGGAACTCGAGAAAAAGTTGCTCGAGAAGAAGGGCGAGCTCGAGGAGGAGATCCGGAAGGAAGAGCAGGAGAAGCACTCCATGAAGGCCAGGGAACTGGAAAAGAAGCTGGAGGACCAGAAGAAGCTGATCGAGGAGATGCAGCGCAAGGCCGGGCAGGGCTCGATGCAGACCCAGGGCGAGGTCCAGGAGGAGGCACTGAAGGAGCTGCTGGAGCGGGCTTTCCCCTTCGACCTGGTCGAGGACGTGGCCAAGGGGGCCAGGGGGCCGACCTGGTGCAGGCTGTCAGGAACGAGAGGCAGCAGGAGTGCGGGAAGATCGTCTGGGAGAGCAAGCGCACCAAGGCTTTCAGCGACGCCTGGATCGACAAGGCGAAGGCGGACCTCCGCGAGCACGGGGCGGCCCTGGCCGTGATCGTGACCGAGTCGCTGCCCCGGGACATCGGGCGCTTCGGCAACAGGGCGGGAGTATGGATCTGCAGCTTTTCACGACGCCGGCAGCATCGCCTTCATCCTCAGGGAGATGATGGTCCGGGAGCACGCCGCCCGCTCGACCCAGGAGAACAGGAGTGACAAGATGGGGCTGCTCTACGATTACCTTGTCGGCGACGAGTTCCGCCAGCGGGTCGAGGCCATCGTGGAGGGGTTCTCCACCCTGCAGGCCGACATGGAGAGCGAGAAGCGGGCCATGCAGAAGATATGGAAGGAGCGCGAAAAGCAGATCAAAAAGGTGATCGACAACACCATCGATATGTACGGCTCGATCCGGGGCATCGGCGGCAAGGCGATCCAGCCGGTCAAGGCGCTGGAGCTGCCGGCGGCGTCGGATGGAATTGAAGAATGATTCTGTCAAGAACATTTATTGAATATAAGCCCCCAATTTGTGTGGGAAAAGAATTTGATTTTATTATTGGCAATTCCACATTACTTTCTTGACTGAGTTTCCTGCAAATGATATATAAAAAGTGCATTTAACTTATTGGAGATCACATTATAATGGCATTTCGATATAAGCCTTTACAAGATTATCTAGTTCATAGCAAAAATAGTTTGATTTGTCTTTCTGTTGCACAAATTGAGGATATTTGTGGATTTAAATTGCCGGCAAGTTCCACAATAAGTTCGTGGTGGTCAAATTCCCCTGAAAGTGGCCATACTCAATCTCGGGCATGGGTAGATGCAGGGTATGCTGTCTCGGTAAATGGGGAGATGCGCGTATTTAAAAGGATATAGTTTCATTTCAAATGAAAAAATTAAAAAATTAAAAATAAAAGGTCATTCACTTTTATTGACTTGTTTGCAGGCATCGGGGGATTTCATCATGCCTTGCATCGCATAGGCGGCAAATGTGTCCTTGCATGTGAGTTTGATGAGGATTGTCAGCGGGTTTACAAAAAGACACTTCTGAGGGGCTCCGCAAAGTTAATGGACTTCA
>CAVSZS010000008.1:0-171703 GCA_963732485.1 Candidatus Aminicenantota bacterium
GCGGAGTAGAATCCATTTTCATTCAATACAAAAACAGGAGGTTTCGAAAACCATGGCTAAAAAGTATAATTTCTACGCCGGCCCGGCGATCCTGCCCCAGGAAGTGATGAAGAAGGCCCAGGACGAGCTGCTGGACTTCAACGGCATCGGCCTCTCGATCCTGGAGATCAGCCACCGCTCCAAGGACTTCGACGCGGTGATCACCACCGCCGAGGCCAAGATCCGCTCCCTGCTCGGCGTGCCGGAGAACTTCACCGTCTTGTTCCTGCAGGGCGGCGCCAGCCTGCAGTTCGGCATGATCCCCATGAACCTGCTCAAGGGCGGCAAAGCCGACTACGTGCACACCGGCGAATGGGCCAAGAAAGCCATCAAGGAAGCCAAGCTGTTCGGCACGGTGAACGTCGCCGCCTCCTCCGAAGACAAGAGCTTTTCCTACATCCCCGAAAAATTCGGCTTCTCCCCCGACGCCAAATACGTCCACGTCACCTCCAACGAGACCATCGGCGGCATCCAGTGGACCACGTTCCCCGATACCAACGGCCTGCCGCTGATCATCGACATGTCGTCGGACATCTTCAGCCGCCGCATCGACTTCAAGGATGTCGGCATGATTTACGCCGGCGCCCAGAAAAACATCGGCCCGTCCGGCGTGACGCTGGTCATCATGCGCAACGACCTGCTGGAAAGCTGCGCCGACGGCCTGACCACCATGCTCAGCTACAAGACCCACGCCAAGGAAAAATCGCTCTACAACACGCCGCCCTGCTTCGCCATCTACATCATCAAGCTGGTCATGGACTGGATCGAGGGCCTGGGCGGGCTGGCGGCGATCGAAACGATCAACGAACAGAAGGCCAAGGCCATCTACGACGCCATAGACCACAGCGACGGCTACTACAAGGGCACGGCCAATATCAAGGACCGCTCGAGGATGAACGTCACCTTCCGCCTGCCCTCCGAGGAGCTGGAGGAAAAATTCATCAACGAGGCCAAGAAAGCCGGCTTCATCGGCCTGAAAGGCCATCGCAGCGTCGGCGGCTGCCGGGCGTCCATCTACAACGCCATGGGACTGGACGGGGTCCAGGCCCTGGTGAAGTTCATGGCGCAATTCGCCAAGGACAACAAGTAAGCTGAACTGGCAGCGCCCTGGCCCGGGCAGGGCGCTGAAAGCCGCTCTGGGAAAAGGTTTTCCGCCATCACGGTTGACAGGAAGGCAAAAATCTGCTATTCTTTCTCCCGGTATTGAAACGGGAGGCATTTTTTGGACGGAAAGACGGTTTTTCTATTCCTGAATACCTCGATCCAGGTCCGATCCACCCTTTTTTGCGAAAACGCGGGCAGCCATGGACCCGCGCGGCCATGATCCGCATCCTGATCACCTTCCCCCTGGGCCCCGAGGCGGTCGACCAGCTGAACGAGATCCCGGAATTCGAGATCAACGCCAAGCCCGGCCTCAGCCCCGAACAACTGCTGGCCGAGATCAACGGCGCCGACGCCCTGGTCTGCGGGGGCTCCCCCGTGGTGAGCGCGTCGCACCTCGCCGCGGCCACCGGCCTGAAACTGATCGTCACCATCGGCGCGACCGACGCCGTGGACGTGCCTGCGGCGCAACGCCGGGGCATCGACGTGCGCCACATCGACCAGGAGGGGACGGTCGCGGTCCTGAAAGATTTTTTCAATGTTTGAAAAACTGGACTTCGGCAAAGCGGGAAAAAACATGACAACCATAGTCGGCAACAAGCTCAACTCGGCCAACAAGAAGGTCCTCGACCGCATGAACAAGAAGGACTTCGAGTTCATCCGCAAGGAGGCCCAGACCCAGATCGAGGCCGGGGCCGAGTATATCGAGCTCAACGCCCTGTCCTTGCTGCACAACGAGACGCCCTTCCTGCGCGAGATCATCCCCATGCTGGAGAAGCTGGGCGCCAAGCTGGTGGTGGTCAGCGAGAACGTCGAGGCGCTGAAGCAGGCATTGCTGATCTCCAAGAACCCGATGATCGTCGGCGCCGTGGAATACGACATCGAGAAGATCGATTACCTCATCGATACGGTGATGGCCAAGAACGCCAAGATCATCGCCCTGATCAAGGACAAGCGCAACAACCACTCCAACACCCCGGAAAAATCGCTGCTGATCGCCCAGAAATACATCGATTACCTGCTGGACCGCGGCATGAAGCGCCAGGACATCCTGCTGGATCCCCTGCTGCGCCCGCTGGAAGAGGATTTCAACAGCGGCCGCGTCTTCCTGGACACGCTGGAACTGTTCAAGCTCGATTTCCCGCAGGTCAAGACCATGGCCAACGTGTCGCAGCTGGCCGAGGGCCTGCCCAAGCGCCAGATGATCGCCTCCTATTTCGTCTCGCTGGCCATCGCCAAGGGGCTGGACTACATCGTCACCAACGTCCTGGACGAAAACTTCATCGAGTCGATCATCACCACCATGTCGATCATCGGCAAGGACCGCAACCTCCAGGCCTACCTGAAGTATTGCCGCAACCACAAGGAATCCAAGGCCAAAGGGATCAAGGATGCAGGAACAAAAAATAAAAGAGACCTTAATTGAGAAGGACAGCGAGTTCAAGATGCTGGTCGTCAAGCACCAGGAGCTCGAGGAAAAACTGCAGCAGTTCCTGCAGCGCAAGCAGAAATCCGATGACGAGCGCGTAGCCGAAAAGAACATCAAGAAGGAAAAGCTCCGCCTGAAGGACGCGATGCAGAAGCGCATCGACGCCTTTCGCAAGCAGCAGGGCTGACATGGCCGCGGAAAACTCCATGGAGGGCGGCGCCAACCGCAAGCCGGCGCCGGGAAAAATGAAAAAAAAACGGATCCATAAAACCAAGGCCTCGGCCCTGACGCGCATTTCATTCCTGCCGTCGGTATTCACCCTGCTCAACCTGTTCCTGGGCTACCGGGCGCTGATCCACATCATCGGCGCCAAACCCAATTTCAAGGTCGCCATCTACTACATCACCGCCAGCGTCATCATGGACGGCTTCGACGGCACCATCGCCCGGCTGACCAAGACCGAGTCCAATTTCGGGGTCCAGCTCGACTCCCTGGTCGACGCCGTGACCTTCGGCCTGGTCGCTTCCATGCTGGCCTTCAAGTGGGGCTTTCAGAACGGCTTTCCCCAGGCCGGCTCGATCGTCAGTTTCGTGTTCGTGAGCGCCGGGCTGATCCGCCTGGCCCGCTTCAACGTCTTCAAGGAGGCGCAGGTCATCCCGGCGAATATTTTCATCGGCATGCCCATCCCCACCGCCGCCCTGGCCATCTGCTCGGCCGTGCTGGTCTTTGACGGCCGTCCGCCGCAAGGCCGCCTGGGCATCCTGCTTTTCGCGCTGTACGTGGTCACGGTTTCGCTGCTGATGATTTCCAACATCAAGTACAAGACCGTCAAGAAGTTCGTGCTCAAGAACAGCCTGAAGACGCTCTTCCTGCTGGCGCTGGTCATCGGCTGCCTGATCATTTTCCCCGACACGACCATCCCGGTGCTGACCTTCACCTATATGCTCTCGCCCCTGCTTTTCCTCATTTTCAGCCGCAAGTCCCGCGGCGCCGAGCCCTCCGGCCAGGAAGCCAAGAGCGGAGCCTGAGGGAAAGGGCTCATGAGCGAAGAAAACTCGCTGTCCTCGTATTTCCGGCCTTTTTTAAGGCGCTTCATCCTGGCCCTGGGCTTCATGGCCATGGTCGCCGCCTTCACCGGCTTTTTCGCCGTCATCATCCAGCCGGTCATCGACGAGCTCTTCATCCAGGGCGGCGGCAAGCTGGCGGAGAAGAGCCAGTTCATCCGCAACCTGATCATGCGCCTCCTGAACATCGAGGAGAAACAGCTGGTGCTGGTGCTGCCGCAGCTGCTGTTCGTCGCTTTCCTGGGGCAGGCCATCTTCTCCTTCCTTTCGCTGTACTCGATGAAGACGCTGGGCTTGAAGGTCGTGCGCAACATCCGCGACAAGCTCTACCGCAACCTGATCTACCAGTCCGTCGACTTCCTGAGCAAGGCGCGCACCGGCGACCTGGTATCGCGCATCTCCAACGACATCGAAAAGATCAAGCTGGCCGTGGCCGAGACCCTGGCCGTCTACATCCGCGAGACGCTGACCCTGGGCTGCCTGCTGGCCGTGATCTTTTACCAGGACTGGGGCATGGCCACCTTGTCGCTGGTGCTCATCCCGGTGGCCGCCGTGCCCCTGGTCTATTTCGGCCGCAAGGTCAAGAAGCGCGGCATCCAGTCGCAGGAGACCATCGGCGACCTGGGCAACTTCATGAGCGAGTCGGCCATGGGCAACAAGATCGTCAAGGCCTACAACATGGAGGAGTTTGAGATCAACAAGTTCCGCCAGCTCAACCAGAAGCACTTCCGCATCAACGCCAAGATCGCGCTGGCCTACTCGCTGGCGGCGCCGGTCATGGACATCATCGGCGGGCTGGTGGCGGCCGGGCTGTTCACGGTGGGCATGCACCGCATTTCGCAGGGCACGCTGTCGCCGGGCCAGTTCACCTCGTTCCTGACGGCGCTGTTCCTGATGTACAGCCCGATCAAGCGCCTGGCCAACGCCCACAACGATTTCCAGCAGGGCAAGGCCGGCTGGGAGCGGGTGCGCCAGATCATCACCACCGTCAATCCCATCCATGACCGGGCGACGGCGGTCGACATGAAGACCGTCCGCGGCGAGGTCGAGTTCCGCGACGTCCAATTCGCCTACCTGCCCCAGGCCCCGGTGCTGAAGAACATTTCTTTCCGGGCGCGGCCCAACGAGATGGTGGCCCTGGTCGGGGCCAGCGGCTCGGGCAAGACGACGATCATGAACATCCTGCTGCGCTTTTACGAGCCGGAGAGCGGCGAGGTCCTCATCGACAGCCGCGACATCCGCGCCATCACCCTGAAGTCGCTGCGCGAACAGATCGGCCTGGTCACCCAGGATGTGTTCCTGTTCAACGATACGATCCTCAACAACATCGCCTACGGCCGCAAGCGCTACACGCAGGACGACGTGCAGCGTGCCGCCGCCGTGGCCCGCGCCGCCGATTTCATCGCCGAGCTGCCGCTGGGCTACGAGACCGTGGTCGGCGAGCGCGGCATTTTCCTTTCCAACGGCCAGCGCCAGCGCATCTCCATCGCCCGCGCCGTGCTCAAGCAGCCGCAGATCCTCATTTTCGACGAAGCCACCTCCTCGCTGGACTCGGAGTCGGAAAAACTCATCCAGGAAGCCATGGCCGAGGTCATGAAGAACCGCACCACCTTCGTCATCGCCCACCGCCTGAGCACCATCATCGAAGCCGACCGCATCCTGGTCGTCGAGAACGGCGAGATCAAGGAGAGCGGCGACCACCGCGAGCTGCTGAAAAAGCGCGGCCTTTACTATTCCCTGTACAATTTGCAATTCCCCGAGATGAATATTATAATGTGATCCATGAAAAGCATGACCGGATTCGCCCAGGGACGCTACCACTTCAAGCATTTTTCGCTTTTCATCTCCTTTAAATCCTACAACAACCGCTACCTCGAGGTTTCGTTCAAGGGCAGCGGCGCCTCGGCCGCCGGCGAGGTCATGATCAAGGAAATGATGAAGGACAAGGTGCAGCGCGGCAAGGTCGAGGTCGTATTCGACCTGTTCCAGCAGGGCCCCGGGCAATGGGACGTCCGCCTGAACACGCCCCTGCTCGAGGACATCCTGAAGCGCCTGGCGCCGCTCGAGGAAAAATACGGCCGCGAGCGCGGCCTGCCCCTGGATGCGCTGCTCAAACTGCCCATGGTGCTGCACCTCGACCACGACCCTGAGCGCTTGAGCCCGCCCGACCAGGCGGCCGTCCGCCGCGCCGCCGCCAAGGTATTCGGCGCCTTCCTGGCCAGCCGCGCCCAGGAAGGCCGCTGCATTCAGCGCGATTTGCTGGCCGGCATCGCCGGGATCGAGAAGCAGATCCGCGGCCTGCGCATCCGCGAAAAGGAATGCGAGCGCGACGCCTTCGAGAACTACCGCAAAAAAATCGCCAAATTCCTCAAGGACCTGCCCGTCGACGAGAAGCGCATCGTGCAGGAAGCGGCCATCAGCGCCGACAAAACCTCCATCGCCGAAGAGGTCAACCGCCTGCAGACGCACAACCAGCGGCTGCGGCGCCTGCTGCTGGACCGCGCCGCCGCCACCCAGGGCAAGGAAGCCGATTTCCTCTCCCAGGAGATGCTGCGCGAAACCCACACCATCGCCGCCAAGACCGGCAGCCTGGACATCCACCAGCAGATCCTGCTGATCCGCCGCGAGATCGAGAAGATCCGCCAGCAGGTGCAGAACGTCGAGTAAGGCCGCCGCGATGCGCAACATTATCATCATCTCCGGGCCGTCGGGCTGCGGCAAGTCCACCCTGATCGCCATGCTGCTCTCCGAATTCCCCGAGCTGCAATTCTCCGTTTCGCACACGACGCGTGCGCCGCGGCCCGGCGAGGTCGACGGCAAGGACTATTACTTCGTCACGGCCGAGCGCTTCGAGCGCATGGCGCGCGCCAACCGCTTCGCCGAATGGGCCGAGGTGCATGGGCGGTGTTACGGCACGAGCTGGAAAGAGATCCGCGCCAAATCGGGCGCCGGGCGGACGCTGGTGCTGGACGTGGACACCCAGGGGGCGCGCAGCATCAAAAAACAGTTCCCCGAAGCCATGGGCATCTTCGTGGTGCCGCCCACGCTGGCGGCGTTGAAGAAGCGGCTGCGCCAGCGCCAGGAGCGCCTGGACCTCGAGGCGCGGCGGCGGCTGCAGGCCGCGCTGAAGGAATTGCGCGCCTACCGGCAATACGACTACGTGGTCGTCAACGACGAACTGGCCACGGCGCTCGCCGACCTCTGCTGCCTGTACACGGCCTTTTGCCGGCAGACGCCGCGCAACGGCGCCAGGGTCGAGGCGCTTTTGCGGAGGAAAAAATGAATCTCGTTCTCGGCGTAAGCGGCTCCATCGGCGCCTATAAGGCGCTGGATATCATGCGCCGCTTCCAGAAAAACGGCCACCAGGTGTCGGTGGTCATGACCCGGGCCGCGACGAGGTTCATCGCGCCGCTCAGTTTCGAGACCTTCGCGCCGGGGCGGGTATTCCAGGAACTCTTCGCCCCGGGGCAGGACCCGCTGCTGCACATCAACCTCGCCAAGGAGAACGACCTGCTGCTGGTGGCTCCCGCCTCGGCGAACATCATCGGCAAGCTGGCCAACGGCATCGCCGACGACCTCCTGTCCACCCTTTTTTGCGCCTTTTTCCGCCGCGTGGTCGTGGCCCCGGCCATGAACACCCACATGCTGGACAACCCCGCCGTCGTCGACAACGTCGCCCGGCTGCGCGGCCGCGGCATCGAGATCATCGAGGCCGCCGACGGACAGCTGGCCAACCTCGACAGCGGCCGCGGGCGCCTGCCCGACGCCGAGGTCATCTATCGCCATTGCCTGAACAGCGCCAGTGTTTAACAGGATACTCATCACCTCCGGCCCCACCATCGAGCCCATCGACCCCGTGCGTTATTTGTCCAACCGCTCCTCGGGCAAGACGGGCTTCCACCTGGCCGCTGAGGCATCGCGGCGCGGCCTCGGCCCCGTCGTTTTCATCAGCGGGCCGACGGCGTTCATCCCCGAGAGGGTCGAAGTCATCCGCGTGGAGAGCGCCCAGGAAATGCGCGCGGCCGTGAACGCCCATGCCCGCCAGGCCGACGTCATCATCATGGCCGCCGCGGTCAGCGATTACCGCAGCCTGAAATACTATCCCGACAAGATGAAAAAGAGCGGCGAGCGCCTCACGCTGGAGCTGGTGAAGAACCCCGACATCCTGCTCGAACTCGGACGCGACAAGCGTCCGGGCCAGGTCCTGGTCGGCTTCGCCGCCGAAACCGAGGACATCTTCGTCAACGCCCAGAAGAAGCTGCTGGCCAAGAACCTGGACTTGCTGGTACTGAACGAGATCTCCGCGGCCAATCCCGCCTTCGGTTGCGACGAGAACCAGGTCTACCTGGTGCGCCGCGACGGCGTGCGCCGGCTCGAGACCATGAGCAAGGCGCTCGTTGCCGCCCAGATCTGGGACGAGATCATCGGCCTGGCCGGACGGGCAGGCTGAGGGAACGGCGGCGATCATGAACGACCT
The DNA here is from genome assembly GCA_963732485.1 of Candidatus Aminicenantota bacterium. Classification (GTDB taxonomy): domain Bacteria; phylum Acidobacteriota; class Aminicenantia; order UBA2199; family UBA2199; genus UBA2199. The sequence continues at coordinate 8,111 of CAVSZS010000008.1, forward strand.
GCGCGAGATCCTGAAATTCTACGGCGAGATGGGGGCCGAGTTTCTTCACCTGCCGGTAAGCGACCCGCGCGCCGGCCTGGCCGAGCTCAACCGCGACGTGCTGCAGTGCCGCCGCTGCCGGCTGCACGAGAGCAAGACGCACTACGTGCCGGGCGAAGGCAGCAACCGTCCCGGCATCCTCTTCGTCGGCGAGGGCCCGGGCGAAACCGAAGACCAGTTCGGCCGCCCCTTTATCGGCAAGGCCGGGCAGCTGCTGGACAAGATCATCCAGAAGATGGGACTGGAACGCGACAGCGTGTTCATCACCAACGTGGTCAAGTGCCGGCCGCCCAACAACCGCGAGCCAATGAAGGACGAGGTGGAAGCCTGCCTGCCCTTTCTGCTGCGCCAGATCGCCGTGCTCCAGCCGCGGGTCATCGTTTGCCTGGGCAAGGTCGCCCTGAACAACATGCTGGGCACGAATCACAGCATGGGCCGCATCCGCGGCCAGCAGCTGAGCTTCAACGGCGTTCCGCTCGTACCGACCTACCACCCGGCCTTCATCCTGCACAAGAAGGACAAGGAAGAGATCTCAAAGGCCAAGTGGGAAGTATGGGAAGACATGCAGACCGTGCTGGCCATCATGGGCCGCGACCGCCCTTGAAGATCAGCGTCGCCCTGGCCTTCGCAATTTTCGAGCCCCTCACCTACCGGGCGCCGCAGGACTCCGGGCTGCAGCCCGGCTCGCGCGTCCTGGTGCCGTTGGGAAAACGGGTCGTTGCCGGTTGGGTCATGGACCTGGATTCCCCCTACAAGGGCCGGCTGAAGGACATCATCGGCGTCATCGACGATCCGTTCATTCCCGGCGCCGACCTGCTGGAATTTGCCCGCCGGGCGGCTGCCGCCTACTTCACCTCGGCCGGCATCCTGCTCGACCACTGCCTGCCGCCCAGCCAGAAGAATTCGAAAAGCCTGCGCCTGGCCGGCGCGGCCGGCGAGCGCAAGCTCTCCGACCTCGCCATTGGCGAAGCCGGAAGCTTGTCCGCCTCCGGGCCGCTGCGCTTCTTTTTCAAGTCGCCCACGGAGGCGGCGCCGGTTGTCCCGGCGCCGGCGACGGCAGCCACCCCAAACCGGCGCTGGCTGCTGGGTTCCGGGCGCGAGACGGAATACGTCGCCGCCTGCGAGCGCACGCTGGCCAACGGCCGCAGCGTCATCCTCGTGGTCCCGGACAACGCCAGCGCCCGCTACTGGCAGTCGGTCATCCCCGGCATCGATCTCTTTCATTCCGAGATCAAAACAGCGGAGCGCGAGAAGATTTGGCGCCGGTATCGCCAGGGCAAATGCGGCGTCGTTTGCGGCGGCATCGCCGCCCTCTCCCTGCCACTGGCCGCACCCGGGCTTTTGATCGTCGACCGCGCGGCGTCGCCCCTCTACCAGCGCGCCCCGGGTTCGCCTTTTCACCTCGACCATCTCGCTGAATTGCGGGCGCAAAGCGCCGGCATCCCCCGGCTCTCCGGCGCCCATTCCCATACCTGCGCTTCGTTCGCCAGCCGCGGCGAACCCGGCCTGGAAGACCGGCGCCCGCCGCAACCGCCCGTTGTCGAGATCCACCCCCTGAAGGGCCGCGAGCGCGGCATCCCAACGGCGCTCATCGACCTGCTGCAGCGGAATTTCGTGGCGGGTAAAAAGACACTGGTGCTGGTCAACCGCATCCAGCCGGCCCTGTACCTGTACTGCGAGGCCTGCGGCCGCATCGCCGCCTGCCCGCGCTGCGGCGGGCTGCTGCAGGGAGACAAGGAACAGGGGGTCGCCTGCCGGCGTTGCGCCTATCGCAACGAAGCCGCGGTCGCATGCCCGCGCTGCGGCCGGCCCCTGGAGCCGCTGCACGACATCAGCATCGATTCGCTCGCCCTCGCCGTGCAGCGCGTCAGCGGCGAGGCGGCGGTGCTGTCGCTCACCGCGGCCGAACTCAAGGATCCGCCGGCGGCCCTCGCTGCCGCCCGCGATCGCCCGGTGGTCATCGCCACCGCGGCCGCGCTCAACCCCGTCTTCCAGGGGCTCTTTGCCGCCGCCGTCTGGGTCAAGCCCGAGTCCTTCTTCAACATGGAGGACTACAACGCCGCCGAAATGATCCACGGCTGCGGCGCCGAGATCGCGGGCACGCTCGTTGCCGGCGGCGAGATGCATGTTTTTTCGGTATTCCACTTCCATTACGCGCTGCAGTATCTCATGGACGAGGCGGCGTTCTTTGAACGCGAGCTGAAATACCGCCAGTGGTTCCTGTTGCCGCCGTATGCCGGCGTCTATGAACTGGAGCTGCGCGACGCCGGGCTGCGTTCCCTGGGAGCGGCCATGCGCGCGCTCTACGGCCGCCACCGCGAGAACCTGCGCGTCCAGCGCATCTACCTGGTTTCGCGGCAGCCCGAGCGCGGCACCTACCGCGGCATCCTGGAGTTGCATGCCGACGCCGACAAGATCGTTGCCGCCGGGCTGCAGCGCCTGCGCCACAGCGTCCTGCGGCGCATGACGGGCTAAGGGAAAAACCCTGGCGGCGCCCGCTGCGTATAAGAAAATGCGGCATCCTGCCGCCCAAATGGTATACGATCGACAAGGAGCAGAAATGAGCGAACTGGCATTGTCTTTGAAGGAACTGGTCAAGGATTTCGACGGCAAGCGGGCCGTGGACAACATCAGCTTCTCGGTCCGCAAGGGCGAGATCCTCGGTTTGCTGGGCCCCAACGGCGCCGGCAAAACCACGACCATGCGCATGGTCATGGACATCATCGCCCCGGACTCCGGAAGCGTGGAAATCCTGGGCCGGCCTTTTTCCGAGGCGGTGAAGGACCGCATCGGCTACCTGCCCGAGGAACGCGGCCTCTACCGCAAACTGAAGGTGATGGACACACTGCTCTTCTTCGGGGAATTGAAGGGCATGAAGGCGGCGGTCGTCCGCGAACGCGGCCACAAGCTGCTGCAGCAGTTCCAGCTGGCGGGCTATGAGGAAAAGAAGGTGGAAGAGCTGTCCAAGGGCATGGCCCAGAAACTGCAGTTCATCGTCACCATCCTCCACGATCCCGAGCTGCTCATCCTGGACGAACCGTTCTCCGGGCTCGACCCGCTGAACATCGAACTGGTCAAGGACATCATCCTGGAGCGCAAGCGCCTGGGAACGACCATCATCTACTCCACCCACCTGATGGAATACGCCGAAAAGACGGTCGACTCCCTGGTGATGATCGAAAACGGCCGCAAGGTCCTCGACGGCACCCTGGCCGCGGTCAAGGCCGAGTACGGCCACAAGTCGATCCGCGTGCAGTACGAGGGCGACGCCCGCTTCGTGAAAGACCTGCCCTACGTCACGTCGTGGCGCGATTCAGGCCGCGAGATGGAGGTCGAACTGGACGACCTCGCCAAACGCGAACAGCTGCTGCGCGACCTGATCGGCCGCGTCACCGTCAACGGCTTCATCCTCAGCGAGCCGTCCCTGCAGAACATATTCATCCGCAAAGTCCAGGAAGGAGCCGGAGCATGAAGAAACTTTACGCCGTCATCAAGAAAGAATACAAGGTCATCGTCAAGAAAAAGTCCTTCATCATCATGACCGTCCTCACCCCGGTGCTGATGGCCGGCATGATGTTCGTGCCGGTGATGCTGATGAAGATGGGGCGCACCGACAAAAAGATCGCCGTGGCCGACTACGCCGGCGACTACTACCAGGCCCTGAGCGCCAAGCCGCAGGAAAAAAAAGCGGAGAAGAAGGGCGGTTTCGACATGGACGCCATGGAGCAGCACCAGGACGCTGAAGCGGCCGGCCGCATCTCCTTTCTGCGCGTGGACCCCGCCGGGCGCGACGCCGCGGCCCTGGTGCGGGACTTCGAGCAGAAAATCCTGAAAAAGGAGCTCGACGGCTTGTTGCTGGTCCCGGCCGACGTCAAGGAGACGCGCCAGGTTTCCTATTATTCCACCTCGGTTTCCGACTTCACCACCATCAAGTTCATCGAGTCCACCCTGCGCACCGCCATCTCCAAGCAGCTGCTGCTCGAGAAGCAGATCGACCCGGCCGTTGTCGACGAGGCCACGCGCGAGATCTCCATGGAGACCTTCAAGGTCAAGAAAGAGGGAACCACCAAGTCAGATTCCGGCATGGACTACATGATGTCCCTGTTCATGATCGTCATCCTCTTCATGATCCTGATCAATTACGGCCAGATGATCATGCGCGGCGTGCTGGAGGAAAAAACCAGCCGCATCTCCGAGCTGCTCATCGCCTCGGCGCGTTCCACGCAGATTTTCTACGGCAAGCTGCTGGGCATCGGCCTGGCCGGCCTGACCCAGGTCGGCCTGTGGATCGTGCTGGCGGCCGTCCTGGTGTCGCGTTTTTCCGGCATGGTCGACGCCGCCATCCTCTCCTTCCTGACCCCCGAGATCGCCATCTACTTCGTCATCTTCTTCATCCTCGGCTTTTTCGTCTATGCCATCCCCTACGCCTTCATCGGCGCCGCGGTCAACACCGACCAGGAGGCCCAGCAATTCGCCTCGGTCCTTTCCGTGCTCATCATCGTTCCCTACATCCTCGGCATATCGGCCATCCAGAACCCGAACTCCACCCTGACCATGGTCGCCTCGCTGTTCCCGCTCTTCACTCCCATCCTGATGTTCATGCGCATCACGACCGCGCAGCCGCCGCTGTGGCAGATACTGACGTCCATCGGCCTCTGCGTCCTGACCATCTGGGGCCTGGCCTGGCTGGGAGCCAAGATCTTCCGCGTGGGCATGCTGATGTACGGCAAGAAGCCTTCGCTTGGGGAAATGCTGCGCTGGCTGAGGTACAAGTGATTCCATGGAAGCTCTCGGTGGAGGGTTCAAGGCGTAGGGCGTAAGGCAAGAGAGGAAAAAGCCTTGCTATTTCCCTCGGTTGTCTGCGTTCGCGATGATTGATTTGGCGGCGTTCCCATTAGGTTAGCCGAATGCGAAACGAGCCTCCGGTACCTGTTCAACAAGAATCTTGAAAACCCGATAAGTTTCGACCTTTCTCTTCCCTTACGCCCTGCGCCCTACACCCTGCGCCTTTACTACTCGCTCAGCTTGTACGACAGGGCTTCCTTGAGCTCGAAGAAATCGCTGCCCTTGGGAACGTTGCGCAGCTTGGTCAGCAGCGTTTCGGGATCGATCAGCTGGTCGAAGGGGACGCCGACGATGGAGAAGTTGTCGGACACCGAGACCATGCAGCCGAACTGCTTGTTCTTGTAGAGCTTGTAGGCGCCGTAGCCGAGCATGCTGGACAGGACCACGTCGAAGCTGATGGGCGGGGCGTTGCGCGTCTCGTAGCCGATCTGCTTGTAGATGATCTTCTTCTTGCGGCCGGTGCGCTGGTGGTAGATGCGCTCGGCGGCGTCGCGCAGGACGCGTCCCACCTCGGCTGTTCCCAGGATGACGTTGCCGTGGCGGTCGGTCTCGGTGGGGCGGTATTTCTCCGGTAGCCGGTCGGCCAGCCCCTCGGCCACGCAGATCACCCCGTACAATTTGTCATTCTTCTCGCGCAGCAGCATGGTGTCGACGATCTGCCCGGCCAGTTTCTCCACGTCGAGCACGTCTTCATCGACGTCCTCGTTGGAGATCATCTGCACCGCCTCGCCGGCGATGCCGGCGGCGTAGGTCAGCCAGCCCGCCTTGCGCCCCATCAGCTCGACGATGAAGTAGGAACCGGTGCTCTCGGAGTCGGCCTTCAGGTTCAGCAGCGCCTCCTGGCTGGCCTGGACGCTGCTCCAGTAGCCGAAGGTCCAGGCGATGCCGAAATAGTCGTTGTCGATGGTCTTGGGGATGTGGATCACCGGCAGCCCCAGGCGGTTGAGGAAGTTGGCGGTCTTGAGCGTGTCGTCGCCGCCGATGGTGATCAGGCAGCCGATGCCCAGGCTGTCCAGGGCCTCGAGGATCTGCCGCAGCCGGGTGCTCTTTTCCGGGTCCTCCAGGTCGGCCGGCGCGTGGATCAGCCGGCCGGGGTTGGCCCGCGACGTCTTCAGGTAGACGCCGCGCTGGTTGCGGATGCGGGAGATGCCGGAGTCGAGCAGCTGGTAGTGGACGTTGGGCGACAGCGAATAGCGGTTGTGGCTGGAGAAATCCTCAAGGAATTCGAATCCGAAGAAGAACCCGATGATCGGTATCTTGGCATTGATGAAATTCAGGGCCACCGAGGAAATGACGGCGTTGGCCGATGGCGCCGGACCGCCGGAAAACAGGATGCCCACTTTTTTGTGTTTGCTGAAGTCGAACATGCCCATGATGGTAGCGAAATTGCCGGGGCGTGTCAAGCCGGCCGGAGATGGCGCCTCCCCGCTCTTCCCCCGGGCTTGGTTTTGGTGTATATAAGTACTATGAATGATTTCACCGACGATCAAAACTGTTTTGTCTGCGGCAAGAAGAACACGGCCGGCCTGCAGCTTGAATTCGGGCAGAATGCCGCCAGCGGCGAGACCGAAGCCCGGGTGGCCTTCCCGGTGCAGTTCCAGGGCTGGCGCAGCACCGTACACGGCGGCCTGCTGGCCACCGTGCTCGACGAGGCCATGATCAAGGCCGCCGCCGCCGCCGGCTGCAAATGCGTCACGGCCGAGATCACGGTCAAATTCAAAAAGCCTGCCTTGACCGGGGTTCCCTGCCGGGCAGCGGGGAAAGTAACGGAGACGCGCGGCCGCATCGTCCTGGCTGCGGCCCGCATTTGCGACCCGGATGGCCAGGTCCTGGCCGAAGCCACAGGAAAGCTATTCAAAGTATAAACAAACCGAACTATCTTGAAAAGTGAAAAGTTAAAAGTGAAAAGTAAAGATAAGACCTGAGACTATTTCGCTTTTTTCGGACATTTCACCTTTCACATTTCACTTTTTACTTAGAAATAATCGCAAAGATCTCCTGAGGGGTGATCTTTCTCAGGCAGTTCAGGTGTTCGCACTTGGGGAATTCGCCGTCATGGTAGCAGGGGGAACACGCCATGCCCTCGCCTTTCCAGACGGCGACGCTGCCTTCGTTGAGCGGCTTCTTTTCGCCGGGATGGGTGGGACCGAATATGGCGACGACCGGGGCGCCGACAGCGGCGGCCAGGTGCATCAGCCCCGAGTCGTTGCTTACCACCAGCCGCGCGCGCTTCAGGAGCGCCGCCGCTTCGGCCAGGGTGGTACGATTACTGAGGTCGACCACACCGGGATGCTCCTCCTTGATGCCTGCGGCGATAACGGCGTCATGGCCGCTTCCCAGCAGCACCACCCGCCTCCCCGAGCCGATCAGCAGGCCGGCCAGCTTCGAGAAATTCTCCGCTGGCCAGCGCCGGCTCTCCATTTCCTCCTTGACATTGGCCGCCCCGCCCGGGGCCAGGACGATATACTCGTCGAGGTTCTCGGGGGCTAGAAACTTGGCGGCCGCGGCAACCGCAGCATCGTCAGGGAGCGGGAACGCCATTTTAAAATCGAGGCAGAAAATGCCCAGCGTTTTCACCAGGTCGCAATAGTGGAATATGTGGTGCTTGATCCCCGCCACCGCCACCCCCTCGGTCAGCAGCCGCGAACGACGCCGGCCGCTCATGAAGCCGACGCGCTGCCGGCATCCGGCCAGGAACAGGATGATGTTGAAGCGCCAGTCGCGGTGGAAATTGAAACCGACAGCGTATTTTTCCCGGCGCAGCATCAGCGAAACCCGCAGCACTTCGCCCACGCGCGCCGCGAGCCCGCCGTGAAAAATGCGCCGGTCGTCGATGAGGAAGACGCGGTCCACGTCGGGATGGTCGCGCGCCACGGCGGCGATCGAGCGGCCGGCCAGCAGGTGGACGGCTTCAACCCGCGGATCGCGCTGCAAGGCCCGCAGGGCCGGGGTGGCCATCAGCAGGTCGCCGATGGCCGCGATCTTAACGACCAGTACTTTCACCGGGCAGCCCGCGGTAGTAGTCGAGCAGGTCGAGCAGCGTCTGCTCGACGGCGTATTCCGGGATGAGGCCGAAGCGCCGGCGTACCAGCGCCGGGTCCCCTTTCATAACCGGGTTGTCCAGCGGCCGGAAGCGGTCCGGGTCGACCTCGACGCGGATCGGAACGCGCGCCCGGGCCAGCAGCACGTCCAGAACATGGCGGATGGAATAGGCTTTTCCCGAACAGACATTGAATACCTCGCCCCCTTCGCCCCGGGCGCCGATGACCTGCACGAAGCGCGCGATGTCGCGCACATCGGAAAAGTCGCGCACCGCGTCCAGGTTGCCGACGCGGATGACCGCAGGCCTCTCGCCCCTCTCGATGGCGGCGATCTGGCCGGCGAAATCCGCCGCCACGAACTTGCGGTCCTGGCCGGGACCGGTGAAATTGAAGGCGCGGATCTTGAATACTTTCATGCCGAAGGCCCGGAAATATAGATCGCCCAGCATCTCCATGGCCATTTTGGAGAGGGCGTAGGGATTCTGGCACTGGACTGGGCTCTCCTCGTTGATGGCCTCGCCGCTCCCCGTGCGGTACACCTCGGCCGAACTCATCAGCAGCAGGCGCGAGTCGGGCGCCGAAGCCTGCAGCGCCTCCAGCAGGTTGGACGTGCCCATGAAATTGACGTCGTAGGTGAGCTCGGGATTCTTCCAGGCGAAGCCGACGTTGGCCACGGCCGCCAGGTGGATGGTGACATCGGGACGGATGATCTCCAGCATCTGGGCGATGTCGTCGCGGCGGCGGATATCGACCTGGAATACCTCGAGGTCGGGGTAGGTGAAGCCGGGGACCTCGGTGATGCCGAAGACCTTGATGCCCGGCTCGCGCTGCAGCCGCTTCAGCAGGTGCGCGGCCAGGAATCCCGAGCAGCCGGTGACCAGTATCCTACTCATAATTCTTCCGCAGGTGGCTGACGTAGTCCTGCTTGGCGATCAGTTTTTTCCACCAGCTTTCGTGGCCGAGGTACCAGTCCATGGTACGGCTCAGGCCTTCCTCGAATTCCGTGCGCGGCTCCCAGCCCAAATCCCGGATTTTCGCCCAGTCCAGGGCATAGCGGAAATCGTGCCCCTGGCGGTCGGCGACGCGGCGGATCAGCGACTCCGGCTTGCCGAGGCGGCGCAAGATCTGGCGGGTCACGTCGTTGTTGCTGCGCTCCTGTCCCGCCCCCAGGTTGTAGGCCTGTCCCGCCTCCCCTTTCTTGATGAGGGTCAGGATGCCCCGCACCGTGTCCTCGACATAGAGCCAATCGCGGCAGTTGGAGCCGTCGCCGTAGAGCGGCAGCGGCTGGTCCTGCAAGGCACGGGTGAGAAAGAACGGGATCAGCTTTTCCGGATACTGGTAGGGGCCATAATTATTCGCCGGCCGGGCGATCAGCACCGGCAGGCCGTAGGTCCGGAAATAGGAGTAGGCCAGGCGGTCGCCGCCGGCCTTGGAGGCGGCATACGGCGAGGACGGGTTCAACGGACTGTTCTCGTCGAAACAACCGTTGGCGATGCTGCCGTATACTTCATCGGTGGAGACATGGATGAAGCGCTTGACCTGACCGTTCTTCTTCATGCCTTCGAGAAGGACGAACACGCCATAGACGTCGGTGAGGATAAAGTCGCCGGGATCGTGGATGGAGCGGTCGACATGGGTTTCGGCGGCGAAGTTGACCACCACGTCAACGCCGGCAAGGGCCGCCTCGACGCGGGCGGCATCCTGGATGTCGCCCTGGACGAAGGCGTAGCGGTCGGCGATGCCCTCCAGGTTCTCCAGGTTGCCGGCGTAGGTCAGCTTGTCGTAGTTGACCAGCTCGACCTGCGGAAAGTGCGAGTGGACATAGCGGATGAAGTTGCTGCCGATGAAGCCGGCTCCGCCGGTAACCATGATCTTCCTGACGTTCTGACCGTTGACCTGCATCACGTGCCTCCAAAAAAATCGCCGACCGCCCCCAGGTTACCCAGGGAGACGCCGAAGCGGAATTGCGAATAGGACTCGCCCAGCCAGGAGAACACCTTGAACTCGGTGGTGAAGACCAGGCATTGGTAGTCGAACCGGATGTTGAACGAGCCGTGCAGCAGCCGCTTGTCGATGAAATCGTAGTCCACTCTGGACTCCAGCTTGATCGGGAATCCCTGGAGATCGAAATTCACTTTGCCGGTCAGGTTGCTGCGGTTGCCCTTGTAATCTTTCGGTCGGGAAGGCACGCGCAGGACGCTGTAAGAGAGAGACCCGCCAAGCGGGGCTCCCGGGCGTTGGTACGAAGCACTGAGGTTCAGGCGTGCGGGAGCATGAATATAGTGGTTGTATTCGAGGCCGGCATCGAATACGAAGTCACCGCCGGGGCGCAGGCGCAGGGTGTGTTTCAACTCCGAGAAGCGCGGGAATTCGCCGTCTATCAGCTGGTCGTTATTGGCCTCGGCCGGGTCAAAAAAGTATTGCTGGGAGATCGTATAGGACAGAAGCTCGCGGGAAGACGCAGCGCCGGAGCTCTTGCCCAGGAGGCGCGAGGTCAGCGAAAAGCCGGCATAGGAGAACGCGGGCTTGTCAAAGCGGTCGACGCGGATCAGACGGTCGCGGTTGTCGGTCTTGGTGGAATAGCGGACTTCGAATTTGGGCTCGATGACATGTTTCAGTTTATTTTCCCCGGAAGCAAAGACCCGGGAGAACAACGGTCCCTGCACCGTGAACACGGCCATGTGGTATTTCAGGTAAAGAGGCTCGTTGACGATCTCCTGGGACTCGGGATCGAAGCTCCGGTTGTAGAACGCGTTCTGGGAGGAGAGGTTGAGCGAGGAGTTCAGCCAGGGGAGCTTGAATAGCGGCAGTTGGTATGATGGGGTTACGCTGAAGCGCTGGCTGAGCACATCGGTCACGTAATCGGCCGCCTCGTCCAGAGTCTCGCCGCTGCGCCGCAAGCGATTAAAGCTCACGCCCAGGGAGAAATAACCGGGCAGCTTTCCGAACTTCTGCTGGTTGAGGTTGAAGGTCAGCGCCGGCAGGTATTCCAGGATCAGGGTCGAATCGGTACGCAGGGTGTAGGTTTCCTCGTGGGAGGCCCTGAGCGACACGCTCATGTTGGCGAACGATGAGTTCAGCGACAGGGAGGACTGGAAATTGGCATTGCCGGCGATATCGTAGCCGCTGTCCATGAGGCGCAGGAAGCCGGGGCGGCTTTGGCGGTTGACGTTCAGCACCAGGCGCGTGTTGAGGAAGGGCAGCGTCTGGCGGTGATCGGCTTCCACGTAGTAGTCGTGGTCGGATTCGCTGTAGACCGGGTTGCCCTCGCGGTACTTGAAATAGTAGAAGCGGGCGCTGCCGCTGGCGTTGCGGAACAGGTAGCGCAGTTCGTCGCTGGCCCCGAACCCGAGTTTGGCGAAGTAGTCCAGGCCGAAGGTCATGTCGATGTTCGGCTTCAGGGCCAGGAAAAAGGAGTTCTGGACAAAAAAACCGCGCAGGCTTGAACTGCCCAGCCTGGGGATCAGGAAACCGCTGGCGCGGCCGTCCTTTTGCAGCGGGTAGCGCAAATACGGCAGGTAAAAGACCGGGATGTTCTTCAGGCGCAGGACAGCGTCGCTCATGGCGATGTATTTTTCCTTCTTGATGCGCCCCTTGCTGCTGGAGATGCTCCAGCGCGGCGCGATCTGGGCGCACGAGGAAAAATCGAGGCGCTGGAAGGTCAGGGTCTCGCGGTCAGTCTGTTGCAGGCGGTCGGTCCGGATGCGCACCACGGGGCTGGCCAGTCCGCTGGCGTCGAGCAGCTCGCCCTCCTGGGTTTTCAGGTTGAAAACGAGTTTCTCGCCGCTCAGCACCATGTCCTTGGCCGCCAGGGTCACCCGGCCCTCGGCGAACAGCTCGCGGGTCTTGAGATTGAAATCAATGGCGTCGGCGTAGATGACATAATCCTGCCAGAGGACTTCCACATGGCCGCTGGCGCGGAGCGACTCCTCGCCGATGGTCTTCTGGTCGGCATAGACGATCGGGTCCTCGTGAGCGTCCTGCGCCGGCAGGGACAACCCCGGAACCAGAACCAGCAGCAGGATAAAACATGACGCTAAAGCTTTCATTAAGGGTAGAATGTAACATTTTTTGGCCTATTAGGCAACTGGCCAAAACGCCGACCAGCGGCTGCGATGGGGGAATTCACAAACCGGATCCTGGATCCTGGCGGCTGCCGCAATGGACAAGTGACAGATGATTGATTTTTCGGATTGTGCTACCATAACGCCATGAAAAACCTGCGTTATGTTTCGGTACTGGTGAGCATGATTTGTGTTTTCGCCGCCTGCAGCATCCACGTGCCCTGGGAGGTGCTGGACGACTACGACGGAGTGCGCGTCGTCATGCACGTCACGCCGGATGATGCCGACGTGCTGCTCAACGGCCGCTTCATCGGCGCCGCCTACGAGTATGCCGCCTCCGGGCTTGCCCTGCGCCTCGCTTCCAGGGAGAACGATCTGGTGTTCAGGAAAAAAGGCTATCGCGAAAGGGCCGTCAACCTGCGCTCCTATTCCTCCAGCCGCATCACCCTGAGGTTCGAGCTGGCACCCGAGAGCGCCCCGGCGACCGACGAAACCGTTGTCGGGGACGCCGCCGAAGAAAGCTCCTATGAAGCACAAAGCGAGCCGCTCAAGCCCCAGCCGGCCGAGCCGCCGCAGCCGGCGGAATCCTTCCTGACCCAGGTCTCGCTGACCGTCACGCCGGAGGAAGCCTCCGTTTATATCGACGGCCGCTTCTGGGGGCTGGCCCCGGCAGCCGGTCAAGCCATCTTCCTGCGCCTGCCCCCCGGAAAATACGCCTTCGCCGTCTTCAAGCCGGGATACGCCCCGCTCAGCAGGGAGATCATCGTTCCCAAGCAGGAGCAGTTCAAGATGGAGATCGCCCTGCATAAATAGGGCAACGGCCGGCTTCAACCCGTCAGGAAGACAGGTCGCGACGGCTGAAAAAGTAAAGCGCGGCGCAGAAGAAAAAAGCAGCCAGCCCGGCCAGCAACAGCGCATGGGACGGGATCAAGCCGTTGCTCAGGACATTGTTGCCGTTATAGAAGAAAAAGGGCGAAAGGACTCGCCAGGACCTCAGGCTTTCCACCATGGGAGCATAGGCGTTGATCAGGAAAGTGATCATGGCCAGGCCGCTGCTGACGCCGATGCTGAATTTTTTCTTGCCCCGCCAGCAGCCGCAGGCCAGGGCGAGCGCATAGAAGGCCATCCCCAGCAGCCAGCAGCTGAAGATCACCGCGGCCAGCCGCCCCGCGTGCAGGGTGATGCCGAACAACCTCGTACAGCCGGTCATGGCCAGCCAGAAGACGACCGCGAACATGAAAAGGACAGAACCATGGGCCAGCGATTTCTCCACCACCAGCCGCCGGCGCGGCAGCGGATTGGCCAGAAGCAGGTCAAGCGTTCCCCGCTCCTCCTCGCCGGCCGTGGCGTCGCTGCCCCGGGCGATGGCGAAGATGATGAACAGCAGCGGCAACAGGATGGAGAAGGGCTGCAGGTTGAAAAACCCTTCCGGCGTGGCCATGAACTCGCTCTTGCCGATCAGATTCTTGATGGCCGGCGGCAGGGTCGCCAACACCTTCATCATTTCCGCGGCGCGATTGACGAAGGGAAATATATAGGCCAGGTACAGCGCGAGCAGGACCAGCCCGATCGTCCAGCCGAGCAGGGCCCAGCGCTGGTCGCGCAGGGTTTTCCCAAAAAGGTTATTCAGCATGACCGTCATCGCCATAATAGGCCAGGAAAATCTCTTCCAGGTCGGGCTCGGCGCTGTGGAAATCGCCGACCGGGAAACGCGCCGCCGTTTTAAGAAGCGCGTCCATGTCCCCCCTCATCCGCCCTTTGAGCGACCGCTTGTCGCCGGCCACGATTTCCAGGCCGGGGACAGAGGCGAAGGCCCGCGCATCAATGTCCTCGTTGAAACGGATCTCCAGGCTGCGCACGGACCTGGCCTTCAGGTCCCCGATGCGCTCGGTAGCCACGATCCGCCCACGGCGGATAATGGCAACGCGGTCGCAGGAGCGCTCGACTTCGGGCAGGTTGTGCGACGAATAAAACACCGTCTGCCCCCGCCCCCGGGCCTCCGCGACCAGCCCGAAAAACTCGTGACGGACGATCGGGTCGAGTCCGCTGGTCGGTTCATCAAGAATAAGCAGCTCCGGTCTGTGCATGAAGGCCTGGATCAGCCCGATCTTGCGCTTGTTGCCTTGTGAAAGGGTATGGATCGGCCGTTCCAGCGGACAGGCCAGGCGCTCGGCAAGCTCCTCGACGTAAGCATTGTCAACGCCGCTGCGCAGGTTGGCTAAAAAGCGCACATACTCGACGCCGCTCAGATTTTCATAAAGACGCATGTCCCCGGGCAGAAAGCCGACATGGCGGCGGATTTCCAGGCTTTCCTTGCGGATATCGCGGCCAAAGATCTCCGCCCTGCCTCTGTCGGCGCGGATAAAGTCCATCAGGACGCGGATGGTGGTCGTTTTCCCGGCCCCGTTCGGCCCGAGGTAGCCGAAAACTTCGCCGGCGCGCACTTCGATTGCGACATCGGCGATGCCCAGGTGACGGCCATAGTTCTTCGACAAGCGCTCGCTGCGGATCACAGCGGCCAATTGCTTCATCCCTATTTCAAGACCGGCATGACGAAAATGACGTAGACCAGGTAAACCGCCATGACGATGATGGCGCGGAGCAGGTTGCGGCGCAGCTTCCTGGCGTCGGCGGCGGAAACGCTCGCGTCGAAAAGCTTCTGTTTCTCGGCCGCAACGACCAGCAGCAGCAAACCAAGGGAATAGGCGAAAGCCGTCGTCAGGTAGACTGCATGGGCGACCGGGTTTCCCGGATAGCGGCCCAGCAAGTGGGCGCAGAAGGGAATGAAAGCCGCCCAGGCCAGCAGCCAGACATGGATGAAAACGATGGCTTTGCTGACGCGGGCCAGCTTGGCATACAGCGTGTTGTGGCCGATCCAGAAGCCGCTCAGGATCATAAAACTGATAATGTAGCCCAGGAAAGTCCGCCAGTGGTGGAGCAGCGCCTGGCCCAGTTCGTGAGCCGAGCGCTTGTCCGCTAGCTCCGGCAGCTTGAGCTCGAGGACCAGGATGGTCATGGCGATGGCGAAAACACCGTCGAACAGGAATTCCAGCCTGCTCTTGCTGATCGCTGTTTTAAAAGCCGATGGCACTTTTCCTATCATTCCCAACTCCTCTGCGTTCACGATGCGCAACACATTTTTAAGGCCGATGTTCAAGCGTATGATAGCAACCGCTGCCGTTGTTGTCAAAAGGTCAGGACGCCTGGCAAAGCCGGACCGCTTCCCTGCCTTGACAAGGGAGACGGGGTTGTTTATAAAGACAGCAATATGCCGATGGGAAAATCATCGCTTCCGATCACTCCTAGAATACTAAAAGCGTTTTTTATCCTGCTCATCGCGGCGTCCCCGTCGTTGCGGGGCGATACAACCGGCAGCCTGTCACCCGTCGCAAGCAGCGAGTTGAAGACAGAATACGATCGCTGGGTGCGCCGCTCCTGGACCACCGCGGACGGCCTGCCCCAGAATACCATCTACGCCCTGGCCCAGTCTGTTGACGGCTGCCTGTGGATCGGCAGCGAAGGCGGGCTGGCGCGCTTTGACGGCGCCGCGTTCACCGTTTTCAGGAAAAGCGCCACCGTGGGCCTGGCCAGCGACTCCATCACCGCGCTCTCCCCGCTCGCCGACGGCTCGCTGTGGGTCGGCACGTACGGCGGCGGCCTGGTGCGCCTGCGTAACGGCCGATTCACCAGGATCGCCGGCCTGGCCGGCGACGGTATCTGGTCTCTCCATCGCGACTCCGCGGGCGCTCTCTGGGTCGTGCCGCTGGCGGGACCTGTCTTCTGCCTGGAGCCCGGCCGGGCTCCGGCGCAGGCCATCATCGGCGATCTGCCCGACAGCCAGGTCACGGCCGTGGCCGGCGATGAAAAAGGCACCCTCTGGATCGGGACCCGCGCCGGGCTCGCCGCCTTCCGCTCCGGCCGACAGACAGTGTTCCGCAGCCGAAATGGCCTGGCCGGTGATTACATTTATTGCCTGTTCACGGACAGCCGCGGCAGTCTCTGGGTCGGAACGACGACAGGCCTCAGCCGCATCGACGCCTCCGGAGTCCGCAGTTTCTCCTTGGCCGACGGCCTGGCCAACAACATGGTGCGCGCCATCGGCGAGGATGCCTCAGGCCGGATCTGGATCGGCGGCGACAGGGGGGTGACCATCATGACGCCGGGAGAGAAGGCCCTGTTCGCCGCTCCGGACAGCCTGGCCGGAGACGCGGTCATGGCCATCTGCCGCGACCGGGAGGACGGCATGTGGGTCGGCTGGGCGGCCGGTGGGCTGAGCCTGTTACGTCGCGACGAGGTTCGTGTCTTCGGTGCGAGCGACGGACTGGCCGGCCAACAGTTCCGCTCGATCGCCGAAGATTCACTCGGCCGCATCTGGGCCGGTACCCGCGACCAGGGGCTGAACTTTCTGGAGCGGGGGCAATGGCACTCCGTCACCCGGGGCGACGGACTGGCCAGCAACGCCATCACCGCCCTTCTCCCCGTCCGTGACAAACGCCTGTGGATCGGGACACTGGACGCAGGGCTGCAGGTCATGGCCGACGGAATGCGTTTCAACCCGCCCCCGCCGGGAGGGCCGGCCAAGGAGGCCATCCTCTCCCTGCACAGTGTGGACGGTCAGGATCTTTGGGTTGGCTGCAACGGCAGCGGACTCTACGAGCTGAACCACGGGGTATGGCGGCACCACGGGGGAGCCAATGGCCTGCGGGCAACGGTCATCACGGCGCTGGGGAGCGATCAACAGCTGACGCTCTGGGCCGGGAGCTCAGGCGAGGGGCTTTTTTCCTATTCCGAGCGCGCTCGCTCCTGGCGCCGGGTTCCGGGGGACGGCCTGGCCGGAGAAACGGTCTATTCCATCGCCGGCAAGGCGCACGGCCTCTGGCTGGGTACGAACGCCGGGCTGGCCCTGCTGAGCGGCGGAGAACTGTTCCATTTCAATAATGGCCCCGAGCCCCTGAAACGGGCGATCCTGCAGATCATCGAGGACTCCCATGGTTGGCTGTGGATGAGCACCCCGGCCGGGATCCTGCGCGTCGAAAGGGCTGCCCTGGAAGCGACCGCCTCCGCCGGCGGCCGCGGGCTCCATTGCCGTGTGTTTGCAGAGATGTCGGGCATGCTCAGCACGGCCTGTACCGGAGGATTCCAGCCGGCCGGCTTGCTGGATGACGAGACGGGTCAATTGTGGTTCCCAACCCAGAACGGGCTGGCCATGATCGATCCCCGACGCGTCGCGTCTGTGCCGCCGCCAATCCCCCGCCTCGTTAGCGCCGTGGCCGATGGCGTCACCGTTCATGGCGGCCAGGCGCTGCCCGCCGGCAACCGGCGCATTGATCTGACCTTTGCCGCGACCAGCTTCGCCGATCCGCTGCAGATCGAATATTCCTCCCGCCTCGACGGGTTGGACCGGGACTGGAGCGCCCCCTTTGCCGAGGGAAAGCAAAGCCTTTCCGGACTGGGCGCCGGGTCATACGCTTTCCAGGTCAGGGCCCGCGGCCTTTCAGGGACATGGAGCCAGGCAACCGGGCCGTTCACGTTCTCCATCCGTCGCCATTTCCTGCAGACGGCTCCCTTCTATCTCCTTCTCCTGGTTGGAATCAGCGCCGGCGCCGCCGGAACGTTTCTCTACCGCCGGCAAAAGGCACGGCGGCTGCGGCTGGATAAATACAAGTCCTCCGGGCTCAGCAGCGACAGGACACGGGAATACGGGCTGCTCCTGGAAAAAGCCATGGAGCAGGAAAGGCTGTATCTCGATCCCGACCTGACCCTGGCCAAGCTGGCCGAAGCCACGGCCATTCCGGCCAAACCGCTTTCTCAGGTCATCAATGAGCGCTTCGGAATGAACTTCAACGACTACGTCAATCGCCTCCGCGTCGAGGAGGCCAAGCGCATGCTGCTTGACCCGGCGGCAAGTGATTTCAAACTGCTGCGCGTCGCCTTCGCGTCAGGATTCAATTCCAAGTCGGTTTTCAACGCCGCTTTCAAAAAGCACACCGGACTTAGCCCCTCGGAATTCCGCCGCCTGCTGGGCGGCGTCTGACCGGCAAGCCCATTATTTTTCAGCAATAGCGTCCGAAATCATGATACCGGACCACTCCCTCCTGTTGTTGAGGCATAACTGTTGCGGATCATCAAAGAGGAGGTGAACCATGTTCGAAACCATTTTCAGTTCGGACCGGGCCCGCAGAGGACGAGTTCGCAAGGCATTGACCGTGTCACTCTCCCTGCTGTTCCATGCGGCGGCGATCATCGCCGTCATCGTGGTGCCGCTGCTGCGCGCCGAGGCTGTACGGCCCGAGCTCGCGGTCATAAACGCCGCCCTGATCTCGCCCCCGGCCATTCCCGTCGTGCCGCCGGGTCGCTCCAACAGGGACAACGGCAAGGCCAGCGGCCCCGACAAACGGCCCAAGGACTCTCCCCCGCCACACGGACCGCACGAATTAACAATCCCGTTCGAGATCCCGACAACGATCAGCGATGAGGACTTATTTGTCCTTGACTCCGATGGGCCGGGCGGTCCCGGCGTTCCCGACAGCCCCGGAGAGGGAGAAGATGGGCCGTGGGACTACGGAAAGGAGATCGTTCCCGAAGCAATCGATAGCAATGCCGTCGCCATAGCCGTTATCAAGCCGCCGCGGCTGGTCAAGAGGGTGAATCCCGCCTATCCCATAACCGCGATAATAGCCCGCGTTTCGGGCCCGGTCGTCATCGCGGCAGTCACCGACATTTACGGCCGGGTGCGCGAAGCAAGGGTGATCAGCGGCCACGGCCTGCTGGCCATGTCGGCCCTGGAAGCGGTCAGGGAATGGATCTATGAGCCCAGCCTGGTGAACGGCATCCCCAAGCCGGTCAGATTCACCGTCACCGTCACGTTCACCCTGGACAAGCGCTGAAGCGGTAAATAAAAAGGGCCCCTCATCGGCAGGGGCCCTTTGTTTTACGGTAAGAAACGTCTAGCGCGCGAACTTGTCGATCAGGCGCTGCAGCAGGTCGCCGTACTTGACGATCAGGCCGGCGAAGACCACCGAGACCATGGACATCAACTTGATCAGGATGTTCAGCGAGGGACCCGACGTGTCCTTGAAGGGATCACCGACCGTATCGCCGATGACCGCGGCGCCATGGTTGGGGTTGCGGCTGCCGTCGGGCAGCTTTTTGCCGCCCAGGTTGCCTTCCTCGATATATTTCTTGGCGTTGTCCCAGGTGCCGCCGGAATTGTTGAGGAACACCGCCACGACAAAGCCGGTGGTCAGGCCTCCGGCCAGCAGGCCGATGACGCCCGCCACTCCGAAGATCAGGCCCATGGCCACCGGGGCGGCGATGGCGGTCAGCGAGGGGAGGATCATTTCGTGCTGGGCGGCGCGGGTGCTGATCTCGATGCAGCTGGCGTAATCGGGCTCGGTCTTGCCCTCCATAATGCCGGCGATCTCGCGGAACTGGCGGCGCACTTCCTCGACCATCTTGCCGGCGGCGCGGCCGACCGACTTCATGGTCATGGCGCAGAAAACAAAGACCAGCATGGCGCCGATGAACAGCCCGGCCAGCACTTTGGGGTTGAATATGGTCAGGTTGTAATAGGTGATCCAGTCGCCGATATACGTATTTTCAATGGCCTTCTCGACGCCGCTGATCGTGATGAACTTCTGGCCAAGGTGCTGGAAGCCGATCTTGATCTCCTCGATATAGGCGGCCAGCAGGGCCATGGCGGTCAACGCGGCCGAGCCGATGGCGAAGCCCTTGCCGGTGGCGGCGGTGGTATTGCCCAGGGCGTCCAGGGCATCGGTGCGCCGGCGCACTTCCGGGTCCTGGCCGGTCATCTCGGCATTGCCGCCGGCGTTGTCGGCGATGGGGCCGTAGGCGTCGGTGGCCAGGGTGATGCCCAGGGTGGAGAGCATGCCCACCGAGGCGAAACTGATGCCGTAGAGGCCGAGGTTGATGGCATTGGCGTGGACGCTGAAACCGCCGCTGAGCGCATAGCTGATGATGACGGCCAGGGCGATGACCAGCACCGGCAGGCCGGTGGACATCATGCCGGTGGAGATGCCGGCGATAATGACCGTGGCCGGACCGGTCTGCGACTGCTGGGCCACGTATTGGGTGGGTTTGTAATCCTGCGACGTATAATATTCGGTGATCTTGCCGATCACCCAGCCGGCGATCAGGCCGGTGATGACCGAGAGAAAGATGCCCACGTGCCGCCCCTGGAACGATTCCTTGAACAGCACCAGAATGAAGAAGGAGGCGACCAGGGTCAGGAAAGTACTGGCATTGATGCCGCGGGCCAGGGCACGCAGCAGGACCTTCTGCGAGGCCTTTTCGCCCGAGCGCACCATGAAGACGCCCAGGATGGAGAAGATCACGCCGATACCGGCGATGACCATCGGCGCCAGGACGCCGCCCAGTCCGTAACCGGCGGCCACGCCCAGAACGGCGGTGGAAAGAATGGATCCGGCGTAGGACTCATAGAGGTCGGCGCCCATGCCCGCCACGTCGCCGACGTTATCGCCGACGTTGTCGGCAATCGTAGCCGGGTTGCGCGGGTCGTCCTCGGGAATGCCCGCCTCCACCTTGCCGACCAGGTCGGCGCCGACATCAGCCGACTTGGTGAAAATGCCGCCGCCGACCCTGGCGAAAAGGGCCTGGGTGGAGGCGCCCATGCCGAAGGTCAGCATGGTGGTGGTGATGATGGAGAGCTGGCTGGCGCCCTCGGGAATGAAATGGCGCAGGATGATGAACCACAGGGAAATATCGAGCAGGGCCAGGCCGACGACCACCAGCCCCATGACGGCGCCCGAACGAAAGGCGATCTGCAGCCCCAGGTTCAGCGAATGCTTGGCACCGGCGGTGGTGCGATTGGAGGCGAAGGTCGCCGTGCGCATACCCAGGAAGCCGGCCAGGCCGGAAAAGAAGCCGCCGGTGATAAAGGCGAAAGGCACCCAGGGGTTCTGCGTGTGCAGCACGAACGCCATGAAGGAGAACAGGATGAAAATGAGCAGGAACACGAAGGCGACGACCCGGTATTGCCGTTTCAGATAGACCATGGCCCCTTTCTGCACGTAGCCGGCAATGCGCTGCATGTCAGGGGTGCCCGGGTCCTGCTTTTTCATGTAACGGAAGAAATAGTAGGCGAACGCCAGGGCCAGCAGGGAACCCAGCGGCGCCAGGATGAATAAATTCTCTAAATTCATGCTAACTCCTCGCGGATAAAAAGATTTTATTGGTTACGATCAAGAAATAAAAATATAAACGATTTGGGGCAAAAAGTCAATGATTTTGCCCCTGGAACCTGCTTACTTGCCCCTGATCTTGCGGCAGATGGCGAGCTGGAGCTGGAGCTGCCGCTGCCGCCCCAGCTCCTGCTGCAGCTCGTCGGGGGTGATGGCGCCCTTGAAAGACGACTGGATGCGCGCTTCCGTCTCCTGCAGCCGCTTCTGCAGGTCTTCCTCGCGCATGTCCTCGCCGCGCACGAACTCGTCGATGATCAGGGCGACGCGATCGTCGCGCACCTCGAGGAAACCCGCGCCGCTGAAGAGAAAATGCCGCGCGCCGGAGGCGTCGAGATAGGAGATCTCCCCGGCGTGCAACAGCGTCAGGTAGGGCAGGTGATGCGACAGCACGCCTGCCTCGCCCATGAAAGCCGGGATGTACAGATCGCGAATCTCGGCGCGCAAGGCCACTTCGCGCGAGGTGATGATCTCCAGCTCGATGGTTTCGGCCATCAAAAACCCAGCTTCTTGGCGTTGGCCACCGCGTCCTCGATGCCGCCGCACATATAGAAGGCCTGCTCGGGCAGGGCATCGTACTTGCCCTCGACCAGCTCCTTGAAGCTGCGGATGGTGACCGGCAGGTCGACGTACTTGCCTTCCAGCCCGGTGAAGGGCGTGGCCACGAAAAACGGCTGCGATAGGAATTTCTGGATCTTGCGCGCCCGGGCGACGATGACCTTGTCCTCGTCGGAGAGTTCCTCCATGCCCAGGATGGCGATGATGTCCTGCAGGTCCTTGTAGCGCTGCAGCACTTCCTTGACCTGGGTGGCTACCTGGTAATGCTCCTTACCGACGATCTTGGCGTCGAGGATGCGCGAAAACGAAGCCAGCGGGTCGACGGCCGGGTAGATGGCCATCTCGGTGAGCGCCCGCGACAGGTTGGTGGTGGCGTCCAGGTGGGTGAAGGTCGTTGCCGGCGCCGGGTCGGTGTAGTCGTCGGCCGGCACGTAGATGGCCTGGACCGAAGTGATCGACCCTTTCTTGGTCGAGGTGATGCGCTCCTCCATCTCCCCCATCTCCGATGCCAGGTTGGGCTGGTAGCCGACCGCCGAGGGCATGCGCCCGAGCATGGCCGACACTTCGGAGCCGGCCTGGGTGAAGCGGAAGATGTTGTCGATGAAAAGCAGCACGTCCTGCTTCTCCTCGTCGCGGAAATACTCGGCCACGGTCAGCCCGGAGAGGGCTACGCGCAGGCGGGCGCCGGGGGGCTCGGTCATCTGCCCGTAGATCAGGGCCGTCTTTTCAATGACCCCGGACTCCTTCATCTCCAGCCACAGGTCGTTGCCCTCGCGCGTGCGCTCGCCCACGCCGGCAAAAACCGAAAAGCCGCCATGCTTGGTGGCCACGTTGTGGATCAGTTCCTGGATGAGCACGGTCTTGCCGACGCCGGCGCCGCCGAACAGCCCGATCTTGCCGCCCTTCAGGTACGGCTCGAGCAGGTCGACCACCTTGATGCCGGTCTCGAAGAGCTCCAGGCGCGTGTCCTGTTCGTCCAGAGTCGGCGGCGGACGGTGGATGGGATAGCGCGTCTTGGCATTGATGGGCCCCATGTTGTCCACTGGGTCGCCGATGACATTGATGATGCGGCCGAGCACTTCGCGGCCCACGGGCACGGTGATGGGGCCGCCCAGGTCACGCGCCTGCATGCCGCGCACCAAACCGTCGGTCGGGTGCATGGAGATGGTGCGCACGCGGTTCTCGCCCAGGTGGTACTGCACCTCGCAGATGATGCGGATCGGCTGCGGGCTGTCGAAGCCGTCGGAGACGATCTCGATGGCGCTGTAAATTACAGGCAACTCGCCCTTGGCGAATTCGACGTCGACCACCGGCCCGATGACCTCGATCACCTTGCCGGTTTTTTTATGCAGTTCATTGTTCTGGCTCATGTTCACTCCTATTTATTCAGGGCTTCCGTGGCGGTGATGATCTCCAGGAGCTCCTTGGTGATGGCCGCCTGCCGCATCTTGTTCAGCAGCAGGGTCAACTCGCGGATCATGTCGCTGGCGTTGCGCGTGGCCAGATCCATGGCCACCATGCGCGCCATCTGCTCGGCGGCCACCGACTGCAGCAGCATCTGGTAGACAACGGCGCTGACAAAGCGCGGCAGCAATGCCTGGAAGATGGCGGCGGCATCGGGCTCGAAGATATACGTCTGCGTCTCGGCGCCATCATCGGAGAGCGGTTGGTCGGGAGCTGCGACTTCGATCGGAAAAAGGCGGCGCAGGGAAAATTCCTGCTTCGAGGCCGAGACAAACTCATTGAAGGCGAATTCGACGCTGTGCAGGCCTCCGGAGAGGAAGCGCTGCTGCAGGTCGGCACCCAGGCGGGCGGCATCGGCGAAATCCAGCCGGCCGATCATGCCGTTATGCGCCTGCACCGGCTCCAGGCCCTGCTTGCTGAAGAAGCGCTCTGCCTTGGAGCCCACCGTGACCAGGATGACCTCGCGGCCGGCGGCAACCAGTTCGCGGTAGCGGGCTTCGCCCTGCTTGAGCACGTGGGAGTTGAATGCCCCGCACAGCCCCTTGTCGCCGGCGACGACCACCAGCAGCACCGCCCCTTTCTCGTTGCCAAGCAGCAGGGACTGGGGCGTCCCCTGGGGGGACTGGCTGGCCAGCGCCAGCGCGGCCCCTGTTTCCCGCAGCAGCAGCCCGATCTTCTCGCGAAAGGCGCGCGAGCGCTTCAGCTCGCCGTTGGCGCGCCGCAACTTGGCCGCGGCGACGGTCTTCATGGCCTTGGTCAGCTTCTGGGTGTTCTTGACCGACTTGATGCGCCGGCGCAGGAAGATCAGGTTTCCAGCCATCAGGCGGTGGGGGTTTTCCTGAACGCGGCGGCGAACTCGGCGAGCACGCCCTGCAGTTTCTCCTGCAGTTCGGCTGCCAGGGCCTTCTTTTCCAGTATCTCGCGGAAGATTTCGGGCGCGTTCGCCTCCACGTAGCGCAGCATTTCCTCCTCGAAGGGGCGCACGCGCGCGACGGGGAACTCGTCCAGGAATCCGCGCGTACCGGCAAAGATGGAGACAACCTGCCTTTCCACCGGCATCGGCAGTCCTTCCTCCTGCTTGAGCAGCTCGGAAAGCCGCTTGCCGCGCTCGAGCTGCGCGACGGTGGTCTTGTCCAGGTCGGAGCCGAACTGGGTAAAGGCCTCTAGTTCGCGGTACTGGGCCAGGTCCATCTTCAGCGAACCGGCGACCTGCTTCATGGCCTTGATCTGGGCGTTGCCGCCGACGCGCGACACCGAGATGCCGACGTCGATGGCCGGGCGCTGGCCGCTGTTGAACAGGTCGGGTTGCAGGTAGATCTGGCCGTCGGTGATGGAGATGACGTTGGTGGGGATGTAGCCCGACACGTCGGATGCCTGGGTCTCGATAATGGGCAGCGCCGTCAGGGAACCGCCGCCCTTGTCGTCGTTCAGCTTCGCAGCCCGCTCCAGCAGCCGCGAATGCAAATAGAAGACGTCGCCCGGGTAGGCTTCGCGCCCGGGCGGGCGGCGCAGCAGCAGGGAGATCTCGCGGTAGGCGGCGGCGTGCTTGGACAGGTCGTCATAGACCAGCAACGCGTGCCCGCCGCGGTCGCGGAAATACTCGCCCATGGCGCAGCCGGCATAGGGGGCGATGTACTGCAGGGCGGCGGGATCGGAGGCCGAGGCGGCGACCACCAGCGAATACTCCATGGCCCCGGCCTCGCCCAGGGTCTTGACCACCTGGGCCACGGTGGACTGCTTCTGGCCGATGGCCACGTAGATGCAGATGACGTTCTGCCCCTTCTGGTTGAGGATGGTATCGATGGCGATGGCCGTCTTGCCCGTCTGGCGGTCGCCGATGATCAGTTCGCGCTGGCCGCGGCCGATGGGGATCATGGCGTCGATGGCCTTGATGCCGGTCTGCAGGGGCTCCTTGACCGGGCGGCGGTCGACCACGCCCGGGGCCATGGCCTCGATGGGCATGAACGTCTCGGCGCGGATGGGCCCCTTTTCGTCGAGGGGTTCGCCCAGGGGAGAGACCACGCGGCCGATGACGGCGTCGCCGGCGGGCACCGAGATGATGCGCCCCGTGCGCTTGACGATGTCGCCTTCCTTGATCTTGTGGCTCTCGGCCAGCAGGATGGAGCCGACGTTGTCTTCCTCCAGGTTCAGGGCGATGCCGAAAATGCCGCCGGGGAACTCCAGCAGCTCGTTGTACATGACGTTGTCCAGGCCGTAAATGCGGGCGATGCCGTCCCCGATGGAAATCACCACGCCGGTCTCTTCCTTCTTGAAATCGAAGGCGAAGCCCTCGATCTTCTGGCGGATCAACTCGCTGATCTCGTCGACTTTGATTAGCATTTATCTTTCCCCTACAAGCGATTCCCTCAGCTTCTTCAGGCTGCCGGCCAGTGAAAAATCGTAGCGCACCGAGCCGCGGCCGATGCGGATACCGGCGACCAGCCCCGGGTCCAGGCGGAATTCCAGGGCCACGTCGCCGGCCAGCGCCTTCTGCAGGTTGCCGCGCAGGCGCTCTTTTTGTTTCGGCGACAACTCGACGGCCGAATCGACCGTAACGATCTCGATGCCGCGCGTTTCGTACCAGGCGCGGCTCAGGTCCAGCACCATCGGTTCCAGAAAGGCCATGCGGTTCTCGGCGGCAACGGTCAACAGGAACTGCAGCGTCTTGTCGTGCAGGCCCATTTTGGCGCCGACGATGTCCAGCGCCCCGGCCTTCTCCGCCGGGGAGATCAGGGAGGTGGCCAATCCGATCTTGAGCCGGTCGTCGGCGGCGAGCAGCTCCAGGAAGCCGAGCAACTCGCCGCGGACGCGCTGGAATTCGGCTTCGTCGTCCATGGCCAGCACCAGGGCCTTGGCGTAGCGCTTGACCAGGCTACTTTCCTTCATCGCGATCCCCTGCTGCGCGTCCCGCTCCTGCGCCGGAAAGGTCTCCGCAGGCGTCTATGTTGCGTTCGATGATTTTCTGCTGGGTGGCGGCGTCCAGATTCTTTTCGAAATCGCCGCGGAAGCGCTCGATGGCCAGGTCGGCGATGCGTTCCTTGACCGCGCGCACGGCGGCATCGACCCGCTGGCGGATCTCCTCCTCGCTCATGGCGATGATGCGCTCGGCCTCCAGCTTGCCGGCGGCCTCGAGCCTGGCCAACTCGTCCTTGCCTGCCGTGTCGGCGCCGTTTTTGATCGTTTCAACCTCCGCCGCCACCCGGGCCAGGCGCTGGCGGATATCCTGAAGGCGCAGCTCGGTAGCGGCCAGGTTCTTTTCGCGGCTCGCGATGTCGGTTTGGATGTCGCTGCTTTTCTGGGAAAGCATGCGGATCAGGGGCTTGCGCAGCAGCAGGAACAAGCCGCCGAAAAGTACGGTGGAATTGAACACCTTTCCCAGCACGCTGAACCAGTCGACATGCGCGGCTCCGCCTGCGCTCGAAGCGGCCAGCGTCGAGGCCAGGCCCAGGCTGAGCACCGCGAAAAGCACGTTCTTCCTCATAGATAGGCTTGCTTGATCTTGTCGCTGAACATGGAGACCTGTTGGAGCAGGGTCGACTCGGCGGCGCCGATCTCGCTCTCCAGCTGGGCGAGCTTTTCAGCCATCACCCGCGCCGCCTGCTCCCTGGCGGCGGCCACGGTGCGCAGGCGGAACTCCTCGCCGTTCTTCAGCCATTCGTCCCTGGTGCGCTGGGCTTCCAGATGCGCCTGGCGCAAGCGGGTTTCCACGGCCAGGGTCCGCTCCTCGATCTCGACCAGCATGCCCTCCTGGCGGCCGCTGTCGGCGGCGATCTTCGCTTCCCGCTGGGCGATGATGTTGCCAACGGGTTTGAAAAAGATGCGATCGAGCAGGAAGTAGAGCAGCCAGACCAGGAAAAATATCGAGATGAATGAAGAATTGAGCTCTAACATAGAGGAAATGTACCATATCGCCTCCTAAAAATCAACCTGAAAAAGCGGGGCCGCCGGAGGCGCGTGGGTCCTTGACAGCCGCGGCAGCCTCGAGTAATATGGGCTATTCTTGGCGGCCTTTCAGGCCCCGAGGCTACGGATTCTTATCTCCTGGAGAAGACATGGAACTGATCGCCAAACTGATCGACATCGTCATGCACCTGGACGTGCATCTCAACGCCCTGATCGTCACCTACCAGCTCTGGACCTACCTGATCCTGTTCCTGGTCATCTTCTGCGAGACCGGGCTGGTCGTCACCCCCTTTCTTCCCGGCGATTCGCTGCTGTTCGCCACCGGCGCCCTGGCCGCCACTCCCGGCAGCCCGCTGCACGTGCACTGGCTGTTCCTGGTTCTTGTCGCCGCGGCCATCCTGGGCGACACGGTCAACTACTGGATCGGTCACGCCGTGGGCCCGAAGATCTTCAGCCAGAAAAAGATCCGCTTCCTGAAAAAAGAGCACCTGGAAAAGACGCACGCGTTTTATGAAAAATACGGCGGCATCACCATCGTCCTGGCCCGTTTCATCCCCATCATCCGCACCTTCGCCCCGTTCGTGGCCGGCATCGGCCGCATGACCTACTGGCGCTTCATCAGCTACAACGTCATCGGCGGCATCGCCTGGGTGGCCATCTTCGTCTTCGGCGGCTACTTCTTCGGCAACCTGCCCGTGGTGCGCAAGAACTTCACCGTGGTCATCGTCGTCATCATCTTCATTTCCGTACTCCCCGGGCTGATCGAGTACCTGCGGCAAAGGCGAAAAAACAAAAAAGACAAATAACATGGGACGATTCAGCGGATCCTCGCATTTTTTTTCGATCAACGCTCTTTTTTTTCGCGGAGGTAAAAGGATGCATATTCTGAGAAATGTTGTTTTGGCCATTTTCTTTTTGCTGTCATGTTCGCCCATTTCAATGCCGGCTCAGGAACGCGATCGCAGCCAGATCCCCGATCAATACCAATGGGACCTTTCTGCCATCTATCCCTCCACTGCGGCCTGGCAGGAAGCCAGGCAGGGATTCAGCGCTGAACTCCCGGCCTTCGAGAAGTACGAGGGCACGCTGGCCCTGTCAGCGGATCGGCTGTTGGGATGCCTCGATCTTCTCGATCGGCTCAACAAGCAGTTCACGCGCCTGTTCACCTATGCGAACCTGAATCTGGACCAGGATATGCGTGTGCCGTCAAGCCAGGCGCTTAAGCAGGAGCTGGACCAGCTGGGCGCGGTATTTGCCGAAAAAACGGCATTCATCGATCCCGAGATCCTGACGATCGGCAGCGCCAAGCTGCAATCGTTTCTCTCCGACGAGGGGAAACTGGAGCCCTACCGCCTCACCATACACGATCTTCTTCGCCGCCATGCGCATGCCGGAAACATGGATGAAAAAAAGATCATTGCCGCCGCGGAACTGCTAGCAAATGCCCCGGCGAATATCCGTGACGCGCTGGTCGACACGGATTTCCCGTACCCCGAAATGACAGGGAGCGACGGCAAAATGGTGAAGCTCGCTCCATCCGGATTTTCCCAGCTGCGAAGATCGGCCAACCGTGAAGACCGCAAGAAAGCGTATTCGACATACATGGGAAAACTGAATGAGTTCAGCGCCACTTTCGGCGCGCTTCTGAACGCGCAAATCACAAAAGACGTTTTCTACATGAAGGCGGGGAAATATGGCTCGTGCCTTGAAAGTTCCCTGGATGAGGACAATATCCCGCTTGGGGTTTTTCACAGCCTTGTCGAGAACGTGAACAGGAACCTGCCTACATTTCATCGCTACCTGAAGCTGCGGCAAAGGATTCTCGGCGTGGACGAGTTGCACTATTATGATCTTTCCGCACCACTGGCGATCGCGGCCAACCGGCAATTCACTTTCGCGGAAGCGCGTGAGCATATTCTGGCGGCCTGCAAACCTCTGGGCAGTGCCTATGTGTCAACGGTCAGCAAAGCGTTTGCCGACCGCTGGATCGATGCCTATCCGGCCGCGGGGAAGCGCCCGGGCGGCTATGCCAATGGCTGGGCATATGATGTCCATCCCTATATCCTGTTCAATTTCGGCGGCAGCTACGGTGACATGAGCGGATTGGCCCATGAACTTGGCCATGCGCTGCAAAGCTATTTGTCGAATCGCAATCAGCCCTTCGCCATGGCTCAGTGCCCCAGGTTCGTTACTGAGGTCGCCTCCACGCTGAATGAAGCGCTTCTGGTGGATTCCATGTTAAAGCAAACCAGGGATAATGCCGTACGGCTCTCCATGCTCAGCAATTATCTTGACGGCTTCGCGGTCAAGATCTTCCGGGCAACCCAAATATCGGAGTTTGAGCTTCGCGCCCATGAAATGGCTGAAAAAGGGGAGCCACTCACAGGCGCTGCGCTGAACAGTTTGTATTTGGCGATTGTGAGAAAGTACTATGGTCATGACCAGAATATCTGTATCGTGGATGACGCCATGCAATCAGACTGGACGACAATTCCCCAGTTGTACTACGACTTTTATGCCTACCAGTACGCAACGGCTTTCTCGGCTTCTACGGCGTTGTCGGAGCTGGTACTGAACGGCGGCAGGGCGGCGCAAAAGAAATATCTCGATTTCCTTTCTTCCGGCGGATCGGACGAGGCGATCCCTTTGCTGAAAAAAGCCGGGGTTGACATGACCGCCTCGAAGCCGTTTGATTTATGCATGGCCAAGATGAACCGCGCCATGGATGAAATGGAAAAGATACTAGGCAAAAAACATTGACCGGCCACAGGACCCGGAGCCGGGTCCAGGATCATTCGCTTCCTTTATGCCCCTCCCATGAGCGCCTCGCGGACCTTTGCCGCCAGCGCCTGCATCGTGAAGGGTTTCTGGATGAAGTGCACCCCCTTGTCCAGCACCCCGTCGCTGGCCATGACATCGGCCATGTAGCCGGACATGAAGAGACAGCGGAGCCCCGGCCGCATGCCCTTGAGCCGCTCGGCCAGAGCCTTGCCGTTGATCCCGGGCATGATCACGTCGGTGATGAGAAGGTCGATGGCCTCGGCATGCTCGGCGGCCAGGCGGATCGCTTCTTCCGCGGCGCGCGCCGCCAGCACCCTGTAGCCCAGCCCCTCGAGGAGCAGGACCCCGAGGTCCAGCACATCCTCGCTGTCCTCCACCAGGAGTATCGTTTCCGACCCCCTCTCCGGAGACCGCTCCTGCTTTTCCGGCGAAATTTCCGTGACAGCCTCGGCCACGCGCGGCAGGTGGATCGTGAAGGAGGTTCCTTTCCCCGGCTCGCTGCGCACCGAGATGAAGCCCTGATTCTGGCTGACGATGCCGTACACGGTCGCCAGCCCGAGACCGGTCCCCTGGCCGATCCCCTTGGTCGTGAAGAACGGCTCGAAGATGTTGGTCATAATCTCCGGATCCATGCCCCGTCCGCTATCGCTGACGGTCATGGTGACGTAGTCGCCGGGAGCGCATTCCACGAGCTCGGCGCAGCCATCTTGATCCACGATCCGGTTGCCGGTTTCAATGGTGATGCGGCCGGCCCCTTCGATGGCATCCCTGGCGTTGACGATCAGGTTGGTCAGGATCTGGTCAACCTGGGACGGGTCCATCCTCACGTTCCCCAGCCGCTGGCCCGGCAGCCAGGCCAGGGCGATGTGCTCGCCGATGAGCTGCTGCAGCATCTGCAGCATGCCGGGGATGGCGTTGTTCAGGTCCAGTACCATCGGGCTCACGACCTGCTTCCTGGCGAAGGCCAGCAGTTGGCGCGTCAGATCCGCTGATCGTTTGCCGGCCTTGATGATCTCCTGCAAGGTGTTATGGAGCGGGTCCGCCGGGGCCACCTTGGCCAGCGCCACCTCCGCGAAACCGTGGATGGTTTGCAGCATGTTGTTGAAATCATGGGCCACGCCCCCGGCGAGCCGGCCGATGGACTCCATCTTGTGCGCCTGGACCAGCTGCAACCGCAGCCGCTCCTTCTCTTCCTCGGCCCGCCGGCGCCCGGTGATGTCGCGCCAGGCCACATGCAGCATTTTTTCGCCGCGGATCACGATGGGCGTAAGCGAAACATCGACGAACAGCTCCGTGCCGTCCGCCCTGAGATGGACCCACTCGAAGCGCTGATGCCCGCCGGCAAGGGCGTCGCGGACTTTGCGCGCCGCCAGCTCGCTTGACAGCGAACCGTCCGGCTGCCGGGGCGGCGAGATGTCGGCCGGCGTGGAATTGATGAGGGCTTCGCGGGGAACATTCCCCAGCAGTGCCAGGGCGGCCCGGTTGCATTCGCTGAATTTATTGTCCCGCAGGAGCAGGATGGGATCGGAAGATTCGTCGAAGATGCGCCGGAACGATTCCTCGCTCTCCTCAAGCGCCCGGACGATGGGTTCGCGCTTCTTCTGCTCGCGGAGGATGATCTGCGAGCGGACGAAGAGGGAGGACAACGCGGTGAACAGCACCAGCAGGGCCAGGGTCAGGGCGAGCAGGCGTGAACGGAACCCCGCCATGGCCTTCAACACCTCGCCCTCAGGCGTGGCAATAACGATCGACCAAAACGTGTTTCCCAGCCGGATCGGCCGGAAGACGGCATGCTTGAGGACGCGCTCGCCGCGCGGGTCGCCGGCCAGGTTCCAGCGGTACGACGTGACGCCCTCCTCGCCTTTCAGCATGCGGTCCGCCATGGCGGCCACGTCGGGAAAACCGCGGTATGTGTCGTAGACGTTGCGGCCCAAGTGCCCCGGGATCGGGCAGGAGATCTCGAACCCCTGGCGGCTGACCACCCAGGCGTAGCCGCTGGTGCCGACGCGGATGTTCTCGATGTGGCTCCCGGCGATGCGGTCGAACGAGAGGAGGAAGGCCAGGGTGCCGGCGAACTCGCCGTCGCGTAAGACGGGGACATGCACGGCGACGGTACGGAAGCCCTGCACGGCCATGAAGATGTCGCTGACGACCGTCTTGCGCGTGCGCAGTATCTCGCGCACGTGGTCCTGGTAGGAGATGTCGCGGCCGACGGCTCCGGCGGACGCCGGCGTCGTGAAGACGATCCTGCCGCCGACGTCGAGGCGCGTCACGCCCAGAACTTCGCCGGCATGCCGGGACTGGTAGTCGCGCATAATCGCCTTTCCGTCGTCGTCCAGCGCGACGACTCCGGGAAGGCGCGCCAGCAGCTCCAGGGTATTGACGATGTACTCATGGTGATGTTCGATCCCCTGGGCGGCCTGGCGGGCATGGACCATCTGCCGCGCGTTCAGCTCCTGGATGGCCTGTTGCTTGACATCACGGTAGATCGCGGCCAAGGCAATGGCAAAAACGACCAGGATGACCACGAAAAGCAATATGAAATAGCGAAAAAACCTCATCCGCCTCTCCTCGGCAGCGCCCGGGTTTGCACGCTGGGAGTAACTCCGGCCTGTGTCCTCCCGCAACATCCCCTGTCATTGCGGAGCCCATCCTCTTGCGCCGGGCTGTTTTCTCCTTGCTGTCTCCGCTGATTCTAAACAGGAGCATGGAAAAAATCAACCAAAATCGGAATAAAAACGGATGCTATTCTTCTTTCTCGTCCAGCCTGGCGATTTTCTGCTGCAGGCGTTGCAGCCGCTTTTCCATCTCCTGCTGGCGGGCCGGAGTGAGGCCGCCCCCGGCAATGGCTTTCTCCACATAGGTCAGGGCCATGGCGAAATCGCGCTCGCGATGCTCGAAATGAACCGACAACTCGCGCTGCGCCTGGGCGTCGTGCCCGTCGGCGAGCTGTTGCCACAACGCCAGCGCCTCGCTGAAAAGCTTCTTTTTTTTCAGCAGCAGGGAGAGGCGCCGCGTCGCCAAAACCGCCACCTCGGAGCGGGCGCTGACCTCGCGGGCAACCTTGTAGAACGCCTCGGCCTTTTCCAGCAGCCCGGCGCGCTCGCAGAGGCGGCCCAGGCCGAAGATCTCGCCGCCGTCGCCGGTAAGGGAATAATCGTCCAGGTAGAGCGCGCCCAGCAGCACGACGGCGGCCAGCCCTACCAGGTCCATGGCGTTGTGCTCCACCACCGGCTCGATCAGCGAGAAGGCCTGGCTGCGCAGGAAGCTGAAATACAGGGCCGGGATGTCGCTGCCCTCGATGTCGTCCTCGCGCGAGAGCCCCAGCAGCATCTCGCCCAGGTAGCCGAGCTTGCGCGAGTCGAAGGTGTTGCGCCAGATGGTGCGGGCCGGGAACAGGAAGTCCAGGTGCGGCAGGCCTCGCAGCGGAAAGCGCTGGCGCTGCAGGATATAGCGCGTCTCCAGCAGGGGGAAGTCGAAGGCCTTGCCGTTGTAGGTGGCGACGGCGGAAAATCCGCCCTGCTCCAGGAAGCGGGCCACGGCTTCCAGGAACTCCCCTTCCTTTTCCAGGCTCAGCAGCACGAAGATCCTGACCTGGAAGGCCTGGTCGGCGAAATACCCGAAGCCCAGCATGAAGGGGACGGTGCCGGTGCCCCCGGCCAGGCCGGTGGTCTCGCTGTCGAAGAACAGCATCCCGGCGGGATCGATGGCGGCGAACTCGTCGCTGCCGGCGATGACGGCCAGGGTATCGGCTTTCAGCGCGAGCCAGTCGCCGAGGCGCACCTTGCCGTAGCGGCCGTCCAGGGCGTAGGAGAACTCCTTGACCAGAAAGGGCGCCTCGGGTTCGGCAACAAGCGGAGCGGGGGCGGAGGGCGCCGGTTTTTCATTGCGGCGCAGGTTCTGTTTGACCAGCCGGTCCAGCTTTTCGCGGGTGGAGAGGCCGTCCTCGCTTTCGAGGCGGCGCCATTTTTCCTGGATGCCTCCGGGCTCCAGGTCGTGCAAACGATCTTTCAGTTTTCTCATGGGGCTGTTTTCAGCCTAACGATAACACAAATGAGGCACCCGGGCAACGAAGGGTTATGGCGGCAATGGGAGCACGGCGCCCCAGTTTCCCCGCCGGGTGCGGAAGCGCAGACCTCGTCGCACGATCTCCAAGTAGCGGCGGCGCGGGATGGAGCGCGCGCCCCAGGAAGCCAGGTGCGGCGTGGGCACCTGGCAGTCGATGACCGAAAACTCCATTTTGGCCAGCGTCACGGCCAGGACGGCCAGGGCGGCCTTGGAGGCGTTGTTCTCGAAGTGGAACATCGACTCGGCGAAGAAGCAGCGGCCCAAGGAGACGCCGTAAAGGCCTCCGGCAAGCTCGCTGCCGCGCCAGGCTTCCAGCGAATGACCGAAGCCCAGGCGGTGCAATTCGACATAGGCGGCGCGCATGTCCGGAGTGATCCATGTTTCCGGCTGGCCCGGCCGCGGCAGGGCGCAGTTGTCCATGACCGCCGCGAAAGCCCGATCGAACGTGAAGTGAAAATCGCCCCGGCGCAGGACCTTCTTCAGGGTGGCGCCGGCGTGGAACTCGTTGGGGAAAATGACGAAACGCGGATCGGGCGACCACCACAGGATCGGTTCGTCCTCGCCGTACCAGGGGAAGATGCCGCGGCCATAGGCGCGCAGCAGGCGCCGCGGCGACAGGTCGCCGCCGACGGCGAGCAGCCCGTCGCGCCCGGCGCGCTCCGGCGGCGGAAAATCATCCCGTTCTCCCAACCTGGCTAGCGGCATTGCTCGCGGCTCCTTGGCGTGCGTTTCCGTTCCATGGTAGCAGAAATCAACTTCCGGCGCACGAGATATTTGACAACGATCGGGGCAGCGGCTATAACCATATCTCACCAATTGAAAAAGGAGCAATCGCCATGAAACAAAAATCCTTGCTGAGAATGTCGATCCTGCTGGCCGCGGTCCTGCTGGCCGCGCAGCCGGCCATTGCCGGGGACGCCGCGAAAATCAACCCGTTCTTCCAGGCGCGCACCACGCCGTTCCAGGCGCCGCCGTTCGACAAAATACAAAAGGAGCACTTTCTGCCCGCGTTCAAGGAAGGGATCAAGAGGGAGCAGGCCGAGATCGACGCCATCGTCGCCAGCAAAAAAGCCCCGAGCTTCGCCAATACCATCGCCGCCATGGACCACAGCGGCATCTTTCTCAACGACGTCAGCTCCGTTTTCTATGCCCTGCTGAGCGCGGAGACCAGCGACGACCTGCAGGCCATCGCCCGCGAGCTTTCGCCGCTGCTGTCGGCCCACGGGGACAACATCAGCCTGAACGCCAAGCTGTTCGCCCGCGTCAAGGCGGTCTACGAAAAGCGCCAGGCGCTGTCGCTCACTCCCGAGGAGAGCTTCCTGCTGGAGAACACCTACAAGGGGTTCATCCGCAGCGGCGCCCTGCTCGCCGATGCGCAAAAAGAGCGCCTGCGCGCGATCAACCAGCAGCTCTCCATGCTGGCACTGAAGTTCGGCCAGCAATTGCTCGCCGAGACCAACTCATCGCGCATCGTCATCGACTCTGCCGAGGGACTGGCCGGCCTGCCCGAAAGCGTGCGCGCCATGGGCGCCGACACGGCAAAATCCCTGGGCCTGGCGGGAAAATGGGTGTTCACCACCCAGGTGCCGTCCATGACCCCCTTCCTGCAGTCTTCGACCCGGCGCGACCTGCGCGAACAGCTGCACCGCGCCTACTTCATGCGCGGCGACCGCGACAACGCCAACGACAACAAGGCGATCGTCCAGCAGATCGTCGGCCTGCGCGCCGAGCGGGCGAGGCTGCTCGGCTACGCCACCTACGCCCATTTCGTCCTGGAAGAGCGCATGGCCAAGGACCCGGCCACGGTCATGGCCTTCCTCAACCGCCTGTGGGCCCCGGCGCTGGAGCGGTCACGGAATGAAGCCACGGAAATGCAGGCCATCATCGACCGCGAAAAGGGCGGCTTCCAGCTCGCCTCGTGGGACTGGTGGCACTACGCCGAAAAATTGCGCCAGGAGAAATACGCGTTCGACGACGCGCTGCTGCGCCCCTACTTCGCCCTGGAGAACGTGAAAAAAGGCATTTTCACCCTTTGCGAAAAACTGTACGGGCTGCAGTTCCTGCCGCTGGCCAACATCCCGCTCTACCATCCCGAGGTTCAGGTCTATGAAGTCAGGGAAAGCTCGGGCAGCCACATCGGCCTGCTCTACATGGACTTCCACCCCCGCCCCGGCAAGCGCGGCGGCGCCTGGTCCGGCGGTTTCCGCCGCGCCTATAACGAAAAAGGCAAGCGCGTGGCGCCGCTCTCCACCATCGTCTGCAACTTCACCCGCCCTGCCGCCGGCGCTCCGGCGCTGCTGAGCATCGACGAGGTCAACACGTTTTTCCACGAGTTCGGCCACGCGCTCAACACCCTGTTCGCCGCGGGCGTCTACCGCGGCCGCAGCGTGCCCCGCGACGCGGTGGAACTGCCTTCGCAGATCATGGAGAACTGGGCCCTGGAGCCCGAGCTGCTCAAGCTCTACGCCCGCCACTACCAGACCGGCGAAGCGATCCCGGCGGCATTGGTGGAAAAACTGAAAGCCAGCAGCCTGTTCAACCAGGGATTCGAAACGGTCGAATACCTGGCCGCCTCGTTCCTGGACATGGCCTGGCATACCCTGAGCAAGGACGCGGCCTTCGACGTGCGCGGCTTCGAGGCCGGCGCCATGGCCTCCCTGGGTTTGATCCCGGCCATCGTGCCGCGCTACCGCACCACCTACTTCAACCACATGATCTCCGGCTACGCCGCCGGCTACTACAGCTACATCTGGTCCGGCGTGCTGGACAAGGACGCCTACGAGGCCTTCAAGGAGAAAGGCATCTTCGACCGGCCCACGGCCGAGTCGTTCCGGCGCAACGTGCTGGCCCGGCTGGGTACCGAAGACGCCCTGGAGCTGTACAAGCGTTTCCGCGGCGCCGAACCGAAGATCGAGCCGTTGCTCAGGAGCCGCGGTTTGCTGCCTGAGGAGAAATAGCAGGTTCGATGTTCGAAGTTCAATGTTCGATGTTGGAGAAAACGAGCAATAGGTAGTACGTAATGGGTATCAGGTTGAGGGTTTTCGCCTATTTTTCTTGCCTATAACCTATCACCCATAACCTATTACCTATAGTTTCTCATTTCTTCCTACTGACTACTGTCTACTGACTATTCCTTTTTTATTTATCCTTTATGCGCTTGGCCTCAAAAATGCCGTTGGGTTGGATGGCTTCCAATGGCGGCGATCTCTCCCCTGGCATCGGTCTTGAAGCGGAAGGAGACGACCTTGGCCTGTTTAAGGACAAATTCCTCATCCAAGCCGGGAACCAGGTCATATTCGGGCTGACCGGGGATGACCAGCTTCAGTCTGCTGCCCTTCAGGCTGACCGAAAGCACCTGGTCCAGCAGGGAATAGCTCCCGGTGAATTTCTGAAGATAGGCCGGGTCAAACAGGCGCGTCGCCGGTTTTTTTTCAAAAACGATGGCCGCCAGCGTCGATTCCATTTGTGCCTCCAACGCGGATACCCGTCCATCCACATCGGTGCGGAAAAGGAGCTTGAAATCCTCGAACGTCGGATCCGCTCCCTTCAGGCCATTGAAGGTCTCGTAATGCCAATGCTCCAGGGGAGTCACGATACCGTTGTAAGTGAAGGCCAGCTTGCCGTTCGGCACCGTCACGTGCAGGTCGCCGTAGCCGGGGTGGTGGTACTCGCCGGCATACGCCTCCAAGCCGTGGGCGGGCCTGGTCTTGGCCAGGCGCCGGCTGAATTTCTTTTGTTCCGCCTGCCGGGCGGCTTGCTGTCCCTTCGCCTTCCTGGCCGCTGCTTCGCCGATCCAGTCCTTGGGTTCGAGCCCTAGAATGAGATCGGTCGCCTGGCGGATCAGCAGCTCAGGCAGCGCCGTGGCGTTGAGATTGCTCAGCACGACAAAACCGATGCGATCGTTGGGGAACATCGAGATCATGGCTGAAAAGCCGTCGATGTTGCCTCCGTGGTGGACGCGGCCGTGACCCCGGTAGCTGTCAACGAACCAACCCATACCGTAGCTGGCAGGAGACAGCTCGGGAATCTCCGGGGTCTGCCCGGTGGGCATGTGGGACAAGTGCATGTCCTGGAGCGTTTGCGGTTGAATGATCGGCTTGCCATTTAGCTTGCCGCCGTTCAAATGCACCTGCAGCCAGCGGCTCATCTCATTGGCGGTGGAATTGATCGCCCCGGCCGGGCCGATATTGGTTATATCGCGAAAGGGGATGCGCTCCAGTTTTGATTTCAATTCATGATAGGGAAACGCGAAGTTGACATCCTTCTGCGAATCCAGCACCGAGAAATTACTGCGCTTCATGCCCAGCGGCTCCAGGACCAAGCGCCGGATCGCGTCCTCCCAGGGCTTGCCGGTCAGAGTCTCGACCAGGTAGCCGGCAGTGAGGAACATCAGGTTGTTGTACTGGAATTTTTCGCGCAGGTCGGCGGTAGGTTGGAGATAGGCCAGGCGGCGTACAAATTCCTCGCGGCTGACACTGTAATTGTTGTACCACATGAGGTCATGTCGCGGCAGCCCGGAGCGGTGCGTGACCAGGTCGCGGGGCGTGATGCGCTCTGAAGTGCCGGCATCGGTCAGGGTGAACCAGGGAATGTAGCGGCGCAGTGGCACGTCCCACTCGAGCTTGCCCTGGTCGACCAGCGTGCCCATGGCGAAGGTGGTGAACGCTTTGGACGAGGACCCGATGGCCAGGATCGTGTCGGCGTCCATGGGCAGCTTCTGCTCCAGGTCGCGAAAACCGTAACCCTTGGCCAGAACGACCTCGTTGTCGACGACGATGGCCACGGCGACGCCCGGAACATTCAACTCCTTCAGGCCCTTGGCCACCGTTTCGTCAAAATGGGCCAGGACAACGCGGGCCTTCTCAACTCCACTCCCGGCCCGCCTGATCTGAAAAGGAAAAGATTTCCCGCCCTGCAGGAAATCGCCGCTGATCGCGGTCCCTTCGGGGCTGAGACTGCCTTTGAAAACGGGCTCCCCGGGAATAGCGGAAATGGCAAAGGTCACTTCGCCGTTCTTGAGTACAATTCCTGCCAGGGGCAGGTCCTTGGCCTTCTGAGCCGGGATGGAGATGTCGCCCAGCCAGGCACCGTCGGGCTGGACGCTGAAATCACAGTCTATTTCGAGTTTGCTTCCGGGCAGTTCGATCGCCCCGGCCCAGTGACCGGTCAGCAACGGCGTCTCGGCGGCGGGAATGCAAACGGCCAGCAGGAGAAGAAAAACAACCGATATCATTTTTTTCATGAAACACCTCAAGTTAAATTTTCTCTAATTATAACGCAGAAAGTCGAAATTTGTTTCGCCAGGCCGGATTAAAAGGAAAAATAGTCTGCTCCCATGAACGCTCCCGTCCGGGGAAGACCACCGATTGTCGCCCATGGGCGGCTCTTGCATAAGCAATGCCGATGGTTTAAAATTGGGGGCAGGAGTGAGCCATGAATGCAATCGACCTGGCCATGCAGATGGAAAAGGACGGGGAGGCATTTTACCGGCACCTGGCCGACAAAACCACCAACCCCGGGTTGAGAAACATCCTGGGGCTGCTTGCGGCCGACGAGGCCAAGCACTACCAGGTGCTGCAGAAAATGAAAGAAGCGTTCAAGGCGGAACTTGTCTCCACCCCCATTCTGAGCAAATCCAAGAACATTTTCAAGTTGCTGCGCGAGGAAAAGAACTGGGACGCGC
Source organism: Candidatus Aminicenantota bacterium (assembly GCA_963732485.1). Taxonomy (GTDB): domain Bacteria; phylum Acidobacteriota; class Aminicenantia; order UBA2199; family UBA2199; genus UBA2199. The sequence goes on from CAVSZS010000008.1 coordinate 47,775, forward strand.
TGCCCGCCGGCCAGGTCGACCTGTATCGCAAGGCCAAGGAGATCGAAACCCAGAGCTTCAAGTTCTATATGGACAAGGCCAGGGAGAGCGGCGACGCCAGGACCCAGAAACTGTTCTTCCTGATCGCCGAGGAAGAGAAGCGCCACGAGTTCCTGCTGGAGCATATCCTGCAGTTCGTCTCGCGACCGCAGACCTGGCTGGAGAACGCCGAATTCAACCACCTCGACCAGTACTGAAGGGCCGCCGCGCCTCCGGACATCGCCTTCCTAGCGCCAGCGTCTCAACAAGACACTGATCTTCTGCGCCAGCGAGTTGGCCGCGGGGGGATCGTAATTGGCCATGACCACAACCGTCCAGCCGGGAACGGGGTCGATGTCCAACTCGGCGTTGATTCCAGGCGCGCCGCCGGCATAGGCCTGGGGACCGGAAAACCATTCCCGCCCCAGGGCCCCGAGCAGCTTCCCGTTCCGCAGCGCCCTGGAGAAGAGGAACAGGTCCATGGCCGTGGAATAGCCACCGCCAGCCGAGCTGCCCAGCGCCGGCCGCGTATACATGTTGTTGCGCCGGGGCTCTTTTTCATGTTCCGCATCGTCCCAACCGCGGGTGTAGCCGCTGGCAACATTCTCCGCGGGCACATCGGCGGCAAAGTGCCCCGTTGCGGTCATGCCGGCGGGGACATAGATATGGTCGCGGACATAATCGAAGTAATCCTGGCCGGAGACCTTTGCCACGAGCAGCCCCAGGACGATGTAGCCGCCGTTGGAATAGCGCCGCTGGCTGCCGGGAGCAAAGAGCAGCGGTTCCGCGGCAAAAAAAGGCAAATAATCTTCAAGGCTGCGGATGCGGTCCTTGGGGGTCTGCCGGTATTTTTCTCCGAAAAAATCGCCGATGCCCGACGTCATGTCCAGGAGCTGGCGCACCGTGACCTTTCCCGCCGCGTCGCGATTCGGGTAATCGGGCAGGATCTTGCCAATCGTATCCTCGAGGGTGAGCTTGCCCTTCTCGACCAGCTGCCCGATGGCCACGCGGGTGAAGATCTTGTTGATCGAGCCCAGGTTGAAGCGGGTTCCGACCTGGTTGGCCGCAGCGAATTCCCGGCTGGCCAGTCCCCGGGCTTCCTGGAACACCACCTCCGCGCCACGGGCCAGCAGCACGACCCCCGAAAAGCTGTCTGCGCGCGAACGCTCGTCCATGGCGGCGCGCACGAGCGCCAGCAGTTCGTCCTGGCGTAGCGGCGCTCCGGACAGGTCAGCCACGTTCTCGGGATCGATCGGGACACCCATGATGGCGGCAAGCCGGGCGTCGCCGCCCTTTTCGAAGCGGAAGGTGAATTCCAGCAGCTCTCCCTGACCGGACCGCGCCAGGTAGCCGGCCTCGTCTGCGGTGTCACGGAGCAGCCTTTCGGGAGTCAGGCTCCGGGCTTCCTTCTTGATGCCGCGATAGCGGGCCAGGCGCTCCTCGACAGGAGCCAGCTTCAAAGCTTCGGCGCTGAAATTCTCCTTCAGGAACGCGGCCATGGCATCGTCGGACCCGGTGTTGAACGCGCTGAAATAGGCGGCGGCGCGCCGGCCTTGAGCCGTATCCGGGAACGCGAATGCGCCCTTTTCCTTGGCAGCCGGGAGTGAGCTGGCCGATAGAAATAAAATGACAAGCACTTTTCCCGCCAGTTTCATGAATGCCTCCTCAGCGTATCAGACGCTAAAGACAGATAAAAGATGCAGCGCTTGCCCCCGGCTGCCGATTTTCATTCGCGATTGTTGGTGAACAGCGTGATCAGCCGGTCGCGGATGCCGATGTACAACGGCGGCACTTGTTCCATCACGTCGCGGCAATATCCTGTCAGGAAGGCCTTGGCGCGACGCGGACTGGCGGCATGCAGGCGCAGGGCTTCTTTTTCGATCTTTTCCTGGTCGGCGAAGATCTTGTCCTCGAAGGGCTGGCGCATGGCCAGGACCTCTTTGGCCGCGTCCTGGAAGCGCAGGTTGCACAGGTTGTCGACGAAGTCGATGGTCCAGCGCGCCGAGCGCTCGCTGTAGTGTTCCGGGATCGTACTCCTGGTAGCTCGGCCCCGTGTCCGTGCAGCCGGCATAAACCGGGACGTAGGGGCTGATGTAGGGGTTGTCCTGGTAGACCCAGTAGACGCCGCCGATGGCGTCGGGCAGCCAGTCGCGCAGCTGGCAGACCATGCCGTAGTGGCCGCGGTGGCGGGCCACCGGCCGGCGGTTGCTCAGCTTGAGCAGCGCCCGCAGGTCGCTGTTGGGGAACGGCGTGGCCAGCGGGCTCGTGCGCGCGCCCCCCTTGCCGTCGCTGACCAGCCACTGCGGCTGGGCGGTGAAGTCATAGATGGTGCCCGCGAACACCGAGCGCTGGAAGGCGATCACGTCCTGCAGCGAGATCTTCTTCTCGGGAGCCGCCGAGAACGGGTAGAGGGAGAGCGGCTCGACGAACTGGTGGTAGGGGTTGATGGTGGCCATGGGGTTCGTGCCCAGCTTGCGATCGGGCCACTCGGCCAGGTTGGGCATGAAGGTGCTGTAGAACAGCCAGAAGCGGCTGGTGGCGAACTCCACCGGCAGCGGCGCGTAGATGTCCTGCCAGATGAAGGGCTTGCCCGCGGCCGGGTCGTACCAGCCGCGCGCGACGGCCTCGCTCATATAGTTGGCGGAGACCATGAAGTTCTCCCCGTCCCCGGGGCGGATCTCCTTGATGATGCTCCAGTTGGGAATGACCAGCGCCTGGTCGTCGCCCAGGCGTTGCGCGGCCCAGATGGCGCCCGGCTTGCCGCTGGCAGGGGTCCAACCCGGACCCACCCCGAAAATCTCCATCACCCAGGCCTCGTTCGGGTCGCCGATGACCAGGTCCTCGCCGCCGTCGCCGGAAGACGGCAGGAACCCGTAGGTCTCCATCAGCGAGCCGATGAGCCGCACGGCATCGCGCGCCTTTTTGCAGCGCTGCAGGGCGAACACCTCGGCCTGCTCGACGGTCATGATCTGTTTGCCGTTTTCGCGCGTCGCCGCCAGCTCGGCGCGCTGGTTGATCGTGCTCTCGGCGATGGCCAGCTGGTATTCGTTCATATGCGGGTAGGCCGAGTGGATGTAGGCATACGTTTCGGTCGCCTGGGGGATGGTGCCCAGGATCTCACCGTCATCGCGCAGGGGCAGGGCCGGATCCTGGATGCCCCAGTGCACCGCGGCCCTGGCGCCGGGCTTGTGCCGCGCGGCGGGCACGACATAGATGCGCGAATCGGGGCCGGCATCGGTATGGGAGAGGATGAGCGAACCGTCGGCAGAGGCCTTCTTGCCCACGGCGATCACGGTGCAGCCCTCGTCGTCGGCGGCACTCGCGGTCAACGGGGTCAGGAACATGAACATCCAGGCGATCAGCAGGCAAGGGATAATTTTTTTCATGGGCGTATTTTAAGTGAAGGCACGCTGAAGCGCAAGAGGCTGGAAACGCGCAAAAAAAGCGGGGCTGTTGCAATGCCCGAAAATTGCGGTAAAATGCTGGCATGCACCCACTACTCAGTGACAGGGAACATGCGCGATAAGATCAGGGAACTGACCAAGGACACGGCCATCTACGGCATCTCCACCATCGTCGGCCGTTTTCTCGGCTTCCTGCTCGTCCCCTTCTACACGCACTTCATCTCGCGCGGCGACATGGGGATCTACACCAACATCTACGCCTACCTGGCGTTCCTCAATATCGTCTACATCTACGGCATGGACGCCGCCTTCATGAAATACAGCTCGCTGGCCGCGCCCGCGGAGAAGAAACAGACCTTCTCGACCGCCTACCTGGCCGTCGTGCTGACGACGCTGCTGCTGACCGCGGCGCTGTTCGCGCTGCGCCAGCCCTTTCTCGACCTGATGGCGGTGCCGGCCCGCTACGCGAAACTGGTCTATTACGTCATTCTCATCCTGTTCTTCGATACCCTGGCGCTGATCCCTTTCGCCAGCCTGCGCCTGGAAAGGAAGGCGAAGAAGTTCGCCGCCATCAAGCTGGCCAATATCGTGCTCAACCTGGGGTTCAACCTGGTATTCTTCATCAAGTTCCGCATGGGCATCGAATCCATCTTCGTCGCCAACCTGGCCGCGTCGGCCCTGACCTTCCTGGTTCTGCTGCCGGAGATCCTGCGGCGCCTGTGCTGGCGCGTACAACGGACGCAACTGGGGCAAATGCTGCGCTTCGGCCTGCCCTATCTGCCCGCCAGCCTGGCGTCGATCATGGTGCAGGTCATCGACCGCCCCATGGTCCTGGCCCTGACCGATGCCGATACCCTGGGGCTCTACCAGACCGGCCACAAGCTCGGCATCTTCATGATGCTGGTGGTCTCGATGTTCCAGTACGCCTGGCAGCCGTTCTTCCTGAACAACGCCCGCGAGAAGAACGCCAGGGAGATCTTCGCCAAGGTCATGACCCTTTTCGTCGTGGCGGCGAGCCTGCTCTGGGTCGTGGTCTCCCTGTTCATCGACATAGCCGCGGCTTTCGAATTCGCCGCCGGCCGCTCGCTGATCGCCCGGCAGTTCCTGCCCGGCCTGATCGTCGTGCCGATCATCCTGCTGGCCTACCTGTTCAACGGCATCTACGTCAATCTGTGGGCCGGGATCTACATCGAGGAAAAGACCAGGTATTTCCCGGTGGTGACCGGCGCCGGCGCCCTGGTCAACGTGGGCGTCAACCTGCTGCTGATCCCGCGCCTGGGCATCATCGGGGCGGCGCTGGCCGTTCTGGCCAGCTACATGGTCATGACCGCCTTGCTGCATCATGTCGCGCAAAAATACTATCCGGTCGCCTACGAATACGGCAAACTGGCCAAGGTACTGGGGATCGTTTTCCTTACCGGCGCGGCGTATTACTGCCCTGGTCTTTCGCGGCGGCGTGCAGCCCTGGCAGCGCGTTGCCCTGCTGGGAGCGTTCGTCGCGGCGCTCTTTGCCATGCGCATCGTGAAAAAAGAAGACCTGGGAAAGCTGCGGGCCATGCTATCGAAAAGGAAACCGACCTCCGATCATTCGTGACGCGTAACGCGTAACGCGTGACATGGAAGAATAAAATTCCAAGCTCCAAGTACCAAATCACAAACAAATCTCAAATCCCAAATTCCAATGACCCAAACGAAAACCCTGACAGCCGCTACTTCTTTTCTTTGTTTTGGTCATTAGGTCATTGGTGCTTGGTGCTTATTTGGAATTTGGTGCTTGTGATTTGGAATTTTATTACTCGTTACTCGTCACGTGTCACTTCTTTTTCTTATGCCCGAAGATGCCGCCGCTGAGGAACAGCCCGGCGCCCAGCACAAAGCCGAAGTTATACCAACCGCCGCTGTTGTGGACCTCGTAGAGGGAGACTTTGGCGCTGAACAGGGAAATGATAAATGTGACCGGGGCGATCAATCCGTGCCAGATACCGATCCAGAACCCGGCGATCTCGCCTTCGCGGTCCGGAGTCCGCGCCGCGGCATTCGGCCCGGGGGCGCAGGAAACGGAGAAAAGCATGAGTAGCAAAAAAAGCAGGGCCAGTGTTTTATTCATGTCTGCCTCCTTGGGACCTGGCGTTCATATCCGCAGCGATTGTAACCGTCCCGCAGCGAAAAAGCAATGACCCGCGGAACGGATTTGACAATCAGTTGCCGTTCTCCTAGAATCAAAACGGCCAAGCCTGGCTGAGGCGGCGAACAGGGGACGACGACATGAACGATTCGACTCCCGGGTTCTGGAAGCGCTGGCGCGATTTTTTCGCCCCGCCCACATTTGCCGACGAGGACAGCACCCGCCTGGCCCGCATCCTGAACATTATCCTGCTGAACGGGCTTCTCGCCCTGCTCCTGTTCGCCCTGGCCACGGCGGCGGCGGGACAATACGACAAGACCGTGAAGATGGCTATCGGGGCCGTGCTGGCCATCCTGCTCTTTTTCCTGCTGCGCGGCCGCTTCCTGCGCCTGACCATTCAGCTCACGTTCGTCGTGCAGTTGGGCCTCGTCACCTGGATCCTTTTCACCGGCGGCGGCATCCATGAACTGGCCACCATGCTCTACCCGATTACCATCATCATCGCCGGCCTGCTGCTCAGGAAGAAGGAATTCCTGGCTATCTTCCTGCTTTCCCTGTTCTCAGCGGCATTCATTATTTTTTCCGAGCTGAGCGGCCGCATCTCCATGTCCCGCCTGGAGAAAACCTCCATCTTCGTGCTGATCACGGTCATGGCCATTTTCATCCTGGCCGCCGTCGCCGTGCGCATCCTGGCCAACGACCTGCAGCGCAGCCGCTTCCGTGTCCTGCAGCATGAGCGGGAACTCAGCGAAAGCAACCGCTGCCTGCAGCAGGAAGTGGCCGAGCGCCGGCAGGCCGAGGATTCGCTGCGCGAGAGCGAGACGCGCTTCCGCATCCTCGCCGAGTCGACCTTCGAGGGCCTGTGCGTCTCGGAGAACGGCATCATCATCGACGCCAATTCCAGCCTGGCGCGGATGCTCGATTGCGAAATGAACGAGATCATCCACCGCAAAATAGACGATTTCCTGGAAGCGGAGATGCGGGGGATCGTCGCCCGGCAGATGCACGCCGAGTCCGATGCCCTCTTGGAGTTCATGATCCGCCGCCGGGACGGGACGTTCATCCCGGTGGAGAGCCGCAGCAAGACGATCCCCTACCAGGGGCGACTGGTGCAGGTGACGACCTGCCACGATCTTTCCGAGCGCCGGCGCAGCGAAGAGGAGCAGCGCATCCTGGAAGCCGAGATACGGCAGAACCAGAAACTGGAGAGCCTGGGCACCCTGGCCGGCGGCATCGCCCATGATTTCAACAACATCCTGTCGATCATCAGCGGCCATGCCGCGGCCCTGTCGGGGAAACTGAAAGAGCATGCCGAAGCCCAGGCTGCGCTGCACACCATCAACGAGGCCTCCGAGCGCGGCAGCGCCATGGTCCGGCAGATCCTGACATTCGCCCGCAAATCGGAGGCGGATTTCCGACCGCTGTACATCCAGGACATGGTCGCCGAGCTGGTCAAGATGCTGCGCGTCACCTTCCCGCGCACCATCGAGATCAGCCATACCTGCCCCGGCGACCTGCCCCAGGTGTGGATGGACCCGAGCCAGTTGCACCAGGCCCTGCTCAACCTGTGCATCAATGCCCGCGACGCCATGGCCGGGACCGGAAAGCTGGAGATCTCCACCTGCCTCATCACCGGGCGACGATATCGCCTCGCGCTTTCCCGCCGCTGCCGGCAAGCGCCTGGTGCGCATCCAGGTCAACGATACGGGCGTGGGCATGGACGAGAAAACCCGCGCCCGCATTTTTGAGCCCTTCTTCACCACCAAGGGCCGCGGCCGCGGCACCGGGCTCGGTCTGGCCGTGGTATACGGGGTGGTGCGGGCGCACCGGGGCTTCGTCGAGGTCGACAGCCAACCCGGACAGGGCGCGGTTTTTTCGCTGTATTTCCCGGCTTCGGAGCGCCAGGTCCTCCCCGATCTCCCGGAGGACGCCGGGGAAATGCCCGCTGCCCGCGGCAGCGAGACCATCCTGGTCATCGAGGACGAGGAGGACCTGCGCGAGCTGCTGACCTCCATGCTGCATGACTACGGCTACTCCATCCTCGTGGCTCGGGACGGCATGGAGGCGCTGGAGCGCTACCGCCGCCATCGCCAGGACATCCAGCTGATCATCACCGACATGGACCTGCCGAAACTCAACGGCGCCGCCGTCAGCCAGGCGATCCTCAACGACAACCCCGGCGCCCGCATCGTCATGATCTCCGGCTTCCTCGAGTCGGCGCTGAAGGAATCCATATTGGCCAGCGGCGTCCGCGAGTTCGTAGCCAAGCCCTACACCATGGCGCAGATGCTGCAGATCATCAGGAAAGTGCTCGATCAGGAATAGTGACGAGGTAACGAGTGACGAGTGACGAGAAACAGCATTATGATTCAGTTCTAATGCTCCGTTTCTCCTTGCTTCCTCGTCACTTGTCACTTGTGACTTGTCACTGAAGCATGCCTTTATTCATCTGATTGCAGCGCGCTGCGGCTGGGAAGAAAATCGCTGGAATAAACCGCTTCTTCCGGCGACAGATCGCATTGCGTCGAAAACACGGGGAAAGGAGGGATGCGCTCATAGGCAGGCGAATAGAGATAATAACGGAATCGCTGCTGGGCATCCTGCGGAGAATGATATTCAAAACAATGAAAATCTTCAAAAAAGGTAACTTTCGTCATGGCTTCACCTCCAGGGTGAATGGCGTTGCCACCTTGCTTGCGGGCAGGTTGGCACGGGGTCATCGAGCCGGGCTCTCAACCGTTCTGCATGACTCAGTCAAACCTGTCAAATAACTCGCTTTTCTTATAATATAAAAAACTTTTTTTGTCCACTAAATAAAAGAAGACGAATACTAGCAGTCAGAAGTCAGTAGTTAGTAGTTAGAAGTTAGAAGGTGTCAAGTCAATTCAGCAATGAACAATTGTCGAAATAGTAGCCTGTCTATCTGTCTAACATCTAACTCTAACGTACTAACGTCTACTTTTTCCTGCCGGTAAGCACCAGAATCGCCCCGGCAATGACCAGAAACCCTCCCAGGGGGAGGGAATCGCCATAAAGGGCGCTGTAGAATGCCGCGGCCAGGCCAAGCAGGATGAACGCCGCCGCGACCTTGTCGGCGGCCGGCAGCCCTGTTTTGCGCTCGATCACATAGAGCAGCAGGAATCCCAATCCCGGTCCGATCAGGTAGTTGGGCCAGGTTGTCCCGGCTCCCGCCCAGTGGGTGTGGGTGAGCCAGAGGAAATAGCCGCAGTAGAAGACCAGGGTCGTGATCGGGACCACCGCGCCGGAGGCCTCCCGGCCCTTCTCCAGCCAGTTGCCGGCCAGGGGGATGACCGGGATGAGCAGGAACAGGGGCCAGGTGAGCTCGGCGTCCAGAAAACGGTAAACGTTATTCAGCAGGAACAGCACGCCCAGCAGGACGATGACAATGCCGCCGAAGAGCGCCGCGACCCGCCTCCTTGAATCGTTCATTTCCGCCATGTTGCCTCCTCGTTCATAAAAAGAACGAGTTCACGGGGGCGCAAGTTCATTTGCAAAGTGAAAAGTGAATAGTGAAAAGTGAAATGCAAAGGCCTTTTAAGCGAATCTTTCAGCCTCTCTTTCTTTTCACCTTTTACTTTTTACTTTTCACCTTTCACTTGTTTTCGTTCTACTTGACCGGCTCGCCGTCGCTGTCGATGACAAAGACCTCGCCGTAGCCCAGCTTGCGGATGCCGGGCTCGATTGCCGCCCTGTCCCCCACCACCACCCATACCAGGCTCTCGGGGTGGATGACCTTGCGCGCGGCGCGGTCCAGGTCCTCGATCTGCAACTGCAGCACGCGCTGCGGATATTGCCGGAAATAATCGTCGGCAAGGGCGAACCGCACCATCTCGACGAGCGACCCCTCCACCGCGGCCATCGTCTCCCAGTAGCCCGGAAGCTGCAGGGTCTGGCTGAGCTTGGCGTTGCCGTATTCTTCGGCGCTGATGGGCTTTTTGCCCAGCATTCCCTCCAGCTCCTTGCGGATCTCCGCCATCGTCTCGCTGGTCTTGTCGGCCTGGACCGGGGCGTAGGCGATGAACGGCTGCTGGCCGCGGGCGCCGGTGAGATAGGAGCCGGCGCCATAGCTCCAATGCTTTTCCTCGCGGATGTTCATGTTCAGGCGCGAAACGAAGTCGCCGCCCAGGATGAAATTCATGGTCTCCATGGCGATGCGCTCGGGGTCGGCGGAAGACGGCGCCAGTTGCCCGGCGATGACCACCGACTGGGGCGACGCCGGCTTGTCGATGATATAAACGACGGGCCTGGTCGCCAAGGCGACGGCGGCGATGTTCTTCTGCGGGATGTCCCCGCCACGCCAGCCCTGGAACAACTTTTCCAGCTTGGGCTTCATTTCGGCGACGGTCGTGTCGCCGACCACGACCAGCGTGGCGTGGTCGGGCTTGAACCAGGTGCGGTGAAAGGCGGCCAGGGCGTCACGGGTCAGCCCGACCAGGGTTTTCTCATAGCCGGAGCCGGTGAAGGGGGTGCTGTACGCATGGCCGGCGCCATAGAGCAGGCGGGGGAAAACCCGCAGCGCCATGGTAAAGGGCGAACTCTTTTCCTGCTGGATCTGGGCGAGCTGCAGCTTCAGCAGCCGCTGAAAATCGGCTTCCGGGAAGCGCGGGTCGAGGATCACGTCGGCATAGATGTCCAGCGCCGCGTCCAGCTTCTCCTTGAGCACCGACAGCGAGACATAGGAAGCGTCAAGATCGGAACCGCTGCCCAGGCCGGCGCCGAGCAGGGACAGCTCCTCGCTGATCTCGAGGGCACTGCGCCTCCCCGTCCCCTCGTCGAGCATGGCCATGGCCAGCTCGGCGGTCCCGGGAATGCCGGCCTGATCGGTGGCATAGCCCGCGTCCAGCACCAGGTTCAGGCGCACCATGGGGATGGAGTGCCGCTCGGTCAGGATGACGTTCAGGCCGTTGGCCAGCGTGAAGCGCTGGAACTCGGGAAACTGCACCGCCGGGGACTGGCCGGGCTCCGGCATGCGGCTGCGGTCCACCGCGCTTTTGACAGTGGCCAGCTCGGGAAAAGGGCGGATCTCCAGGGTGTAGACTCCGTCGGCAAGCCATTGGCCGGCCATTTCCTTCAGTTGCGCCGGGGTGGCCGCCGCGATGTTTTCCAGGGAGCGGCGATAGGCATCGGGACTGTCGCCAAAGACCTGGCTGCGGGCCAGGATGTCCGACTTGCCCCCGAAGCCGCCGATGCGCTCGCTGCCGCGGATGAAGCGCGCCAGGAACGGCATGCGTACTTTTTCCAGCTCTTTCGCGGTCGGTCCGCTGGTCAGGAAGCGCCGCATTTCCTCGTCGATGGCCTTTTCCACCACGGCGATCTCCACCCCCGGCTTGACATCGGCCTGGATGGTGAACAGCCCGGCGATCTCCCGGCTGTCCAGGTAGACGCTGATGTCGGTCGCGACCTGGTCGTCGTAAATAAGGCGCTTGTAAAGGCGCGAAGTCTTGCCCGCGCCCAGCAGCTGCGCCGCAAGCGTCAAAAGATCGCTCTCGGCGCTGAACGCCGGCGGCACGTTCCATATCTTCATGATGCGGGCCTGCGGCACGCGGTCCTCGACGACCTGGCGCTGCTCGCCGCTGCGCTTGGCCACCCAGGCCTCGTGGCGGGCGATGGGCGGACCGGGCGGGATGTCGCCGAAATAGCGCGTGACTTTTTCCAGGGCCGTTTTGGCGTCGATATCACCGGAGACGGCGATGACGGCGTTGTTCGGGCCGTAATAGGTGGAGAACCACTGGTGGACATCCCCGAGCGTGGCCGCCTGCAGGTCCTCCATGGAGCCGATCACCGTCCACGAATAGGGATGGCCGGCCGGGAAGCAGGCCTTGGCGATCAGCTCCTCGGCGACGCTGTAGGGCTCGTTGTCGTACTGGCGCTTCTCGTTCTGCACCACGCCGCGCTGCTCGTCCAGCTTGGCCTGGGTGACGGCGCCCTTGAGATGGCCCATGCGGTCCGATTCCAGCCACAAGGCCAGGTCGAAGGCCGGCGTTGGCACATTTTCAAAGTAATTGGTGCGGTCCTCGTTGGTCGTGCCGTTGAGGTCGGTGGCGCCGATTTTTTGCATGGGCTTAAAGTAGTCGTCGTCATAGTTTTCGCTGCCGTTGAACATCAGGTGCTCGAAAAGGTGGGCGAAGCCCGTGCGTCCCGGTTTTTCGTTTTTCGAGCCCACGTGGTACCAGACGTTGAAGGCTACGATCGGCGCCTTGTGGTCCTCGTGGACGATCAGCGTCAGGCCGTTGTCCAGGACGAATTTCTCGAACGGGATATCGATTTTTCCGGCCGCGCCGGCCGCGGCCAATGAGTTCCCTGCGACTAGACTCATGAATGTTACCCCCAGGAGTATAAAACGGACAGTTTTTTTTGCCATGCTGCGATCTCCTTGTGCATATGGAGCATTCTACTCTCTTTCGCGGCTGCTGCCAATACAATCTGGATCGCACTATAGTGACGAGTGACGAGTGACGAGTGACAAGTGACGAGTAGCGAGCATTAATCGGAATCGGATACAGATTTCTTTCATAACCGCTTACCGTTTGACAAGAGTTTTTTCTTCACTTTTGCCTTTTTCTTACCGTATACCGTGTACCGTCTACCGTAAACCGTCATTCATCCAGCTTGCGCTCGGACCTGCCATCGCCTACAATGGCTCCATGAGTTGGCTGCTGAAATGGCTGCATGTCTTCCGCCGGCGCTGCCGCCGCGGCTTCAGGAGGTTCCTGCGTTCGCCGCTGCCGCCGCGGTCCTCCCTGATCCTGAACGAGCGGGGAACTCCCCTGCCCTTTCTTTCGGGGGCCAATCTTCCCTGGCTCCGCTACGGCGGCGACTTCGGCGCCAACGCCTGGAGCCCAACCGGCGGCATGGCCGCGGCCGGCAAGCAGGAGGAGTTGCGCCGTCATCTCCGGACCCTGAAGGCGCAGGGGATCGGCGTCCTGCGCTGGTTCCTCTTCTGCGACGGCCGCGCCGGCATCCGCTTCACTGCGGCAGGGACGCCCGTCGGACCCGACGACAGCCTTTATGCCGACATCGACGTCGCCCTGGAGACGGTCGCGGCCGAGGGCATGAAAGTCGTCTTCGTATTGTTCGACTTCCTCTGGTTCGACAAGGCGGCCGAGGTCAACGGCGTGCAGACCGGGGGCCGGAGCCGGGTTGTCAGCGGCGCCACCAAGCAGCAGGCTCTGCGCCGCAGGGTCATCACCCCGCTCCTCGAGCGCTACGGTTACTCACCGGCCATCCTGGCCTGGGACATCATCAACGAGCCCGAGTGGGCCACGCGCGGCTGGGGCGGCGGCATCATCGGCCCCAGGGTCTCGTTTCCGGCCATGCGCCGCTTCATCAGGAGGGTGACCCGCCTGGTGCACCGCCATACCATTCACATGGCCACGGTGGGCCTGGGCAATGCGTCGGGCCTGCCCCTGGCGCAAAACTGCGGACTCGACTTCTACCAGGTGCACTGGTATGACCGCTGGCAGGACATAGCCCCGCTGGAGCGCCCGGTCCTTGAATTGGACATCGACCGGCCGTTGCTTCTCGGCGAGTACCCGACGAAAAACTCGACCCGCACTCCCGCTACGATCCTGGCTGCCATAAAAAAAAGCGGCTACTGCGGCGCCTTTGCCTGGTCTCTGCTCGCTGATGACGAGTTTTCGGGAATGAAAGAAACAGATAGTAAACAGTAGTCAGTAGTCGAGTCAGAGTCAGTAGAAGACGCTATATGATCGCCTGGCTCGGCTTCGCGTTACACGTCATGCGTCACGATAGCGACCGCGCGAATCGGCGATCCGTCGGCGTCGACAATTTTCAAAGGCAGGCAGGAGAAAACGAACTCCTTGCCGAGCAGGGGCTTCATGTCGGCCAGGTTCTCGATGATCACCATGTTTTTGGCAAAGAGGGCGCGGTGGACGGGCAAAGCGGAGGAATCGATCTCGTCCACTGAGATCGTGTCCACGCCCAAACCCTTGAGGCCCAGGTCTGCCAGCCACCGGGCGGCGTCGGGACAGAGGACCGGGTAGGGCGCGAAGTACTCGGGAGCGCCCCAGTGTTCCGCCCAGCCCGTATGCAACAGGGCGAAGTCGGCCTTACGCAGGCTCGCTTCGTATCCGGCGATATCCCCGATCTCGACGCTGCGGCCACGGACCGCGGCGGCATCCATGACCACGGCCGGCCCCAGGAAGCGGCCGGCGGGAAAGCCGTCGAGCCGGGTGGCTCCGGGCACGATATGCCCGGGGGCATCGATGTGGGTGCCGGTATGCGAGACCAGGTGCAGCATTTTTTCGGCAAAGCCGTTGCGCTCGATGGTGTAGGCCTCGTCCAGGCGCGGCGCCGCTGTGCCGGGAAACACCGGCATATCGGCGCTGATGAAATGGGTCAGGTCGAAGACGGTCGTGACTGGACGGTTCATGGTTATTTCTCCATTTTAAAAGGGCTTATCGTAGGGCAAGACGCGGCAAAAGTCAATCACGGAAATGGATCGCATCCGCTTTCGCGATCCCCAGCGCGGATTTCCTCGAGCGCTAGCGAAATATCTTCTGCAACAGCTTGCCGAGCAGCGGCAGGATCGGCAGTTCAAGGTCCACGCGGTCAGGCTCGGGGCGGGTATGGAAAAAGGCCTGGTCGATCTTGCCGTACTGCAGCTTCTTCTTTTCCATTTCGAGCTCGAGCCGGGCCTGTTCCAGTTCCTTTTCCTTCTGCACCAGGCTGCCCCCGGCCTTCAGCCATTCCATGACCTGGCGCAGTTCGCCGCCATCCAGCCACAGGCCGTGGTCGCGACATTGGTCAGCGATTACGCCGCTGCGGGAACCGATATTGATCCGGTTCATCAGCCGGCGGCAGACCGGGCAGTCGATGTACGTCACCGGGTATTCATGGCTGCGCTTGACGTTCTCCACCTCGCCCAGGCGCTGGGGATCGATGGCGTGAACATTGGTCACAGCCAGGGCCAGGAACGCCTCCAGTTCTCCCAGGTCGAAGAAAAGGCCCAGGCAGCGCTCGCAGCGCTCGATGAGGAATTTCTTTCCCAGGCGCAGGTCGACGGTCTGCAGCGGGACGTAGCAGCGCGGGCAAACGCGTTCGGAGCGCGGCTCCTCGACGGTGAAGCGATGGACCGCCGCCAAGTCGACGTCCTGGCGGGTCTGGCAGTATTCGCATACCAATAACGTCCCGATCAGCGCGGCGCCGCAATTTTTGCAATTGGCCATAGTGCCTTTCCTTTTTGGCAGATTTTATATTTCTACATGGAAAAAAGCAAATAAAGCCTGAGATGTTAGACGTTAGACGCTAGCGGTCAGCAAGACAAATACCCTGGAATAATGGCTCGTTCCATGTCTTGCTAACGTCTAACATCTAACGTCTGACGTCTGCCGTCTGACATCTGCTGCCCTTTTATAGATCGTATCCCAAACTTAATTCCAGGGCAATGACCGGCGCTCGCAGGAAGCGGCGATGCCGCGAGCCGCTGACATCGTCAAAGAGATCGGTCACGTCGATCCCCTTGACCGGACCGCTGGCGTAGAGATAGCCGATGAAGCGGTAGATAAGGCTGCCGCTGAAGAACATGCGCGAGGAGACCGGGACCAGCAGGCCGGCGCCGGCATTGGCGCCCACCCCAAGGTACGTGGCATCGAAAAATTTGCCATTCCTGTCGGAAACGTCGTTACGTACCTTCAGCCAGGGAAAATTCAGACCGAAATGGATGAAGAAACGCAAGGGGGAGGTTTTGAAAATGAACGTACGCGAGTTGAGCTGGACCAGCCGCGACACGGCCGTGCTGTCCTTGCCCTGGAAAACGGCGTCGTGGCCCGAAACCAGGTAGGAAACGGACCACAACCCCGAGCGCAAGCGGCGGCCGAAACCAATCCCGAAACCGAGACTGGGCTTCACCTTGGGAATGTAGAACACCTGGTCGGCGTTGCCCAGCACCATGGCGCCGTCCAGATCGCGGCTGTTGAACGACAGGTACTGTGTCGTGGCCTCGAAAAAGAACGTTCCCTTTTCCTGGGGCTCAGGCACGACAACCGGTTCTTCTCCCCGGGCCGCCAGGGAAAAGGCCAGCATGAGCATCAGTATTGCGAACTGGGATTTCATTGAGAAAAACCTTGCTGCCATTGAACTGAAGTGATGAGTGCTGAGTGATACGTGATGAGAAGCGGCACGATTAAAAATTCGCTCATCCGCTTGCCCTCCTCCACATCACTCATTACTGAAGCCCATTGAGCTCGTTCACTCATCACTCGGCTGCTCTGGGCTGTGCTTCCACCTCATTCTTGGCGGCGGCCGCCTTGGCCTTTTCCCCGGCAATTTCGATGAAGGCGTCGATCAGTTCCGGCAGGGAAGAGATTTCGAACCCGTGGTTGATCGTGTAGACCAACCCCTGGTCGGAATTCTCCCAGACCTGGCAGAAGCCCTTGCTGCGTTCGATGAACTTCGTGATCTTGTCCAGGGCGGCGGGTGCGGGAAAAGCGCCAAGGTTCTCGCGCAGCGCCTGGGCGACCAGGCGCGGCAACAGCGGACTGGCATAGCCGAAGCCGTTGCCGCGGCGGGGCAGCTTGAAGGCCATCTCCTTGAAGGCGGCGCTGGCGACCATTCGCGGGCCGCGGCCGCCGAAAATGCTGTCGACCAGGGAGCCCCGTGAAGCGGCCAACAGCCATTCACCTTTTTGGGCGATGACCGGCTCCAGGGGGAACGGCGCCGGCAGGCGCGGAAAGGTGATCTTTTTCACGCCGTTGGCCTCGCTGGCCTTGTTGTGTCCGGTGGCGGTCAGCTTGCCCTTCAGCGTGTCGAACATATACGTGTCGTTGACGCGCACCAGCAGGGCGAAACCCGGCTCGGGGATCGACAGGGGCTTGCTGCCCAGCGGCAGAGTCACCCTTTTTTCCGGGTCGAGGGCGAGCAGGAAGCCCAGGCGCCCGCCATAAGACTTGAGGAGCCGGTCATAGTCAATGCCGGCCGCCTGCATCCCCGCCTTCATCAGGGCCGTGGCTTGCTCGGGTGTCGGGGCTGGCGCTCCGGGAGCGGCCATCATGGGGCCGACCTGGGTCATCCATTCGATCAGCTTCACGAGGTTGTAGTCGGAGACGAAGGCCAGCGCCGTGTCGGCGGGCAGCACTTCCATTTCATCGAGCGCCCGGGGAGTCGAACCTGAGATATTCCAAATAAGGCCCTTGTTCAACCCCGGGCGATGGTGGAGCACCATGCGCACGCGGTGCAGCCCGGGCCTGACGGCGAAGGAGCTGAAGCCAAGCCCGCTGATCTCGTCCAGGCCGTAGCCTTTGAACAGAAGTCCGGCCATGGCCAATCCCTGCCGGGCCTTGACCCGTTGTGCCTCGGGCAGGGCCTCGACGT
This sequence comes from Candidatus Aminicenantota bacterium, assembly GCA_963732485.1. GTDB lineage: Bacteria > Acidobacteriota > Aminicenantia > UBA2199 > UBA2199 > UBA2199. Next base: position 64,674 of record CAVSZS010000008.1, read on the forward strand.
TGCGGTTCAGGCCGGCGAGCACGTCCGTGACCGCCTTGGTGACCTGTTCGGCGTGCAGGTAGGCGAAGGCCTCGCCGCCGGCGTCCAGTTTTGACGTGACCTGCCAGAACGTATTGTCCACCGCTGAACGGTGCCAGCGCGGAACGACGAACTCGATCACGGCCCAGGCCGCTGCGGCACCGAGCAGCAATCCGCACAGGATCAGAAGGAGCGATTTTTTCATTTTCCACCTCACCAGAACATGATTATAACCTCTGGGAAAATCAATTCAAGTACTTAGATGTTAGACGCCAGACGCTAGACGTCAGCAAAGCCAAGAACAAGCTTGATTTCCTGGGCTTTTTTCTTGCTAACTACTAACGTCTAACATCTAACATCTAACATCTAACATCTAACGTCTGAGTTCCAACATCTTACCTCGTTGACTCTTCCCCAGGGCTGCGCTACAATGAAACCAAGGGAAGACGCGCTTCATGGGAAAACAAAACGGATTCATCGTTGGCATCGACTCAGAGCAACAAGCCCAGGACAGCACAGAACTGCGGCCGCCCGCCATGTACCGGGTCATCCTGCACAACGACCATTACACCACCATGGAATTCGTGATCGACATCCTGGTAAAGGTCTTTCACAAGCCGGGGCCTGAGGCCAAGGGCATCATGCTCGATGTCCACCGCCGCGGCAGCGGCGTCTGCGGCGTTTACAGCTACGACATCGCCCGCACCAAGGTCGCCAGGGTGCTCGCCCTGGCCCGCCAGCAGGAATTCCCCCTCAAGTGCACCTTTGAGGAGGCCTGAGGCCGCCCATGGACAAAATGGAGCTCCAGGACGAACTGAACCGCATACTGGCGGTGGCCTTCGCCGACGCCCGCAGCCGCAAGCATGAGTACCTGACCCCCGAGCATCTCCTCTATGCATCGCTCTTTTTCGCCTCAGGCGCCGGCATCATCGGCCGCTGCGGCGGCAATATCGAGCTCATGAAAAAAGAGCTGGAGACCTATCTGAACGAGCACGTGCCCAAGGCGGCCAAGTCCGACCCCATGCCATCGCTCGGCTTCCAGGACCTCATGGAAAGGGCCGTGGTGCATTCGCTGGCCTCCGAAAAAAAACTCCTGGAGATCGGCGACCTTTACGCCGCGCTGCTCGAGGAAAAGGAGTCCTTCTGTTCCTACCTCCTGCAGCGGGAGGGCATCAGCCGCTTTACCCTGCTCAGCGTCATCTCCCATGGCGGCGACTCCCCCATTGGCGACGATGCCGTTGCCACGGCTGCGGCCGGGAAGCATGAGCACCAGCGGGCTTCCGGAAAAACCGGCGGGGTGCTGCAACTGTACGCCCACGAGCTGACCGACAAGGCGCGCGCCGGCGAAAGCGAGCCCCTGATCGGCCGCGAGGACATCCTGGAGCGCACGCTGCAGGTGCTCTGCCGGCGCTTCAAGAACAACCCGGTCCACGTCGGCGACCCGGGGGTAGGCAAGACGGCCATCACCGAGGGGCTGGCCCAGCTCGTGGTGCAGGGCAAGGTGCCGCCTGCCCTGAAGAACATCCGCATCTACGCCCTCGACCTGGGGGCGCTGCTGGCCGGCACGCGCTACCGCGGCGACTTCGAGGAGCGGCTGAAGAAGGTCCTGGCCGCCCTGCAGGGCGAAAAGAACGCCGTGCTCTTCATCGACGAAATTCACGCCATCATCGGCGCCGGCGCGGTCTCGGGCGGCTCATTGGACGCCGCCAACATCCTGAAGCCGGTGCTGGCCCAGGGCAAGCTGCGCTGCATCGGCACCACCACCCACGAGGAATACAAGAAATACTTCGAGAAGGACCGGGCCCTCTCGCGCCGTTTCCAGAAAATCGATATTCCCGAGCCTTCGATCGCCGAAACCTACGAGATCCTGCTGGGGCTGCGCCGGCGCTACGAAGAATACCACCAGGTGACCTACGCCGACGAAGTGCTCCACGCGGCGGCCGAGCTGTCGGGCAAGCACATCAACGACCGCTTCCTTCCCGACAAGGCCATCGACGTCATCGACGAGGCCGGGGCGCTGGCGCGCATGAAGGCCGCCCCCAAGGCGGAAGCGCCGGCCATCAGCGTCGACGCGGTGGAGCAGGTCATCGCGCACATCGCCAAGGTCCCGCGCCGCAGCATATCGCTGTCCGAGAACCGCAGCCTGCGCCTCCTGGAATCCGAGCTGAAATCGCGCGTCTTCGGCCAGGACCAGGCGGTGGAAAACGTGGCCTGGGCCATCAAGCGCTCACGTGCCGGCTTCCGCGACGCCGACAAGCCCGTGGCCAAGTTCCTGTTCGTCGGCCCCACCGGCGTGGGCAAGACCGAGCTGGCCCGGCAGCTGGCCGCGGTGCTGAGCGTCCCCCTGCTGCGCTTCGACATGAGCGAGTACCAGGAAAAACACACGGTGTCGCGCCTGGTGGGCGCCCCTCCCGGCTACGTCGGCTATGAAGAGGGCGGCCTGCTCACCGATGCCGTGCGCAAATCGCCCTACTCCGTCCTGCTGCTCGATGAGATCGAGAAGGCGCACGCCGACATCTTCAATACCCTGCTGCCGGTGATGGATTACGCCACCTTGACCGACAACAGCGGCCGCAAGGCTGATTTCCGCAACGTGGTGCTGATCATGACCTCGAACGCCGGGGCCAAGGAGCTCGGCAGGCCGATCATGGGCTTCCAGGACGCGACGCTTTCCGGGACCGTCACCCAGGCCGTGGAAAAACTCTTCTCCCCCGAGTTCCGCAACCGTCTTGACGCCGTCATCACCTTCCGCAACCTGGACGAAGCCATTGTGGCGCGCATCGTGGGCAGGATGATCGACGAATTCATCGCCCAGCTCCAGGCAAAGAAGGTTCGCCTGCGCGTCAGCCCGGCCGCCATCGCCTGGCTGGCCAAGCGCGGCTTTTCCCGGGTCTTCGGAGCCCGTGAGGTCGCGCGCCTGGTGGAAGATAAAATCAAGAACCCCTTTGTCGACGAAGTGCTCTTCGGCCGCCTCAAGGAAGGCGGCAGCGCCCGCATCGAGGTCGTCGCGAACGACCTGGCGATCAAGGTCGAGGAAGAGAAGAAAGGCAGAAGGCAAAAGGCGAAATCCGCATCATGACCCAATGATCCATCTTCGTAGGGAACGCAAATTTGCGTTCCCTACCCCAACAAGGTCCCACAATCTTCTCTATTTTTTCGGTTCCGCGCATTGATTTAATTCCCCCATCTCCTTATAATGCCCCTTCAGCAAGAAATCCATCGGCGCCGCGGGCCGGAAGGCGAGGGAACATGGACCGTACGGAAAACAAGCAACCCGTCGAGCTGCTGCGTGAGATCGGGCTGATCGCGGCCGTGGCTTTCGCCATCGGCTCGGTCATCGGCTCGGGCATTTTCAAAAAACCGGGACTGATGGCCTCCCAGCTCGAGTCGCCGCTGCTGCTGCTGGCGGTGTGGGTCGTCGCCGGGATCATGACGCTGTTCGGCACGCTGAGCCTCGCCGAGATCTCGGGCATGTTCCCCCAGGCCGGCGGCCAATATATTTTTTTCAACAAGAGCTATGGCGAGTTCGCCGGCTATCTCTACGGCTGGGCCGTGTTCATCGTCATTCAGACAGGCTCCATCGCCTCCATCGCCTACGTTTTCTCTGATTCCCTGGGCTATTTTTTCACGTTCCCGCGCCTGGGGCCGGCCTGGGAGGCGTTCGCCCTGCATATTCCCTGGGTCGGGGCGATCACGCCCTTCAAGTTCATCGGCCTGAAGGGCTGCACCATTCTGCTGATCCTTTTTCTGACCGCCATCAACTACATGGGCGTGCGCTTCGGCAGCGCCATCCAGATCATCTTCACCGGCCTGAAAATCGCGGTCATCCTGGCCATCGTCATCCTGGCCTTCACCATCGGCCACGGCAGCCTGGCCAACTTCACCCAGTCGGCCGTCACCTTCAGCGGCGGCGGCGCCCCGGTGTTCCTGGCCTTCATCATCGCCATGTCGGGCGCCTTCTGGGCCTATGACGGCTGGATCAATCTCACCTACCTGGCCGGGGAGATCAAGAACCCGCAGAAGAACATGCCGCGGGCCATGATCACGGCCGCCGTCGTCTTCATCTCGATATACCTGCTGATCAACCTGGCTTATTTCTACATCATTCCCGTGCATGAGATGGGCGGCAAGTACCTCGCCGCCGAGAGCACCGGACAGTCCTACCTGGTGGCCACCGACGTCGCCTCCTCCTTCCTCGGCTCCTGGGGCGGCAGCCTGATCGCGGTGGCCATCATGATCTCGACCTTCGGCACGGTCAACGGCACGCTGATGATGTCGGCCCGCGTCTACTACGCCATGGCCCGGGAGAAGCTGTTTTTCAGGAAATTGCAGCACGTGCATCCGCGCTTCCGCACTCCGGGGCCCTCACTGGTCCTGCAGGCCGTCTGGACCTCTATCCTGATCCTGAGCGGCACCTTCGACCAGCTCACCGATATGCTGATCTTCGTCTCCTGGATCTTCTACGCCGCCGCCGCCCTGAGCGTGATCGTCCTGCGCCGAAAAATGCCCGATCACGAGCGGCCCTACAAGGTGTGGGGCTATCCGCTGCTGCCGGTACTGTTCATCATTTTCGCCATGATCTACGTCGCATTCACCCTGTATTCCGATATCGCCAATTTCAGCAGCGGCCGCGCGCCCCTGATCAATTCGCTGCTCGGCCTGCTGCTGGTGGCCGCGGGCATACCCGGCTACATGTTCTGGAAGCGGCGCAAAAACCGGGAAGCCGCCTGAAAGCAATAAAAAGTCCCCGGCCGGCGAACATTGCCAACAATTGACATCCTCTCCTCATTTATCTAGAATCTCCTCTTACCAAGGAGGAAGCGCATGAACCAAGGACCATCATTTTGGGGCTGGATCTTCATGGCCACCGCCTGGGGCGTGATCCTGCTGTTGACCATCTATTGCTTCAGCCGTGTGCTGCTGGCCAAGAAGAAAAAAACCGAGAGCGGCGGCCGCGCCCAATGGGCCTCGCGCATCGGCCTGATCCTGGCCATGGCCGGCAACGCCATCGGCCTGGGCAATTTCCTGCGTTTCCCGGTCAAGGCGGCAGCCAACGGCGGCGGCGCCTTCATGATCCCGTACTTCTGCGCCCTGATCTTCCTTGGCATCCCGCTAATGTGGGTGGAATGGACCATGGGCCGCCACGGCGGCGTCCACGGCCATGGCACCACTCCCGGCATGTTCGCCCTGATGTGGAAGCACCCGGCCGCCAAGTATCTCGGCGCCCTGGGCATCTCCCTGCCCTTCACCATCGTGATCTATTACACCTTCATCGAGTCCTGGACCCTTGGTTTTGCCTGGTTCTCGGGCACCGGCAAGTATTTCGGCCTGACGACACGCGACGCCATGGGCCAGTTCCTGCGCGGTTTCCAGGGCATCGAGCACAACCAGTTCTTCGCCTCCTGGCTGCCGATTATTCTCTTTTTTGCCCTCACCCTGTCGATTAACTACTATTTTCTGCGCAAAGGCATCTCCAAAGGTATTGAAGTCCTGGCCAAGATCGGCATGCCGGTGCTGTTCATATTCGGCATCATACTGGCCGTGCGCGTCCTCACTCTGGGCACGCCTCCGACCGGAGTGTCCTCGGTTTCGGCCGGTCTGGCCTACATGTGGGACCCCGACTTCAGCCAGCTCAGCCGGGCCACGGTCTGGCTGGTGGCCGCCGGACAGATATTCTTCACCCTCAGCCTCGGGCAGGGCATCATCAACACCTATGCCTCCTACCTGCGCGAGAAAGACGACGTCACCCTCAACGGCCTCTCCACTTCCATGACCAACGAGTTCGCCGAGGTCATTCTCGGCGGCACCATCGCCATCCCGGTGGCCGTGGCCTTTTTCGGCGTGGTCGAGACCAAGCTCATCGCCAGTGAAGGAGCGTTCAACCTGGGGTTCCAGTCGCTGCCGGTCATTTTCCAGAAGATTCCCCTGGGCCAGGTCTTCGGCGCAATGTGGTTCTTCTTGCTGTTCATTGCCGGCATCACATCCTCGGTGGCCATGACCTCGCCGGCCGTCGCTTTCTTGGAGGACGAGTTCAAGTGGAAGCGCACCAAGGCGGTCAACGCCGTTTTTGCAGTCATGGCGATCTGCGCGGTCCTGGTGGTCGCCTTTTTCAAGTTCGGCTTTCTTGATGAACTCGATTTCTGGGCCGGCACCTTCGGCCTGGTCGTCTTCGCCACCATCGAGATCATCATCTTCTCCTGGGTGTTCGGCGTCAAGAAGGGCTGGGAGGAGATGCACATCGGGGCCGACCTGAAAATCCCCAAGATCTTCAAATTCATCTTGAAATACGTCACGCCGATCTACATGCTGGTCGTGTTGGGCGCCTGGACCTACCAGGAAGCCATCGCCAAGTTCCTGATGAAGGGTGAAGAAGCCAGCCGCCATTCCTATCTCTGGGGGGCGCGAGCCATGTTCGTCGGTCTGATTCTGCTCACCCTGCTCATGGTCCGGCTGGCATGGCGCAAGAGAAAGGAACAGCCGCAGGGGAAATGAGCCCGGAAACGCCGGGCCGCACCGGCCGCGGGACCCGGTAGCCCGCACATTCCCCGGCTTACTCGGGCGCCAGTACCGCGTCCTTGAAAAGCAGGAGCCCGAGAGGATCCAGGCGCAATCCCTTGAGGCGCCGGCTGTATGCCGCCACTTCATTCAAATGAAACAGCGGCAGCAGGGGCAATTCGCGGGCCAGCAGCCGCTGGGCGGCGACGAGGTACCCGTTCCGCGCCCTGGCATCGACGGCCGTCTCGGCTCTGGCCAAAATCCCGGCATAGGCCGGACTTACCGCCAGCATCTTGCCGCTGCCGGGTACCAGCATAAACATCGGGTTCAGGAAAACAACCGGGTCGGCGGTGAACCCCCAGGACATCACACACAGGTCGGGCTCGCCGCGCTGCACCGCCTTGAAGAATTGTTCGAAGGGCAATTTGACCAGGCGCACCGTGATGCGGACCAAACGGGCTTTGGCGACGATGGCCCGGGCGATCTCCTCGATGCCGAACTGCCCCTCGGAATAATACAGGCTGCACGTGAAGCCCTTGCCCCAACCGGCTTCGCTTAGCACGCGCTGCGCCGTTTGCGGGTTGAATGCCAGGACCGGCGCGCCGGAATCGGATCCCGGCATCGATTGGGGCAAGAACGCGCCGGCAGGCTGGGCAAGGTTCTGGAAAACGCGCCGGACCAGGACCCGCTTGTCCAGCATATGGGCAAAAGCCGTACGCACGGCCAGCTGGTTGCAGGGGGAACGGAAGCCGTTGAAGCCCAGATAGCCGGTGCTGGGCGAGGGCCGGGAAAGGATACCGATGTCGGCCCGGCCCGCCAGTTCCCCGAACTCGGCGGCCGAGCGGACCATGGTGACCTGGACGCTGCCGTTCTTGATCTGCGCCAGCCTGGCGGTCGCCGCTTCTTCGCTCTTGAACACGACGCGCTCGATGCGCACCGGTCCATCCCAGTAGGACGGGTTGCGCTGCAGAAGCAGCGGCTTGCCGCCCAGCTGCCCTGAGACCATGAAGGGTCCGGTGCCGACCGGCCGGAACTCGGGTCCATCCATGGTGCCGGGCGCCGCGACGGCGGCGCGCAGGTCAACCAGCGAAAGGGGAAACGGCGCATAGGGCCGGGTGAGAACAAATTCAACCTCCCAGGCGCCGACGGCGCGCACCGAGGCGATCTGGGGGAATACCCTTTGGAAAGGCTTGTATGTTCCGTTCTTGCCCGCCAGTCTTTTGCGGAAGGAATACTCGACGGCGGCGGCGTTGAATTCCCGGCCGTCATGGAAGCGGATGCCGCGACGCAGGTGGAACAGCCAGTGCCGGCCGTTCTCGTGAAATTCCCAGCTCTGAGCCAGGCAGGGCTCCACGGACAACGAGCCGGGCTTCAGGCGCACCAACCCCTCGAAGACATTGGCGATCACTTCCTGCGAATAAAAATCCTCGAATCTGCCCGGGTCCAGGGTGAGGGAGTCGGCAAGGCGCAGATAGATCACGGCCTGTTCCGCAGCCAGGGCGGGTAGCGCCAACAGAAGCAATAAAAACAAACGGCCGGGTCGTTGCCGTTTCATGGGAATATATAATAGGGTTTCAGGGAATTATTTTCAATAAAAATATTTCCGATCACTCCCCGACCGCGACCAGGGAGTAAAGCAGCGCGATCTCGGACGACCACAGGGTCTCGTCGATCGTCTCCAGCACCAGCGGCAGGTCGTCGAAGCGCGGGTCGTTCATCAGCTGCCGGAAGGCCTCCAGCCCCAGCTGGCCGCGACCAATGCTGTCATGGCGGTCCTTGCGGCTTCCCAATTCGACCTTGGCGTCGTTGAGGTGGGCGGCGCGCAAATAACTCCGGCCGACGATGGCATCAAAGCGCCCCATGGTCTTCTCGTAGCTTTCCGCGTCGCGCATATCGTAGCCGGCGGCAAAAGCATGGCAGGTGTCCAGGCAGACGCCGCTGCGCCCCGGGACGCCAACCCGCTCCAGGATGCGCGCCAGATGTTCGAAACGGTAGCCGACATGGCCGCCCTGGCCGGAGGTGTTCTCGATTGCCAGGCCCACGCTGTCGGTTTCCCCCAGGATCCGCTTCATGCCGTCGGCGACGATATCGAGACAACGGTCCTCCGCGAGCTCGCCGAGGTGGCTGCCGGGATGAAAATTCAGGAACGGCAGCCCGAGCTGCTCGGCCCGCTGCGCCTCTTCAAGCAATGCCAGGACCGATTTTTGCCGTTTTTCCGGGTCGGGATGGCCGAGGTTGATCAGATAGCTGTCATGGGGCAGGACATGGCGGGGGGCAATGCCGGCGGCGGCCAGGTTCGTTTTAAAGGCGGCGAGGCTCGCCTCCGTCAGGGGCTTGGCCTGCCATTGCTTCTGGTTCTTGGTGAACAGTGCGAAGGCGCGGGCACCGATCTTGCGGGCATTGAGCGGGGCGTTCTCTACCCCGCCGGCCGCGCTGACATGGGCCCCGACGAATTTCATGGCTGCTCCAGAGGCGGATAAATAAATCCCGCGGAAATAAGATTATTTGCCGGCCTTGCGCACGGCCCAAACGTAACAGATCTGATGGGTGGCAGCCGCGCTGAACTCACCGGAGGGCAAGCGCAACGCCCAGACGGTCCGCGGCTGGTCGGAGACAGGGTCGCCGGTCCAGACGACGAAATCGGCCAAGCCCGCATATAGCCCGCGGTCGATCTGCCGCAGCGACTGCGCCTCTTCGGAGGTTGGCAGACGCCAGTTGCCGTAGCCCGCGGTGACACGGTTGGCCCACCATTTGGCCTTGTCATAGGCCATGGGTTTATTCCACAAGGTCCACATCAACCCGGTGGCGAAGTCGAGCATCACCTTCTGGCCGCCATGCTCGTGCGTTTCGAACCGCGTCGGCACCCGGCCGGCCTGCTTGGTCAACGCCGCGATATCGGACTGGCTGATGTTCAGGTAGGCCGCACGCAGCTTGACCTGCTGGGATTGCTGGATCCTGGCCAGCAGCAGCTGCTGGGAATTCTCCAGCGCCTTTTTTTCCAGGGCGGCAATCCTTCTTTCGGCACGCAAGGCCAGCTCGCCTCCAGGGAAACGGTTGATGAACGCGTTCCAGGCGGCAATGCTGCCCTCGCTCTCCGCCTTGGCGAATGCCTGGTTCTCCATCTCCTGAGTATTCTGGACGATCTCGGTTTCCTTCCTGGCCTGCGCCTCGGCAGCGCGCATTTTCTGCGCCAGCTGTTCCTCCAGCAGGAGCAGCGGCTCGGTCACCTTGATGCTCTTGGCATCCAGGAGCACCGCCCAGGCATTGAGCAGGTCGCCTTTCTGGTTCAACTCCTCGGCTTGGCGAAATTTTTCAGCAAACGCCTTTTCCTGTTCGAGCGCCTCCGGCGACGGCTTCGGGGCGGTGAGCGGCTTGGCCGGGCGGGGTTTCCTCACAGCCGGAGAGGCGACCATGGGCTTGGGCCCCTCCGCCGGCTCCTCGGACCCGGAAAAATCGAGCTTTCCTGAAAGCGCCAGCCAGAGAGCCGCTGCGGCCACGATAGGCAGAGCAATCAGCAACAGCAGCTTGGGGCCGATCGCTTTCCTGGCTGTCGGGACTTTTTGCTCTGACAATGCCGCGGCCGGAACGGACGGACGCCTGATCTTTTCCACCTCTTCCGCCTTTTCGGCGGGGGCCGGGCTGGGCTCGGCGCTGCCATCGAAGTAGCCGCCGGAGGCGCGGGGACGATCGCCGGGCGCTTTTTCCCTGGCGGGAACAAACATGGTCGCCACTGGTTCCGGTCGGGGTTCCGAACGGTCCGCGGTCCAGGCATCCGGGGAGCCCAGGTCCGGTTCGGCGTCAATGGTCATGGACCCGATATTCTCGAAATCGGGCTCGCGGTCATCGTCCGGGGTCTCGGGAGTAGCTGCCGCCGGCCTGTCGAGTTCCAGCTCATCCGCGTCGAAAACGGCAGAACCGGAAACCGCCCCGGGATCGGTGATGACGACCGGGGGCTGATCGGGAGCCAGGTTGAATTCCGGCTTGTCATCGGCGAAAGGATCGGTGATGACCAGCTCATCGGCGGCGAACAGATCGCCAACGTCCAGGTCGTCGGCCTCCGGGCTCGAGTCATAAGCGAACTTTTCCTCGCGCGCGACCGGGACAGCCGCGGCAGCGGCAGGGGGGGCGGGAATGGCGGTCAAATCGTTGCCCATCCCGGCGTCGGGAGACGGGACCATGGATGCCGCGCCGGACTTCGGCGTAGCCTGGCCGGCTTCGGCCGCCCGGCCTGCTTGCGGCGCCGGAATTCCCATGTGCCGCCCGCTTTTAAAGCGGATCAATTCGACTTCTTCATCCTTGCCGAATTTCTCACCATAGGAATCGCACAACTTGACCACGTCCATCCATTTCCCCAGTTGGAACAGGATCTGGATCTTTTTTTTCAAGGTGCTCTGCTGTTCGTCTTCCATAGGCCCCCCTACTGGCATCCGCTTTCTGCTGCCACCATGCGCATTTTTTCTCTTTCCGGCGGCGGCCGGGCTGCCCGCGGCCCGTCGGACCACTGCCGTTTACTCAGTATCATAAAGAAAATGCACTGTCAACTGCGATCGCAACCGCCGCGGTTGACAGCGGTAAGCGAAAAGTGTAAGATTTGGCGGTTGCAAGCTGACCAGGATCCAGCCGGTTCACCCGATCACCAATCAAGGAAAAATTCATGGCCATGAACGGCTCAGAAAAAGACGGAACGATGTTCGAGAAAGTACGCCAGACAGTGGTTGGAGCGCCGCGCAACATAAAAGACCCGTCCATCTTCCACAAGCTTTCGCTGGTGCCGCTGCTGGCCTGGATCGGCCTGGGCGCCGACGGCCTTTCGTCATCCTCCTATGGCCCGGAAGAGGCGTTTCGCGCCCTGGGCCCGCATACCTATCTTGCCGTGTTCCTGGCCCTGGCCACCTCGCTGACCGTGTTCATCATCTCCTACGCCTACTCGCGCATCATCGAGCACTTCCCCCACGGCGGCGGCGGCTACATCGTGGCCACCTCCACCCTGGGCGCCAAGGCCGGCGTGCTCTCCGGCAGCGCCCTGCTGGTCGACTACATGCTGACCATCACCGTCTCCATCGCCGCCTGCGGCGACGCGCTGTTCAGCTTCCTGCCCGCCGGCGTCCATGGCTACAAGATCTTTTTCGAGCTCATCCTGATCCTGGCCCTGATCGTGCTCAATATCCGGGGAGTCAAGGAATCGGTAACCATCATGGCGCCGATTTTCATCGTCTTCGTCGTCACCCACATTTTCATGATCGGCTACGGCATCCTGTCGCACATTTCCCAGATCGGGCCGGTCGCCAGCGCCATTCATGCCAACTTCAACATCGGGTTGTCCAGCCTGGGGGGAGTCGGCATGCTGGCCCTGTTCCTGCGCGCGTATTCGCTCGGCGGCGGCACCTATACCGGCATCGAGGCCGTGTCCAACGGCATCCAGATCATGCGCGAACCCCGGGTGCAGACCGGCAAGCGGACCATGCTCTACATGTCCACCTCGCTGGCCTTCACCGCCAGCGGCCTGTTCCTGTGCTACCTGCTGCTGAAGGTCACGCCCGGCAGCGGCAAAACCCTGAATACCATCCTGGCCAACAGCCTCTACGGCAACTGGTCGTTCGGTTACGCCCTGGCCCTGGTCACCATCCTCTCCGAGGGCGCCCTGCTGTTCGTCGCCGCCCAGGCCGGCTACATCGACGGCCCGCGCATCATGGCCAACATGGCCATCGACTCCTGGCTGCCGCATCGCTTCGCCTCGCTTTCCGAGCGGCTGACCATGCAAAACGGCGTGCTGCTCATGGGCGGGGCATCCATCCTGCTGTTATTCTATACCCGGGGCTCCATTTCCAGCCTGGTGGTCATGTATTCAATCAACGTCTTCCTGACCTTTTCGATCTCGGAGATCGGCATGTCCACCTACTTCATCAGGAACCGTAAAAAGGAACAACATTGGAAAAAGCACCTGCCGGTGCATCTGACCGGCTTCATCCTCTGCTTTACCATCCTGATCGTCACCAGCTATGAGAAATTCCAGGAGGGCGGCTGGATGACGCTGCTGATCACGACCGCTTTCGTGACTCTCTGTTACCTGATCCGCGGCCATTACAACAAGGTCAAGAAAGCCGTGCGCAAGCTGGACGACCTGCTGATGGACATCCCGACCAGCCGCAAGGCCAACCTGGAAATGCCCAGCGCCCAGGACATGACCGCCATCCAGCTGGTCAGCGAATACAACGGCTTCGGCGTGCATACCGTGCTGTCGGTGATCCGCAATTTTCCCAACCTTTACAAGAACTTCATCTTCGCCTCGGTGGCCGTGGTCGACTCGGGAGCGTTCAAGGGAGCCGAAGAGATGAAGAATCTCGAGGAAGCCGCGCAAGCGAACCTGCAAAAATACGTGGAGCTAGCCCGGCATCTGGGCTTTGCCGCCGACAGCCGTTACGCGGTAGGCACCGACGTGGTCGAAAGCGCCACCCGGCTTTGCAAGGACATCAAGAACGAATTCCACCGTTCCACCGTGTTCACCGGCAAGCTGACCTTCCGCCGTGAGAAGTTCTATCACAAGTGGCTGCACAACGAAACGGCCTTCGCCATCCAGCGCCAGCTGCATTGGGACGAGATTGCCTCGGTGACCCTGCCGATCCGCATGGATTTGTAACCACGCCGCTTTCTTGCCGTTTGAATTTCCCGGACTTCCTGATTGGTGGCCGGGAGCCGGCGCGGATCCATTCGCGACTTTTCCCCGCTCTGGAATAAGGATCCGCGGATGCGGATCGATTACGGCAATTTGCTCTCGGCCTGTTCCAGCAGCTCCAGAACGTCAGCGGCGGAAACAGCTGTGAGCAGTTCCCGGCGCAAGCCGTTCTCCTTGAGCAGCTTGGACAGACGGGCCAGCACCTTCAGGTATTCACCCGCCTTGTCCTCCGGGGTCCCGATCAGAAAGACCAGCCGCACCGGTTCTCCGTCTTCGGCGCTGAAATCGATGCCGGCACGCAGCCTGGCCATGACGACGACAATGCGCTTCAAGGTCCTGGAGCGGGCATGGGGAATGGCCATACAGCGGCCGATGGCGGTGCAGCCCTGAGCTTCGCGCTTGTTCACGGCGGCTAAAAATTCATCGCGGTCACTGAGCAGTTTTTTTTCGGCCAGGCGGTCGGCGATCAGGGTGAGGGCCTCGTTTCTGCTCAGCGCGGGCAGGTCGAGCAGGATCAGGTCAGGATCGAGGTAATCGGAAAGACGCATTGGCCACCTTTGAGCCCCCATTGTACCGCAAAACACGGCGAAAGGCCATCCCCTTCCCGCGCGGATGGGACCGTGCCTAGCGGATCTTTTCGATATCGTCCACTTTCCCGACCATCACCATCACCTGGCCGTCCTTGATCACATAATCGGCCGTGGGCAGGGTGACGACCTTGTCGCTCAAGATGTCCTTGACGGCGATCACCATGACGTTGAACCGCGAGCGGAGCTTCAGTTCGGCGATGCTCTTTCCCAGGAAGCTCTCGGGCGGGGCCATTTCATAGATCATATAATCTTCGGAAAGCGGCAGGTAGTCGAAAACGTTCGGCGAGATGAGGCTGCGCGCCACTTTGTTTGCGATCTCCTTCTCGGGGATGATCACGTCAGTGGCCCCGACCTTTTCCAGGATCATTTTGTGCTCCTCGTTGGGCGCCTTGACGATGATCGACTTCACGTTCAGCTGCCGGAGGTGAAGGGTGATCAGGGTGGCCGCGGCCAGGTCTTCGCCGAAGGAGATGATGACCGTGTCGTCCTCATGGACGCCGATCTGCTCCATGATCTCCATGTCGGTGCCGTCGGCGACAATGGCCTTGCTGGCCAGATCCCGGACCCGTTGCACCGCCTCTTTGCTCTTGTCGACCGCGATCACTTCGAAGCCGTTTTCGCTCAGTTCGCGCACGATGTTGTTGCCGAATATCCCCAGACCGATGACGATGCAGCGCTTCATTTCACTCTCCTTATCCGACCATTACCGCTTCCTCGGCGTAGACCAGCCCGGGCTTCGACCTGGACCAGGCGAAAGCCAGGGTGATCGGCCCCACGCGGCCGACGAACATCAGCAGTGTGATCGCCAGCTTCTGGATATCGTTCAAGCTGGGAGTGATGTTCATCGAGAGCCCGACCGTGCCGAAAGCAGACATCGTTTCAAAAACGTATTCGACGAAAAGATGGCGGCTGGCTTGGGCGTGCGCTTCCGGATTCCCGGCCGCCAGAAGCAGCACTGATGAGATGATCAGCACCGAAATGGCCGAAGCGAAGACGATGGCGATGGTGCGTCCGAGAATCTCCTGCGGCACACTGCGGTTGAAGATGGTCACGCTGTCGCGACCGCGCACGCGATTGAAGATCATGAGCATCAGCAGGGCGAAACTGGAGGTCTTGATGCCGCCGCCGGTCGATCCAGGTGAGGCGCCGATGAACATCAGGATCATCATGAGCAGGAGGGTGGCATTGGTCAAGGCGGCGATGTCAACAGTAGCGAAACCGCACGTGCGCGGCGTGGCCGCTTGGAACAGCGAAGCCAGAAAGCTCTCCACAACACTGCTAGCTTTCAAGACATTTCCCTTCTCGAACAGGAAGAACAAACAAGCGCCGGCCACAATCAGGAGCGCCGTGGTCAGGAGCACGATCTTGGCATGCAGCGAAAGCTTCTTTTTTCGACCGCGCCACACATTGAGCACTTCATACAAAACGATGAAACCAAGTCCGCCCAGCACGAACAGGGAGATGACCACCAGGTTGACCGTCCAGTCCCCACGATATTTTGTCAAACTGTTGGCGAAGGTCGAATAGCCGCAGTTGTTAAAGGCCGACACGGCATGATAGACGGCATGATAAAAGGCCCGCATGGGCGGATAGTCCGATAAAAAGCGCAGGAACAAGGTCAGTGTTCCCGCCGCCTCGATAGCAAAAGTCCCTGCGACCACGAAGCGCAGGATATGGAAAAAATCGCGCCGCGGCGTATGCAGGAATGTGTTTTGCAGAAGTTCCCGGCCGCGGAAGGAAAGGCTGCGTCCCATCAACCCGAAGAGCAGCAGCGAAAAGGTGATAATGCCCAGACCGCCGATTTGGAACAGCAGCAGGGTGACGATCTGGCCGGAGAGGGAGAGATCGCTGCCAATATTGACCACGGTGAGCCCGGTGACACAGACCGCGGAGGCCGAGGTGAACAGGGCATCGACCGGGGTGAGGGGCTTCCTTGCTGCTGACGACGGCAGCAGCAGGAGCCCGGCTCCAAGCAGTATTACCAGCAGGAAACTCAGGATAAAGCTGCGCGGCGGAGTCAGATGGCGGACTAGAAATCGCCGCAGCACCAGAACGGGCTTCATCGTGTCACCCCTTCCTCCCCCATCTTCGTCGCGCCAGGCTGATGCGAGCGGCCATCAGTATTCCTGGGGCATTTTCTGCAGCTGGGCAAAAGTGAACACCGGACCGTCCTTGCAAACGAAGAACTTGCCGGTGTTGCAGCGGCCGCACTTGCCCACGCCGCATTTCATGCGGTTTTCCAGGGTGGTGAAGATGTCTTCGGGAGCAAAGCCGAGCCTGGCCAGGACCGGGAAGGTGAACTTGATCATTACCGGCGGGCCGCAGACGACGGCGATGGTGTTGCGGCTGGCGGGGGCGAGCTTGTCCAGAACGGCCGGCACGAAACCGATCTCACCCTGCCAGTCCGGCGTTTCGCCTCCGGGATCGACGGTGCTGACCAGCGTGACGTCGGGGCGCGCGGCCCATTCGCTGAGTTCGCGCTTGTAGACAAGATCGGCTACGGTCCGGGCGCCGTAGACGATGGTGATGTCCTTGTAGCGGTCGCGCAGATCGAGCACGTTCCAGATGACGCTGCGCATGGGCGGCAGGGCGATGCCGCCGGCGATGAAAAGCAGGTTCTTGTTCTCCCAATCCCGGATGGGAAACACGTTGCCGTAAGGCCCGCGGAAGCCGATCGTCTCGCCGGGTTCGAGTCCGGCCAGGGCCGAGGTCACCCGCCCCGCCTTGCGGAACGTGCACTCGATGGCGCCGCCGCGGGTAGGCGGCGAGGCGATGCAAAACGTGCACTCCCCTTCCCCGAACACCGAGTATTCGCCGAACTGGCCGGTGCGGAAAGCGAATTCGCGTCCTTGCCGCTCATCGACGAAAACCAGGCGCAGCGTCTTGACGTCGGGGGCCTCATCGATGACGCTTTCGATCTTCATCAGCAAGGGCTTGAAAATGTCGGCTGGGCTCATGGTTTGGCCTCCGCTGCCGCCTGTAGGTGCTCGAGAATGTTCATGTCCACCGGGCAGGCACGCGAGCATCGCCCGCAGCCCACGCAGCCGAGCACCTGTTGGCGCTCGGGCATGTAGGCGAACTTGTGCATCAGCCGCTGGCGCCAGCGCTGGCTCTGCAGCGGCCGCGGATTGTGGCCGGACGTATGCAGGGTGAAAAGGCCGAAGCCGCAGGAGTCCCAGCAGCGCAGCCGCTTCCCCGGAAACGCCGCCCTCGTCCTGGATGTCAAAGCACGCGCAGGTCGGGCAGACATAGGCGCAGGCGCCGCAGCCGATGCAGCGCCGCGACTGCTCCTCCCAGAAGGCGGCATCGTCGAACAGCCGGGCCAGGGCGGAGGCAACGGCAGCGGGATCAAAAACCGCTTGCACTTTGGCCAGGCGGCTCTCCTTGTCCGTGTTCGCCGCGTTCCCGAAGAGCGCGCCCGCGGACTGCAGCAGTTCCCGGCCGCGCGCACTGACGATCTCGGCCAGGTAATCGCCCTGTCCCATGGCGGTCAGCAGGATATCGCTGCCTTCGACGCCACCGGGGCTTCCGCCCACCGAGGTGCAAAAACAGTCCGCGTCGGCGCGGGCACAGGCGACGCCGACAATGGTCGTCCTGGCCAGGCGGGCCGAGAACAGGCTGTCGGGAGAATCCCAGGTAAAGATGGCCTTGAGCGCGGCGACAGCGGCGGCATCGCAGGGGCGCAGCCCGAAGACCACGGTCTCGGGCAGGGCCTCGAGGTTGCGTTCCCTGAGCTCGACCCGGCCGTCGGCGCTGTGGAATGAAAACAGCTCTTCGACCCGGGGAAAAAACGCCATCTTGGGCGACTGCACGGTCTGCACCTGTTCCAGGCTGACCTCGTCCAGGGAAGCGACGGAAGCAAAGTCCACCTGGTCGCCGGTCTTTTTGGGCGCCAGGATACGCTTGCCTTCGCTGCGCCAAAGCGAGATCAACTTGGCCAGCGCCTCGCGGTTGATCGATCTTGTTTCAATTTCCATGCCTTTCACTTGATGAAATCCTCGGGATCGCTCGGCTTGAACGTCGACATGGCGTTATCACCCGTGGCGGCCATGCCGCTGCGTGAGTGGAAGCCGGCGAACACATCACTGATCAGTTTTTGATTCAACAGGTACAGGGGGATGCCCGCCGGGCAGGCGCGGCTGCAGTCGCCGCAGTTGATGCAGCGGCCGGCCAGGTGCATGGCGCGCATGACATTCCATTCCAGATTGCCCAGGTCGTGGGCCGGCACCGGGATCCACTGCGGCTGATTGCACTCAACCGTGCAGCGGGTGCAATAGCACAGGGGGCAGGCGGCGCGGCAGGCATAGCACTTGAGGCAACGCGAGAACTGCTCCTGCCAGAACCGTTGGCGCTCGTCCAGGTCCATGGCCGCGAATTTTTGCAGCTCCGCTTTTTCGCCGGCGCTCAGGTCGTTGTCCAGAGCGGCCACGTGCGCCTCGAGGGCGGCGAAGCTGGCCAGGGCGACGACTTCGTCCCCGGAAGCCGGAACGGCCAGGGCCAACAGGCCGTTCTCCTGAACCTGGTTTTCCGCCGCCAGCTGCAGGATGGTGCGCAAGACGGCCGGAGAGGCGACCAGCGCCGCCTTGCCCAATTTGCGCACTTCGGGCTTCATGAGGTATACCGCCAGGTTCTGCCGGCATGATTCGTCAAAGATCAGGTCGCGGGCCCCTGCCGCTTCGCGGATGAACAGCGCCCGCGCTTCGCCGCGGCGGCCGCGGCCATAGCCGATCACCACCTGTACCGCTTTCGTTGCCAGCAGTTCCCGCGCCTTGTCCTGCAACGCTTTCATTCCCGCCTCCCTATTCGACGCCAAGGCCGCGCAGCCGCTGGTAGCCCGAAAACGGTCCCAGCCCGCGGATATGCTCGGACGTTTCATTGACCAGCTGCGCCCATTTGGCCCCTTCGGCGGCCGACACCCAGGAGAATTGCACGCGGCGCACGTCGATGCCCAGGAAATCGAGGAGGCCGCGGAAGACGATCCAGCGCCGGCGGGCGTGGAAATTGCCGCTGCTGTAGTGGCAGTCGTTGGGGTGGCAGCCGGAGACGATAATGCCGTCGGCTCCGCCGGCGAAGGCCTTGAGCAGCAGCATGAAGTCGATGCGCCCGGTGCAGGGAAAGCGGATGATGGAGACCTGGGGCGAGTATTTCATGCGGCTGGTACCGGTCAGGTCGGCACCGGCGTACGTGCACCAGTTGCAGACAAAGGCCACGATCTTGGGTTGGAAATCAGCCATCGCGTTCACCTTGATTCAGCAGGGCCAGCACTTCGGCATGTACCTGCTCGTTGGAAAAGCCCTGGATATCGATCGACTTGCTGCGGCAGAAGGCGACGCAGGTTCCGCAGCCCTGGCAGAGCCCGGGGTTGACCTTGGCCACCGTCTTGATCAATTGCCCGTCGCGGCCGCGGATCTCCTCTTTTTCGATGGCCTGGTACGGGCAGGCGCTCTGGCAGAGAAAACAGCCCACGCAGGAGGAATAGACCGGGGGCGCCTGGCGGTCGACCACGGCGATCAGCGGCTCGCGCACCAGCTCGGACTGCGAGAAGAGGGCGGCCACCTTGGCCGCGGCGCCGGAGGCCTGGGCCACCGACTCGGGAATGTCCTTGGGCGCCTGGCAGGCGCCGGCCAGGAAGATGCCGGCCGTGTTGGTTTCCACCGGCCTGAGCTTGGGATGGGCCTCGGCGTAGAACTTGTGGGCGTCGTAGCTGACGTGCAGTTTCTGGGCCAGCTCCTCGGCGCCGGGTCGGGCGACGGCCGCCGTTGCCAACACCACCATGTCGGCTTCAATCTCCATGGGCCGGGCGTTGAGCAGGGTATCGACGCCCTTGACGACCAGCTTGCCGTTGCGCTCGAAGATGCGCGAGACGCGGCCGCGCACGTAGTGCACCCCGTCCTCCTCCATGGCCCGGCGCACGAACTCCTCGTACATCTTGCCCCCGGCGCGGATGTCCATGTAAAAGACATAGGGTTGGCCATGGTGCACCTTGTGCTTGTACAGCATGGCGTGCTTGGCCGTATACATGCAGCAGAACTTGGAGCAGTATTCGATACCCTTGGCCGGGTCGCGCGAGCCGGCGCAGGCGACAAAGACGACCGTCTCCGGCACTTTGCCGTCCGAGGGGCGGCGCATCTCGCCCAGGGTGGGCCCGGATGCCGAGGCCAGGCGCTCGAACTGCAGCCCGTCGATCACGTCCCGGTATTTCCCGTAGCCGTACTCGGGAAAAAAGTCGCCGTGCTTGATATCGAAGCCGGTGGCCAGCACGATGGCGCCGATGTCGGCTTCCACGATCTCGTCTTCCTGGTCGAAGCGGATGGCCTGGGTGGGACAGACCTTCTCGCAAAGGCGGCACTTGCCCTTCAGGTAATACGTGCAATGCTCGCGGTCGATCACCGGCTTGTTGGGGACCGCCTGCGGGAAAGGAACGTAGATGGCCGGGCGCGCGCCCAGCCCGGCATCGAACTCGCTGGCAATCTTGCGCGTGGGACACTTCTGGGAACACAGGCCGCAGCCGGTGCAGAGCTTCTCGTCAAGGCTGCGCGCTTTTTTGCGGATGCGCGCCTTGAAGTTGCCGATAAAGCCGTCCAGGCTCTCCAGCTCCGCGTAGGAGTACAGGGTAATGTTGGGGTGCTGGGCCACCTCGACCATGCGCGGGGTCAGGATGCACTGCGAGCAGTCGAGGGTGGGAAACGTCTCCGACAGCTGCGACATGTGGCCGCCGATGGAGGGTTCTTTTTCCACCAGGATCACCTTGTGGCCGGCGTTGGCGATGTCCAGGCTGGCCTGGATGCCGGCGATGCCGCCCCCGATGACCATGGCGACCTTGGTCACCGGCACTTTGATCGGCTGCAGGGCCTTGTTCTTTTTTACCTTGGCCACCAGGGTACGGACGATGGCGATCGCCTTTTCGGTGGTGGCGTCGCCTTTTTCGTGAACCCAGGAGCAGTGCTCGCGGATATTGGCCATTTCGCAGAGGAAAGGATTCAGGCCCGCCGCCGCGCAGGCGCGGCGAAACGTGGGCTCATGCATGCGCGGCGAGCAGGCGGCCACCACCACGCCGGTGAGGTTGTTCTCGCGGATGGCGTTCTGGACCATCTGCTGGCCGGGGTCGGAGCACATGTACTTGTAGTCGACGCTGTGGGCCACTCCCGGTATGCGGGACGCGGCCTCGGCCACCTTCTTGACATCCACCGTGGCACTGATGTTCTCGCCGCAATGACAGATGAATACGCCGATGCGGGACATGTTACACCCCTGTCTTGGCTGAAGTCCCCAGCATGGGGACTTCAGCCGGGGTGTCCCCCGAGGCTGACTGCGACCCTGCGGCTGGCGACCCGGCTCCTGCCGGGGAGTCCCCCGAGGCGGACTGTGCCCCAGTGGTCGGCTTCGCCGACACTGGGGTTATCAAGGCCGAGGGGGGCTTTGCAAGCCCCGCCCCAAATTTCACCTTCACCTTATGCCTCTGCAGCCCCAGCTGCTTCGGCTTCAGCCCCATGGCCAGCCCGACGGCCTGCGTAATATAGATAACCGGGATATTGTATTTCTTGCCCGAGAGTTTTTCTATATTGGGCCGGCGCATGTCCAGGTTCAGGTGGCACATGGGGCAGGCGACGATCACGGCTTCGGCGCCGCGGGAGACGGCATCCTCCAAAATGAGACCGCTCAACCTGGCCACCAGGTCGGTACGAGAAACCGAAAATCCGGCGCCGCAGCACTCGGTCTTGAAGGCCCAGTCGATGGGCTCGGCGCCGAGCTTTTTCATCAGCAGGTCCATGGTTTGCGGCTCCTCGGGACGGTCGAATTTCACCACGCCCGCCGGCCGCACCAGCAGGCAGCCGTAATAGCAGGCCACTTTGCGGGCAAAGGGCTTTGTGACCCGGGTCTCCAGATCAGGGACGGCGGCCAGCCATTCGATGATGTTCAGCACCCGCGCCGTGCCATTATACTCGGCTTCGATGCGGCCCGAGATTTTCTGCCGCAGGGCGGCGTTTTCCAGCAACTCATGGCGGGTGACGCTGAGACGGCTGTAGCAGGCGGCGCAGGGAACCAGCACCTCGTCCATGCCGTCTTTCTCGGCGGCGGCCAGGATGCGCGCCGGCAGGGCCAGGGCCAGGTCGGGATCGAGATTATGGGCGGCGGTGGCACCGCAGCAGTTCCAGTCAGGCACCTCGGGCAGGGACCGTCCCAGCGCGGCGGCCACGGCCAGGAGCGATTCGCTGTATTCGCGGGCCGAACCCTTCATCGAGCAGCCGGGATAAAATCCGGTCTTCATGGGCGCTTCTCCTTGGCGCTGGCGCTGCGGGCGAAGATGCGCCCCAGCAGGCGGCGGTCGCGCACGCGCTCCGGCAGCAGGTGCAGCTTGCCCACGAAGAACATCCAGGGCGCCTGCAGCATGTCCTGCAGGAAATGGCCGCTGCGCAGCTTGTAGTCGACGACCTGCCCCATCTCGAAGAGGCGTCCCGTATAGCGCACCGAGTCGAGAAAGGCGCGGTGGAAGGCCAGGATGTCTTTGGCCTTGGGATTGACCTTTTTCGTCGCCAGCGACTCATGGCGCAGGGCGTCCATCACCTTGGGAATATCGAGTTCCATGGGGCAGCGGCAGAAACAGATCTCGCAGGTCAGGCACAGCCAGATGGTGTGCGAGCGCAGGGCCACCTCCGCGAATTCCGGGAAATTCGCGGAGTTGCAGCAGGTGCATGATCTGACTGGGGGGGAAATCCATATCGGCTGCCAGCGGACAGCCCGCCGAGCATTTGCCGCACTGGTAGCAGCGGGCGACGTCGACGCTGGTCTTCTCCAGTACGCGATCGGCCAGTTTTTCACCGGCGGGATGGGCGTGGGAATCACTGCGCATCGCGGATCTCCTTGTCTGGCATAAGGAGCGATTGTAGCGCACCTGTTTCATAAATGCAAACAATGAACATGAGTATTCCCGGGCTTTCGCTTCAGAAGTCACTGCCCCGTCAGCAGCCGCTTGCGCTCCTGCAGGGCGCGGATATCCTTTTCCACCGCCAGCGGCCTTCCCGAGGGCGACGAGCCCGAGTGGTACATGGCGGTGGAGAGGGTGCCGGGCGACGGGGTGAAGATCTGGGCATCGCAGGTGGCCAGGCCCAGGGCGCGCAGCTTGTCCTTCATCCGCGGCACCATGGCGGCGGTTTCGCCGGGATGGCCGACGATCAGGTACGGCGCCAGCTCGACCGGGCGCGACAACTTGCCGTTCAAACGCCGGAACAGACGCACGAATTCCTCGAAGACGGCAAAGGGCGGCTTGCCCATCAACTCCAGTACCTCATCCTCGGTGTGCTCGGGGGCGACGCGCAGGAAGCGGCCGCAGTGCTCGCGCAGGACATCTTCCAGCAATTCGGGGTCCTGCAGCATGAGGTCATGGCGCACCCCGGAGCCCAACATGACCTGCTTCACCCCCGGCAGGGCGCGCGCTTGGCGCAGCAGGTCGCGATAGGGCTCCCCGGCCCGAAAGCGGGTGCACGCCTGCGGCAGCAGGCAGGAAGGGCGGGCGCAGGGCGCCACGACGCAGTCGGAGCCGTACATTTCGGCGCTGGGCCCGCCGATATCGGAGACCACGCCGCGCCATTCGCCATGGCTGGCCAATGAGCGGATCTCCCCCAGGATCGATTCGACGGAGCGCGAGACCACCCGGCGCCCTTCGCTCTCGGTGATCGAGCAGAACGCGCAGCCGCCGGCGCAGCCGCGGTGGGCGGTAACGGAAAAAAGGTTCATGCGCAGCGCCGGCGTGTATCCCGGCTGTGCCGGGTGGCAACGGCTGTACGTCAGCCCGTAGATGAAATCCAGGTCGGCTCCTTCGTAACTCGCGGCGGGGTTCAGCACCACCCAGCGGTTGGCATGACGCTGGGCCAGGGCGCGGGCGCCGCCGGCCCGGTCCACCAGCAGCTGGCCCTGGAGCAGCTTGCCGGGATCGGCCTGGACCTCCTCGCAGGCAGGGAGCTCCAGGCATTCTTTTTCTCCGGGCAGCCGCGCCCAGACCTTCGCCGTGCCGGGAATATCGATCTCCCGCGCCGGCACGCCCTGCCGCAGCAGCCGGGCGATGTCCACGACCTGCTTTTCGCCGTTGCCGCTGACCAGGATATCGGCGCGGGAATCGAGCAGCACGGAGCGGCGCACCTTGTCTTCCTGAAAATCATAATGGGCGAAGCAGCGCAGGGACGCCTCGACCCCGCCGATGACCTGCGGCACGTCCCGGTATACCTCGCGCAGCCGGCTGCAAAAGACGGTCAGCGTGCGGTCGGGCCTGACTTTGTACTTGATGTCGGGCGGGCGGCCGGCAAAAAAAGCCCGGCCCTCGAACTGGTACAGGTCTTCCCGGCGCCGGCGGCGGCCGGCGGTATAGTTCAGCACCACCGAATCGAGCGGACCCGACACCACCGCGAAGAACAACGCCGGCCTGCCCAGGCGCGTGAAAGACTCGCGTTCCTGCCAGTACGGCGCCTCGATCACGCCGACGCTGTACCCCGCCGTTTCCAGGGCCCTTTTCAGGATCCCCTCGGGAAAGGAAGGGTGGTCGGCGAAGGGATAGGGCTGGACGATGATGACATCGAATCTGGCTGAAGCCATTGTTTTTCATTGTATCACAGGTGGAAAGACGTTAGACATTAGACGGCAGACGGTCAGCAAGAAAAGCAGCAATATCCGAAGAGCACTTTGTCATCCTAGTCGGCTTTGCTAATCACGTCTGAACGTCTGAACGTCTGGCGTCTCGTATCTTACAGCCAGTTCTTCTTTTTGAAGAAATAGACCATGGCCCCGGCCGCGCCGAGCATGACGAGCATGAGCAGCGGGTAGCCCCAGCGCCAGCCCAGCTCGGGCATGAACCTGAAGTTCATGCCGTAGACGCCGGCCAGGAAGGTCAGGGGCATGAAAATGGTGGCGATGATGGTCAGCACCTTCATCACCTGGTTCATGCGGTTGCTGACCGAGGAGAGATAGATGTCCAGCATGCCGGAGAGCATGTCGCGATGGGTCTCGATGCTGTCGATGATATGGATGGCGTGGTCATAGATGTCGCGCAGGAAGATCTTGGTGGCGGGGCGGATCAGCTCCGACTCGCTTTTCTCCAGGACATTGACCACTTCGCGCAGCGGCCAGGCCGACTTGCGCAGGAAGATCATCTCGCGCTTCAAATGGTGGATCTGCTGCAGGACCTCGGGCCTGGGATCGTTGACCAGGTCGTCCTCGAGGACCTCGATGCGCTCGGCGAATTTTTCCAGGATGATGAAATAGTGGTCGATGATGGTGTCGAGCAGGGAATAGGCCAGGTAGTCGGGGCCCATTTTCCGGATGCGCCCCTTGTTGCCGCGGATGCGTTCGCGCAACGGCTCGAACAGGTCGCCCTCGCGCCCCTCCTGCAGCGAGATGACATAGTTGCGGCCGAAGACGATGCTCACCTGCTCGGAGACGATCTCCAGGCTCTCGGGGTCGAAGTCGAGCATTTTGAGGACGACATAGATGTAGTCTTCCATGTCATCGGCCTTGGGACGCTGGTCGGTATTGAGAATGTCCTCGAGGATCAGGGGATGCAGGCCGTAACAGCCGCCCAGGCCGTCCAGAAGCCCGATATCCTGAAGCCCCTCGATGTCGATCCAGGTCACCGAGTCGGTATCGCGAAACGGAACGCATTCGCTGAGGGCGGCCCGGTCCTTTTCGCGGACGGCATTTGCGTCGTAGTCCAGGATGCGGATCAGGGATGTGCCGGAGCGCTTGGCCCCGATATGGACCAGCGTCCCGGGGGGCAGGCCAGCCTTGGCCGATCTTTTTTTCAGGCGCTCGACCATGGTCACCCCGGCCGCTTGACGTAGACGACCTTGTCGTCGCCGTCGGCATAAAAACTTTGCAGCACCGCCGCCTCCTCGTAACCGCAGCGCAGGTAGAATTTCCTCGTCGGCAGGTATTTTTCCTTTCCCGATGTCTCCACCCAGATGGCGCGTCCGCGCAGGCGCGCAATGCGCTCCTCGGTCTGCTGCAGCAGGAGGCCGCCGATGCCCCGGCCGCGAAGATCATCGTGCACGGCGATCCAGTAGAGATCGTAGCTGCCCACGGTGCAGGCGACCTCGCCGTAGCAGCTGTAGCCGACGGTCCGCCCGTCCTGCTCGGCGAACAGGAAGAGGTAGCCGCTGTCAGGTCCTTTCTGGAGCCGCTCGTCGACCAGTTCCACCGCCACGTCGATCTCGTGATCATGGAAGAACCCGGTCGAAGCCACGATGTCCCGCACCAGGCCGGGGTCGTCGGCCCGCACCTCCTCGCGAAATGTTACCAGCTCTTTTGGCGTCATCTATTCCTCCACTCAGCAGCCGCGTTCGCCGCAACGGGACAGGCAATCGCCAACGATGCGCTCCACCACCGCGGTGAACGACAAACCGGCGCGCTCGGCGGCAGCGTGGAAGCCGCTGTCGGGCGAAAGGCAGGGGTTGACGTTGATCTCCAGCACCCAGGGGCGGTTGTCGCGGTCCACCCGAAAATCGACCCGGGCATAGCCGCTGAGGCCGAGGCCGTCCCAGCAGCGGCGGGCGACGGCGCGCAGCTCCTCCAGCAGGGGGCGGTCGGCGGCGCTGAAATCCAGGCTGCGCAGGGTGTGGGTATACTCAAACGAATCTTCCTCCCACTTGGCGCGGAAATCGACGATGCGCAGCTTGTCGTCGGGAAACTCGACGAAGCGGATCTCCGACATGGGCAGGAGCTCGCCGGCCAGGACGGCCTGGTTGAACTCGCGCCCCTCGATATAGCGCTCGGCGTAGAACCCGCCGCGGCCGCGGTTCTTTTTTTCCAGCGCGGCTTGCAGCTCGCCGCTGTCGCTGACGCGGACGATCGAATCATCGCCGAACCAGTTGGATGCGTGTTCCCAAACCGACTTGAGCAGGTAGGTCCCCGCGACATCCGTCCCGACGCCGCAAGTCGCCGGGGCCGGCGCTGCCGCGCTCCCCGGCCCGGCACCGCCGGCCAGCCACGGCGGGGTGGCGACACCGGCCTGCTGCAGCAGCTTCTTGCCCAGCAGTTTGTTGGATGTGACGAAGATGGCTTCCTGGCCGCTGCCGGTGTACGGCAGGCCGAGATGGTCGAGCAGCGCCGGCGCCAGGTGGATCAGCCGGCCATCGCCGGCGACCGACTCCACCAGGTTGAAGACAAAAAGCGGGTCGGCCCGGCGCAGGGCGCGCAGGGCCTTGTCCACGTCCAGGGAAAAGGGGACGATCAGCGGCCGGTAGCCCAGTTCGCTCAAAGCGGTTTCCACCGCCGCGGCCTGGACCAGGACGTCGAGCTCGTCCTTCGGCGAATCCTCCGTGACCAGGTTGTGCAGGATGACCGCGCGCTTTCCCTTCATCGGGGCAGTCTCCGGGAGGCGGAAGCGACGATGCGCCTGATCAACTCCTGGAACGAGATGCCCTGCAGCCGGCACATGATCGGCAGGTCGGAATGGACAAGGTTCAGGCCGGCCAGCGGGTTCACCTCGATGAAATTCACGACACCGTCGCCGTCCATCTTGACGTCGACGCGGCCGCCGTCGAGGCAGCCCAGTCCGCGCCATGCCCGCAGGGCGACTTCGGCACAGGCCGCTGCCTCCGCTGCCGGCGCCAGCGTGTACTCCACCAGCTCTTCGTATTTTTCCTTGTTCACGTAGGAATAGGCGTTGGCCTCGGCCTCAGGCTTCAGCAGGACCTCCATGATGCCGATGACGCCGGCGTCGCGACCGCTGCCGACGATGCCGACGGTGAATTCCCGCCCGGGCAGGTAGGTCTCGACCAGCACCGGCTGGTTGAACCTGGCCAGCAGCTCGTTGCAAACGGCGGCCAGCTGGGACGGAGAATCGACCTTGGACCTGGAGTCGATGCCCTTGCCCGTGCCTTCGCCCAGGGGCTTGGCGAACAGCGGGAAGGGCAGGGCGACAGCGGCGACGTCCTCCGGGGCGGCGACCACCGCGAAATCCGGTGTGGGCACCCCGAAAGAGCGCACCAGCGTTTTGGTCATGCCCTTGTCCAGGGCCAGGGCCAGGATCAGCGGCCCGGAGAAGGTGTAGGGAATCTCGTAGGCGTCGAGCAGGGCCGGCACCTGGGCTTCGCGCCCCATGCCGAACATGCCCTCGCAGATATTGAAGACCATGTCCCAGCGCTCGCCCGCAGCCAGCCGCCCCACCAGGCTCTTGACGCTGCCAATGCGCTGCGTCCGATGCCCCAGCCCCTGAAGGGCGCTCTCGATGCCCTCGATGGTTTCAACGCGGTCGAATTCGGCCGTTTGCTCGCGGCTGTAGCCGGCATCCAGATACTCTTGCCTGAGGTCATACGTCAAGCCGATGGTCATGGGTTTGTCTCCATTTCGTTGCGCATAGGGATTTTATGACAACCGCGGCCGATATGCAAGCCACGGCCGCAGCAGGCGGATTCAGGAGTTCGCGCCCTCGTCCGGAGCCGCTCCGGCGCCATCGGTGTCCGGGTAGCGGTAGATGTTCTTCTGATAGTTGCGCAGGAGCACGTCGCCGTCCTCGCGCCCCTGGTAGTAGTCGGGAAGCAGCGGGATCTTGCCGCCGCCGCCCGGGGCATCGACGACATAATGCGGGACCGCGTAACCGCTGGTGTGGCCGCGCAGGCCCTCGATGATCTCCAGTCCCTTCTCCACCGGCGTGCGGAAGTGCGAGGAACCCAGGATGGGGTCGCACTGGTACAGGTAATAAGGACGGACGCGTATCTTCAGCAGCTCGTGCATCAGTTTCTTCATGACCGGCACCGAGTCGTTGATGCCCTTCAGCAGCACGGTCTGGCTGCCCAGGGGAATGCCGGCGTCGGCGAGGCGTTCGCAGGCCTGCGCCGTCTCGGGAGTGATCTCGTCGGGATGGGTGAAATGCAGGCTCAGCCACAGGGGACGGAAGCGCTTCAGCAGGTTGACCAGCGCCTGGGTGACGCGCTGCGGCAGCACCACCGGCACCTTGGAGCCGATGCGCACGAACTCGACGTGCGGGATGCGGCTCAGGCGGGTCAGCAGGTATTCCAGGCTGTTGTCCGGGAGAGTCAGCGGGTCGCCGCCGGAAAGCAGCACGTCGCGGATGTCGGGATTCATCTCGATGTAGGAGAGGGCGCGGTCCCATTGCTCGCGGTTGAGATGGCGCTTGTTCTGGTCGCCCACCAGGCGCGAGCGGGTGCAGTAGCGGCAATAGGTCGAGCAGAAGCCGGTGACCAGGAACAGCACGCGGTCGGGATAGCGGTGGACCAGCCCCGGGACGCGGCTGTGCGTATCCTCGCCCAGCGGGTCCGCGGCTTCGCCGCAGGAGTTCAGCTGCTCGGCGGTCACCGGCACGACGCTGCGCCGCAGGGGCTGCTGGGGGTCGGCGGCATCGAGCAGGCTGGCGTAGTACGGGGTGAGGCGCAGCGGCAGGTTGCCGCTCTCGTCCGCCATGGCGCGGAGTTCGTCGTCGGAAAGCTGCAGGACCTTCTGCAGCGCCTGCCAGCTGGTGATGCTGTTGCGCAGCTGCCATTCCCAACTGTTCCAGTCCGCGGTGGTGGCCAGGGGAAAATATTTTCTCTGGAACTGCAGCGCGCGGGCGCCGATCTTTAGAAACGTCTTGTCGGGTTTGGAATTCGGGAATTGGATCAACTCGGGGAACAGCAACGACGGGGCGGAAGCGCTGCCTTCCTCCAGCAGCGCACTGCTTGGAGGTTCAGCCTCCTCACTGGGAACTTCAGTTTCCTTCATCACAACAGCGTGAATGGCTTTTTTCAATTCTTGTGCCTCCCACTTTCACGCACGAATATAGTTTAATTTTTCGGACGTGTCAATAGATTGAAAAAACTATTTGAAAAAATTTCCCGGCGGCGGCGTTGAAAATCAGTTGCCGCTGATCTCGCCGGTGACCATGAAGATGATGCGCTCGCAAATGTTGGTCACGCGGTCGGCGATGCGCTCCAGGTTGTGGCTGACCCAGATCAGGTAGACGGCGCGGGTGATGGTCTTGGGATCCTCCATCATGTAGGTCAGCAGTTCGCGGAAGATCTGCTCGTAGAGCGCATCGACTTCGTTGTCCATCTCGTTGATGGCCCTGGCCGCGGCCACGTCCTGGGTGATGAAGGCTTCCAGGCTGCGGCGGATCATCTCGCCGGCTTTTTCGGCCATGCGCGGGATGTCGATCAGAGGTTTGAGCAGCGGCGTCTGGTCGTGCATGACCACGATCTTGGCAATGCCCTTGGCGTGGTCGGCCATGCGCTCCAGATTGGTGACCAGGTCCATGAAGGATACGATCTCGCGCAGGTCGCCGGCCACCGGCTGCTGGGTGGCAAAGAGCCGGACGCACTGGTTCTCGATGTCCCAGCGCTTGCGGTTGATGGCGGCGTCGTCGGCGATGATGCGCTCGGCCTCGGCCTTGTCGACATGCTTCAGCGCCATGACGGAGCGGTCGATGGCGGTGACGACCATCTCGCCCATGCTCACCAGCTCGTGCTCCACTTCGCGCAGCATGTTCTGAAAATGTTCCCTGGACATGGGGTTCCTCCTGGCTTCAGCCGAAGCGGCCGCTGATGTAATTTTCGGTCAGTTCCTGTGCGGGATGGGTGAATATCCTGGCCGTTGCGCCGAACTCGATCAATTTACCCAGGTACATGAAGCCGGTGCGGTCCGAGGCGCGCGCCGCCTGCTGCATGTTGTGGGTGACGATGACGATGGTATAGTCATGCTTCAGCTTCTGCATCAGCTCCTCGATGTGCAGCGTGGCGATGGGGTCGAGGGCCGAGCACGGCTCGTCCATGAGCAGCACCTGCGGCTTGAGCGGCAGCACGCGGGCGATGCACAGGCGCTGCTGCTGCTCCAGGGAGAGCGTCAGCGCCGAACGCCGCAGCTTGTCCTTGAGATCGTCCCAGAGCAGCACCGCGCGCAGCGCCTCCTCCACGATCATGTCGTATTCCCGGCGCGGGGCCAGCTGGTGCACGGCCAGGCCGAAAGTGATGTTCTCGAACACCGAAAGCGGGAAGGGGTTGGGGCGCTGGAACACCATGCCCACTTTCTCGCGCAGGCGCAGCAGGTCGCTGTCCGCGGCATAGATATCCTTGCCGTCGATCAGGACCTGGCCGCCGACGCGCACGCCGTCGATCAGGTCGTTCATGCGGTTGAACACCCTCAAGAGGGTACTCTTGCCGCAGCCGCTCGGGCCGATCAGGGCCGTCACTTCGCGTTCCGGCACCTGCAGGTCGACGGCGGTCAGGGCCTGGAAGTCGCCGTAGAACAGGTCGAGCCGCCGGGTTTCGATCGCGCTGTGGCTCATGCTCATCCGAACTTGCCGGTGATGTAATCGCTGGTGCGGCTATCGGCCGGCGCCGTGAACATCTTGCTGGTCGCGCTGACCTCGACCAGGTCCCCCATCAGGAAAAAAGCGGTGCGCTCCCCCACCCGGGCCGCCTGGGCCACGTTGTTGGTCACCAGCACGATCGTGTACTTCTCCTTCAGATTCAGCATGGTCTCCTCGATGCGGGCCGTGGAGATCGGGTCGAGTCCCGATGTCGGTTCATCGAACAACAGGACATCAGGCCGGCCGGCCAGGATGCGCGCCATGCACAGGCGCTGCTGCTGGCCGCCGGAGAGGTTCATCGCCGGCGAGCGCAGGCGGTCCTTGACCTCATCCCAGAGGTACGACTCGCGCAGGCTGCGTTCCACGGCTTCGTTCAGCAGCGCCGCGTCACGGATGCCCTGCATGCGCATGCCATAGACCACGTTCTCATAGATGGAAATGGGCAAGGGCAGCGGCAGGGCGAAGACGATCCCTACCTTGCGCCGCAGGGCTTCGACCTCCATGGCGCCGCGGATATTGACGCCGTCCAGGCGGATCTCGCCGCTCAGGCGACTGTTCGGGACCAGGTCCACCAGCCGGTTCAGGCTGTGCAGGAACGTGCTCTTGCCGGAATTGGCGGGCCCGATGACGGTGAATATCTCGTTGGCGCGGATATCGAGGCTGAGGTCGCGCAGGACGCAGAGTTTTCCATAATGCACATGCAGGCCGGCGATGGAAAACTTGGCGGGCGCGCTTACCATTTTTTCTTCCTGCGGAAGCGCGAGCGAAGGACGATGGCGGCCAGGTTCAACAGCAGCACCAGCGTCAGCAGCACCAGCGCCGTGCCGTAGCGGATGTTCTCGGCGATGCCCGGCACCTGGGTGGAAATCACATAGAGGTGGTAGGGCAGGGCCATGGTCTGGTCAAAGACCGACTGCGGCAGTCGCGGCAGGTAAAAGGCGGCCACGGTGAAAAGGATGGGGGCCGTCTCGCCGGCGGCGCGGCCCAGGCCCAGGATCATGCCGGTCAGGATGCCCGGCAGGGCGTGGGGCAGCACCGAATGGCGGATGGTCTGCCAGCGGCTGGCGCCCAGCGACAGGCTTACGGTGCGGAAGTGCCGGGGCACGCTCTCCAGCGCCTCGCGCGCCGAGGTGATGATCACCGGCAGGATCATGATGCCCAGGGTGAGCGACCCCGACAGGATTGAGGCGCCGAAGCGGAAGAACGTGACGAAGATGCCCAGGCCGAAGAGGCCGTACACGACCGACGGCACGCCGGCCAGGTTGACGATGGCCAGCTTGACCAACCGCGAGAAGCGGTTGTCGCTGGAATACTCGACCAGGTAGACGGCGGCCAGCACGCCCAGGGGCACGGCGAAAAGGACGGCGCCCAGCACCAGGTACAGGGTGCCCAGGATGGCCGGGAAGATTCCACCTGCGGTCATGCCGGCGCGCGGCATGGAGAAGAGGAACTCCCAGCTGATGGCGCTGGCGCCCTTGGCCACGATGATGCCCAGGATGATGATGACGGGCAGGACCACCAGCAGCGTGGCCAGGAGCAGGACGGCAAAGGCGATTTTCTGGGCCAGGCGCGCGCTCATGGTCACCGGCGCGAACGGTGCAGGTAAATATCGGCTACACCGTTGATCAGGAAGGTGATGATGAAAAGCACGATGCCGATGGCGAACAGGGCGGCGTAATGGGCCCCGCCCTGCACCGATTCGCCCATCTCGGCGGCGATGGTGGCGGTCAGGGTGCGCACCGGCTGCAGGAAGCTGGAGGGGATCATGGCGGCGTTGCCGGTGACCATCATGACGGCCATGGTTTCGCCAATGACGCGGCCGATGCCCAGCATGACGGCGGCGACCATGCCCGGCCGGGCGGCGCGGGCCACGATGCGCCAGGTGGTCTGCCATTTCGTGGCCCCCATGGCGATGGCCGCTTCGCGGTACTGGCGCGGCACGGCGGTGATGGCGTCCTCGGCGATGGAAACGATGGTCGGCATGGCCATGAAGGCCAGGGTGACCGAACCGGTCAGGGCGGTCAGCCCGGTGGGAATGTGGAAGAGGTTCTTGATCCAGGGGCCGAGAGTGATCATGCCGATGAAGCCGATGACCACCGAGGGGATGGCCGCCAGGAGCTCGATGCCGGCTTTCAGCCCCTCTTTAAGCCGCCCGGGAGCGATCTCGGCGATGTACAGGGCGGCGGCGATGCCGATGGGCACGGAAATGGCCGCCGCGCCCAGGGTGACCATCAGGGAACCCATGATCAGCGGCAGGATGCCGAAGCGCGGCGGTTCGGAGATGGGATACCAGCTCTTGCCGAAGAGAAAGTCGCCCACGCTTTCGCCGCGAAAAAGGGAGAAGCCCTCGCGCAGCAGGAACAGGAAGATGAGCAGCACGAATACCACCGAGAACACGCCGCTGAGCAGAATGGCCTTCTCAATAAACCATTCTTTAAGCTTGCGCAGGCGGTTGGGGGTCATCGCGTGTCAGTTGTTTTTCACCGGCACGAAATCTATCTCCTTCACGATTTTCTGTCCTTCCGGGCCAAGGACGAAACGGAGGAAGTCGGCTACCGGGCCCTGGGCCTGGCCGCGCGTAACCATGAGCAGCGGGCGCGAGATGGGATAGGCCTGGCTGACCACGTTCTCGATGGTCGGCTGCACGTAGGGCGAACCGGCGTCATTGGCGATGGCCAGGGCTTTCTCGCGCGGGGAGATGTAACCCATGCCGTAATAGCCGACGGCTCCGGGGTTCTGCGCCACTTCATCGGCGATGGCCTGGGAACTTGACAGCATCAGGGCGTTGGCGGCGAACTCCGCCTGGCTTTCTTTCCGCATGCCGCGCAGGACGTGTTCCTTGAAATAGACATGGGTGCCGGAGTTGACCTCGCGCGACAGCACCACGATGGCCAGGTCGGCGCCGCCGATCTCCTTCCAGTTCGTGACCTTGCCGGAAAAGATGGCGGCCAGCTGCTCCATGGTGAGCTGCGACAGCGGGTTGGCGGGATGGACCACCACGGCCAAACCGTCCAGGGCCACGGTGATCTGCTTCGGTTCAAAGCCCTTGTCCCTGGCCATGGCGATCTCTTCGGGCTTGAGCTCGCGCGACAGTTCAGCGATATCGCAGGTCTTGGAGAGCAGGGCGGCGATGCCGGTCCCCGAACCGCCGCCGGTGACGGCCACGGAAACCTTGGGATACACCTTCATGAACGCCTCGGCCCAGGCCTGGCCCAGGTTGACCATGGTGTCCGAACCCTTGATCTGGACCGAATTTGCCTGCTGGTTCTGCCGGCTGCAGCCGGCCAGCACCACAAGCAGCGCCAGGCAAATCAGCAGGCCCGGGAATGCCCATCTTTTTTTCGCCACTTTTTCCTCCTCTCTTTTAGAGATAGTAGAATCGAAAGCGGAATGATTGGTGGGATAAGTTTAATTTTATCAGTTTTAAAATGATTGTCAAGATGAAACGCCGGCGGGCTCCCGGACTCAACCCGGCAGGTGCAGCAGCGAGATAGCGTACCAGCACAGGGCCGAGATCAGCGCCGAGCCGGGGATGGTCAGAATCCAGGCCCAGACGATACGGTAGGCCAAACCCCAGCGGATGGCCGACAGACGGGTGGTGGCACCAACGCCGATGATGGCGCCGGTGATGGTATGGGTGGTGGAGACCGGAATGCCGAGGAAGGTCGAAAACAAAATGGAGGAGGCCGCGGCAGTCTCGGCGCTGAAGCCGTGCACCGGCTTGAGCTTGGTCATCTTCATGCCCAAGGTCTCGATCACCTTCCAGCCGCCGCTCAGGGTACCCAGGGAGATGGCCAGGTAACAGCTGATGATCACCCAGAAGGGCACGTAGAAGGTACTGCCCAGGTGGCCGGTGGAAAACAACAGCATGGCAATGATGCCCATC
Source organism: Candidatus Aminicenantota bacterium (assembly GCA_963732485.1). Taxonomy (GTDB): domain Bacteria; phylum Acidobacteriota; class Aminicenantia; order UBA2199; family UBA2199; genus UBA2199. The sequence continues at coordinate 99,623 of CAVSZS010000008.1, forward strand.
GTCTTCTGGGCATCGTTGGTGCCATGGCCGATGCTGTACAAGGCGGCCGAAACGAGTTGCAGGCGGCGGAACCAGCGGTCCACCACCTGGGGGGAACGCTTGCGGCAGATCCACATGACCAGGATCATGAGCATATAGCCAAGCAACAGGCCGATCAGCGGCGCCAGGACAATGAAGAAGGATATTTTCAGCAATCCGGGAATGATCAGGGAGTCGATGCCGCCTTTGGCCATGGCGGCCCCGACCAGGCCGCCCACCAGCGCGTGTGAAACGCTGATCGGGAATCCCATACGGGTACAGACGTAAGACCAGATGATGGCGCCGACCAGGGTGGCCAGGATCATGGGCGCGGAAACGACCTTGGTGTCGATGATCCCCTTGCCGATGGTGTTGGCCACGTGCACGCCGAACAGGAAAGCGGCAACGAAATTGAAGAAGGCGGCCCAGAGCACGGCCAGGCGCGGCGAGAGGACCCGGGTCGAAACGATGGTCGCCACCGAGTTGGCGGCATCGTTCATGCCATTGATAAAATCAAAGAGCAGGGCCAGGAAGACAATAACGACGATCAGTATCATCATGATAGCGTTGCGCTCAGGTATTTTCCAGGACGATGCCTTCCGTGATGTCGGCCACATCCTCGCAGCGATCGGTGGCGCGCTCGATGTATTCCAGGATATCCTTCCACTTGATCAGCTCGAAGGGGTCTTTCTCCTCGCGGAAGAGGCGGGCCAGGGTGCTGCGCCGGATGTGGTCGGCCTGGTCCTCAAGACGGTTGATCTCCACGGTCAGCTCCATGATGCGCACCGGCTTTTTCAGGTTGCGCAGAAGTCCGATCATTTCCTTTACCAGCTTAACGCTCTCCAGCAGCACGACGGTCAGCTCCTTGGCCTCGCGCGGCACGTCGCAGGGGCGGTAGAGGTCGATGCGCGAGCTGGCGGCCTCGGCCAGGTCGAGGATATCGTCGAGTCGCACCGCCAACTGGTGGATATCCTCGCGGTCTATGGGGGTGATGAAGGTCTTGTGCAGGTGCGACATGACGCTGTGCACCAGCTGGTCGGTCTGGTGTTCCAGCGACTTCAGGCTTACAGCGTGCTCGTTGTAATGTTCGCAGTCGTCGAGCATCTTGAGCAGGAGCTGGACGCCCTCGACCGTGTTGGCGCTGATCTTGTCGAAGAGCTCATAAAATATTTCGTTTTTCGGTACCAGGGACTTGAACATGATTGCACCTCTGTTTACCGGATTCTCGGCTGGAGCGCCGAATTGAAGTCAATTTATAACACAGCATTTATTGAAAGTCAAAATAGTTAAAAAGATGCGATCATCACTTTTCGCCGTTGTAAAATAGTGACTAGGGGTTCATCTCTTCCCTTCACCCTCCGCCCTGCGCCTTACACCGAGATCCTGCCCAGATACTCTTTCAGCTTCGGAAAGAACTTGTGATTCGCCGCGGGAAACGGATAGCAGTCGAGGTGCTGGACATTCACCCAGGCGTGCGGCTGAAGGGCGCGGATGCTGCCGCCCTGATTACGGCATATGAACACGTGCAGGATGACCTTGAAATGGGAATAGGCGTGGCGGACCACGGCCAGTTTGGCCAGGGGCTTGACCGCTATGCCCAATTCCTCGCGGCACTCGCGCACGACCGCGGCTTCAGGTTGCTCCCCGGCCCGGCACTTGCCGCCGGGGAACTCCCACAGTCCGCCCAGGTGGCCGTTTTCCGGACGCTGCTGGATATACATCCTGTCTCCCCGGCGGATCACGGCCAGCGCGACGACATAGGTCGGCACCGGATTTTTCCTGCTTTTGACCGGCAGCGCGCCGGTCTTTCCCTGGCGAAAAGCAAAGCAACCCGCTTGCAGCGGGCACAACCGGCACAGGGGATTTTTCGACAGGCAGACCAGCGCCCCCAGCTCCATCAGGGATTCGTTGAAGCCGCCGGGATCATCGGCAGGAATGACGCCCTGCAGGAATGAACGGACCGTTTCCCTGGCGGCCGGCAGGCGGATATCGCTGGCGATCCCCTGCCAGCGGCAGGCGACGCGCAGCACGTTGCCGTCGACGACCGGCAGGACGAGGCCGCGGCCGATGCTGAGCACGGCGGCGGCGATGTAGTCCCCCACCCCGGGCAGTTCCCGGAAGCGATCGTATTCGACCGGGATGCGGCCATGGCTGTCGGCCACGACCATCCGCGCCGCCCGCCACAGGTTGCGGGCCCGGGAATAGTAGCCCAGCCCCTCCCAGGCCTTGAGCACGTCCTGCAGCGGCGCCGCGGCCAGGCGCTTCAGGGAGGGAAAGCGCCTGAGGAATTTCCGGTAGTACGGCACGACCGTCTCCACCCGGGTCTGCTGCAACATGACCTCGGATACCCAAATGGCATATACATCCCGGTGATGCCGCCACGGCAGGTCGCGCCGCTCGCGCTCAAACCATTTCTTCAGCAACGGCAGCGGTTCGAAGGCGGGACGGTGTCGGTCCTTCACAATTTTTTATAACCGGCGCTCAGCGCCGCTTCAAGCGCTTCTCGATCTCTTCCAGGGTCAGGGTAACGATGATCGGGCGACGGTGTGGGCAAAAATAGGGATTGGCGCAGGCAAACAGGTCCCTGACCAGGGTGCGCATCTCGTCGGGGAACAGGCGCTGGTTGACCTTTACGGCATCGTGGCAGGCCAGGGCCGCCAGCAGGTTCTCATCGCGGCCGGTTTCATCCCCGGACCCGGCAGCCGATTCGCGCAGGGCGGCGCGCACGCTTTCGCGGATGCGCCCTTCGCTCAGGAATTGCGGGAAGGCCTTCACTTCGACAACGGAACCGCTCAAGCGCCGCAGGTCGAAACCGGCCCGGCGAAAGGATTCCATCCCGGCATCGTCCAGTGCCGCCAACTCGACGGGCGTCAGTTCCAGCAGCAGGGGAAAGAGGGCCTGGGCCGCCGGGGCGGCGCCGGACCGGGAACCGGCCTGCAGCCGTTCGAACAATACCCGCTCGCGGGCGTTGTGCTGGTCGATGACCAGCAACTCGCCCTGCTTCTCGACCACGATATAGGAGTCATGATACTGCCCCAAAACGCGGAAACCGTCCTCCGGAACGAGCTGGTCCCGGGGAAACAGCGGGCGATGTCTCGCCGTCGGCCGTGGAGGCCGGGGCCGGCATCGGGCTAGCCGATGCGCCACGGCGGCCGGAAAGGCTTCAGCGGCGCCGGGGATACGCAACGCGCCGCCCAGGGTGGCATGGATGGCCTGCTGCATGAGCTGGTAAACGCGCTGGCCGTCCAGGAAGCGGATTTCCAGCTTCATGGGATGAATGTTGACATCGATCTGGTCGGGAGGGATCGCCAGGTCGATCACCCCGGCCGGGCTGCGCGATTTTTCGAGATAGGACTGGAAGGTGTTGTTAAAGGCGGCCTGCATGGTCTTTTCCCGCACCGGCCGGCCGTTGACCGTGAAGAATTGCCGGTTCCTGCCGCTGACGCCCGCCTGTGCCGTCGATACAAAGCCCGTGAGGCGGTACGGCCCGGCGGCGTGATCCAGGGACCGCAGCCCGTCGAGGAACTCCTTGCCGAAGACCTGGTAGATGCGCTCGGCAAGGTTCGCCGCCGCGGCATAATGAAAAACGACCCGGCCGTTGTGGCGCAGCGTAAAGGCGATGGCGGGGCGGGCCAGGGCGGTTGTTTCCAGGAAAGCGCTCACCGGCCGCAATTCGCCCTGGTCGCTCTTCATGAACTTGCGGCGCACCGGGAAATTGGCGAACAGCCTCTGGACGGTGATGGCGCTGCCCCGGCGCCGGGGGGCCTGCGTCTTCTCCGATAGGACACCGTTGCGGAAAACGCAGCGCCAGCCGCGCCCCTCGTCGTTGTCCGCCGTCTCCAGGTCGATGTCGGCCACTTCCAGGATCGACGGCAGGGCCTCGCCGCGGAAGCCGAGGGTGAGCAGGCGGTCCAGGTCCTCCAGCTCAGCCAGCTTGGACGTGCTGTGGCGGCAAAAAGCGACCTCGATATCGTCGGCGCCGAAGCCGCTGCCGTCGTCCTCGACGCGCACCAGCTCCTTGCCCCCGGAGCCCAGCTCCACGGCGATAGCGCCGGCGCCGGCGTCGATCGCGTTCTCCACCAGCTCTTTGACCACGGACAGGGGGCGCTCGATCACCTCGCCGGCGGCGATCTTGCGGAAGACGTTCTCGGATAAGACCCTGATAGTGCCCAAAATTGTTCTCCAAGCCTGACCTTGCGGCCGGCAGGCTTGGAAAATATCACAAAGGTACAGCAAAAGCAAACAAGGGAAAACAAAGGGAAGAGAGAGGGAAAGGCAGAGGGAAGAGAGAGTAGGAGAGCAAGACGCTGGATTGACAAGCGTTTCAAATAAAAATATAATCATGCCGTGGAACCCGAGACTCTGAAAATCTGCAAATACGGCGATGAAGTGCTGAAAGAAAAGGCGGCTGAGGTACGCGACATCAGCCGGCACATCATCGACCTCGCTGCGGCCATGGCGCTGACCATGCGGCAAGCCCCGGGCATCGGCCTGGCCGCCCCGCAGGTGGGAGCATCGCTGCGGCTGGTCACCGTGGACCTCTCGGTCGGAGAAAACCCGGACGAGCTGCTGGTCGTCGTCAATCCCCTCATCGTGGAGGCGGAAGGCCACGAGACCAGCGAGGAGGGCTGCCTGTCGGTCCCCGGTTATTCCCTGCCCGTCAAGCGCAGCGCCCGCATCCTGCTCCAGGGCATCCTGCTCGACGGCCGCGAGCTGCGCGCCGAGTTCGACGGCCTCAAGGCGCGGGTGCTGCAGCACGAAATCGACCACCTCGACGGCATGCTGATCGTCGACCGCCAATCCAGCCTGAAACGCACCCTGATCCGCAAAGAGATCAGCCAAAAGAGAAAAAGTGGCGAATGGTGACGTGGTTTTTTTCGGCACCGCGGCCATCGGCCTGCCCATCGCCAGGGAGCTGAACAAGAGGTTCGGCTTGCGCCTGGTCGTCACCCAGCCCGACCGGCGCGGCGGTCGCAACCGCCAGCTGCTGATCCCGGCCGTCAAGCAGTTCGCCCAGGAAAACCGCCTGCCCCTGCTGCAGCCGCCCGACATGCGCGAGCCTGAACTCGAGCTGGCCATGCGCCGCATCGAGCCGGATATCGCCGTCGTGGTGGCCTACGGCCAGTTCATCCCCAGGGACATCCGCGACCTGCCCCGTTTTCATACGGTAAACGTACATTTTTCACTGCTGCCGGCCTACCGCGGCGCCGCCCCGGTGCAGCGCGCCATCCAGAACGGCGAAAGCCGCAGCGGCATCACCATCTTCGAGCTCAGCGCCCGCATGGACGCCGGCCCGGTCTGGGCCCGGGAAGAGATCGCCATTCGCCCGGACGACACCAGCGCCGCCTATCAGCAGCGCCTGGGCGAGCGGGCGGCGCCGTTCCTGCGCCAGACCCTGGAAATGATATTCGCCGGAACAAGCCAGCCGCTCCCCCAGGACGAAACCCTGGCCAGCCAGGCCCCGCCATTGGAGAAGAAGGAAGGCCGTGCCAACTGGGAGCAGCCCGCCCGCAGGGTGTACGACACGCTGCGCGCCTTCACCCCCTGGCCAGGGCTGTTCTTCCAGTTGCCGGGGCAGCAGATCAAGGTTCTGGGCGCCGTCGTTTCGCAAAAAACGCACCAGGCCGCCCCGGGGGACATCCTGGCCCTTTCGCCCCAGGGGCTGCAGGTCGCCTGCAGCCTGGGGACCGTCCTGGAGATCACCGCCATCCAGCCTGAAGGCAGGAAGGAGATGAGCCCCTGGCAATTTTCCCTCGGCCATCGTTTTCCCGAGAGGCTTTCATGAATTTTCTCACCCCTGCCGCCGCCGTGCTGCGCGATTACTACCAGGAGCCGCAAACCAACCTCAGGATGCTGCTGGCGCGTTTCCTGCGCGACTACGCCGGCGATGACAAGAACGCCCTGACGCGCACGGTCTACGGCGTGGTACGCAAGGACATCGCCCTGGAGCATGTCATCGGCCTGTTTCTGAAAAACAAGAGCCAAAAGCCCTCCCTGCCCACGCACGTACTGCTGAAAATAGCCGTTTTCCTGCTGCTGTTTTCCGACTCCTATCCCGAGTACGCCGTGGTCAACGAAGCGGTCAACGCCGCCGCCGCGAAGGAAAAGCCGTTCGTCAACGCCGTGCTGCGGCAGTTGCTGCGCCGCAAGGGGGAGATCCGCGAGCGGCTCGGCGCCACGGACGACCCCGGACTCCGCTACGCCCTGTCACCGCTGCTGCTGGCCGGCCTGCGCCGGCTCGGCGCCGCTGAAGAACCCGACCTGGAATACCTCGACCGCGAGCCCGTCTTTCACCTGCGCTTCAACCCCGGGTGCATGACCATGGATCAGGCGCGCCAGGCGCTGGAAGCGGCCGGCATCCCCTGCCGCGAGCTCCCGCGCCTGGACTGCTTCGAGACGTCGGCCGCCGGCCAGGTCCTGGAGAAGCCGGAGCAGCTAGGCAATTTCTACGTGCAGAACACGGGCTCGCAGGCCGTCGCCCTGATCGCCGCAGCCAGGGCCGATAAAGAGGTGTGCGACGTGGCGGCGGCGCCGGGCGGCAAGTCGCTGACCCTTGCCTGCCTGCGCCCCGAATTGAAGATCTGGGCCAGCGATGTCAGCCCTCAGCGCCTGCGCCTGCTGGAGCAGAACATCCGCCGCCTGCGACTGGGCGGCATCTTTCCCTTCACGGCCGACATGCTGCAGATACCCCCCGGGGCACGAGGCGGCCGACCTGGTCATTCTCGACGCCCCCTGCACCTCCAGCGGTACCCTGCGCAAGAACCCAGACCTGAAGAACAAGATCGATGCCGAGCACGTGCGGGCGAACGCCAGCCAGCAGAAGCTGATGCTGTCCAGCCTGGCCGTGCGCTTCCCCCGCGCCCGCATCCTCTACGCCGTCTGCTCCTTCCTCGCCGAGGAAAGCGAGGAGGTGGTGGAAAAAGTCGCTGCTGCCCGCGGCCTCAAGCCCGAGCCCGTCGCGCCGCTGCTGCAGGCCTACGGGTTCAGGATGAAGCCGATGAAATACGGCTGCTATTTGCTGCCTTCAGACCTGAACAATGACTTATTCTACATATCGCTGCTGGAACCAAGATGATCGGAGGAATTGAAATCGTGCGCGTAAGGCGTAGGGCGTACGGCGTCAGAGTGAAGATGATATAAATCTCCGCGATCGCGTTATTCGAGTCTCTTACCCTTACACCCTATGCCTTACACCTTACGCTCGAGTCGCTTTCTGTCACGTACTCTATCCCCAGAGCACCAATCCCGTCTCGTAGGGATCGAGTTGCAGCGGGTGCATGGGGGTGACGCGGAGCTTGAAGCCGAAACTGCCGGTGCGGTTGCAGGGAATGGCGCCACTGAAGCGGAAGCGGCCTTCCGCCGTCTTCTCCACCGTAGCCAAACGCGCCAGCGCCGAATTCTGCAGCACGTCATCGCCGACGATGGTGCCGAAATAGGCATCGACACGGACTTCATCGGGGGCCACTTTGCCCAGGAAAAGGTCGGCCTGCACCTGGAAGCTCTCGCCGCTCTTGTAGGCGTGGCCGGTGTCAGCCTGGACGCCTTCGATACGCAGGGCGGGGAAATCCGAGCGCATGCGGTCCTTCCATTTGACCAGCTCGCGGGCCGGCTGGAAATCCTCGGCGCTCAGCCGGGCGAAATTTTCGGCGGCAGGCTTGTAGAACTTGTTGAAATATTCCTTGACCATGCGGTTGGTGTTGTAGCGCGAGGCGATGGTGACCAGCGAATGCTTCATCATGCGGATCCATTCACGCGGCAGGCCGTCCGAGCCGCGCTCATAGAACAGGGGGATGATGTCCTTCTCCAGGATGGAGTAAATGGCCTTGCTCTCCACCTCATCCTGGTATTCCTTGTCGGTGTAAGACTCGCGGTTGCCGATGGCCCAGCCGTTCTTCAGGTCATAGGCTTCGTCCCACCAGCCGTCGAGGACGCTGAAATTCAGCACGCCGTTGCAGGCGGCCTTCATGCCCGAGGTACCGCAGGCTTCCAGCGGCCGCAGGGGCGTGTTCAGCCAGATGTCGACGCCGGAGACCAGGTAGCGGGCCACGTTGATGTCGTAGTCCTCGATGAAGGCGATCTTGCCGCGCAGGCGCTCGCTGGACATGAAGGAGATGATGTCCTTGATCAATTCCTTGCCGGCCTGGTCCTGAGGGTGGGCCTTGCCGGCGAAGATCAGCTGCACCGGCCGCTCCGGGTTATTCAGGATGCGCAGCAGCCGCTCCTTGTCCTTGAAAATGAGATAGGCGCGCTTGTAGGTGGCGAAGCGGCGGGCGAAGCCGATGGTCAGGGCCACGGGGTTCAGCGCCTCCTGCGACTCGCTGATCAGCAGGTTCGAGGCGCCCTTGGCGAGCAGCTGCTTCTGCAGCCGCTGGCGGGTAAAAGCGATCAGGCGCCGGCGGCGGATCTCATGGACGTTCCACAGCTCGGGGTCGGGGATGTTCTGCACTTTTTCCCAGGCATCGCGGTAATCCTGCTTCTCCCGCCATTTGCCGCCCAGGTAGCGCTCGAAGAGGTCGTTCATTTCGAACGAGATCCAGGAGGGGATATGGATGCCGTTGGTGATGGGCTGAACGGGAACGTGCTCGGGCGGCACGGCCGGCCACAGGTTCTGCAGCATGTCGCGCGACACCTGGGAGTGCAGCGTGGACACGCCGTTGATGAACGCCGCGTTCTTCACCGCGGCCACGGTCATGGAAAAGCTCTCCTGGTGGTTTTCGGGGTGCACGCGGCCGCAGGCCATGAAGTCGTGCAGCGGGATGTTGAATTCGCGCAGGTAATTGCCGAAATACGTTTTCAGCAAGTCGGGGCTGAAGACGTCGTGGGCGGCCTGGACGTTGGTGTGGGTAGTGAACACGCTCGAATGGCGCACGACTTCCAGCGCCTCGGCGAACGACAACCCCTTGTCCTTCATCAGCGCCCCGGCACGCGCGAACGAGGTGAACGCCGAATGACCCTCGTTCATGTGCACCACCGTGACCTGGATGCCGAGGGCGTCGAGCATTTTCACGCCGCCGATGCCCAGAATGATCTCCTGCTGCAGGCGCATCTCGGGATTGCCGCCGTAGAGCTGGGCGGTGAGACGGCGGTCATACTCGCTGTTCAGCTCATGATTGGAATCGAGCATGTGGATGGAAACGCGGCCTACCTTGATCTGCCAGACCTTGAGCAGGACCTTGCGGCCGGGGAAATCCAGTTCGATCTCCAGGGGGCCGCCGTCGGGCTTGCGCACTTCCTGGACCTGCATGTTGTGAAAATCGTTGACCTGGTAGAAATCCTGCTGCCAGCCGTCCATGTTCAGGTATTGCTGGAAATACCCCATCTGATAGAGCAGGCCGACACCGTGAAAATGGAGGTTCAGGTCGCTGGCGGCCTTGACGTGGTCGCCGGACAGAACGCCCAGGCCGCCGGAATAAATGGGCAGCGTGTCGCTCAGCCCGTACTCGGCGGAAAAATAGGCGATGCTCGCCTTTTGCTCATGATTGATGCTGCGCAGGACGTGCAGGTACTGATCGAGCTGCTCGCCGACCCGCTGCACCTCGCTCAAGAAACCATCGTCATGCGCCAGTTCCTCCAGCTTCTCCTGGCTGATCTCGCCGAGCATGCGCACCGGGTTGTGCTGGTTCTTTTCCCACAGGTCGCTGTCCATGGTGATGAACAGCTTGATGGCCTCGGGGTTCCAGGTCAGCCACAGGTTGGCGGCGATGTCCAGCAACGGATTCAGTTTTTCCGGCAGGTCGGGTACGACCTTGAACTTTTTAAAGTTGGCCATTGGTTAAAACTCCTCAACGGTAACGGCGCAGAACCCCCGGGTCACAATTGGGCGAGGATGCTGTCCCGTTTCAGGTCCAAGTAGAATTTCAGCTTGCCGGAGATCAAGTTCCGTCCGGAGACCAGCAGCAGGAAATAGCCGCTGTTGAGCGAAAGGACCATGATCTTGAATTTTCCGGAAACGTATTCGATCTGAAAGCCGGCGCGATCGATATCCAGATTGTCCAGCTTGCCCACCACCTCGGCCAGCTCGGCCCCGATCAGATCCATGTCGGCCTCGGGCGGCAGGAAGACCGATTTTTCCAGTTCCAGCCCGTCTTTGCCCCAGATGCCGATCAGGTAGGTTTCAGGGATATGGGAATGAATATCGTCGAATATGGTTTTAAACAAAGTGGCTTCCCCTATGCTGCAGCAGCTCCTGAAAACGCAACAGCTTGCCGATGACGCGATTCTGGCGGTCGGCGCGCAGCAGCTGCAGAATGGCCTTGATCTTCAAAAAATGATCGGTGCGCCCGGTCTTTTCGAACAGGTTCTTGTAGATGGCCAGGGCTTCGCGATAGAGCCCCTGCTTGAAGTAAAGCTCGGCGGCGCTTTCCGTCTGGTAGTGCAGCCCGGGGGCGTCGTCCACGGCAGCGGCAGCCGCGGGAGGAGCGCCGGCGTCCTCAGGGGCGTCGAACGTGATCTGCGTCGTTTCCTCCACGGCGCGGGGAATCGGCGGCGGCGGAGCAGCGATCACGGTCGCGGCAGCAACAGGCGGCGGCGTGGCCGCCGGCGGAATTTCGACGCGGAATTCGGCCTTGGTGTCGGCCAGGCGGTCGGAGACGCCGGCTTCGAGCATCCCCCCCTGCAGGAGTTTCAACCGCTCCTGCGCCTGGCTGTTGAAGGAATCCAAAAAGATGAGTTTTTTATAGTAGAGCAGGCTTTCGGGAAACTGCTTCAGTTCAAAATGCAATTCGGCCAGCTCCTTTAGCACCATGATGTTGTCGCCGGACATGGCGTGCATCTCGCGCAGCAGCTGCAGCGCCGCCGCGTTCTGCTGCAATTGGCGCAGGAACTTGTAGCGCAGGGATTTCAGGTGAAAAGAAGCGGGAAATTCCCGCAGCGCCGTTTCGGTGCGCGCCAAACCCTCGGCAAATTTTTTTTCCTGGAACAGCCATTCCAACTGCGCCAGCTGCTCCCGTTCATTCTGAAAACTAGCCAATCTTACCTCTTCCTTTCTATAAGACGGACAGGTCCTGGCGCAGCGGTCTCCCGCGCTCCCCCGCCCGGCATTGCTACTTGGTCGTCCCTGTTCCGGTCGAGCCGGAATGATACATGGCGATGGCGATGAAGTCCTGGGGAACATTGCCCACGTGACTGGTGGAGCCGGGAAGGGCGCGGCCGTCGACTTCCAGCACGGCATGGATATACATGTTTCCCGAGTAGAATTGGGTGGGGCTGTTAAAAATGACGCTGACCTCGCCGTTGGAGTTGGTCACCTTGCGAATGGTGCCGTAACCGTTGTCAAAACTCCCCCACTCGATCTGCTGGTGGGTCAGGCTGTCAGGCAGCTGCTCGAAAAACACCGTGCGGCCGGCGAGCGGGTTGCCCTTGGAATCGGTGGCGCGCACATAGACCGTGCTGCGGTGGGCGTGACCGTCGATAAAGAAAACGGCCGGGTCGGCCGAGCCCTCCAGGAGGATGTAGAAACCGGCCGGGCCGTCCCAGTCCGGGTCGTTCAACTCCGTGCGCTTGCAGGAGGAAACCACCAGCAGCAGGCTCAGGACGATCAAGAATAATAGTGTTTTTTTCATGTTCCCTGTCTCCTTGTTTTAGCCCGCGGTATCATCTGCCTGATCCGCGAAATTGGCGCACCAGACGCTGATATATCCGCTCACCGGGGCGACCCTGTGCCCGCCCAGGTCCTTGCCGTGCACCGTGACCTTGGCCACCAGCTGCAGGACGGCGCCCTGGTTGCCAATCTCGCGCAGGGCGAACAGCGGCGCCTCGAGCTTGGCATCATGGCGGATGAGAACAAATGGGATATCGATGACATCATCGATTGCCACCAGCATATTCATGGGCTGGGTGAAACGGTAGGGCACGTCCACGCCTTCCACGTTGCGGCCGTCGGTGCGCATGAACTCGACATCGATCTGGTCGACGATGACGTTCATGTAAAAGGTGATGTCGTGCGCGTCGGAGTCTTCCAGCGGATTGTAGGTCAGGGTCGTGAGCGAGGCGACGCCGTTGTCGTTGACGATGCTGCCGGCGAGGCTGACATCGGAGAAGACCGTGGTCGATCCGGCATTGCCATCGAGGTCATTGCCGGTCAGGGAGTTGATCACCAGGAAGCTACCCGACGTGCTGTCGTTCTCCTTGGCAACGCACCCTGCCATGACCAGCAGCGCTATGATCAGGACCAATAATTTCAGCTTCATGTTTCCCTCCTACTTGATGATGCGCGGGGTGATGAAGATCATCAACTCCTGCGTTTTGCCGTACTTCCTGGAATTCTTGAACAAGGAGCCGATGATGGGGATGCGGCTCAGGATGGGCACGCCGGCGTTGCTGTGGTCTTCGTTGATCTTGTAGAGCCCGCCGAGGACGATCGTGCCGCCGTCGTTGACCATGACCGAGGTCTTGGCCGTCTCGGTCTTGATGGTGGGCATGCCGTTGACCGGCTTGGAGAAATCGGCGATATCGTTCTTGATGTCCACCTGCATGATGACCGAGCCGCGCGCCGTAATCTGCGGGGTGATCTTCAGCTCCAGCGCGGCGTTGATGTACTGGGTGGTGATGGTGTTGTTCTGGTTGGTCTGGATGGGGATGCGCTCGCCCTGGGTGATCTCGGCGGGCATGTTGTTCTGCGTGGTGGCCCGCGGCGAGGAGATGATGCGCGCCTTGCCCTTGGAGCTGAGGGCGCTCAGGGCCACGTCGAGGTTAAAGGAGCCGCCGATGTTGCCCAGGCTGATCTTGGGGAAGACCACGCTGTCGGCCGTCGGCACGTTGACCACGTAGCCATTGGGGTTGCTCTTGCTCTCCACTACGCCGCCGGCCTTGATGGAGTTGGGAAAGATCAGGTTGGTCTGGTTGCCGTAGGAGGAGTTGGCGATGGCGTTGACGCCCCACTGGATGCCGAAGGTGCTCAGGGATTCGGAGCTGGTTTCCACAATGCGCGCCTCGATCTGCACCTGGGGGTTGGCCGCGTCCAGGGTGTCGATCAGGCCGTCGATGATCTTGATGCGCTCCGGGACTTCGGAAATGATCAGGGTGTTGGTGCGGTCGTCGGTGACCATCTCGCCGCGCGGGCTCATCTGCTTCTTCAGGATGGCCGCCACGTCCTTGACCTTGGCGTAGCTGAGCGTGCGCGTGGAGACTTCGAGGTTGCCTTCCTGTTCGCGCGCTTCGCGCAGTTCCTGGCGCTTCTTGGCCTCCTGGGCCAGATCCTCGACCTTGCCGATGCGCAGGATGTTCCCCTCCTGGATCATATCCAGGCCGTTGACCTTGAGCATGATCTCCAGGGCCTGGTCCCAGGGTACCTGCACCAGTTCACAGGTGAATTTTCCGGTGACATTGGGGTTGATGACCATGTTCAGCCCGGAAACCTTGGCGATGAACTTCAGGATATTGCTGATATCGGCATTCTTGAAGGAGAAGTCGTAGGGGTCTCCGGAAAACTGCGGCCGCCCGTCGTCCACGGTGTTTTTCTCGAAGTCCAGATCGGGGGTGGTTTCCTCCGGGACAGGCGGGGTGGACTGGGCCACCTCTTCCTCGGCCTTGGATTTCTCCGGGCCGAAGAACTGACGCGGCTGCACAGCGGCGTCCTTGACCTTCTGGGGCTGGACGGTTGCGTTTGAACCTTTGTCGGACAGGGCCAGGAGCGCCTTGTTTTCCAGTATCACGGCCGCGGGCGTTTCGCTCTGCAAAGCGGGCTGCAGCTGGGTTTCCAGGGCGGCAGCGGGCGGAGGGCTCTCTGCCAGGACAGGGGCCGCGGGGCCGGGCTGCGGGTCATCGAAGAATTCCACCTGCAGCACGTTGCCCTTGGCCTGCACCGCGAAGTGTTTCAGGTAATCCAGGTCGAAGACGACGCGGTAGATGTCGCCGGAATTGTTGCCGCCGCGAATGCCCTTGACGTTCTTCAGGTTCACGGGCCTGTCGATCTTTTTGGACTGGGCGTTCTTCAGGTCAATGGCCAGGCGCACCGGCTGCTGCTCGATGGGAATGACGCGGTATTCCGTCTCGCGCGACAGGGCCAGCTCGAAACGGATGCGCCCCGCTTCCTGGGCGGCAACGCGCACGTCGCGGACGCTGACGCGGCCGTCGTCCGTCGCCGGGCTGCGCAACACCGGGCCGGCTTCGCTTTTGGAGGCGGGGGGCAGGACGGGAGGCTTCACTTCATGGGCGGCGGCCAGGCCCTTCAGCACCGGGAATTCGATGTACAGCCCGGTCTGGTTGGTGAAGACGCGGTAGTTGGCCTCGCCCTTCAGCAGGATCTCGACATCGGAATGGCCGTTGGCGTTCTGGATCTTCAGGCCCTGGACCACCGGGGAATCGAACTCCAGGGATTCACTCTCGACCTTGAAATCGACATCGTTGATGCGCATGACCAGCCGCTTCAGATTGTCTTTCTCCGGGTAGAAGATGTCGGGGATGGGAAGGATCTTGTCGGTCTGCATATGCAGCTGCACGAAATCCTCGCCGGGGAAATATTCGATCTTGCTGATGGTCACCTTGGCGTCGAGCCCCAGGCCGACAAATAAAATAAAGAATATCAACAAAATTCTACTTGTCGCTTTTTTCATTCATCTCCTCCTCTTCGGGATTTAAGGTCTTTATGATAACGCGGTCTTTTTGTCCGGCCAGGGCCACGGTCAGGCTCTTCTTGAAACTGACGGAATTCTTGTCCATGGCCACGACCTCGCCGTCGTAGACCTTGTCGCCGATGCCCACCACGTAAGGCCGGGTGTCCGGCCCCTTGAGCAGCGCCTTGAACGCGCCTTGCGCGAAGACGATGCCCTCGAGCTCCAGCTCGTCGATCATGAGGCCGGCGATGCCCTCGATGGCCTCGCGGTTCTCCTTGACGCTCTTGCCCTGCAGCAGGTTCCAGAAAGGATCGCGGCGGCCTTCCGGATTGTAGACAAACTCCCCGGGCTGGATGCTGATCATCTCGGCCCCATCCTCCCCTTCCGGGACATCCGGCACGGCCTCCTGGCTTTGCAGGAATAAGGGGAACAATAAAATAAGGACAAGCAGGGATTTCATTTAGAACCCTCCTTCATCTTCAGTCGCGGCCCCCCGGCGGGGAACGCCGCGCTTGGCGACGGGCTTCTTGGCATGGCCGCCTTCACGGTAGATATACGTCATGGCGATGAAGCTGGCCTGGATCGTATAATCGTAGCTCAGGCTCTTCAGCGGGGTGATTTTCAGCTTGTCGATGGTGAAGATCTTTTTCAGCCGCGACACCTGGTCGAAGAATATGCCCAGGTTGTGATAATTGCCTTCCAGGCTGATGGCGATCGGCCACTCCATGTAATAGTCGCGGGCGACTTCCTTGTTGAAATTGAAGGTGGAAGTCTTCAGGCGGGCGTTGGAGGCGATGGCCTGGATCTTGCGCAGGTGCTGGGCGAACTCTTTTTTCTCGGGCAGGATGCCTTTCAGTTCCTCCAGGATCTTTTCGTTGGCGCCCTTCTCTTCCTTCAGTTTTTCCAGTTTGGCTTCGCTCTTTTCCGCCTTGCGGATCTCCTCTTCGAGTTTCAAGCTCTGGTCGACGATGGAGCGGATCTCGTCCTGGGCCGGCGAATAGACGACAAAATAGAAAATGCCGAACAGGACGGCGCCGACCAGCAGAAAGACCAGCAGCTGCCCGTACCAAGGTAAATTTTGCAGTTCCATGTTTACCCTACCTTTTTGAGGTCGGCCTGGCGCACGAAGGCGCAACTGACGCGGAATTCGAAAATATCGATGCCGGCCTCCTTTTTTCTATTGGTCGATATCAGCTGGACATTGGTGAACAGGTTCGAATTCTGCAGGTTGTTGACCAGGTCGGCGATCAGGTTGTTGGACAGGGCCTTGCCGGAGAGCGTCACGAGCCCGTTGGTGATGGTCAGATCCGTCAGCCAGACCCATTCCGGCAGCGAGCGGGACATCTTGTCCATCATCAGGACCGCGTCCTTCTGCTTCAGTTTCAAGTCGCTGATAATCTTGATCTTGCTGTCCAGTTCCTTCTTGGTGGCCTCGATCAACGCCAGCTCCTTGAGGACCTTTTCCAGTTCAGCTTTGCGCAGCGTGCGTTCGTCCAGGATCCTCTTTTCGCGGGCCAGTTCCCCGGTCTGCAGGAAATACATCAATCCGATGCCGATCACGGTCAGGGCGATGGCCCCGACCAGGGCCGGGATACTCAGCTTGCTGGGCTTGGATTCCTCGCTGAAGCTGATGGATGTTCCCCCGCCGGCGGCAACCTCCTTTTTTTCCGGTCGCAAAAGGTTGATCTTGATCATTTCGCATCCCCCACAGCCCTCAGGGCCAGGCCGACGGCGACCGTGTACACCGGGGCCATGTCTTTGATGAAATTCAGATCAAATTTTTTATAGTTGACGTCGATGTTGTTGAACGGGTTGACCACTTCGACCGGGATATCGAACTCCTGGGAGAAGAAATCGGTAATGGCCTCCAGGTTGGCGCTGCCGCCGCTGAGCAGGATGTTGTCGATCCGCCCCTCGGTGGTGTTGGAACGGTAGAATTCGAATGTCTTCTTGATCTCGTTGCGCAGGTCGTTGAGCACGATATTGATGATCGGCTTGACGGCGGCGGTGGAGATGCCTTCCACCGGGCGCCCTTTTTTGACCGCCTCGGCCTTTTCATACTTGAGATTCAGCTCCTTCTGCAGCAGGTCGGTGAACTGGTTGCCGCCGAAGGCGATGTCGCGGACAAAAACGGGGTGGCCGGCTTTGGAGATGATCACGTTGGAGATCGACGCCCCGATGTTGATAATGGCCAGGACCTTTTCGCGGTAGAGGTCGTAGTTGAGCAGGACGCTGTTGAGAGCGGCGAAGGAATCCAGGTCGACGATATCGGCGGCTTTGCTGGCGCTGGTGATCACGTTGAGGTAGTCGTTCAGTTTTTCCTTGCGCACGGCGCTCAGAATGACCCCGACGCGGTCGGGGGGGAATCGGGGGATTCAATGACCTCGTAGTCGATATTGACCTCATCGGGAGTGAACGGGATGTGCGGCCTGGCCTCCCACAGGATGTGCTCGTGCATTTCATCGGGGTTCAGCCGCTGGACCTCGATGCGCTTGACGATGACCGAGCTTCCCGAGACGGAGAAGGAGATGCGGTTGGACTTGGCCTTGCTGTCGTAGAAAACGTGCTGGATGGCCTCGGCCACTGCCGTCGAGTCCATGATGCTCCCCTCCACGATGGATTGGTAGGGCACGGGCTCATAGCCGATGGAGACCAATTCATAGCGCGTTTCCGATCCTTTCCTCTTCGCCTTCAGCTCCACCAGTTTCAAGGCAAATGAACCTATGTCGAGTCCGACAATGGGTTTGGATTTTTTAAAACTGAATAAAGCCATGGCACTCTCCACGGTATGGAATTTTCATACTGAAAAATTTTTAACATATGGAAAATTAAATGTCAAGTCATTATTGGTTTTTTTTATAGATTTATCGGCGCTATGGAAATGCAGACACCCCCATAAGCCAAAACAGGCCTTGCTTATAGAGTTTTACCGATGCAGATTGCCAATAGATTTAGGTAATTTGGACGAACCCTCAAGAGGGCAAATCAAGGGTTTTTTACCCCGATTTCGTCCTCCCACGCGGCTGTCGGGGATATCAGGCGTTTTTTTCGATATCGGCCAGGTTTTCAATATTTACGATCTGGACCTGGCGGTTTTTGTCGCGGGCGGCTCGCTTCAGCAGTCCGGCCAGAACTTTGCCGCTGCCGATCTCGGCATAAACGGCGGCAGCAGGGTCGGCCAGCAGGACCTCCATGGTTTCGTGCCAGCGGACCGGCCGTGAAACCTGCTTTTTCAGCCCTTCGCGGGCAACAGCGGCGCTGGTGACCCTGTCCACCCGCCAGTTGTTGATGACGGGGAAGCGGGGATCCGCGAACTCCACCTTGTCGAGATCCAGAGCCAGTTTTTCCTCGGCCGGAAGCATCAATTCCGAATGGAAGGGGGCCGAGACCGGCAGAAAGACCGATTTGACGCCCAGGCGCCGCACCGCCTCCTCCACCGCCCCCTTCTCCCCGGAGATCACCACCTGGCCGGCGCTGTTCCAGTTGGCTAAATTGACAACTTTCCTCACTCCCAGGGGATCGGCGGGCAGGTCAGCCAGTTCATGGTTCACGGCTTCGATGGTCTTGCGGATATCCTCGATGTCGGCCCCGATCAGGGCGGCCATGGCGCCCATGCCCACCGGAACCGCTTCCTGCATGTAGAGCCCCCGTTTGTGCACCAGGGCGACGGCGTCCTCGAAGCGGAACACCCCGGCACAGAGGAGGGCCGAATACTCCCCCAGGCTGTGCCCGGCCGCCAGCAGCGGCTCCTTTTCCCACAGGGTGTACAGGATATAGGACACCGTGAGCAGCGCCGGCTGGGTATTGGATGTCAGCTTCAGTTCATCCTCAGGTCCGTTGAAGCAGATGCCCGAGAGCGGGTAACCCAGGATTTCGTCGGCCTGCCGGAACGTTTTTTTGGCAAAATCGCTCTTCGCGAACAGGTCCAGTCCCATGCCAACGGCCTGCGAGCCCTGGCCAGGAAACAAAAAAACTCGATCGTTCATTGCGGGTCCTCCATGGAATTTTTCCGTTTCAGCAACAGGCGGCCGTAGCCGCCCTGCCCCTTTTGATTGCGTATGCCCAGCCATATTTCATCGGCAAGCAGCCCGCCGTCGCTCTGGCGCAGCCGTACCCGGCGGAACATTTCCCGAATCATGAACCCTTTCCAGATGGATACGTCGGGAAAGCCCTCACCGCAGATCTCGATCTCCTCGGCGCTGCCGGCGGCAACGCGGAAACTGAGGCGGAATGTCTGTTTCTGTTCTACCGTCACCAGCGACTTGACGACCTTTTCAAGCAGCCCGGCCGTCCGGTTCAGGTCAGCGGAAAGATCCAGCGGATCGCCGCTCCATTCGGCGGGCAGGGGGGCGGAAAAGGCATGCGCCCGGTCCCCGGGGACGAAGCGGTGGTTCAACAGCGTCAGCAGGTCGGCCAGCATCGGGAAAACGTTGAAATAGATGCCGGTCTTGGCAGGGTGGTGACGATAACGCGGCAGCAGCCCCAGCTGGAAATCGCGGTAATTGCCCGCGGCATCGCGCTTGAAGGAAAACGGCTGCGGCCCGGTTTTCAGCAGCCGATGGGGGAATTTCTTGATCGTCCCGATCCGGGAGGCGAATTCGGGGGCCTGCTTCCGCCACTTGGCCAGCAATTCGTCCGCAAACGTCTCGCCGCCGGCCTCATCGCCCCCTACGGTCAGCAGGGCCAGGGTCTTGCCGCCGAAGCCCAGCGTCCTCAAGATATAGGCCGGCCGGGGAAGGTCGCTATAGGAGAAGCAAATCGAGCCATCTTCCTGGCGGCTGGCAACCAGGTCGACGACCACCGATGCCTCGTAGAACACGCGCAGGGGAAACAGCAGCAGGACCCGCGAAATGGCGCTGCCGCGGATCTGGTATTCCAGGCGGTATTCCTCTTTCCCGCCCCCCTCGCCAGAGGCTTGCAAAGCCGACGGCAGGGGGCGGGTGGCCAGCAGGCATGCAGTAAGAACCAGGAGCCGCCGTCTCATGATTTGTTGCCGCGCAGGGTAGCGGCCAACTGCTCGTCGCTCAGACCCGCCGGCTCAAGCCCGGCGCCCTTCAGCAAGAGGTAGATCGCCGCGGCCTTCTCCACCATTTCGACGCGGTCGAGGGCCTCGTCCAGGGTCTTGCCGCAAGCGATGACGCCGTGCTTGTCCCAAAGCGCCAGGCGATGCTTCTTCAGTTTCTCCTTGCTGGCCCTGGCCAATTCTCCTGAACCGGTGACGGCATAAGGGATCAGCCCCAGCATTTCAGGGACGAAAAGGCGGGTTTCATGGTGCATGCGGAACAGGCGGTCGTTCATCTCCTTTTCGTTGTCGAAAAAATGGCTCAATGCGATCAGGTTCAGGGGGTGACAATGAAGCACGGCTCGCTCATGGCTGCGGCTCTCCTTGAACAGGGAATGCAGGCCGGCATGGGTGGGCCATTCGCTGCTGAGCGGCCCGCTGCCGTCGATGAGCCGGAAGCGCCGGCTGTCCAGGACCTGGATCAGGCAAAGGCAATTCCGGGGTTCGGCGGCAAGATCGCGCATGCGGCTGCCGCTGGCAGTGACCAGAAAACGGTCGCCGATCAGGTCGGTCATGTCCACGGCTGCATCCTGCACCCTCCCGGAGAGTGAATCCGGGGCAGACGGGCCGGGCGCTTTCGCGAGGCGCAGCGACATATTGCCGGCGCTGGCCTCGGCCCAGCCCTTGGCGCTCAGAACCTCGGCCACGCGCTCGAAATCGCGGGTCTCCTCCATCTCGGTAATCATGGCGGCTCCTCACTCGGGCAGTGTAGCGTTTTTTCCCCGCTTCGTCAAGAAGATGCAGGCCGTTTTACCCGGCCGGCGGGGAATTTTTCCGCGGGCGGCGGAGCATTCAACGGTAGAAATGGTAGAGAGCGTAGTTGGCCCACAGGAAGGGATGCGCCAGCGACAGGCGCACCCCGTCGCGAATGGCAATAGTCCTGCCGAAAAGGGCCAGCTTGGCGCTGCGCAGCGCCGCGGCGCTGCCAGCGCCGCGCAAGGTTTCGCGGTAAAAAAGCGGCACCACCTGCGAACTGAACTCGTCCACCGGCCATAGGCTGGCGATCAGGTCCCGCGCCCCCGCCCGGCGGATGGCGGCGGTCATCCCGCTCACGAGCTGGAAGCCCTGCAGGCTTTTTTCCGATGATTCGCAGGCGCTGAGGATGACCAGCTCGGCTCCCAGGCGGAGCTCGCGGACCTGCCTGGCTTCGAAAAGGGCGGGCGAAGCCCCGGAAGAAGAAAAGAGGAAGGCCGAGCGGGACGGGTCCTCCCCGTCATGAAAGAAATGGGTGGCCAGGTGGATGAATTTCGCCTTGGGGGCGAAACGGGTGAAGTTGTCGCGATTGAACTCGCTGCCCAGAAAAATGCGCCGCCGCTGGCCGGCAAAGAGTTTTTCCAGGTCCAGCACCTCCAGCCGCGTCGACGGGATGTCGGCGATGGAACTGACGCCGCGCTCCGCCCCGGGTACGACCGGGTCGCCGAAAGCGGCCAATGCGTATGCGTATTCCTTTGGACCTGAAAACGTGCGCAGAAAATCGGCAAACGAGAAAAAATAGGAGACCTTGTATTTCCTGATCACGTATTCGGCCGCCTGGTACTCGGAGAACAGGATATCGGCCGGCTGGAAATCAGCGTTGAAACCCGTTACCAGGGCGTCGAAAGGCAGCTTGTACAGCTCGCCGTCGGGGATGATGAGGAATTCATCGACCTGCGGATGCCGTTCCGCGACATTTTTCAGGAAGATGTTGTACAGCCGCTGGGCCAACTCCAGGTCGAAATGGATGCGCAGGTAGTCCACTTTTCCGCTGGCGAAGTCCTCCAGGGGCTCGGAGAGCCGGCGGACCATGTCCAGCGCCTGGAGGCGGCCAACCGGCAGGAATTCATAATCGGCCCGGTCGGAGCCGATCGAAAAGAGCAGGATACGGTCGTCAAGCAGGATATACTTCAACAGGAGCTGGGAAGCGGAAAGACGCTTGCGGATCGGGGTAATGTCGCAGGATTCCGGCAGGCCCGGCGCCGCATTCCTGTCCGCTGCCGCAGGCCGCTCCCAAGCCCGGATATAGTCTTGGGCCAGGCGGCACAGATCCCCGTCACATTCTCCCGGCGGGCAGCCGCTCCGGAGCAGGCGCTCGCGATAGAGGGCGATTTTTTGCAGCAGCGCCCGCTCGGCAGCGGCATTTTGCCGCCGTCTCCCCCATTCCAGATCAAAAAGCGGGTGCGTGCGGAATTCGCCGATATGCAGCGCCATCTCCAGGAAGCGCCGTTCCCCGGCCTGATCGTAACAGGAGAGCAGTCCGCAAATGATGGCCGAGAGGTCTTTTTTCATACGCGGCAATCCTTCAGCGGAGGCGCCATGGCCTGTTGCCGCCAGCGGCCCCATGAGCCATATGGCGAAAATTGCGATCACCGATCTCTTCATCTCAAGGGAATTATAAAGAAATATGGCATTTTTTTCAAATCGTTTGTGCTTTTCGAGATATTGGATTATTATCCGGTATCTAAGGAGGGATGGAACAATGAAAAAACTGCCGCTTTTCCTGTTGCTGGCCCTGGGAATGCTGGGCGGCGCCGACCTCCCGGATTTCAGGACCAGCGACATCCTGGTTCTCCAGGACGGCTTCATCGCCATCAAAATCGAAAACTCGGCCGACAGTGACCATGTCCTCGCTCCCCAGGCGCGGGAAAAGGTCTTTCTGAGCCTGGCGATCAACGGCGTCAAGCGGGCGGAATACAAGGTAAAGGCCATTGACCCCACCATTTTCTTAAAGCGCAGCTTCATCGTGTTCAAGACCAATTTCAGATTCGGCCCGCCCATGAGGGTCCGCGTCGAGCTGAACGGAGAAAAGGCCGTCCCCGAAACCGATTCCAGTAATAATATCCTGGAAAAAGACCTGCAGCCCGTTTTCTGAGTGATGGACGAAGAGCGGTTTTTCGAGAAATTATGCGCCCGCGACCCGCAGGCGCAAAATGAGTTGATCCGCACATTCAATCCCCGCATTTTCGTTTATTTCCGCAACCGCATCAAGGGCGGGGACCATTACGAGGACCTGGTCCAGGAAGTGTTCAGCGCCTTCTTCAACGGCCTCGAGCAGGGCAAGCTGGCCGGAGCGGCCTGGATCGCCCCGTTCATGTTCGGCATCGCCAAACGCGTTCTCTACAACTATTTTTACAAGCAGAAAAAAAACAACGACATTCAGAAGAACATCAGCGCCGTCTGCGAGTTGAGCAGCGACTTCACCGAGTCCGATCGCCTGGAGAACCTCAGGCTGGGCGAAGTGCTGCAGGGGCTGATCGGCGGCCTGCCGCGCATTGACAGGACAATCCTGAACGCTTTCTTCCTGCAGGAGAGGAAGATCGGCGAGATCGCCGCGATGACGGGCCGCTCCCGGCATTACGTCAGCGTGCGCAAAGACAGGGCCATAAAAAAAATCAGGAGCGAGATAATTCGCAAAAACTTGTATTGAACAGGTGAGGAAACATGAAATGCCATGAATTTCAGGACCTGATCGAATCGTATCTGCAGGAGACGATCGAGGAGCCCCGGCGCGAATTGTTTGAAGAGCACTTTTTCCAGTGCCGGAAATGCTTCCTCGGCCTGAAGATCAACGAAACCCTGCAGAACAAGGGCGTGCGCATTCCCCTGGAAGAGAAGCCGCGCTTGTTCTCCTTCAGGATATTGCGTCCCATGCTGGCCATGGCCGGCCTGTTCCTGGTCATTCTGACCTCCGCCCTGCTGCTGCGGCATGACCGGCGCACGGACCGGCTACGGGAGCTCGCCACGTTCGAGCTGCCCCTGTACCACCAGGGGGAAATGCGGGGCGGAACTGACAGCAACGCGCGGTTGGAGGCAGAATTCACCCGGGCCATGCGCTCTTTCCAGGACCGGGACTTCCGTGCCGCCCTGCAAATCCTCGAACAGCCGGAGTTCCGAGCCGCCGCCTATCCCAAATACGATTTCTTCCGCGCCATCAGCCTTCTCGGCAATGGCGAGGCCGACAAGGCCGCCGGGATCCTCGATTTGATCATCCGCTCCATGGATCCGGCCTACTTCGACGAAGCACTTTATTACAAGGGTTTCGTTCTTTTGCGCCAAGACAGGCGGCTCCAGGCCCGGGCCCAGTTCGCGAAGCTGGCCGGCATGCTCAGCCCCATGGCCGGCAAGGCCAGGGTTATGGTCCGGAAGATCGACGAGCTGTAAGAAACGGTAGACGGTATACGGTAGACGGTAGACGGCAAGAAAAAGGCAAAAGGCGAAAGTAAAAAGGCAAAAGTAAGAAAACAAACACCAAATTCCAATGTCCAAAACCGAAGAAAGTATTAGTGTTAGTGATAGTGATAGTAAAAACAAAAAGAGGGATTTTTTTAGATTCTTATTTTTTTCGCGTCACGCGTTACGCGTCACGCGTCACGTAGTTTTTGTCTTACCTCGCCACTTGTAGCCCTGTCTCCCGCTTTATTGACAGCGCGGAGAAAGTATGATATAAAAGTTGACTTACTCCAGGGAAAACCGGGATAAGGCTGGATAATGATAATAAACGTCAACAAAATCTCCGAGAAGGGCTATGCGCTGAACGATAGCACTGATCTGGACAATTCCCACCTGATCGAGGAAGGGAGCTTTTTCCTAGAAGGCGTCGATTACCAGGTCCTGTTCAAGAGACAGGACCAGCGCATCCAGGCCCAGGGCAATATCCAGACCGCCATTTCCCTGGTTTGCGTCCGCTGCCTGGAGCAATTCGAGCTCAAGATCCATTCCCGCTTCGACATCATCCTGTTCCCCAAGGAAATGGTCGAGCAGCGCAGCGCCGCCCTCGACGAGGACGACCTGGAATACATTTTTTACGACAACGACCAGATTGACCTGGAAAAGATCCTGGTCGAGCAGGTCAACCTGTTCATTCCCTTCAAGCCCGTCTGCCGCCCCGATTGCAAGGGCATATGCCCGGGTTGCGGCGCGAATTTGAACCGGGGCGCCTGTCCCTGCGACCAAGCGAAGAACGAAATAAAATTCCTGTTCGAAAAAGTGAAGAGGTGAAATATGGCCCAGCCGAAACGCAGGCATTCCCATTCCCGGAAAAATAAACGCCGGACCCACGACTCCCTGAAAGTCGTAGGACTTTCCGTCTGCCCCAAATGCAATGAACCCAAGCTCCCCCACCGCATCTGCGGCAATTGCGGCTTCTACCAGGGGAAGCAGATCGTCAAGGGCAGCGAAGCCTGATCGGGATGGAACCGGTCCGCATAGCCGTTGACGCCATGGGCGGCGATCACGCACCTGCCATCGTTGTCGAGGGCGTGGTCGACTACCTGCGCGAGAACAACCGCGACGAGAACTTCAGGATCGTGCTGGTCGGCAAGGAAAAAGAGATCCACAAGGAATTGAAAAAATACCGCAATGTCCGCCTCGACCGCCTGGAGATCGTCGACGCCCTGGAAGAGATTTCCATGAAGGAGCATTTCCTCTCCTATTGGCGGAAGCGCGAGCAGACCTCCATCAAGAAGGCCATCGACCTGGTCAAGAACGGCAAGGCCATGGCCATGGTCTCGGCCGGCAACACCGGGGCGGTCATGGCCCTGGCCAAAAACGTCCTGGGCTCGATGAAAAACATCGACCGGCCGGCACTGGCCATCATGCTGCCCACCCTGAAGGGCAGTTCTTTGCTGGTCGACGTCGGCGCCAACACCGATTCCAAACCCCACAACCTGGTCGAGTTCGCCCTCATGGGCAAGATCTACCTGGAAAACATCGTCGGCATCAAGAACCCGCGCATCGGCCTGATGAACATCGGCGAGGAAGAGGTCAAGGGCAACGAACTCACCAAGACCACCCACAACCTGCTCAAGCAGCTGGACATCAATTTCATCGGCAACGTCGAGGGCCGCGACGTCTACATCGGCGAGGCCGACCTGATCGTCACCGACGGTTTCACCGGCAACGTGACCCTCAAGGTATCCGAGGGGGTGGTGGAGGTCATGCTTTCGATGCTGAAGCGCGAGATCATGTCCAACGTTTTTTCCAAGATCGGGTTTTTTTTCCTGAAACACTCGCTGAAACGCATCAAAAAGAAGCTGGATTACTCGGAATACGGCGGTGCCCTGCTGCTGGGGGTGAATGGCATCGTCATCATCGGCCACGGCGGTTCCAACGCCAAGGCCATCAAGAACGCCATATCTCTCAGCTGCAAATTCGTGTCCGAAGGGGTGCTGGACAAGATCTCGCTGGAGATCGGCAGGATGCAGGAATCCCTGAAGGAGTTGAAATATGTCTGACACGGCCGTACCGCCGCGCAACGGCGCGGCACTGACCGCCATCGTCACCGGCGCAGCGCGCGGCATCGGCAAGGCCATCGCCAAGCGCCTGGCCAAGGAAGGCATCAACGTCGTCATTTCCGATATCATGGGCGAGGAAGCCGAAAAGACCGCCCGCGAGATCGAGGGGACGGGGGTGCGCGTACTGGCGGTCCGCAGCGACGTCTCGAGCAGCGCTGACGCCGAAGCGCTGGTCAAGCAGACAATCGCCGCCTTCGGCTCGGTCGACATCCTGGTCAACAACGCCGGCATCACCCGCGACAACCTCTCCATTCGCATGGCGGAGAGCGACTGGGACCTGGTCCTGGCCATCAACCTCAAGGGGACATTCCTCTGCTCGCAGTTCGCCGCCAAGGAAATGATGAAAAAACGCTTCGGCCGCATCGTCAACCTGGCCTCGGTCAGCGGCATCCTCGGCACCGCCGGCCAGGCGAATTACGCCGCCTCCAAGGCCGGCGTCATCGCCCTGACCAAGTCCATGGCCCGCGAGCTCGGCGGCCGCAACATCACGGTCAACGCCGTGGCGCCAGGCTTTATCCTGACCGAGATGACCGAGAAGCTTCCCGACGCCGTCAAGGAAGCCTATGCCGCGCAGATTGCCCTCAAAAGAGCGGGCACGCCCGAAGAGGTGGCGGAAGCCGTCTATTTCCTGGCGTCGCCCGCCGCTCAATATATAACCGGGACCGTGTTGAACGTTTCCGGCGGACTCTTGATCTAAAAAATCCTAGGAGGAAAAAAATGAAGAAAGAAGAAATCCTGACCAAAGTAAAAGCCGTGGTGGCCGAGAAGCTGAACGTCGGCGAAGACCAGGTGACCGAGGAAGCCAAGTTCGTTGAGGACCTGGGCGCCGACTCCCTGGACCAGGTCGAGTTGATCATGGCCCTGGAGGACGAATTCGAGCTGAAGATCCCCGAGGAAGAAGCCGAGAAGCTGACGACCGTGGGATCGGCCGTCGCCTACGTCCTGAAAAAAGCCCAGTAACTCGATTCCGCAACCATGGACCCCTTCATAAGTAAAACCATACCTTTGCGCCGCGTGGTCATCACCGGCATCGGGCTGATCACTCCCGCCGGCAAGAACAAGGACGAGAACTGGGACACGATACGCAACGGGCGCAGCGGCATCGGCCCGATTACCCACTTCGATGCCCAGCACCATGCCAGCCGTATCGCCGGCGAGATCAAAAACTACGACCCCAACCAATACTTCGACCGCAAGGACCTGAGAAAATACGACCCGTTCATCCAGTACGCCCTGATTGCCGCCGACGAGGCGGTCAAGGACTCGGGACTGGACCTGGGAGCCGTGAACAAGGAGCGGGCCGGGGTGTATATCGGCTCGGGCATCGGCGGCATTCACACCATCGAGGTCAATAAAGAGATCCTCATGCAGAAGGGGCCGGACCGCATCTCGCCGTTTTTCCTGCCGGCCTGCATCGCCAACCTCGCCGCCGGCCAGGTTTCCATCAGATTCGGCTTCAAAGGGCCCAACCTGGCCAACTGCACCGCCTGCGCCACCGGCACCCACGCCATCGGCGATTCCACCCGCATCATCCAGCGCGGCGAGGCCGATTTTATGCTCGCCGGCGGCGCCGAGTATCCCATCACCCCCCTGGGCGTGGCCGGCTTCACCGCCATGCGCGCCCTCTCCACGCGCAACGACGAGCCGCAGAAGGCCTCCCGGCCTTTTGACAAGGGTCGGGACGGCTTTGTCATTGCCGAGGGTTCGGCGGTGCTGATGCTGGAGTCGCTGGAAAGCGCCCATACGCGCGGTGCCCGCATCTACGCCGAAGTGGCCGGCTACGGCTTCACCGGCGACGCCTTTCACATGACCGCTCCCGATCCGAACGCCGATGGCAGCTATCGCGTGATGAAGATGGCCCTGGCCGACGCCGGGCTCAAGCCCGAAGACATCGTCTATATCAATGCCCACGGCACTTCCACCGAGCTCAACGATAAATTGGAGACCCTGGCCATCAAGCGCCTGTTCGGCGAATACGCGGCCAAGCTGGCGATCAGTTCGACCAAATCCATGACCGGGCACATGCTGGGCGCCACCGGCAGCGCCGAAGCCGCCTACACCGCCCTGGCCATCACCAATTCCTTTATTCCGCCGACCATCAACTACGAGACACCCGATCCCGACTGCGACCTCAACTACACCCCCAACCAGGGCGTCAGCCGCGAGATTCCCTACGCCCTCTCCAACTCTTTCGGCTTCGGCGGCACCAACGCGTCCCTGCTCCTGAAAAAATTCAGCATGTAAGACAAAGGGAGAGGCCCCCGGCCTCTCCCTTTTTTCCCGCCGCGAGGAAGCACCCATGAAAAAAATCATTCGCGCACTGATTGTTTTGCTGGTCATGGCCGGGGTGCCGGCGGCGGCAGCGTCTGCGCCCGGGCATCCCGCTCATCGTCATGACCCATCCCACGGTCTTCCAGGTAAAGAATATCGTGGAGATGTACGAGAAAGACATCCTCCCCCTGCCGGCCATGGTCTTGCTGGGAATATACCACGAAGACGAGCTGGCCAATGCCGAGGAGGCCGCGGCCTACCAGGAGGCTTTCAACTACGTGGAGAAAAACGGACTTTCCTGGATACGGTTCCGCAAGGTCAGCGGCCGGGTCGAGCCCAAGGACCTTTTCCGGGAAAATGCCTGGACCGCGCAATTCAAGGAGATCTTCGTTGCCGCCAGCGGCATCATCTTCACCGGCGGCATGGATATTCCGCCCATGATCTACAACCGGGAGATCAGCCTGCTCAGCGAACCCACGACCCCGGCGCGCCACTTGTACGAGGTTTCGTTGCTTTTCCACCTGCTGGGGAGCAGCCGCAATCCCGCTTTCGCCCCGTGGCTGGCCGCACGCCGGGATTTTCCCGTCCTGGCCATCTGCCTCGGCCTGCAGAGCCTGAACGTGGCCGCCGGCGGCACTCTGATCCAGGACATCCCGAGCGAAGTATACGGTCGAAAAACGGTGGAAGAGGTGCTGGCGGCAGGCCCCGACCAGGTGCATTCGGGCGTCTACCTGGAAAAGCTGTATCCGAATGACCCGGACCTGGCGACGCCCTTCCATCGCATCCGCCTGGGCAAGGAGAGCATCTTCGTGCGCCGCATGGGCTTTGCCAGGGACGACCTCCCCGTCGTGGCTACGGCCCACCACCAGGCGATCGCCAATCTGGGCTCCGGCCTGCGCGTCACCGCCACCTCGCTGGACGGAAAGATCATCGAAGCAACAGAACACGACCGCTTCAGCAATGTCCTGGGCATCCAATTCCACCCTGAACGCCACACCTTGTACCGCAAGGGGCTTTTTCTTCACCCCAAGCCTGACGCGCCCCGGGATTTCAACGCCCGCGCCTTCCTCAAGGCCAATCCCCCCTCCTGGGAATTCCATCTCGCCATCTGGAAATGGTTTGCGGAAGCGGTCAACTCAAGTAAATAACGGCCTTCGTGACGCGTAACGCGTGACACGTGACGCGAAAGAAAAAGCCCTTATTTGCCTTCTAGAAAAGAAATTTCCAGCGAATTATTGCTCAGAAAATCGTTCTTTCTTCACACGTTACGCGTTACGCGTCACGCGTTACGTAGTTCTTGGAGATTACAACGGGTATTTGCTCTCGATATAGTCTTTCAGATGGCGGATCTGGTAGTCCTTGTCCTTGAGCATCGCCTTGATGATGTCGCCGATGGAGATCATGCCCACGACCTTGTCCTTGTCGTTGACCACCGGGATATGGCGGATATGGTTCTGGGTCATGGCTCCCATCAGGTCGTTGACGTCGTCCTCGGCCTTGGCCACGATCAGTTTTTCCCGCGAGGTCATCACGTCCTTGACGGCCAGCCCGCGGACGTTGGCCTGGCTGCGATGGCAGCTGCGCATGACGTCTCTTTCCGAAACGATGCCCTGAACGTTCGCCTGGCTGTCCAGGACGATCAGGGCGCCGATGTTTTTCTCGCTCATCACCTGCAGGGCGTCGTTGACGATGGCATCGATATGGATCGAGAACACCTCTCTGCCTTTGTTTTCCAGGATCTTCTCCGCCTTCATGCTTCCTCCTCGGCGACCAGTGCCTGCGCCTAGTGCCTTAGCCTACACGAATCGTTAAAATAAATCAACATCTGGGAGAGTACTCGGAAATCAAGGGAAGAGAGAGGGAAAACCGAGGGAAAGGCAGAGGGAAGACAAAGTGGGAAAGAGGTCCAAGCAAGCGCTTTTCCCACTCTCTCTTCCCTCTCTCTTCCCTCATTCTTCCCTCTCTCTTCCCTCTGGCTTCCCTCATGCTATTGACGAATAAGTTTAACGTGTTACAATTAATCTCAAATCAAAATGAGGTGATTTTTATGGAAAAATACAGTTCTCAGCAGTATATGGATATCGAGCACAAGTACGGCGCCCACAACTACCACCCCCTGGAAGTGGTCATCGCCAAGGCCGAGGGCATCTGGGTGGAAGACCCGGAAGGAAAGCGCTATATTGACATGCTGTCCGCTTATTCGGCCGTCAACCAGGGTCACCGCCACCCGGCCATCATCAAGGCGTTGAAGGACCAGGCCGACGTCCTGACCCTGACCTCGCGCGCTTTCTTCAACGACCGCTGGCCGCTGTTCGCGAAAAAGCTGTCCGAACTGACCGGCAAGGAGATGATCCTGCCCATGAACACCGGCGCCGAGGCCGTGGAGACCGCCATCAAGACCATGCGCAAGTGGGGCTACCTGGTCAAGAAGGTCGAGGCCGACAAGGCCGAGATCATCGTCTTCGCCGACAACTTTCACGGCCGCACCACCACCATCGTCTCCTTCTCCACCGACCCCGAAGGCCACGATTTTTACGGCCCCTACACTCCCGGCTTCACCATCGTCCCCTACAACGACCTGAAAGCCGTGGAGAAGGCGATCACCAAGAACACGGTCGGCATCATGGTCGAGCCCATCCAGGGCGAGGCCGGCGTCGTGGTCCCCGATGAAGGCTTCCTGGCCGGCCTGGGCCAGATCGCCAGGAAGCACAATGTCCTGCTGGCCATGGACGAGATCCAGACCGGCTTCTGCCGCACCGGCAAGCTGTTCGCCTACCAGCACGAGGATGTCGACCCCGACATCATCATCATGGGCAAGGCGCTGGGCGGCGGGGTGTTCCCGGTGAGCGCCGTGGCCGCCAACCAGGACGTGCTCGGAGTTTTCAAGCCCGGGACTCACGGCTCCACCTTTGGCGGCAACCCCCTGGGCTGCGCCGTGGCCATGGCCGCGATCGACGTGCTGGTCAACGAGAAACTGGCCGAGCGCGCCGCCGAGATGGGCGCCTATTTCATGGGCCAACTGCGGGACCTGCAGAAAAAATCGTCCAAGATCAAGCTGGTGCGCGGCAAGGGACTGCTGATCGGCCTCGTGCTGAACGAATCGGCCGGCAAGGCCCGCCAGTACACCACCGCCCTCAAGGGCAAGGGCTTGCTCTGCAAGGAGACCCACGACTGGATCATCCGCTTCGCGCCGCCGCTGGTCATCACCAAAGCCGACATCGATTCCGCCATGGAGAAGATCAGGGAAGTCCTGGGCTAAATGGTCATTTTTCGCTGCGACGTTTCGCCCCGGACCGGGTTGCGGTCGCTGCGCCGTAGCGCCTACCTGGCCGCGCTGCTGAAAAAGGACCCCGGCGTGCTCATATCCAGCCGCGAAGACAAGAAAGCCGCAAAATTCCTTGCGGAGGGGAATCTCCCGGTCCGTTTCACAAAGGAGCCTTCCGCCCTGGACCCGGGCGCGGCTCAGGCGCTGGTCTTCGACCTGGACGATTTTTCCGTTGCGGACAAGGCCCTGCTAGAGAGAGCCCGTGCAGCCGGGATCAAGACCGTTCAGATCCTGAGCCCGGGCAACGCCGCCCAGGCGGCCGACATCCAGGTCGCCGGCGCCGGCTCGGCGCTGCTGCATCACAAGTTCCGTCATTTCAACACGGCCAGAAAGAAATACCGCAAACAGGTCAAGAGCGTCTTCATTAACCTGGGCGACCAGCTCCCCTACCGCGACCTGCGCGAGATCGTCGACACCCTGCACCGTCTGCGCTGCAAACTGAAAATAATGCCGGGATTGAGCCTGAAAAAGGCCGACAAGCGCAACCTGATGAAAATTTATCCCGGCACCCGCTTCTGCGGCAAAAGCGAGAGCCCGGCGCGCGCCTATTTCGAGGCCGACCTGGCGCTGCTCCTCCCCGCCGATGCGGCTTGGGAAGCCGCCGCCGTCGGCACCCCCGCCCTGTACCTGGCCATGGACAAGGGACACGTTGCCCTGGCGGAAACGTGTTCGGGTTTGGGGATCGGCGTCAAGGCCCCGCTTTTGGCCGAATGGACGGTCCAATCCGTCCGTGATTCCCTGGCGCCACTGGATCAGGAGACACGCGAAAAAATGGGCGCAGCGGGAAAGTTACTGGTCGACGGGCTGGGCGTGCAGAGGTTCTTCAAGGTTCTGAAAGAACAAGGAATAATCGCTTAACCAGCATCGGTAGTGACAAGTCGCGACCTGTCACTACATTTCAACATTAACTTCTCTTCACCGTACGCCGTACACCGTAAACCTTACACCGATTTCATTAAAGGACCAGCACCAACCCCGTCGCCAGGGCGATCATCACGAATATCGGGATGGCCATATACCGATAGACTTCGAGCAGCGAAGCGCCAAAATACTCGTTGGTCAGCACCAGGCAGAGATGGAGGGGCGAGACCAGGATGCCGGCGAAGCCGACGACATAAATGTACAAAGAAAGATAAAAATAATTGGGCAGGTGCTGGATCAGGGGCAGGAGCACCGGGAAGGCGATGGCGATATAGGCCGTGTTCACGCCGGTCAGGAAAGCCACGGTGAACGAGACCAGGAAGATGAAAGCCACGACCATGCCCAGCGAAATGTCCATGGTCTTGAGCGTGTCGAAGGCCGAGGAGACCTGCAGCACGCGCTGAAAAACGATGACCGCGGCAATGACCAGCAGGCTG
This sequence comes from Candidatus Aminicenantota bacterium, assembly GCA_963732485.1. Lineage (GTDB taxonomy): Bacteria > Acidobacteriota > Aminicenantia > UBA2199 > UBA2199 > UBA2199. The sequence goes on from CAVSZS010000008.1 coordinate 132,478, forward strand.
CGGATCGTGGTCCTGGCGAAAACGATGGCGGCGATCTCCCTCGGGACCGACCTTTTTCAGCGCGCTCAGCAGCACGGTGACCAGCAGCAGCGCCCAGTGCAGGGGCAGCGGCAGCAGCGGCGGCAGTTTGACGAAGAACAGCAGGATGACGGCCAGGATCGGCCAGGTGCCGGCGAAAAAGTCGCGCACCGTGGCGTGGATGCCGTTGCTGGGGCCGGGGTGCTCGCGGCCGATGCCGTGGCGGCGGAAATACCGCGAAGGCCACGGCCAGCCCCATGACGATATGCAGGATGGAGAATGGCAGCTGGAACAGGATGATGCGGCGCATGGGGATGCGCGACATGGTCTGGAACAGGAGCAGGCCGGCATAGAGCGGCCAGATCAGCTCCCAGTCGTGGCGGAACCAGAAGTTCAGGAAGGCGTTGAATGCCGGCTTCAGCTTCATTCTGTCCGTCGAAACCTGGACCAGCGGCGCCGAGAGCAGCGCCCCGCCCGGCATGGGCAGGAAGCCGATAATGGCCGGCGAGACCATGGCCACCAGGCGCTTGTCGCGGATCATGGTGTTCAGCGAATCAACCAGGCGGTCGTACATCTGCCGGCTCTTCTGCACGGCGCCGATGTACTGCACCAGTACGATGATCAGGAAAAGCTCCAGCGTCTCGCGGTCGCGCAAGCCATCCCAGCCGCTCCTGCCGGCCTTGGCCAGATTGACCCCGAACAGGGCCACGGTGAGCAGGGTGATGATGAGCACGGCCAGCGCCAGGTCGACCTTGCGGCGCAGCAGCAGGATGAGCAGGACGACCAGCAGCAGAAATTTGGCGGCGAGCAGCATGGCCGGCGCTCGCGCGACCTATGAACGCCTGATGTTGGGCATTTCCAGGCCATAGCCCTTCTTGCGGTCGTCGGCCTTGAGCATGAAGGCCACGAAGACGGCGATGATGCCGAAACCGAGGAAAATGAGCATGGGCAGGGTGTAGTTGTAGGCGGCCTTGCCGTTCACGTCCGGCAGCCGGCAGAAGCGTTCCAGCACCCAGCCGATGAGGTAGGGCACGCCCATCAGGCCGATGTTCTGCGTGAAGAAGATCAGCGAGTAGGCCGTGCCCAGTTGTTTTTCGGGGATCAGCTTGGGCACCGAGGGCCACATGGCGGAAGGCACCAGCGAGAAGGCCACGCCCAGGAGCAGCATGGCGCCGACAGCCACCGTCCAGTGCGAAAAGGCGGGGATGGCGAAAATGACATGCACGAAAACCAGCAGGAAGGCGCCGAGGATCATGATGGATGCCCCTTTGCCCCTGCGGTCGTAGATGGTGCCGAAGACAGGCGTCAGCAGGATGTTGCCGAAGGGCAGCAGGGCCGGGATGAGCCCCGCCAGCGCTTCGCTCACATGGTACTTTTGCACCATGAGATCCGTGGCGTAGTCCAAAAAGGGAAAAACGCCGGAATAAAAAATGAGGCATAGCAGGGCGATGAGCCAGAAACCCTTGTTCTTCAGGATCTCCAGGATGTCCCGGAGCTTGAATGCCTCTTCCTGGACGATCGCCGCCGGCGGTTCGGAGGCCTCCAGTTTCTTGTCCATTCCGCAGTAGAGGATGTAGGCGATCGTGCCCATGACCAGCAGCACGAGGCCCAGGAAAGCCACCGCGGCTACGCCATACTTCAGGGCGATGGGCATGGCCGCGGCCAGGCCGACGGCGGTGCCCATGCGCGCTCCGGCGAGTTGCAGCCCCATGGCCGTGGCCAGTTCCTTGCCTTTGAACCATTTGACGATGACCTTGGACACGGTGATGCCGGCGACCTCGACGCCCATGCCGAAGAAGGAGAAGCCGATGGCGGCGACCCACACCTGCGTGCGGACGGGGAAGCCCGAAACGAGCCCGATCCAGCATACGGCCACGCCGAAGACCATCACCAGGGAAGCCAGAATGCCGGTGAAGCGCACGCCCTTCTTGTCGAGGATGATGCCGCCGACGATGAGCATGAAAGCGAACACGTTGAGCCAGCCGTAGGCGCTCTTGAAGAATCCGAAGTCCACGGAGGTCCAGCCCGTGGCGACCAGCGCGGTCTTGAAGGCCGAGGTGGCCTTGTCGAAGTAATAGCCGCAGAACATGATGATGGACACGACGGAAAGGGCCGACCAGCGGGCGGCCGGCGATTCGCGCAGGGATTTTTTAATTGCGTCAACCATGAGTCTCTCCTTGGATGTGGATTGGGGACGATGCATCATTCCCTTCAAATTTTGATTGTATGGGAAAAACGCTGAAAAGACAATAGAAATCAGACGTTAGACGTTAGATGTTAGACGGTAGACGTTAGTAAAGCCAAAATCGAGCTGTATAAAGAGATCTTGATATTTCTGTTTTCTTGCTACCGACTAACGTCTGATGTCTAACGTCTCGAGTTCAGCTTTTTCCCTAATCGATCTCTTGGAACCAGCCTTCGTCGAGTCCCAGGCGCAGCGCTTCGTCCCTGACCACACGATACTCTTCGGGAAGCAAGCGCCGGTCGAAGGGCGGTTGCCCGGGGGCGAGGTGAGCGGGGAAATACTGGCTCATGAGACTGAGCCAGGCGCCGCGGAACGGGCTGGCGGCCATGGCGCGCAGCACGTCCAGGGAATTCTCCGTCTGGCCGGGGATGATCAGGTGGCGGATCACCATGCCGCGCACGGCAATGCCCTCCCCGTCCAGTTGCAGGGGCCCGGTTTGGCGGAACATCTCCCGCAGCGCCGGCAGGGCTTGCTCGCAGTAGTCGCGGACGCCGGACAAGGTGAGCCCGAGCCGCCCGGAGCTTTCCCCCGGCCCGTACTTCAGGTCGGGAAGGTAGATATCGACAATCCCTTCGAGCTGTTCGACCACCTCGACCCTTTCGTAACCGCTGGCATTATACACGAACGGGATATCGAGCCCGCGGGCGCTGGCGATCTCCAGGGCACCGACCACATGGCGCAGGTAGGGCGTCGGCGAGACCAGGTTGATGTTGTGGGCGCCGCGCTTCTGCAGCGACAGGAAAATGCCGGCCAGCTGCTCGATCGAGAAGGATTCGCCGTGGGCGAGCTGCGAGATCGGGTAGTTCTGGCAGAAGATGCACGAGAGGGTGCATCCGGAAAAAAAGACCGTGCCTGAGCCCCGCTGCCCGGAGATCGGCGGCTCCTCCCCGAAATGGAGGTTGTGCGCGGCGATACGGACATCCCGTTCGCCATGGCAGACCCCGGGACGGCCCTGGGCGCGCTCGGCGCCGCATTGGCGCGGGCACAGGCGGCAGGGGCTGAAGCAGGCGGCGAAAAAATCATTTTTTCGCGCCCAGGCGGCGGCATCCAGGGCGCGATACGCGGGATCGTTCAGCCGTTCCACTCGAAATCGTTGCCCAGGAAAACCCGGCGGGTATTTTCCTCGCGCACGACCTGGGCCGGGGTGCCGCAACTCAGAATGCGCCCCTTGTGGATGATGTAGGCCGTGTCGGTGATATAAAACGTATCCTTGACGTTGTGGTCGGTAATGACGATGCCGATGCCCCTGGCCTTGAGTTTCAGGATGATCTTCTGGATATCCAGGATGGTGATGGGGTCGATGCCGGTGAAGGGCTCGTCCAGGAACAGGAAGCGCGGCTTCATGATCATGGAGCGGGCGATCTCCAGGCGCCGCTTCTCGCCTCCGGACAGCTGGTAGGCCATGGAGTCGCGGATCTCCAGCAAGCCGAAGTCGCCCAGCAGCTCCAGCGCCTTGTCCCTGGCCTCGGCCGCCGCGACATAGAGCTGCAGCACCATGTTCAGGTTGTCGAACACCGTGGCCTTCATGAACACCGAGTGCTGCTGGGGCAGGTAGATCAGCCCTTTTTGCGAGCGCTCATAGGAGGGGATGTCGTTGACGCTTTCGCCGTTGAGTTCCACGCCGCCGGCGTCCGGCTTGACGATTCCGGCCATCATCAGGAAGGTCGTGGTTTTGCCGGCGCCGTTGCGCCCCAGCAGGGCCGTGACCGCCCCGGAGGCGAAATCCAGGCTGATATGGTCGACCACCGCCAGGCGGTTGTATATCTTGGTCAGGTCGCGGGTCTGGAGCCGGTCCATCACAGCCCGAGTTGCATGGCGATCTTCTGCATGGCGCCCAGGCACAGCAACAGGAATGGGTCAAGGGCGAGACCCAGCCGGGAACAGCCCTCCATCTGCTCGCGCGAAGCGCCCTTGGCGAACGACTTTTCCTTGAAGCGCTTTTTCAAGAAGGGCAGGTCCAGGGCGGCGAGCTTCTTGTCGGGATGCATCAGGGCGCAGGCGATGATGAAACCGCTGGCGGGGTCGATGGCCAGCAGCGACAGGTCCATCTGCGAAGCGGGCTCGACGCGCCGGTTGTGGGCCTTGATGGCATGGATGATCTCCCCGGCCAGCCCCAGCCCGGCCAGCATCTCGGCGGTCTTCTCGGTATGGGTTTCCGGCGCTGCCACCGTATATTCGTAGTCCAGGTCGTGCAGCAGCCCGGCCAGTCCCCAGGGTTCCGGATCCTGGCCGAAATGAACCGCCAGTTCGCGCATGCAGGCCTCGACGGCCAGGCAGTGCTTGATCAGGTTCTGGTTGTGCAGGTGCTGTCCCAGCAGGTCCAGGGCTTGTTCGCGGGTCATGGCTCGCTCCTCGAGGCAGAATTATATGCCGGCCGGGCCGGCATTGCAAGCCTGTCCCTGATTGTTTCGCGGAAATGTTTGTGATAGAATATTCAGTGGCCGGATACCGGCAAGGGGCGTATTCGTAAAAAAGGAGGAACCATGATCCAAGAACAACCCAAGGGCCCATTCTCAGGGGCGCAACCCGAAAAAAAATCCAAGAAATTCTACTATGTCATCGGCGCCCTGGCGCTGGTGATCGTCGTGCTCGCTTATTTCGTACTGCAGGGCCCGTCCGGGCCGAAGGCTTCCCCGAAGATGAAGCAGATGGAAGAGACGGTGCAGCAGATCCAGCAGCTGGAGTCGAGCATCCAGGAGAAGCAGAACGAAGTGTTCACCGTGTTGAGCGAGTACAAGAAAAAGACGGGTGAAGACCTGCCCGAGGTCAACATCATGAACCTTTCCCCTGAGCAGAAGAAGGTCCTGGAAGACAAGATCAAGAACGAGAAGGACGTCTCGATCAAATCGCTGCTGCAGGACATCCTGGACAAGAACAGCGACATCCAGAACCTGAACGCCCGCGTCCAGGAGCTGGAAACCCTGCTGCCCAAGCCCCACATGGTGGAAAAGGGCGAGAACCATTACCAGATCGCCATGAATTTCCTGCTGAATGAAAAAGGCGTGGACAAGACCCGGGCCATGGAGCTGGTCGAGCGCACCGCCCTCTTCGAGCCGATCGTCCCCGGGTTCAAGATCTGGAACTTCTACGCCGAAGACGAGTACGGCACCTTCATCACCCAGGGTACGGCGCCCATCTCACCCAACCAGATCCAGAGAAAAGTGAAAAAGGAACTGGTCGACGCCAAGGACAAGGCCGTCGCCGAGAAGGACCAGCTGCAGAGCGACATCAACGAGATGGAGACCCGGCGCGTCGAGCTGATCTCCCAGCTCGACCTGCTCAACCAGGAAAAGCAGAACATGCTGACGCGCATGAGCGACCTGAACGACCAGAACCAGGAAATGCAGACCGAACTCAACTCGGTATATTACGCACTCGACCTGCCCAAGATCCTGACCGAGAAAGGCATCATCAAGGGCGGTTTTCTGCGCTCGACCAAGCTGCAGAAGGTTGACCACACCCTGTTCGACAAATCGCTCGATCTGCGCGGCGACCCGCGCATCACCGTGAATGCCGCCGCCCTCCAGCTGGCCAGGATCAAGGACATCACCATCTACCCGGCCTATTTCAAGGCGGGCATCGACTTCAAGGTCGAAATCGACGAGACGGGCCAGAACGCGACCATCACGTTCCTCGACGTCAAGAAGTTCATGAGCGAGAAGCTCGCCATCGCCGTCGATTAATCCGGACGAGTCCATTGGCCCGCCCCCGGGCGGGCCTTTTTTTTAGCGGGAGCAACATGGCCTCCATCGGCATTATCCTCGCCATTGCCAAGGGCGGCGCCGGCATCGTCCGCGACGGCGAGAAAACCGTTTTCATCCCCGGGGTCATCGCCGGGGAAACGGTCGAATACGCCGTCGCCGGCCGCCTGCGTTCGGCCTGGCAGGGCAAGCTGCTGCGCGTCCTGCAGGCGTCGCCGCAGCGCGTCGAGCCCCCCTGTCCCCACTATGGCGATTGCGGCGGCTGCAACCTGCAGCACATGAGCTATCGCGAGCAGCTGCGCAGCAAAGCCGGGATCCTGGCCGACAACCTCAGGCGGATCGCCCGCTACGAACCCGCGTCCCCCCCGGCGCTGCTGGATTCTCCCGACGAACGCTACCGCGTCAAGAGCGAGTTCCAGGTACGCCACGGCGCGGCCGGATTCTTCGCCCGCGAGTCGCACCGCGTCGTTGCCGTTTCCGGCTGCCGTCTCCTGCCTGCTGTCGTGCAGGATTTTTTCCTGGCCCGGCGCCCGGAGCTGGTTGGCTGCGAGCAGGGCCAGCTGCAGGTCATCAGCAACGGCCGCGAGCTCGCCGCCCGCCTGGAGACCGCCGGCGGCGGGGAAAAATGGCTGAGTCGCGACCGGGCCATCGTCCTGGATCTCGCGCCCTACTCCTACCGCTGCGGGCCTCAGCAGTTCGTCCAGGCCAACCTGTTCCAACTGCGGCCCATGCTGGACCTGCTGGAAAAAACACTGGCAACGACGGCGGGCGCGACCGCCGTCGACCTCTTCTGCGGCGGCGGCTTTTTCACCCTGCCGCTGGCAGCCCGCTGCCGGGACGTGCTGGCCGTGGAGAGCGACCCCAACAACGTGGCCGCCTTGCGGGCCAACCTGGCGTTGAACAGGGTAAAAAATGTCCGCGTCGTCCATGGGGACGCCCTGCGCACCGCCATCCCCGAGGCCGGGCTGGTCGTCGTCGATCCTCCCCGCGGCGGGCTGTCGGCGCGGCTCATCGCCGCCCTGGCCGCGAGCGCGGCGCCGACCATCGTTTATTTTTCCTGCGACTCGGCCACGTTCGCCCGCGACCTCCGCCTTTTCATCCAGCAGGGCTACCAGCCGCATGAGCTGACGCTGCTCGATAATTTCCCGCACAGCGATCATTTCGAGATATTTACAGTATTGAAGAAAAGAAGTAATCAGTAGCCAGTAGTTAGTAGTTAGAAGTTAGCAGGAAGAAAAGGCATCTATGCAAACCTCCCCTACCAGGATTTTTGAGAAAGCGTCTTTCTACTGACTACTGGCTACTGACTTCTGACTACTTCTTCCCAGCACGGGTCACTTGTCGCTTGGGTTCGCTGCTCGCCTGCCCCCAAGACGGATATAAAGCTCTTCGGGGCTCAGGCCGTTTTTTTTGGCGACATCCGCCAGCGTTTGGGCGAGGCTTTCCACGCGGATACCGGCGCCGCGGGCAACGGCGAGCAGCCGGGATTCATCCGTTCCCAGCAGCGGGCAAAGCTCGGCCAGCGTCCGCTGTTCCGCGTCGACCGCGGGCGGCGGGACATCCACCACGGCCGTTCCGCTCTTGAACCCGGCGCGCATGTCGATGATCCAGCGCGCAGGGAACCAGCCTCCCAGCGCGGCGGCGAGCACCAGCCCGGACAGCAGCAGGGCAAGTGCCAGTTCGCGGCAGGCGCCCGCTCCCCGCAGGGTCGCGGCAACAGGCGCCGTTTTGCGCCGGCAATAAGCCAGCAGCGCCCGCCAATTGAAGGCCAGATGGGCAATGGCGCCGAGGAGAAAGTAAACGATGGCGATGGCGTGCAGCGCTTCCCAGCCTCTTTTGTCTAGCCCCAGCACCGACCAGCCGCTCCAGGCCGCCAGGCTCCCCTCGGGGCGCAGGAAAAGGATGAGACCTGATATGCCGCTCAACAGGAAGGAGAGGAGCAGCAGGAACGACACGAATGCGCGCCAGCGGAAAGTGCTTTTGACCATTGCCCTGATTGTAGCAGAATTCATAAAAAAAGTAGTCAGAAGTCAGTAGTCAGTAGACAGTAGGAAGACCTCGATTGTATTTCTACTGACTACTGGCTACTGACTACTTCTTCCGTTTCTTTGTCAATTTCCTGGACTTATGCTATTTTTATGGCATGAGAAAACATGCAATTTTTATCCTGTTCATCTTACTGGCCTCCTGGCTGCAGGCCGGCGATGATGGCCTCAATTGCTTCACCGTCGTGGCCGGCAAGGATGCCAGTGCTGACGGCTCGGTGCTGCTGGCCCATAACGAGGACGACTCCGGGCGGCTGCAGCTCAACATCCACAAGGTCCCGGCCCAGGAGCGCCGGCGCAACGAGGTGTTCACCCTGAAAAGCGGCGCCTCCCTGCCCCATGCCGGCGCGGTACCAGGCTTGCTGTGGCTGGAGATCCCCGGAAGCGATTTTGCCGACTCTTACGTCAACGAATTCGGCGTTGCCGTCACGTCCGACGCCTGCATCTCGCGCGAAGACAAGGGCGAGTTGAGCGAGGGCGGTATCGGCTACAGCCTCAGGCGCCTGATCGCCGAGCGGGCGCGGAGCGCCCGTGACGGGGTGCGTATCGCCGGCGAACTGATTTCCCGTTTCGGCTACAACGCCCCGGGGCGCGCCTATATCATCGCCGACCCGGCCGAGGGCTGGATGCTGCACGCGGTGAAAGGCAAACACTGGGTCGCCCGCCGCGTCCCCGACAACGAGGTAGCCGTCATCGCCAACCGCTACACCATCGGCCGCATCGACCTGGGCGATGCGGATAATTTCCAGGGCTCGCCCGATATCGTGTCCTATGCCGTCGCGCGCGGCTGGTACGATCCCAACAAGGACGGCGCCTTCGAGTTCGCCCGCGCCTACTCCGACCCCGGCAACTACGCCGACATGCGCAACGTCATGCGCCAGTGGCGGGGCAACGACCTGCTGGCCGCCAAGCCGTTGAGACTTGGGGCGCCGCTGCCTTTTTCGTTCAAGCCCCGGCGCAGCCTGCGCCTGGCCGACCTGTTCAGGGTCTTGCGCGACCACTACGAGGGGAGCAAGCACGATTTGAGCGACCGGTATCGCAATGGTTCGCCCAACTCGGGAAAGAACCGCACGATCTGCACCGAAAGCACCCAGTACGCCTTCGTCGCCCACTTGCGCTCCGGGGTACCGGCCGACATCGCGCATACGGTCTGGATCTCCGGCCGCCGCCCCGACAGCAACGCCTTCTCGCCCTTGTACGTTTCCATGGCCGGGGTCCCGGGCGGTGCCAGCCGCGAAAACCCCGAAAGCGCCTGGAAAAATCACTTCACTCCCCTTCACGACCAGGCGCTCGACGACGCGGGTCTGTCGTTCCATACCTATGCCCGGCTTTCAGAGACGGTTGACCGCCAGTACCGCAGCCGCATCGAAAAGGTCCAGAAGGTATGGCGCAATTTCGAGGAGTTCCTGTTCGGCGACGTGAAAGATCACGAGAAGGAGTTCGCTTTCCTGCTGGAGAACAACCGCTCCCTGGCCCGCCGCATCATCGAAAACTACATCCACGGCCTGGAATACCGCAAATGGTTCCTGGCAGCCGAGCTGCTGAAGGAGATGAAGTAAGCTTGGCGTAAGGCGGAAGGCGTAAGGTTTACGGGAAGAGCAAAGCAATAAAATTGATTGACGAGACGACGATTCCGGCCGCGGTCAGCCTTCCACCTGGCCCTTCGCATCAATGACGGCGAATCTTGTTTATCTTCCCCTACGCCTTGAGCCTTACGCCCTGCGCCGAATTCCGCTCTTCCTCGTCACGCGTCACGCGTTACTCGTCACGCAGATTCTTCTTTTAATAGGTGGCACGTATTTCTTCAACAGCAGCGACAACGTCACCACCGTGACCGAGCTCATGGCCATGGCCAGGCCGGCCACCTCCGGCGGCAGCAGGATGCCCAGAAAGGGATACAGGGCGCCGGCGGCCAGGGGCACCAGGGCGGCGTTGTAGGCGAAGGCCCAGAAAAGGTTCTGGCGGATGCGCTGCATGACCTTGCGGCTGAGCTGCACGGCGGCCACCGCGTCCCGCAAGTCGTCGCGGACCAGGACGATGTCGCCGCTCTCGATGGCCACGTCGGTGCCGCCGCCGACGGCGATGCCGATATCGGCCTGGGCCAGGGCCGGCGCATCGTTGATGCCGTCGCCGACAAAAGCCGCCACTTCACCGTCTTCCTGGAGCTTCTGCACCGCACGCGCCTTGTCCTGGGGAAGAACCTGGGCATAGATCCTGTCGATGCCGGCCTGGCGGCCGATGGCCGCCGCCGAGCGCGGGTTGTCGCCGGTGATCATGGCCACGGCCAGGCCCATCTGCCGGAAAGCGGCGATGGCGGCGGGTGTATCCGGCCTCAGGGTGTCGGCAATGGCCAGGATTCCTGCCAGCACGCCGCCCCTGGCCAGCAGCACGACCGTCTTCCCCTCATCCTGAAGTCGTCTCGATGGCCGGCAGCGCCGCTGCCAGGCCGGCGATGCCCTGGCGGTCGAAGAAGGACGGGCTGCCGATCAAGGCCTCCTCGCCGGCCAGCGTGGCCTTCAACCCTTCGCCGGCCAGGGTTTCAAGCCCGCGGGCCTCGGGAAGCTCCAGTTGGCGGCCGGCGGCGGCGCGCACGATGGCTTCGCCCAGCGGGTGCAGCGAATGGCGCTCCAGCGCCGCGGCAGCGCCCAGCACGTCGTCTTCGCTTCCCGACACGGCGGTCACGCCGACGACATCGGGCTTGCCCACGGTCAGGGTGCCGGTCTTGTCGAAGACCGCCACGGTCAGCCTGCCGGCCGCCTCCAGTACTTCGCCGCGCTTGACCAGGATGCCCAGCTCGGCCCCGCGGCCGATGCCCACCATGACCGCCGTCGGCGTGGCCAATCCCAGGGCGCAGGGGCAGGCGATGACCAGGACCGAGATCAGGGTGGTCATGGCGAAAAGGAACGTCTGGCCGGCAATGAAATACCAGCCGACGAAAGCGGCGACGGCGATGGCCAGGATCACCGGTATAAAGACCGCGACGACGCGGTCGGCCAGGCGCTGCACCGGTGGCTTGGAGCCCTGGGCGACCTGGACCAGGCGGATGATCTGCGCCAGGAGCGTTTCCTTTCCCACCTTGGCCGCCGTAACGTGCAGAACGCCGTCCTTGTTGATGGTGCCGCCGACCACATCGTCGCCCGCGCGCTTCAGCACCGGCAGCGGTTCGCCGGAGATCATCGCCTCGTCGACATAGCCCGAGCCGGCGCTCACCCGGCCGTCGACCGGGAGCCGTTCCCCCGGTCGTACCACGACCTCGTCACCGACGAGCACCTCCCCCACCGCCACCTCCGCTTCGCGGCCGTCGCGGACGACGACGGCCGTTTTCGGCTGCAAGCCCATGAGTTTGCGGATCGCTTCCGAAGTCCGGCCCTTGGCCCGCGCCTCCAGGTACTTGCCCAGGTTCAGGAAGGCGGCAAGAAGAACGACGGTGTCAAAGAACAGGAAGCCGTGGGGCAGGAATCCGCAAGCGGCCGCCAGGCTGGAGGCCAGGGCCACGCCGATGCCCAGGCTGTACATCACGTCCATGTTCAGGCTGCGGTTGCGCAGGGACTGCCGGGCGGCGCGAAAAATGGGGAAGCCCAGGAAAACGATCCCGGGCAGGGAGAGAACGAGCATGGCCAGGCGCCAGGCCAGGGACGGGTGCTTCATCAGCAGCATGGCGGCCATCAGCGGCAGGCCGGTGGCAAAGCCGATGACGATGCGTTGCAGCCGCGTGCGCAGCTCGGCGGCGTGGGCCTGCTTCTCTTTTTCGCCGGCTTCCCCGGCCGGGCCCAGGTACTGATAGCCGGCCCCCTCGATGGCTTTTTTCATTTCCTCCAGGCCGGCCCTGCCGCCGTCGTAGTCGATGGTCGCGGCTTCGGTGGCCAGATTGACCGTCAACTCGCCGATGCCCGGCACCTGATGCAGGGAGTTCTCCACCGCCTTGACGCACATGGCGCAGTGCATGCCGCCGATCTTGATCTCGACCTTGCTCATCTTGTTCCCGGCGTCTCCCATAGTGCCTCCATTATGGTTACATTATAATCCAATCCAGAGGTTTTTCCTACAAAAATGTGGATGGCGAACCGACCCGCCCGCGCCGCCCGGCGCCAGCCGTTGACAGGCGGGCGAATCCGGAATAAAATAGGTTTCCGGCAAAATTAAATCGCAACGCACTCATGGGATACGACCAATGAAAAAAGCAAAAAGCTCGAGAGCGGTGATCCTGGCCGCCTTCATCGCCAACCTGTTCATCGCCCTGGTCAAGTACGTCGTGGCTTATTTTTCCGCCTCATCGGCCATGCTGGCCGAGGCCATCCATTCCACCGCCGACACCCTTAACCAGGTCCTGCTTTTCGTGGGCATCCGCAAGGCCGCCAAGAAGGCGGACGAGCTGCACGCCTTCGGGTTCTCGGGCGAATCCTATTTCTGGTCGTTCATCGTGGCCATCATCCTGTTCACCACCGGGGCCATCTTCTCCATCTACGAGGGGGTGCACAAGCTTCGCCACCCGGCTCCCGTCGACCACCTGCCGGTCGCCCTGCTGGTCCTGGCCGTCGCCATCCTGGCCGAGGCCGTCTCCCTGCGCGTGGCCCTCAGAAAGATCAACGCCGAGCGCGGGCAGACCGGGCTCGCCGCCTATTTGCACCAGACCAAGAAAGCCGAGCTGGTCGTGGTCTTCCTGGAGGACACCGCCGCCCTCATCGGCCTGACCATCGCCCTGGCCGCCCTGCTGGTCGAATACTTCACCGGCATCCTGTTCTTCGACGGCCTGGCCTCGGTGCTCATCGGCGTGCTGCTGGCCGTCACGGCGCTGCTGATGGGCTATGAGACCAAATCGCTGATCATCGGTGAAAGCGCCGACCCGGAGCTGCTGCGCTTTATCCGCGGACAACTGCTGAAAGAAGAAAGCATCATCCACCTGATCCATATACGGTCCCTGCACCTGGGCGCCGACGACATCCTGCTGGCCGTCAAGGCCGAGTTCGATTCGCGCCTGAACCCGGCGCAGATCTGCAACCTGATCAACGGCATCGAGGCCGACATCCGCGGCCAGCACCCCGAAATCACCAAGATTTTCATCGAGCCCGATATCTATCGCAAAGTCTGAGACCGTGATCCCTCGCGGGCCTGGCGGATCGGGACGCCCGTTCCGCGACCTCCGCTCCCGCGCCGCGAGTCGGTCGTTCCTGCTCGCGCCTGAACCGCGGCGGTCTAGCTCTTGCGCGTCATGCCCCTGGCCATCCACTTGCGGGCCAGGACCAGGGTGACGGGCGATATCATGGCGATAAAGGCGTACATCAGCCACATGGCGCCGGTATTCATCGGCAGGCCGAGCCCGGGCTTGGGGCAATAGCGGGCGATGACATATCCCGAGTAGAGGGAAGTGAGCATCTTGGTCAGGAACCAGGGGAACTGACCGATGCCCATGTAGAGCCCGGTCTTGCCTTCCGGGGCGATCTCGGCCACCCACTGCAGGAAACGCGGCTGCCACATGGCCTCGCCCACCGACATTACCAGGATGAAGAGCAGGAAGAGGTAGACATTCGGCCCCAGGGCCAGCAGGAACGTGGGCAGGGCCATGACGAAGGTGCCGGCGATCATCATTTTATAGACGTTGCGGCGCGCCGTCAGCGCGGCGATCAGCGGCGAGAGGACGAAGATCAATACGGGGTTGAGGTTGGCGAACACCTCGAAATTGCGGCTAACGCCGGTTCCGGCGAAAGCGCGGTCCAGGTAATAGGGGATGGTCAGCCAGTTGTGGGCGAACAGGGTCTGCACCGGAATGAGGATGAATATGAAAAATACGAATCGCCCGTCGCGAAACGGATGCTCGGGACGATGGCGCAGGAACTCCCAAACGGCCCCCAGGAACGTAAGAGCCAGAAGCAGGTACAGGACATACTCCGGCAGGACGATCCTGCCCAGGCGCGTGAGAATCACCAGGGCCAGGGCCCCCAGGCAGGCCGTGATCCAGGAGAGAAAAGGCAGGAGTGGAACGCGCGCCGCCGCCGGTTTCGCGGGGGCGGCAGCCCTGGCGTCGGCGGCCTGGTTCTGCTCGGAGGTGTTCATCTCCCGCGTTTCGCGGGCCACACGCTCGACCGCCCGGCGGTCAACCTTGCGGGTGATCAGCAGCAGGGTGAGCAGGGAGCTGAAGAGCATGATGCCGGCATAGATCCAGAAAACGGCGGTCAGGCCGTTGGGGGGGAATTTGCCGCTGAAAGCGCGTCGGGCGCCGGAGGAGATGAAACCCGACAGGAACGCTCCCAGGTTCATCAAGCCGTAGATCACCGCGTAGCCGATGGCGGCCGTCTGCGGATTGGTATAGCGCTTTACGCCGGCATAGGCCGCCGGCATGTACAACCCGTAGGAGACTACGATCAGCAGCAGTCCGCCGGCCATGACGAAGAACATGGCCGAACCCATGCCGCTGCCGAGCGCGGGCATCCCGGACAGGGCGATCAGCACATAGCCCAGCATCATCACCGCCAGCGACAACGCCAGCGAGACGCGCACCCCGATCTTGTCGGAGACGCCGCCAAACAGCAGCATGGCGAAGGTAATGCCGCCGGTGACGCCGCCATAGACCCAGCCCGAGATTACGTCGCTCAGGACAACATTTTCCGAGCAATACTTGCCCAGGACGGTCAGGAGACCGAAATAGACGAGCCCTTCGAACACGTAGGGGATATTGACCCCCCATAGCGCCCGCGGCGCCTTGAGGAAGGCCGTGAAGGTCTGTTTGAGCTCGCGCAGGGTATTCGTGAGGGCTGCCGCCAGGCCGGCGGGTTGCTTGTCGCTCATGGATTTATTCTCCCTTGTTTTTGAGGATATGCAGGTACAGGACGATGCCGGCTCCGCCCAGCGCCTGCAGGGCGATCATCAGCAGATGCGGCAGGGGCTGGACCGGGAAGGGGCGAAATACGGCGACGATCAGGATCGAGGCCAGCAGGGCGGCGGCAGCGCAGGCCACCTTGAGCCCGTTCATTTCCCGGCGGCCGAAGACGATCAGGGCGCCCCATGACAGGGCGGTGAGAAATACCAGGCAGGCGCTGGTCATTTCCGGCGCGTCCGCGGCCGGACGGTAGATGATCAGGAACAGGCTCAGCGTCAGCAGGGCGAACAGCACGGGAAAGGTCAGGAAGCGGGTTTTTTTCATATGGAATACATGATAAAAAATCGCGGCGCCGAAGTCAACGCCCCGCCCCAAAAATCACGTTTCCCCCCGTCGCTCGCTGTTTACTTTTCACTTGCATTCGCCTATAATCTCCCCGCGGAGGCCATCGTGGAAACTTTGAACGTTTTGGAGAAATTCAACGGCAAGCGCCTGGACAACTTCCCGGCGCTGCAGCACAACAACCTGTTCAAAAGGATCCGGGAAAACTTCCACTTCGAGCTGTTTTTGAAAGACGGCCACATGCTCTTCTCCCCTTTCTACACCACGCTGCGCGGCGAACCTTTTCCGGAGCTGACCGGCTTCCTCGACCAGAACGAAGACTTCATGAACAGCCTGAAGGATTTCATCATCAACACGCTCTTCGTCTACAGCGCCGTGATCGAGGAGAACGCCAACTACCTGGTCAACGAGCAGGATGTGCTCATCGGCCGCCTGCGCTACCACGACCATGCCCGCTTCGAGGTCAAGTTCTATTCCCACTATCAGGACGAGCTGCAGAGCGCCTACAACGACAAGATCTACCTGGGCCGCATCTTCATCGACCTGAAAAAATTCGAAAAGGAGCACCTGGGGCTCCAGGAATACTTCCATTCCATCGTGGAGCAGAACAGCAAGATTCAGGAACGGGCCATCCACAAGCTGCGCTATTTCGAAGACTACAAGAAGCCCTATCTCGACGAGATCGATTACCTGGCCAAGGAGATCAATACCGAGGCCATGGAGCGCATCAAGCTGCTCCCCAAGGGCGACCTGAAAAACGCTCCCACCGTCACCCTCATCGAGACCATCGACAACCTGCTGCACCTGCAAAACCTGATGGTCGAACTGCGCGATTTCACCCTGGAATTCGAGAACAAGCTGCGCCTGGGCGAGGAGACCAACTACGTCAAGTACCTGTTCAAGTTCTCCAAGGACCTGATCAATGACATCAAGTACTTGAGCAAGCTGTATTACCTGATCAGCAACAAGGTCTCCAAGTACACGATCGTCTGATGCTCAAGTCCTCGCGCTGGATCCGGGAAGAAGCGGAGCAGAACCGCCTGCTCGAGCCGTTCATCGCCTCATCGGTGCGCTCCGGCGTCATTTCTTACGGGCTGGGCCCCTACGGCTACGACATGCGGCTGGACCGGACCTACCGCCGTCCCGCGGCCACGACGGCGCCCCTGGACCCGCACCGGGTCACGGAGGCCGACTTCGAGACCCTGAGCGAGGACGCCATTCTCATCCAGCCCGGTCATTTCATCCTGGGCAGGAGCATGGAGTATTTCCGCATGCCGAAAAAGGTCCTCGGCCTGGTCTTCGGCAAATCGACCTACGCCCGCTGCGGAATACTGGTCAACGTCACGCCGCTGGAGCCGGAATGGACGGGGTTCCTGACCATCTCCATCGCCAACTGCGGCAGCCGTCCCGCCGTCCTCCACGCCGGCCAGGGCATCGCCCAGGTCATCTTTATCGAAAGCTCCGACCTGCCGCTCATGTCCTACAAGGACCTCAACGGCAAGTACAACGGCCAGGACGAGATCACGGTAGCAAAGATCCAGAAATTTTAAGCAGAACGGCCGCGGCGGCCCCGGGCCGAGGGCGCGGGCGCTCAGTCGTTCAGATACCCCAAGGCTTTCAGTTCGCGCCTGAGGTTTTCGTCGATCTCCTGCTGCCGCCCGCGCGACTGGCGCAATTGCCGCAGGTAAGACGCCAGCCGATCATGAAACTGCTTCAAGGCCGGCGACCGGCCAGCCGCCAGGTTTTGTGTTTCCAGGGTATCGCGGCGCTCATAAAACTCATAGACCGGCAGGTCGCGCGGCGGCGGATCGAAAATTTCCAGCGCCTGGCGGTCGATGATGTTATAGATGAAATGGTAACGGCCGTCGACGAAGGAAACCCGGGTAGGGATCTCCTGGATGATCGGCGAAACCGGCAGGGAAACGGGCAGGACACGCCGATCCCCGTCGGCAACGCCGGGAAAATATGCCGGGTCGGTCCGCAAGCCGCTCCCCTGCAGCAGCAAGCGGGGAACATCCGCGATCGAGGTCAGTGACTCGTCGCTCCCGCGGCGCCGGTTTTCCGCGTATTTGATCACCAGGGGGATGCGGATCAGCTCGTTGTAAAGGCTGTGCCCGTGCTCCCAGCCGCCATGGTCATAAAACTCCTCGCCGTGATCGCTGGCGACCACGATCGTCGCCCGCTCATACGCACTTTTTTCCTTTAAAAAGCCGACCACGCCGGCGATCAGGGCCTGGTCCGCGTAAAAAATCGCCGTATCGTAGGTGTCCACCAGCGCCTGTCGGCCGGCGGGATCGATGGGCTTGAACCAGGCGCTTCTCTTGCTGCTCAGGAAATTCACCGGCCCGATAAGGTTGGAGCGGAGATCGGCGTTGATGGCCCCCTTGAACCTGCCGGGGAACTTGTAGGGCGCGTGCGCCTGGTAGGTGTGCAGGAAAACGAACAAGTCCTCGCCCCAGGCGGCTTCGGCGAAACTCTTGAAATGCTTCAGCACCCGCTCGGACGAATCCTTGAGGAAAACCCCGCCCGGCTTGTTCGAATAGACCTGGAATCCCCGGTAAAAACCGAAACGGTCGTCCACGAAGCCGCCGCCGGTGAAGGCGGCGGTGGCAAAGCCGTTCTGCTGGAACACCTCGGCCAGGAGCGGGTAGCTCTCATTGATGCGGTCGCGGGGTCCGAGGACGCCATGGCCCAGCAGGTCCCTGCCGCTGAACAGCGAGACGTGGGCGGGCAGCGTCCAGCTCGTGGAAGAATACGCGTTGCGGAACACGCGCGCGTCCAGCGCCAGCTTCTCCAGCGCCGGCGTCGTTTGCCGCGGATAGCCGTACAACGAGGTGTGGTCGGCGCGGACGGAATCAAGGACGATCACGATGGAGATTCGCGGTTCGCGCTTGCGGCCGACGAACTGGGGATTGATCCAGGCACCGAGCCCCTGCCCGCGCGTTTCCAGGACGATGTCGAAATCGGACCGCGTGCCGTCCAGGGAGATCTCGCCGCTGAACGCCTGCTCGCTGGTGAATTCTTTCCGAAAGACCAGCTTTTCCCTTTTATGCCTCGCGAAGTACATGCTGTACACAAGTCGCGACCCGTTCGGGTTGAATATGGAGAACGCGATCTTCCTTTCGCCGTTGGTTTTTACCCGGCAGCGCCCGCGCATGTCGTCCACGAAAAACAGCGCCTGGCGCGAAACTCCGTTCTCCTTCACCCGTCCCGTCCATTTTTTTGCGGGCAGCAGAACATTGAGCTTTCCGGTCCTGAAAATCCTGCCCAGGTACGAATCCCTGTCGCCCAACAACTCGCCGAGACGCTTTTCCTGGGCCGCGCCGGCGTCGAAAACCATATCGGCCATCACCAGGCCCCGGGGAGCGGTCTGGCGCGTCCGGCAACCGGCGCCGACGATGCCCAGCAGCCCCGGGAAGAACAGAACGAGCCAGGCGATCTTCATTGCCGGGGGTTTCTTCATGAGCGGATCCGCATTTTCATTATGAAGATTATAACACAGAAGCCCCGCTCTCGACACGGTCGCCGCCTGAGCGATTCATCGCCCACGCGGGCCGGTCTTGCCCGATTTACACGGCCGCCGCCTTCGCTTATAATCATCGGCATGAAGCCCGGGAACGAAACCGTGAAGCATGGCCCGTTCATCAAGTCCTGCCCCTGTTCCCCCGGGGCGGTCTCCTGCGGCTATTTCAACATTAACCTGCAGAGCGGCTGCCCTTTCGACTGCAGCTATTGCATCCTGCAGGCCTACCTGGACGACAAAGACAAACCCGTCTTTTACACGAACTGGCCCGACCTCTGCGACGAGCTCCATGCCTTTCTCGCCGGCCACCCCCGCGCGCGCCTCGGCACGGGCGAGCTGAGCGATTCCCTGGCCTATGAGGTTGCCTTTCCCAGCGCCGCCCGCATCATCGAGCTTTTTCGCGACTTCCCCGCCGCGGTCTTCGAGTTCAAGACAAAATCGGACGCCGTCGGCTCCCTGCTGGACATCGCGGGGCCACCACCCAACATCGTCGTCTCCTGGTCGCTGAACCCGGCCGCCCTGGCCCGCGGCGAGGAACATCGCGCTCCCGTCCTGTCGCGGCGGCTGCGGGCCCTGGCCGCCGTCCAGGAGAAGGGCTACAAGGTCGGCATCCATTTTGACCCGCTGGTCCTGTTCCCCGGCTGGCGGGAGCAGTATCGCGGGCTCATCGCCACCCTGGCGCGCGTGCTCCGCCCCAACCGCGTCGCCTGGTGGAGCCTGGGGGCGCTGCGCTTTCCCCCGGAATTGAGGAAACACATCCTGCGCCGGCCGGGATCGCAGCTTTTCTGGGGGGAGTTGATCGAGGGCGCGGACAAAAAGTATCGCTACTTCATGCCGTTGCGTCTCGAGCTGTTCCGCTTCATCCGCGACGAGATCCGCTCCCGGGTTTCCCGGGATATCCCGCTCTACCTGTGCATGGAGGATGCCGCCGTCTGGGAGGAGGTCCTCCCGGAAGCCAGGGCCGCTGAAGACGCGATCAACGGCCGCCTGCATCGGGCGGCGCTGGCCGTCGGGAAAAAAACACGATGAAAATAGGCTATCCCTGCCTCAACCGCTCTCTCGGCTGCACGCCCGGCCACACCTTCCGTCTGGCCTCCTACTCGCCCGGGCGCCTCGCCGAGACCGTGCTCCAGAACCTCGACTGCCTGGGCCGCCAGCTGGAGTACAACCGCGATCACGGGCTTCTGTTCCTGCGCATCACCTCCGACCTGGTCCCCTTCGCTTCGCACCCGGTCTGCGCCTTCCCCTGGCCCGATGAGTTCGCACCGCGCTTCGCCGCGCTGGGGAGGGTCATCCGCGCCGGATCGCTGCGCATCTCCATGCACCCCGACCAATTCACCCTGATCAACTCGCCCGACGAGGACATCTTCCGGCGCAGCTGCGCCGAGCTCGGCTATCACGCCCGCGTCCTTGACCTGCTGGGGCTGGACAACACGGCCCGCATCCAGGTCCACGCCGGCGGCGTCTACAACGACAAGCCCGCGAGCATCGACCGCTTCTGCGCCCGTTTCGAGAAGCTGCCCGAAACGGTCCGCCGCCGCCTGACCGTGGAGAACGACGACCGCCTGTACAGCGTCGCCGACTGCCTCATGATCAGCCGCCGCACCGGCGTCCCCGTTCTCTTCGACTCGTTCCACCACCGCTTGAACAATCGCGGCGAGGGGACGGCCGCGGCCCTGGCCATGGCGGCGGCTACCTGGAAAAAATCGGATGGTTTACCCATGGTCGACTACAGCTCGCAAAAGAAAAACGCGCGAAAAGGCAGCCACGCCGAGAGCATTGATCTGCGGCATTTTGCCCGCTTCATCACCGCCGTTGCCGGGATGGATTTCGACATCATGCTGGAGATCAAGGACAAGGAGAAGAGCGCCTTGCGCGCCAGGCAGCAACTGGTTAAAATGAAGCGCATCCCGGAAGCGTAAGCGACGATCCCCGGGCAGGGAGGAGATCATGGTCCATGTCGTTTCCTTGGCCGCGCTGGTAGTTTTCCTGTATATGTCGGCCGTCTTCCTGGTGGCCCTGGCCCGCAGAAACAACGGCGTCGTCGATATCGCCTGGGGCGCGGGCTTCATCCTGGTCAGCGCCGTGATCTTCCTGAATTCCGGCCACGGCCGGGCCAGGGGGTGGCTGGCCCTGGCGCTGGTGCTGATCTGGGGCGGCCGCCTGGCGCTGCACATATACGCGCGCAACCGGGGAAGAGAGGAAGATTTCCGCTATGCCGCCTGGCGCCGCGCCTGGGGGAATAATTTCATCCTCAGGAGTTTTTTCCAGATATTCATGCTGCAGGGGCTGCTCATGCTGCTGGTCGCGACGCCGCTGCTGCTGATCGTCGGCCAGGAGCAGCCGCCGCTGAACCTGTTGGACGGGCTGGGCGCGGGAATCTGGCTGACCGGTTTGTTGTTCGAGACCGTCGGCGACCGCCAGCTGGCGGCATTCATCCGGAACCCGGCCAACCGCGGCACGCTCATGACCGGCGGCTTATGGAGCGTTACGCGCCACCCCAACTACTTCGGCGAGGCCGCCCTGTGGTGGGGCATCGGCGTCATCGCCCTCTCCGCTCCCCACGGCTGGCTGGGCCTGATCGGCCCGCTGGCCATCACCCTGCTGCTGCTTTTCGTCTCCGGCGTGCCCCTGCTCGAAAAGAAATACGCCGGCCGCCCCGACTGGGAGGAGTATAAAAAGCGCACGTCCAGGTTCGTGCCCTGGTTCCCCAGGAAATAATGGATATCGGCGTACGGTGTAAGGCGTAAGGCGTGAGGCTTGGGATTTTCTTCCCTTACACCTTACACCCTAAGCCTTACGCCGAGATCTTCACATTGGACTCACTACGCGTGGTTCCTCAGCTTCAGCTCCAGCGGGTGCGGGTCCAGGTAATATTGATCTTTTAAATACGGCTCCTGGAACTTGTCGATGTAATGCTTTAACAGCGTCAACGGCACGATCAGGGGGATGAGGTTCTGGCGGTAGTTCTCGATCATGGCCAGCATTTCCTTTTTCTCAAAATCGTCGAGCTGTTTCTTGAAATAGCCGAACATGTGCTGCAGCACGTTGACGTTCTTGCGCACCGTGGCCTTCTGCTTCAACGCCATCAGCAGCAGCGCTTCGTATTCGGGCAGGATTCCCGCCAGCGGCCTTGCCCCGGCGGCGGCGACCAGCTTGCCCAGCCGGCGGGCCATTTCCGGGCTGTGGGCCATGAGCAGCAGCTTGTGTCGGCGCTGGAAATCGACCAGGCGTCCCGCCGTGGCTCCGGCGGCCAGGAGCGCGCGCCAGCGGCGGTAGACGAAGATGCGCACGATGAAGTTCTCGCGCAGGTCGATGTCCTGCAGGCGGCCTTCCTCCTCCACGGGCAGCAGCGGCAGCCGTGCCATCAACGCCCTGGCGAAGATGCCCACACCCTTCTTCTCGGCCATGCCCTTGTCGTTGTAGACCTTGACCCGCTCCATGCCGCTGGAAGGCGACTTGCTCTTGAAGATGAAGCCGCATAAATTCTCCCTTTCCAGCTGCGGCAGCTCAGTCGCGATCCAGCGCTCCATCTGCGGCGTGGCGTCGACCCCGGTCTGGCGGGTGACGAGCCGCGGTTTCTCCGGATCCCCGACCAGGCGGAAAGCCTCGCGCGGCACCGGGAACCCCGACTCCAGCTCCGGGCAGACCGGCACGTAGTCCACGAACTGGCCCAGGGTGCTGACCAGGAACGAATCGAGCTTGTGGCCGCCGTCGAAGCGCACCTTGTTTCCCAGCAGGCAGGAACTGATGCCCAGCTTGATCTTCTCTTCCATGCTGCTTCTCCTTGCCGCCAGCGGCTCAATCATCGGCCAGGGCGAACAGGCAGAACGTTCCCGGTCCGGCGTGGGCGCCGAGGACGGCGGCGCCGACGGCCTGGTACATCGTGGAGATCTTCAGCGGCGACCTGGCCAGCTCGTCCTCCAGCTGCAAGGCGGCTTGCGGGTTGTCGGTATAGACGATGCCCAGGGAATAGGAGCGGGTCGCATCGAGTTTTTTCAGGAATCGGCGCACCACTTTCCTTTCCTTGTGGCGGGCGCCGAGCAGGGCTCCTTTTTTGACCAGTTTTCCGTTCTCGAAGGCGACCAGGGGGCGGATGCCGAGCAGGCGGGTGATGGCCCCGGCCGCCGCCGGCAGGCGGCCGCCGCGCACGGCGTACTCCAGGGACTCGACGTAGCCCAGGGAAACCACATCCCGGCGCCGGCTCTCGATCTCCGCTGCCGCCTGTTCGGAGTCCATGCCCTGTTGCAGGAGCCGCAGGGCGCGGCAGAAGAGCAGGCCGCTGCCGGCCGAGACGTTGAGCGTGTCGATGACGCGGATGCGGGCCTGGTCGGTTGCCGGCAACCGGCGCACCGCTGCCTGCGCGTTCTGGAACGATCCGCTCAGGAGCGAGGATAGGCTGAAAAATAGCACCCGTTGCTTGCGGGCCAGCGCCGCTGCGAAAGCAGCGGTGAAATCCCGGGGCGCCGGCTGCGAGGTCTTGACCACCAGGTCCTTTTCGGCGCGCATGCGGCGGTACAGATCCTCCTTGCCGATCTCGAAACGGTCGCGGACATAACGGTCGTTGAGCAGGATCTGCAGGGGCACGACCCCGACGGCCATGGCTTTTTCCGTTTCCGCGGGGATGTCGACGGCAGAATCCATGAGCAGGGCAACGTCGAGCTGCGGACGGCCTCCCGGCTCCGGGCGCAACGAATCGACCTTGCGCGAGAGGATCTCCCCGTAGGGAGCGATCTGCGCTTGCGCGCCATCCGGGTCGTCGGTATGCAGGTGCAGGTGGAACAGGTCGGCGTCGCCGGCGATCAGCAGCGAATCTCCCCGCCCCTTCAGCAGTTCCATGAAGAAATCGCGCTCCCGGCGCGGGCGCAGCACCCACTCGGCGCAATAGGCCAGCTCGGAAACGTCCACGGCCCGTGGCGCGGGCTCCAGGGCGGCGCCGCCGGCGTCTTCCCTGTCTTTGTCCCGGCCGCTTACCGCCGCGGCCATGCCCTTGAAGAACAGGAAGAAGCCCAGCCCGCCGGCGTCGACCACGCGGGCCTTCTTCATCTGCGGCAGGATGTCGCGGGTTTTTTCCAGGATCTCCTTGGCCTTGATGATCGCCTTTTCGAAGATCACCTGGTAGCGTTCGCCGCTCAGGGCCAGGCGCTTGAATTCCTCGGCCGTATGGCGCAGCACGGTCAGGATCGTCCCTTCGCGGGGATCGGCCACGGCGGCGTAGGTCTCGCGCACCGCTTTTTCCATGGCCAGGCTGAAATCGGCCGGTCCGATCGTCGCCAGGCCCTTCATAGCCTGGGCGAAAGCAAAAAAGAACTGCGCGAAGATGACCCCGGAATTGCCCTTGGCCGACAGCAGCATCGCCTGGGCCAGCCGTGCGGCCAGGTCATCGAGGCGCTCCTCGTTGATGGCGTCGATCTCATTGTAGACAGGGGTAAGGGTGTGCACCAGGTTGTCGCCGGTGTCGCCGTCGGCTACCGGGAAGACATTGATGCGGTTCAGGAGCTCGCGATCGCGGAACAGGTTTTCCATGCCGCGCTTGATGATTTCCCTGAACTTTGCGGCATCGATCTCTTTCAAGGCTACTCCCCGAGCACGCCCATGTCGGCCCAGTTCTCCCCTTTTTTCAGGCTCACGATCAGGGGCACATCCAGCGGCGCGGCGTTCTCCATCTCCTGGCGCACCAGGGCGGCCAGCGTCTTCTCTTCTGCGCGCGGGAACTCAAAGACCAACTCGTCGTGGACTTGCAGCAGCAGGCGGCTCTGCAGCGGGCGCAGGCGCTCGTGGATGCGGATCATGGCCATCTTGATGATGTCGGCGGCGCTGCCCTGGATGATGGTATTGATGGCCATGCGGTTGCCGTTCTCCTTGACGGTGCGGTTGGAGCTCTGCACCTCGGGGATGGGACGGAAGCGGCCCGCCAGGGTGCGCACCTCGGGGTCCTGCTCGGCCCCGGCGACCACTTTTTCCATGAAGCGCTTCACGCCGCTATAGGTCTCGAAGTAACGCCCGATGAAATCCTTGGCCTCGGCGAAGCTCACCCCCAGTTCCTTGGCCAGGGAGTAGGCGCCGCTGCCGTAGATGATGGAGAAATTGATGATCTTGGCCCGCCGGCGCAGCTCCTGGCGACGGGCGAAGAGATCGGCGCCGAATACCAGGTCGGCGGTGCGCTGGTGAATGTCCGCACCCTCGGTAAACGCCCGCTTCAACGTTTCATCCCCGGAAAAATGGGCCATGACCCGCAGCTCGATCTGCGAATAATCGGCTGACAGCAGCAGGCGCTCCGGGGCGGCGACAAAGGCCCGCCGCAGGTTGAGGCCGGCCACGTCGCCGACCGGAATGTTCTGCAGGTTGGGATTGGATGAGGAGAGGCGGCCGGTGGCCGTGACCGTCTGGTTGAACTGGGTATGGACGCGGTCCCGTCCGTCCAGGTTCTCCAGCAAGCCCTGGACATAGGTGGCATGGAGCTTTTTATAGGTGCGGTGGGCGATGATCCGTTCCACGATCGGGAAGCCCTTCAGCTCGTTCAGCACCTCGATGTCGGTCGACTGCGCTCCGGTCTTGCGCGTCTTCTTGCTCTGCGGCAGCCCCATTTTGTCGAACAGCAGTTCGGCCAGCTGCTGGGGGGAATTCAGGTTGAAATCATAGCCGGCGAGCTCGCGGGCCTCCTTTTCGGCAACGACGATCTGCCCGCTCAGGCGGGCGTCGGCGGCCTGCAAAAATGCCCGGTCGACGCCGATGCCGTGCCACTCCATGTCCTGCAGCACCCGGGCCAGCGGCACCTCGACGTCGCGGTAGAGTCCGAGGAGCTTCTTCCCGGTCAGCATGGGCAGGAGCTTTTCCACCAGCCGCCCCGAGCATTCGGCGTCGGCGAGGCAGTAGCTGCCGACTTTTGCCACCGCCACCTCGGCGAGCGGCACCTTGGCTTTTCCCTTGCCGACGAGCTCTTCATACGTGACCTGGCGCACCCCCAGGAACTCGGCGCTCAACTCCTTGAGCTGGTGCGAGCGGCGGTTGGGGAAAAGGAGATACGACATGATCATGGTGTCGTGCTCGACGCCGGCGACGGTCAGGCCATGCTGCCGCAGGTGCAGCATGTCGAACTTCAGGTTATGCCCTGTCTTTTTGATCGCCGCGTCGGCGAAGACGCCGGCCATCTCTCTCGCGAAATCAGCGAATGTCAGCTGGAAACGGCCGGCTTCCGCTTGCGGTACCAGGAAAGGAACATAGTAGCCCTCGCCGGCGACAGCCAACGCCACGCCGACGATATCGGCCTTGTGGAACTCGAGCGCCGTGGTCTCGATGTCCCAGGCAAAGCTCCCAGCTGCCTGGATCCTGGCGGCGAGTTCCCGCAGCTGGGAGGCTTTTTCCAACAGGCGCACGGGCGCCGCCGCGTCATCGCCCGCTGCGGCGGAAGCGGGCTCGTCGCCGCCCATCTTTTTCAGCAGGCTGCCGAACTGCAGGCGGCGGAAGAGGCCCAGCAGGCGATCGTCGCAGCGAGGCGCGAAAGGCGGCAGCTCCAGCTCCAGATCCACCTCGGGAATGCAGGCGAAATCGAGCAGCTGGCGCCAGGGCGCGAACAAGTGCCGGTGACTGCGGATCTTCTCCTGAAGCTTGCCCTCGACCTGGTCCAGGTTGTCCAGCATGGCGTCCAGGCTGCCGAACTTTTCGATCAGTTTGAGCGCCGTCTTGTCGCCGACGCCGGGAATGCCGGGGATGTTGTCCGAGGCGTCGCCGGCCAGCGACAGGTAGCCGACGATCTGCTCGGGGAACACGCCGAAGAATTCCTTGACTTCGGAACGGCCCAGCTTTTTTTTCAACTTGGGGTGGTAGATGAAGACGCGTTCGCCCACCAGCTGGAACAGGTCCTTGTCGGCGGAGAAGATCAGCACCTCGTCGCCGGCGTCGGCATAGCGCCGGGCCAACAGCGCGATGATGTCGTCGCCCTCGAGGCCCGGCTTATCCAGGGAGTGAATGCCGCGGCCGGCCAGGTATTCACGCACGGCAGGGAGCTGCTGCAGCAGTTCCTCGGGAGGCAGCTGGCGCTTGGCCTTGTATTCGGGATACAGCTCGCGGCGGAACGTCTTCTCCTTGCCATCGAAGGCGACGGCCAGGCGCGCGGGGTGCAACTCCTTGATCAGGCTCTCCATGCGGCTGATGAAGCCGTACACGGCGCCGGTGGGCTCATTCTGCAAGGTGCGCATGTTGTGGTGCGAGTAGAACGAACTGAACACCAGGTACATGCCGTCTATGAGCAGGACGCGTTGGGACATCGATCAGGGGGTTTCGTTCTTCAGGTATTCCAGCACCATCTCGTCGAGGGTCTGGTCCTCGATGTCCTGGGTGTCCATGGACATCAAGTGCGAGAACCGCCCTTCCTTCAGCTCGGAAATGACCTGGTCATGCTGGGTCTTCATCAGGCTTTTGACCTTCTTGGCCTTGTCGGCCGACTCCAGCAGGTGGGCGTAGGAAATGCGCCGGGAGAGCAGGATCTCGCCGTGCAGGTACACCAGGGTCTCGATCAGGGGATTGCCCTGCCCCTTGTCCTCGGTCTGGATGTGGAACACTTCCTGGCGGTACTTGATATCGGTGTTATAGCCCACGATCATGTCCCCATCATAAAGAAATCAGTGTCAACTGTCAAGAAACCAGGACCTACCACCGTGAAAAGCGAACGGTGAAACGAGAAATGGAGCGGCAATAAAAGAAGAGAAAAAAAGGCCGTGCGACTTCTTCACTTTTCACTTTTCACTTTTCACTTTTTACTTTTCACATATTTTGCTTTACAATCCGCCCATGCCCAAACCACGCTGGCGAGCCTTTCTCGACCGCAGCCGCTTCCAGGCGCGGATATGGCAGGCCATGCGCGCCGGTCCGCCGTTCCGCTCGCGACTCGACCGCATCATCATCGATCTGACGCACGAGTGCGACCTGGCCTGCCTGGATTGCAATCGCTCCTGCGGCGCCGGCCAGGCGCCGGCGGCAGAGAGCATCAGCCTGGAGCAGGTCCGCCGTTTTGTCTCCGAGAGCCTGGACTCGGGCAAGCGCTGGCGCCGCATCATGCTCGAAGGCGGCGAGCCGACCCTGCACCCGCAGCTGGACGAGATCATCGCCGAGCTGCAGCGCTACCGCCGCTCCGGTCATGCGGATTGCGAGATCGAGCTCTGCTCGAACGGCCACGGCCCGCGGGCGGCAGAGATGCTGCAACGGCATTCCGGCGGCGTGCTGACCAAGAATTCGGCCAAGTTTCCCCGCCCGGAGCAAGGGCATTTTGCATTCAACGTGGCCCCGCGCGACCTGCCCGGCTTTGCCGGGGCCGATTACGGCCAGGGCTGTTACATCCACCGCATCTTCGGCCTGGGACTGACGCGCAGCGGCTATTATCCCCATCCCGTCTGCGCCGGGATCGACCGCGTGTTCGGCTTCAATATCGGATTGAAAAGCCTGCCGGCGACTGCCGAGGACCTGGCCGCGCAGATGCTCCGGCTATGCCCGCTGTGCGGTCATTTTCGGGAATATCGCCTTGACGGCGGCCGGCGTCCGCGATTCCGGCACCGGGGCGGCAGTCCCGTTTACCCGCCGGGAAGCCGGTCCCCCAGCTGGGACAGGGCGTATCGCGCTTTCCGGGAAAAGCCCCCGGTCCTCACCCTGTACTGAAATGGCATCAGGAGTGCTGGCCATTGCCTTGGATGCCGCCGACTGGCAGCGCATCCGCGAGTGGGCGGGCGGCGGACTGCTGCCCAACCTCAAGGCGATCGCCGATCGGGGAGCGTTCCGGACGCTGGAAAATCAACCCCTATATGGCAATGAAAGCCCGTGGGTGAGCCTGCTGACCGGCTGCCTCCCCGGCAAGACCGGCTACTGGACGCCCCTGCGCTACGATCCCCGTGGCTACCGCATGGGCAACGGCGGCGCCTACTCATTCGACCCCCATAAGCCGTTTTTCGCCCTGGCGCCGAAGCGGCGGGTCACCGTGTTCGACTTGCCCCACTGCGGCCGCCTGTTCGCCGGAATCGACGGAGTGCAGGTACTGGGCTGGGGTGCCCATTCACCCATGAGCAACGGCCGCTCGCAGCCGGCGGGGCTCCTGGCGGCGCTGCGCCGCCGCTTCGGGCCGCACCCAGCCTGGCACACGCAGAACCGCGGCTCCTGGTGGGACGGCAAGCGGCTGAGGCGCCTGCACACGGCTCTGCTCGAGGGCGTACGGCGCCGCGGCGCCATCCTGCGGGCGCTGCGCCGCGAACACCCCGCCGACTTGAGCCTGCTGGCCTTCAGCGAGCTCCATATCGCCGGCCACCACTTCTGGCATCTGAGCGATCCCGCCCACCCGGCCTTCGGGCGCAACGACCCGCCCCTGCCCGATTTCCTCCTGGACGTTTACCGCGAGACCGACCGCGAACTGGGCCGGCTGCTGGACGGCATGGCGGCCGATGAGAACCTGCTGGTATTCTCGCCCGAAGGCGGCGCGGCCAACTGGTGCGACCTGAACAGCATGGTATTCCTCCCTGAAATCCTCTTCCGCTGGAATTTCCCCGGCCGTTCGCTGTTCAGCGCCGTTGGCGGCGACGACGGGGCGCCGGCAGCCATTGTCCTTCCCGGGATCAAGGATTGGCCGGAAGCCATCTGGCACGACCATTATTCCAACCTGCCTCCCCATTGGCTCCCGCCACCGCTGCGGGGGTTCGCCCGACGAGCGGCCGCCATCCCGGGCTGCCGTTTTCCTTTTTACCTGCTGCGCCGCCTGGGGGCGCTGCAGTGGCAGCCGGCGACATGGTACCGGCCCTGGTGGCCGGGCATGAAGGCCTTCGCTCTCCCCAGCTACGGCGACGGCTGCATCCGCATCAATCTCCAGGGCCGGGAGCCGCAGGGCATCGTTCCCCCGGCCGGCTACGATGCGCTCTGCCAGAAAATGAGTGAACGCTTGCTGGGCCTGCGCGATCCGCGCAGCGGCCGCCCGCTGGTCCGCGAGGTCATCCGCACGCGCGCGGGGCTCCCCGGCAAGGAAGCCTGCCGGCTTCCCGACGCCGACCTGGTCGTTCTGTGGGAGCGCCACGCCAATGACATGGTCGAGGACGGGGAAGCGGGGCGCCTGGGCCCGGCGCCCTTCTGGAAATCGGGAAGCCATCAGCCAACCGGCTTCGTTATCGGGCTGGGGCCGGGAGTTCCCAGCGCCGCTCCCTGCGGGCGGGGGCGGGTGGTCGACCTGGCGCCGACCGTGCTCGAACTCCTGGGAACAGACACCGACGGACGCATGGACGGCCAACCGCTGTTCCGGGGCGGCGCATGATCCGTCTGAGCATCATCATTGTCTCCTGGAACACGCGCGAACTCCTGGGCTCCTGCCTGTCTTCGATAACCCGGAATTCCCCGCCCTTTCCCTTCGAGGTCATCGTCGTGGACAACGCTTCCAACGATGGCAGCCCCGAGTTGGTGCGCCGGGAATTCCCCGCGGTGCGCCTGATCGAGAACCCGGCCAACCTGGGTTTTGCCGCCGCCTGCAACCGCGGAGCGGCAACAGCGGCGGGCAGCTTCCTGCTTTTCCTCAACTCCGACACGCTCGTCCACGCCGGCACGCTGCACGGCGCGCTGTCGTTCATGGAGCGGAACCCCGGTGCCGGGGTCATGGGCTGCCGGACATTGGATCGCGATGGCGCGCTGCAGGGCACCGCCCTCGGTTTTCCAACAGCCACGCGGATATTCGCCAACGTCTCGGGAATGAGCCGGATACTGCGCCTGTCCCGCCGGCGGGGTCAGCGGCGCCGCCGCAGCGCCGATTACATCCAGGGATCGTTCCTCGTCATCTCCAAGGGCGTCTTCGCCCGCTGCCACGGGTTCGATGAGCGCTTTTTCCTTTATGGCGAGGACGCCGATCTCTGCCTGCGCGTGCGGGCGGCCGGCATGTCGATCGAGTACGATCCCGCCTTCACCATCACCCACCACGGCGGCGGCAGCAGCGCTGAGCCGGTGATGCGCCTGGATCATTTCATCACCGGTTGCCTGCAGTTGTACGCGAAGCATCGCGGTCCCAGGCAAAGGAAAAGATTGGCAGCATTCATCCGCTCGGCGCTGGCCCTGCGTTTTCTGGCGGGAATGCTGGCGGCACCCGTGGACTTCCGGAAACGGAAGCGGGAAACCCTGGAGATGTTCCGGCGCCTGGCGGCGGGTGAAAACAAGGGCGGCGGATGAAAACGCCCGGGGGCTCGGGCAGCGGCGGCGTCGACATCCTGGGAACCTGGATCGACGCCCTGAACATGGACGACGTCCTGGCCCGGGCCTGCGCCCAGGTCGAGTGCGCCGTCCCGGCCCAACTCATCACCGCCAACGTCGACCAGCTCGTGGGCAACCTGCGGCAGCCGGAGAGGCGCTCCATCTACCGCCAGGCCGCCTTGACCGTTCCCGACGGCGTGCCCCTGCTCTGGGCCGCCCGCTTCCTGAAGACCCCCCTGCCCGAGCGCATCAACGGCACCGACCTGATGGAGCGCCTGTGCGCCCTGGCGGCCCAAAAGGGGTTTTCCGTATTCCTGCTCGGCGGCCCCGACGGCTGCGCGGCTGAGGCGGCCCGTCGCCTGCGGGACCGCTTTCCCGCCCTGCGCGTCGCGGGCTGGCATTTCCCCCCCTATGACTTTGAAAAGAAACCTGCAGAGGCCAACGCCATCCGCTCCCTGCTCCGCGAGAGGAAGCCGGACATCCTGTTCGTGTCCCTGGGGTATCCCAAGGGGGTGACGTGGATCGCGCAGCACCTGGCCGCCTGCGGCATCCCCCTGGCCATCGAGGTCGGCAGCAGCTTCCTATATTTCTCGGGACGGATGAAGCGGGCGCCGCGCTGGATGCAACGCCGCGGGCTGGAATGGCTGTGGCGGCTGCTCCACGAGCCGCGGCGGCTGTGGAAACGATACTTGATCCGTGACCTGCCTTTTTTTTACTACCTGCTGCGGCAAAAACTATCCCCGGCCGGAAGCAACGGCGCGAACACCCCGGGGCAGGCCGGAACTACGCGCCCTTGACGAAGGCGCGCAAGCGGCGGTAGATGCCATCGGCATCCAGGCCGCATTGCGCCAGCAGTTCCTCGCGCGACGCCAGGGGCAGGTTGTCCTCGCCGACGCCCAGGGCGATGAACTCGTGCGCGCGGTCGCCGCTGTCCAGAAATTCGGCGCGGACGATGGCGGCGAAGCCGCCGCGTACCGTTCCGTCCTCGACAGTGGCGATGCGCGGGATGGCGGCGCCGAGGGAGAAGATCAGCTCCCGGTCAAGCGGCTTGAGGAAGCGGACATTGACCACGGTGGCCTCGATGCCGTCAGAGGCGGCGAGGCGCTCGGCTGCCTCCAGGGCGCGGTAGGCCAGCGGGCCGACGGCGAGGACCAGTACCCGGTCGCCGCGACGCATGACCTCGGCCCGACCCAGGGGCAGCTCGCGGAATTCCTCGTCCAGAGGCACGCCGCGGCCCGGCTCCTTGGGATAGCGGATGAAGGCGGGCCGGTCGAGGCGGCTGGCGGTATAGACCATGTGCTGCAGCTCGTTTTCGTCCTTGGGCGCCATGAGCACGATGTTGGGCACGGGTTGCAGCAGGGCGATGTCGTAGAGGCCCTGATGGGTGGGGCCGTCGCCGCCCACCAGCCCGGCGCGGTCAAGGCCGACCACGAGCGGCAGGCGCATCAGCGAGACGTCGTGGATCACCTGGTCGATGGCGCGCTGCAGGAAAGTGGAATAGACCCCCAGCACGGGCTTGAATCCGCCCAAGGCCAGGCCGCCGGCAAAATCAAACATGTACTGCTCGGCGATGCCCACGTCGAAAAAGTTCCCCGGGAAATCCTTCTGCACTTCGTCCAGCCCGGTGCCCTCGGGCATGGCCGCCGTCAAGGCGACGACGCGCCGGTCCAGCTCGACCAGCCGGCGCACGCTGCGGCCGAAGACCCGCGAATACGAAGGGGTTTTTTCCCGGCCGATGAACGTGCCGTTCTCGATGTTGAACGGGGAGGAGGAATGGAAGGAACTGGGGTCCTGGGAAGCCGGCACGTAGCCCTCCCCCTTGCGTGTCACCACGTGCAGCAGCACGGGGAAATCGTACTTTTTCGCCGTCGTGAACTCTTTCTGCATCTCGCGGAAATCGTGGCCATTGACCGGCCCGATGTACTTGATGCCCAGCTCGTCGAAGAGGGATCCGGGGACCATCATGGTGCGCATCAGCACCTCGACCTTCTTGGCCAGCTCGTACATGGGCATGCCCACGCCGGGGATGGACTTGAGGACGTTCTGAATCACTTCCTTCAAGCGGATGTAGGGGCGGCCGGAGACCAGGTAGTTCAGGTGCCGCGAGATGCCGCCGACGTTGGGCGAGATCGACATCTTGTTGTCGTTGAGCACGATGATCAGGCGCTGCTTGACCTGGCCGATGTGGTTCAGCGCTTCCAGGGCCACGCCGCCGGTAAGCGCCCCGTCGCCGATGACGGTGACGATATGATGCGTCTCCCCCAGACGGTCGCGGGCGATGGCCAGGCCCGAGGCAAAACCCAGCGACGTGGAGGCGTGGCCGGTATTGAGTACGTCGTATTCGCTCTCATCGCGGTCGGGAAAACCCAGCAGCCCGCCTTTCTTGCGGATGGTGAATATCCTGTCGCGGCGGCCGGTGATGATCTTGTGCGTGTAGCATTGATGGCCGATGTCCCAGATGATCTTGTCGCGCGGCGCGTCGAACACCCGGTGCAGGGCCAGGGTCAGGTCGACGGCCCCCAGATTGGACGACAGGTGCCCGCCGTTTTGCGCCACCACCTGCACCAGCAGCTCGCGGATCTCGTCCGAGAGCCCGGCCAGCTCGTCCAGGCTGAGTTTCTTGACGTCCGCCGGGGAAAAAATCGTTTCCAGAAGCGCCATCATTGGCTCCGATAGAGCATGCTCTTCATCAGGAAAAGGAAGGGCGGAAAGTCGATGCCTAGCTCGCCGATCCGGGCGCTGGCTTCCCGGTAATGCTCGTCGATGCGGGCGCGCACCGCATCCAGGCCGAAATACAGAACGGCGTTGGGGCTCTGGTTACCGCTGTCCTTGCGCAGTTTCTTCCCCGCCTCCGTTTCGTCGCCGGTGATGTCCAGCAGGTCGTCGGCCAGCTGGAAGCCCAGGCCCAGGGCGATGCCGGCCTGCTCCAGCAGGCGGCGCCGCCCGGCATCGAAGCCGGCGACTACGGCCGCCGCCAGCAGCGAGCCCTTGATCAGCTCCGCGGTCTTCAGGCGGTGGATCCCGGCGATGGCGTCGGCCCGGCCCGCGAATTCCAGGTCCAACGCCTGCCCCTGCGCCATGCCATCCTTGCCGATGCAGCGGGTGACGATGGCCATGATCTCCACCACCCGGTCCGGCGCCAGCGGCGCGGCGGCGATCTTTTCAAAGGCGAAGGTCAGCAAGGTGTCGCCGGCCAGGAGCGCGATCGCCTCATTGAATTGCTTGTGCACCGTGGGCATGCCGCGGCGCAGGTCGTCGTCGTCCATCACCGGCAGGTCGTCATGGATCAGCGAATACGTGTGGATGATCTCCAGGGCCGAGGCCAGGCCGACCTGGCGCAGCGCCTCCTGGCGGCTGGCGTCGAGCAGGGCCAGAAAGAGCAGCGGCCGCAGGCGCTTGCCGCTCACCGTCAGGGCGTAGTGCATGGCGGCTTCCAGCGTCCCGCGGCGCGGGTCCAGCCCGGAGAGCAGCTCGCGGTCGACGGCGGCGGTCAGGCCCTGCAGATAGTCATTCATTTTCCTCGGGCTCGAAGTCGGCTTCCTGCAGGTCGCCCTTGGCGTCCTTCTGCAGGATCTTCACCTTCTTCTCGATGTCGTTGAGCTCTTTTTTCATCTGCGCGGTCAGCTTCATCCCCTCTTCGTAGAGGACGAAGCCGTCCTGCAGCGGGACGTCGGGGGCTTCCAGCTTCTGCACGATCGCTTCCAGCCTCTGCAGCGCCCCTTCAAAATCGAGCGTCTCTTTCTTCATGGTTCACTCCTTGATCACTTTGGCCGCGGCCGAGCCGCGCGCGAAGCGGATATGGATGCTGTCGTCAACGGCCAGGACGGCGGCGTCGCGCACGACCCGCTGCTCGCTGTCGGTGGTGATGGAATAGCCCCTGGCCAGGATGGTTTCCGGGTTCATGGCGGCCAGCTTGGAGGCCAGCACCCCGATCGTTTCCCGCTGCCGCTGCAGCCGCTCGCTGAAGCGGGCGCCGACCTGCATGCGCAGGTTCTGCACCTGCAGCCCGCGGTTTTTCACCAGGCCGCCCATAGCGAAGGCGGCGAAGCGCTGCGCCGAGCGGTTCCAGCGGCGGAGCTTGCGGTTCAGCGACTGCTGGAACAGGCGGGCCAGGGCGAACTCGCTTCCGTCCAGCCTCTGGGCCAGCTCCTGCAGGCGGCCGGGGAAATCGGCCAGGGCCGACTCGCCGCGCAGCTGCTGCAGCGCGGACCTCCTTTCGTGCAGGCCCTTTTCCATGTGGCGCATGAGGCCATGGCGCAGGAAATCGATGCGGCTCAGGAACTCGTCCTTGCGGCCGACCACGAGCTCGGCGGCCGCCGACGGCGTCGCCGCGCGCAGGTCGGCGACGAAATCGGCGATGGTGAAGTCGGTCTCGTGACCGACGGCCGAGATCACCGGCAGGCGGCTGTGGAAGATGGCCTCCACCACCGGCGCCTCGTTGAACGCCCAAAGGTCCTCGTAGCTGCCGCCGCCGCGCCCGACAATCAGCACATCCACCGCCGCAGCGGCTCCGGCATGGTTGAAATAATCGATGCCCGCGGCGATCTCGCCGGCCGCCCCCTCCCCCTGCACCCTGGCGGGGAAGATCACGATGGCGATGCCCGGAAAGCGGCGGCGCAGGATGCGCACGATGTCGCGCACGGCCGCCCCGGTCGGGGACGTGACCACGCCGATGCGGCCGGGGAGCAGCGGCAGCGGCTTTTTGCGCTGCGGGTCAAAGTAGCCTTTTTCCCCGTATGCCTTCTTGAGCTTTTCCAGGGCGGCGAAGATGTCGCCGATGCCCTGCAGGCGCATGTCGCTGGCGATGATCTGCAGCTCGCCGCGCAACGGGTAGACCGAGAGGGAGCCGCGCACGATGATCTGCTGGCCGTTCTCCAGTTTCTTCAGGGTGCTGCGCTGCAGGGAGCCGCGGAACATGGCCACCTTCATGGCGCCGGCGGCGTCCTTCAGCGTGAAATAGAGATGCCCGGAACTGGCCAGCACCACTCCCGACGCCTCGCCCAGCACCTGGATGGAGGCGAACTGGCTTTCCAGCGTCAGCTTGAGCAGCTGGGTCAGCTCCGATACCTTGAATACTTTTTCTTCGTTGGTCAGCATTTGTTCGGGGCAGGCTTTTCCCGCTCGCTTCGCGAATTCGGGATGATGCCGGTTTTCTTCATGCCCAATTATAGCTCATCGGCCGCCTCTCGGCAACCTTAAGCTCAAGATCGAGCCTACGTGACGCGTAACGCGTGACGCGTGACGAGGAGGGCAATATTAGACTGAAGATAGTGATCGTGATAGTGGTAGTGGTAGTGAAAGCACCGCAAAACCAATAGAATGAAACAACGTAACGCCAGGGGTAATAAGGATTAGATCGCAAAAAAGAAATCACTCTTTTTCTTAACTAACACTACCACTAACACTTTCGTATGTGCTTGCAATTTCCCCGATTTCTCCTTATAATGCACCTTTGAAGTTCTACGACCAGATTCAAGCCCGCAGAAAAGCCATGGGAGGCTCGAGACGATCATGAAAGCTGCATCCGGCGAAAACGCTGCCATTCACGAAAAAAAGAACCTCAAGCTGGCGATCGGCGACGCCTGTTTCCGCTTCCGGGCGATCAGCGTCGTGCCCGTCATCCTGTTCATCTTTTTCGTGTTCGACCCGCTTCCTGCCGGCCGCTTCAACCCCTGGCTGAATCTCCTCGGCTTCCTGATCGCCCTGGCCGGCGCCGTGACGCGTTTCGTCGCCGTGGGCTATGCCAAGCCCTTCACCTCGGGCCGGGAAAATTTTCTCAAAGCCGAAAACCTCAACACCGGCGGCCTGTATTCGATGGTGCGCAACCCCCTGTACGTAGGCAATTTCCTCGTTTACAACGGCGTCCTGATCGCCTACGCGAACCCGGCCGCCCTGGCGATTTTCAACGCCTTCTTCATCCCCAATTATTATTTCATCATCCTTTCCGAGGAGAACTATCTCGAAAAGCAATTCGGCGAGGTCTACAACGAATACCGGCGGGCGGTACCCAAAGTGCTGGCCAATTTTTTCCGCTACCGCAAGAACGACCACCCGTTCAGCTGGACCCGGGCCATTTTCAAGGAAAAGAACACGACGTGCTACTGGACCTTTTATTTCGCAGTGGCCATGCTGATCAAGCAGTACAGGCTTACCGACGGCACCATCGAGTATTTCTGGAGTTACGCCGTTCCCGTCCTGACCCTGTTCGCGTTGAACATCTTCCTGACGCTTGATCAAGAAAACCGATCCGGCATAGCAACTTCCCGCCATTACAAGTAGGGAACGCAAGTTTGCGTTCGACGTTCGATTTTTCGAAAAATGCTTATCGGACGGATAATCACGAAATCATTCTCGAACACTTCAATTCGCGAATGGCGTATCAGAGTATCGCGTAATTGCTCATTGTAACATCGAACCTCGAACATCGAACGTCGAACTTTTCCTAACTTTGAACCGTCTCTGCCGGCGGCGCGGGCAGAGTCGGGGCCGTGGATTCCGCAACCGGCGGCTTCGTCTTCAGGCGCAGCATGGGCAGCAGGCCGACGACGGCCATGAGCAGGTTCAGCATCCGCCGCAGCAGGACGACCGTGATGCCGAATCTGAGCGGGACGCGGAAAATGGCAAAGATCGGCAGGTAGCTCATGTCGTAGATGCCGATGCCGGCGGGGATCACCGGCACGATGTTGGCCACGATGCCCAGCATCGTGATCAGGAAGCTTTGCAGGGGGGTGATGGTGCGCAAGCCGAGGAAGTAGAAGCTCAGGTGCATTTCAACGGCCCACAGCAGGATCATGGCGATGTACAGCAGGAAGGCCTTCAGGAAACGCAGCCGGTGATGGGAATAAAAGTCGGCGATGATGGCGTCGGCCTCGATCAGCCGCGCCCTCTTGGCTTCCAAATATTTGGAGCGGATGCGCAGCCGTTTCAGGACGCCCATGATCCAGGCGAACAGCCCCTTCCTCTGCTTGCGGAAAAAGACGAAGATCAGCGCGGCGGTGAAGGCGGTCAACGACAGGAAGACGATGCGCTGGGTGGCGCCCATGCGGATGCGCAGCAGGGTGATGAACAGGCCCAGGCTCATCATCAGGATGGTGGCGATCAGCTCGATCGTCTTGTCGATGACCACCGAGGCCAGCGACTGGTTCTTGGGGACGGGACCGAGCATCACGGCGCGGATGGCATCGCCTCCCAGCTTGGCCGAGGGGGTGAAATGCCCCACCGCGTGCCCGGCCAGCTCGGCCCAGAACAGGGTGGCGAACGGCACCCGGCAGGAGCTGCAGCCCGACAGGACGATGCGCCAGGACCAGGTGCGGATGGCCCAGAAAAGAACACGCAGCAGGATAAGCGTGACGATCCCGAGCAGCGAGAGGCGGCCCAGCAGGCGCAGCAGTTCCTTGGGATCGGCGCGGAAGATCAGATAGATGAACAGCGCCACGCAGATGACGGCCGTGATCTTGATTATTTTCCGCTGCATGGCTCTTGACCGCCCCGGGGGCGCTGTTGCGGGGGCGCTGCAACCGCTTTCAACTCAGGCAAGCTGCTTCCCATAGGTCGCTTCGTAATAGCGGTGGGCTTCGATGTGCAGCGCCCGGCCGCTCTTGGGGTCGACATCGATCACGGTCATGTCCAGCACCTGGCTGCCCTGCGCCACCTCGAACTTCTGGTGCATGCCGCTGTAGAACTTGCTGATGATCGGCTCGCGGGTCATGCCGATGACCGAGTCCAGCGAGCCGGTCATGCCCACATCGGTCTGGTAGGCCGTGCCCTTCTCCAGCACGCGGGCATCGGCGGTCGGCACGTGGGTGTGCGTGCCCAGCAGGGCGCTGACCCGGCCGTCGAGGAAGAAGCCCATGGCCTGCTTTTCGGCCGTGGCCTCGGCGTGGAAGTCCACGAGCACGACGGGGTGCGTGTTTTTCTTGAGGAACTCGTCGATGGCGACGAAGGGATTGTCCACCACCGGCTCCATGAACACGCGCCCCTGCAGGCTGACGACCACCACCATGGTGCCGGCGGCGGTCTGGTAGGCCATGGAGCCGTTGCCCGGCGTCGACACGTGGAAGTTGAGCGGCTTGAGGATGCGCTTTTCGGTCTTGAGCAGGTCGAGCGCCTCCTTCTTGTCCCAGATATGATTACCGCCGGTCAGGATGTTGACCCCGGCCTCGAAGAGCTCGTCGGCGCTGCGGCGGATGATGCCCAGGCCGCCGGCCGAGTTCTCGCCGTTGGCGATGACCACGTCGGGCTGGAACTTCTCCTTGACCAGCGGCAGCACCGCGCGCACGAAGCGGCGGCCGTAGCGGCCGACGACGTCGCCGATGAGGATGAGGCGCAGAGGCTTAC
>CAVSZS010000009.1:0-40033 GCA_963732485.1 Candidatus Aminicenantota bacterium
GCTGAACGAGACGGCGGAAAAGCTCTCGCGCCTGGAAAAGCTCAAGGCCAAGCACAAGCTGGACCTGGAGGGCCTGATGGCCAAGGCCGGACAGCTGCGCCTCGAGCGCGAGGAGCTGCTCAACCTGCATTTCTCACTGGCGGATACGGAGAAGGAGATCGCCGTCGCTCTGGCCGCCTACCGGGAGTTGCACTCCCGGCTGCGCCAGGCGCGGAGCCGGGCCGCCAAAAAATTGAGCGCCCTGGTAGTCAAGGAGCTGGCGCAACTTGAAATGGACAAGGCGCGCTTCGAGGTGCGCTGCGAAGAGATCGAGCCCGATGCCGGCAATGTCGCCGAGAGCGGCACCGACCGCGTCGAATTCTATTTCAGCTCCAACCCGGGCCAGCCGCCGGGCCGGCTCAAGGACGTCGCCTCGGGCGGCGAGTTGTCGCGGCTGATGCTGGTGCTCAAGTCGCTCGGCAACGACGAGTCCGGCGCCACCTTCAT
This sequence comes from Candidatus Aminicenantota bacterium, assembly GCA_963732485.1. Classification (GTDB taxonomy): domain Bacteria; phylum Acidobacteriota; class Aminicenantia; order UBA2199; family UBA2199; genus UBA2199. The sequence goes on from CAVSZS010000009.1 coordinate 487, forward strand.
CTTCGACGAGATCGACTCGGGCATCGGCGGCAAGACCGCCGAGTTCGTGGGCGAGAAGCTGCGCAAGATCGCCGCCGCCAACCAGGTGATCTGCATCTCGCACCTGCCCCAGATCGCCCGTTTCGCCGACCGCCACTTCCTCATCCGCAAGGAATTCCGCGACAACCAGACCTTCAGCTCGGCCGTCGTCCTGGAGGAGGGCGAGCGCGTAAGCGAGATCGCCAGGCTGATGGCCGGCAGCACCATCAACGCCGACGTGCTGAAAGCCGCCGAGCTGCTCCTGGATCGCGCCAAAAGATGACCTTTTTCATCAAGACCTTCGGCTGCCAGATGAACGTCAACGACTCGGAAAAGATCCGCCACCTGCTGGAAGCCAAAGGACTGACCGTTGCCGCGGAAGAGCAAGCCGACATCATCATCGTCAACAGCTGCGCCGTGCGCGCCAAGCCCCAGGAAAAGATATTCTCCTACATAGGCCGTTTCCCGTCCGGCAAAAAGATCATCATCGCCGGCTGCGTGGCCCAGGCCGAGAACGAGGCGCTCTTCGCCAAAAAAGTCAGGGTGGATTACGTCGTCGGCACTCACCAGTTCTACCGCATCGGCGAAATCGTCGACGAACTGCTCGCCGGCGGCCGCCCCGCGACCGCCGTGGGCTTCAGCCGCCGCTGGCAGGAACTGGTCCCCGCGGCCGAAGCGCGCAGCAGCGCCGTCACCGGCTATGTCTCCATCATGGAGGGTTGCGACAATTTCTGCTCGTATTGCATCGTCCCCTTCACCCGCGGCCGCGAAAAGCACCGCCCCATGGCCGCCATCCTGCGCGAAGCCGAGTACCTGGCCGGCCGGGGCTACCAGGAGATCGTCCTGCTGGGCCAGAACGTCAACCACTGGCACGAGCCTGCCGGCGGCCAGCGCTTCCCCGACCTGCTGCAGCGGCTCGCCCGCCTGCCGGTGCCCTGGATCCGCTTCATCACCTCCTACCCCGGCTACCACGAGCCGGAGCTGATCGACGTGCTCGCCGGGAACCGCAACATCGCCCGCCACATCCATTTCCCGGCCCAATCGGGATCGACGCGCATCCTGAAAAAAATGAACCGCGCCTATACCCGCGCCCAGTACCTGGCGATCGTCCGCGCCTACCGCCGCGCCATTCCGGAAATGAAATTCAGCTCCGACTTCATCGTGGGCTTTCCCGGCGAAAGCGAGCGCGATTTCCATCTCACCCTCTCCCTGCTCGACCAGGTGGAATACGATTCCGTCTTTTCGTTTATGTATTCGCCGCGCCAGCGCACCAAGGCCGCCGTTCTGGCGGCCGGCGTTCCCGCTCAGCGGGTCAAGGAACGATTATATGCCCTGCAGGAGAAACAGGCCGCCATCCAGCTGAAAAACAACCGCAGGCTGCTCGGACAAACACTCGACGTGCTGGTCTGCGAAAAGCATCCGAAGAAGGCCGGCGAGATGATCGGCCGCAGCGAGAGCTACCGCGTCGTCAATTTCGCTTCGCAGGCCGCGATCGGCACGTTCACGCGCGTCACGATCACCGGCGCCGGCCCGCACTCCCTGCGCGGCGAGGAGACGCCGGCGCGTGCGGGCGCCTGAGCCGCAGCCGGCGTTTTGTTCTACGCGGCGACGACCTTAAAGGACGGGACGATTTCCACGTTGCCCTTGAGCATGGCCCAGACCGGGCAGATGCTCTCCTCGGCCATGCGGGCAACCTTCTGCAGATCGGCGGGCACGGCGTCCGGCGAGGTCAGGACGAACTCGATAGCGATGCGCTCGAATGAGGTGGGGTGCTGGGTGCGGCGCGTCCCCGAGGCATTGACATGGAAGGCGGCGACGGTCTTGTTCATGCGGCGCAGCAGGGGAACGATGGCCGTGGCGCTGCAGGCGGCCAGGCTCAGCAGCAGCAGCTCCAGGCCGGTGTAGCCCTGGCCGTCGCCGAGCGGGGGGAAATAATCGGCGTTGACAACGGGCAGGTCGCGGGCCGAGCCGCTGAAGCGCACTTTCTCGTTCACCAGGTCGACGGTTACCGAAACGGGTGCGGTCATGAGGAACCTCCAGGTTTGATTACTTTTTATCCGGATTCAACAGAGCCAGGAATTCGTCCTCGGAAACAACGGCAACTTTGAGGGCTTCGGCCTTGGCCAGCTTGGAGCCGGGGTTGCTGCCGGCCAGCAGGTGGGTGGTGCGCGCCGTCACGCTCTCCGCGACCCGGCCGCCGCGCCCGCGGATCTCCTCGGCGGCCAGCGAGCGCGGGTTGAATTTCTCGAATGAGCCGGTAATGACCCAGACCTGGCCGGCGAGCGAGTCGTCGATCGCTGGCGCTGCCGGGCCTTCGGCGCGGAAACGCAGTCCGGCCGCGCGCAGCCGGGCGATCAGTTCCAGGTTCTCCGCCTTGCTGAAATGGCCGACCAGCTGGCGCGCCGTGGTTTCGCCGATGCCTTCGACGGCGGCGAACGCCTGCCACTCCCCCCTGGAAGCGACGGCGATGATCTTGTCGATGTCGTCGAAGCCATGGCCGATCAGCGCCGCCGCGACGGCGGCGGCGATGCCCTCGTAGCCCAGGGCGGCCAGCACGCGGGCGAAGGGCTGCGACTTGCTCGCCTCCACGCTGGCGCGGATGCGGGCGATCTTTTTCTCCTTGAAGCCCTCCTCGCCCTGCAGGCGGTCATAGTCGAAGCTGTAGATGTCGGGGATGGTTTGCACCCAGCCCTTGGCGAACAGGAAAGCGATGGTCTTCTCGCCGAGGGTCTCGATGTCCATCTGCTCTTTGGCGCAAAAATAGCTCAGCGCCCGCCGCCGCCGCTCCGGGCACTCCTCGTTGCGGCAAAAATGGTGCGCCCCTTCCTTCAGCAGCACGGAAGCGCAGAACGGGCAGCGCTCGGGCAGCTTGTATATCGCGGGTTGCGTCTCGCTCTTTTCCAGCACCTCTTCGACCGCCGGGATGACGTCGCCGCGCTTGGAGATGCTGACCTGGTCGCCGATGCCCAGCTCGAGCATGTCGATGTAATCCTGGTTGTGCAGCGTGGCCCGCGTGACGGTGCTGCCGGAAAGCAGCACGGCTTTCAGCAGCGCCACCGGCGTCACCCGGCCGTTGCGCCCCACCTGCACCTGCACGTCCAGCAGTTCGCTGCGCGCCTGCGGCGAATCGAACTTGTAGGCCATGGCCCAGCGCGGGTGGTGGGCGGTGAAGCCCAGTTCCTGGCGCATGTCCAGCTCCACCAGCTTGATGACCAGGCCGTCGATGTCGTAGGGCACAACGGCGCGCGCCGCGCCCTGGCGGCGCAGGTAGTCTTCGACGCCGGACGAGCGGGGCCGCCGTGGCCTCGGGAAACAGGCGCAGCGCTTGCTGCCGCCGCTCCTCGCTGTCGCAGAAGAATCCCGGCCGCGGGTTGACGCGGAAACCGATCTCGCCCAGGCGGTGCAGGACCCGCAGGTGGTCGCGGCTGGAGTCAGCGCGGAAATATCCCTCATAAACAAAGATGTTCAACGGCACGCGGGCGGCCTGCGCCGACTTGAGGTTGCGCAGCGAACCGGCGGCCAGGTTGCGCGGGTTGGCGTATTTTTCGGGCAGCCCGGCGTTGAAGGCGGCAAAGTCGGCGCGCGTGATATAGATCTCGCCGCGCACGGCCAGCGGCCCGGGTTCGGCGATGCGCAAGGGGACCTGGCGGATGGTGCGCACGTTGTCCGTGACGTCGTTGCCCGCCAGGCCGTTGCCGCGCGTCAGGGCGTATTGCAGCTCGCCGCGGTCGTAGTACAGGACAATGGAAGCGCCGTCGATCTTCTCCTCGACCGTGAAGCCGGCATTGCCATTGCAGAGCGCGGCGGTCTTCTGCAGCCATTGCGCCGCCTCCTGGGGCTCGTAGAGCTTGTCCAGGCTGAGCACCGGCACCGCGTGCGGCCGCTCGGGAAAGCGGTTGTCCAGGTCGGAACCGACGCGGCGGCTCGGCGAATTGGCGCCGGCATACTGCGGAAAGCGCTTTTCCAGCAGGAGCAGCTCGTCCAGCAGGCGGTCATACTCGGCATCGCTGACCTGGGGGCGGGCCAGGACGTAGTACAAATGCTGGTGGCGCAGCAGCTCGGCGGCGAGGAATTCCATGCGCGTACGGGGGTCCATGGGCCCATTATAGGAAAATTGTCGCTGCGAGTAAATACGGCGCCCGGCACCGTCTGTTTTTCACTTTTTTCGGCGAAACTTGACAAATGCAAGAAATATCACTACTATTTAGATTCAAAATAGACTAAAAAGCGGTAAAAACATGAGCTTAAAAGGATCACTCAGTTCCATCAACCTGGCGGACATCATGCAACTGGTGTCCAATTCCAAGCAGACCGGACGCTTCGCCCTCTCCCGCGCCAACGGCCAGAAGGGGGCGATCTACCTGAAAGCCGGCGAGATCGTTCACGCCGAGGTCGAGGAATACAAGGGCGAGGACGCCATCTTCACCGTCATCTCCTGGGACGACGGCGAGTTCGTCTTTGAAGAGGGGACTTTCGATACCGGCAGCAGCGTCATCCGCCCCATCACCTCGCTGCTGATGGAAGCGGCGCGGCGCATCGACGAATGGAAGCTGCTGCGCAAGAAGATCGGCACCATCGACGCCATCCCCGAATTCAGCTCCATCGACCGCCAGGAGCGCCGCAAGATCTCGCTCTCGACCATGGAGTGGGTGATCATCGCCAAGATCGACGGCAAGAAAAGCATCAACGAGATCTCGCGCGAATGCGGCGTCAACATCTACGACACGTCGCGCATCATCTACGGCATGGTCACGTCCGACCTGATCAAGCTGAAATAATCCCCGCGGCTCGCGGCCGCGGTCACGATGGCTCCTACTCGATAACCACCAGGGAAACGGCCATTTCCCGCGTATGCGAGATCGAAAGCATGGCTTTCTTGAGTTTTCGACGGCGGAACTGACGCAGGGCCACGGCGGTCAGGCGCAGTTGCGGCTTGCCGAGGGCGTCGTTCTCCACTTCCACGTCGCGCCAGCTCATGCCGTCGCGAAATCCCGTACCCAGCGCCTTGAAGAACGCTTCCTTGGCGCTGAAGCGCGCCGCGTAGTGCTGGGCCTTTGAAAATTTGCTCTCGCAATAGGCGATCTCGCGCTCGGTGAAGATGCGCTCGGCGAAACCCTGGTCCTGTTCGATCAGTTTGCGCACCCGGCCGATCTCGACCATGTCCACGCCGACTCCTTTGATCATGGGCAGAGTATAGGGAAAGGCCGGCGAAAAATCAACCCCGCTGCTGCCGCGGCTGGACGGCGGAGCGATTTTTTTATCCCCCGCGATATGGTATACTGGCTGCGTCCCATGAGAAAATTTTTCCGCAAAAACCTGAAGGTCCTGCTCATTGTCGTCAGCCTGCTGGCCACGATCCTGCTCGGCATCCTGATCGGCCTGGTCCTGGTCTACCAGAAGGGCTTCCCGCAGATCATGAACCTGGAAGACATCAAGCCGGTGGTCATGACCACGCTCTACGATGACCAGAACGCCGCCATCAAGGACTTCGCCATCGAAAAGCGCATCATCGTCAAGGGCAGCGACATCCCCGCCGCGCTCAAGAACGCGATCATCGCCGCCGAGGACAACCAGTTCTATTCCCACTGGGGCATCAACATCCGCGGCTTCGTCCGCGCCGTCGGCGGCGTGCTGCTGCGCAGGAAATGGGGCGGCGGCAGCTCGATCACCCAGCAGCTGGCGCGCGGCCTCTTTCTCACCCCCGAGTTCTCCCTGTCGCGCAAGCTGCAGGAAATGCTGCTGGCCATCCAGATCGAGAAGCGCTACACCAAAGACCAGATCATGACCTTCTACTGCAACAAGATCTTCCTGGGCGGCAGCATCTACGGGGTCGAAGCCGCCGCCCGCTATTATTGCGGCAAGTCGGTCCGCGACATCAGCAACGCCGATGCGGCCCTGATCGCCGGCATCGTGCCCAACCCCAACGGCATCTACGCGGTCTTCAAGCGGCCGCAGAACGTGCTCAAGCGCCGCAACTACGTGCTGCTGAAAATGATGCTGCTCAAGCAGATCAGCATCAAGGAATACCAGGAAGCGCTGGCGGTTCCGTTGCCGCTGCAGCCGGCCGACGCCGGCGTCGAGAGCCTGGCCGATTATTTCACCGAGGACACGCGCAAGTACCTGGAAGCCAAGTACGGCGACAACCTGCTCTACAAGGGCGGCCTGAAAGTGTTCACCACCCTCAACGGCGAAACACAAAAATGGGCCGAGGACGCCCTGCGCGAGGGCCTGCGGGCGGTGGACAAGCGCCGCGGCTGGCGCAGCCGCGAGAAGCTGTTCAACCTGCTGGAGAACAAGCTGGACGTCGATCAGTTACCGGCTCCCGGCCTGGAAGAACGCGCGCATCGAGGTCAACCAGATCATCGAGGGCGTGGTGCTGGAAGTGGGCAAGAGCAAGGCTCTCGTGCGCATCGCCGGCTACAGCGGCGAACTGCCCGCCGCCGCCGCCCGCTGGACCAACCGCACCCTGGCGCGCCTGCTCAAGCGCGGGGACGTGGCCCTGTTCCGCATCCAGTCGCTCGACGCCGGCAAAAAAACGCTGCAGCTGGCCCTGGAGCAGGAGCCCGAGGTGGAGGGGGCGCTGCTGGCCGTGGACAACAATACCGGCGAGATCAAGGCCATGGTCGGCGGCTACGAGTTCCAGAAGAGCAAGTTCAACCGCGCCATCCAGGCCCTGCGCCAGACCGGCTCCACCTTCAAGCCGATCATCTATACCGCCGCCCTGGAAAATGGCTTTTCCCCGGCCACCATCATCCAGGACGAGCCGTATTCATATTATGACGAATCGATCCAGCAGCTATGGGAACCGCAGAACCATAAGGGCGATTTCCTGGGGCCCCTGACCTTGCGCCGCGGCCTGGAGCTGTCGCGCAACCTGGTCACGGCGCGCATCCTGGAAGCCATCACCCCCGAAGTGGGGGTGCGCTACGCCAGGAAGTTCGGCATCACTTCGGACCTCAAGCCCTACATGTCGCTGTCCCTGGGCGCCTTTGAAGTCACGCTCAAGGAGATGGTCGAGGCCTTCACCGTATTCGCCAATTTCGGCGTGCGCGTCAACTCGTATTTCATCCGCAGCATCCGCGACCTGAACAACAACATCGTCGAGGAGAACTTTCCCGAGCGCAAGCAGGTGATCGACAAGGAGACCGCCTTCATCATGAATTACCTGCTCCAGGGCGTGGTGCGCTCCGGGACAGGCTGGCGGGCCAGGGTCCTGCCGGCTCCCGTCGGCGGCAAGACAGGCACGACCAACGACTTCACCGACGCCTGGTTCATCGGCTTCACGCCCAGCCTGACCGTCGGCGTCTGGGTCGGCATGGACCAGAAGAAAAGCCTGGGCGACGAACAGACCGGCTCCGAGGCGGCCTCGCCGATCTTCGTCGCATTCATGGAAAAATACCTGGCCCGCTACCCGGAAACGGGAAAGTTCCGCCCGCCGTCCGGCGTCTATATGATCGACATCGACAAATACACCGGCAGGTTGGCGACCCCCGACTGCCTGTACCTCTTCAGCGAGGCCTTCCTGCCGGGCACGGAGCCCCTGGAATTCTGCAACGAAGAAGAGCACGAAAAGATTTACAATTATTACAAGACGGAAGAGGAAAGTTCAGACGATTGAGTTGGTCCGCGCCGGCCGTTGTTCTTATTTCTTGACCAGGAAATATCCCAGCAGCCATTCCCTTTGCGTCGTGACCTTGACACGGAAATACTCGCTGTCCTTCATGCCGTTAAGATCCACGTGGAAACGGGACCGGGTTCCTGACGCGGGATGGGTCTTGACAATAGCCAGCTCCTCGAACAGCACCGCCTTCTGGGCGTCCTGCACGATGAAAAAAGAGCGGCCTTCGGCGGTCGAGAGGACCAGCCAGTAATCTCCGGCGGGGTATTCCTTGCCGGCGTGAATGAACGCCGCGGGGAAGCGGAATTTCTTGAGTTCCCGGCCCTGGGGCTGCGCCGGTGGCTGCTCCGCCACCTGCGCCGCGGGCGGCTCCTCGGCCTGGACCTGCGGCTGCTCCTCGGCCTGGATGGGGGGCAGTTCCGGATCTACCTGGCAAGGGAGTACGAAACACAGCAATGCCAGGATGGCAAATAAAATTAGTTTCTTCATCGGGCTCTCTCCTTGCGAATATTATAGGAAAGTCCCGGAGTTGTTGTCAAGGCCGCAGCTCCCAACGGGCAAAAAAAAGGGCCAGGTCGCGCGACCTGGCCCTGTCTGTTTCGGTGGCGGAGGGAATTAAAAGATGTAGCGGAAACCCAGCAGCAGCTTGTGGTTGTGCTCGAAGCCACGGTCCTCGGTGATGACCGGGGCACGGAGTTCGCCGAAGATCGAGCCGGTGGCGTCATTGCTGCGGAACAGGTTGATGCCCAGCTGGCCGACCAGGTCGATGCCGCCTTTCTTGAACTCGCGCTCGCAATCCTTGGTGCTGAAGCCCAGGCCGCCGGCCACGTACGCGGGCCCGGTGTGCACGTTCAGCAGGGCGTTGCCCATGAGGATGGACTTCCAGGGATCGCCCTGGACCGGGACGCCGCCGCCCAGTGTGAAGATCGCATCCAAGCTGTCCTTGACCACGTTGACCAGCACGCCGGCGCGGGCCCAGAACATGCCGGTGTAGGTGCCTTTCAGCAGGCCGGGGCCGCCTTCCACCAGGAAAGACAGCGGCTTGACGGTGCCGTATTTCTTGGCCGGGGGCGGAGGCGGGGGAGCGGCGATGGGCGCGGGCTCCAGCACCTTGACCGCGATCTCGCAGCCGGCGGGCGACTTCATCTCATACTGGCCCCAGACGACCGCGGTGACCATGTATTCGCCGACCTTGTCCAGGGCGAGCTCGGCGCTGCAGTTCTCCGGGGTCAGGGCAATGGTCTTGATGACCGCGCCGCTGGCGTCGGTTACCGTCACTTCAGCCTTGACCATGTTCTGCGACTTGCACAGGTCGAGCTTGAGCGGCGTGCCCAGGACGGCCTCGGACGGCTCGGCATTCAACACGCAGGTCGGGGCGGGAACCTCACTGACGTTCTTCAGCGAGATGTTGCCGCAGATCTTGGGGACGATGAATTCATAGAGCTTGCCCTCGCGGAAGATCGAGAAGTTGTACGCGGTGATCGGCTTCTTGCCGGCCCAGATCACGTCGTTCTTGACCTGAACCTTGCGCCCCTTCTTGAAGAGCATCCACTTCACCGTGTCGCCGGGGTTCATTTCAATGGTCTGAACGTCGGCCTTCTGAATCTGTTCCAGAAACGCGAAAACCAACTCGCCGTTGCCGGCCTGCTCGAAGCCCTGCTTGACCTCACCGGCCTTGTCCAGGGCGATGATCTTCAGGTCCTCAGGTTTCAGGTCCCTGCTTTTATAGAAGGGGTGCTGGCCCAGCCGGGTAACTTTTTCCTCGGCGCTGACGGCAAAAACAAAGCAAAAAATGAGCATCAGAAAAACGAATTTTTTCATGCGAAATCCTCCTGAATCAAAAAAATTTCCCTAACCTATAAATACATATACCTTTGAAATCGAAAAGTCAAGGAAAAAAATCACTATTCCCTTATATATGGCCATTCGGGGCGGAAAATCAGCGGAATGCCGCACCCGGGCCGCCCAACACTATTTTTCGATGCCGGTGCGCGCCTGCAGGCCTTTCTCATAGTAGTGACGGACCTCGCGCATCTCGGTCACCAGGTCGGCGCGATCGAGGACGGCCTGCGGGGCGTAGCGCCCGGTGAGCACCAGCTCCACCGCGGCGGGCCTTTGCTCCATGAGCCGCAGCACCGGCGCCAGGGGCACGATCTGGAAATGGAGCAGGGTGTTGATCTCGTCCAGGACCACGACCTGGTAGTTGCCGCCGACGAGCGCCGCGTCGGCAGCGGCCAGTCCCGCCTCGGCAGCCTGTACTTCGGCCGCGGAAACGCCCTGCTCGCGATGGTGGAACTCGGGAAGGCCGAACTGCTCGATGGTGATGAGGTCGGCCAGGTGCCGCGCGACGGCCAGCAGCTCGCCGTACTCCCCTTTCTTCATGAACTGCGCCATGTAGGTCTTCATGCCGCGGCCCGCCGCCCGCAGGGCCAGCCCGAGGGCAGCGGTGGTCTTGCCCTTGCCGTTGCCGGTATAGACCTGGATGCGGCCGCTGAATTCCATGGCCCGCCTCAGGTCATCTTCATGGAGTACATCTTGGAAACGCCGGGTTCGTCCATGCTGATGCCGTAGATAAAGTCGGCCTCCTCCATGGTCTTGAAGTTGTGGGTGATGATGACGAACTGCGTCTTGCTCTTGAGCTGGTGCAGGAACTTCAGGAAGCGCTGGATGTTGGCTTCGTCGAGCGAGGCGTCGACCTCATCAAAGACGCAGAAGGGCGACGGCTTGTATTCGAAGAGCGAGAAGAGGAAGGCCAGCGAGGTCAGCGTCTTTTCGCCGCCGGAAAGGAGGCGGATGCTCTGCAGCCTTTTGCCCGGCGGCTGCACCTGGATCTCCAAACCGGCTTCCAGCACGTTCTCGCTGTCGGTCAGGTTCAGCTCCGCCTCGCCGCCCTCGAACAGGATCTTGAAGTTCTTGACGAAGTTCTCCTTGATGGCCGTGAAGGCCACCAGGAAGCTCTCCTTGGAATCGGTGTCGATGCGCGCGATGGCGGCATTCATGTCGGCGATGGACTTGACGATGTCTTCTTTCTGCCCGGACAGGAAGTTGAAATCCTTGTCCAGTATCTCGTATTCGGCCTCGGCGGAAAAATTGAGGCGGTCGCTCTCGCGCATGCGGTTGAGCTTGTTCACCAATTCGTTGTACTCCCCGTCCAGCTCGCCGGTCTCCTTCTGCAGGATCCCGGCGTCGGCCTCGATGTCCTTGAGCTCCATGCCCAGCTCCTGGCCGGCGATCTCCTCCAGCTGGAACAGGTCTTTCTTGACGGCGGCGATGCGGATCTCGCTCTCCTTCTTGTTCTCGCGCCACTCTTCCAGGACCTTGCGCTTGGACGCCAGGTCGGCCGTGATCTTCTTCACCTGGGAGTTTACCCCGTCCAGCTCCTGCTCGTCTTTTTTCATGAGCTTTTCCAGCTCGGTCTTCTCCAGGTTCAGGACCTTGGAGCGCGCCTGGATTTCCTTGATCTTGTCGGCGCTCTCGACGATCTCCCGCTCCAGCCGCTTTTTTTCCTCGGCCGACCCCAGGATCTGCTGGCGGCGCTTTTCCAGGCGGGCCTTGCTCTCGCGCAGCAGGTTGCGGCGCGAGCTCATTTTTTCACGGATCAGGTTCAGGGCGTTGTCGTGCTGGATCTTCTCTTTTTCCTTTTCATTGAGGCGCTGCTGCAGTTTTTCGCTCTGGGCGGCAGCCGTTTCCTTGTCGCGCTCCAGCGCCGCGTAGCGCTTGTCAAGCTCGGCCGTCTGCTTCTCCAGCTCGGCCAGGCGGCTTTTCAGCTTCTCCATCTCCGCGGCGAAGCCGTCGATCTCGGCGCCGGTGAGCTGGATGCGCTTGGCGCCCATGTCGCGGTTGCGGCCCAGGGCTTCCAGGCGCGATCGCAGCGAAATGCCCTGCTCCTTCTGCGCGTTGAGCGCGCTTTCGGCGCCGCGCAGCCGCTCGGCTTTCTGCTGGCGGCCGGCGGCGGCGGCGTCCAGGCCGGCGCGGATGCCGGCCAGCCCGCCGTTCAGGGCAGCGACCTTCTTCTCGATGGCCTTGATCTCGTCGAGCACTTCCAGGATGCCGCGGTCGCGGTTCTTGATCAGCACGCCGTTGGCGCCGATCACCTCGGCGTTCTCGGTGACGATGTCGACCCCGTACTTGGCGTAGATGGCCAGGCCGTTCTTCAGCGTGTCGACCAGCACGCCGTCGCGGAAGCTCGGCTTCAGTTCCTTGTCCTCCAGCTCGAAGAGCTCCTTGACGAAATGGCGGAAGCCGGGCTCGCGGCGCACGGCCTCGGGCAGCACGGCCGCGGCCGAGCGCTTGAGAAACGCCTTGCGCAGGTCGGGGCGCAGGGCGGCGTCGGCATCGACGATGATCGGCGCGTCCAGCTCGTCGAAATAGAAACTCTCCAGGACGGAGTGCAGGTTCTTGGGCGCCACCAGCAGCTCCTGCAGGAAGCCGCGGCTTTTCGTTGGCGCGGCCTTGCCCTCGCCGCCGGTGATCTTGGCCTTGATCTCCAGGTACTTGTCCTTTTGCCGCTCCAGGTTGGCGATCTCGTTCTGGGCCTCGCGCAGCTGCTTCTCGAGAGCCTCGACCGCGGCGCGCGCCGCGGCGAACTCGGTGCCGGCCCGGGCAAACTCGTTTTCCCTTTCTGCCAGCGCCTGCGCCAGACCCTGGACAGCCGCCTCCACCTGGGCGATCTCCGGGTCCTGGCCCTGCTTCTCGAGGTCGGCGATGATGTGGCGGCGGCTGGCGATGTCGCCTTCGAGGCGCGAGAGGTTCTTTTCCAGGTGCGCCGACTCGTTGCGGCTGCGCGAGATCTCCACCTGCAAATTGAACATCGCCTTTTTCAGGTGGCCGTCCTCGATGTTGCGCCCGGCGATCGACTTGCGGGTCTCCTCCAGGTCGCGCTCCAGCTCCTCGTTGCCGCCCGACTTTCCGGCCAGCTCCTTTTCAAAAGCGGCCAGCTCGTCGGCCACGGACCGTTCCTGCTGGTCGATCTCCTTGATCTCGGCTTCGCCTTCGGCGCTGAACTGGTCCAGCTCCGCCATTTTCTGGCGGATGAACTCCTGGCGCTGCTGCGTCTTTTCGATTTCCTTGGAGCCCTCCAGGAGCTTGTTGTTATGGTCAAAGATGAATTGCTGGTTGTTCTTCAGCCCCTGGTCCAGGGTCCAGCGCTTGCTCTCGAGCTCGAGCATGCTCTTGTCGCACTCGCCGATCTCCTTGATCAGCGCCGTCTCGCCGTTCATGAACTCCATGATCTTGCCGCCCTGCAGATCGAAATCCTCCTTGAAGGACAGGTATTTCTTTTTCAGCAGGGCCTTCAGCAGGTCGTTGCGCGAATTCTTGATGTCGCGGTAGCGGCGGGCGAAGTGCACCTGGTTCTTCAGCTCGCGCAGGCGGTTGCTCTTCTCCTGCAGCACCAGGTCCAGGCTGTCGAGGTTCTGCTGGGCGATGATCAGCTTGCCGGCAGTCTCCTTTTTCCTTTCCAGGTACTGGGCGATCCCCGCCGCCTCCTCGATCAGGATGCGGCGCTCGCTGGGCTTGAGGTTGACCATCTTCTCGACGCTGCCCTGCTCGAAGATGAAGTAGTTGCGCTCGCCGATGCCCAGGTCGAACAGCGTGTCCTGCACGTCCTTGTTGCGGCAAAACTTCTCGTTCAGGATATACTTGCCCTCGCCGCTGCGGAAGAAGCGGCGGGCAATATAGGTTTCGCTGTCGTTGTTGGCGAAATAGGCGCCGACCTCGGTCATGCCCAGCGGCTTCTTGGAGGCGCTGCCGGTAAAGATCAGGTCCTCGTTGTTTTCGCCGCGCAGGTTCTTGATGCGCTGTTCGCCCAGCACCCAGAGCAGGGCGTCGACCAGGTTGCTTTTGCCGCAGCCGTTGGGGCCGATCACGGCGGTGATGCCCGGATGGAATTGGACGACGGTTTTTTCCGGAAAGGATTTAAAGCCGTGCAATTCGAGTTTTTTCAGGTAGATTTGCATGTTCTCCGTCCGGCTCGGACGCGCTGCGCGCGCCGGCCCCTAAAAAGATACCACAACTCGGGCCTTTTGTAAATTTAGCGCCGGCCGCCTGCGGCCGGCTTCCGGCGCAGGACGCGCGCCGTTTCGGCCAGCAAAAAGAAGCTCAGGACCAGCAGCACCAGGCCGAGCGCGGCCGACAGCGCGCTGTCGAAGCCGCGGGCGCCGGCCAGAAAGGGCTTGACCAGCAGCAGCAGCGACCACAGGCTCATGGCCAGCATCACCGCCAGCGGCAGCACCACGAAGCCGATGCGCCGGCCGCTGTGCTTCAGCCATACGGCGAGCGCCAGCAGGGTCAGGGCGGCCAGCAGCTGGTTGCTGGAGCCGAAGATCGGCCAGGCCACCAGGTAGCCCTTCTCTTTGGTCGAAAGCAGGAACAGCAGCGGCAGGGCCAGGGTTCCGGCGGTTGCCAGCACGACGCCGGCCCTGCCTTTCAAGCCGGTGAACTCCTGCAGGATGTAGCGCGCCAGGCGCGTACAGACGTCAAGCGTGTCGTAAACGAAGGTGGAAAAAGCGAGCAGGGCGAACGACAGGGCCAGCGCCGGGTCGATGCCGGCCAGCCCCAGATAGCGGGCGATGCCGCGGGCATAGATCAGGTTGGGGTCCTCTTTGAGGGCCGGCGAGCCGGGAGCCAGCGCCATCACCGTGGCCAGCGCCAGCACGGCCACCAGCGCCTCGAGCAGCATGGCCCCGTAGCCGACCGGCCGCGCGTCGCGTTCGCGCGCCAGCTGCTTGGAGGTGGTCCCCGAGGCGACGACGCCATGGAACCCCGAGCAGGCGCCGCAGGCGATGGTGATGAACAGCAGCGGGAACAGCTGCTTGCCGTTGAGCAGGCTGTTCAGGCCGGCGAGGTTGACGGCGGGGTAGGCGGCCGGGATGCCGCCGAAAAGGGCGCCGCCCAGGCCGGCGGCGATCACCAGGTAGAGCAGCCAGCCGCCCAGGTAGCCGCGCGGCTGCAGCAGCAGCCACACCGGGATGATCGAGGCGACAAAGCAATAGCCCAGCAGCACGACGTCCCAGCCCTTGACCGGGACCGCGGCGATGAACTCGAGGACAGGCAGCGGCAGGCGCGGCCCGACCCAGATGATCAGCAGCACCAGGGGGAGAAAGACCAGTGTCGCCTTGCCCGCCTTCCAGCCGAAGCGGTAGAGCAGGATGCCCATGGCCATGGCCGCCAGGATGTAGAACAGCGAGGAGGCGGCCACGCCGGCGCCGAAGGCCTCGCCGTTGCTGCCCACGGTGCGAAAGGTCTGGGCGGTGATGTCGGTGAAGGCGGCGATGACATAGACCAGGCACAGCCAGACAAAGACCAGGAAGAGCCGGTAAGCGGTGGGCGACAGGTTGCGGCGCACGATCTCGCCGATCGAGGCGCCGCCGTGGCGCACCGAGGCGACCAGGCTGGAAAAGTCGTGGACGCCGCCGATGAAGATCGAGCCGAGGATGATCCACAACAGCGCCGGCAGCCAGCCGAACCAGATGCCGGCCAGGACCGGCCCGACGATGGGACCGGCGGCGGCGATGGCCGAGAAGTGCTGCCCGAGCAACAGGCCGGACGAGGCCGGGACAAAGTCCTGGCCGTCGTTGACCAGGACCGCCGGGGTCGGCGTGGCATCGTCAAGCTGCAGGCGCCTGGCCAGGAAACGGCCGTAGATGAGGTACGCCGCGGCCAGCACCGCGGCCGAGATGAGGACGACCAGGGCGATCATGAGCGCCCGCGCCGGAGATATTGTTTCGCCATCGGATAGTTTACCACCACCCGGGCGGGGCGGACAAGAGGAGGGTCAGGCGGTTGCGGAAAAACTGGTTCCGGGCCGGCTCTTTCAGAACCACCGGCAATCTCCTGGGAAACGGTAGGAGGCGCGCGCGAAATCATTGCCGCGTTGCGGTTGCGTCCGGAACCGGTGAAGTCAGGAAAGCTTTTGCCGGTGTGCCGCAGGCGGAACGAACACCATTCTTACATAGGTTTTCCTGGTTCCCCTTTCGGGGCAGCGGTCCCCTTATCCGCTTTTTTCCCTATCTCCGACAGCATGTCGAGCTGGATCTCCTGGATCTGCGCCAGGCGGTCCCATTGGTGGGAAAGAAGGTGGTCCATCTTGTCATGGAGATGGCGGATTTCCAGCTCGGCCTTCAGGTTCACCTGGTAATCATGCTGCGAACGCAGGCGATCCTTGGCCTCCTGGCGGTTCTGACTCATCATGATGATCGGAGCCTGCATTGCCGCCAGGCAGGACAGGATCAGGTTCAGGAGGATGAAGGGGTACGGGTCGAGCGGACGCCAAAAAAGGACGGCGGCGTTTATTCCGACCCACGCGGCGATGAAGGCGCCGAAGAAAATGAGAAACGCCCAGCTGCCCCCGAAAGTCGCGATGCGGTCCGCCAGCCTCTCGCCCAGGGTCCATTTTTGCTCGAATTCGGCTTCGATGTTCTTGGCCAGGAGTTCCTGACTCTGGATGCTGGACAACACCTCTTCCTCCAGCAGGCTCAACTCCCCCTTTTCCGACTCCAGCAGGGAATGAACGTATTTCACCCGGTATTTCGTCAGGTCATTCCGGCAGATGAAGCTCTGCGCCGACCAGCCGGGATGATCGCGGAGAATTTCGCGGGCGAACACGTCGCGGACGGCAGCGCCGGGGAGCAGCTCTCCGCGTGGAAAGGTGTTCCCGCAGACGGCGCAAACGTTTCGATCATTTTTTTGCTTCATGCTGCTTCCTCCCCCCCTGGCGGCCCATGATGCTCATGCCCCTTGCCGTAGCCCCTGCCTGGCATGCTTGCACGGTGACCGGCCCTAGCGTGCGAAATACGCCCGCACTTTGGCCGCGACCTGGGGGCGGGTCAGCTTGTCAGCCGCCTCGACCGCGGCGATGAGCGTGCCCATTTTTTTTCTTTCCAGCCGCCGTTTGAGTTCGCCCTTGGCTTCGCCCGGGCCGAAGATCAGGATTGCTTCCGCGGCGCCGATGGCGGCGATGACCGCATCATAGTACAGGTTGAGCTGCGAGGTGAGGACTCGCTGGCGGATATCATCCGCGATCGCCAACCTGGGCTTGCCGCGCCCGGGCTCAAGAGCAGCGCCGGAACGCCAGGGCTGGTTTTCCGACCGGGAAACGATCAGGCTGACCGCTTCCCCCTTGCCCATGATCGCCACGATGATCGCCTGCTTGTGGTCGATCCACAAGCCCACTTTTGTTTTCATCACTCCCTCCATTGGCCTGCGGCCTGGACTTTATTCTAATATGGATCCCTTGTGCCTGGCAACCATGACAGAGGCTAACCTCGCTGTTTTTGAGCGACCACCAGCATCTCGAAATCCTCGGTCGTCAGCTTGTCGGCGCGGCTGAAGGCGCCCAGGCGGGCGCCGAAGATGCCGACGGACGCGAAGCCCAGCGACTTCAGCAGCCAGGTTATTTCGCTGGGGACATAGTAGCGCTCGTTGCAGGACAACTCCTTCTGGTTGCCCTGATCATCGACGAAGGTTGTCAGGTTATGGTCGCGGAACGTCATCAGGTCGAAGGTGTTGTCCCGGTACTCGGCGCCGCCCTCCTGCTTCTGGGCGGCGAAGAACTCCCGCACCGAATGAAACAGGGGGAAGAGGCCGTTCAGGGTGGTGAAGATGAATTTGCCTCCCGGCTTCAGGGCGTCGGCCGCGCCGCGCAGGATCTGGAAATTCATCTCGTCGGTCTCCATCAGCGGGAAAGCGCCCTCGCACAGCATGATGGCCAGTTCGAATTCAGCGGCAAAAGGCAGGCTCCTGGCATCCTGCCGGCGGAAGTCGACCCGCAGCCCCAGCGCCGCCGCTTTTTCCCCGGCCCGCCGCAGCTGCGACTCGGAAAGATCGACGCCGATCACGGCGTAGCCGCTGCGGGCCAGCTCGATGGCGTGGCGGCCGGTGCCGCAGCCGATGTCCAGGATCCGTGCCGTCTTGTCGCCGGCGATCTCGTTTTCGATGAAATCGCATTCCCCGACCGTTCCCTGGGTGAAGGCTTCCTGTCGTCTTCTCAGCGTAATCTTCGAACAATTCTTCATACCAGCGCGTCATTTGTTAGTCGAAAACGCGGCGGCGTAAACAGTTCAGCACGCGAGGATATTGAAATAGGAATCGGTCGGCGCACTGTTTTTCACTGCGCCTCCGAAAGATCGATGCCGACCACGGCGTACCCCCTGCGGGCCAGCTCGATGGCGTGGCGGCCGGTGCCGCAGCCGATGTCCAGGATCCGTGCCGTCTTGGCGCCGGCGATCTCCTTTTCGATGAAATCGCATTCCCCGACCGTCCCCTGGGTGAAGGCTTCCTTGTCGTACTTCTCGGCGTAATCTTCGAACAATTCTTCATACCAGCGCGTCATGTGTTCCTCCGAAAAACGCGGCCCGGCGTCAGAACCAGTTCAGCACGCCGAGGATATTGGAATAGGAATCGGTCCAGAGCGCACTGTTTTTCAACGGCCGCAAGCGGCGCCAATTGGGGTCGCGCGCCAGGCTGCCCAGGTCACTTTCGCGGCGCGCCAGCACCACCCAGCTCGAGGGATACTTGCCCAGGGTGGCCGGCGTCTCAAGCGCGACGCGGTCGTCACGCCAGTTGAAGCAGGCCAAACCGGCATCGTCGGCCAGCCGGGCCATGACCTTGCCGAGATCCATGTTCCAGGAAGAGATGTTGGCCGCCAGCATGCCGCCCGGCGCCAGGCGCGACAAATAAAGCTGCAGGGCTTCGCGGGTGAGCAGGTGCACCGGTACGGAATCGGAGGAAAAGGCGTCCAGGATGATCAGGGCGAATTGCCCCGGAAGCGCCTGCTGCATGCCGAGACGGGCGTCGCCGACCACCGCCCGGATACTGCGCGCCGGCGAGCGCCGCCAATGGCTGAACCATGAGCTGTCGCGGGCGATGCGCACCACGGCGGGATCGATCTCGTAGGCGGTCCAGTCCTCGTCGGGACGCGCATAGGCCAGCGTGGCCCCGATTCCCAGGCCGATGACCGCGACCTGTTTACCCGCGGGCTGCCGCCAATGGCGGGCCATGATTGCCCCGCAGGGGCCCAGGCGATGATAATAGGCCAGCGGCTCCGCGCTTCGCTCGAGGTTGGAGAATTGCAGCCCATGCAGCGTGGTCCCGTGATAGAAGCGGTGGAACGGGCCGCTGGCGTCGGCGGTAACCCTCAGGGTGCCGAAGAAATTGCGCTGGCGGAAAAGCAGCCGGCCCTCGTCGCCCATGTTCAGGGCGACCGCCAGCCAGATCGCGGCCAGGGCCAGGGCGAAGCGCGGCGGCCGCTGCGAGGCCAGGTAGGCCAGGACCAGCGGCAGGGCCAGCACCAGCAGCAGGCGCGTGCGCAGGGGGACACTGGCCGGCAGCAGGGTGGTCAGCAGCAGCGTCAGGCCCAGGATCAGCGCCGGCAACAGCAGGTCGAGGAGCAGCCGTTGCCGGGTTTTGCCCCGTTTCTCCCACGGTGCGGCCAACAAGGCGAGCAGCAGCAGCAGCGGGTACTCGCTCACGCCGGAAAACAGCCTGGGGGCAAGCAACGAGTTGAAAAGCCCGCCCAGGCATCCCCCCAAAGCCAGCCACAGGTAGTAGCCGGTGAGATGGGCGCGGTCGGGCCGGGCGCCGGCCAGGCGCAGGTGCACGGCCAGGCTGATGGCGAAGAAGCCGGCCAGGGCCAACACCAGCACCAGCCAGACCGGGCTGCGGATCCCGGCCAGCCAGACGAAGAGCAGCACCAGTACCGCGATGCGCAGCGCCCGGTCAAAAATCGTGGTCCCTTTCGCTTCGCCGGCCCCGGGGCGGCTGAAGGCAATGACGAAGGTCAGCAGGTAGAGGGCCAGGGGCAGCACCCAGAGCAGCGGGATGGAGGCGATGTCGGTGGCCAGGTAGGCGGTCACACCCAGCGACAGCGATGAGGTGACGAAGGCCAAAAAGACCCAGTAGAGTTTGCGTCTTGGCGACGGCGCCACCGCCGGGGCGTCCCCCGGGGCCGCTTGCTCCCCTGGCGCCGAAGATGCCGGCGGCCGCGGCAATGCCAGGGCGCATAGGGCCGCCAGCAGCAGCAGCAGTCCGAAGCCGGCGGCCCAGGCCAGGCGTTGTTCCGCCAGTCCCAGGTTCGGTTCGATCAGCAGCGGGTAACCCAGCAGTCCGGCCAGGGACCCCAGGTTGGACGAGGCGTAAAGAAAAAACGGGTCGACGGCGCGGCGGTGGCCGCTATGCGCGAACCAGCCCTGCAAGAGCGGCGCCCCGGCGGCCAGAACAAGGAAAGGCAGGCCGATCACGCGCGCCAGAAAGGCCAGCTGCCAGAGCAGCGGATCGGTTGCCCCAGGCGGGGCGGGCGCGGGCAGCGGCAGAAAAAGCCAGGCGCATGCCGCCGCCAGAACGACCAGGTGGACAACGGCCTGGCGTCTCGGCGCGAGGTGCTGGTTCAAGGCATGGGCATACAGGTAACCGGCGAGCAGCAGCAGCTGGAAGAATACCTGGGCCGTGGTCCATACCGCCGGGGCTCCACCCAGCAGCGGCAGCACGCGCTTGGCCAGCATGGGCTGCACCCAGAAAAGGAGCAGTGAACCGCAGAAAAGGGCTGCGGAATAAAGTAGCGTGAGACGGCGCTCCGGCATGGACCCATTATACACAAACGCCGGCGTCATCTACAGGAAGCCGCGCTTTTTTCTCTTGCCGACAATTGCCGGCCCGATCCTGGCTGGCACCGCCGTCTCTTTGCCGCCACCCACCCGGACCTCGATGGTCTCCTGGAAATGCAGGACCACGATGTAGGTCCGCACGCGGATGACGAAGATGGCGCAATCCGGAGCGGCCAGGAATTCCTTCAAAAAGGGATGGCGGCGCCGCAGCAGCCGCGCCGCTCGCGCTCGTCCTGCGCCGCGCGCTTCCCCGGCAACACCGAGGGTGGTGACGCCCGTCGCATCCTGGAAATCGCTTGCGCGGTTCACGCGGTCGTCGAAAAAAATGGCGACCCGTTTTCGGCGCTTGAGGTTTCGGTATTTGCTGGTCGTTCGCCGGGTGGCGAACACGATGCTTTTCAGGTCCCCGGCAACCGCGAAGGCCACAATACTTTGGTAGGGATACGCAGGTCCCAGCGTCGCCAAAATGCCGAGCTTCTGCCCGGCCAGCAGTCCCGAGATTTTCTTCCGCAGCGCGCGATCCACGGCTGAAACTATTCCCGCCCTTCCTTCAGGCGCACGTCTTCGCCTGTACGGGCCGCCTGACAGCCCGGGCGAGGATGAGCAGGGCTCCGAGCAGCAGGGTCCAGTCGATGACAACCCCGAGCCGGACGACGCCGATGACGCCGTAGAACAGGCCGACGATCCCCAGGACAAGGCACAGCGCCCGCGAGCCCAGGCCGTCCAGAACCAGGGCCAGCCCGATGACGATGGCCAGTGTCGGGCAGGGGATCAACCCCGTGGGCGCCCCGTAGAGATAGGGCAGGAGCGAGGCGCTGTCCAGGAAATGGGGATAGGCCCAACCGAAAGCGAACAAGGCCAGCCCGGGGAACAGGAACCCGGCGGGGGCGACGCGCACCGGCTCGCAGCCCAGCCTGTAAGTGACTGGCAAAAGCAGTAGCGCGAGGCCGACAAAGACGATACTGGTGAACAGGTTGTTGGCGATCCAGGCCAGCACGGCGACCGAGAGCAATGGCGGCACAAGCAGGAAACCTGTCAGGCGTTTCGGCGGCCTGAGGCCGAAAAGCAAAGCCAGGGCGATCGCCCCGAAATACCCATGCCAGAAAATGGCGATGGCTCCCCACGCGGCCACGATATCCTTCAGGCCGGATAAAATCTGTTCCACTGTCGGCATGACGCCACCTCCATATTCACTTCAGCGAGGATGCTTCGGCCGCAGCAACGGCCGACGACCTTTATTTTGGTCTACCAAGATAAAATTAGCAAGCCGCGGCCAGGCGCCGTGAGCAGGCCATGATCCGCCCCCTGCCACCTTCACCCTTGCAGCGCAAGCTCCACCGCCGCCCGGGCATGGATCTCGGTGGTGTCGAACAGGGGAATGTCGCCCTGGTCGCGGTTCACCAGCAGCGGGATCTCGGTGCAGCCGAGGATGATGCCCTGGGCGCCCCTGGCGGCAAGTTCGCGGATGATGCGCCAGTAGGCGTCCCGCGAAGCCGGATCAATGATCCCCCGCGACAGCTCGTCGACAATGACGCGGTGGACCCGTTCCCGGTCTTCCTTGTCCGGGACCAGCGAGGCGATGCCGTGTTTTTCCAGCAGGCGGCGGCGATAAAAGTCCTCTTCCATGGTGAAGCGCGTCCCCAGGAGACCGATGGTGGCGAAGCCCATTTTTTTAATGGCGACGGCGGTGGCGTCGACGATATGCAGAATGGGGATTTTTATCTCGCGGCCGATGGGTTCGACGAAGCGGTGCATGGTGTTGGTGCACAGCACCAGGAAGTCGGCGCCGCCGCGCTCGACGGCCCGCGCGGCGTCCAGCATGAATGCCAGCACGCGGTCCCACTCGCCCCGCTCCATGTGCGGCTCGACCTCGCCGAAGTCCACCGAGACCATGACGCTACGGGCCGAATGGCTGCCGCCCAGCTTCTCCCGCGTGATCTCGTTGATGAGCCGGTAATACACCAGCGAGGATTCGCAGGTCATGCCGCCCAGCAATCCGATTGTTTTCATCGCGATTCTCCGTAAAGCGGATAACCGACTTGGCGATCGCGTATCCGCTCAGGCCGCGCCGCCGCCGCTTCTCCCAATTTCGCTCCCGACAAGGCTATTTCGCCTCGTCCGCCATGAGCATGGTCAGTTTTTCAACCTCGGCGGCTACGATCGCCAGCTCCGGGTCCCGGGAGAGTGCCGCCAGCATGTTCCCGGGCTTGATCAAGCCGATCTTTGTTTTGCCGTTCTCGGTGAACACGGAGATGCGGCAGGGCAGCGCCATGTTCAGGCGCATGTCGGCCGAGATCACTTTCGCGGCCTGCACGGGGTTGCAGACCTCAAGGACCTTGCATTCATTGGCGAATGCGATGCCCTTGCCGCGCAGCGTGGCCCCGATATCGTGAACATGCAGCACTCCGAAGCCATGGCGCTTGACCGCCGCTTCCAGGTCCGCGGAGGCCTGGGCAAATGTTTTTTCAGATTCGACAATGTAATACATGGTGGCACCTCGATATTTTTCCGATTCGCTCCCGCTGGGGAAACTGGCATGATTTTCTTCCCTTGGCCGCCCGCTGTCAACCCTTTGCCGCGTGGGGAAGGATAAATAAAACGCCGGGTCAGCCCGCGGCTTTTCCCCGGTTGGGAGTGCGAACGACAAAGACGATGGTCGCGCTCGCGACCAGGAACTGCAGGGCCAGCGCCAGGAACAGCGGGCGCAGCACCGGCGCCGGCAGCTCCGCGAGCGACAGCACGCCCAGCAGCACCAGGTAGTACCCGGCCATAAGCAGGACGAGCACGCAGCAGGCGATGGTCAGCAACTTTCTTTTGCCGCGTGCCAGGTTGACCAGGATGACCAGGAAGACGGCGGCAAACCCCAGGTTGATTGGGAAGTTTTGGGTCATGAAGGCAAAGTAGACCGCCCAGCCCATGAATAGCAAATGGAACGCGAGCAGCAGGAAGCGAATTTTGGCGGCCATGGCGGGCTAGCGGTCCTCGATCTCAATTGCCAGCGTGTCCCAGGCGCTCGGTTCCGGGTAGCGGTCCGGAGCCCGCAGCCGCCGCAGCAGCAGCAGGGTTGCTTTCGCTCCCGGGGCAACGTTGTCCAGAAGCTGGACACAATGGGAGAAGTTCTTCACCGTGACGCCGTCGACTTGGAGGATGACGTCCAGGGGGCGGATGCCGCCCCGCTCGGCCGACCCGGCGATCGCCACGTTGGTGACCAGGACGCCGCCGGCTTCCGTCCGGCCGTCTCGCCCCGCCACGACGGGGCCCATGTCCGTGGCCTGGGCGAGGGTGATGTTCTCCCACATCAGGCCGAAGCGCGAGAGTTTTAAAACCAAGCCCCGCTCCGCGAGCAGGGAAGCTACGGCGTTGATGAACCCGCGGGCGGATTCCTCGGTGCGGAAAAAAAAGCTGAGCAGGGGTCCGGCGAGGATGTTCACGTTCCAATTCCAGCCCGCCGGCACCTTGGGAAAGCGCTCGCGCAGTTCGGGGACAAAATGCAGGTCCAGGCTGCGCACGGCGTCCAGGGCCATGAAGCGGTAGGTGGAGCCGCGGTTCTGATTGAGGTAGCCATTGCGCCATTCGGCTTCGAAGCGCAGGTCGTCGGCTTTTTCGGGCCGGTCGGGATGGCGCTTCCTGGCGCCGGCCCGGCCTTTGGTTACGCGGATGCGCTTGGCATAAAAAACAGTTGCGGCGAACCCGGGATCCAGGAAGGTCATCTCCTCGGCGAGCGCCCGGTCGAACACGGCAACGATCTGCGCCAACGGCATGTCCGTCCTGACGTCGATGGAGTACCAGAGATCGCGGCCGGTGCGCGGCCAAATGTTCGGCTCCGCCGTCTGGGCCAGGGCGGAAACCGCCGTCATCCAGGCGCACAAGGCGCCGGCGATCGCCAGGCGCCGGGCCGAATGTCCAGGCCGTTCCATTTTTGCTTGCTTCATAATGGACCTATATTATCACAGCCACCGCCCCCATGGGCATTTCGTTTTCCGGATTTAAATTCCCGAAGTCACAAAAAAGCGCCGTCCCTATGCTCCCCGCAAATCCCTTCTACCAGCAGGGTTCATGGCGATCCCAGCCAATGACGAACTGGACGGTGAAATCCTGGTTCAGGGCCCGTTTGCTTGTCTCCGCTAATTCAACCCAGCGATTTTCGGGGACAGTCCCCTCGTAGCAGACACTGAGGGTCGAGGAACCGGTATAGGGGAGCCTTTCCACCGCGACCTGGTAGCGGCCGTTGCCCAAAGACCGGCTGAAACGGTAGCTGCCCCGGCCGCCGGCGTCAAGGGTGACCGTCTGGAAAAGAGTGGCCGCGCCGCTGCGGCGGAGGATCACCTTCACCTGGCGCCCGGCGATCAGGTTTCCCTGCGTGCCGCTGTCGATAAGGCCCGATATTTCATAGACCGGCGCCATCATCATGGGAACGCACTTCAAGCTGAAACGGGCATGACGGGAGACAAGAGAATTGGGCGCCATGATCTCGATGGCCATCCAGCGATCCGGGTAGCTGCCCATTCCCGACCCCAGCTGCCAGTAGGTGGAAACCGGCATCGTGCCCGCCGTGGCGAAAACCAATGTCTGTTCACCGCTCTTGCCGCCGTCGCTGCGGATCCAGCGGTAGCGCACCGTTCCGGCGCGGTTGACCGTGACGCGACCAGTGAATTCGAAGCGGTGCGGGCAGGAACCCGTGAATTCGGGCTCAGAAACGGAAAGCGACACTCCCGTCACCCTGAATGCCTCGATGGGGAAGACCGCCAGGGCGGCGGCCATAAATACAAAAAGAAAGATCGTCGTTTTCGCGCGCATGGGCCCTCCTCGGCTTGTTTGGCGAATCGTTCCGCCGGTTCAGGCCATTATATACGATTTCGCGCGAGATATCTCAGGGGCAAACGCAGGAGCTTCTCGGTCGCCGCCGGCTATCTCCGCGGCACTATTTTTTAAATGCCAAGCGACTCGATGAATTCCTTGGCGTCCTTCAGGCTGGCGCCGGTCTCTTCCCGGAAGGCCTTGATGGCCGCGATCTTGTCTCCTCTGGCCGCCAGCTCCAGGACCGTTGCTGAAGCACGCCCGGCGGGCGCCTCCCCGGCCGTGATGCCCAGACTCCTGAACAAAAAGCCGAGCTGCGCCTCGATCTTTTCCAGCCGCGCCTTGATCGCGGCGACATCCTTATCGCTGGCAGTCATTTTTTTCCTCTGCGTTCATGGGCTTTTCAGCGCCCGGACGCGGTATCTTCTACGGTGATCACCACTTTTCCCCTGGCGTGGCCGGCGAGAAGATAGCGCAGCGCCTCGGGAACTTCGGAGAGCGGGTACTTCCTGTCGATAACCGAAACCACTTTGCCGGCTTCGATAAGTTCTTTCATGAAACTCAGGTCTTTCCGGCTGGCCTGGGCGGTGATGCCGCCCATCTTCTTGCCGCCGGTAAGCGAGTACCAAGGCGCCAGGAGCATGGCCTGGAAAATCTGCCTCATGGTACCCCCGGTCATGACATACACTCCGCCGCGAGCCAGCGCCCGCTTGTAGTCCGCAAGCGGATGAAAGCCGTTGGCGCCGAGGATCAGGTCATACGGCTGCCCGTTTTTGGTAAAATCTTCCTTGGAATAGTCGATGACATGATCGGCGCCAAGCCGGCGCGCCATGTCCATGTTGCCGCTGCTGCAAACCGCGGTGACCTCGGCACCGAAAAATTTGGCGATCTGCACCGCGAACGTGCCCACGCCGCCGGAGGCGCCGTTGATCAGCACCTTCTGGCCGGAGCGGATGCCTCCCTTGTCGCGCAGTCCCTGCAATGCGGTGAGCGCAGCCATGGGCACGGCCGCCGCCTGCTCGAAGGTCATGTTCCCGGGCTTGAGCGCCAGCGCCTCTTCGGGAGCGCATACATATTCGGCACAGGCGCCGCAGCCCCAGCGGGCCAGGTCGCCGAATACGGCATCGCCCGCCTTGAACAGGGTCACGCGCCGGCCGACCGCTTCCACCTGCCCGGCCATGTCGGTCCCCATGATCCGGTTCCTGGGCTTCAGCAGCCCGCCGCCCATGATGCGGACCATGGTCGGGTCGGGCAGGAGCATATGCCAGTCAAAGGCATTCAGGGACGCCGCCTCGACTTTGATCAATATTTCATTTTCCCCGGGCACCGGCTTGGCCACCTCGGCGAGCTTGAGAACATCGGGCGGCCCGTATTTTTCGGTCACGATGGCTTTCATCAACAGCCTCCTTAACTCAGATGCCTCGAAAATTCACCTTGTCCGTCCATTTTTTTTCAAAATACCCCAGCCGATAATATCACGAAATCGCCTTTCATCGCGAGCGCCGTCCCGGGGGGTGGAAAAAGCGGGTTTATTGACAATCCTTTCCCCCTTGCTTAAAATTTCCCTGCCAGAGATTGAAGATAAAAGGATAAACCCCATGAGCATGTCGCCCCGGTTTCGTGTGCGCTATGTTTCGAAGCTGTTCATCAGCCACCTGCTGGCGGTCTTCCTGATCTCGGGAAGCGTCGGCACTTTTTTCTACATCCGCGCCATGGACAACCTGACGCGCAGCCTGCGCTCCAGGCTGCAGAACAGCGCCGCCCTGCTCAGCCAAAGCATCGATGCCCGCGAGCTGGAGGCGATCCGCGGCGAAGCCGACACGGTACTGCCGGTCTACCGCGAGACGCTGGCGAAGATGCGCCGCATCCGCCGCACGAACCCCGACATCTCCTTCCTGTACGTCATGCGCAAGGAGGGCGGCCAGGTCACTTTCGTGCTGGATTCAGACGAGACCGACGCCCAGGCGCCGCCGGGACGCGTCTATTCCGAGGCCAACCCGCAGATGCTGCTCGGCTTCCACGAGCCCGCGGTCGACACCGACCTGGTCGAGGACGAGTGGGGGGTGTTCCTGTCCGGCTACGCGCCCCTGATCAACGGCGACGGCCGCTACTTGGTCGGCATCGACATGCGCGCCGACGAGGTCAAGAACAAGCTCGCCGAACTGCGGCTGACCGGGGCGCTCTCCCTTGTCGCCTCCATTCTGCTGGCCCTGCTCTTCGCCCTCTATCTCTCCAGGGGGCTCACCCGCCGCATCAACCTGCTCTCCAGCCAATGCCGCGATCTGGCCCTGGGCAATTTCGATTCGCGGATCAAAAAGCGTTCCTTCGATGAGTTTGACGACCTGGCCGACGCCTTCAACATCATGAGCGATAAAATTTCCTCCACGCGCGCGGAATTGATTCGGGCAATCTCGGAGCTGCAGGAGTCGCGCGGCGAGCTGGAGTCGCGCGTCGCCAGGCGCACCAGCGAGCTGCAGGAGTCGATCGACCGCATGGAAGTGATGCGCGGGCTGCTGCCGATCTGCGCCTCGTGCAAGAAGATCCGCGACGACCAGGGCTACTGGAAGCAGCTGGAGCACTTCATCAGCGAGCATTCCGAGGCCCGCTTCAGCCACAGCATCTGCCCCGATTGCGCCGTCAGGCTGTACGGCAAGGTCTTCGACGAGGACAAAAACAAGAAGCCGCGCCAGTAAGCCCGGCGCTCTTCTGGCCGCGCCCGGCGAGCAGCATCCGCATCCCCACTGGCGACAGCAGGAATCGGCAGCCGAATTCACAAAGCAACAAAGGCAGGCACAGCATGCAATTCCTTATTCAGGTTTTTGCCTTGTTATAGTCCGTCCCCAATTTCTTCCCCAGATCTTGCCATTGGCTCCGCGGTTTTCTCTTTGTTAAAAAAACCCGCGGGCGGCAGGGTTCTTCTCCCCATAGAAAAAGTGATCGATCCGGTCGGGCATTCCTCCCGGCAGGCGTAGCAGGCAAAGCAGTCCGGGATCGTTTTCGTGTCGCGCTTCAGAATCGCGCCCATGACCGTTGAGGGACAGGCCGCCACGCACTTTTGGCAGGCGATGCACGTTTCATAATTCACCTTGATTTTGACAAGGCTGATTTTTTCAACCAGCCAGCCCGCCAGCCCGAAGGGACAGAAAAGATGGCACCAGGGCCGGTAAATGAACAGGCTGGTCGCGAGAAGCGCGCCGAGGAAAATGCCGCCATAT
The DNA here is from genome assembly GCA_963732485.1 of Candidatus Aminicenantota bacterium. Classification (GTDB taxonomy): domain Bacteria; phylum Acidobacteriota; class Aminicenantia; order UBA2199; family UBA2199; genus UBA2199. The sequence goes on from CAVSZS010000009.1 coordinate 28,734, forward strand.
AGTCCGAGCGCCGCGGGCTTAAAGATTTTGAAGGGGTCGATCCAGCCGATGATGTCGAACGCGAGCAAAAAAGCCACGAGGGTGAACCCGCAAAAGAACATGAAGCGGATGGAGTTGGTCAGGACGAAAGGCAACTTGATCTGCCTGACGAAAACCGCCTTGTGTTGGCGGGTGCGGTTGATCTGGAAGATCAGGTCCTGCAGCGTGCCCAGCTGGCAGCCCCAGGCGCAAATATACTTGTTGGCCAGGAACACGATCGCCAAAAAAATCCCCAGGGCGATCAGGCGCGGAACGAAGACCGCCCGGGTGGTGCCATAAAGATAAACGGCGTCCTTCACCGTGCCCATGGGGCTCGGATCCGACCCCATGACCACGCCGAAAATCAGAACGGAGGCGAAAAGCAGATATTTCCTGAGGCCGGAGACAACCTTGCGTTTTCTCAACCAGGTGAAAATTGCGGTCAAAAAAATGAACCACAGCGCGAATTTCAGCGGTATTTTCAGCCAATTCTTGCTGGCGCTTTCCGCGGCCAGGGCCATTTCTTTCGCGACCATGGCGGCAATCTGTTCGGTCGTGCCGAATTCCAGCAACTTCTTTTCCAGGTCGGATTTCGCCTGCAGAGCGAATATCTCTTTTAAAATCGATTTCGGCAGATCATTGGCCATGCCGAACCGGCCGACCGTCATGTCCAATTCCAGGATCAGCTCCTTCGGCTGCGGCAACGTTTCGGCTTTGCTGCTCCAGATGCGATCGGACAGCAGGGACAGGCCGATCACGATGACGATCAGCAAAATAAAAAGCAACGCTGTTTTTAGGGGTGAATCGCTGGCCATGTTCCTGTTGGTCGATCCTCCGGTTTATGATTTACCTGAATGCAAAATACAACTTGTCGCTCACCAAATCAAGAGCCGGGGTTTGATCAAAGGATTGAGATGGAAGGCGCCCGGCGTGCCGCCTTATGGGCTTTTTACAATTTCATCTACATACTATAAATCAAATACGCCACAAGAAAAATTCCAACTGCGAGGACGGAAAGGGCGAGCAGCAGGTCAAGCGTTGACGTCAGTTGATAGGTATCCGCTTCAATCTGTCTCTCGACCTTCTTGTACCTGATAAATGCAAGCAGGCTCATCAACGTGCCAAAAGCGACAAGAAATATGCCAACGATTGCCGAATATCCATGAGTAGGAGGCAACGCTTTTTCGATGTTGACTTCTCCCAAAATCAACGACATCTGTTTTATGAACAGCGCAAACTTCTCAACGACAAAACCGAAGGCCATGATGCCGATGCTGGTTCTGATCCAGGCAAGAAATGTTCTTTCATTCGCCATATGCACGCGGCGATTACGGACGCTTGCGGATTTTTTGTCTTCCATTATCTCAGGCATCTGGCCAACCTCCTTGTCCTGACAATCAGAAACCGGGATTTCAGCGGCAAAGAAACCCGGCGATGGCGCCGAGGACTTTTTCCGGCTGCTCCACCCAGGAATAATGTCCGCACTTCTCGATGAAAACCATTTGACTGCCCTGGTAGTGGCTTGCCAGCGCCAACGGCACGGAATCGCCCGACGGGTCTTGACGGCCCTGCAGGATCAGTGCCGGCCCGGAGAACGTTCCCTTCATTTTGGCCAGATCCAGGTCCCGGGCGACGACGTCCTTGTAAATCCATTCCCCCATCGCGAAATCGAAGTCGGATGCCTTCATGACCTGGCTGACCAGCAGGGATTTCTTGCGGTCGAAAAAATAGCCGGGCATATAGGCGCGGATGATCTCGGTCGTGGCCCCCTTGGCATCGGCCTTCATGCGAACGGGATCGCTCCAGTATTCGACGAGCTCGCGGTCCGCGGCGCACAGCCTGGAAGAGACGTTGTCGATGAAGTGCGGGACGCCGTCAAAATTCAAGCCGACCGATCCCAGCAGGACCAGCGAGGAGATCGAGGCGGGGAAGAGCTGGGCGTATGCCGACGCCAGGTAGCCGCCGTAGGAGAAGCCGAGTACCGACCACTGCTTCAGGCCCAGCCGGCGGCGGATGGCCTCGAAATCGTCCAGGGTCAGAGCGACCGATATGGTGGAGGCATCGAGGACGGTTGGCATGGATTTTCCGGTGCCGCGCTGCTCGACCAGGATGCAGCGGACATTTTTTGCCAGCAGCTCGCACAGGCCCAGGTAGCGCCCGGCGTTGTCGCCCGGGCCGCCGCCGATGATGAGCAGCGGGGTTCCCTGGCCGAACACCTGGAAATGAATGTCCAGGCCGTGACTGGCAACCTTGAGCTCTTGTCCGGGCAAGTTCAGGAATGCCACTAATCCCAGGAGAAAAATCAAAGGAAAACGGGTCTTTTTCATGTACATCTCCTTTGCACCATCATCTGCGGCAGGCGCCGCCGCTCAGGTAATGGCATCGACCGCGAATGCCAGCCCGATTCCCGCCGCATTGGCCAGCAGGTCAACCGGGTCGTACACATTGGCCATGATGCCGAACCCATCCGCGATTTCGAACAGCTCCACGGCCAGCAGGGCGGAGGCCGCGGCAAACCAGCGCCCTTTTTTCAGCCGGAAGGCCGCCCGGCGGCCAGGAAATAAACGGCGAACGATACGGCAAAGTTCCCGCCGTAATCGTGAACAACCCGGGCCAGCGGGCCATGGTAATGCGGCTTCAGTAGTAGCACGGCAACGCCCGCGAGCACGAACACGACATGGCGCCTGGTCAGATCTGTTTTCATCAGCGATCCATTAAACGACGCGCTGCGGCTGGCCGCTATAGATCAGGCTGCGGTTCATGTGATCGCGCTCGTCGAGCCCGATGCGCCGGAAAACGTCGGCCCAGGTCGGCAGGTCGGCGTACGCCCTGACGCGCTCGTTGGCCAGGGGTTGCCGCTCCCATTCCGGATGCTCCGCAACGAATTGCGCGTAGGCGTGCTCGGCGTGGTCCTCGAATTCGGCGTTGAAGCGGAAAGCCCGGCCCAGGCTGACCCGGGCCAGCGCCCGCGAAAAGATGGCGTAAAAACCAATCGCCAGGACGGTGACAGGGGCAAGAAGATACCAGGGGGCCCGGCAGCCATCCTCTTGCATCTTCTCATGGACCGCCAGCAGGTGCCAGCGCTCGTTGTCCTGGGCGGCGCGGCACCAGGCGATGATCTCGCGGGTTCTTTTCTCCTGACCGGGATCGCCGTGACAACGGGTCATGAGCGCATAGTGGCGGAATTCCCAGGCGCGGTAGGGAATGCCGGCCAGCATCTCGATGAGCTTTACCTTGGCCAGGGTCGTTTTCTTCCCGGCGAGCAGGTCCATGGAGAGAAAAAACAGCCTTGCCGCCGGCGAATAGCGCAAGCGCGGCCTGGCCAGCGCCGCCTGCTGTTCTTTCCTGAGATCAACGTCCATGCGTTTCTCTGATTGATATGCCGCTCAGCGCCGGGCCAGCAGGTAGAGAAAGGCGAGGGTGGCCACGACCACGAGGCGCGGCAGCAGGCGGTGGATGGTCAAAGCCGAGTTTCGGCTCATTTTTCGCCGAGCTCAGCCAGCCGCCGCTGGCCAGCGCCGCCAGGAACAGCGCGCCCGCGACCAGGCACAACCCCCACTCCAGGCCGTCCAGTGCCGCGATGCGGTTCACGCGCGTCACGGTGACGATCAGGTAGATGAGGACGCCCACGCCGAGCAGCTTGTGCAGCGTCAGCAACAGCGTCTTGTAGGGACGCCCAAGCTTCTTCAGCAAATAGCCCGTGGCGAACACCGCCATGAACCCCGCTCCGACGATCAGAAGTATTTCTCTCATGGCCTCCTCCTCATTCCAAAACAATTGAAGTGCCTTTTCAGGGACTCCCGTAGAGCTGCCGCCCGGACCCTCCGGCTTATTTTCCTATAATTCCCTTATTTATAAAAGCAATAACAGAAAATTTCCCTCCTGGATAGAAACAGAAAGAATGGGGCGCGGACCGCTATTCCGTGGCTTCTTCCATCCTGCGCCGAGATCTCCTGATTTTTCCCGGGTTTGGCCGGCGAAAAATAATGATACCCGGCGCGAGCGACGCGGGCAATCGCGTTTTCCCGAGCTGCCAGCGAGGCGGAGGAATCAGCCAGGAAAATGACCATGACGACGTGGTTGCCATTGCCCAGGGTGACGATGCCGACATCGTTGCTGGCCGCCGTCACCCCTTTGGCATCGGTGAACGACGTGCCGGTCTTGTGGGCGATTGGCGTCCCCGGCGGCAAAAGGCCCTTGATCCGTTTGGGTCCGGTGGCGGTTTCCAGCAGCAGGCGCATCAGGAAATCGCGACTGGCAATGGCATGGGTCCGGCCCTGGAAAAAGAGATCGAGCAGCCGCGCCATGGCCGTCGGCTCGCACCAGTTGCTGAATTGCGAATCGCGGACGCGGTGCATCTCCGCCTCGGTGGCGGCGATGGCCATGCCCTTTATGCCGAGACTGTGGATGTAGGCGTCGACCGCCAACGGGCCGCCCAGCATGCGGAAAAGGATATCGCAGCCATTGTTGTCGCTCTCGGACACGGTGACGCGCAGCAGCTCGCTCAAGGCGATGTCGACGTTTCCCGCAGGATAACGCTCCCGCAACGGGCTCCAGGTGTCGGGCAGGAGGTCGTCAGGGGCCACATGGATGGCCTGACCCAGGGAGAGCCGGCCCTTGTCCACCCGCTCGAGAACGGCCAAGGCCAGAGGAAACTTGTAAACGCTCTGCATGGGGAAGCGGTCGTTGCCGTTGAACAGGAAGGTCTCCCGCGTCTCCAGCCCCATCAGAGCCACTCCCAGCTTGCCATTGATCGAGCGCGCGATGGCCTCCACTTCGCGGCGCAGCGTTTCCTGGTTGGGGACATTCTCCGCGCCCAGGACAAAACCTGCCGCAACAACGACCACGCGACGCGGCGAATCATCGGCATCAGTTCTCCTCAAGTTCCATTTGTCTGTCATTCTTTCGATCCTTTTACTGTTTGGCGTGATCCTTGAACGCCGGTCAGCTGCCAGGGTCCCAGTCTGAGCGCGAAGCACAGCGTACGGCCACGAACGTGGTGTTTTCAAAGTTGCGCGTTGCAACCGACATCAGGCTGAGTGCCCGCAAACCAAACGTGCTGACGGCGTCAGGCGATCCAGCTTTCAGAAAGAGGATGGAGATACGCCTTGATGAGGGTCGGAACGGCTCGCCAGGATATCGGCCAGCAGCGAGAACAGCAGGGCCAGGTTCGGATTGTCGGTAATGGCCCAGAGGATGATGCCGATGATCGCCGCGGCCATCAGATAGTAATCGCGCGGCTCACTTTTCCAATAGGCTTTCTTGTTAAAGAACGATGCAGCGACGACAAGCAACGGCGTAAAGCCGGCGACAAACGACATCCACGATATGCTCTCGACTCCCTGCACCCTTTGCGCCACAAAGATGACCATCGGAAAGACGCCCCAGAGCAGCCAGGTGATGCGGTTGGGCTGGGCTTTGCCGACGATGGTTTCGTAAAGGTAATAGAAACCGCCGAGCGAGCCGATGATCGCACCAATAATCGCGCAATATTCGGGAAGCATCTATGGCCTAACCCCGCGGAGGGAAACCCGGAAATGTTTTGATCTATGCATACTTACAAGCACCGTCCCTCAAGCCATGTTGACTCCTTCCCCGAAATATTTCTCATTCCCGATAAGCGCCGCCGATCAGGTCATAGTCGAATTGAAAGCTTGTTTCTCCCAGCATGATTCCCCTGGCCAGGGGATGAACGCCACTGAATTTCCAAACCGCGCCTTCCGCGCATAGGCCGCTCCCGGTGCCCGGCGAAGGCGATACGGACAACGCCGGTCACCCCGGAATCGGCGGGCGGAAAGATCGCCTGCATGCCGGCCGATCCAAACCCTGAGGTCTCGTCTCCCGGCGAGCACCTGGCGATCAGGCTCAATCCGTCGGCCTCGATCAAGCCCAGCCAACTGCCATCCTTTTCCTCGCGCAGGCGCACGTCGCCGTAGCCGGCATAGTGCCCCTTGCCGCGCATATAGCCGGCATACTCCTTGTCGGGCAGCAAAAATTCCAATGCCAGGAACGGCTTCCCCGGTCCCAGGTCCATTGCCGGATCCATGGGCGCCACGCGGGCGAACCATAGCGCCGCGGCCCCATCCTTGGGCCATCTGGGAGATCGGCCGTCGATGGTGAACGTTTTCATGCGGACGATCTCGATGAACGAGATGCCCCAATCCGCATGCGCCGGAAATTTGTTCAGGTGTTCCTTCGCCCAGGAGACGCCGCCTTGGGCTAGTTCTTTTATCGTGATCAGGCGCAGGAACGAGGGAACCCTCCCCCTGACCGTCCCGGGATCGAATATCAAGTAGCTGAGGATCTCTTCCGGTTCGGCGACGACCCATTTCGTTTGCGCGCCTTCCGGGAGAGCGGGAATTTGCGCCGGGATAGATACTGCCGACAAAAAGAAAAATAAAAACAGAAACGACAAACAGCTACATTTCATCCGTTCCTCGGAACCGCATCAAGATCCAGTTCATCCTTATACATGATTGAATGTCATAACGAAAGACCTGACACTTTTTTCCCTTATGCAAAAAACAAGCACCGTCCCAAGTTCCACCGCAGAGAAAATCCGGAAATATCAGCATTTTGATTTATGCAATACCTACAAGCACCGCCCCCAATGGCCCCTGGATCATGGCTTCAGGATATCGCCTTCATTCGCCTTCGTGATCTGTTCCTTGGCAACCTTGAAGCCTGACTCCTGCAGGAAGGCGTGAAAACAATCGGGTCCGGATCCTAGTAACCGAATTGAAAAATGAAATTGCCCGGCAAGGTGATGGTCTGCTCTTCAAAACCGATGCGGCTTGGGCTCTTCAGAATTCTCCGGCGACTCCAGGACCGCCCTCGAGCAGCCGCCCACAATCATTGCGCTGGCATTTTTCTTGCTTCATAAGCCATATCGTGTCCCTCCCATTTGGCCGGATTCAAGCTGGCAGTCTATCACAATCAAAGACCAGGTAGCGAACGTCTTGATATCGGCGGAGCCGTTTTCCAGTCAAACGCCATATTTTCCATGATAGCTCCCTGCCAATCAATAGCCAAATTCACAAAGTAACAAAGTCAAGCAACGTCCCTAAATCCCCCAACTCCCAGAAGAGATAGTCTTCCATCAAAACCCGCCATCTGTCCGCCAACGGTTCAAGGCAGCTACCTTTAACCGGGCATCGCAATTACACATTCAAAATCCCAAATCGGCCTTCCCAACGGAGATCAGTATTCCATTCAAAACCCACCCTCTGTCCGCAACGGTCTAGGGCAGCATACCTTTACGACCGGGATCGCAATACATTAAAATCCCAGTATCGGCCTTGTTGCCCGATCGATGAACCAGTAACAGTTCATAACGATGGCCCGCTGCACGGCCTGGGAGATTTAATCGAGCGGAACATGGGAAACAACCCGAAAGCAGTTTGCGCCGTGTTTTCCAGAGGGAGCGCTCATGCTTCAATCGGCTTGAAGTTTTTCGGGCATGCTGCGACAGCAAATCCAACAAATCGTGCATGGCCGCGGAAGTGATTGTTGGCCGTATCCAGTGATCAGTTCGTTTTTTTGAACAGATGGATCGAAGCCTTCCTGAGCAACGAAATGGGCGGCATATAGCCCGTCTTGACGTGTTCTGCACGCTTCCCATTCCTATGCGGGTCGTAATATGCAAAATCATCACGCTCTCCCATATTATTGGCTTGATGCTGATCGCCTGCCCATCGCTCAATTCCCCCAGCCAGTTATATTCTATACGCCGCTGCTCAGCCTAGGAAGTTTTTCACTGGCACTGTTTTCGAAGTTTTCCTTATAATTCATTCAGTGCATCGGGCAGCTTGAACTTTTCCATCGCCGGCACAGGGAAAAGGAATGGTCATTATTACGGCTTCCGGATTTATCGGGCCGTAAACATGAGGAAACAACCCGAAAGCATTTGCGCCGTGTTTTCCAGAGGGAGCCTCATGCTTCAAATCGGCTTGACGTTTTTCGGGCATGATGCACAAGCAAAAACAAATCGTGCTGGCCGCGGAAGGGCCGCGGAAGTGATTGCCAGTATCTGTTCGGTTTTTCTTGAACAAGACGCTTGTTGCTGCGGTTGTTGAAGATCGCCTTCCAGTAGCTGTTCTTTTAGCTTGAACAATGGTTCATGAATTATGTCGGATTGTTGTGGCGGAATGTTATAGAGTAGTGCCATCACTTAAAAAACAGTATGTCTATACTGAGTGGGGCGTGGATGAAGCCTTCCTGCGCAGCAGCGAAAGGGCGGCATATAGCCCGTTTGCTTTTGCCGCTTCCCATTCCTTCCGGGTCGTAATATGGAAAAATTTTCATCGCTCCTCCCCATTATTTTGGCTTGATGCATGATTCGCCTGCCCATCGCCAATTCCCCCAGCCAGTTTTTACCTTTTTACCGTCCGTCCCCAACTCATCATGATTTCTCTCTGCCAATCAGCAGCCAAATTCACAAAGTAACAAAGTCAAGCACCGTCCCCAAATCCCCCGCCCTCAAATCCCCTCAGATTAATCTGGAGGAAGTTTCTTTTGCTCCTTCACAGATGGCGCGCCAGTGGACACGTCATCGTTCTGAATGAAAAGCGTCGTAAAACCTTGCTGCCCGGTGCGTTTGACAAGGAAGAACGCCCCGATTCCCGCTCCTATTCCCGCCCCCAGCGTTGTCAACGTCCAAGTTAATCCTTGTGGCTTCAGAAGCGAGAACATCATCGCAAGAAGGAGCAAACAGCCTGTTGTCCCACCTACAACCAGAGCCATGGTCTTCAAGACATACCATTTGGGCTCCCCCTGAGTCTCTTCGCAAAAATCACCCAGCCGCGTCATCTCCACATGTTTGGACAAACGGTTTAGGATCCACCACGTCGCCGCGGCAAGCAATAAAAGCTCTAACGGTCGCATGTGTTGTTGAAACAAAGTATATTCGTGAACTTCCAGTGAGTTTGGTACAACCGGATACAAAGCACGGCCAACGAATCCGCTCAAACTCTCCGTCAGCGGGCCTACAATCAGCGTATACAATAGACCGATGACTCCAGATGACACAAAATCGACGAGGAGAGTGGAACTGAACCTCTCGGACCGCTCACCGAACGGCTTAGTCAGAATGCGCGCCATCCAGAAACCCACCATGGTTCCAGCAAACTCGAACGGCAGGTCGATTTCATCTTTCGAAAATGGATTTCTGAAAAAGCCCGCTTTTTCCGACCATGCCTGGATGAAAAACCAAAACAGCCCGACGTTCATGAGTATCCTGGCGAACCGCAGCTTCTGGTCTAAAGCCGATGATTCGTCGGAGGCCGGCATGCCCAAACTGATCGTTCCACCCTGATTGCTAAAAGCGCTATAGATGCTGAAAAAAGCAAGCGAAAAAAGAACGCTGACGATCGCTGGACCCAGAAGGAAATCGTTCCAGTGTGAGTATTCGATCCGATACAAAAAATCGCCGAGTGAAGAAACCAGATGATCCAGCCCATCGTGAAGCCACGTTCCAGGCGCGAAGAAGTGGTGGTGATTCTTGAAATAAAATTTTCCTTCGTTTCTGAACTCTGAAAACAGACCGATCGTAGCTGCGGCAAGCAATGATAGCCAAAGGCGGATTCTCGGTTGAACCGGGAAGATGTTCGATGTGAATAAAATCCCGAGGGCCGCAGCAGCGCTTGCGATGGCCAGGATTCCGAAACCTCTGGCCCACGGCAGATACGGTAGAGCTGACTGCAAATCACTACGCAGCCACGCCCAGTAAAGAGCGGAATACCCCGTAATAAAGAACAGCAGAGAAGAAACGCTTAGAAGACTGATGATAAAAATGACGAAGCGGTTCTTCCACGGGCTAACGGGGATCATTCGGGACGCGTCTCCTTTAGAAATTCGAAAAACGGCTCAAGCGCCATCATTGTTACGATCTTCAATCAATCGCTGTTTCCAGATAATGAAGGCATAGATCAGAACAACCACTGTTTCAATGCCACCAATTATTTTTATATACAATATTTGGTCCGCTCCAAGCCCATGGCCTTCAGCAACAAATTTATAAAAATAAGCCAGCAATAATCCAACATACAATCCCGTGCAACCGGCCGCATTCAAGATGGTTAGGGGAATTCCCAGCCTTGGCGAACAGCGATCGGCAAGAGAGCTTGCCCCTGACAGCGTCATTAGTAAAGTCGCCAAGGGTGGGAACGTAAAAACGATGAGCATGAAAACCCACCAGCCATTCAAATAATTCACAAGAAAAACTCGTCCAATGCGAATAAGAAGTAAAATAAAGAGCAAAAAGATCAAAAACGGCAATACTTTTTTGGAAAACTTGGTCGGCTTAATTAAACTAAAAATAAATGATGTCAGCGAAAATACTCCCAGACATAGATATGCCAGGTACTCATAATTCACACTTCATCTCCTCACATTCTTGAAAATGGCCATAATCGAGACCTGACCACTGAGATTTGCATAATAAAATATATGGATTAACTTTCCATCCTCCATTTACTTTAGGGAGCGGCGCAGGGCCGCGCGGGCCAGCAGCCGGGTGGAGTCGAGGACCGGCAGCGGGCAGTCGTTGGCATCGACCAGCAGCGGGATCTCGGTGCAGCCCAGCACCACGGCGTCGCACCCCTGGTCCTTCAGCTTCTGGATCACCGAGTTGAAGTATCTCCGGGAGTATTCCAGGAAGATGCCGTTCACCAGTTCCTTGAAGATGATGGCGTCGATCCGCTTGCGCTCCGCCTCCTCGGGGATGCGGCACTCGATTCCCTGACGCTCGAGAACATCGGGATAGACCGGCCCGCTCATCAGGTATTTCGTCCCCAGCACGGCCAGCCTGCGAAAGCCGCGCGCCGCCGCCGCCTCGGCGACCACTTCGGCGATGTGCAGCCAGGGGATGGGCGACCGCGCGGTGGCTTGCGCGAACGCCTGGTGGATGGTGTTGTCAGGGCAGATGGCGAACTCGGCGCCGGCGCCCGCCAGCTTCCGCGCCGAGGAGAGCATGAGCTCGCCCACCCCGTCCCAGTCGCCCTTCCGGATGCAGTCCATGTAGTCGGCAAGCGGATGGGTATGCATCGAGATCTCCGGGTGGTTATGCTCGCCCATCAGCGCCGGCGCCTCCATGCAGATGGTGCGATAGCACAATGCCGCCCCTTCGGCGCTGCACGCCACGATTCCTATATGCTTGGCCATGGGACCATTCTATACGGAATTCGATTATCTTTCACGCTTGCCGGGCGATCTTACACATTAAGCATCCGGATTATCAGCCCGTCCCCGAACTTTATTCGCCAAAGTAACAAAGTCAAGCACCG
>CAVSZS010000010.1:0-176094 GCA_963732485.1 Candidatus Aminicenantota bacterium
GAATGCGGTCAGCCTTGTCACCAGACGTTCCTCGTCATCAGGAGTCTTTGGAGTATGCCTGTAGGTTGAACGTGGATGCCCCAACACTCTGCAGGCCCGACGCTCTGATATGCCCAACTTCTCACAGACATATTGGACTGCCCGGCTTCTTTTTACCGGGCTTAGTATTTTCCCGCAAAGTCTCCTTTAAAATGGCTTTGTCTAATGATAGATCGGCCACCAACTTCTTTAACTGGGTGTTCTCTGTCTCCAGTTCCTTCAGGCGCTTGGCCTGATCCACCCTCATCCCGCCATATTCCTTGCGCCAGCGGTAATAGGTTAACTGCGCTATGCCCAGCTGCCGGCTGACTTCCCCGATAGCCAAACCCTTGCTCAAGAGTAGCTCAGCCTCTCGCAACTTGGCGATGATCTGTTCCGGTGTGAACCGTTTCCTGCCCATGACAAGCCTCCTTTTGCCAGGTATAACTAACATTATACCTGGATCGATTTTGGGGGGGCAGGTCAACCAGTGGGGCTTTTTATTGGATCTATTTTTGTTCCAGGATCATATTCACCTTGGGGACATGAAAGCACTTCGATATTTTTATAGTTTTTTGAATATAAAGAAAAACATGAAAGAATTACTAATAATAAAATTAATTTATTCATTATTTCTCCCATTTTTCATAATCAAGTGTGCAATCTACATTAAAATTAACTATATGGGTATTGTCTTTTTCATTAAATAAAATATCTTTCTCTATTTTTATATTTTCAATTTTATCATCTGATATTTTCATTATACCTAAAAGAGTTACAGTATATAAACCAGGAACCAAATCCAACATTGAAAAACATCCATTTAAATCCGTAAAAGTATGCGCCCAATATTTTTCACTATCCTTAAGAGAAATTGAAATCAAAACATTTTTGAGTGGCAATCCATCTTGTTTACAACAAATTCTTCCTTGAATATTTATCGGATTATCGTCATCATAAAATAATTCAACTTTAGTTACCTCGTTAGATTTGACTTCAATACCCTGTACCTCTTTAAACCAATAACCCATTCTCCAAAAATTCAGATCATATTTCCCAGGAAACAAACGATCTTTTATTAATATTCCCTGAGAATTTGAATAAATATCTGATAGTTCTGTCCGCAACCCAGGATGTTCTTGTGGAATGAAAAGCTCAACTCCTTCAATTGGCGAATTTGTTTTTTTATCAATTACTTTTACTTCAACATTTCCTCCTTTTTTGAGTTTTTTCAATATAAATAAATTTTTGCCTTTTTTCACTATTATAGAATCAGGCTTTTCCCATGATCTCACCCATGCATAGGTATTAGAAGGATAAAAACTAATTTCACCTTTCCCTGAGATTATTTCCGTGAAAATGAATTCTCCCTTTGCATCAGTACTTTTGACATCTCTCCGGCCTGTTCCATAAATGCTTAAAACAATTTTCACATCTTTTATTCCTTTACTAGTTTCTACATCAATGACTTTTCCTGAAACAGTACTATAAATTTCAGCAAAATTAATCTCTGTTAAAAACACATAAAGAAAAATAAGTGAAAGCACAATTTTTAAATTTTTCATGATCCCTCCATTATTTTTATAGGCGATTATAAAAGATCTTGGATAGCATTGGGGATAGCCTCGGGGCCCGGTCTCGATTTTAGATATACATTACTAATTTCCATTATCACCTTCACCTCCACTCAAAGGTGTAAATTGTCCAATGCCTCCGCCTTGAAAGACTTTTTTGTAATATTTGTACAATAACCCGTTTCCAGCATTTTCCTTCCCCCTCCCCTACACATCAAGCCAAAACCTATTCGCCATGCTTTTAATTGAAGGCGAACTATAACGAATAGATAAAATGTTGTCAATAAACCACCGTTCTTGATTGCCGGTTTTAAAAGGATTTTGATTATTCATTTCTCCTCTGCGTGCATTTTTTTATGATACATAAAAGTAAACTTTTTTAAATAGGGTATAATGTGTGCTTTTTAAGCCCAAGACGCTTTACCCACAATGCTTTTTAAGCCTATGGGGAATTTTGTGATATTTTTATATCAATTTCGTCATTTTTGATCAAGCAACTGACCGCCCGGAGGAGCAATCGGGGACGGACGGTATAAAAGCTAAAATCGCAATTTCCCGTCCTTGCCCTGCGCGCATTCCCATACAACTGCCGCAGCGATGCGAACTGCAGGCTGACGAATTTGTCGAATTCGCTGATCTCCCTGAACGTCAATCCCGCCTCTCTCCAGAATTTCTAGGAAAGCTTTCTTGCACTCCTCGCCGGCCATGATCACCTCGCCGCCGTGCCTGGCGTTCAGGCTGTGATGGAAAGCTTCAGGATAGGTAAATCTCAGCTGTCTCATCCGCCCAGCATATCGACTTTTTACCTTTTTACCGTCCGTCCCCAGTTCTTTAGTTCTTTAAAAATGAATCCGAGAAAATAATCGATTGCTGCTCGCCAAATCGGAAACGCTACAACCCGTCCATATTCTGGAACATAAAAGCCCAAATGTCAGCCATGGATTCAATTTTTCTATCTAATGAATCGGGTCCGCGGTTGGGGCGTGTTTCTACCCTGATCAGGACCGGATTCGGGCCGCGATTATTATCCTGCAGCGCGGCTATGAATTTGAATGAATGGGCCGGTGCTACGACGTTGTCGTGAATGGAGGCGGAAACCTGCGTTGCCGGATAATTGACGCCTGCCGCAATATGGTGCAGCGGCGAATAAGCATAGAGATATTTGAACTGCTTGGGATCGTCACTGGAGCCGTATTCCTTGACCCAGCCCCAACTCAGGGTAAACTTTTGATAACGCAGCATGTCCATGAGCCCGGCCGCGGGCAGGGCCACCTTGAATAGCCCAGGACGCTGGGTCAGGCAGGCGGCGACCAGAAGGCCGCCGTTGGAACCGCCGGCGATAGCCAGATACTCCTTTGAGGTGTAGCCGGCATGAATCAGGAACTCGGCGGCAGCGATGAAATCGTCAATGGCGTTTTGCTTGTTCACCAGTATCCCGGCCTGGTGCCATTTCTCGCCATACTCACCACCACCGCGGATATTGGCCTGGGCAAAAATGCCACCCCTTTCCAAAAGGACAATATTGCCGGCAATAAAATCGGGTGCCAGGATGGAGTTGAAACCGCCGTAGCCATATAGATAAGTCGGCCGCTTGCCGTCCATGATCAGGCCTTTTTTATATGCCAGGAACATTGGCACTTGCGTGCCGTCCTTGCTTGCATAAAAAACCTGTTTTGTCTCGTATGCTGCCGGATCGAAGACGAGCCGGTTATCACTGAAAAGCTCGCTCCTGGCCGTGGTCATGTCATAGCGGTAGATGGCCGGAGGATAGGTAAAGGACGTGAATGTATAAAGGACGCTCCGGTCACCCGGCTCGCCGCTGAAACCTTCGGCACTGCCGATGGCGGGAAGTTGAACTTCATGCTCGAGCATTCCATCCAAGGAATATCGGTAGACATGACTGCTGGCATCCTGCAGGTAGTTGCAAAATAGTTTGCCTCCGGCCATGGAAGCCCCGACCAGGACATGGTTGCTTTCCTTGACAATCTCTTGCCAGTTTTCTTTTTGCGGCCGGCGCGGATCGACGGCCACGACCCGGTAGTTGGGAGCATTGCAATTTGTATGGATCAGGAAATTATCAGCATGGGAATTGAGAACTCTATAATCCCAGGCAAAGCCGGGACAGAGCACCTTGAATTTGCTGTCGTCGCTCTGCAGGTCCCGATAGATGATTTCAACGCGCCGGACGCCCCCGGCAAACGACACGATCAGATATCGCTGCTTTCCGGTCAGCTGCACGTTGAAAGGGCGGGCAGGATGCGTTGCATCTTCATAGATCAGCTTGTCTGTTTCCTGAGCAGTACCCAGTCGATGATAACAAAGCTTCTGATGACCGTTCCTGGTCGAGAGCTTGCCGCTTTTTTCGCTAGCCAGGCAGTGGCTGTAAAAGAAGCCGTCTTTATCCCATGCCACGCCGGCAAACTTCACCCCCTGCAGTCGATCCGGACATTCCTGACGGCTGGATATTTCCCATACCCTCAACTCACCCAGTTCTGAACCGGATCTTCTGCTGAAAACAACGATATATTTGCTATCCAGGGATGGGGCACCAAGGGCGATTCGCGCTGCTCCATCTTTGGAAATTTTGTTGGGATCAGCAAAAATCTCTGCTTTGCCATCCATTCCTTTTTGAAAATAATAAACATCTTGCTTCTGTTGTCCATCATTCTTGGAAAAGAAATAGTATTCCCCGGCCCTGAAAGGGGTGGAATAGCTGGCATAATCGTACAACTGTCTCAGCCGTTCGCGTAGGGCCTGGCGTGAGGGGATCTTTTCCATATAGGAGGTCGTCAGCCGGTTCTGGGCTTCTATCCAGTGCTTCACCTCGTTATCGCGTTTGTTTTCAAGCCAGCGATAGGGATCGGCCACTTTCACGCCGTGATAATCATCGACCTGGGTTACTTTTTTAGTCTGCGGATATGGACAAGGGATTATTTTGATATTTTCTGCTGCTGAATCATTGCCGCCGAAAAACAATAGAGACACTAAAAATAATGTCTGTAACGATCTTGACATATCTTCATATTAACATGTTTGATAATTTATTTGACCTGAATATAAGAACCTAATGAGGAAAAAGATAATTCAACAGCACTCTTTTTATCTGCATCCTGAGCAATCAGGGACGGACGGCAAAAGGCAAAAGTCGCCGTTTCCCATCCTTAGCCTTGCGCGCATTCCCGTAAAACTGCCGCAAGGATGCGAACTGCAGGCTGGCGAACAAGTCGAATTCACTGATCTCCCTGAACGTCAATCCCGCCTGGTCTTTCAGGCGAACCAGCAACTGCGCCCATTGCCTGCCAGGATCGCCTCGCCGCCGTAGCCGCGATTTTGGTCAATGGTAGTTTTATATTAGTCGATCTTCTTCAAATCAATTAGTTTGCAAGAACCGGCAACCTGGACCAAAATTTGGTAGCCATTAGGGGAAATACCCAATAAATGCACCGGCTTGGGAACATTCAGCTTTTTTGAATTTCCCTTGAAATCATAAATATATAAAAACTCATAAATTGGCATTTCATGGTAATCATAAGTTCCTTTGGTCAAAATAACCATTTTTCCATTTGGAACTATATTTTCGTCTAACGAAACAATGGTTTCTCTAGGCACAAATTCTTTTCCTTTGTTCAAAAAAACATCGTCAATATCATAAGCTATTTTTCCGACTAACTGTAAGTTTTCATCTAAATAATAACAAATACCTTTCACATCAGAAGTAATAAAAATGATTTTGCTATTGTGTATCTGTATAAAACCGTGAATAGAATAGTTCAATTTTATTTTATCTTCTGTTCCTTTAATCAAATCCAGTTTAAACAAATATCGTTTGGGCCGCCCGGAATTCGGGAATTCATTTTTTGTATAAAATATTTTGTCGTCGGAAAAATATTTCATATTTTGGTTTAATTCTGAATTAGAACTTGCTCGGGTTGAAAATTTTTTAGTTTCCTCTGTTGTGTCAATATTTTTAATTTTGATATCGGCATATTTTAAGCCATTACTATTTTTTCTTGTAAAATAGATCAAATAATTATTATCTTTATAAAATGAAATACAGTTTTCATATGAAATAAAATCTAAATCTATTTGAGCTCCTGTTACAATATCAAAAATATGGTTTTTGCTGATTTTTGCATCAATACAATAAATCTTTTTTGAATCTTGAGACCAACTTCTAATTACGCCATTGAATCTTTTAAATAAAGTTCCGTCATTTTTGTATATGATGGTTTTTTTGTTTTTTGAATTAGAAACAGCAAAATAATTTCCATCGGGAGCCCAGTCAGAATATTCATAACCGTTTTCAATCGCAACATCTTTAATCTCAGCTATTTCGATCTTCGTCGGATCAGATCCCAGATCAACAAATTCGGCATCAAGTCCAATCCCAAAAACCAGCAAAACAAAAATTGAACTCAAAACTAATTTAATTGTTTTCATATTTCCTTCCGATCCATTTTAATTTAAAAAACTTTCCATATCACTAACATATCGAAAACGGTTCCAGCCATTTTGCCATTTCTCGATAATCTCCAGCCCTGCCACTTTTAATCGCTGGAATAGTCTGATTTCTTCCCTGATAATCCGTTGGATTTAACGATTTGGATGCTTTTTCAGTCGAAGATCTCGCGGATGATCTGGGGCGAGTTGCGCCAGTCGGGGACAACGCAAGGGAAATGGGGATCATTTCTTTTTAGACTTGATCTTTTTCAGATACTTGAGATCTTCGATATCTTTTGCTCTTCCTGCCGCTTTTTTCATGCGGATCATGTCGTTCAGGCAAGGAAAATTCACCATGGTATCACCGAATTTGGCGCGTATCTTGTTATTCCAGATCTCTTCGAAAGTAACGCCCTTGACGAAAGGATGGATGTCAGTTTCTAGAACATACTGCCGGATCAAGAGTTTATTTTTCAACATGTCTTCTTCGGAAACATCGGTCAGGTCATAGCCAAAATCCAATAAAGCCTTCTTCAACCTAAAGATGTTTTCCCTAACCGGCCTGACGAAAAGATCGATATCCAAGGTCGCCCGAGCATAACCATAAACTGGAAACGCAGTCGCACCGATAACGATGAAATCGACCTTATTTTCGTTTAATAACTTCAGCAGTTTTTCGGTGTCCATTTTGACTCAACAAAGCCATCATTTCCCGGCTTTTGCTGCGCATCAACTGAAAACGCTCCTGAACGGTCAGCGAAAGAAGATAACTCAATTCAAATTCGATCTCCTTCTTTTCATCATCCTTTCTCAAAAGGAGCACACCGTGTCCAGCGGTATTCTTTCCCATATATGAATTTTACCATATTCTCCGACTTGAATCATCCATTCCCGTCGTTATAATGCTTTTTCAGTCGAAGATCTCGCGGATGATCTGCGGCGAGTTGCGCCAGTCGGGGACGACCTTGACGTGCAGGTCCAGGAAAACCTTCTTGGCGAAGTATTCCTCGAGCGCGGCGCGGCCATCGGTGCCGATGCGCTTGATCAGCCCGCCCTGCTTGCCGATGACGATCTTTTTTTGCGACAGGGATTCCACGTAGATCTCGGCGCGCACGTAGACCACCTCGCCGCGGTCCTTGATCTCCTCCACCTTCAGCGTGGTGGTGAAGGGCAGCTCGTCCTCGACCTGGTCCAGAACCTTCTCGCGCACCAGCTCGCCGACGTAGAAATTCTGCCCCTGCAGCGTGGTCTCCTCGGCGGGATAAAAGTTTTCCCCTGCGGGCAGGTTTTGAAAAATGAGGTCTTCGAGCAGGTCGAGGTTGTCGCCCTTGAGCGCCGAAATCGGGACGATCTCCTTCCAGGGAAAGGCGTCCTTGTACTCCTGGATCTTCTCCAGCACCCGCCCCTTGTTCAGCTTGTCGATCTTGTTGATGACCAGGAAAACGCGCGCTTGCCTGACTCGCGCAGCAGGTCGAAGATGAACTCGTCGTGCTGGGCGGCGCCGATATCGACGAAAAAGAGGACGAGGTCGGCGTCGTGCAGGGCGTCGCGCACCTCCTTCATCATCAGCTCGTTCAGCCGGAAGTGCGGCTTGTGGATGCCCGGGCAGTCGAAGAAGACGGCCTGGCCGCGCTCGGTGGTCTTGATGCCCAGGATCTTGCGCCGCGTGGTCTGGGGCTTGGCCGAGACGATGGCAATCTTGGCCTCCATGACGGCGTTGAGAAAGGTCGACTTGCCGACATTGGTGCGCCCGACCAGGGCCACGTAGCCCGAACGCCGCCCCTTATTTTCGCTCATGGTGCACCCTCACGGTCTTGATGCGGTTCTTTTCCATCTCGCGCACCTCGAAAACAAGGCCCAGGACCGTGACCTTGTCCTGAACCGAGGGAATCTTCCCCAGTTTGCTGCTGATCAGCCCGGCCACGGTCTGGTAATCAACGTTCTCGTCGATCTCGATCCCCAGGCCCTCGTTGAGCTCGTAGATGGAGGTGTCGCCGCGCACCGTCCAGCCGTCGCGGTCGCGGGCGATCGGCTCCAGGTCCTCGTCATACTCGTCCTTGATGTCGCCGACGATCTCCTCGATGATGTCCTCCATGCTGATGACGCCGGAGACGCCGCCGAACTCGTCGCTGACGATGGCGAACTTCTGGTTGGTGCGCTGCATTTCCTTCAGCAGCTCCAGGATGCGCATGGTCTCGGGGATGAAGAAGGGCGGGCGCAGGATCTCCTTGATGTTGAAGTCGTCGCGGCCCCAGTAGTCGAGGACGTCCTTGGCCAGGATGATGCCCTCGACGTTGTCCGGCTTGTCGGCGATCACCGGAAAGCGCGACTTCTTCTTCTCGCGGATGGTGGCCACGATCTCATCCAGGCTGGCGTCGATGTGCACGTGGGTCATGTGCACGCGCGGCGTCATGATCTCCTTGACCAGAGTGTCCCCGAACTCGAGGACGCTCTCGATCATCTCCTGGTCCTCCTTCTCGATGACCCCCTCCTTGGCCCCTTCCTCCAGGAACACCTCGAGCTGCTCGTCGCTGAGCTCTTCGTTATCGTTCTCCCCGTTATCGACGGGGCTCTCCTTCAGGAAAGTCGAGAAGATGAGGTTCAGGGGATAGAACAGGAACCAGGCCACGGGAAAAAGAAAGATCAGGGCGCGCAGCACCGCCTCGCGGTTCAGGTAGGCGACGATGTAGAAAATCACGTTGAAGAACACGAGGTAGAACAGGCCGATGAGCAGGATGCGCAGCGCCGCCGACGGGATCAGCGCGCGCAGCACCCTGAAGGTGCAGAGCATCAGGATGATCTGCAGCACGAAGACGACCGTCTCCAGCGAGTGGATGACCAGGTCGAACTTCTCCACGAAGTCGAAGCGCGGCAGGCGCCGGCCCTCCATGGCGCCCAGGAACCTGGCCAGCGAGATGCGCGAGAAGCTCTCGAAGCTGCTCTCCAGGAGGTGGAACAGGACGGCGAAGAGAAAGAGAAGGAACAGTCCGGCGAGGCTCATGGCAGCTCCGCGGCGAATTCTGCGAACAGGCTCTCCTGCAGAGCCAGCATCTCCCCGTGGTCAGTCTCATGGTCGAGCCCCTTCAGGTGCAGCAGGCCGTGGATCGTCAGCAGCAGCAGCTCCCTGGCCAGCGAATGGCCATGCTGTTGGGCCTGTTCCCCGGCGACAGGCACGCAGACCAGAACGTCGCCGGCGTAGAGGCCGCCCGGGAGCTTCTCCCCGAGGGGAAAGCTCAGCACGTCGGTGGCGGCGTCCTTGCCCCGGTAGGTGCGGTTCAGGACGCGCACCTCTTCCGATCCGGCCAGGCGGATGGTCGCCCCGCCCTCGAGGCCGATGCGGACGGCGATCCTGCGGACGATGAAGGGAAACTTTCTGGCGGGCAGGGCGAATTCCTCATGCTGGATGCTGATCATTCCGCCTTCTCCTTGCTGAAGTCGAATCCCGGATAGGAGATGCGCTGGTGATAGATCGAGGCCAGCTTGCCGTAGAAGCTCTTGGCGATGGTGTTCAGCGCCTTGAAGGTCAGGCCGTCGCATTCGTCGAACTGGTTCTCGGCAATGTCGGAGGCGATGATCTTCTCCACCACGTTGCGGATGTCGTTATCGTCGGGGGCGGAAAGGCTCTTGGACGCCGCCTCCACCTGATCGGCCAGCATGATGATGGCTTCCTCCACCTGCTGCGGCTTCTTGCCGGGGTAGCGGAACATGTTCTCGTCGAACTCGTCCAGCTGCCCGGCGCTGAGCTCCTTGGCGCGGGCGTGGAAAAACTTGACCACCTTGGTGCCGTGGTGCTGGGAGATCGCCTGGCCGACCATGCGGGGCAACTTCAGCTGCTCCGCCTTTTCCAGGCCGAGGGCGATGTGCGAGATGATCACCTTGGCGCTCTCCAGGGGGGTCAGCCTGCCGTGCGGGTCCTCGTACACCGACTGGTTTTCGGTGAAGAACTGGGGGTTGTCGATCTTGCCGATGTCGTGGTACAGCGCCATGGCGCGGACCAGCAGCGGCGACAGCTCCAGCTCCTGGGCGGCGGCCTCGGCCAGCGAGGCCACCATCTGCGAATGGTGGTAGGTGCCCGGGGCCTTCTCCAGCATCTCGCGGAAGCACGGCAGGTTGAGGTTGGTGATCTCGACCAGCTTCAGGTCGGTTACCAGCTTGAAGATGACCTCCCAGAGCGGGATCATGAAGTTGGCGATGAAGGCCGAGAGCAAAGCGGAAAAGACACCGAGTGCCACGTAAAAGGCCGCCAGCGCCCAGCCGGTCCCCTCCCCGGTCAGGGCGAACACCAGCGTGGTCAGCATGTTGACCGGCAGCAGCCAGAAGAAAGCGGCCTTGAGGATCGAGGAGCGCTTCAGGCGCTGGTAATACTCGACGCCGAAGCCGACGGCGAGGTTGCCCGCCAGGACGAACAGCAGGATCTTGAAGTCCCAGCCGCAAACGAAGCCGCCGATGACGGCATTGATGGACGAGAAGACCACGGCGCTCTGCAAGTCGAACAGGAAAGCGATGATCAGCGAGCCGACGGCAAAGGGAATGCCGTAGGCCAGGGCGGAGGTGTCCACGTGAATATCGAACGCCACGTTCTTGAGGATCAGCGGGTAGATGAAGAGGGCCAGGCGATAGATCAGGGCGCTGGCGATAAAGGTCACGCCGGAAACGAAGTTCAGCCGGTTGCGGTTGATGCCGCCGGTCTTGGTCAGCCAGTTCAATCGCCAGAAGAAAAAGAACAGGAGGCTCAGGATCACCATGATGAAGAACACGCCGGGGATGCGGTGGGCGCCGGACTTTTCCTCGGCGGCGACCAGCCGGATCAGCCGCAGGTGGTCCTTGCTCAGCTCATCGCCGCGGCGGAGGACGATTTTGCCTTTTTTCAGGTGGATGAAAACCGGGTTGACCAGCGCCAGGGTTTTTTCCTCCTGAAGACGGGTCAGCACCTTGGAAAAAGTCACGTTGGTGGAGATAAACTCCAGCAGGATGGGCTCCACCCTTTCTTTTTCCCGCGAATTCAGGCGCGAGCTCGCCAAAAAGGCTTTCAATTTGCCTTCGATGTCCTTCAGATCGTAATAATCGGCCAAATTGGCCTGAAAATAACCTTTATTCTCGTTATAAACAGTGATCTCGTCGTTGCTTCCCCTGGGAATACCGATCCTGGACAACAGAATGCCCTTTTCCTCCCAATTTTTCACTTCGAGCAGCAGGCGGTTGAGGTCGATCTTGGCGAAGGCGTTGGATTGGAGCAGGTCGGTCAGGTCGGCCGGGCGCAATTCCAGGCCGAAATTTTCGCGGATGCGGGTCTGCACCCCATCCAGGTCCTGTCTTTTCAGCAAAAAGTCCTTGCGGACCTCTTTGAAGAAACGGAACCACTCGTTCAGCAGCATCTGGCTGCCGGCGATTTTCTGCTCGCTGAATTCGTAGACCGGGATCAGGGCTTCCAAAGCCTGGCGCCGGTTCTGCTCGGTCATCTCCTTGTCTTCGACAGTCATATCGTTGCGGATGACGATATCGGCGCCGGCGATGTCTCCGGTCTTCAGCCCGGCATCCGGAATGGAGCGTGCCGGCGGCACATAGCTGACCCAGGCGACGATGACGACGAAAACGGCGCCGATCAGCAGCTTGCCCCAGGACGAACTCTCCTTTTCCGGCGCTTGCGGCCGCTGCTTTTTCTTTTTCAACTGCAGGTCGAAGTTCATTTTTCAACCCGCTCGTAGGCCTCGATGATACGCTGGATGAGGGGATGGCGCACGATGTCCTTCAGGGACAGGTGCACGACGCCGATGCCCGGCACGTCCTTCAGGATCTTGATGGGCTTGAATATTCCCGATTTCTTGGGCTGCTCCAGGTCGATCTGGGTGATGTCGGCGGTGACCACCACCCGCGAGTTCAGGCCGAAGCGCGTCAGGAACATCTTCATCTGCGAGTCGACCGTGTTCTGCCCCTCGTCGAGGATGATGAAGGCATCGTTGATGGTGCGGCCGCGCATGTAGGCCAGCGGCGCGATCTCGATGATCCCCTTCTCGATCAGTTCCGAGGTGCGCTCGAAGCCGATCAGAAAGTACAGGGCATCGTAAAGCGGCCGCAGGTAGGGGTTGATCTTCTGCTGGATGTCGCCGGGCAGGAAGCCCAGTTTTTCGCCGGCTTCGACCACCGGGCGGGTAAGGACGATGCGCTCCACGCGCTTGGTGATCAGAAAATTCAGGGCCATGGCGATGGCCAGGAAGGTCTTGCCCGTGCCTGCCGGGCCGATGCCGAAGACCATGTCGCGGTTCTGGATGGCCTCGACGTAGCAGCGCTGGTTGAAGGTCTTGGGATAGACCTCCTTGCCGTCCACCTTGATGACATGCTTTTTGAAGATATCCTCTTGGAACTGCTCGAGCTTGCCCTCGGCCTCCAGGTTCAGGCTGAACTGGATGTCATGGTCCTGGAGCTTGCCGTTCTCCTGGTGCAGCAGCACCAGGTGCTGCAGGTACTTCTTGAACTTGCGCGCCTGGGCGCCGTTGCCCGAGTACATGACCTTGTCGCCGCGCATGGCGATCTCCAGTCCGAAGGCCTTTTCGATCGCTTCCAGGTTTTTTTGGATCAGGAAGGGAAAATGGTTGCCAAGCCCGTCCGGGCAGATGAACTCTTCCATTAAAAAAATCCCAGCGCTGGTCTATTCATTGGCTGAATTATAGGGAGCAATCGGCAAAAAGTCAAATCAAGCCCGCCGGCGGCGGGGTTCAGGCCAACCCGACCAGGGGCAGCAGCAGGCGCAGCCCGACCCAGATCAGCAACCCGCCGGCCAGGTCGAAGAGAACGCCGGCGCGCATCATTTTTACGATGGGCACCAGTCCCGAGCCGTAGACGATGGCATTGGGCGGAGTGGACACCGGCAGCATGAATCCCCAGCTGCAGCCCAGGATGGCGCCCAGCGCCGGCGGCACCGGGTTGATGCCGGCGGCCAGGGCCACGGAGATGACCACCGGCACGACCATGTTCGCCGCCGCGGTATTGGAGGTCGTTTCGCTGGCGATGACGGCGATGAAGATGGCCGCGAACGTGATGCCCCACAGCGATTCGGCGCCCGAAAACCGCAGCAGCGTCTGACCGATATGGTCGGCCAGGCGGGTGCTGAACATCAGGTTGCCCAGGCTCAAACCGCCGCCGAACAGCAACAGGGTTCCCCAATCGATCTCCACCGCCTGCCTCCAGGAGATGGTGAATTCCCTTTTTTTCCAGTCCACTGGCAGCAAAAAGAGCAGCACCGCCCCGACCAGCGCCGCCGCCGCCTCCGGCAGGTGCCCGGCGTACCATTTGGCGGCAAAAGCGGCCGGTCCGCAGAACACGGCCAGAAATCCCGGGATCACCCACAAACAGACCGTCACCAGGAAAGCGGCCAGGGCGTTCTTCTGGCCGCGGCTCCAGGGGCCGAGTTTGGCCAGTTCCTGGCGCACGTACTCGCGGCTGCCCGCGATCACCGGCATCTCCGGCTTGTGCAGGACGTAGAGCATGAGGAACAGGAGCGCGTACATGGCCAGCAGCATGGGCACGGCGAAGAGCATCCACTGGAAAAAAGCGATCTTCACGCCGGTGAACTTCTCGATCATGGCCAGGCCGATCAGGTTGGGCGGAGTCCCGACCGGCGTGCCGATGCCCCCGGCCGAGGACGCGTAGGCGGCCATCAGCATCATGCCGGTAGCGAAGCGCAAACGGGCCGGGTCGGTCTTTTTGCCGCATTTTTTTTCGAGCAGGCCCGACATGGCCGTAATGATGCCGATGCCGATGGGCAGCATCATGGCCGTGGCGGCGGTGTTGCTGATCCACATGGAGATGAAGGCGGAGATGGCCCCATAGGCGAAAAGGATGCGCCAGGCGCGGTTCCCGATCCAGCTCATGGACATGATGGCGAAGGCGAACCGCCTGTCCAGCCCGTGGGCGCTCATGGCGCGGGCCATGATAAAGGAGCCGAGGAAAAGAAAAATCGTCGGCTCGGCGAAAGGGGCTAAAACGGTCCTGGCATCGGCGATCCCGGTCAGAATGCACAGGACGGCCCCCAGCAGGGCACTGACCGGGATGGGGACCGGCTCGCCGATCCACCAGACGACGACCCAGGCGATGACGGCCGCCAGAGCGTGCGCTTGCGGGCTGGTCCCGGGCATGGGCAGGTGCCACACGGCCAGGCCCAGGAGTGGTCCCAGAAAGAGGCTCCCCCGCCGGCGCCAGGATTCCACCTTCTCCTCGAAAGGCGAGATCACTTCCGCCGGCTCACCGGCAGGGACCGGGGTCGCCTCATTTCCGGGTTTGCTGTTCATGGTGTCCGTCTCCCTCAGAAATAGGTTGCCTGCGGATGGCCGACGACCATGGCGCTGGCGCTCAGCTCGGGTTGCAACTGGTCGCCGGCGTTCAGGGAAACGCCGATGCGGCCGGAACGGAGCAGGCGCACGATGCCGCGTTGGTCGGCCAAATCGGGCCAGGCCGGGAACCCGGGGCTGAAACGCTTGCCTTGCCCCTTGCCGAGACCGAGTTCCTGGCGGATGCGGGCATGCATCGCCGCGGCCAGCGCCTCCGCCAGCTCGGCGCCGAAGCCGTGCAGCAGCAAGTAGCGGCTGTAACGGTCGGAAATGAACAGCTCCTGTTCGAGCTGCGCCAACTCCTTACCGCAACTGACGATGAACAACGGCGCCACGTCCCCTGTTGCTACGAAATAATCCACCAGCGACACGTTTTCGCGGCGCGGCAGGTTCAAAACAACGTGTTTGCCGCCGGATGCCAGCGCCAGGGCGTTCTCGCCCCTGCGGCTGCAGGCGAAGTAGCCATAAACCGCGAAAAAGCCGTCGATCCCCCGCTCCTTCAGCAATTCCATGGTCTCGGAGAAGAATTGCTCGGCTTTGGCCCCTGGGCGCATGCGCCAGCGCGCTTTCACCAGCACACGGCGGTCCATCAAGGGCAGGATCTCTTCCAGCGGCCAGCGCACAATTCTGGAGCCGAGGAAGGGCGGTTGCAGCGGCCGGGACGGAAGTATGACCGGGAAAGCAGCCTTGACGGTTTTTTTTGCTCCGTTTGGCCGGGCAACGGGCAGGGCGGCCCCTGACATGATTTTCATGGCCGCGAAAGCATCGGCGGCATAGGCTACTTTTTCCCTGTAAGCCGGCTTCAGGGCTGAAGCCACAAAGTCCGGGGTGAGCGCCGCCCCGCCGCAGATTACCGGCAGGCGGATGCCTTCTCCGCGCAAATGGCGCAGAATCCCCTCCATCTCCAGCGTCGAGCGCACCAGCAACGCGCTCAGGCCGATATGGCCGGGGTGATGCTTTTTCACGGCGGCGGCAATCTCCTCGCCGCCCTGGTTGGTGCCGATGTTGAATACGCGATAGCCGTTGCTGCGCAGGATGATATCCACCAGGTTTTTGCCGATGTCGTGGACGTCGCCCTTGACCGTGGCCAGGACCAAGGAGCCGCGCAGGCGCCGTCCGCCCTTGGGCAGGCGGGGCTCCAGGATGTCGAGCGCCGCCTTGACCACCTCGGCCGCCTGCAGCACGAAGGGGAGCTGCATGATCCCCTTCTCGAAAAGTCCGCCTACTTCGGCCATGGCTTTCAGCAGGTGGTCGTTGACGATGTCCAGCGGGGCGGTTGTCGTTGCCAGCAGGTCGAGGTCGCTTTCCAGGCCGGCGGCATTGCCGTCAAGAACGGCGGCGCGCACCCGTTCCGCCGGCGTCGCCTTGCCGGCCTTCGCCGGCGGCGCTTCGCCCTGTTTGCCCTGGAAATGCTCCATTATGGCCCGCAGCGGGCTGCGCTCTCCCGGCCGGCGGTTGAAGATGAGGTCCTCGGCGAGACGGATCTCCACGGGGTCGATGCGGTTCAGGGGCAGTACGCGGCCGGCGTGAAAAATGGCGGCGTCCAGGCCGTTCAGAACGGCATGATAGAGGAACACGGCGTTGACGACGCGGCGCGCCGGCGGCAGCAGGCCGTAGGAAATGTTGCTCACGCCCAGCAGCGTGTGGGCGCGGGGCATTTTTTTCTTCAGCATGGGCAGGACGGCCAGGGTTTCGATGCCGGCGATCTCCAGTCCCGGATCGCCCGATGCCAGGGTGAAGGTCAGCGGATCGAGAAACAGGTCGTCGGGGCTCAGCCCGCGGCAAACGGCCAGGTCGTAGAGCCGCCGCAGCACGACCGCCTTTTTGTCGCGATCGCGGGCCATCCCCTCTTCGTCGATGGCCAGGCAGACCACGGCGGCGCCGAAATCGCGCGCCAGGGAGAGGATCGCCTCGGCGCGGGCGCCGCCGTCCTCGAGGTTGATGGAATTGATCACCGCCCTGCCGGCGCAGCCCCGCAGCCCCGCCTCCAGAGCGGGGATGCTGGCGCTGTCCAGCATGAGCGGCAGGCGGTTGTGGGCGTTTAACCGCGAAGCGGCCAGCCCCATGTCGCGGGCTTCGTCGCGCCCGGCGTAGGCCACGTTGAGGTCGAGCAGGTGGGCGCCCTCGCGGGCCTGCTCTTTTGCGACGGCCAGCATGGCGTCCAGGTCGTCGGCCAGCAGCGCCGCCTTGAACTTGCGGCTGCCGGTGGCGTTGGTCTGCTCGCCGATGATCAGCGGCGCGGGCCGCACCCTGAGTTCCTGGACAGCGAACAGCGAGGTCGCCTGGCCGCGCCGCTGCCGCTTTTTCTGCGGCGTCGGGCTGGCTCCCCCCACCAGAGCGGCCAGGGCGCGGATGTGGCTGGCCGTGGTGCCGCAGCAGCCGCCGACGATGGCCGCCCCGTCCCGCTCGACGAAGGCGCGCAGGCGGCGGGCGAAGGGGGCGGGCTCCAGGTCGTAGACGTACGTGCCGGCGCGGAACTTCGGCAGCCCGGCATTGGGCATGACCACCAGCGGGAACGGCGAGGCAACGGCCAGGTCGCGCACCGCTTCGGCCATCTCGTCCGGTCCGGTGCCGCAATTGACGCCGAAAGCGAACAGCGGGAAGGGCAGGAAGGTGGCCAGCGCCGTGGCGATGTCGGTCCCCAGCAGCATGCGGTTCTTTTCCAGGGTGACCAGCAGGCTGACCGGCCGGGAGCAGCGCCTCTCCCTGAAGGCCTTGTTCAAGGCGCGCAGCGCCGCCTTTGCCTGCAGCATGTCCTGGCAGGTCTCCACCTGGAACATGTCGACGCCGCCGTCCAGCAACCCCAGCGCCTGGGCGTAATAGGAGTTCTCCAGGGCGGCGAATTCGACCTGTTGCAGGCTGGGCAGGCGCGACCCCGGGCCGATGGAGCCGGCGACGTAACGCGGCCGGTCGCCCGAACTGAAGTCGCGGGCGGCGTTCAAAGCCAGAGCGGCCGCCGTCTTGTTGATCTCGTAGGCGCGTTCCTGCAGCCCGTGCTTGGCCAGTTCTCCGGCCTGGGCGCCGAAGGTGTTGGTTTCGATACAATCGCTGCCGGCTTCCAGGTAGGCGGCGTGGATGGCTGCGATCACATCGGGGCGGGAGACGACCAGGTAGTCGTGGCAGCCGTCGTGGCCGTGGTAGTCGTCGGCATTGAGCGCGGCGGCCATGATGGCCGTGCCCATGGCGCCGTCGAGGACGAGCACCTTCTCGCGCCGGCGGCGCTCGATGTCAGGCTTGCGCGCGACTGCCACCCGGGTCACCTGCCGTTAGCGTTTCCCGGCGAAAACCGCTTCCAGCAGGGCCTTGGTGGCATGGCCCTGGCCCATGGTGAACACGTGGATGCCCGGAACTCCGTAATCGAGCAGCTGTTCGACCAGCCTGGCCATGAAGCGCACGCCGCCGGCAAAGCCCTGCTCGCGCGTACGGGCGTCCTCGATGAGCCCGACGAGCTCGGAGGGGATGCTGACGTGGAAGGAACTGGGGATGGACTGCATCTGTTTTTTGTTGACCAGGGGTTTGAGACCGGGGATGATGGGCACCTGGATGCCGATGGCCCTGGCTTTTTCCACGAACTCCTTGTAGAGGTGGAATTCGTAGAACATCTGGGTGATGATGTATTCGGCGCCCATGTCGACCTTGTGCTTCAGGTAAAGCAGGTCCTTGTCCAGGTTGGGCGACTCGAAATGCTTCTCGGGGTAGCCGGCCACGCCGATGCAGAAACTGGTCGGGAAAGGATCCTCCAGCTCGTCGATGTACTGGCCGCGGTTCAGCTGGGCGATCTGCTCGACCAGCTGACCGGCGTATTGGTGGCCGTCCTTTTCCGCGATATAGCGTGCCTGGCCCGGGGGCGGGTCGCCGCGCAGCGCCAGGATGTTCTTGATGCCCAGGAAATGCAGGTCGATCAGGGTGTCTTCCGTCTCGTAGCGGTTGAAGCTGCCGCAGATCAGGTGCGGCACCGGCTCGACCCGGAAGCGGTTCTTGATGGCGCTGCAGATGCCGACGGTCCCCGGCTTCTTGCGCCGCGGCCGGCGGGTGATGACGCCGTCTTTCTCTTCATAGACCATATGCGGCTGGTGGTAGGTGACGTTGATGAATTGGGGATCGAAATGCATGAGCGGGTCGATGCCCGACAGGATATCGTCCATGTTCTTGCCGCGGTCGGGTGGCGTGATCTCCAGCGAAAACAGCAGCTTGTGGTTCTGGTTCAACCAGTCGATCACCTTGGCCATGACATTCCCTCGGACTTGGATTTGCTGCATGATAGCACAAACAGGGGCTGACGCAAAGCCGAGATCAGTGTTAGTGTTAGTGTTCAGTGTCAGCAAGAAACTAAAACGATCGGTGTAGGTAGATGGTTTACGGTGTACGTGAAGAGAGAGGAAATCTGAAGTGTAGATTCCAAATCCAAATTCAAATAAGAAGCAATTCAAGCTCCAATTCGATATTCCAAAACGAAAGCCCCATGCGATTGCATTTCTTCGTTTGGGGCATTTGGTCATTGGAATTTGAATTTATTTGGAATTTGGTGCTGTACTGAATTTTATTCTTACCCTACACCTTACGCCTCATACCCTGCGCCGAGTCAAAGCCCTGCTCAGGCTGGTGATAGCAGCACCAGTGTCTCCAGTTGCGGGGTGCCGGGGAACATATCCAGGACGACGACGCGGCGAAGATGGTAGCCGCTCTGCCGCCAATTGGCCAAAGCCCCGGGGATCTCTTCGCTGGCGCAGAAAAGGTGCAGCACCCGGCCGGGCCGGCGGCGGGCGATGGAGCGGATCACGGCGTCGTCGGCTCCGCTGCGCGGCGGGTCGAGGATCACGTCTTCTTCGCCCGGAGGCAGCGGCGGCGGCAGGATTTCGGCCAGGCGGTTGCGGCTGATGGCCGCGGTGCGGAAATGGACCCGGGCCCCGCCGGGGAAACGGGCGAGCATGTCGTGGCCGGCGCGGATCGACCCCTCGGCGGCATCGACGGCGATCACCTCCTGGTAACGGTTGCGCAGGCTCAGGGTAAACAGGCCGTAGCCGCAGTACAGGTCGAGAAGCCGGCCGCGCTTCTCCCCTGTTGTCATGGCCGCGACGTTTTCCAGCAGCCGGGGCAGAATGGACTCGTTGACCTGGGAGAAAGAGGTGGGCGGGACGGCGAAAACGTCAGTCGCCCAGGCGCAGGCGGAAACGCTCGGGCCCGAAAAGCTTTTTGATGGGGAACGCTCCCCGCGGGCGGTCGCTCTCCAGGTAATACGGCGACCGGCTCGGGTCCAGGAACAGGAAAAAGGCGATGATGTTCACATCCAGGCCGCGCAGGAGTTCCACCGCCTTCAGCAGCAGGCGGTGCAGGCCGCGGTCCAGTGACTGCAGGTTAAAAATGACCATGATCTCGTCGTAGGTGCCGCGGAGAATAATGAAGTTCAGCGCCCGGGCCAGGGCGGCGAAATGCGCTCCTGACAGGAGCTGTTCCAGCGCCGAAAAGACCGTCGCGTGCTCAAGAGGCTCGAGCAGGGCCGACTCTTCGTCGCCCGCGAAAATCCGCTTGGACGGGTTTTTTCGGCCTGGCCCGCCGGCGCCGGCCCAATGCAGGCAGCGTCTCTTGCTGGTAGTGCGGTAATGGCGGGGACGAGGCGAAAGGACCAGGTTCTCGGGCCGGCCAGGGAGCTGGTGGTGTTTCCAGAAGCGCGGCAGCGCCTGGTTCTTCAACGCGGTTTCCAGGGCATAGTCCAGGCCGGCCAGGACTGCCGCGCCGTTGGCGGGCAGCTTTATCCCCTTTTGCGCAGCTTCCAGGCGAATAAACGCCTCGAATGAGCCTTCGGCGATCTGGGTACTCCCTCTTTCAACCGGTTGTTTCTTGTTTCCGCCCCTAGGAATGCTCATATCTGCGAATGTAACGGCTCACGTACGCAAGGTGGCGACCAGCCGCAGGGGGTGCAGCAGCAGCTGCAGCGCTTCCAGGATGTCCCGGCAGGCCACGTCGGCCGCCAGCAGGCTGTCGATCGCCGCCCCCTCTTCCTGGATGACCATGATGCCAAGCCCGGATTTTTCCAGCATGGCGCAGTCGTTTCGGCCGTTGCCGATACAGGCCGTGCGTTCAGCCCCGAGTTCGTCCACATAGCGGGCTTTCTGACCTGTTTGATCGGCTCCGTGCAGGATGGTAAGCCGGCAGGGAATGCCTTGTACCTCCTGCTCAACGCCGCCAAAGGTTCCGGCAGTGACGATATGAACCTGCAAATTTGCGGCCAGCTCGCGCAGCAGGTCGGCGACCCCGGGTTTGATCCTGCCGTCGAGGGCCAGGGTGCCGTTCAGGTCGAGGACCAAGTGCTCGATCGACAGCTTTTCTCCGCTTCCGGGAATGTCAATTTGGATCATGAGTATACCTCATGGGAATGAGAACGGATACGGTGTACGTTGAAGGGTAAGCGATGAGAAAGGCGAATGGCAAAAGGTGAAAGCAGCGAAGAACTCCATGCTTACTGGTATTGCGGTTGCGAATGACTATCTAGCTATCACTACCACTATCACTACCACTCTGTCTTGTATGGCTCTTGCTGACACTGACACTGACACTGATCACTGATCGGTTCGGACTTGATTTCGCTTTGATATCGGGTATTTTCTCCAAAAACAGGTATATTTCCCGGCAAACCCAGGCGTCGGTGGCGGCATACAGGATCTGGGCCGGGGCCAGCTCGAAACGTTCCCAGTTGGAGCACTGGGCCCCCTTGGAGATGCGAAATCCCAGGAGCTGGGCCGCCAGCGTGCGCACGCCGTTGGCCTTGATCCCCTTTTTCGCCGCCATTTTTCCCAGGTCGATAAAGCCGTCCGGAGCGAAATCCATGATTTCGTGCAGTTTTTCGATGTCACCGTTCACGGCAACGCCGGTCTTGATGACGCGGTCATCAGAAAACAAAGCGTCCAACACATGCACGTGCTTCACTTTCTTCAATTGCACGAGAAATACCTTCTTTTTGCCGGCCAGCTGCAGCAACGCCGGGGAAAAATGGTCGCCCACCTTGAAGGTCGGCCGGATCTCGATATCAAAGCCCAATATCTTTTCGGCAAGGATTTCGGGCATGGCCAAGCGCAGCTTTTCGTCGCCGTCGATGACCGTCACCGGGCCTTCGTATTTTTTCAGCGGCAGCAGGTTGATGTCGGCCTTGCTGATGACCGGAGCCGGATGCGGGCGTGAGTGGGGTTGTTGTTCCATGGAGGGGTCATTGTAGCATAAGAGAAGTCAGTAGTCAGTAGACAGTAGTCAGTAGAAAGAAAAAGGCAATAAACTGGAAATTGAAGGAAAGAGCAGGAAGGAACAAGAAAGAAATGGCAGGGCTACGGGGAGTCGAACCCCGGTTTAATGACTGAGAATCACTCGTCCTAACCACTAGACGATAGCCCCGGCCGTTATGGAGTTTGTGGCTGGGATGCAGGGACTCGAACCCCGATCATATGATCCAGAGTCATATGTCCTGCCATTGGACGACATCCCAACGCAGGGAAATTATACCCGAGATTTTTTTTTCTGTCAACCGTTTTTAATCGGCGTCGCAGCAAAAAGCAAGTCCTAGGCCTTGGAGGCGCCGTAATACTTGCGGATGAATTTTTCCTGCACGGCGTAGGACCAGTGCACGTCGCGCAGGAAGAGCGCCGCCGACTGCGGGTCGCCGGCAGCCAGGAAATCGATGATCTCCTGGTGCTCGCGAATCGACGACTCCTCCCACTCCTTGATCCATTGCCGCTTCTGCGGAAAATCATAGAGCCGCTTCTTCAGGTTGTTGATGATGCGCTCCAGGTTGCGGTTGCCGCAGAGACTGATGAAGGCATCGTGGAAGCGCAGGTTCTTGTCATAGAACAGCTCGTAGTCGTCGGCGTCGATCGCCTTCTGCATCTGGCGGTTCAGCATATCCATTTTCTTGACGCCCGCGACACCCAGCCCGGGAAAGGTGGTTGTCAGGGCCGTGCTCTCCAGGGCGCCGATCACCTGGTAGAATTCGCGTATCTCTTCCAGGGGCAGCGAATTGACGAATATCCCCCGGCGCGGGCTGATGGTGACAAAGCCCTCCATTTCCAGCTGGATCAGGGCGTCGCGCAATGGCGTCCGGCTGATGCCCAGTTTTTTGGCGGTGGCATCCATGTTGATGGTCTCGCCCGGCTGCAGGCGATGCTTCTGGAACTGCTGGCGCAGGTAGTCGTACACCTGTTCTTTCAACGATTTCAGCACCAGGCCGCCCATGGCTTTCTGCATGGCGGAAGTATAGCGCAGAAAAATAAAACATGGCAAGTCAGGAAAAAAGTAGTCAGTAGCCAGTAGTCAGTAGTCACTAGAACAGCAGCTCAACGAGCTCTATTCTGTACAACCGCCAAGGGCCCGATCCTAAAAAAAATTTAGTCAGTAGAACAGCTAGTGCACGCTCCTACTAGCCACTGACTATGCTCTTCCGAGATTGCTCGCTTCTACTGACTACTGGCTACTGACTACTGTCTACTCTCTTTCGTTTTTCCTTATTGACAGGACCGCCGATTACTGATATATCAGATATCAGAACAATGGCCATGAAGGGCATGATTTTCGATATCAAAAAATTCGCCGTGCATGACGGCCCGGGCATCCGCAGCACCGTTTTTTTCAAAGGCTGCCCCCTGCGCTGCCTCTGGTGCCACAACCCCGAGGGCATATCCCCGGCCCGGGAGATCATGGTCTTTTCCGGCCGCTGCCTCAAGGGCTGCCGCGACTGCCTGGCCGTCTGCCCGCGGGGGGCGCTGGACAAGCGCCGCGGCGCCATCGTCCTCGACCGCTCGCGCTGCGACGGCTGCGGCGCCTGCGCCGACGCCTGCGCAGCCGAAGCGCTGCAGGCGACGGGGCGGGAAATGAGCGTCAGCGCGGTGCTGGACGAGCTGGCCAGGGACGCCCCTTTTTATCGCGAATCTGGCGGCGGCGCCACGTTTTCCGGCGGCGAGCCCCTGCAGCAGCCCGAATTCCTGCGCGAGCTCCTGCGGGCCTGCCGCGGGGAAAAGATCTCCACCGTTGTCGACACTTCGGGCCAGGCGCCGTATTCAGACTTCGCGAGCATCCTGCCCCTGGCCGACCTGTTCCTCTTCGACCTGAAGATCGTGGACGACGCCCGCCACCTGACGCCTGACCGGCGCCTCCAACCGCCTGTTGCTGGCGAACCTGCAAACGCTTTCCCAAGCCGGCGCGCCGCTGGCCGTCCGCCTGCCGCTGGTCCCCGGCTGCAACGACGCGATTCGCGACCTGGAGCAGGCTGGCCGACTTTTGCGCCGCCCTGCCCCGGCGCCACCCGGTCCATCTTCTCCCGTATCACCGCGGCTATACCGGCAAGCTCAAACGCCTGGGCCGCGACGCGGCGCTCGACGCCACTCTGCCCCCCAAGGCGTCGGACGTGGAGCAGGCCGCCAATATTTTTCGCGCCCGTGACCTGATCGTAACCATCGGAGGCTGACATGAACGCCAGGATCAAGAAACTGCGCGCCCGCTCGCTGCGGGCTGTTCCCGCCCTGTCCAGCGAGCGCGGCCGCCTGCTGACCCGCTATTACCGCAGTGGCGCCGCCGACGGCCTCTCCGTCCCTCGCCAGCGCGCCGGCGCCTTCGCCTTTCTGCTGGCCAACAAGAAGATCGCCATCCTCCCCGACGAGCTGATCGTCGGCGAACGGGGCCCGGCGGCCAAGGCCACGCCATCCTACCCCGAGATCACCTGCCATTCCCTGCGCGACCTGGACGTGCTGGACAGGCGCGAGAAGACCCGCTTCCGGGTCAGCGCCGCGGTCCGCCGCGATTTCGCCGCCGAGATCATCCCCTATTGGCGCGGCAAGACCATGCGCGAGAAACTGTTCGCGCACATGGCGCCCGAATGGCTGGCCGCCTACGAGGCGGGAGTGTTCACCGAGTTCATGGAGCAGCGCGCCCCCGGCCACACCGTCTGCGGCGAAAAGATCTACGCCAAGGGGCTCCGCGACCTGCAGGCCGAGGTCCGCGCCAGCCTGGCGGCCCTTGATTTCCTTGCCGACCCGCAGGCGCTGGCCAGGCAGGAGGAGCTGCAGGCCATGGAAACGGTCGCCGAAGGCATGATCGTGTTCGCCGGCCGCCACGCCGCCAAGGCGCGGCAATTGGCCGCGCGCGAGAAGAACGCCGCCCGCAAGCGGGAATTGCTGCGCATCGCCGCTGTCTGCGAGCTCGTGCCCGCCAATGCCCCGCGCGACTTCCACGAGGCGCTGCAGCACTACTGGTTCATCCACCTGGGCGTCATCAGCGAAGCCAATCCCTGGGACGCCTTCAATCCCGGCCGCCTCGACCAGCATCTTCTCCCCTTTTACCGCCGCGGCCTGGCCGACGGCAGCCTGACCCGCGAAAAGGCCCGCGAACTGCTGCAGGCCTTCTGGGTGAAGTTCAACAACCACCCCTCGCCGCCCAAGAAGGGGGTCACGGCCGAGGAGAGCGGCACCTACACCGACTTCGCCCTGATCAACACCGGCGGCGTCGACCCCGAGGGCGAGGACGGCGTCAATGAGGTCTCGTTCCTGATACTGGAAGTGATCGAGGAGATGCGCCTGCTGCAGCCCAGTTCCATGGTGCAGGTGAGCCGCAAGAACCCCGACGCCTTCCTGCAGCGGGCGCTGAAGATCGTGCGCAGCGGCTTCGGCCAGCCTTCGCTCTTTAATTCCGAGGCGCTGGTGGCGGAAATGCTGCGCCAGGGCAAGTCGCTGGCCGACGCCCGTTGCGGCGGCGCCTCGGGCTGCGTGGAGACCGGCGCCTTCGGCCGCGAGGCGTACATCCTGACCGGCTACTTCAACCTGGTCAAGGTGCTGGAGATCACCCTCAACAACGGCCGCGATCCGCTCAGCGGCAAACGGATCGGCCTGGAGACGGGTGACCCCGAAAGATTCCCGGACTTCGCCGCCCTGCTGGCCGCCTTCGAGAAGCAGCTGCGCCATTTCGTCGACATCAAGGTGCGCGGCAGCAACATCATCGATCGCCTCTACGCCCGCGACCTGCCGGTCCCCTTCCTCTCGCTGCTCATCGACGACTGCATCGCGACTGGCAAGGACTACCACGACGGCGGCGCCCGCTACAACACCTCCTACATCCAGGGTGTGGGGCTGGGAACGACCACCGACGCCCTGAGCGCCATCCGCAGCCAGGTGTACGATGAAAAAAGCCTGTCCATGAAAACCCTGCACAAGGCGCTGGCCGCGAATTTCCGCGGCAACGAAAAAACCCGCCAGCGGCTGCGCAACAAGTCGCCGCGCTACGGCAACGACGACGACCGCGCCGACGATATCACGCGGGCGCTGTTTGAAATGTTTTTCCGCGCCGTCGATGACCGGCCCAACATGCGCGGCGGCCGCTACCGCATCAACCTCCTGCCCACCACGGTGCACATCTATTTCGGCAGGAAGACCGGCGCCACCCCCGACGGGCGCAAGGCCGGCGAGCCGCTTTCCGAGGGCATCTCGCCGGTGCAGGGCGCCGACCGCTGCGGCCCCACGGCGGTGCTCAAGTCGGCGGCCAAGATCGACCACCTGCGCACCGGCGGCACGCTGCTCAACCAGAAGTTCACCCCGCAGCTCCTTGCCGGCGACGAGGGCATCGCGCGCCTCGGGCCACCTGGTGCGCGCCTATTTCGGCATGAACGGCCATCACGTGCAGTTCAACGTGGTCGACGCGGCCACCCTGCGCGCCGCCCAGGCGCACCCCGAGAAATACCGCGACCTGATCGTGCGCGTGGCCGGCTACAGCGATTACTTCGTCGACATCGGGACGGATTTGCAGGAAGAGATCATCGCGCGCACCGAGCACCAGGAGTTTGGCGAATAACCGGATTTATTAAAGACTCTTTCTTCCACTCGATTCTATTCTAGTTTTTTAAAACGCTCAGCTTCCTCATAGTTACCTAAACTTTCGCAAATTTGTGCCGCTTCTTTAAAACGCCTTTCGTTTTCCAATCTAGTCAGGTAGAACAATTCAATTTCATTTTTATAAACCTGACTCCAATTATAGACACTTCCATTATGAGATGTGCGACTATATCCGCTCAAAGCCATTTCGTAAAAACTCTTCTCTTTTCTAAGTTTTCTTATATCATTAACAATAGTTATCAAACCAACCTTGTCAAAACAAATAATAGATGTTTTTATGCCCAGTTCCCTTTCTATTGTCGGATGATATTTTTCGGGAATATCAGAGCCATATGCAGCAAGAATTTTCCTGTTCTCAGAATTCTCTAAAAGTCCAGCTAGAGTCGAATTCATTTCTTCAGTTATTTTTCTGCAAAACTCAACATCGTCTTCAATCTTCTTAGCATTTTTCCTAAATATGCTCATTAATTTAATATATAATGAAACATGAGATGTTGTCAAATTTAGATATTTTTGCGATAAACGTTGGGAAAACAGGAAGGCACGCCAACGCAGATGAATGAGTCGAGAATTAGCTTTATTGTTGCAGCTTAGCGAAACGTAGTGTGATCGACCCAAAGGTCTTTTCCCCTTCATCGTCCTTGACTGCGAATTGGATATCGATGCTTTCTCCAAGTTTTTCAACTGCATCCACATCAAGCTTCCAAGTAAGGAGCCCCGTAGTGGGATCAAGGATGATATTCTGGTCCAGGGGTGAAACAAGCTCATAAAAAAGCATGTCGCCGTCGGGATCGCTGGCAGCCACCTTATACTGGATATTTCCGGGAACTTCAAACGCTGCCATCGGGGCCAAGTTGAGGATGGGCAGGGAATTGCGAACGCGAATGATATCGCTGCGGTGAAAGGGAGAGTCCTGCCGGCCGGCCACGACTCTGGCTTGGCAAAAGAGCCAAGCCCCTTTTTTCAGGCTGGACTTCTGCATGGTATCGCCGTTGGCCTGCTCGACCTCATGGCCGTTGATGAACCACTGGTATTGGAACTCGACGTTCTCTCTTCCGGGACTGGCCAGCACCGGCACGGCCGTGACGTCATCCAGTACGGAGGGAGCCTCAGGCGTAAGGGTGAGCGAAATGATGCGCAGGCTCGCATCACCTTTAGAAGAGACGATTGGCGCTCGCAAGGGCGCGTTTTTTTCTTGATCCAGAATCTGCTGCGCAGAGTTCGCCTTGCCTTTCGAGCAGGATAAAAAGGCCAAAATCAGCATGAGAACACCCAGGAATGCATTCTTCATGATTCATACCTCCGGCTTTAGCGCTTTATGCCCATTATTATATGAAGTTTGCATTCCTTTTTCAAATGGCAGTAGCGTGCCGGCTGAATAAAAAGCGGAAGCACCCAAGGGGCGCGCTTCCGCCGCTGCACAACTGTTGCCAGTTCTTAGCGTTTTTTCTCTTTCCAGAAGAGTAGTCCGCCGGTATAGGTCAATTTTATATTCATTATCCTCTGGGCAGGCGGGATCGAGGCCAGTTCGGCCGTGCCCTGGATGATGGTGTAGTCTTTGAACATGCCACCGCCGGCAAAGCGACCGGCTTCCTTGACGCCGGCTACGGTGCCGTCCCCGCAGTAATCGAGACAGATATCGTAGAACGTCATGGTCGAGTCCTCCGGGGCGTTGCAGTCGTCGGAGGCGGAGGCGGTGTCGGGCGGGCGCTGGTAGGTGTTGAAATAGATGTGGGAACGCAGATATTCATCCGGCAGGATGACCGGATCGGGATCGAATAACTTCTCGTATTGGGCCGAGTCGGGGAAAGTGAAGTACCAGCCCCACTTGTTGGCGACTTTGATGGAGGTTGCGTTCAGAGTGTTGTCAGTCCACGAGAGAGCCACCAAGTCGCCGATCAGGATGTCATTTTTTTGCACCGCTTCGTCATTGACCGTAGTGGTACCGTCGCGCAGGGACACCAACTTGCCGTAAGTGGGATTGGTGCGCGACCGCGTGCGGTCGCCGGTGCCGAACGTCACCCAGAGGTTGGCGCACTTGTCGAATGCGACGGCGGGCGGCAGGAAGATGGGATCGAAGCTGCGCACCAGGACCTGCTCCCCATTTAAAAAACCGGGGCCGCCGGAGGACGGGGTCGCCTGGATGGTCAATTCGTTGTTGGCGCTGTCGACGTTGCCGATTACACCCATGGCGTGGGAGACGGAGCCTATTACGCTCTGGTCCTCGGTATAATTGGCGACGCTGTTGACCCTGACGATGGCGCCGCTCACGTTGCTGATGGTGGCGCTGGCGCTATCTGTTAATACATGCTTGAACAATTGGTAGGTTTTCCAGTCGCCTGGTGTGACCTTCGAAATGTCGGTTTTAAAGAGATGGCCGGCCACATTACCAAAATAAATGGTGTCCAAATAGCCATTGTTATCGCGGTCCACGGCGGTCAGGCCGGAGGGAATCGAATAATTGAACTCGGGCTTCCTGGTCAGGAGCCGCACCCCGGATACGGCGGTGTCGATGGCGACTGTATTCGTATCGTCATCCACGCCGTTGGTCGGGTCGTACCCGATCATCCACACCAGCTCGCCACTGGACGCATCGATAACGAAAACGGCCTTGCCTTTCAAGTCGTTCGGGTTTTCGTTGTTGAAGGCGAACCCGGCGGCAACGACAACGACCCAACGGTCGATGTTCTTCCCGGCGGTGGTGTCGTAATAATTGATCTTGCCGATGATCGGCTTGTCCCAGCTCTCGCCGCTGTAGGTGCCGTCCTCGAACTTCCACAGCACGTTGGGCTGGCTTTCCACGCTGGTGATGTCCAGGGCATAATAGGCGTTGCCGCCGTGTCGCAGCCCGAAAGCCAGGATTGTCTTCCATACATTGGAGGCCCCCCGGTAATAGATGTCTTCGGCGCTCATGCGGCCGTCAACAGTGAAGGTGTAATCCCGGTCCACCAGGATGCCGGTCAGCGACGGCAGGATGGCGTCAGGGATAAAACCCCAGAGCTCCTCGCCGGTCAAAGCGTCGATCTGGTGCAAAACTCCGTCATTGGAACCGGTGTAGAGTACTTTCCGGCGCGCCGCCTTGTCGGTGAAGAGCTTTTCGTAGCAACGCGCGTCCTCGGTCTTGTCGAGGCCGGAAGTCGTGCCGCAGTCGCTCGGGTTGAGGCTGCTAAGGTATTTTTTGCCGATCAGAGGCGGCCCGACGTAGGCGATATCGGAATGGAAGATATCGCCTAAAATCTTCCCCAGCGCGGTTGTCCCGTTGTTCATGGTCGTGATGATGTAGTTGGCGCTGGTGTCGTTCACGGTCAGGCCCAAGGTCTGGAGCGAGTCCCGGTTGGCCAGGGTGAAGGCAACCGGGGTCGTGTCATTGTTGCTGTATAGATTGCGGGCAGCAGTACGCTCGCTTAATAACGGCGCCGCGTCCCACGTTTCCTTGTCGGCCATTTCGATCGTGCGCTTGCAGGTCAGGTTGGGATACGTCTCGGAGCGTGGATTAGCGCTCTGGCATTCGAATTCGGTCTCGTATTTCGTGGCGCAATCATCGCCGTCCAGGCCGTCGTTCTCGAAATCCGGGCACCACACGTCGGTCACCTTGAACGACTGCAGGTGCCCCAGCCAGAACGGGGAATCGGCGGAAAGCTCCGCCGACGGCATGAAGTAGCCGACATAGGACGCGCCCTCGCCCACGTTGGTGGTCACGCGCTTGGGAGCGGTGAAGGCGGCGAAGGCGAAGTCGCGCAGGTTGATATTGTTGATGATCGACGTCAGGGCCGATTTCAGCTGCGTGGCGTTGGAAGCGGTGTAATACTGGCCGCCGCCGTTGCGGGCGGTCTCGGCCAGCATCATGTTGTCCATCGTCAGGCCGACGACATAGGTCGAGATGGTCTGCTTGCCGATCATGTCGGCGAAGTTCGGGTTGGTTTCCGGGAACAGGTCGTAGTTGTACATCAGGTAGGCCACGTCATCGAGATAGTCGCTGCCGTTGGTGTCCCAGCAGGTGTTGCCCGGGCAATAGGTGCGGCTGGAACTGCTCAGGGTGGGGTCGTTGGCATCGAGGTCGCCCCAGCCGGAAGTACAAACCCCGGTTGTCGAATTAAGGACCATGGGCGCTTTCGAGCTGGTTTTGAAAACGGAATAGTTGTATTTGTAGTCTGTGAATTGATCTTGGGTGGACTGGCCGTCGGTGATAATGATCACGTAGCTGTTCCGGCAGTAGGGCTGGATGGGCGTGGCGGCAAGCATTGTGGACGCGGTGCCGGAGGTGTACTTGGCCGTGTTGGGCATATAAGAGCCGCCTCCCTTGAAATACTTCCAGATGTCGGCCAGCGCCTCGGCGAGGGGCGTCCAGGTCTCGGCGGCAACGCCCCCGATGGTGGACTTGAAGGATGCGAGGTCGAAGGAATCCGATATGGAGTATAACTGGCTGGCCGCCGTCGTTGGATGAGGAGAATATGGTCAAGCCCAGGCGGCAATCCTCGTGCACATCGTCGGCCAGGTTCTGCAGTGTACTGCGGGCGACGCGGATCCTGACCAGGCCGGCCTCCTGCAGGACGCCGTTCTCGTCGGGGAACTTCCCCTGGTTGGCGCCGCTGGCCCAGGCGCTCACCTCGTTGATCTGGGTTTCCGTGGCATAATAGGCCAGCCACTTCAGGTAATTGAGGTCATACCGGTTGCCACTGTACCCCTCCTGGGTGGACCCATAAAGCGTGATGGGGATGGATTCCTCATAATTGGAATCGGCAGTTTCGCTGAACGACACGCTGTTGTCAGTGGTGTCGATCACTTTGTGGACGTTCAGGTAGAGGTATGGATAGGTCGAGTTGGGGTTGGCGCTGGTCCCGGTCACGGTGATTTCGTAGTAGTACCTTCTTCTGCTCCCCGAGCCCTCCGTTTTCTGAGCGACATTTGAAATGGTCGCGGTATAGTTACAGCTGCAGACGGAGTTGCTGACATTGCAGAGGAAAGAGATCACCTGGCCGATCGCAGGTGGCGTGGGGTAATAATACTCGTCGGGGTTGCTGTAATAGACCTTCCATTTGCGCGTAGGACTGGAGCTGATTGTGCTGTCCCATTGGGCGTAGGAATCATATTCGCATCTGTAGTTGATCCTGCCGCGGTTGATGTAGAACGTCTTGATCACATTCAGACGGAGGTCGTTCCAGTTAAAAATACCATCAGTATCGCCAGGCCTAGCTTCGCTCAGTATCGTGTTCGGGTTGTAGCTCGGGTGGAAGATCACGGTCTGCATGGAGCCGGAGTTGTCCATCAGGACCATGAGGTTGGGCTTGATCTTGTTCGTGCCGGTGACCCCCATGAATAGCTCGCGGTCGTCGGTCAGGCGCTGGGCCCAGGCAGGACCCGCCAGGACAATCAACGCCAGGATGAAAAAGAAATACTTTTTTTTCAACATATGCGGCCTCCTTTAATATCCGGTCAGTAAAATCGAATAAATGCCGGCTTCGATCTCGGTGTAGGCGGTCTTTTTCCCCATCTTCACCTCAGAGGTGATCGGTACCATCCAGATGATCGGGCTCACGCCGGTGCTCGATCCCGAGCGACATGGCGGGAAGCGGCGGCGGCGGAAAGCCGTCGAAGCGGGAGATGGATGCCGCGACGGTGGCCGTTTCATTCTTCAGGGCCTGCATGTCGCTCAGGGAGCCAGTGATGAAGATCTTGCTCGAGCCCAGGTCATCGTCGATCACGTAGATGTTGTCAAGCCCGTAGCTGAGGCTGGCGATCAGGTCGGGGTTGAGCGTATTGCGGATATCCTCGATTACCACCTCCACTCCCTCCACTGCTTTGTAATAGGAGAGCTTTTTCATGAGATTGTTCTGGGTTGTATGGACCTCGGTTGTGCTGACCGTCAGCCCGGCCACCAGGATCAGCGACAGGATCAGTCGTGGCGATGATCGCCAGTACGAGCATGCTTCCTTTTTCCATGTTGTTCTCCTATATCTTGATGTTAAAATTGCGCGGCTGCACCAAGAAGGTGAAGATCCTGTAATTGAACTTGCCGGGAGGCAGCAATTCTTCGCTGCGGTCGGCCAGCTGCGGCAACGGATAAGTGATCGTCCCCTTGCCCGGGTAGTCGTCGGTGAGGGCCACAATGTTGGCTGTCATTTCCTTCACAGTCTTCAATCGCAAGGCATTCAGCAGGTTGTCCAGGGAAACGCTGCCATTTTTGGAGATAATAATCGTCCTGGTAACCGATATGTTTGGAAAATTCGGGTAGGCGGTATATACCAGCTGCATATCCCAGACATTCTCGGCAATGATCCCTTTCGACGCGGTGCTGGCGGCGGCGAGCACGTCGGCCTCGCCGTTGCAGTCGGTAACGCGCACCAGCTCGCGCACGTTGCGTCCCTTGGCGTTGTCGTAGCGCTCCTGAACCAGATAGATGCTGAATTCACTCAAGCGCATGACCGGAGCATTGATCGGGTAGGTCACGGCATTACCCATGACCGTCTCCGGGTCGTTGTAATTGGGCGGTGTTCAGCAGCCCGGAGTAATAGACCGGGGTGGCTTCCATGGTGAGCGAGGTGGCGCTGACGCCGGCTACTGCGAAGACATAGAAGCCTTCGGGCGCCGATCAGTGCTGCCCTGGTC
The DNA here is from genome assembly GCA_963732485.1 of Candidatus Aminicenantota bacterium. Taxonomy (GTDB): domain Bacteria; phylum Acidobacteriota; class Aminicenantia; order UBA2199; family UBA2199; genus UBA2199. The sequence continues at coordinate 32,821 of CAVSZS010000010.1, forward strand.
GCCGATGGCCCAGGCCGGTGTGGCATTGGTGTTGTTGAGCAGCAGGGTGGAAGATGACGGGGTCGCGATAGCGGTGAGTTTGCTGACAGCGTTGGGGTCGCCGCTGGCCACGATCACGCCGTCGGGGAAGCTGGTGTTGTTCAGCGGGTAGATGCCGCTGAAATAAGGCGGCGTGGACAGAAAGCCGCCGGTGTTGGTCAGGGTCATCACGGCGCCGGCGTTCTTCAACTCCGAGCTGAACACCGACATCAGGAAACGCGACTCCTGAGTCTGGCGCACCCGCGCCTGCTCGGTGCCCGAGACATCGCGATAATACATGATCATCAGGTAAACGGCGCTCATGATGATCATCATCAGCACCAGGACGACCATGGATTCCACCAGTGTAAAGCCCTTGCGTTGTGCATGTCAGCCTCCCCGCCTCGAGGTCAGGACGACGCGGAAGGGGTAGCGTATCGCCGCGGTTTCCGTATTCGACCGTCACCTGGATCGTCAGCATCGAAGCCGATGCCATCCATAGTGAGCACCGTAGTTCGTCGGTATTGGTTGTCCTTGTTGGGATTGCTGGTCACAGGAGTGGACAAGCGTTTGTTCTCTTCCACCAGTATTCGATGTTTGCCGGCGGCATCTGCGACGCCGGATACTTGAGATACTCCTCCATTTTGCTTTCGGCCAGGGAGATGGCCATGTTCTTGGCTCCGGCGTAACGGTTCGTGACCATCTGCTGGGTGAAGCCGGACAGGATGCCGACCACGACGAAGATGACGATGGTCATGGCCAGCAGAGCCTCGACCAGGGTAAAGCCGTTAGTTTTTTTCAACTTTCAACCCTCCGTAAGGAAGTATTTGGATGGTGCGGTCGTAGGCGATTTCGTCCGTTGACAGGCCCCGCCCTTTGCGGATAAAGAAGCGCAAGGAGGTGCCGCTGGGACTCACCGTGAGATCGATGGGCAGGGGGCGTACCTCGCCGGTGGAGTTGATGGCGAAGTCGCTCACCTCGCCGGAGTTGAAGAACGTCCGGTCCGATAACGGCCGGATGGTCTTTACCAGGGTCCAGGTGGTGGGGTCGGTGATGTCGGTCTGCTTGGAAATGATATAGGAGAGGCCGTCAGAGGAGAAGGTGATGGCCACGTAGCGGTTCTCGGACGAGGCGATCAGCTTGGCCTGCGAAAAATCGGCCAGGAAATTGTTGATCAGCCCAGTGATGCGCGAATTGGCCGTCACACTTCTCGCCGATGCGCGCCACCATGACGATGAGCACGGCGAGCATGACCATGGTGATCAGCAGTTCCACCAGCGTAAAACCTCTCTTTTTTTGTCATCGATTTCTCCTATTTAGTAAAGCATTATCCATGCCAAACGCACAGGGCCAGCGAAGGAAAACGACGCGAAAAGCGTGCCTGACTGGCGATCATGACGAAAACTACCGGAGTCGGCAAGAATTAGTATTGAAAATAATTTGGGTATATTTTATACAACTGTAAGGCTCTCTCCATATTCAGCCCCCACGAACGGGCCAGCGCCCTATCTATTTTTTTTGTTGAGCAGCAAAGAGATGGTGAAGAAAAAGAGCAGGTTCAGCAGGATGGCGGCGAATAACCGGTAAAAGTCGACGACTCGGAGCACCTCCACGGCGCGCCTTTATCCCCTCTCCCCTCGGTCCCCTGCCGGGTCTCCGGACGTCACGATTTGATCTTGAAGCGCAGGCCGCTGAAGACAAAGGTCAGGGCGTTGAAAAGCAGGCCGAGCAGCGCGCCGAGGACGGCGAAGGCCAGGAAGCCCGCGATGCCGCCGAGGGCGCCGAAGAACAACCCGCCCAGGAACTTGCCGCGCATCTCCTGGAGCATGACCGGAAACTGGTAGATCAGGTCGCCGAGCAGGTTGAAGATGCCGAACGAGGCGCCGAAGATGACCCCGAGGACCAGTCCGAGCCCGCCCAGAAAAATGACCAGCGAAAAAACGCGCACCGAGCGGATATGGATCTCGTCGCCGGCCATGCGGCGTTCCGGCTTGGTTGTCCCGGCCTTGGGGCTGGCGCCGCAGAAACGGCAATACGCGTCGTGCTCGTCCATGCGCGAATGGCAGAAGCGGCACAGCGTTTCCGGCTTCTCGCCGACCGCTTCTTCTTTTGCCGCCACGGCCGGCCGGGGTCTTTCAACTGTAGCGGCCTCGGGCTGCAGCACGAGCGGCGTCGCCTCGTGCTCGTATGGGTCGGCGGAATTCCAGGCGCTGCCGTCGTACATGTACCAGCCCCCGGTCTTGCCGCCGAGCATCCAGAAACGGTTCTCGTCGTCGCGGAGCATCATTTTCTTCAGCTCGGACTTCATGTCCTCGGCCGAGACCTCACCGGAGGCGTGGCGCTCCTTCAGATCTTTATAAAGCCTTTCGAGGTCCCTGAACTTTTTCGCTTCCATGCTTTTTCCTCCGCGCGCCATGCGCGAGCGCAACGGCCCTTAACCCGCCTACCAGGTATAATGAACCGCACCCTATTATAGTTCTTTTGAATTTTTTTGCAACCGCCAGGGCCTGCGCGGGATCGCGCGCTACGAGGCACTTCCTGCCCGGAAAGTAGCGCGCCAGCTCCCCGGAAGGCAGCGCCCGCGGCGAAGCGGGCGCGCACAGGACAACGTGGGCCGCCAGCGGCGCCAGCATGCGGGCCATGCCGGGATACTGCTTGTCGCACAGGACACCGAACAGCAGCGTGAAGCCGCGGATGTTCTCCTCGCGCAGGTAATCCGTCAGGACGCGGATGCCGGCGCGGTTGTGGCCGCCGTCGAGGATGACAGGCGGCCGGCCGCCCAGGATTTCGATGCGCGCCGGGATGGTCATGTCGCGGATGCCGGCGCGAATGGCGCCGTTGCTGATCGCCAGGCCCCGTTCCTTCAGCGCGTCGATGGCGGCCACGGCCATGGCTGCGTTGCGGGCCTGGTGGCGGCCGCGCTGTGTTACGCGGAAGCGGTATTCATGGCTGGCACTGAAGTAGCGGCAGGCGTAGCCGCCGCGTTTTTTTTCGACTTCCAGGCGCCGGGGCGGGGCAAAGGCCTCGATCAGGGGCGCGGACGCGGCGCGGGCCGCGTCGCGAATGACGTGCGCCGCCGTCGTGCGCGGCGGGCAGCCGCTGACAATGGGCACGCCCGGGCGCGCGATGCCGGCCTTTTCCGCGGCGATGGCGGCCAGGGTCTTGCCCAGGATGTCCATATGGTCCATGGCGATGTTGGTGATCAGCGAAATCTCGGGCGTCACCGTGCTGGTGGCATCCAGGCGTCCGCCCAGGCCCACTTCCAGCACCACCCAATCCGCCCGGCGCCGGGCGAAATGATACAGGGCGGCCAGGAACAGGGTCTCGAAAAAAGTGGGAAGGTTGGCGATCGCGCCTTCGGCCAGCAGCGGCGCGGACAGGTCGCGGACGGCGCTGATCGCGCGGGCGAACGCGGCGGGCGCGATCGGTTCCCCGTCCAGGCGGATGCGCTCGCGCACGTCCTGCAGGTGCGGCGAAGTGAACAGGCCTACCCGCCAGCCGGCAGCCTGCAGGATGGCGGCGATGTAATGCGAGGTGGAACCCTTGCCGTTGGTGCCGGCGACCTGCACGTACCTGGCGCCGCCGCGGGCAAAGGGCGCCCGCTCGATTACGCGGCGGATATTTTCCAGCGAAAGCTTGCCGGTTTCTCCCTGTATCTGGTTCAGGTAGGAAAGTGCCGCGGCATAGCGCATCGCCCGCTCAGCAGCGAAAACCGCTTAGTTGTCCTGCCCGCCCTCGCCGTCCTCGAATTCGTTCTTGACGCCCAGGATGTTGGAAGCGCCGTCATAGATCAGGCGGGTGGCTTTCTTCTGTTCCTGCAGTTGCGCAATGACGTCCTTGACCCGGGCCAGCTCTTCCTCGATCTTGGCGTCGATTATCTCAATCTGCTTCTTCGCTTCCCGGAGAGTGGATTCATAGAACGCCTTGGCCTCGATCTTCAGTTTTTCCATCAGTTCACCTCGTTATTTTTTTATTGTCATCGGAACGGTTTTCCAAACTTTGACCCGCAATGAATCCTTGACGGCCGGCTTGTACTTCCAGGTCTTGATCAGTTCGCTCAGGATGGTGTTCAGCTGGCCGACATTGGATTTCTGCAGCAGGCGCACGGTCTCCACGTCGCCGTTGTGATTGATCAGCACGGTGAACATCAGGGTCTGATCGCCCTGCATGCTGCTGCGCACGGAGGCGGGAATGTTCGGCCCCGGAGTGGAGATGGCGACGGGCGCGGTGTCGACGTTGTTCATGGGGACGATGTCGCCTTCCTTGATGCGGTTCTGCTCGGCGCGCTTCAGCTCGTCGGCCTTATTGCGGTCCTCTTCTTCCTTCTTCAGGCGGTCGGCCTCCTCCTGCTTCTTGCGGCTTTCCTCTTCCTGCTGCAAGCGGGCGGTTTCTTCAAGCTTCAGGCGCTCTTCCTCATCCTTTTTCAGGCGATCAGCCTCTACTTTCTTGCGCCGGTCTTCCTGGATTTTTTTCTTTTCCTCTTCGGCCTGGATCTGTTTCAGCTCCTCTTCCTGCTTTAGTTTCGCCTCGTCCAGCAGCTTCTGGGTGGCGGCGAGCTCATCGGCGATCTTCTTCATCGCCGGGGTCTGGGTGTCGGCGGGCGCCGGCAGGCCGGCGGCCGTGGTGGCGCCTGCGGCCTGGGTAACGGGCTTGCGATCGACGGCCGGGGCCGCGGGCTTGTTGAGCACGAAGAAATACACTCCGGCGGCGATGGCGCCGACCAGCAGCACGACGGCCAACGGCAGCAGGGGGAATTTTTTCTTTTCCTTTTCCAGTTCATGAAAAAGGGATTCGGGCTTGAACAGCTCTTTTTCCGGCACGGCCTGCCTTTTGGCTGCGACCGGGGCTTTGTCGTCGTCGAAATTGATGCTGACGGCGGCTCCAGACGGCGCCGGCCGGGGAACCGGCGGCGGCGGCATGGGGGGCGGGGGCACGACCTGGATCTCCGGCAGCGGCTTCGGCTTTTCCGCCGGCGGCATGGGCTTGGGGATTTCGCGCACCTTGGGAGTGTACGGCAGGGGCTTCAGGTCGACCTTGATCCCCTCGCGATGGATGTCGCCTTCGAATAGACTGTAGATGAAATGAGAGAGGTGGACCGGGCTCGGGGCGCGGTCGTACTTCTTGTGTATGAAGGCCTCCAGGTCGGCGATCATGGCCGCGGCGCTCTGGTAGCGCTTGTCGCACTCTTTGCTCAACGCGGTCAGGAGAATCTTTTCCAGCATCGGGTCGATGTCGGGATTGACCTGGCGCGGCGGGATGATCTCGCCGTTCTGCACCTTCTTGAGCACCATCATTTCCGTGGTGTCCAGGAACAGCTTCTTGCCGGTCAGCAGTTCGAACAGCACCACGCCTGCCGAATAGAGGTCGGAGCGGTAATCGATGCCGCTCTCGCCGCAGGCCTGCTCCGGGGACATATAGAGCAGTTTGCCTTTGAGCGCCCCCGACAGCGTCTGGTGGATCTTGATCGCGGCCTTGGAAACGCCGAAATCGGTCAGCTTGACCTCGCCGTTGTAGGAGATCAGGATGTTGGGCGGCGAAACGTCGCGGTGGACGATCTCCAGCGGGCGGCCGCGGCTGTCCTTGGCCTTGTGGGCGTAATTCAGCGCCTCGAGTATCTTGATGGTCAGCGAGATGGCGATCTCTTCGGGGAACCACTTGTCATGCTCGCGCAACCGGGTCTGGATCTCGCGCAGGTCCTTGCCCAGCACGTATTCCATGGCGATAAAATAGTAATTGTCCTTGCGCCCCAGGTCGTAGATCTGGACGATGTTGGGATGCGAGAGCTCGGCCGCGATCTTGGCCTCGTCGACGAGCATCTCGATATACTTGTCGTCCTCGCCGTAGCCGGAGAGGATCTTCTTGATGGCGATCACCTTTTCGAAGCCCTTGACCCCCTTTTTCTTGGCCTTGTAGATCTCGGCCATGCCGCCGCGGGCGATCATGCCCAGCAGGACGTAATCCCCCACTTCGTTGGGGTTGTCCGCGGGAGCGACCTTGATCTCGGGCATCGCCTCCGCGACCGCCCTGGCCTCGGGCACAGGCACCGGAGCCGACGTCAGGGGCTTGGCCGCCGGTGGTTCTACGCGCAGGATGTCTTCACCCAGCTCGATCACTTCGTCCTGGATGGTCTCGTGGATCTCTTTGACCATGACCTTTTCCGCTGGCGGTGGCGCCGGCCGCGGCTCGAGTTTCACGGTCACCTTCGTCGGGGGCGGCGGCGGCGGTTCGGGGCGCGGCGCCGCGGGGGGTACGATCACGGTCGGCTTGGCGGGGGCGGCGCTTTTCTTCTGCAGGCCGAGCCCGGAAAGGGTGTCTTCGAATTTGCGGGCGATATCGTCCTCGATCTTGCGCATCTGGCTGCCCGGGGCTTCGCGCTTGACCTGGTGCGGGCGCAGGCCCTCAATACTGGCGTCGATCCTCCCGGCGCTGGAGGCCGGGACGGAGCCGGCTGCGGGCGCGGCAACGGTTTTTTTGGGTTGGCGCAGGCTGTCCAGGTCGAAGGCCGCGGTCGGGGCGGGCCGGCTGTCCGCTTTTCTCGGCGCGGCGGCAGGCTGCGGCTCGACCTTGAGAAGCACGGTGCGGCCGGGGTCGGCCGGGCGCGCTTCCGGCTTCTTGGCCGGCGGTTCCGCTTTCTTGGGGGCGGCCTTGCCGCCCTCGCCCAGGTCGATCTCAAACGCGGGGACACTGTCCATCTTCTGGATGATATCGCCGAAAATGTCGGCGGAGCTCAGCTTGTTCTCCTCGTCGTCATCGAATTTCGGCGCCGGGATCTTGGCCGTGTCGAACACGGGGATGCGGGTGTTCGCCACGGCGGCGGTGGGGGCCAGTTCAGCTTCCGTCACATTGAGCAGATCCAGCACGCGTTTGCGCAGCTTGTCGCGGTCCAGGGGCTTTTCAAAAAAATCGCTGGCCCGGTACTGGGTGATGGCCTGGTGGCGGTATTCCGTCCCCTTGTAGATGGCGCTGATGATTATGATCTTCATGGCCGGGTAGTCCTGGGAAACGGCCAACGACAGGTTGAAACCGTGGAAGCGCGGCAGCATGGCCGCGGTGATCATCAGGTCGTACTGGTGGTCGCGCAACAGTTGCTTGGCCGTCTCGCCGTCGCTGGCGACCGCCACGGCGAACGCCGGGGCGTGGAAAAGCTCTTTCACGGCATGTATGGTCGATTCGTCGTATTCCACCAGCAAAATGTTCTTGGTCATTTCTTACTCCTGTTGGACCGGCCCCGGCCCTCTCCAGCCCGGGCGGGTCCGGGCGCCGCCTTACAAGATCTCTCTACCGGCATATTTTTCGAACATGCGGATCTTGTCCCTGACCTTGAAGGTGATGGGCATGTTGATCATGGTCAGCAGGAAGCCGCTGACGAAAAAGTGGAACGTGCGCGCGTACGGCATGCCCAGCAGGGTGATGAGCAGGCCGAAGATGGCGATGACCTCGGCAAACGAAAGCAGGACGATGTCGATGACCCGCCAGCGCTGCAGCAGGGCGGCCAGGGTGAAGTCCTCGCGGACCAGGCGCGGGGAAAAGTAGATCGTCTTGCGCACAGCCAGGACGGCGATGATCAGCATGATCGCTATGATGTTCAGGATGCTCCAGGCGTCGCGCACTCCGCGGTTGGGGGGACGGTTCCCGGCGAGCAGGTAGGCGACCAGGGCATAGGCGACGATCGACGCCAGCAGGGACAGGCTGATGATCATCGTCAGCCGCGACTCGCGGCGAATGTGTTCCCTTTCTATTTTTTGTTTTTCAAATTCTGCCAGCATGCCATTGCTTTACCATAACTATCCCTTGATTGTCAATAATCCGCAACTTCAAAAAAAATGCCCCGCGCGCCGGCGCGGGAAGCGATTGACTTTTACCCGCTTTCACGATATAAGAAGGGCATCATGTGCGGAGTATTGGGAATTTTCTCTAGCGAGCCGGTCATCGGCCCGCTGTACACCGGGTTGCTGACCCTGCAGCATCGCGGCCAGGATTCGGCCGGCATCCTCACCTTCGACGGCCGCTACCACCTGAAGAAGGGCAACGGCCTGGTGCGCGATATTTTCGACGAGCACAACATCCAGCGGCTCAAGGGCACCGTCGGCCTCGGCCACACCCGCTACCCCACCGTGGGCGAAGGCTCGGGGGAGGACGCCCAGCCGTTCTGGCTGAACCACCCCTATGGCATCGCCGCCGTTCACAACGGCAACGTGGTGAACTTTTTCGAGCTGAAGAAGGAACTGTTCGAAAAATCCCACAAGATCATCAATTCCAACTGCGATGTCGAGGTCATCCTCAATGTGTTCGCCGAGGCGCTGGAGAAGGACGCGCGCCAGGAGATCACCCCGGAAAGCGTCTTCAGCGCCATCCGCCAGGTTTACAAGCGGGTGAAGGGCGCGTATTCGGTGGTGTTCCACATCGCCGGCAAGGGCATGGTCGGCTTTCGCGAACCCTACGGCGTGCGCCCCCTGCTGTTCGGCATTGATCGCCGGCAAATGCTTCCCGGATTCGGCTTCGCCTCGGAGAGCGTCACCCTCGACCTGCTGGGTTTTTCCGACATCCGCGACGTCCCCCCCGGCTCGGCCATTTACATCGATGAGAACCGCGTGGTCCACGAAAAAAAGCTGCAGGCCGCCCCTTTCCGCCCCTGCATTTTCGAGTATATTTATTTCGCCCGCCCCGATTCCTACCTGAACAAGATCAACGTCTACCAGTCGCGCGTGGACCTGGGCAAGAAGCTGGCCCGCGTCATCCAGAAAAGCGGCCTGGAGATCGACGTGGTGGTGCCGGTTCCCGACTCATCGCGGCCGGCGGCCATCGAGATCGCCCGCCTGCTGAAGCTGAAATACCGCGAGGGGCTGGTAAAGAACCGCTACATCGGCCGCACCTTTATCATGCCCGGCGACCAGGTCCGCCAGCGCACGATCCGCCACAAGCTGAACCCCATTGCCGACGTGTTCCAGGACAAGAACGTGCTGATCGTGGACGATTCGATCGTGCGCGGCAACACCTCGCGCTCCATCATCCAGATGGTGCGCCAGGCCGGCGCCAGCAAAGTATATTTCGTCTCCTACTCCGCCCCGCTGACCAATCCCTGCGTCTACGGCATTGACATGCAGACCAAGTCCGAGTTCATCGCCAACGGGGCGAGCGAGGCGGAGATCGCCGCCCGCATCGGCGCCGACCGCGTGCTCTACCAGGACGTCCATGACATGGAGCAGGCGGTGCGGCGGCAGAACCCGGCCATCCGCCACTTCTGCACGGCCTGTTTCTCCGGCAAGTACCCGACCGGCGACGTGTCGCGGAACTACCTGGACCAGATCGAGCAGGAGCGCGAACAGCTGAAGCTGAAGCAGAAGGAACTGGCCCTGAAATTTTGATGCACAGCCACCTGCCGATCTCCGGTTCCCTGGGTGAATTCGACTTCGCCGCCATCCTCGCCCGCATGCACGCCCAGGCGCTGGACGGGCAATTGAAGGTCAGCGCCGCCCGCTCCACCAAGACGCTCTGGCTGCAGGACGGCTGCATCGTGTTTGCCCAGTCCAGCCTGACCGACGACTCCCTGGGCAGTTCGCTGCTGCGCCGCGGCCTCATCACCGCGCCGCAACTGGAAAAGAGCCGCGAACGCATGAAGCGCGGCAAGTGCCGGCAGGGCCGGGCGCTGCTGGAAATGGGGCTGCTCTCTTCCGAGCAGCTGTGGAGCGAGATCGCCGCCCAGCTGCGCGCCATCGTTTTTTCCCTGTTCCCCCTGCGCGCCGGCCGCTACGACATCGGCCGGCTGCCCGAAAGCGGCCGGGAGAACATCCAGCTGGCGCTGCCGGTGGCGACGGCGATCCTCGAAGGCGTGCGCCTCATCCTCGACAAGGAGTTCATCGAGAGCCGCTTCGAGCCCGGCATGGCCCTTTACCCCTCCCCGGACCGCTGCATCGGCGCCGTGGCCCTGAAGCCGCACGAAGCCCATGTGCTCTCCCTGGTGGCCGAGGCCACCCCGCTGGAGGAGGTCGTGGAACGCAGCGAGCTGCTGCGCTGCGATACGCTCAAGGTTCTCTATTCTCTTCTGAAACTCGAGATGATCTGCGACCGCAAGCAGACGGGCCGGGCCCCGACACCGCACGCCCTGCCCAACCCGCCCACCACCTTCACCTCCTTCGACGAGGTTCTGCAGCATTACAACTCCAAGTTCGAGACCATCTACCGGGTACTCTCCAAGGAGATCGGGCCGGTGGCCCATTCCATCCTCACCGATGCCATCACCTCCATCCAGGAATCCATCCCTGCCTGTTTCCAGAGCCTGGAGATCCGCCCCGACGGGCGCATCGATGAAAAATCGGTGATGAAGAGCGTCTGGTACGAGAATTTCGCCGACAACAGCGGCGAATTCCTGCGTGGGCTCGAGGAGATCCTCTACGCCGAGGTCTTCGCGGTCAAGCGCCACCTGGGCAAAGAACATGAGGCATCGATCCTGAAATGGATCAGAAAGTCCGGAAATTGACGCGCCTGCGCCAGCAACTGGTATTCCTGGCCGTGCTGTGCGCCGCCCTCTTCGCCCTCTCCTGATGCAACCCGTCATCCAGATCCTGGGGCCGACCGGGGCCGGCAAGAGCCGGGTGGCGCTCGCGGTCGCCGCCGCCGTCAATGGCGAGATCATCTCCGCCGACTCGGTCCAGGTCTATACCGGGTTCGACATCGGCAGCGACAAGCTCAGCCCGGACGACCGGCGCGGCATTCCCCACCACCTGATCGACATCATCCCCGGCTGCGAGCAGTTCAACGCCAGCCGGTTTCTCGATCTCTCCTTCGCCGTTGCCGAAGAAATATTCGCGCGCGGCCGGCTGCCGGTGGTCTGCGGCGGCACCGGCCTCTACCTGCGCGTCATGATGCGCGGCATCTTCCCGGAGAACAAGGACGACGCCCGACGCGTGGAGCTGAAGCAGGCAGCAGCCGCCCGCGGCTGGGATGCCCTGTACAAAGAGCTCGCGGCCATCGATCCCGCCTATGCCCGCAAGATCGGCGCCAATGACCACCTGCGCCTGCTGCGCGCCCTGGAGATCTATCACAACAACGGCCTGCCCCCCAGCGAGGCCTTCCGGCTCAGCCGCTCGCCGTTTGCCGGCCGTCCCTTCATCCGCATCGGCCTGCACGTCGAGAGGGAAAAACTGTACCGCGCCATCGAGGCGCGCGTGGAGCGCATGCTGGCCGCCGGACTCGTCGACGAGGTCAGGCGCCTGCTGCAACAGCGCCCGGCCTCGTGCCCCCCGTTCCGCTCCCTGGGTTACAAGGAAATCGCGGCCCATCTCGGCGGCGAAACCGACCTGGCGACGGCAACCGAACTGATCCGCCGCCATTCGCGCCAGTTCGCCAAAAGGCAGCTCACCTGGTTCCGCGCCGAAAAAGACATCCGCTGGTTCCCCGCCGACGACCTGGAAGCCATCATCGGCTCGATACGCCAATGCCTGTAGAGCGCGCCCTGACCTGCGGCTGGTTCACCCTGCAGCGCCAGGAAGCCGAGATCGCTTCCGCCATGGCCGAATTGCAGGCCCTATGCCGCGCCGCCGGGGCAACGGTGGTCGGGCAGGCCTGGCAGAAGCGCCCGGTCCCCGACCGCCGTTTCCTGGTCGGGATGGGCAAGGTAGAGGAACTCAAGCGCCTGGCCGGCGTGCACAACGCCGGGCTGGTCGTGTTCGACAATGTCCTGACCACCCTGCAGCAACGCAACCTGGAAGAGGAACTTGGGCTAAAGGTTATCGACCGCAGCCGCCTGATCCTTGACATCTTCGCCTCCCGCGCCCGCAGCCAGGAGGGCAAGCTCCAGGTCGAGCTGGCCCAGCTGCTCTACCTGCTGCCGCGCCTGACCGGCAAGGGCGTTTCACTCTCGCGCCTCGGCGGCGGCATCGGCACGCGCGGCCCCGGCGAAAGCAAGCTGGAGACCGACCGCCGGCAGATCAAGGTCAAGATCACCCGCATCCGCCAGAAGCTGAAGGGAGTGACGCGCAACCGCGACCTGCAGCGCCAGAACCGCCGCGCGCTGCCCGTGCCCCTGGTGGCCCTGGTCGGCTACACCTCGGCCGGCAAATCGACCCTGTTCAAGGCCCTCACCGGCGAAAACGTCTTCATCTCCGACCAGCTGTTCGCCACCCTCGATCCCCTGCTGCGCCGCGTCGACCTGCATGATTCCCACCCCGGTTATTATTTCATCCTATCCGATACCGTGGGCTTCATCCGCGACATGCCCGCCGAGTTGTTCACCTCCTTCACCGCCACCCTGGAAGAAGTGCGCCAGGCCGACCTGGTGCTGCACGTGGTCGACATGACCAACCCCGACTGGCAGGGGCAGAAGGCCGAGGTGGAGAAGGTCCTGCGCCAGATGGCCGTCGACGCTGCCAGGCTGGTCGTGGTTTTTAACAAGATCGACCTCTGCGCCGACGGCGAGAGCCTGGGCGACAGGGGCGAGCCCGGCCAGGTATACGTCTCCGCCACCCGCGGCACCGGCCTGGCGACGCTGAAAGAGGAAATCTTCAAGCGCTATTTTTCCGATTACGGTGCCTATACCGTAGACGTGGAAGACGAGCAGCAATTGGACGCCCTGAGCCGCTGGGCCATCGTGCTGGAAAAGAACCGCGTCGAGAACGGCTACCAGGCCGCGGTTTTATGTTCGCTGGAAAAAATGCTACAATTCAGGGAATCTCACGGAGGTGTGATCCGATGAAAGCGATCCTGCCGGCAGCGCTCATCCTGTTTTTCGTCGCCTGCGGCGGCGTGAAGCCCGTCACTGTCGATTTCCATCTCCCGGCCGTCGAGAGCGGCACATTCCTCGACTCGTACTATCGCCTGGGCTGGGAGCAGCTGCGCCAGGGCGACAGCGAGTCCGCCTACCGCTCCTTCCAGCTCAGTGAAGCGCCGCTGGACAAGAAGCAGGCCGCGTTCGGCTACGTTTTCCTGGCGCGCAAGAAATTCAGCGCCGCCGCCGACCAGTTCGCCAACTCATTGGCGACCAATCCCGGCAACATCGAGGCCGGCATGGGCCAGGCCATGATCCTGGAACTCGAGGGGCGCATGGCCGAAGCCTACCGCGCTTACGGCGACCTGGCGCTCAAGGCCGCCGATGACGCCTGGATCAAGCTGAAATACGAGTCGATCCGCTCGAGTTCCACCCAGGGCCACCTGCTGGAGGCGGAGCGCGTGAAAGCCACTGACAAGGGCAAGTATATCCGCGAGCTGGAGCAGGCGGCCTTCTTTTCCCCCGATCTGGCCGCCATCACCCTGCAGATCGCCGACCATTACTACAATGAAGGCGACTGGCGGCGCAGCCTGCCGTATTACGAAGCCGTTCAGGAAAAAGAGCCGTACAACGAGGCCGTGCTGCTGAAGCTGGCGGCGCTCTATGAAAAGAAGGAAAATTTCGACCTGGCCATCGTCACCCTGGACCGCCTGCTGGCGCTGAAAGCCGGTGACCCCTTCCTGGAAGCCGAGAAGCAGCGGGTACGCGAACGCTTCCAGGAGCTGACCCTGCCCGAAAAGTTCAAGAAGATATTCTTCAAGGCCGAGATCAACCGCGAAGAACTGGCGGCGCTGGTCGGCTTTTATTTCGAGCGCCATATCGCGCTCGACCTGGCCCCGGAGATCCTCACCGACATCGACGGCTCGTTCGCCCGTGAGCAGATCATCAAGACCGTGACCGCCGGCATCATGCATGCCCGCCCCGACCACACCTTCCAGCGCTTCGCCGCCCCCGACCGCGCCGCCTTCGCCGCCACGCTGAACGCCCTGATCGATTACCTGAAGGGCAAGGGGCGCGAACTGCGCTTCACGCCGCTGTCGCCGGCCCCGCTCATCGCCGACCTCTCGCCGCTGCACAAGGATTTCCAGGGCATCTCCTCGCTGGTCAATTCCCAGGTGCTGGCGCTCGACAGCCAGGGCAATTTCAACCCCACAGACCCCGTCGCCCCCGGCGAGGTCATTACCGCTCTCAAGAAGATCTTGAACGCAATAGAGAATCAGTAGCTAGTAGTTAGTAGATAGTAGTTAGTAGACTGTAGGAAGGCACTAGACGATTTCGAAGAAAGAATTATTTGTAGGGAAAATTGACCTGCTCCCATTACTTCATTCCCTCCGATGTAATAATGAAAGACCTGATCCCAATGCCACGTGACCCCAATCCCACACGAGGGCGCAAACCATCCTGGTAAAACCTGGGGATGAGCCCTAAGCTCCATTCTTGACTTTTGGATGCCCCCGGCATACCATCAGGATTGAAATACGTAGCCCGTCTGACACAGCACGAGGAACTCATCATGATCAAAACCTATTCATGGGTCGCCCTATGGATCACCCTGATGACGGCCGGTCTGGCCGCAAGCAAAAAGCCGGCGGTCATCTCTCTAAAAGATTTCACATCCGTGAAAGAATGGGTCCTGGAAATCACCTGGCATGCCAAGGACAACTTCGAAGACAGTGACTTCAGCGCCAAGCTGGACATGAGCGCTAGCGCCCGGTTTTACCTCAAAAGACTGGATCATCAGGACGCCTGGGGCCGCTGGGAAGTCCAAAAACTGCAGACATCAAATCTGGTCTACAAGGCAAACCTCATCGACAAGCGCAGGGGCCAAGGCCTCGATTACCAAGGGCTTTCGACCCCGCCCCTCATGTCGGTGGCCAATTTCCAGGTGGGCGGGGAAACCCCGGGCTACCAATTGGCCTGCCAAGTGATGTTCCCGGCTCAGGTAAAAGGCCCCCCCCTGGGCAGCATGGACTCTCCCCTGATGCTCACGACCACCCAAATGGGGCCTAAACCCGTTTTTTGCACAGGCCCCCTTCCAGAATCCGGCACCACCATCTCCGGCAGCGCCGTCATCCAAGCTGCCGTCACACCCTTCGGCACCAGCCGGGCACCGCAAACCCGAGTTGGGATTCAGTATGTCCTTAAGCCATACATCGAGCTGGCGCCCCTTACCCCACTCAAAAAACCCAAGCGTTGAGACCTGTCTTTTCGAAGAGCCTAAGGAACACCGGGGTCACGTCTCCAGATTCCAGAAATCAGCATCTCGATTCACCTCGGTATTTCATCCCCAGCATTTCTCCAATCTCACGTAAACCTAGAGCCGTGTGTTTCCGCAGCCGATGCATGAACATTCTCGATAGTGCAACAATCGATGAAAATTGACAATTTATAATACCTAGTTCGTTCAGTCCCTCTTCTACTGACTACTGACTACTGACTACTGACTACTTTCTTCCTGCAATCTGCCGCTGGACGCGGCAAGCGGTTTGTGGTATAATTCAGATTAAGTTGGCAATTGATCGCCCGGAAAAGGACACGAATTCCCCGAACCTGAAACAACGACCGTCCCCTTTGGCGCGCTCGCTCCCCGATCGAATCCCGGCTTGTAGGCGCGCCTGAGGCTTACTAAAGGAGAACACCTTGCATAAATTACTTTTTTCGGCTTCCGACCTGCCCGAAGACATCAAGAAAGCGCTGGCGGAAATGGGCTTCGAGGAGGCCACCCCCATCCAGTCGCTGGCCATCCCCGCCGCCCGCCAGGGCCGCGATATCATCGGCCAGGCCCAGACCGGCACCGGCAAGACCGCGGCCTTCGGCATCCCGCTGCTGGAAAAGATCGATGTCCAGCAGCGCCATATCCAGGCGCTGGTCCTCTGCCCCACCCGCGAGCTGGCCATCCAGGTCGCCGAGGAGTTCAAGCGCCTGGGCGCCTACAAGCGCAAGCTGGGGATCGTGCCCGTCTATGGCGGCCAGCCCATCGAACGCCAGCTGCAGGCGCTGCGCAAGGGGGCGCAGGTCGTCGTCGGCACCCCGGGGCGGGTCATGGACCATCTGCAGCGCGGCACCATCGCCCTCGACCGCCTGCAGCTGCTCGTCCTCGACGAAGCCGACGAAATGCTCAACATGGGCTTCATCGAGGATATCGAGACCATCCTCAAGACCGTCCCCGCCAGCCGCCAGACGCTGCTGTTCGCGGCCACCATGCCGGCGCCGATCCTGGCCATCACCAAGCGCTACCTGAAGGACCCGCAGCTGCTGTCGGTGGTCCACGAGCAGTTGACCGTTCCCAACATCGAGCAGGCCTACGTGGAGGTCCGGGAACAGCAAAAACTTGAGGCCCTCTCGCGCCTCCTCGATACGCTGAACACCGAGCTGTCGCTGGTTTTCTGCAATACCAAGAAGCGCGTCGACGAGGTCGTCGCCGCCCTCAACACCCGAGGCTACCAGGCCGAGGGGCTGCATGGCGACCTGAACCAAATCCAGCGCGACCGGGTGATGAACCACTTCCGCAAGGGTGACTTCGCCATCCTGGTCGCCACCGACGTCGCCGCCCGCGGCATCGACGTCAGCGGCATCGACGTCGTCTTCAACTACGACCTGCCCTGGGACGAGGAAGACTATGTCCATCGCATCGGCCGCACCGCCCGGGCCGGCAAGAGCGGCCGCTCCTATACCTTCGTCAGCAACCGCGACCTGCGCAAGCTGCGCGATATCCAGCGCTTCACCGGCACCCATATCCGCCGCCAGCAGATCCCCTCACTGCGCGACGTCGAGGTTTCCCGCCAGGAGGCCTTTATCGAGAAGGTCAACGGCATTCTCGAAGGCGGCCTTGCCGACCGCCATCTGCGCCTGGCTGAGCGCCTGCTCAGCGGCGACACCCCGTCGCTCGATGTGACCGCCGCCCTGGTCGGCCTGCTGATCGGCCCGGAACCGGCGCCGGCAACGGAAGACATGAGCAATCTCCGCGAAAGCGAGGACGACGGCAGCCGCGTGACGGTGATAGCGGCGGTCGGCCGCGAGCACCGGGTCTCCCCCGGCGACATCGTCGGCGCCATTACCGGCGAGACCGGGTTGACCGGCAAGTCCATCGGCGCCATCCGCATATTCGACCACGTCAGCTTCATCGACATCCCGACCAACACCGCCCAGCGTGTGATCGAGATCATGAACCGCAGCACCATCCGCAACGTCGCCCCCGAGATGCGCCTGGCCGAGGCCAACGAGATGCCCGTCAGCGCGAAAAAGAGGCCTGGCAAGCCGGGCGCGGCGCCGGAGCGGCGTATTTACGACAAGAAGCCCTTCGCCAAAACGGGCGCGAAAAAGTTCAAAAAGAAATACGCCCACGGCTGAACCGACCGGGCCAAGGCAGCACGGGTAAAAAAAAAGGGCGGCTTTTTCGGCCGCCCTTCCGTAAAAAACTCTTGATTTTCGCTTATTTTCCGCGCATGTCGTCCATGGAGAGGGTTTTCTGCTTGCTGAAGCCGACGGGCACGGAATAGGTTCCGGCCGGGGCGGGCTTCTGGGAGATCTCCACGACCTGGCTGGCTACGCGCATCTTGCTGCCCATCATGTCCATGGACATTTCCGAAGCCACCTGGAAGCCGGCGATCTTGGCGAACTCGGCGATGGCCGCGTCGTCCATGAACTGCATCTTGGAGACGTTGCTGTACATCTTGGTGAATATTCTCCAGTCAAAGGGCACGTCGGTGGAGGCCCAGACCTTCATCTTCATCTGCATCATCATCATGTTCATGTCCACGTCATAGCCGGCGCAGTTCCACTGGCTGATCCTCTTGGTCTGGCCATTGGCATTGACCTTGACCGTCACCTTCATCATGTTGGCCATGGAGGCGGCTTCCGGGGGCAGGAGCTTGGTCATATCCAGCGGCAGGGCCGTTTCCACGTAGTTCTTGTCCTTCAGGTTGACGACATACATGAGCTTCTTGGTCATGTCCATGATCATCACCCTGTCGCCGGTCCTGTTGGCCAGCTGATTGTTGTTCAGCCACTGCTCGGTCACTTCGTCCTTGGCAGGCTGGTTCTGGCCCATCATGGAGAAGGCGTCGGTGTGGACGTTGGTCTTGATATACACGTCGGCGGGCAGCAGCAGCGCTATTGCCAGGACGACAATCACCATAAATAATGCTTTTTTCATGATTCCTCCTTGAGAACGGAAATCATAGCCCCGGGAGCTGGTTTTGTCAAGAAGGAGAGTAGTCAGTAGCCAGTAGTTAGTAGTCAGTAGAACGACAAAGAATTGGACTGTACACTTGCATTTCGTCCAGTTCTCGCAACTACTGTCTACTGACTACTGACTACTTTTCCTGCTTTGAAACTTTTTGCCCTTTTCATGCGTATTATATTTGGAAGAAGAAGGAAGGGTTGGCTTCGTACCCCCCCTCTCCCTCCTGAAGGCCTATTGCTTCCTTCTTCTTCCATTCATTCCGACCTCAGTGAAAAGTGATTAGTGAAAAGTGATTTGTAAGAGCCAAACAAAAATCCCTTCGATCTCCTATCTGAACTAAGTGAAAAGTGATTAGTGAAAAGTGATTTGTCAAAACCAAAGAGCAACTACTTCGATCACCAGCACGATTGAAATTTATTCTGTTTGATTGCCGCTTCTCTCTACTTTTTACTTTTCACTTTTCACTTTTCACTAATTCTTTGCTTTCGACGCTCTCTTGACACCCATTCGTCATTCCCCCATAATCGGACCATGAAAATAGAAGACATTACGAAATACCTGCAATCCATCCGCCAGGACGCTTTTTTCATCGACTACGACGTGCTGGAGACCGAGCCCTTCGACAACAAGGACAAGGAAACCAAGGTGGAGATCGTCAATCCCGAGTTCACCTCGCTCTGCCCGCGCACCGGCCTTCCCGATTACGGCACCATCCGCATCCGCTACACCCCGGAAAAACTGATCGTCGAATTGAAATCCCTCAAGTATTATTTCCTGCAATACCGCAACGCCGGCATATTCTACGAAAGCCTGTGCAAGCTGATCCTCAAGCACCTGGTCAAGAAAGTGCATCCCGTCGAGATGACGGTCGAGGCCGAGTTCACGCCCCGGGGCGGGTTGACGACCAAGGTCATTTCGAGCTACAAGAAATAAGAATCCGTAATTCGTAATTCGTAAACCGTAATTCGAGAAGAGTTGTTATTGCGGACTACAAGAAATAAGAATCCGTAAATCGTAATTCGTAAGCTGTAATTCGAGAAGAAATGTTTTTTGCTCGCGTGTTTTTCTTTTCTTCCGAATCACTAATCACGAATTACGAATCACTTAGTTCCTATCATTAAAGCTCCCTCGCCATCCACGCTTTCCTGCCGCGGCGATAGTAATACGCGATCAGGACGGCGTTGAACAGGAGAAAGCCGGCGAACCAGGCGCTGATCTCGGCATAGGGAACGGCCTGGCGGGTGAAGCGCTGCCAGTAGAAGAGCCCCACCGGCCGCACCAGCATGAGAATGCCGCCGACCAGGTAGATCATGCTCCAGAGCATATAGGAGATGCCCTGCTTGGAGACGATCACGTGCTCGGGCGACAGCGGGTTGGTCTCGTTGGTCTCGATGCCCAGCACCAGGGAAAGGACGGTCAGGAAGACGATGGCCGGAGTCAGGAAGAACAGGGCCATGACGCGCGTGAAGGCGTCGAAATGCAGGGCCAGGTCGCCCAGGGCGTAGAGAGCGAAGCCGACGAACAGCAGCGGCAGCAGATGGAACAGGAGTTTGAAGCGGTAGAATTTCAACTTGTCGACAGGTGAGCTGAAGATGTGGACCTGCCCGGGGCCCTCGCCGGGGATGGAGGTGAAGGTGAAGCGCGAGTTCAAGCCGGAGACGATGAAGACCGCCATGATCAGATTCAGGTAGGAAACAAAATTCTTTACCGACGGATGCGGCAGGGGAATCATTTTCATGTTGATGACGAAAACGGCAACCAGGGCGCCGACGATGAGCAGCTGCGACCATTGCGCCGGCGTGCGCAGGAAAGTCTTGATCTCCTTGCGCAGCAGCGGCCGGTAGCCGCCCCGGGGGTCCAGCGGTCGCCAGCGCGACTTGTAGTAGCCCTTGCCGCCCCGGTTCAGTTTGTCGAACAGCTGCAGGTAGAACTTTTTGCGCAGCCAGACAACCAGCGCCAGCAGGGCGGCGACCAGCATGACGAAAAGGCCGATGGTCTTCCAGAAGGGAACGCTGCGGCCATCGGCGCTCAGGCTCATCGCCCTGGCCAGCCATGAGAATGGGAAATAATAGAAGACCTTCAGGTCCAGGGAGCCCATGTATTTCAGCACATTGTCGATTTCGCTCGGTTCCAGAAACCGCTCGGGCCGCAGCAGCCGCAGAAAGACCACGATGGAGGAGATCAGGATGATGGAAAACACCGAGAGCACCGGCTGCAGGCGGCGCACCGAAAAAAAAGCCGGGATGATCAGCCCGAGCGCGATCCCGGCCAGTACCCCGCAGGCGATGAAAAGCAGGAAGGCCAGCAGCACCTGCATGACCTGGCCGAATCCGGGAGCGAAATAACGGCAATAGAAAAAGAGGATCGGCAGCGAAAAGAAAACCACCATGGCCGAGCTGTAGGTCGTGGTCTCCAGCATTTTCCAGGCAAAGGCGCTGCGGATCGGCAGGGGCGTGGAAAAGAGGAAATGCAGGTCGCGCGATATGAAGAACACGTCGAGCGCGGTCAGCAGCGCCGAGAGCAGCAGCATGGAAAACAGGGTCATGAAGATCATCATCAGCAGCTTTTCGGCCAGGAACACCCTGAAGACCCGGGGAAACTCCTGGACCTGCGCCAGGTAGCCGAAAATCTTGTAGAAGAAAAATCCGAGCACCAGCATGAAAAAAATCCCCAGCAGCAGGAACAGGATGTATTTTTTCTTTTCGCCGCGCACCAGGGCGTTGCGCAGCTGATGATATTTAAGCTTCAGCAGACTTTTCATGGTCCAGCACCGTCTGGAAATAAAACTCCTCCAGGGTCCCCTGTCCGGCCAGGGACATCAGCTCCTCCAGCCCGCCCTGGACAATGATGCGGCCGTCGACGATGACGCCGATGCGCCGGCATACTTCCTGGGCCAGGGTGAGGATGTGGGTGGCGAATAGGACGGCCGTGCCCCGGCCGGCGACTTCCTTGAGGTATTTCTTGAATTTTTTCCCGACCAGCGGGTCGATGGAGACCAGCGGCTCGTCGAGCAGCAGCAGCTTCGGTTCCACGGCCAGGGCCTGGGCGATGAGCAGCTTCTGCCGAGTGCCGGCCGAGTAATTCTCCACCAGCTCTGTCCGGTACTCCTCGAACTCGAAATACTTGAAAAAGAAATCGATCTTTTCCCGGCGTTTGGCATAGGGGATCTTGTACAGGTCGGCGTAGAAATTCAGGTGCTCTTCGCCGCTCAGCTTGTTATACAGGAACGGCTGGTCGGGAACATAGGCGATCGACCGTTTCAGCTCGTGGTGTTCGCGATGGTACGCCTGGCCATCGACGACGACGCGCCCCGCATCCGGGGCCAGCAGGCCGGCCAGGATCTTCAGCGTGGTGGTCTTGCCCGCCCCGTTCGGACCCAGCAGCCCGTAGATTTCGCCGGGCGCCAGGGAGAACGTGACGTCCTTCAGCGCTTCCCTATTGCCGAATTTTTTTTGTAAATTTGTAACGTGGAGCATACGGGCATTGTAGCATATCGAAGAATAAAGCGAACTACGTGACGCGTGACGCGCCCGGTTGCCGCATCGTTGTTGACAAATTTGTTTCCGTGTGGGAACCTCCAACCTTGAAAGGAGGAGCCGAATGGCGTTACATGAGTCATGTTCATATTTCGGGTTAACTCAATGCCCCAGATGAAAAACTTTCTTTTCTTCTGTTTGCTGCTTTTGGAAACCGCCGCTTTTCTTTCTGCTACAATAAAGCATGAATTTCAACTTGCGCTGCACTACTCTATGCCCTTTTTTGATTATCAATTTCAGAATAACGTTCAACCCCACTTGCTATATAGCGATCCCCTCAGCTCTTCATCAAAACAGACCTTGAACTTCAATGAGCAAAATCAAATACAATTCTCCATGGCCTATAATCTTTTTTTCTCATCCCGGAACGGAATGCAGATAAAATTCACTGCCGGTTCTGGTCGCTTGGATGGTGAAAATTCCGATGTTGCCCTTAGCCTTGATTATATTGGCCACCAGCCGCCCTCCTATGAACCGAAGGAAACCCACTACCAGGATGCTCTGGCATGGCCTGCAACTGAAGGAAAAGTCACGCATACTGCTTTAAGCCTTAATTATCTGCACAGTTTTCAGCTCCATAACGCCTTGCAGTTAAGGACATCAGCCGGATTTTCCCTTGCCAGCCAATCACTTAATTTCAAGTATCTTGCGTATACCGGATTCATTTTAGGCGGCCACTCCGTTTTATTTGTGGACACCTATATGCTTGAAGCTTTGGGTAAAAATATTGTCCAGCCGGGAATAAACGGTTCCCTGCAACTGGTTATTAAACTCTCTTCCCGGATCTCGTTTTTATTTGATTCAGAAATTATTCTTACTCCTTTGCGAAATATTTCATTGCAAATTTCCGATCAGGCACTGTTATATCCAGACACTCCCATAACGTTAACCCGGGATAATTTGCAGGAAATAAACACGAGCATGCCAGTAGCTCCCTTAAAATATAATGGTTCCAGATGCAGCGCGAATTTTGGCCTGCTGATCAAATTAAATTAATTTAAAACCATAAAATCTATCGGTCTTCATTCAAACTACTTATTGCTATAAAAGTTTTTTAAATTCTTTACTTTTCTGTGAATGTCCAGCAGCCGTCCCAATTCTCCGGCGGGTTGTCCAACAGGTACTGGCAGCGCTTGGCGAAGACCTGTGCCGGCCCATCGGCGGTTAGCGCCGCGAAGACGTGCCGGGCGGCGGCGAAATCTCCGGCAAAATACAACTGCAGTCCCCTCTCAAACTCCGCCAGGGGGCCGGACGCGTCCGCGGGCATGTCGGCCTGCGCCGCCACCACTTCGAATATCTCCTCGGCCACCTGCTTGCCCTTGACGCGCACGCGGTCGAGGCGGCGCAGGACCAGCTCTCCCGCCGCCATCCGCGCCGAGAGCGAGCCGCAGATGACCCGGGTGCCATACTGCTTGTTGATC
Organism: Candidatus Aminicenantota bacterium; assembly: GCA_963732485.1. Lineage (GTDB taxonomy): Bacteria > Acidobacteriota > Aminicenantia > UBA2199 > UBA2199 > UBA2199. The sequence goes on from CAVSZS010000010.1 coordinate 55,744, forward strand.
CCCTCCAGGCGTGAAGCCAGGTTGACGGCGTCGCCGATGACCGTGTATTCGAAGCGCCGGCGCGAACCGATGTTGCCCACGATGACCTCGCCGCTGTTGACGCCCACGCGCATGCCCAGGCGCGGCAGGCCGGCGGCCTCGAATTCGTCGTTCAGCGCCAGCAGCTTCTCCTGGCAGCGCAGGGCCGCGCGCATGGCGAGCGCGGCCTGGCGCTCGGCGGGCAGCGGCGCCCCCCAGAAGGCCATGATGGCGTCGCCCTCGAACTTGTTGACAAAGCCGCCCTCTTCCATGATCACCGCGGTCATGCGGTCGAGGTAGGTGTTGAGAATGCCGACCACTTCCTCGGCGGGACGCTTTTCCGAAATGCTGGTGAAGCCGGCCAGGTCGGAGAAAAATACGGTCACCGTCTTTTTTTCGCCGCCCAGGTGCAGGCCGGCGGGGTTTTTCTTGATCTCGGCCAGCAGCGAGTCGGACATGTAGCCCTTGAAGGCGCTCTCGATGAACTTCTTTTCGCGGCGCACGCACCTGGTAGCGGACATAGGCGTCGTAGCCGGAGCAGACGACCAGGCCCAGGAACAAGGGGATGAAATCCAGGTCGAGGCCGGCGCGGAACAGGAGAAAATTCCCGGCCAGGGCCAGGACGATGATGATCAGCGCCGCCAGCAGCTGCCAGGTCAACGCCTTGATCCTGCGCAGGAACAAGTTCAGCAGGACGATTGCCAGCAGGACCAGCAGCCACTGCAGCCAGGGATGCGGCCACGCGGACGAAGTCGCGCTGCAGCAGGTTGGCCAGCGCCGTGGCGTGCAGTTCAAACCCGCTGCCGTCGGCATTGACCGGGGTGGCGCGGTTGTCCAGCAGGCCGGTCGCCGTGGCCCCGATGATGACGATCTTGTCCTTGATTTCGGCAAGCGGTACGAGCGGTGCCTCGCCCGCATCGCGCCTGACCTGCGACTGGATCAGCTCGGATATCGCGTAGGTGCGGAAACTGTTCTTGCGGTAAAAACGGAGATTCAAGCCGCCGTCGGCGGCGAAGGGGACCTTCTCCAGTTCGAGTCCCGGGTCGGCGTACAGGGCCACGGCCAGGGCGAAGGAAGGATAAACGCGTTGGCCGCGGCGCGTGAAATGCCGGACGCGGCGGTAGATGTGGTCTCGTTCGGGGTCTGCCTGCACGTTGCCGCCGCCGCGCGCTGCGGAGCGCAGCAGGGGCAGCGGCAGCTGCACCGGCCCCTCGCGGACCGGCAGCCGCGACAGCGGAGGCGCGGCAGACAAGGCGAACCGCTCCACCGCGATCGCGCCGGCGCCCCCCTCTCCGCTCAGGAAGACCAGCGGCAGGAATACGCGCCCGGACCTGTTCATCGAGGCTGCCAGCCAATCGTCCTCGCCGTCATAGAGGCCGGGTTCGCTGAAAACCAGGTCGACGGCTACGGCCTTGGCGCCGGCCGCGGCAAGATAGTCGATGGCCCGCGCGTACAGGCTGCGCGGCCAGGGCCAGGAGACATTGAATTCGCGGCTGTAAAAATCGATGCTCCCCTGGTCGATCTTGACCAGGACGACTCGGGGCGGGGCGGGCGGGCTGAACAGGCGGACCTTCTGATCGTAGATCTTCGCCTCGTACAGGGTGGAGAAAAGGCTGCCCAGGGAAAAGGTGACGGCGAAGATCAGCGCCGTCGACAGCCAGAAGCGCTTCAATTTCAGCGGCGGGGAACGGAGCGGCGGAACCTGGCGGTCCGGGCCTGTCTGCCGTCCTGGCCCGCTCCCGGCGTGACGCTGGCCGAAACGTAGGCGATGCGCTTGGCGGCGGCGGGATGGGCCGAAAAGACCTTGGCTTTTTTCTACTCGACGGCCTTGACCTTCTCCAGCATGGCCAGCAGCGCCCCGGGCTCGTAGCCGGCCGCGGCCAGCAGTTCCAGGGCGCCGAGGTCGGCGTCCTTCTCCTGGGTGCGGGAATAGCCTTTCTGCAGGAGCGTGCCGCTGATGTCCATGACCGAATCCTGGAAGACCCCCATGACCCGGCTGCCGGAACCCATGGCCTCACCGGCGGTGAACGTGCCCAGCGCCTTCATGCGCTGGGACTTGATCGCCTTCAGCGGGTCCTTGGACACGATGTGCTGGATCTCGTGGGCCAGGATGGCCGCCAGTTCGTCTTCGTCGGCGGCCATGGCGACGATGCCGCGCGTGAGCAGGATGATGCCCCCGGGCGCGGACAAGGCGTTGGCTTCAGCGCTGTCCAGCAGGGCGAAATGATAGCCGCCGTAGATCTCGGGCCGTCCCGACCTCAGGACCAGGGCCTGGCCGATCAGGTTCAGGTAGCGGGTGAGCTCGCCGTTCTTCCACAGCGGATACTGGCTCAGGATGTTGGCCGCGACCGCGCGGCCGATATAATATTCCTCTTCCTCGGTGATCTTGTGGGTAGCGCTGGAAATCAGGTTCACGCCCTTCTTGGCCTTGCTCAGCTTGCTCAGGCTGACCGGAGGCTTCCAGGACAGCAAGAGCGCGCACACGGCGATCAGGAGCAGCTTCTTCATTTCAGCCTCCCTTCGCGGATGAACGGCGCCAGCGCCGTCAGGGCTGCGTTCTGAGTCCATGATCCATTCCAGGTCGGCGAAGTTGTAGCCCTTGCCGCCGCGCAGTTTCTTTTCATTGCCCTCGTTGAACCCTTTGGCGGCCAGGGCCAGCTCGTCCTGGCTGGCCCCTTTCTTGCCGGGGACCATGCCGCCCAGGGTCACCTTGCTTTCGCTGACAGCCGTCTGGTGGATATAGCCCTTCTGGCCGCCGGGGGCGCGTACCAGGTACCAGCTCCCCTGCGTCTCGAGCAGCTCCAGTTTCATCCCCTTCTGCACGCTGAGCTAGGCTGGCCGAAAGAAAATCGGGCTTGGCCAGCAGTTGCGAGCGCATGACCTGGACCACCAGTCCCTTCCCGGCCAGCAGCAGCGCCGCCGCGGCCAGGAAAAGCAGCAACCACGCTTTTGTTTTCATTGAGCTACCTCGTTGTCGGCACGGATGATTCCCGACGGATTATAATGCAAGTGGGGCGGGTTTTCAACCGCGGCGAAAGAGGGCTCAGCTGTAGAACGCCCGCAGCTGGTGCTCCTGTTCCTTGAGCTCGCGGGCGAGGGCCTCTTTTTTCTTCAGGGCGATCTCGGTGGCGATGGCGTTCAACAGCACCGAGAGGGCGGAAATGGACGTGGTGAACAGGATGTTTTCGCGCGGGATCTTCAGGATCAGCGAGGCGAACGGCGCCAGCGGCGCGTACTCGTTGTCGGTGAGCACGACGATCCGCAACCCGCGCCGGTGGGCCAAACGGGCGAACTCCACCGTGCTTTTCGAATAAGGGAAGAAACTGGAAAAAATGACGAGCTCGTCGCGGCCGATGCCGAGGATCTTTTCCTCGACCGGCATATGGCCCTCGTCGAGGCTGTGGGTCTCTTTCTGGATCTGGCTGAAGGTATAGGCGATCAGGTTGGAAAAAATGGCCGAGATGCCCACGCCGAACGTATAGACGCGCGTCGCCCCCTCCACCCATTCGACCAGTTTCTGGAACGTCTCCTCGCTGACGGCCGACAGCAGGTGGTTGATGTTCTTGACGTCCTGGCGGGCGGCCTGGATCAGCGGCTTCTTGCCGCTCAGGTCGGTCTGCAGGGCCAGGAAGCGCTCCACCGGGTTGACGATGCGGCGGATGTGCTCGCCGCGCACCTGGTTCTTGAAATCATGAAAGCCCTTGCAGGCCAGCTTGCGGGTCAAGCGCGTGATGCTGGCCATGGAGACGTTGGATTTCTGGGCGATGGTCTCAATGGAAAGCAGAGGGATCTCGGCCCAGTTGTCGATCAGGAAATTCGCCAGCCGCTGCTGGGTCCGCGAGAAACCCTCCATGCCCTTGCTGATCTCATCGTGCAGGTTCCGTTTCATGCTTTTCCCTCCGGCCATGCCGCGCCGCACCCAATCAGGCAAGGCGCCAAAAAAGAAAGATCCCTTCCCGGCCAGGGGCCGGGAAGGGATCGTTGACGTTTCTCAGGCGGAAGCGCGGCGCGCGGCCGGCGACCACCCATCACCCTAGAAATTGAGGCGGAAGCCGAACTGGAAGATGCCTGGATTGAGCTCTTTGGTGACCAGCCCGAAAGACGGCGTGCCGAACTGCGCGCCCTTGGCCAGAATGGTGCCGTTGTTGGTCAGGTTGTAGGCATCGACGAAGACGGTCGCCGAGGTGCGGCCGTCGGAGCCCAGCGGGAATTTTTTCTCCACTCCCAGGTTCATCGTCCAGAAAGCGGGCAGGCGGTCATCGCCGAATTTCTTGCCGGCTTCGTAAAGATATTGGTAAGAACCGCCCTTGATCTTTTTCGCGGACTGGGCGTAATTGCCGAGGATATAGCCCTCCTGGGCGGATATGACCGCAGAAAGAGAGATGTCCCATGGCAATTGATAGAGGCCGGACAGCTTGAACTGCCAGCGCGAGTTCACGTAAACGTCCGCGGCGCCGCGAATGGAGCGCGGTGAGTAGGGGGCGCCGTTCAGGAAGTCAAAATTGGTCATGTTGAAGGTTTCATCGGGATCCAGGACGTTTTTCCAGTCCTGATAGATGAACGAGGCGTCGCCCATCCAATTCTTGGAGAATTTCTTGGTCAGGGCCACTGCAGCGCCAGGTAGCGGTTGTAGGTCTTGCTGCCGTAGTTGGTGAAATAGGATCCCACCGGAACGGCCAGGCGGTCCCAGACATCCACTACGGTGCCGTTTACCGTCTGCGTGGTCTTTCTTGTACCAGTTCGCCTTGGTCTCGAGGGTGCCCTCATCATCCATGATGCCGATCTCGCGATCCAGGTTGTGCTGCTTTTTATAGAAGCCGGTTATGGAAACGGCCAGGTCCTCGACCAGCTGTTTTTCGAAGCTCAACGTCAGCTTCGTCCAGCAGCGGCGTGTTGTACTTGCTGTCGAAACGGGCGTTGGTGTGTCCGGTCTTGTAGTCGATGTTGGGGTGTAATAGGCGTAGGGGTAGATGTCATACCCGTAATAGGACGAGCTCCTCGTAGGTGGGGATGCCGTCGCCGTTATCGCCGTACCAGTAGATGTCGATCTCGCGGGTGGGCAAGATCGGGTAGGCAATGCTGGTGCCGACGCGCGAGCCGTAGCGGGCCACGGAAAACTTGAGCACGTTCTTGCCGTTGCCGCTGAAGTCGTAGGTCAGGGAGAAGCGCGGTGAAAAGGACTTGAAACTGGGGACGGTGTATTCCTGGACGGTCAACGGCCCGAGCAGATCAGAGAAGAACGCCTCGCCGTTGTGGGCGGGATCCTTCTTGTCCACCCAGGTGAAGCCGGGCAGGTCGGTCTTGTTGACCCGCGCCGCTGCATGTCATAGCGCAGGCCGAGGCTCAGGGTCAGTTTCTTGAAAGTCGCCGTGTCCGATACGTACCCCGAGAGGCGCTTGAAAGAGATGTCGATTTTGTTGTCGGGAACCAGCCAGATGCCGTACGAGACGTCGAGAAGTCGCCGTAGTACGAACCGGCCAGCATGCGCTGGTTGGGGTAAATGGTGTTGGAAACGTTGTCGGCGGTGTTGTATTCCACGCCGAAACGGAGCTCGTGATCGCCGCCCAGCAGCTTTTCCACGAAAAGGTTGCCTTCGAGCTGGGCGTCCATTTGCTTGACGCTGCCCGACCAATTGGTGGCCGAACCGTTTTGCTTGATGTACGACTTGCTCCAGCGATAGGAGTCATTGCCCACTTCGTGGCCGGTGAGCGGGTCGCGGCTGGAGCCGTTCGGGTCAAAGGTGAAAGCCTGATTGATGAAGCCGATGCGGGCGTTCAGCATGAGGTTGCCCAGTATCTGCTGCACGTTGCCGATACCAATAGTAGTTGGGCATGTTCTGCACGCGCCAGGCGTCGGTCGTTACCTGGGAAATCGAATAGCTCGATTTCGGCAGGTAGGCATTGTTGAATTTCTTGTCGTAGGAAAGGCTGAATTCCGCCGAGGTTTCGCCGAACTGGGCATTGATTTTGGTATAGCCGTTCGTCAGAAAATAGGCGGCGTCATCGTTGCTCATCGAGCGGGCATGGATGTCCTGGGCGCTCCAGGTCCCGAACCACCACAGCTTGTCCTTCTTGATCGGACCGCCCAGGCTGGCGCCGTACTGGTAGAGGCGGTTAATGCCCGGAACCGTATAGGGAGTGACGGGAGGCGCTTCCGGAGCGTCCTGCTTCATTTCCCAGGCCTTGTCCTCGGCATAGAGATGGAAATCGCCGGCGATCTTGTTGCCGCCGCGCTTGGAGACGAAGTTGATCTGCACGCCGCCGGTCTGGGCGGTGATGTCCGTCGAGCCCATGGAGACCTGCAGTTCCTCGTAGTTGTTCACGTCAAGGTAGCCGGTCGATGTGCCCACGGTGGACAGGGAACTGTTGTCGATGCCGTCGACGCTCCACACGGTATCGGCCGTAGCTGCTGCCGCCGGCATTGGGATGCGATTGCTGCCCGGACTCGCTGCCGCCGACGTCGGCCGCGTCGTTCATGATGCCGGGAACCATGCTGAGCACCGACCAGGGGTTGCGGGCGCTGGGCAGCGACTGCAGGGCTTCCTTGGTGACGTTCATGCCCACGGAGGTGCGGCGCGTGTCGACCACGTTGGCCTTGCCCGTGACCACGATCTCTTCCTTGATGGTGGTCGTTTCCATGGGGATGGTCAGCGTGATGTTCTTGCCGGCATACAGGCGGATGCCCTTGCGCAGGACGGTTTTGAAGCCATCCAGCTCGAACCTCAGCTCATAATTCCCGGGCAGCAGGCGCAGGAAGCGGAAATTGCCCTCCTCCGAGGTCACCGCAGTCTGGGTGCCAAGGACATCGGCGGTCATGGTCACCGCCACTCCGGGAATGGCCGAACCGTCGGGCAGGACCACGGAGCCGTAGATGTCAGCCGTGGTCTGCTGGGCCGATAGCCCGGCGGCAAGGAAAAGCAATGCACCGACCAACACAACCCATTTTTTCATGAGTTCCTCCATTTGATTTTTTATAAAAAAAGGATCTTGTTTAACTGAAACAGGACCGCTCGGGACACGCATAGGGACAGGTATAGAATAATAATTTTCAAAAGTCAATAATGAAAATTAGTTTTCGTTTTTTTAAGGCGCCGAAGCCGGACAGCAAGCGTCTTGACTGTCCCACCCCCGTCGTGCTACAAGTCCGCAGGCGGCTCAGGCGCGCCGCCAGCCATGAAAAGGAGGTCGAACATGCGTGCCAGTCATCGTACGGAATTAAAAAGGAATTTGGCCCTGGGCCTGCTGGCGATCGGCCTGCTGCTGGGCCCTGCGCAGCCCGAAGCCATAGCAGCCGGTGACAAGAAGTTGGACTGGGACCAGAGCCGCTCGGTCTATAACCGCCGCATTCATCCTCCGCTGCCAATCGAGAAAGTGGACTGGGAAGCCCGGGTCTCGGGCCTGTTGCGCGAGGAACCGGGAGACATCGTCATTACCTGCGTGGGCGACATGATATTCAACGAGCAGATCAGCCTGCGGCGCGAAGCGGAACGCCGCCAGCTTCTGCGCATCATGCAGGAGGCCGACATCGCCTACGGCAACCTCGAGTTTTCCCTCAACGACCGCCCCGACCTGCAGCGGCCGTTCTACAACTTCCGGGCGCCGCTGGAGTTTGCCTGGGAGGTCGCCGCCATCGGCATCAACCTGGTCAGTATGGCCAACAACCACGCACTGGACTTCGGGCCCGAGGGTCTCGCGGAATGCCTGAAGGCACTGGACCATGCCGGCATTGCCCATGCCGGCGCCGGCCTCACGCTGGCCGCGGCGCACGAACCGGCAACCAAGAAGGTGCAGAGCCAAAAAACTGCCTTTGCGGCGCTTTCCTACATGCGCTACTGGACGATGAAATACCGCAGCCGCGACGCCGGCGCTCCGGGACTGGCCACCATCGACCCGGCGGAGATCCTGGTTGCAGGAGCAGACGGCCAGGTGGCGGCGATCGAGGGACCGCTTGCCGGCGACATCCGCCGCATGGAGGACGACATCGTGCTGGCCAAGCGCCACAACGATATCGTCATGGTCGCCCTGCACAACCACGACCTCAGCCACCATCGCGCCTACGGCATACAGGACACGACGCCCGCGAACGACCGGATCATGTATCGCCGCGCCATCGACGCCGGCGCCGACATGGTGATCGGCAGCGGGCCGCATGTCCTGCGTGCGATCGAATTTTACAAGGGCAAGCCCATTTTCTTCAGCCTGAGTAATTTCATCTACCAGTACCGCACCCCGGATAAGATCCCGGTCGACCTGATCCACCAGCGGGACGGCGAGATCGCGCGTCCGGCGAACGTTTCCGTTTGGGACCGTCGCGACCAGCCCCAGACCTTCGAGGGCGTCATGCTGCGCCTGACCATCAACAAGGAAACGCTCAAGCGCATCGAGCTCATCCCATTCACGATCGACGACGAGGGGCCTTTGTACGGAATGCCGCGCCTGGCCAGCGACAAAAGGGGAAAAGAGATCATCGCTACTCTGCAGCGGCTTTCGCTGCCGGCTGGCACAAAAATCATTTCCAGGGGCTGGTATGCCGAAGTGGAGTTCTGAGACCGTCCCTGTCCATGAGCGCAGTCACGCAAGCCTTGACTTCGATCCCAATGATGGTATGATTTTTTTAAAGGAGTGACTCATCGCTGGACACATACGCTCTTTCCGCCTGCTGGGCATCCTGGCCCTGTGCGCCACGGCAGGGGCGTGGCCCCAGCTTATTCCCGCCGGCGCCGAAAGCCGGGGGCAGGCTCTCAACATACTCCTGATCACCATCGACACCCTGCGCTATGACCGGATCGGATTCCTGGACTCCCGCCATGCCAAGACGCCGAACCTGGACGCCCTGGCCCGCGCCTCCATGGTCTTTACCCGCGCCTTTGCCCACAACCCGGTCACTCTCCCCTCGCATGCCAACATCCTGACGGGCGCCACCTCTCTCTATCACGGCGTCAGCGACAACACCGGGTTCAAGCTGGACAAGAAATTCCTGACCCTGCCGCAGTACCTGCGCGGCCGCAGCTATGCGACCGCCGCCTTCATCGGCGCCTTCCCGCTGGATTCCCGTTTCGGCCTGGACCAGGGGTTCGACCTCTACGACGACTACTACGGCACCCGCAACGAGCGCGAATTCTTTTTCGCGGAAAGGCCGGCGGAAAAAGTCATCGCCCCGGCCATGGCCTGGATCGGCAGGCAGTCCGGCAAGTGGTTCGGCTGGGTGCATTTGTTCGATCCCCACCAACCCTATCTGCCGCCCTCCCCTTTCAAGGAACAATATGCCGGCGATCCCTATTCGGGGGAAGTGGCCTATCTGGATGCCCAGTTGGGCGTGCTCTTCGATTTTCTGCGGGCCAGGCGCCTGCTGGAGAAGACGGTCGTCATCGTAACCGCCGACCATGGCGAAGCGCTGGGCGAAAAAGGCGAGGATACGCACTCGTATTACGCCTACAACAACACCATCCATGTGCCGCTGTTCCTCCACGTGCCCGGGGCTGTCCCGCGAACCTGCGCCCAGAACGTGTGCCACGCCGACATTTTCCCGACCCTGTGCGCAATCCTAGGCCAGAAGCCCCCGCCTGGCCTGCAGGGCGAGTCCTTGCTGGACATCGCGGCGACGGGAAAGCGACGATCGGCGGAAATTTATTTCGAGTCCCTGACCGCCTGGCTGAACCGCGACTGGGCGCCCCTGCGCGGCTTCATCGCCGGCGACAGCAAGTTCATCGACCTGCCGCTCAAGGAAGTATATGACCTGAAAACCGACATGGGTGAAGAGCGCAATCTGGCGGGCAACAGCCGGATCGGGCCCATGAAGGACACCCTGAACCGGCTGATGCGCAGGTTGAAAAATCCGCTGGCAGGCAATCGGGAAAAACGCCTGGACCCGGAAACGCAGAAACGCCTGCAAGCGCTGGGCTACATCGCCGAGAACTGGTCCGCGGGGCGAAAAAAACAATACACGGAAAAAGACGACCTGAAAACCCTGCTGCCTCTGCAAAGCAAATTGCTCGACGGGGTCGGCCTGTTCCAGTCCGGCGACTTTCCCGCCGCGGAAAAAACGATCCGCGTGGTGATCGCCGCCAGCCCGAGCTTCATCCTGGCATACACCCATCTGGCGACCATGTACAAGGAAACGGGCAAGCCCGGCGCGGCCATTGGCGTCCTGGAGCAGGGATTGGAGAAAAATCCCGGCAACATCCTCCTGCTGGCCAAGCTGGGCATCGTACTGGCGGACAGCGGCGACTGGCGGCGCGCCATCCCCATCCTCGAGGACTGCGTCCGCCAGGAGGACATCGACCCGGAAAAATTCAATTTTCTCGGCATCGCCTACTATCAGGGCGGGGAACTGGAGAAAGCGCTGCAAAGCTACGCCCGCGCCCTGGAGCTGGATCACAACAACGCCGCGGTCTACAGCAACATCGGCGGCGTGCACCTGGCGCTCTTCGCGCGCCACCAGGATCGGCAGGAGCTGGCCCGCGCCGAACGCGAGTTCAACAAGGCCCTGGAGATCGATCCCAAGCTGTTCTCCGCCTGCAACGGCCTGGGGATCATCTACAAGAAAAGCGGCCGCCCGGCCGAGGCCATCGCCAGCTGGCGCAAGGCCCTGGCCATCAAGCCCGATTTCGACCTGGCACTGATCAACCTCGGCATCACACTGCTCGAGGAGGGCCGTGCCGACGAAGCCCTGGACGCTTTCCTGGACTACCGCCACAGGTTCTCGCCCAGGCTGCCGGAGAGCGAGAGGCAGCGCATCGAGCGCCTGATCGCCGAGGCCAGGGCCAAGCTCGCATCCCCTGAAAAATAATGAGACGCGCGTCTAGCCCAACATTGAAAACCTCCGCGTTTCCCGGATGGCGGAACGTGGCCAGCGCTGCGAACCCCGCATTCGCAAAAATCCGCGAAAAGACGCAAACCTTAGCGTGCGCGCCTGATCCGGCCGTGAAAAACCCCAGCAAAACCGCGGGTTGGAATTGGCATCCTTCATGCTTTCAGGATAGTGAAAGCAAAAAGGAGGTACCAATGAAAAACTTTGGTTTGGTCATCTTGGTGTTGGTGGCGATCGCCGGCACGACATCCGCCTTTGCCGCCGGGGTTCAGGATGAGGCGCCCTCCCAGCCGCTCACGCGTCCGGAAGTTCTTCAGCGCTTCGGCTTCGTCGACGAGGACGGTGACGGCATCAACGACCTGGCCCGGGATTCCGACAATGACGGCATTCCCAACTGCCTGGACAGCGACTGGGTCCGCCCGCGTGACGGCAAGGGCTTCCAGTCCAAGTACGGCTACAACCACCAGAACGTCAACAAGCAGGGTGGCGGGCCGTTCAATTACAATTATAATTACACCTGGAGCCACAACTGGGCCACCAACAGCAATCCCAACTTCTGCAACCAGACGGATCCGAATGTCAGCACCAACCGCAACCGGAGATCCAACCGCAAACACTGATGCGCTGCCAGCAGACACTGAACAAGGTCACGGGGAGAGCACGGTTCTCCCTGTGGCTCGTTTTTTTCCTCTGGGCATCCAGCATCGCCGCGGAGAGCAAGTTTACCCTTTCCCCCTACCTGGACCTCGGCTATTCCGATAATATTTTCTGGGACATGACGAGCGTGGGCGATGCGACATTTTCCCCGGGACTGGGGCTCGATCTGCAAACGGGTTCCTGCAATTTCTTCCTGGATGCCGACGGCAAGGTCTATCAAAACAACGATTATTTGAATTCCTCCATGGTCGCAGGAGGCTTCAGCCTGTTCAAGGTGTTTTCTCCGCGCACGTCGCTTTACGTCCAGCCGGACATCACCCTGATCCGTTTCCAGGGCGACCTGTCTTATCTGGACTCAACGGCCCCGGGCGTGGCCTTCGGCATCAAGCACGCCCTGTCCGATCACGTGTTCAGCCGTCTCATCCTCGCTTTGCGGCACAGCGATTACCTTAACGAGGATTCCTATGACCGGATCCGGCTGTCAAGCTCACTGGAGCTGAGCGCCTTTTTCAATACCCAGACCACGGTGCGCTTCACCCTGGGAATGAACTACCTCTTATTCCCCCATATCCTCACCCAGGTTCCGTCCACGGCCGTCAACGCCGCCCGGGACGATCAGGCTTCGGCCGCAGCCAACTTCGATCCCGGCGCCCACCGCGGCAAGCCCGTACCTCCCGCCCCCCCGACCCCGCCGCTGCCGCCAACACCCCCGACGCCGCCGTCGCCCTCCGATCCTCCCGCCCCGCTGCCGGGAACGGAAACCGTGCCCGTCTCCACGATCATCGACCTGGCCATCCCCCAGCCGTATGTCGTCGTGCGCGTCGCCCAGGGGCTGGGGTTCAAGACGGGACTTGTCGCCGAGTTCATGTACCGCAAGAACCAGGCCCTGCTGCAGGGCATGCAGGCCATCGGCGCCTCCGAATGGGCGCTGGAGCAAACCGAGGAAGATTTCTTCTGGCAGGGAACGCGTTTCTCCATCGGCGTCAAGACGGAGGCATTCCTGGACCTGGAAGTGGCCCTGGACCTCTCCTTTTCCAGCAAGCAGTACCAGGGGATCGAAGCCCTGAACCTCGACGGCGTCCCGCTCCAGCCGCTGGTCTTCCGCTCCGACACCCAGTCGCAGGCCAACCTGCGCATATCCAGGAGATTCGGAAGCCTTGGCCTGTTCGTCGCCGGCAGCTACCGGAAAAACCGATCCAACGATTTGTATTTCCAATACGATTTCTTTACAATCTCGGGAGGGGTGGATATTTCCATCTGAAAGGACATGGCCAAGATCAGATTTTTTCTTGCCGCTATGCTGCTGCTGGCACCGTCTCTGCGACCCCAGCAAGCCGGCTTTCATTTTTTCGATCCCAAGAACCTGGTCGAAATTCAGGGCACGGTGCAGCGCATCGATCTCGAGGAAACGTACGGCAAGAGAGCCCGCTTCCTCGTGCTGACGGTCATGGGCGCGAACCAGATCCCGTACCGGGTGGAGATCTGCCCGCAATGGTTCCTCGAGAACAACATCGCCGTGGGCATGAAGATCCGCATTCACGGCTCCCTGCTGGCTGAAACCGGCGAGAATGCCTACCTGATCGCCCAGGAGATCTCGCTGCAGGGAGAGCGCATCGCCCTGCGCGACCGCCGCGGCTTTCCCCTGTGGAGCCAGCACGGCAGCATGGACGGGAGCGGCGACAGGAAAGGACCCGGCAGACGCGGCAAACGGTGAAGGTCAGCGCCAGGTATATCGCCGTCGTTGTCGCTCTCAGCCTGGCCAGCATCGCCCTCTTTTATTTCCTGAACCTGAGCAACCGCCGCGCGGTGGAGGCCAAGGCCATGGACCTGGCCATCTCCGAGGGCCAGACCATCGAGAAGGTCCTGGGCAAGGCGGCGGCCGGGCTGCTGGGCCAGGGAGATGCGCCCCTGATCCGTTTCATGGACGAGATCTTCGCCAATGAGCAGGTCATTTATGTGGCCATCAAGCGCTCGGGACGCCTGCTGCACGCCGCATCCAAATACGAGGGGTACCTGCCTTTGGGCGCCGAGCCCCAACCCGTCAGGACCTTCAGTTCTCCCCTGGGTGAAATCATCGAGGTGAACGCAACGCTGCGCGATCGTTCCGGGCTGAATTATAGCGCTCATATCGGTTATTTTTTTTCCGCCATCGAGGAGATACGGCGAGCCGCCAAAAGGAGCCTGCTGCTGCTGACGCTGCTGCAGGCAGCCATCGTGCTTGTGCTGGTTGGCTTTCTTTTCAGCTTCAACCGGCAGATGGGGAGCAAGGAGATCGAGATCCAGAAGGAGAAAGAGGAGAAGGCCAGGCTCCAGGAAATCTCGCTGATCACGGCCGGGATCAACCACGAGATACGCAACCCGCTCCACTCCCTGTACCTGAGCTACCAGATGCTGGAGCCCCGACTCGACCCGGCCGATGCCGAAGCCGCATTCCACAGCCTCGCGCTCAAGCGGGAGATCAAGCGCATCCAGGACATCATCGAGCGCTTCTCCACCCTTACCCACTCCCTGCCCGTGCGCCGGCATGCCATCGACCTGGCGCAATTTTTTTCCGAGCGCCAGGCCGCCTGGGCGGCGCTGGAGACCGGGACGCGCGTCAGCGTCGAACTGGAGGCGGGGGCGCGCCTGGTCAGCGACCGCGATCTGCTGGCGCAGGTCCTGGACAACATCGTGCGCAACGCGGCCGAGGCCGGCGCCGGCAGCATCGCCATCCGCCTCTTTACCCGCAAGGGAACCGTGCACCTGTCCATCCGGGACGACGGCCCGGGAATCAAAGCGGAGCAGTTGAAATTCATTTTTGATCCCTTTGTGTCGTTCAAATCCAGGGGCAGCGGCATCGGGCTGGCTCTGGCCAGGAAGATCGTCCTGCAACTGGGCGGCACGATCGAAGCGACGAGCGTGGAAGGCCGGGGCGCCGAGTTCATTATCCGTTTATGATAGAATACCCTCATGCCTAGCGAACGCCGCCTGCTGATCATCGAAGACGAGGAAGGGGCGGCCCGCGCCCTGGAAAAATTCTTCCGCCAGAAGGGATTTGCGGTCCAGGCGGCGGCGAGCGGCGAAGTGGGGCTCGACGCTTTCCGTGCGCGGACACCCGATGCGGTGCTGCTCGATTTCAAGCTGCCGGGCATGGACGGGGAACAGGTCTTCTCCAGGATGAAGGGATTGCAGCCGCTCGTCCCGGTCATCATCATGACCGCGTTCGGCGAGATCGAGCGGGCGGTGCGTCTGCTCAAGGCGGGGGTCTTCCACTATATCACCAAGCCGTTCGAACTGGACGTGCTGCTGCACCTGGTCGAGGAGGCGACGGGCAAATCGGCCCTGGCCAGGGAGAACGCCCGCCTGCAGGAAAAACTGCAGGGCCGGTACTCGTTCGCCAACTTCATCTATCGCTCGGAGGTCATGGCCGAAACGGTCAACCTGGCGATGCGCGTGGCGGATTCGGAGGCCACGGTGCTGATCGGGGGCGAAAGCGGCACCGGCAAGGAAGTGCTGGCCAATATCATCCATTTCGCATCTTCCAGGAAAAACGGCCCCTTCGTCAAGGTCAACCTGGCCGCCCTGCCGACCACGCTCATTGAAGCCGAGCTGTTCGGGCATGAGCGCGGGGCTTTCACCGGAGCCGATAAAAGCCGCACCGGCAGGTTCGAGGAGGCCGACGGCGGCACGATATTCCTCGATGAGATCGGCGACCTGCCCCTGGAAACGCAGATCAAGCTGCTGCGCGTCATCCAGGAAAGGGAGATCGTCCGCCTGGGAGCCAACAAACCCGTGGCGATCGATATCCGGCTCATCTCCGCCACGCACCGCGACCTGGCCGCGGAAGTGCGGCGGCATACCTTCCGCGAGGACCTCTTTTTCCGCATCAACATCATCACCATCCCCATGCCGCCGCTGCGCCAGCGCCGGGAGGACATCCCGTTCCTGGCCGAGCATTTCCTTAGAAAATTCTCGGACCGCGAAAAAAAGCCTCTGCGCGCCCTCAACCGAAAAGCGCTGAATTCGCTGGCCGGGTACGGGTTCCCGGGCAATGTCCGTGAGCTGGAGAACATCATCGAGCGCGCGGTGATTTTGGCCCGGAATGAAGAGATCGGCGAAGAGGACCTGCCGCTCCTTTCCGCGGGCAGCGACCCGACAAAGGATCTCGCCGGCGCAGACCTGCCCCTCCCGGAAAAAGTACGCGAGTTCGAGAGGGCGCTGATCCGCAATGCCCTGGAAAAGAACCGCTACGTCGGGACGAAAACAGCCAGGGAACTCGGCATCTCGGAATCCACGCTGCGCTACAAGATGGAAAGCCTGGGCCTCAAGCCAGGCTGAGCGCCCACCTCACTTCGTCGGATCGAATCCCAGCAGGTTGATCTTCCCGTACCAGACGACCAGGCTGGCCAGGGCGGCATAGAGCATCACCAGCGTCGCCGACTTGATCACAACCTTGTACCACAGCGTGTCCAGGTACTCGACGAACAACACCTGCAACCCGCGCATGACGATGTAGCAGGCGATGGCAAAAAGCGTGTAATTCATGGAGCCTCCTTATGGATGGTTCAGTGTTTCGCCTCCGCGGCCGGCTGTCGCTCGCTCACCAGGACCAGTTTCACGATCTGCGAGCGCGACAGGAAGCGCATGGGCGGCCCCCAGGTGCCGGTTCCCGGGGAGGTGTGGATAAAAGAATTCCCCAGCCGGTAGAGCCCGGCCGGGTATTTGTAGGTCAGCCAGACCAGGATGTCCATGGGCGGTATCTGGCCGGCGTGCGTGTGCCCGGAAAGCTGCAGGCCGATCCCCCGCTCCACCGCCGTGGCGAAGCCGGTCGGCTGATGGTAGAGCAGCACCATGGGGAGCCCAGGAGGCAGCCCGCGCAGCGCCGTGTCCAGGTCGGGACCGGGCATTTTAAAGCGCCGCGCCGTATCCTCTTCCAGGCCGACGACGGCCAGCCGGCCATCCAGCACCCACGACTCATTGCGCAGCACCCGCCAGCCGCTGCGCCGCGCCAGGTCCATGAACTTGCCGACACCGACGTAGAACTCGTGGTTGCCGGTGACAGCCGCCACGCCGAAGCGGGCCCGCAGCCCGTCCAGCACTTCGCAGAACCTTTCCTCGCGGCAGATGTCGCCGTCGAGCGTATCGCCGGTAATGCAGACCAGGTCTGGGTGCAGCGCGTTCGTCTGTCGCACGATGCGGCGCAGCCTTTTCAGCGAGGTCAGGTTGCCCAGGTGCAGGTCGGACAGCTGGACGATGGTGAAGCCGTTCATTTCGGGGGGCAAGCCCGGCATGGGTATGCGCCGCTCGCGGACGACCGGCCCCAGCGCCGCGTTGGCAACCGAGAAGACGCTGACCAGGAAGACAACAGCCAATGCGGCCAGCACCAGCAGCCGGCGCTGCGCCGGGAAGAGCAGCGACAGGATCATCTCAAGCAGGAAGAAGGCCAGGGCAATGGCGATGACCCCCAACCAGACCGAGCCAGCATAAAGCAAGGGGGTCATGGGAGCGAGGCGGCTGAGGAACTCGGCGGCCAGGAAAGTCAGGGCGCCGGCCAGCAGCAGCAGCTTGAGCGCCGAGCGCTGCCCCGGGGTCAGGGAAAGACCGGAGGCCAGCCGCCAGTAGAGGAAGCCGTGCATGCCGGAATAAACGGTCAGTACGATGACGATGAACACGACAAAATACATCTTGGGCATGGTGCTCCTTTTTCATGTCCGGCCCGCAGCCGGCGCTCGCACGTTTTTTCCGACCGCACCAACGCAGCGCGGACTCCGGACGTCAGAGGTCCGGAAAAATTTCCCTCAGGATCCTCAGGGATTCGGGGAACAGGTCGCGCAGCGCGATGCTCTCCCAGCGCGCTTCGCCGATGCGCCATTCGCCCTCCCTGCGGAACCGGCAGGTGACGCGGTAATTTTCGCCGCTGAAACCGACGGCCTTGCGCAGGGCGGCGCCGATGCCGCTGTACAGGGAAACGTCGAACTCGACCGTGGCGGCCCCGCCCGTCTCCATCTCGATGCGCGAGGAGAGCAGCTTGATCTTGATGCCGCGGTAGCGGCGAAAATAGTCCTCGGCCATTGCCCCGGTGGCGGCGCGGTCCCGACCCTCGAAGTCCAGGTAATTCCCGGCCAGATGGGCGAGCAGTCCCCCGGCGTCCCTTTTTTCCACTCGCGCCGCCAGGTCTTCCAGCACGTCGGCTATTGCGTCCTTGTCGCTGCGGGCGCGGCAGGATTGACCGGCGGCGCCGATGAGCAGCGCGGCGGCAAGCAGGCAGGCGGTCCTGACAACGGGGCGCATGATCAGGCCCGGGCGGTGGGTCGGGCCGGCAACCGCTCCGGGCTCATAGCTTGCCCAGGGCCTGGTCCAGGTCCTTGATGATATCGTCCGGGTGCTCGCCGCCGACGCACAGGCGCACCATGTTGCCGGGGATGCCGGCCAGGCGCCGGCCCTCTTCGCCCTGTTGGGAATGGGTGGAAATGGCCGGGATCGTGGCTACAGACTTGATGCGCCCGAGGTCGGTGGCCCGGAAGATCCGTTGCAGGCCGTCAAAAAAGCGCCGGGCGGCCGCCGGGCCGCCCTTGACTGTGAAGGAGAGCAGGTGCCCGAACACCGGGCGCTCCGTGTCCACCATGCGCATGTAGCGCGCCGCCAGGTCGTGCAAGCGGTGGTCCTTCAAGCCCAGGTAGTCGACCGTTTCCACCTGCGGATGCCGGGCAAGGAAATCGGCCACGGCCACCGTATTCTGCGAGAACCAATCCACCTTGATGCGCAGGGTGCGCAGCTCGTTCAGGAAGAAAAAGGCCGAGTAGGGCGACATGCAACCACCCGAATCCCGCGCCGGCCACAGCTTCAGCCAGGAGGCATAGTCGGCCCTGGCTTCGGGCGCCAGGCGGCTTCCGGCCATGTCGTGGCGGGCGATGATAGCGCCGCCGATCGCGGCGCCGCCGCTGCCGATGGTTTTGGTCAGGGATTGCACCACGACGTCGGCCCCATGCTGCAGCGGCCGCATCAGCGCCGGGGTGGCGATGGTGCTGTCGACGATCAGCGGGATCTGGAAATGGTGGGCCAGCCGGGCCAGGGCTTCCAGGTCGGAGCAGGCCTGCTGCGGATTGGAGGGCATTTCGGTATATAAAAAACGGGTCTGCTTGTCAACCAGCTTTTCCCACTCGCCGATCTCCCAGGGCTGCGCCACCCAGCGCACCCTGGCGTTGCGCTCGCGCATGCGCACGTTGAACAGCTGGAAGGTGCCGCCGTACACCTGGGCCGAGGAAACGAAGTTGACCTCTTCCGCGCCCTGGGCGGGGAGGACCAGCAGGGGCTCGATCGCCTGCTTGATCGCCGCCATGCCCGAGGCGGTGCACAGGGCCGACGCGTCGCCGGCGCTGCCGTAGGCCTCCAGCAGCGACAGCGTCTCCTCCAGATAGAAAATGGTCGGGTTGTGGATGCGCGAGTAGCACCAGGTGGGGATGCGATAAGAAAGCCCCGCTTCCATTTCATCGCTGTCGCGGTAGCCCTGGGAAGTCGAAGGAAACAGGGGCTCGATGACCCCTCCCTGCCCCTGGGCGAACGCTTCCTCAACCGAGTACATGCCGTGCACGGCGATGGTGTCGAAGCGCGCCTGGCGCATTTTTTGCCGCAGTTCCTTTCTCCGGGACATGGCTTCCCGGCCGGCGCATTCATAGCGCTCCACACCCTTGCGATCGATAGCGCTCATGGTCATCTCCCTGGGCTTGGCCGGACGGTCCGTGGCGGGACCGCTCGCGGCGGAATTCCCGCGAGCCCGGCCAGCGCCGCATTGTTTAGCATAGGGGAAAATAAAAGTCAAACACCGGGAGCCGCCGTCCGCCTTGACACGGCCGCAAAAATGCCCGATATTGGTAGCCTCTCCGCTCGCGGACGGGCAAGTGGAGAAGAAGGGATAAGCCATGAAGGAAAAACCGATCCTGTTCTATTCAACCAACCGCCGGGCCGAGCCGGTCACGTTCCGCGACGCGTTGCTGAAAGGTCTGGCGCCCGACAAGGGCCTGTACATGCCCGAACGTATCCCGGCCTTGAGCGCCGACGAGATCGCCGGCTTCTCCGGCCTGCCCTATCACGAGGTTGCCGCCGCGGTCTGCGGCAAATTCCTGGCCGGGCAGCTGCCCGCCGGCGACTTGGCGCAGCTGTGCCGCGACGCCTACGATTTTCCTCTTCCCCTGGAACCGGTGCGGGACAGGCTTTACGTCCTGCGCCTGGACCAGGGGCCGACGGCCTCGTTCAAGGATTTTGCCGCGCGGCTGATGGGGCGCTTGATCAATTATTACCTGCGCCTGGAACAAAAGCGGCTGCTTATCCTGACCGCGACGTCGGGCGACACCGGCAGCGCCATTGCCAACGCCTTTTACGGCCTGGACAACGTCCAGGTGCTGGTCCTGTTCCCGGAAAAGGAAGTGACGGCGCGGCAGCGTCGGCAGATGACGACGCTGGGCGGCAACGTGCGCGTCATCGCCGTCGACGGCAAGTTCGACCATTGCCAGGCCTTGGTCAAAGAGGCGTTTTCCGACCCGGCACTCGGCCATCTGCCCCTGTCGTCGGCCAACTCCATCAACATCGGCCGCCTGGTGCCGCAGACCGTTTACTATTTTTACGCCCAGGCGCGGCTGTGCCGGCATTCGGGCGAACAGGCCGTTTTTTCCGTGCCATCCGGGAATTTCGGCGACATGATGGGCGCCGTCCTGGCCATGCGCATGGGCCTGCCGGTCAAGCGCCTGGTCATCGCCACCAACGAGAACGACGAATTCCCCGCGTATGTCGCCAGCGGCGATTACCGCGTCATCGAGCCTTCGCTGAACTGCATCTCCAGCGCCATGAACGTCGGCCATCCCAGCAACATGGCGCGGCTGATCGACCTGTATGGCGGCCGCATGGACGAGAAGGGCGTCATCGGGGCCGCTCCCGACCTGGAGCGGCTGCGCCGCGAGATTTTCGCCGTCCGCGTGGATGACGGAGAAACGCGGCAAACCATCCGCGACGCCTACGAACAACACGGGCTGCTGCTGGAACCGCATGGCGCCGTCGGCTGGGCCGGGCTGCAAAAATACCTGCAGCAGGATCAAGCGGACCGGGAACAGCTGTGCGTCTCCCTGGAAACCGCGCACCCGGCAAAGTTTCCCGAGGAGATCCGCGCCATCCTCGGCTTCGATCCGCCCCTGCCGCCCAGCCTCGAAGGGCTCGAGGCCCGGAAGGAATCGTATTCGCACCTGGCCAAGGATTACCCGCCTTTTCGGGAATTCCTGAAAAAGCGCTATTCCTGAACTTTCAGGCCAGCGAGGTGCTCATGAAAACCATCGTCATTCTGGCCGACGGCATGGCCGATTACGCGATCGACGGCTGGGGAGGGAAAACCCCGCTCATGGCCGCCCGCACCCCGGCCATCGACCGTCTCTGCTCCCGAAGCCGCTGCGGGCGGCTGGTCACCGTCCCAGCCGATATGCCGCCGGGCAGCGAAGTGGCCAACCTGGCGGTCCTCGGCTATGACGTGCACCGGGTGTACCAGGGCCGCGGCGTCCTGGAGGCGGCCAGCATGGGGGTCGAGCTCGCGCCCGGCGACCTGGCCATGCGCTGCAATATCATCTGTATCGCGGACGGCAGGATCAAGAACCATTCGTCCGGCCACATCAGCAGCGAGGAATCGCTGCGCCTGGTCGCCTCCCTGAATGAAGAACTTGCCGGCCCGCGCCTGCGGTTTCACCCGGGGGTGAGCTACCGCCACCTGCTGGTCGTCAAGGACGGCCTGAACGATTTTGAATGCACGCCGCCCCACGACGTCCCCGGCACGCCTTTCCTGGACGTCATGCCGCGGCCCATAGGCGACACCAGCCAGACGGCCGCGCTGCTAACCGACCTGATCCTCCATTCCCAGGCGCTCCTCGGCCTCCACCCCGTCAACCGCGAACGCCGGCAGCGCGGCCAGGACCCGGGGAACTCCATATGGCCATGGTCGCCCGGTCATCGGCCGCGGATGCAGACCTTCCGGGAACTGTACGGCTTGAGCGGGGCCGTAATCTCGGCGGTCGACCTGATATTCGGCATCGGCGTCTATGCCGGCCTGCGGCCGATCCATGTCCCGGGGGCCACAGGTTTGTACGATACGAATTATGAAGGCAAGGCGCAGGCGGCCTGCGACGCCCTGCGGGAAAGCGATTTCGTCTTCCTGCACATCGAGGCCAGCGACGAAGCCGGGCACGAGGGCAATGCCGAATTGAAGGTGCGCACCATCGAAGCGTTGGACCAGCGGATCATCCAGCCCATCATGGATTGCACGGCGGCGATGGCGGAACCGGTGAGCATTGCCCTGCTCCCGGATCACGCGACGCCGTGCGCCCTGCGCACCCACACCCGCGACGCAGTCCCCTTCCTGATCCATCGCCCCGGCGCCAGGCCGGACGGCATCGCGGAGTTCAACGAGGAAAGCTGCCGCCAGGGCAGCTACGGCTTGCTGCAGGGGGATGAATTTATGAAAGCGCTGCTCGAGATAAAACAAGCGAGCTTCTGAGTGGAAGTGATAGTGGTAGTGTAAACGAAGAATCTATCGCGAAGCAACGGTCCAGTTTCAAGCATGGCCTGACACGGCAAGCGTCTCTGCCACGGTTTGGCTGTATAAGTTGAAAAATAGCGTGGCCTTTGCTTAAAATAGTAACATGACACTGCTAGACTGGCTGATCATAGCCGCGACGATCCTCCTGGTTCTCGGCGTGGGCTTCCGGCTCAGCCGCAGGCAGCGCGATGAGGTCGATTACTTCCTGGGCGGGCGCCGCATCCGCGGCTGGCCGGTCGGGTTGTCGCTGCTGGCCAACCAGGTCAGCGCCATCAGCCTGGTCGGCGCCCCGGCCTTCATTGCCGCCAAGGCGGGCGGCGGCCTGCGCTGGCTGCAATACGAGCTGGCCGTTCCCCTGGCCATGGCCGCGATCATCGTCTTTCTTTTGCCGCTCTACCGCAGTTCCCGCTCCATTTCCATCTATCACTACCTGGAGGAGCGTTTCGGGCCGATCCTGCGCCTGCTGGTCACCATGGTCTTCCTGATCAGCCGCGCCCTCGGTTCCGGCGTCGTCCTTCTGGCCACGGCCTACGTGACCGCAGTCTGTCTCGATATCTCGCTGCTGTGGGCCCTGGCGGCCATCGCACTGGTCACCCTGGTCTATACCACCATGGGCGGCATCACGGCCGACATATACACGGATATCCTGCAGTTGGCCATCCTCTGGGCTTCGGCCCTGGTCTGCATCTTTATCCTCGTGCGCATGCTGGGCGGCGTCCCCGGCCCCCTGGCCGCGAGCGAGCCCGGCCGCTATGCCGTCATCGTCACCGCCGGGGGCGCGGGCAACACCTTCTCTTTCTGGCCGATGCTGCTGGGCGGTTTTTTTCTCTACCTCTCATACTACGGCTGCGACCAAAGCCAGGCCCAGCGCCTGTTGACCACCGCCGACCAAAACCAGGCCCGGCACGCCCTGCTCATCAACGGCCTGCTGCGCTTTCCCATCGTCGCCACCTATTGTTTCATCGGCTATCTGCTGATCGCCTTCCTCGCCTCCCAGCCGACCTTCGCTGCGCAGACCGCCGGCTTGCGGCCCGATTACATCATGCCCCACTTCTTTCGCCGGTTCGTACCCTCGGGATTCCTGGGATTTGTGATCGCCGGCATCTTCGCCGCTTCCCTCTCCAGCCTCGACTCGGCCCTCAATTCCCTGAGTGCCGTCTCTTGGAACGATGTGCTGCTGAAACTGAGACCGGGGTTGAACGGCCTGCGGCAGAATAAAAAGCTGCGCGTTTCCCGGCTGCTGACCGTTTTCTGGGGCACGACGGCATTCCTGGCCGCCCTGGCCATGGCCGACTCGGGGGATACGGTCATCGAGATCGTCAACAAGATCGGCTCCGCTTTTTACGGGCCGATCGCCGCGGTTTTCATGATCGGCGCCCTGGCCCCGCGAGTAAGGGAAAATGCTGCGATCGGCGGCCTGCTGGCCGGTTTCGGCGCCAACGTCTACCTGTGGACCTTTCAAGCCGCGACCGTCTCCTGGATGTGGTGGAACGTGGCCGGGTTCGTCATCGCGGCGTCGGTGTCCCTGGCGCTGGCCCGCGGCGGAGGGGACGGTGCGGCCCGCACTGCGGCTCACGCCGCCTGGTCGGCAAGAGATCGCCGGGCTGTTCGGCTTATGGTCGCCTGGTTCGCCGCGATCCTCCTCGTGCTGCTGGCCCTGGACCGGGTCTTGAATTGACCGCCCGAATATTTTACTGAAGAAATTGTAATGAAATGAATATTTCTCTTGTTGCGCTGGCTGACACTGCCACGAGCACATGCCGGTGTGAATCGTTCGCTTCAGATCAAAATGCCTTCCTGCCAGCCGAGCCTGACCAGATCGATCTTGGCCGGATCGGCCGTGCCCAGGTGGTGGCGGCTGTCGGCCAGCTCGATGTGCTTGGGCGGCGGGTTGATCGGCCGGTCTTCGCCGAAATAGTCCAGGCGCTTGGCCTGGATGATGCGCGCGCCGGTGGCGTCCACGGCCACCGGGTCCAGGCCGACCAGCAGGCCGTTGTATTTCCAGCTATAGGTCGGGTTGAATCCGTGCGGCCCCACGCTGTGAAACAACGGCGTGAGCATGACCAGGATGTTGAGCCGCGTCTTGCCCTTGACCATGGGAAGCTGCCAGAGGGCGGCCAGATCGGCGCAGGAATCGGGGTGAAAACGGGGCGGGTCGGGGACGAACATGATATAGTTTTTCAACAGGGTGCCCAGACCCGACCAGTCGTGGGTGCGCATGGGGCGCACGTTGATCAGTGCCGTGGCTTTCTGAAAAACCGGGTCGCTGAGCACGCCGCGGTCGCGGATGCTGATGTTTTCCGCCTTGGCGCCGGCGGAGAGCACGCCGTTGCGGATCGCTTCTTCCAGCTCGGGCGGCGTAGCCAGGTTTCTCCAGACATTGGTCTTGATGCCCACGATGTCGGTCGGCCTGATGATCCGCTTCCAGGCGGCCGCGGCATCCTTTTCAGCGAGAAGCGTTCTCAGCGATTCATCCAGCATCCTTTGCAGGATTGAGGCGTTGACGGCGCCGTTCTCATCCAGGACATCCTTGTCGCGGATCAATACTACCCGGGTTTTCCCCGGCGCCTGCGCGCCGAGCTTCCAGGGCATGGCCAGCGGCCAGGGCGGCGGCGGAAACGCCGGCGGCGCCGACCAGGATAAACTCACGGCGGCTGATGGTCTTTTTTTTCATCAGGACCTCCTTATGTCGGGTTAGCGCTTGCCAGCGGAAATGGCGGTGCGCACGGCGGCGAGCAGGGCCAGCGCCTGGGCGGCGCCGCCGCCATGCCAAACGACGGCGATGGCCCCGTTTTCCAGCGCGGCCGCAACATATTTTTTGTCCCCCAGCTGGACCGCCGCTCCCCCGTCAGCCGGCAAATGGAATATGCGGACGAGATTGGCAAAGGCGCGCCCGGCCGCCGCCTGGTCCCGATGGAGCACCAGCAGCACGACCGGCCGCCCCGCGCCCTGGTCGTACCTGGCCAGGATGGCTTCGCTGTCCGGTCCGATTTCCAGGATATTTTCAGAATGAAGAAAAACATACGTGTTCTGCCAGGCATGGTGGCGGAAATAGCGGATGCTGGCGCCGATCAATCCGTCTGCCGGCAGCAGCGCCAGCGCCCTTGGCCTTTCCCCCGCCCGCGGAAGACGCTGAGCCAACCGCCTTCCCAGGGCCAGCAACGCCGTGCGCGTCTCGGGGGTCTCCGGGCTGCACAGCAGGGAAACATAGTAATTCCCCTGCCAGAAGCGCAGCAGGCCATCAAGGTATTCCGAGTCCCGTCCGACCTCCTGGTCAGGTTCTTCCTGGCTGTGGGCGAAAATTCCAAAAGCGCTTCCGGCATCGCTCATTTCGAAGAGGTCTACGGTGATCTCCGGCCAATCTTTCTTTGCGTAGCGGCGGGTAGCCAATTTCCTGAAGCCGAACGAGATATAGAGCTCGCTGGCCCCGTCGATATAGGTATAGAGATCCTCAGGAGTGTAAACTGCCGCCTCGGGAGCCAGCGACCAGCCATGGACTTCGCCGGGAAAAAGATCTGTATCTACAACTTCTGCAGTCATCATGGCGCCTAGTGCGAACGCCGGAAGGAGCCAAGCCGCAACTTTCACGACTACAAATATGGAACAAAGCCTGATCAATGTCAAGCAGCGGCTGCCCGGATTGAACTGAACAAAATTTATTAGCATTCGTACCTGTGCCGCCTTCCAGGCGAGCCATCGACTCGCCCATCAGCAAAAACGGGAGAAATGAGATATTCGGCCGGCGGACGGTATTATCCTGGTAGAGAGGAGGGAAGAATGAAACTTTTAAAAACGTCATGGTGGTTCTTTTTCTGGCCCTGTTGCTGCCGGCGCAGGTAGAAGTAACGCTCACCTCGCCCGTGGATGGTGAGGAATGGTTGCTGGGATCCACCCAGCGATTCATGTGGAACAGCAACGGCTTCACGGGCACCGTCGCCATTGAGATCGGCAGGGTCGATGGCGGCACGGGAGATTGCACTTCTCCCCCAGGGCGAACTTCGCAGTATTCCGGCAAGTGACGAGTTTTATGAGTGGAAAGTGGGCGATACGGGGCCGGGCAGACCAACGCTTCCCCCGGGAGAATACTCCTGGAGCATCTACCACATGGGCGGTGACAGCGATGGCGAATGGAGCCCCAGCCGCAGGTTCACTATCAAGAGCCTGCGGATCGAATTGCCCAGGCATAAACTTTTCAATATCAGGTATCGCCTGCCATTTCCTCATGACCCCTGCCGCTGCCCCGAATTCGATCTGCTACCTCTGCGAGAAACGCTCGCCGAGCTGAAAACCCCGCTGCGCATCGTCCTGCTGAAAAACGGCCATCAGGTCCAGCAACTCGGCAATTTCGCCTCGGCTTCCCGGCTGCCCGCGTCTCTGAAGGCCCAGTTGAGCCAGAACGATTTCGATCTGCTGAAGAGCGGCCAAGCCAAGTTCACCCTCGCTGTCCTCGGCGCCCGCAACAAGATCGTTTCCCAGTTCGAGCTGCAGGCTTCGGGTCCGCCGCCCTTGAAACGACGCTAATCCCGCCCCCGGCTGCTGAATACGGCAAGCCCGGTTTCACTAAAAAAGATAGCGGCCCCGGTTGGCAAGCTGGTCATAACGCCAGCGGATCGCGGTTGCCAACAGAGGCCGCTTTTGCTAAAATCGGGCCATGATCTGCCCAGCCTGCGGCGCCGGCAACGGCGAGTCAGACCGTTTCTGCTCCACATGCCGCGCTCCCCTGCATGTCGCGCCTGAGAACGGCGAGCGCTCCGCTCCGCCGCCGGGAGGACGGCCGATCCTCGGCGGCCGCTTCCAGGTCATGCGCTCGCTGGGCAAGGGCGGCATGGGCGAGATCTTCCTGGCCGAGGACAT
The DNA here is from genome assembly GCA_963732485.1 of Candidatus Aminicenantota bacterium. GTDB lineage: Bacteria > Acidobacteriota > Aminicenantia > UBA2199 > UBA2199 > UBA2199. The sequence goes on from CAVSZS010000010.1 coordinate 82,631, forward strand.
CAGGCTGGGCCGGCTTGTGGCCATCAAGAGCATCAGCGCCGACGCCATCTGCGACCGCGATTCGAAAACCCGTTTTCTGCGCGAAGCCCAGGCCGCGTCGCGGCTGGACCACGCCAACATCTGCACCATTTATGAGATCGCCGAGGAGGACGACCGGGAATACATCGTCATGCAGTACATCGACGGCGTCACCCTCGACCAGTTGCTGAAGCTGAAGCCGCTCTCCCTTGATCAGGTCGTGGACATCGCCGCGCAAATCGCCGACGGCATGGCCGCCGCCCAGGGCCGGCATATCGTCCATCGCGACATCAAGCCCGGCAACATCATGATCGACCGCAGCGGCCAGGTGAAGATCCTTGATTTCGGCCTGGCCAAGATATGCGCCGACCCCGGCCAGGACGAAAGGGACGCGGACGCGGACGCGGAGCGGCGTGACCGCGATTTGACCGAGAAAGGCATCGTCCTGGGCACGGTCTCCTACATGTCCCCGGAGCAGGCCAAGGGGCTGACACTGGACGGCCGCAGCGATATTTTCTCCTACGGGGTGGTGCTGTACGAGATGATCGAGAGCCGCAACCCGTTCACCGCCAACGAGAACATCGTCACCCTGTACAACATCCTGCACCGGGACGTCCAGTTCAGCCGGCCGGCGCCGGAAGCCCTGCGGCGCATCGCCCGCCGGGCCTTGCAGAAGGACCGCGGCCGGCGCTACGGCGATTTCAACGAGATCCGCGCTGAACTGGCGGCCCTGAAAGCCGAGCTGGCCGCGGCGAAGCTGACGGGCGCAGGCAAGGACACAGAGGTCATTGCCGTTCGCGAGCAGGACGAGCTGCTGCGCCGGTCCGACCGTCGGGCGCCCGCCAGCGACAGCGAACGGCTCAGCGAAATGGTGCGGCGCCTGAAGAACATGAAGGCGTCCACCGAGGCGCTGCACACCTCCGGACGCAAACGCCGAAGGCTGATCGCCGCCGCCCTGCTGCTGACGGCGGTGGCCGCGGGCCTCTGGCTGTTCCTCCCGAGATCCGGCCGGCCGGCCGGCGGTGGGAAGGCCCCGGCGGTCCATGTTCTGCTCTACCCGTTCGCGAACGGTACGCCTGACGCGCGCATCGGCCCCGAGATCGATTTTCTCCTGCAGGAAGCGTTGAACCAGTCTCCGGGATTCAAGACTCTGGCCGCGTCGACGGTCAGCGAATTGGAAGGCGGAGGCGAGATCACGCCGGAGAAGCTGCCAGCCCTCGAAAAAAAATACGGCATCCGCTACGTCCTGCGCGGCACGCTGAGCAGCGTGGCCGACAAGTTCAATATCGAGGCCAGCCTCGGCCGCGTCGGCGCGAGCGAGAGCCACGCCCCGTTCTTCATCCCCGGCAAGGAGAAAAACTCGCTGCTGACCGATCAGGTGGATAACCTGGCCAGGCGCGTGCGGGTTTCCATCGCCGGCGACGACGTCCATGCCGGCGAAACGGCCGGGATCGCGGCCATGTATGGCAGCGATTGGCGCGCCTTCGACCTGTTCTTTCAAGGGATGACGTGGTGGGACAAGAGGCAATTCGGCAACGCGCGGCGTTTCCTGCTTAACGCCGACACCCTGGCGGGCGGCTTGCCCGCCGCCCGCTACATCCTCGCTCTGCTCGCCGACTACACCGGCGCCGCCGGCGAGGCGCTGGCGCACGTGCGGGCGCTCACTCCGCTGCTGCCCCGTTTCAGCCTGCCGTTGCGTCTGAAAGCCAGGGCCTTGAAAGCCAAGTTCGATTTTGATTTCGCGGAACAGGTCCGCTGCCTGCGCGAGCTGAAAGACATGTTCCCCTTCAGCAAGGAGATGACCTTCGAGCTCGGCGAGGCCTACTTCCGCCATGGCGACGCCGGGCGCGCCATTCCCGAGTATGAAGCCGCGCTGGCTCTCGATCGCAATTACGCCGCCGCCCTCAACCATCTGGGCTATTGCTTTTCCTATCTCGGCCGCCACCGCCAGGCGATTGAATGCTTCGAGCGCTACCGCGACATCGACCGCACCGCCAACTCCTTCGACTCGCTCGGCGACGGCTACTTCTACATGGGCGATTACATCCAGGCGGAAAACAGCAAGATCTATGCTGTCAGCCTGGACGACAGCATGGATTGGCCCTACCTGACCCTCGTTGACATCGGCATCCTGCGGGCCGATTTCCGCGAGGCGGAAAAGAACCTGCTGCGTTATCAGGAACTCGCCTCGTATCCCAAGGCCCAGGCCGACGCGTTGGCCAAGAAAGCCTTCATGCGCTACCTGGACAACGATCCCGCCGCCGCCCTGCTGCTTCTCCAGCAGGCCCTGCGCCGGCACGACTCCGGCTCCATCAGCGAGCACAGCGCGGAAAGCCATTGGCTGATCGGCCTTTGCCGCGTCGCCCAGCGCGACCTGGGTGCGGCAAGGAAGGAACTGCTCTGGCTGCAGGGATTGCGCGACCGCTACCGCCTGACAGCCGACAATTTCGACGCCGCCCTGAAATTCTGCCTGCATTTGGAAGCCCGCATCGCCGAGGCGGAAAAGCGCTGGGACAAAGCCGGTAAATTGCATCGGGAACTTCTGGCCATGAAAACCCAGCTCTCGTTCTGGATCACCTACTACAGCTACCCGTTCTTCCTGAACGAATACGCCGAGTTCCGCCTGCGGCAGCGTGACCTGCCCGGCGCCGGCGAAGCGATCGACCAGTGCCTGGCCTTCAATCCCGACTATACTCCCGCTCTCTGGACCCAGGCCTCCCTGCTGCAGGCGCAGGGGAACGCCGGCTACCGGGATGTCCTGCGGCGCATTGCCGTCATCTACGGTCCCGGCAACGAGCGCAACCGCTGGCGCGACAGGCTGGCGGCGGAGCTGCACCAGTAAAAGAATATTCCTTCGTGACACGTAACGCGTAACGCGTGACGTGAAAGATTAAAAAACAACATGCTCTACTAGAATTTGATTTAAATTTCCAAATTCCAAGCACCTATGGTCAAATCCGCAAAACGGCTAAAACAATACTGCAAGGGTTTTCGTTTGGGATAGTGAGATTTGTTGATTGAAATCTGATATATCATTCTTCCGTGTTACGCGTCACGCGTCACGCGTCACGGAATCTTAATTTCAGTCCAGGCTGGGAATTCCGTACTTGCCCCACAGGTAATTCAAGCGGTAGCGGCGCTCGATCTCCGGGCGGCGCAGCGGCGGGGCGAGGTTCTTCAGGAACCAGGCCGTCTTGGCGTTGAATTCGCCGTCCTCGCGGAAACGGTCCAGCAGCTTTTCCTCGAACGGCCCGAGAGCCGGCGTCTCTCCCTGCCGCAGCTGCTGGAACAACCCGGCAAAGATCAGCCCGCAGGAACTCCAGCTCCGCGGGCAGGCGCTCCAGGAACGCGTTGAAACCGGCATGGGCGTCGCCAGGCTCCGGTCGCGCCCGACCCACATCCAGGCTGAGGAACGCCTGGTGGTTCTTGCGCACTTCGTAGCTGAAGCTCGAAAAACGTTCCAGCGGCTTGGCGCGCCTGCGGTTGCGCTCGACCACGCGGTCGATGGCCTCGCGGATCACCGCTTCGGGAATGTCCTTCTCCCACCAGTGATAGAGGACGTCGAAATCCCGGCTGCCGATAAAAAAGCGGATGCCGTGGCGCCGGTCCAGGTACTGGATCACGCGGATGATATAATCGTAATCACCGCCGGCCGCTTCGCGGGTCACGCCTGCCGCCCCTTCAGCCCTTCATGGATGCGGCGCAGGCCCTGAAAAATCAGGTCCGGTGCGTAGGCATCGATGCCGGTCACCCGTCCCTGGAAAAAGCGGGCCAGGCCGCCCGTGGCCACGACCGTCGTGTTGCCTCCCAATTCGGCGCGATACAGGGAGATCAGGTGCTGCAGGGCGCCGACATAGCCGTAAAAGATGCCGGCGCGGATGCTGTCGACCGTAGTGGTCCCGAGCGGCGAACGGGGCAGCGCGAAGGTCGACGGCCTTCAACTTGGCCGTTTTTTCGGCCAGGCTCTGGAAGGCGATGCCGACGCCGGGCAGGATGCAGCCGCCGATATATTCGCGCCTGGCGTTGACCAGGTCGAAGGTGATGGCCGTTCCCGAATCGATGACGATCAGCGGCGGCGAAAAAAGAGCCAGCGCCCCGGCGCAATCGGCGATGCGGTCGGCACCGAGTTCGGCCGGGCGATCGATCTTCAGGGTAAGGCCGCTGGGCGTCCGCGCATCCAGGAAAACCGGACGCAACGCGCAGGCGCGACGGATGCCGGCGGCCAGGGGCCGGTCCAGGCGCGGCACCACCGACGAGACGATGGCCGCGGTCACGAGCCTGGCCCGGGCGGCGGGCAGCAGGGCGGTAAAAAACCGCCACGACCACGCCCGGGGAGTCGGCAGGGAACGGCGGAAAACGATGGCACCGTCCCGGAACACGGCGACGGCAGTCGAGCTGTTGCCGACATCAATCGTCACAAGCATGGATCTCCTCCCGGCGCAGCGCCCGCAGGCTTATTTTCTCGCGGGCGAGGAAATAAAGCCCCAGAATAAAAACAGGGAGAACGGAAAGGGCGTGCAGGACAAAGGCATAGGACAGCGCCGGCCCTTTCGGGATCAGGAAAAGTCCCAGCGCCACCTGGCAGAGATAGTGGAAGGTGCCGATATATCCCGGTGACGACGGCACGACCACGCTGATGGTGGTAATGACCATGGCCACCAGCGCGGCGCTCCAGGGCAGCCGGTAGCGGGAGACAAAGCCGAAAGCGTGGAACAGCAGCTGATACGTCAGGGCGTAGCTGGCCCAGATCAGCAGGGACAAGGCCGCCACGGCCGCGTAATGGCCCCGGCGCCGCAAGGGCGCGACGCCGCAGATGAACTCCTCCAGCAACCCGCGTACCCTGGCAGCGGCTGCGCCAGGCAGGAAGCGCAGCAGCCGCTCGCAGGCCGCCAATGACTCCTGCTGGAATTTTTTCAGCAGCAGCAGCAGGACGCTCAGCGCGGCAACCAGGGCCAGCATGACCGCCCCGCTGTGCCGCACCCAGATCGGGAAAGGGAAGACCAGCAGGGCCAGCGCCAGCAGCAGCAGCAGGGAGACCACGTCGATCAGCCTCTCGACGACGATGGTGGCGAAGATCGAGCTGGGAGCGGCGCCGGTCTTGCGGGCGCAATGCCAGGCTCTGACGAACTCCCCCAGATGGGCCGGCATGACGGTGTTGGCCATGTAGCCGATGCTGAGCGCGGCGAACAGGTCGCGGTTTTCCGCCCGGGCGACGGGCGCCAGCAGGTAGCGCCAGCGCCAGCTCCGCAAAAAAACCCCCAGCAGAACGGCCGCGAGCACGGGAAGCAGGTACAGGTAATCGGCCTGTCTCAGCGCCCGCCACGCTTCGCTTGCGTCCACCCGGCGCGTGGCCAGATAGATGAAGATCAGGCTGATTGCGGCGCCGACGATCGATTTCCATTTCCCCTTGCTGTTGGCTTTTGACATCAGGCATCCTGTATAGCAAATAGGCGCAGCAAAGTCAAAAAGCATGGACAGTTGATATTTTTCCGGCGATATGTTAAAAATAAATGAAATAGCAGCGACAAAGCGAATCGCCCGAGGAGGCGTGCCATGGAATTGTCCGCCTTTCAGGTCAGCAAGATCGAGCTCATCGCCGATTACGAATCGGCGGTCATGGAGCTGTACTGGGTCTACAGCGAGAAATTCCCGGAGCACAAGACCTTCTGGATCGAAATGGCCGACGACGAGAGAAAGAACGTGGAATGGATCCACTCGACCATCGAACAGATCAAGACCAACAAGATCGACTACAACCGCGACCGCTTCAATATCGAGGCCATCCGCACCTCCATGAATTTCATCAAGGACCAGATTCGCGATGCGCTGGACAAGCCGGTCAGCCTGCAGACCGCGCTGTCCAACGCCGTCGGCATCGAGGATTCGCTGGCCAAGAAAAAATTCTTCGAAATCATCAAGGATGACAATCCGGCGGCGCGCCTCCTCTATCAGAAGTTCGCCGGCGAGAACCAGAAGCATCGCGAGAAGCTCGCCATGTTCCGGCAGCGTTTCAAGTAGAGCCCCGCCATCCCGACCATGGAAACAGAGGAGGTGGACATGCCGATCGTGCGCATCACGATGCTTTCCGGCCGCGACAGCGGCAGCAAGAAGCTTCTGCTGAAAAACGTCACCGCCGCCGTGACCTCCACCCTGGGGGTGGCCGCCGACAGCGTGCGCGTGATCCTGGAGGAGGTCGCTGACGAGCATTACGGCGTCGCCGGCCTGCCCATCCGCGAATACCGCTCGCTCCGCGACGGGAAAACCGCTGCGCCGTGAAACCGGGCTACCCGCCTTCAGCGGCGGCACCATGGAGGACATCATGCGTAAAAAACTCTTCTTCCTTTTCCTGATGGCGGCGATCGTGCCCCTGGCGGCGCAGGGCAATTTCGCCTCCGACGTTTTCAAGACCGCCGGCGGCGATGTGCGCATCACCTTCATCGGCCATGGCATCGCTGCAGTTCCAATTCAACGACCTGCTGATCTATGTCGACCCCGACGGCCGGCTCGCCGATTTCGCCAAACTGCCCAAGGCCGGGCTGATCCTGGTCACCCATCAGCACGGAGACCATTTCGATGCCGCGGCGATCGAATCTCTGCGCCAGGCCGCGACAGAGATTTTCGTCAGCCCTTCCTGCCTGCCGCTGCCGGCGGGGGCTCGTGTCCTGAAGAACGGCGACCGCGCCCTATCCTCCGGCGTGGCCATCGAGACGCTTGCGGCCTACAATATCGTCCAGCTGAGGCCCGACGGCCGGCCATACCACCCGCGCGGCGAAGGGAACGGCTACGTGCTCACTTTTTCCGGCCTGCGCGTTTACGTGGCCGGCGACACGGAGAACATCCCGGAGATGAAGGAACTGACGCGATATCGCCGTCGCCTTCCTGCCGATGAACCTCCCCTACACCATGACCCCGGAGATGACGGCGCTGGCGGCCAGGTCGTTCCGGCCGCGGGTGCTCTACCCCTATCATTTTTCGGACACCGACCCGCAACGCCTGGTCGCCCTGCTGCGCGACGACCCCGGCATCGAAGTGCGTGTCCGTAAAATGAACTGAAGGTCTTTCCCGCCCCATGCAGGGCAGCGACTTCCGCGGCTTGGCCGAGGCCGTCACCCGCACCTATGGGGACGACCCCTGGTTTTTCCTCAGGGAGCTGGCCCAGAACAGTCGCGATGCCGGAGCGCACAGGATTGATGTCAGCGCGGAAACCCCGGCGCCGGGGACGGAGACACTCACGTTCGCAGACGACGGCCGCGGCATGACCCTGGACCATGCCCGGCGGTTCCTGTTCCGGCTCTTCGCCTCGGACAAGGGTGGAGACCCGGCGGCGGCCGGACGCTACGGCATCGGCTTCTGGACCATTTTACGCTTCCAGCCCACGGCCATCCTCCTGCGCTCCCGCCGGCGCCGCGACTCCTGGGCCGTATCCCTGGACGCCGACCTCAAGGCCCGGCCTGAGTCTTGCCCGGCGGGCCGCCCCGGGACCACGGTCGTCCTCACCCGCCCCGCCGTCTATTCTTCGGCGGAGGAATTCGCCCGCCACGTGGAGGCGGGCCTGCTCACCTACTGCCGCTATCTCAGGCGCAACGACCGCCGGGCCACCATGCTTCCCCTCTGGTTCGCCGGCAGAAACCTGACCGAGCCGATGGTCCTTCCCGGCCCGCTGAGCCTGATCGTTCCGCAGCGGCCCGGTGGAAGGGGCGGTGGGACTTGGAGAAAAACCCGACGTGCGACTCTTCGCCCGCGGCCTGCCGGTGTGGCAGGGAGCGGCGCTGGGCCAGATGTCGCATCTGCAGCCCGACGCCGACATCCGCACCGAGGTTGGCGCCGGCCTGGCACCGGTCTTCCTGCTCAACGGCAACCACCTGGACGTGACCTTTGCCCGCCATCTGGCCGTGGAGAACCGCGAGCTGGAGCGGGTGCGCAAAAAAGCGGATTCGGCACTGCGCCGGCTGCTGAAAACTTCTCTGGAAGCGACGTTTCCCAGGGAGTTGCCGGCAGCGTCTTCTTGACCGGCTGCAGGAGACCTGGGCGCGCCTGCGCCGCCCCGGCTGGCACTGGCTGCTGGGCGTGCTGCCGCTTCTGATCATACTGGAAGTCTCCCTCCTGCGCTGGTGGTTTCCCGCGGCGGCCGTTCGCCGCGGCACGCCTTCGTGGTTCAGCCTGCGCGCCGCTCCGGCATCCTATGGCGGCGCCGTGGTCGACGCCCCCTTCGACGCCCCGCCCCCGCCCTTCTCCTATTCCCCGCCAGGCCCGCAATTGTTCCGGCTCTTTGTCGCCGATTTCTACGATGAGCGGTCGGGATTCGTGCGCCGGGCGAACCGCCGGCGGCTGCCGCTGCCGCCGGCTCCCCGCTGCTCCCCGGCCGCGGTCATGAATTTGAGCTTGCGGGCCGAAAGCAAGGACATCTTCCTGCCTCTCGCCCCCGGCCATGAATTGCTGCCCGGCACGCTGCGTTTCGCCGGCCGGACGCTGGCGTCGGCCTATGCCACGGTTCAAGGTGAAACGATCGCCGCGCTGCCCGCCGCGGGGGGCCGTGTCGAATACCGCTCCTGTCCGGGCCGGCTTGGCCGCGGCGGCCATGGCCAGGAGCTGCCCGCCGCCGAGCAGGCGCGCTTGCTGGCACTTCCCGCCGCTGCCGTACTGCCCGTGGAACTGGAGACCGTCGCCAACGCATCCCGCTCGGCAGCGGTCGCGAAGCGCGTGGCGATCGCCCTTGCCCTGGCCAGGGAAAGGCTGGAGTACGACATCTCGCCGGCGGCAGCGGAAAGCTACCGTCGCTCGCGGGGCGATCCGTCCTGGCTGGCGAGAGTCCTGCGCATCGGCCGCGGCGATTGTGACGTGATCAACGGCTTGCACGTGCTCCTGCTGCGAAAAATGGGCGTACCCGCGCGCCTGGTCATCGGCATGATCGGCGCGGGAGGGCGGGTCCGCCCGCGGCTGCACGCCTGGGTGGAATACTTCGATCACGGCTGGGTGGCCAGCGACGCCACTTCCGTCAGCGCCGGGACTCCGGCGGAAACAGTTTCGCAGCGTCCCGTCTCAGACTTCCCGACTCCGGCAAAGACCGCTCCCATCCCCAAGGGAGCCATTCCTCTCCCGGTTCTGCTCCTCCTGCTGGCGGCGCTGGCGGGCATGGTCTCCTATATTCTGCAGCGCCGCCGGCGAACCGGTGCTGCCGTTGTCGTGCCCGTGGACGTCCGCATGAAGACGCAGCTGCTGCAGGTCGCCCGCCAGGCGCTGCTGCAGCCCGAACTCTGGGGAAGCGCGACGCCCATCCATCGGCACCGCCTCCTGCCCCTGATCGGCGGGGGTGCCATTTCACTGCTGCGGGCCCAACGGCTGCTGCGGCAAAACAGGCTGTTCGTCAGCGCCAACCGCAACCCGCTGGCCATGGCCATGGCCAGAAGCCGCATGACGGTCCTCGACCTGAGCCAGCCGCTTTTTGCCCCCTGGCTGGCGCTGTTGCCGGGAGCCGTCGACTGCGACCTCCTCTGCCGCCTGCGGCCCGAGCCGCCGGCCGCTGGCGACAACCTCCTGGCAACGGTCAACGCCAACCTTCATCGTCGACTGCGACCTCCGCCGGTATTGGTTTCCGCCCCGGGACTGAGCGGCAGGGAGTGGCTGCGCGTTTCGCTGCCCAGGCCCCTGGGGAGTTCCCCGTTCTTTTTTCCGCGGCACTTCATCGCTGTCGCTCCCGGAGGAAAGCTCTTTTCCCGCGCCGCGGCGTTGTACGCCCAGAATCCTCCCCTGGCGGCATTCCGCTTCCTGCGCCGGCTCCATGAAGACGGCGCCCTGGAAGAATGCTCCGCCAGGCAATTGAGAAGAAGCGCTCGCCGCCTGCTGCTGGACGCCCATGGCTGACTCAGAGCGGCTTGACCTGGCTGGCGGCGACCCCGGACTGTTCTCCGTCGATGCCGATGCCCATTTGCAAAAGCTCGCGGCGAGCATGTTCCCCTCTCCGGCGCAGCTCCCGGTGGAACTGGTACGCGCGGCGCTGAAGCGCAAGGCGAGCGTCGTTTCCGTGGAAATCCGCCGCACCCGCTTGGCCATCACCGACGACGGCGAAGCGATCGCGGCCGCCGCCTGGCAGGATTTCGCCTGCGCCATCGACAGGCAGCGCGGTCCGGGCGAAAGGGAAAAGGCCATCGCCGCGCTGCAAACGGCCGCCGCTCCCGGAATCGGCTTGCTGGCCGTGCTCCTTCCCGGAGCACTGACCGTGCGTATCGACAGCCCGGGACGGGACGGCAGGCCGGCGCTGCACGTTTCGTCAGGACTGGTCTCATGGTCGCCGACGGCCGCGGGAATCCGGGGGACGCGCATCGTTATCCGCCGCCGCAACGGCCCCGTCGAAACCGAAATCAATCTGCTTCGGGAACTCTGCTCCGCCGCCGCCGCGGAGATCACTCTCAACAGGCGCAAAATCGCGGCCAAGCCTGTGCTGCGCCGGACCCTGGTACAGCAGCGCGCGGACATCGGCACGGGCGGAGAAGCCGCCCTGGTCGCCATCCCCGCCCGCGGCGACATTTGCCGCATCTGGCTCCTCGACCAGGGCATCCCCTGGCAGGTCTTCACCAGCGCCTCCTGCCACGGCCTGGTCTTCACGGCCGCCCTGGAGTCCGCCTTCATGGTGACCGGGACGGAGTTCAGCCGCCTGGCTTCTGTCGCCGGACGGCTTATACCAATGGCTGGCCGATCATTACGCCGCCTTTCCCCCGCCCTGCCAGGAACGCATCGAAGAACTCATCTTCAAAAAGGTCGGGGCGGCCGGCGACCTGCGCCTGCTCTCCGCTTTCGCGCCGTTCCGCCTTTGGGGCAGCCAGCAGCGCCTGAACCTGGAGGAAGTGCGCCGCAAGGCGGAACATGGTCCGCTCTACGCTCTGCCGCTCGACGGCGACCCCGGTCGTCTTCTCGGCAGCCACCAGGAAGCGCTGCTGCTGACTCCCCGGCAAAGGGATTTTCTGCTCAACCGCCTGGCTCTGCCGCTGGTCATCCCCGCCTCCGCGTTCGGCCGCCGGCGGCGGCTGGCAGTCCTGGCAACGCGTTTGGCGGACTGGACCGCCCGCCTGTACCGGCGCCTGCCCCGGCGCTGTCCCGTGGCGCTGCCCGCCTCGAGCCTGGATGAAACGGAATCCCGGCTTTGTCGCGAACTGGAGATTTACGGTCGGAGCCTGCACCACCTGTTGCCGCTGGCTCGCGCTGGAGGTGGCCATGACCCGGGGGCGCGGCCTGGCTCCCGCCGCCTGGCGCCAGGACTCCCGAGGCGGCGTGTTGTTCCTGCGCCGCCGGCATCCGCTGGTGCGGGCAGCGGCGCGCAGCATCGCCCGCGACCGCGCCAATGTCGAATTGGCCTTCGCGGCGTTGGCCCCGGGCGTTTTTTTGACACCCGGGCGCCATTGATCTACAATAGGGGCGGGAACTCGCTGGAAGAGGTGAAACATGCCGACATACCAAAAGATCGTCTGGGTCGGCCTGTCCGTTACCGTCGTGGCCATTCTCGTTCTCGGTTATTTCCTGTTCCTGGCCCCGGACAAAAGAGGAACAGGGGCTGGTCATCCCTGAAACGTCTTCGCTGGCCGGGACAGGGGCGGAGGCATCCCCCGACGCCGGCGAGGATGTCGACCCGGCCATCGTCCCCCTCGACCTGGTCCTCGATGAAAGCGATGCGGCGGTGCGCGATCTGGTCGCAGGCGGCGGATATCCCGGCGGCCATGAAGGGCTGGCTGCAGCAGAAGGAGATCGTGCGCACGGTGGTGGCCGTAGTGGACAATATCGCCCAGGGGCAGAGCCCGGCGGCGCTGCTGCCTTTCCTGGCCCCGGAGGGAAAATTCCTGGCCGGTCGAAAAAGACGGCGGCGTCTACCTCGATCGCCAGCAGCTTCCGGCGCTACGACCTCCTGGTGAACACGATCATGGCCGTTCCGGACAAGGCCTGGGTCACCTGGTACAAAACGCTGCGCCCCACCCTGGAAAGAGCGTTCGGCGAACTGGGATACCCGGGAATCACCTTCGCCCAGCGTCTGCAGCAAGCCATCGAGCAATTGACCCAGGTGCCGCTGTTGCCGGAAAAAATCGCCCTCGAAAAAAAAGTGCTGAGCTACGCCTTCGCGGACGCCGACCTGGAAGCGCTCAACCCGGCCCAGAAGCACTTGCTGCGCCTGGGACCAGGCAATGCGGCGCGCCTGCAAAATAAATTGCGCGCGCTGTCGGCGCTGTTGAAGACCTCGGGGAAAAAATAGGCGGTTATTATTTTTAATCTGCCGGCAAAGCCCGGCGCTTTCCCGCCGAAATATGATAAGATAGCGGCTGTGTTGCTAGGTCTTATTCCGCCACTTTGACGTTGGCGGCCTTGGGTCCCTTGTCTTCCTGGATCACGTCAAACGTGACGTCTTGACCCTCTTCCAGGGTCTTGAATCCTTCCTGGGAGACGATGGCGGTGTGATGGACGAAGATGTCCTTGCCGTCTTCCCCGTGGATGAATCCGTAGCCTTTCTTAGCATCGAACCATTTGACTTTGCCTTTTAACATTGTTGCTTATTCCTCGCAAATTAAAGATGCTTTATGCTAGCACACTTTTTTTTGAGTGTCAAACAGGAAGGCCGCGAGATCGGACCGGGCGTTGCCAACGGTCCGGCAGAGGCGGGCGCAGCGGAATTTGCCATCCGCTCCGACATGGTAAAGTCAGGCGGCGCTGGAGCGCGCCGAGGAAAACCATGGCCCATCTAACCGTTCGCTCGGCCTACAAGCAACTCACCGACCGCCTGAACCTCTACCCGCAGGGGGCCCCGCCTTCCGACTCCCTCTACCGCATCCTGCAGCTGCTGTTCTCCGAGGTCGAGGCCGCCCTGGTCGCCCGCTTGCCCATCAAGCCCTTCACCGCGAGCCAGGCGGCGCGGATATGGAAAAAACCCGAGGCCGAAGCGCAGCGGGTACTGGAGGAACTGGCGGGACGCGGCATCCTTGTCGATTCCATCCCCGAGGACGGAGCCGACCATTTATTCGCTGCCGCCTCCCATGGCCGGCTTTTTTGAATTCTCCCTGATGCGCCTGCGCAAGGACATCGACCAGAAACTTCTGTCCGAACTCTATTACCAGTACCTCAACGTCGAGGAGGAGTTCATCAAGCAATTGTTCTGCAGCGGCGAAACCCAGCCGGGCCGCGTGTTCGTCAGCGAGACGGCCCTGAGCGCCGAGAATTCGCTGCACGTCCTGGACTACGAGCGGGCTTCGGAGATCGTCAAGACCGCCCGCCACATCGGCGTCGGCATCTGCTATTGCCGCCACAAGATGGAGCATGTCGGCCGCGCCTGCGCCGCCGCGCGGGACATCTGCCTGACCTTCAACAACACGGCCGCCGCCCTGACCCGCCATGGCATCGCCCGCCGCATCGACGCCGCCGAGGGACTGGACCTGCTGCAGCAGGCCCGCGACCAGCGCCTGGTGCAATTCGGCGAGAACGTGCGCGAGTCGGTCAATTTCATCTGCAACTGCTGCGGCTGCTGCTGCGAGGCCATGATCGCCGCCCGCCGCTTCGGCTTCCTGCACCCGGTCCATACCAGCAATTTCGTCCCCGTCATCAACGAGGCCGCCTGCACGGGCTGCGCGAAGTGCGTGGAGGCCTGCCCGGTGCAGGCCCTGGCCCTGGTTTCGGCCAGCGACCCCAAACGGCCGAAAAAGAAGATCGCCCGCCTCGACCCGGAGCAGTGCCTGGGCTGCGCCGTCTGCGTGACCGCCTGCCCGCAACGGTGCATCTGCCCTCGCCTCGCGGCCGCAGCGGGTGATCACCCCGCTGAACTCCACCCACCGCGCCGTGGTCATGGCCATCGAGAGGGGCAAGCTGCAGAACCTGATCTTCGACGTGCAGGCCCATTGGAACCACCGGGCCATGGCCGCCATCCTGGGGGTCATCCTGAAGCTGCCGCCGCTGAAGCAGGCCCTGGCCAGCCGGCAGATGAAATCGCGCTACCTCGAGTTCCTGATCCAGAAGCTTAGATGATTAGGACGGCACGCATCAGGCGCATCGCGAACCCGTCGAGAACCCGAAATCACGTCACTGCAGTCACGCAGGTTGTGTTTCTGCCAGGTTCTGGTATATTCATTTTCTTAAAAAAGGAGTTCTCAATGAAAAAATTTCTCGTGCTCTTCATGTGTTTCCTGTTGCTCGGGCTCGTTGCCTGCCAGAAGGCCGGCGCCAAGGCCCTGAAGAAAGAGGACCTGGACAGCCAGAAAAAAAAGGTCAGCTACGCCATCGGCCTCGATATCGGCAAGAACTTCAAAACCAGGTCCATGGACATCGATATCGCGATCCTGTTCGAGGGCCTGAAGGACTCCCAGAAAACCGGGGAGCCCCTGTTGAGCACCGAGGAGATTCAGAAGGTCATGACCCAGTTCCAGCAGGACATGATGAAGGTCGAGCAGGAGAAGCGCCAGGCCAGCCGGCCAGGACAACAAGGCCAAGGAAGAGGCCTTTCTCAAGGAGAACGCCGCCAAGCCGGGCGTGAAGGTCACGGCCAGCGGCCTGCAGTATAAAGTGATCACCGAGGGTACCGGGCCCGCAGCCCAAGGCCAGCGACACGGTCAAGGTGCACTACCGCGGCAACCTGCTCGACGGCACCGAATTCGACAGCTCGTACAAGCGCAAGGAGCCGGTCGTCTTCCCGCTCAACGGCGTGATCAAGGGCTGGACCGAGGCCCTGCAGCTGATGAAAGTGGGTTCCAAGTACCAGGTTTTCCTGCCCAGCAACCTGGCCTACGGGGAACAGGGCGCCGGCCAGGTCATCGGCCCCAACGCCACCCTGGTCTTTGAAGTCGAGCTGATCGCCATCGAGAAGCCGCAGCCCGCCGCCGAGTAAATGAATTGGCTGAAACTGCTGGCCAGCGTCGCCGCCTGCCAGCTGGCCGGGATCCTGGGCGCCGTGTTCACCAGTCCGGCCATCCCCTCCTGGTACGCCGGCCTTGAAAAAGCCGGCGTTCACCCCGCCCGCATGGCTGTTCGGCCCCATGTGGATCAGCCTCTACCTGCTGATGGCGTGGCGGCCTACCTGGTCTGGCAGAAAGGACTCTCGCACCCGGGAGTGCGCGCCGCCCTTGCCGTTTTCGTCGCCCAGCTGCTGCTGAACGCGCTCTGGTCGCCGATGTTTTTCGGCTTGCGCGCGCCTCTGGCCGGGGCCGTGGTCATCCTCCTGCTCTGGCTGGCCATCGTGCTGACGATATTTCTTTTCTGGAAAATTTCGCGGCCGGCTGCCGCTGCTGCTGCTCCCCTATCTCCTCTGGGTCAGCCTGGCCACGGCGCTGAATATTTCCATTGCCTTTCTGAACCGATGACTGTTCGCTCCGCGCGGAGCGTAAAAGCGAGGGAACCATGACCGAAGCCCTGAGAATGTCGTTGCGCGAATCTCCCAAGGCCCGCTGGGCCGCCATGTGCGTCGCCGGTTTGGCCATGCTTTGCGGCTATTTCATGGCCGACGTCATGGCGCCGTTGAAACCCATGCTGGAACAGCAGCTGCATTGGACCAGCACCCAGTACGGTTTTTTTACCAGCGCCTACGGCTGGTTCAACGTCTTCCTGTTCATGCTGCTCATCGGCGGCATCATCCTGGACAAGATGGGCGTGCGCTTCACCGGCCTGATGTCCACGGCGCTGATGGTCGGCGGCGCCGTGCTGAAGTATTTCGCCGTCACCCATGCGTTCGACCCCAAGCCCCTGCTGCAAAACGTGCCGCTTATCGGCGGCATGCCGCTGCAGGTCTACCTGGCCGGCATCGGCTTCGCCATTTTCGGCGTCGGCGTCGAAGTGGCGGGGATCACCACCACCAAGCTCATCGTCAAATGGTTCAAGGGCAAGGAAATGGCCCTGGCCATGGGCCTGCAATTGGCCATGGCGCGCATGGGCACGGCCCTGGCCCTGATGATCAGCGCCCCGATTGCCGCCCATTTCAAATCCGTGGGCGCGCCGGTGCTGCTGGCCGTGGTCCTGCTCGTCATCGGCTTCATCAGCTACATGGTCTACGGGATCATGGACCGCAAGCTCGATGCCTCCGAAGCCAAGGCTGAAGCCGACAGCGAGGAGCCGTTCCGCCTCTCCGACATCAAGCTGATCTTGAAAAACAAGGGCTTCTGGTACATCTCGATGCTCTGCCTGCTTTTTTATTCCGCGGTCTTCCCCTTCCTCAAGTACGCCACCGACCTGATGGTGCAGAAATACCACGTCAGGCTGGCCCTGGCCGGGATCATCCCCGGCCTGCTCCCCTTCGGCAACATCTTCATGACCCCTTTCTTCGGGCGCATGATCGACCGCAAGGGCAAGGCGGCATCCATCATGTACCTGGGTTCGGCGATGCTGATCGGCGTCCATCTCCTCTTCGCCATCCCCCTGCTCAGCCATTGGCTTGTCGCCTTCCTGCTGATGCTCGTTCTCGGCGTGGCTTTTTCCCTGGTGCCCTCCGCCATGTGGCCCTCCGTCCCCAAGTTGATCCCCGAGAAGCAGCTGGGCACCGCCTACGCGCTGATCTTCTACATCCAGAACTGGGGACTGATGGGGGTGCCGCTTCTGATCGGCTGGATATTGGACAGTTTTTGCATCGTATCGCGCACCGTGGCCGCCGATGGCACGACCGCGATCGCCTATAACTACACCTTGCCCATGCTGGTGTTCATGGGCTTCGGCATCCTGGGCCTGGTTTTCGCCTACTTGTTGAAAACCGAGGACAAGCGCAAGGGCTACGGCCTGGAACTGCCCTCCAGCGCACACCTGAGATCGGGAACAGCACGCTTACTGCGAATCTTCGGGAATCGGGACGCTCCCGGCGTCGGGAAACGTTTCGGCAACGGGCCGGGCTGAGGCGGGGGCCGGAGCCTTGCGCGGGCGGTCGTTGCGTTTTGGCGCCGGATCATATTCACGGTTCTCGTTCTCGATCCCCTGGCGGTAGGCCCGGATCTTGTTCAGCACATCGGTCAGGGAATTCTTCACCGGCAGCTCTTCACCGCTGAGCAGGGTGATGATCGTGACCGGGCCCGGATTGATCTCCTTGATCATATCGACGTTGAGCATGAGCTCCAATCCGTCCGTACGAAACAAGCGGATCATTTTTCTCATCGCCTCCATGCAGGATCGATCCTGCGGCCGGGGTGTCACGGCCGGCTTCCATCATACCATCAATCCCGGAATAGCACAATCGACCGGGAAAGCGTGGCGCTCCGGGCCGGGATTGACTTTCAGCGGCGCTCCATCTATATTCCCGGCATGGACGCCGGCAAATACCTCGAGCATTACAAGCTGCAGGCCGAATGGCTGGCCCCGTCACGCCATTACCTCTTTCGCAGGGCGAACCTGGCCCGCTGCCGGAGCGTCCTCGACCTCGGCTGCGGCTGCGGCGTCATCAGCGAGGAATTGCGTCAGGTCTGCGGCCAGCCGGTGCTGGGCGTGGACCGCGACCCGGAGATGGTGAGCTTCGGCGCGGGAGAATTTCCCGGCCAACGAGTACCTGGTCGGCGATGAACGCGCTCCTGGCCGGAAAGGGGGCGCGTTTCGACCTCATCGTCCTTTCCTTCGTCCTCATGTGGCAGCAGCGGCCCCTGCCTTTTCTGAAGCGGGTCAGGAAGCTGCTGGCAGCGAACGGCAGCGCTGCTGGTGCTCGCCGAACCCGATTACGGCGGCCGGATCGACTTCCCGGTGCAACTCGATTTTCTGAAGGATATCTTCAGCGGCCATATCCAGCGGGCGGGCGGCGATCCTTTCATCGGCCGCCGACTCGCCTCCCTGCTGCGCCGAAGCCGGCTTCCAGGCCGACGTGGAACTGGCCAGCGGCCTCCATTTTCCGGGGGCGGCGACGGCATCGCTGCCGGCAGTCCCGCCTGGGAACGGGAATGGCGCTTCTGGCAGGAACTGGCCGGCTTTTCCGACGCGACGCTGAAGAAGAATCCTGCGCCTGGAAAAAAGCGCCGCCGCCCGCCAGGAGCGGCTGGTGCTTTTCCCCGTCTTTTGCGCCCTGGCGACGCCCCGCTGGCGCGTGCCGCTAGAAAGCGAATTTAAAGGGGACGGACAGCCAGACCTTGACCTTGACGTTGTCCTTCTGGGCCGGAGAGTATTTCCAGTTCAGCAGCGTTTCCTCGATCATGACCTTGATGTCGCTCGGCACGTTGCCGGTCAAAATCTTGACCTTGGCCACGACGCCGTTCTCGTCGACCAGGATGGTCGTCGGAATGGTCATGGTCTTGCCCTTGTACTTGGTCTTCATCGAATTGGAGATGGCCGGCGGGTTGCCGGATATCTTGGCCGGCTGGATCGTGACATCGTTCAGGGACACCTGGTCCCCCGTCTTGGTCCGGGCGGCCTCGGCCTTCTTCTTATCGAGTTCTTCCTGCTTCTTCTTTTCTTCCTCGGCCTTCAGGCGATCCTGTTCCTCCTGGGCCTTCTTGGCGGCTTCTTCCTGCTGCAGGCGCTGGGACTCGTCCAGCTTGCGTTTTTCGTCCTCAGCCTTCATGCGCGCCTGATTCCTCTTCCTTTTTCCGTTTTGCCTCTTCCAGGCGCTGTTTCTCCAGATCCAGGGCCTTTTTCTGGGCCTCGTCAGCGGTGGCCCTCAGCGTTTCCAGTTCCTTGATCTTGTCGGCCATGGCCTGGATCTGGGATTGCTGTTCCTGCTGGGCCTTGAGCCGCTGGCTGCCTCGCGGTCCTGCTGCTCGGCGGTCACCTCGCTGACCTTCTTTCCGGAGCTCACGGCCATGTAGATGCCGATGACGCCGGCGAGCGCGACGACGCCCATGACCGGCCACAGCCAGCCCGGCATTTTCTTGCGCTCGTCCAGGCCCTCCAGGATGCCGCTGACCAGGTCTTCCCTGCCCTGCTGGGTCGTTGGCGTCTCTTTTTTGGGTTCGGGGACCAGGTAGGCCAGCTCGTGCTTGAGGACTTTTTCCTCGTCCTCGACCGCCTCGCCGTAGAGAGAATTCATGAAATAGGCCAGGTTGAAGGTGATGGAGGAGAGCTCCTCGATATGAAAATAGGTGGCGACGAAATCCTTGAATTCCTTGATGGTCAGGAAGCGCTTCAGCGGGTCGGGATTCAACGTCTTCTTGAAGAACGTGATGACGTTGGTCAGGAAGTTCTTGTCGGTCGAGGGCATGTACTGCTTGAAGGTCAGGTTGGCGAACTTGGCGTCGAAGTCTTCGCCGGCCGGAATAGGAGAAGTACTTGCCGGTCAGGACGCGGTAGATCAGGTAGCCCAGGTGGTAGATGTCGGACTGGGCGACGATGCGGTCCTTGCGGATAAACTCGGGGGTCAGCCAGGAGCCGTAGCGTTTTTCCGTCTCGGAATAGAAGGCGTCGTTCTTTTCCAGGTATTGGAATATGCCGTAATTTTTCAGGAATATCTTGCCGTCATAGTGCACCAGGATGTTGTCGGGGGTCAGGAAGCCGTGGTACGACCGTTCACCGCTGACGATGATCGACGATCCGACCTCGATGATATCGGCGATGGCGATGCTGATGGACATGGCCAGGTCGAAGTTGATGGGCATGCCCTTCTTTTCGGCGTCGACCAGGATCTGCTCGAAGTTCTTGCCCTTGAAATACTCGAAGATCAGCTGGTTGCCCTTGTCGCCGACATGGATCTTCTCCGGCGAATACAGGAACGGGATGTTCGATTTCTTGATGCCCTCCAGCAGGAGCTTGACCCGCTTCCACATGTCGGCGTTGTCGGAGATCGAAGGGCTGACCTCGCAAAGGACCTTGTGGCCGGTGGGTCTCCGGTTCTGGACCGGCGCCACGCGGTAGTTGATGCCCATGGTGTCGGAGAAAAGGTCGCGGTAGTACACGTAATCGTTCAGCACCTTGTATTCTTTCATTTTTATACCTCGCTTTTTAGTCTGCACTGCAATATATAAAACAATAAACTAAATTTCAATAGGGAAAATGTTTTTTTGCGATTTTACAACCCGCACACCCGGTTTGAAAACATGCCCGGCCTGTGCTAAAATCCCATTTTCCAGGCTGCCGCGATCGATCGCCAAGGAGGGCCCATGGGGAAAAATATCGGACTGCTCGTGTTCATGCTGGCGGCGCTCGGCGCCTGCTCGGCACGGTCGGCAGAGGAGCAGGCGAAGGCGATGGCGCGCTCTTATGCCGAGTTGACCGAGCGCTTCGACCTCATGAACGACCGCCTGAACGAAAAGATGCGCCTGTCCGGGTCCAGCGCGCATGACCGACCGCTCGTCGGCGAGTACAACCGCCTGCAGAGCGAACGCAAGCAGGCGCTGGAGAAGCTGCTGGAACAAAATACAAAAAACCGACGGCAGCGACGCCATGGATCTGGTGCGCAGCAAGATCATGATCGAGATCGGCCGCTTTGAAGAGGCCGAAAAGATCATCGACCGCCTGGCGGCGAGACCGGCCGGGACCGGCGCTGAAGCGCGGCTGCAAAAGGTGATCCTGCACCTGGTCCACCGTCGCTATTCCGAGGCGGCCGTCCTTTTCCGCGAGATCGAGCCAACGGTCGCCAGGGACCCCCAGTTTTACAATATTAGCCTGGCCCTGGCCTTCTCGCATCCCGAGTCCGCGGTGCGCGAGGAGTTCTCCGGCAAGCTGATCGACACGCCCCGGCTTCCCGACCGCATCCGGCCCTTGCTTCCCAGGATCCATGCCAATATCGCCATGCTGGCCAAGGAAAACCACCAGGCCGCCAAGGCCATCGCCCACCTGGAACAAGCCCTGGCCCTGGGCAGCGACCCGGCCCTCAGGGCTGCGTGGGAAGGCGAGCGCCAGCAGCTGCGCCTGCTGGACCAGGCGCCGCCGCCCCTGGAGGCGGACAACTGGTTCAACGCCCAGCCGCCTCCCCTGGCGGCATTGAAAGGCAAGGTGGTGATCATCGATTTCTGGGCCCCCTGGTGCAGCCCCTGCCGCACGGTGATGCCCATCCTGCAGGAGCAATATCAGGAAACACCGCGACAAGGGGCTGCTGGTCATCGGCTACACCCGTCTCTACGGCCGCTACAGCGATGACATGGAAAAAAAGCTCCAGGTCGCCCCCGGCGAGGAATTGTCGCTGATCAGCAGGTACATCGACCGCAACAAGATCACCTACCCGATCGCCGTTTCCACCGAGGGCCGGTCCTTTGACGCCTATGCCGTGACGGCGATCCCCACCATGGCCTTCATCGACCGCAAGGGCAAGATCGCCTATTTCAAGACGGGCTCCGGCACCCTGAAGCAGATCGAGGACAAGATCGCGGCCCTGCTGGCGGAGAAATGATGGAAAAAATCACCCTGGCGGAACTGGACGCCAAGCTGCAGACATCGCCCTTCGTCATCCTGGACTTCACATCTCCCGGCTGCGCCCCCTGCAAAAAGATCGCCCAGGCGCTCCCCGGCCTGCTGGCTGAACTTGCAGCCCGCCGCCGTGGAGGCTTACGAGGTCGACATCACGACGGAGGCCCCCATCGCCGCCCGCTACTTCGTGCTGGGCGTCCCGACCCTCATCGCATTCAAGGCGGGACGCGAGGTGGCCCGCTTCACTTCCCTGCCCAAAATCGACACAATCCGCCGCCTCCTGTCCTGAAAATGGGACACATTGTCCTCGTCGGAGCACGCATTGACTTGGCACGGGGAATGCATTCAATCGGTTGGAGGTTCAACATGAAACGCATGGCTGTATGGCTGGCTATCCTGTGCCTGGGTTCGGGGCTGATTTATTCCCAGAGCATCAATTTAAAGACTGGGTGTTGTTCTTCCCAGGATGGCATTCCGACCTGTGGGAAACCAACCTGGAGAACCTGACGCTCAGCAAGTCCGACATGGTGAACACCTGTTACGGCGGCGAATACGAGTTCTATTTCAACCGCCA
Organism: Candidatus Aminicenantota bacterium; assembly: GCA_963732485.1. Lineage (GTDB taxonomy): Bacteria > Acidobacteriota > Aminicenantia > UBA2199 > UBA2199 > UBA2199. The sequence goes on from CAVSZS010000010.1 coordinate 104,478, forward strand.
CGCCTCCTTTTCGCTGGAGATCGGCAGTTATGCGCGGACCGTCTACGCCCAGTACCGCGACTACACCTACCAGGACGGCAGCCCGATCTTTCAGGACATCTCCCTGCGCATCGTGCCCGATCGAGGCCAACCTGAAGATCTATCCCCTGGGCCACCGCTACACGCTCTCTCCTTTTATCGGGATCGGCGGCGGCGTCTACGCCTGGACCTACCAGCAATGGGGAGATTTCATCAACTTCGAGGACGACACGCATCTACGAAGGATTCGCCGAGACCCGCAGGTTCGCCTTCGGCCTCAATGGCCGCGTCGGCCTGGCCTACCGCTTCCATCCGCGGCTGGCGATCGCCCTGGAAGGGAAATACCTGCATCTTGCGGGGGCGCCTTTCCAAATATTTTCAGGGATTCGAACCCCTGGATCTGGGAGGGTTCTCCGCCAATGCCAGCATCAACCTCTATCTTCGCTAAACGCGTCGCCCCCGGCCGGGTCTGCGTCCTGGCCTGGCTGGCGATCGTCCTGACGGGCTCCGCCGGCGCCGCGGACAAGTGGAGCGAGCGCGACCCCTATTTTGCATCCTTCTACGAGAAGACCCGGCTGATCATGACCAACGAGGAGATCCAGATCTACAAACACCTCGCGGATGCCGGCGCGCGTGAGGAATTCATCGAGGAATTCTGGCAAAAAAGGGATCCGCTGCCGGACACGGCGGAGAACGAGGCCCGCGCTGAGTTCGAGAGGCGCATCGCCTACGCCAACCGCTGGTTCCGGGAGAACCGGTCGGCGGGGCGCGGCTGGGACACCCCGCGGGGGCGCATCCTCATCCAGTTGGGCGAGCCCGACAACCGCTCCCTGAACTCGATGATCAGCGACCCGAACATCAAGGGCTACGAACGCTGGGTTTACTACGATTACCAGCTGGAGCTGGTCTTTGTCGACAGCAGCGGCTTCGGCGAATACAAGCTGCGCAACTGGCCGCCCGAGCTGCTGACCGCCATCGCCCAGGCCCGCTTCGCCATCGACCCGGCCGCCGGCAAGTCAGCGGCCAGCCCGTTCCAGTTCCAGGCGCGCTACCGCGACGGCCTGATTTCGATCTCCCTGCCGCTGAAAAAGATACGCTTCAGCGAGGCCGGGGAAACCGTCCACGCCGACTACCGGATCACCGTCTACGTGTACCGGGATTACGCCAAGATCGCGACGCAGGCCTTCGACAAGCGGCTGCAATATGCCAAGGGGGACATACCGACCGATAAGTCCGTTGATATCTCCCTGCCCTACCCGCTGGCGGCCAGAGGGAAATATTTTCTCGACATCGTCATGCAGGACCTGCTGACCGGATCGCGCTCGCGGAATTTCATCTCTTTCAAGCTGTAGGGCGGGAAGCTCCCGCTTGCGGCTGGAGATCCCGGCCAGCGCCGAGATTGACAGGACCCGATAATTATGTTAAATATATGCCTGACCTGCTGGGGCCGTTAGCTCAGTTGGCAGAGCACCGCCCTTTTAAGGCGGGTGTCGTTGGTTCGAATCCAACACGGCTCAGTTCGAGGCCCGTTCGTCTATCGGTTAGGACACAAGATTTTCATTCTTGGAAGAGGAGTTCGACTCTCCTACGGGCTATTTCCTTCATCCATTGCGCTCCCAGCAATCACGGATTATCCTGATTATCGATGATTCCATCCTCTATTTGAGGGCACAACACAAAAGGGGCACGGCACGCCGTGCCCCTACGCTGGGTCTTTTTGTCCCTCTTTGAATACCTGCTTCAGCAATATGTCGAACTCGAACTCGAAGTTCGGGGTCAGGATGCCCTTGCCCAGGGCCTCGCGCAGCTTGGCGATCTTCCAGAACTTCCCGTCGCTGATCTCCTCGGCGTTGATGCGCGGGACGGCGTCGCAGCGGCTGACGAACATGAACACGAGCTCGCTCTCGATGTCGCTCTCCCAGACATAACGTGCCACTGGCACGGCCTTGAAATTCTCCAGGCCCAGTTCTTCCTGCGCCTCACGTTTCAGGGCCGCCTCGACGCTTTCGCCGCTGCTCACGTGGCCGCCCACGGCCGTGTCCCACTTTCCGGGCTGGATCTGCTTCTCCAGGGAGCGCTTCTGCAGGAACAGCCGGTCCTGGGAGTTCAGCAGGTGCAGGTGGACGACCGGGTGCAGCAGCCCCTTGCGCGCGTGGCAGAGGCGGCGCGGCGCCCTGCCGAGCACCTTGCCTTCGGGATCGACGATGTCGAACCATTCCTCGCCGGCGTACTGCGCGGCGGCCGCGGCCGCGGCGCGGCGGGCGTTGCGGCGGTTGCGCAGCCACTCCACGAGGAAATAGACGGCGAACAGGATGTAGAACAGGCCGCCGGAGATGAAGCCCCAGGCCGTCGTTGACAGGGCGAAGGCGGCATAGACGATCAGGAGCGTGTGGCCGAGAAAAATGAAGAACAGGACCTTCATGCTCCGCGTCAGCGCCTGCACCTGCTCCGGGGCCAGGGCCACGCCCTTGAGGTAGCGCCGCGACATGGCCAGCATGATATTCACCGGCGAATAGACCGAGACGCCCAGCACCAGGCAGAAGACGAGCTCCACGACCGCCGGCTTCAGGCGGAAAAAGATATCGTCGTCAAGCAGCAGCGACACCCCGCCCATGGCCACGATCAGCAGGGTGTCCAGCAGGACGAAGCGGTCCCAGGTCTTTTCCCGGGCGTAGGAGACCAGCAGTTCGATGATGCCGGAGGCGACAGCCACGAGCAGCCCGACTTTCGTCCCCCATAGCGCGTCGGCGGCGATGAAGACCAGCAGCGGCAGAAAGCCGGGGGCGATGGTTTTGAGCAGCTGCAGACGGTTCAACGCTGGTTGAGGATGAAGGCGAGCCGGTCCCGCAGTTCCTCCAGTCCGACCTGGGAAGTGCCGACCTTTTCCACCACGATCGAGGCGGCGGCGTTGGCCAGGGCGACGGCCTCGCGCAGGTCGGCCCCGGCGACCAGGGCCAGGGTCAGCACCGCGACAACGGTATCGCCGGCGCCGGTCACGTCGAACACCTCGCGGCTGAAGGCCGGCAGGTGGAACATCCGGCGGTTCTTCTCGGCAGCCGAGATGCCCTGACTGCCGCGGGTGATCAGGGTGAAGCGGGTCTGGTAGCGGCGACGGATGCGGTTCAGCGCCAGGGCGACCGCGGCATCGCTGCCGATGGCCATGGCGGCCATCTGTTCGGCTTCCTTCAGGTTGGGGGTGATGCCGGTCACGCCGCGATAGAGATCGAAGTGGGGCGGTTTGGGATCGACCACGATGGGAATGCCGCCGGCAACGGCGCGGGCCTTGAGCAGCGCCATCACCTCGGCATTCACCGTGCCCTTGCCGTAGTCGGAAACAATGATGCCGTCGATGCCGGGTGCGGCGATGGCGGCGCGGATGCGCTGGAGCGCGGCGGCGCCCAGGCGGATGCTCCCCTCGCGGTCGACACGGACGATCTGCTGGCGTTGGGAGATGATCCGCGTCTTGACGATGGTCTTGTTTCCCGCGTCGCGCACCACCAGGTTTCCCTTCTTCTTGAGGCGGCCGATCTCCGCGGCGAAGCCGTCGCGGCCCGCGACGCCCAGCAGCATTCCGCAGGCGCCGAGGCGATCGATATTGGCCGCCACGTTGCCGGCGCCGCCCAGGCGCGATTCCTCGCGCTGGACCGTGACCACCGGCACCGGCGCCTCGGGCGAAATACGCTCGACCTGGCCGAAGATATAGCGATCCAGGATGACGTCGCCGTAGACCAGGATCTTCTTGCCGGCGAAATTGGAGCAGATCTCAGCGCTGCGCTCAGGTTTGAACATGCGCCTCCTCCTTCCAGGTCAAAAAAGGCAAACTGAGAAAATAAAAAAGGAGGAACTTGATTTCGCTGTCGCCGAAGTTGTATTCGAACATGCCGGCGACCAGAAAGCCGACAAAGGCGAACAGCACGGCCGCGGCGATGGCGCGCCGCTCCCCCGCCTGCTTCTTCAGCTGCCGCAGCAGCTGCAGGAGGATGAACAGGCAGGCCAGGACAAAACTGGCCAGGGCGAATATCCCCCTTTCGGCCAGGATCTGCAGGAAATTATTGTGCAGGTGGAGGTTGATGTTCTTCGCCTGCGGGTGGCGGTAGCGCCCCTCATTGCCGGCGATGACCATGTCGATATTGTGGCTGCCGACGCCGGTCCAGGGGCGGTCCCGGAAGATCTTCAGTCCCGACCAGGCCATGTAGATGCGGTCGCGGTTGGACTCGTCCTGGAGATCGACGATGGAGAGCACGCGGCTCTTCACCGCCGGCGGCGCCAGCAGCGCCAGCGCCAAAACCAGGGGCGCCAGCGCCAGGAAATACCTGGGCTTGAAAAACAGCAGAAACAAGGCCAGGGCAACGGCAATGCCCAGCCAGACGTTGCGCGTCAGCGAGAAGGCGATGGCGGAGAGCATGACGGCCAGGGACAGGGAGACCGCCGCCGCCTCCCGTTTGTCGTCGTGGCGCAGCACCAGCCGCACGGCGAAAAAGATGAAGGGCAGCATCAGCAGCCCGGAATAGGTCATCCAGTGCGACGTGAACCCGGTCAAGCGATCGTTCAGGACGATGCCCTGGCGCCAGACCGTGAAGATCCCCGCCAGCGCCGAAAATACCGCCGCGGCCAGGACCGCCATCAGGGAAAGACGCACCCGTTTCCAGGAATCCAGCAGCCAGGCGTAGATCGGCAGCAGCAGGAAGATCAGCAGCTCCTTGTTGTCACGGATGCTGGCGGCCCGGTCCAGGGAAAAAACCGTGGCCAGCAGGGTGCAGGCGATATAGGCCGCGAAAAAATAATTGTAGGACGGCAGCACGGGAAACGTGCCCCCGCGCAGCAGGTGCAGCAGGAACATGGCCAAAAGGAGCGTGCCCAGGATATAGCAGGCGGCGATGGAGACGTCGATGAGGAAGAGGAAAGCCCAGCAGCAGGACGAATGCCGGTTCAGTGGATGAACGTGCTGACCGCTTCATAAACCTTATCCGTGCTGATGTCCCTCATGCAGGGGATTGTACCATATTTGCAGCTCTTTTGTGAACATGGGCGGCACGCCATCTCCAGTTCGATCACCGCCAGCGCCTCCTGCCGCCAGGGCCCGCTGATGGCGGTGCGGTTGGGCCCGTAGAGGGCCACCAGGGGGGTTGCGGTCAGGGAGGCCAGGTGCAGGGGGCCCGAATCGGCCCCGACATAGGCCGAAGAATCCGCGATCAGCGCCAGCAGTTCCTGTACCGGCAGCGGGCCGGTAAGATCATGGACGCCGGGGATAGGACTCATGCGCTGCGCGCGTTCCCGCTCCTCCGGGCTGCCGCCGATCAGGACAACGGCCACGTTGCCGGCGCCCAGTCGCTGCGCCAGGTCGACAAAATGGTCCTCACCCCAGTCCCGGAAGCGGTTGCCGGCACCCAGGTGGACCACCACTTTGGGAAGCAGGCCCATGAGCGGGAGCCAGGCGCGGGGAAACGGGAAATGAACTCGTATCAATGGCGGGGTATGGGGGAATATCTCGACAATCGACGCCGAGCGCTTCCAGCAGCCGGGCCTGGTTGGGCACGGAATGCGGCGAGCGTCCGGGGTCGTGGCGCTCGACCAGGAGGTTGTATGCCCAATTGCGGTTGGGGGTGCGATAACCCAGCCGGCGTTTTGCCCCGCTCACCAGGGTCAGCAGAGCCGAACCCGGCCCCGAGTGAAAATCAACGACAGTGCCTATGCCCAGCTTGCGAACCTGGGAGCGAAACGCCAGCAATTCCCGCCAGCCGCGGCGCCGGGGCACGGTGACGACGCTGTCAACGCCGGGGATCAGCCCGGCGATCTCGGCAAAGCGCTCCTCCACTACGTAATGCAGGCGGATGCCGGGGAAACGATCCTTGAAAAGACGGACGGCGGGTATGGTGAAGACGATGTCGCCGAGGAGGCGCAGGCGGATGAATAACACGTCATGCTCGCAAGATAAGCTCATTTCTCAACTCAAATCCAGCGCTCCCGTTGCTTTCATCGCAGCAGCGCGTGTATAACAATTACACAAGTCCCGGCAACTCAACTGATTTTCGCATTTCCCGGCCGGGCTGTCAACGTCGCGGGGAACAGGGATTGAAGTGGTTTGAAGTTCGCGGATCGTTGAACCATGATTGTCTCAGGTATTCCCTTTTATTATAGCCACTCTAAGCAGATGAAAAGTATGCAACCCGAAGAAATCCAACGTACACAAGAGTCTTTAAAGTTTTGGAGGCAGATTTCCACAGTTCCTGCTAAAAATGCGGCGGGGCGGCTGGAGGCAAGTTTCGCGGCAGAGCATCAGGAATTACCTGAGTGAGAACAAGAAGCGTCTTTCGCTGACGTTGCCGGCCAGGTCCCCTGCCCTGACCCGCAATTCGTTCCGCCCTCTTCTCAATCCCGGCAGCTCCTCGAGAAGGACATGGCCCCAGTCGGGGTCATATTCAGCCTCGATTTTTCGGCCGTTCAATTCGATTGCCAGCAAAGCGTCATCGATGCCCTTGCCCTTGTCGCTCAGCCGGATCACCAGCTTTTTCAGAGCCTCCAGGCGTTTCGACCCCAACCGGCGCATGGAAATGGCGGGCGGAAAAACGTCGCGCAGCAGGGCGAAGGTCCCGGCGGCCAGGACGCGGCAGCTCAGGTATCCCGTTTCATGATCGGGCTGGGTGGGAACGTAGTTCCATCTTTTGCTTCCCGGGCGGTACTTGAATATCCCCAATTGCCCGGGCCGCTCGGTTCCAGGCGGCACGCGAAACTTGTAATATACCGCGTCCAGGAAAGCGAAATGGCCGGGCTCCGACCGGACCGCCGTGCCCAGCATCGGCATTTCGGGCCTGAGCGCCACCGGCTCCAGCAGCAGCACGGTCGGCTCGCGCACGGAAGTGGCGCCGAATTGGGCGGCGAAATCGCCCAGGCGCGCCGTCTGCGCCAGGTTATTTTTCAGCCATACCACCTGCAGCGTTTTTTGCCGCGCTTCCACGGCAAGCCCATCGGCGGACAACTCGATGCGCAGCAGCAGGCGGGGCTCGTGGTTCAGCGGCTGGAAGCAAAAGAAGGCTCCCTGGGCATATTCATGGGCCGGTACGACCTGCTGCGCGTCGCCCTGTACGATCCTCAGCCTCAACCGCGAGGCCGGGGCGGGGAAATCATTGGCCTTGACCACGATGTCGCCGCGGTTGACGAAAACGGAAAATTCGCTCAGGCGCATCAAGCCGTTGCCGGTCTCGGCGGCGGCCAGCTTTCTGGCGAATGAGCGCGGTTCACCGGCAGGCGATCTTGAAGACCGGCAGGACGGCCAGGGCCCGGTTTTGCCCCTGGTCGCCGACAACGACCCTGATCTCATGCAGCCCGGGAGGCAGCCGCTGCAGCTCGTCGGCCAGGCGCGCGCCCGTCCTTTCCAGGCTGAAGCCCGGGCGCGAACAGAGATTGAAGAAATAGGCGGCCGTGTTCGAATAGGCCATGTCATAAAGCATGCCCAGCTGATTGTTGTCGTCACGGCTCAGGGAGTCGAAGGTTTCCTGAAACACCAGCCGGCCGTTCAGCCTGGCTTCCAGGCTATAGGGGGCGACGACATGGCGGACGGAGGACAGGTCAAGCGCCTCCAGGGTGATGTCGCAGGGGCCGTTGATCCGCAGCGGCTCCGCCAGCGTGTAAACTCCTCTCTCCAGGCGCAGCTTTTGGTAAAACTCGCCGCAATCGCCGTTGATCAGCGTGCCGGCGCGGCTGCGCAGCAGCACTCCCAGCAGGCGGGGCGCATAGCCGTCGGCCGGCCGGTTGGCGATCAGCGTCAGGGGGTTGAGCGCCCGGTCCGCCGCGTCGCGGATCTCCAGGTGCAGGTGGGCGAAGCCGGCGCCGCTTTCGCCGCTGAAGGCGATGACCTCGCCGCGGCGCACGGGCACGGGCATGGGCAAAATAAGATCGCCGAAGTATTTTTTGCCGCTGCGGGCCCGTTCGCGTTCGACGACGGCTTCGATATCGTCACGGAATCTTTCCAGGTGCGCCAGCAGCGATGTGTAGCCGCCCTCGTGCCTCAGGAGCAGGCAGCGCCCGTAGTTGCGCTGGGTCACGGTGATGCGCTCGATGACGCCATCGGCGACGGCGAGCACCGGAAATCCCGTTTGCTGCAAGGTGCGCATGTCGATGCCGGCGTGGAAATGCGTGGAACGAAATTCCTGGAACGTCGAACTGACGCCGTCCTGGATGGCCAGCGGCCAGATCCACCCTGGTTTCTGCTCCTGGGCAGAGAGCTGCAGTGTTGCTGCCAGCACGACGAAGGCAAGTTTGATCGCGAATTTCATCAAGAATGGATTTTATACCAATCGGTTATAGTGACAAGCCCGCAGAACATCTTCAACGGCCGGCGTTGGCGGTTGTCCAGGAAAGCGCGGATGCGATCGCGGACCGCCTGGTGGGTGCCGGCATCGCGAAACAGCTTCTGCAGGCCGGCCAGGCCCAGGTAAGGAATCACGGCCAGCAGCGCCTTGATCGGCGCCTCCGGGTCATGGGCGATGGCCTCGGCCACGGCCGGGCTCTGGAACCAGGCGGTTTCGCCGAGGGCCTGGTAAAAAATACTGCGCTCCAGCCCGCGGTTGACGAAGCGCAGCACGACATCCTCGCTGCAATTGGGGTTCTGCAGGATGGCCAGGAGCAGCTGGGGGTGGTTCTCCTCGATAAAGGCCAGGAGCAGCGTATTGGGCGCCATTTTCAGAAGCGCGGACTTCTCGCCCAGGGCCAGCCGCTTGTAGCGCTGCATGAATTCCAACTCGGCCTTCTTGCGCACGAAGGGGTTGGTCTTGACGTTCTTGATGACGCGCACCAGGTCGACGGCGAACAGCTTGCTGAGGATCCCGAGGGCGAGGCCCTGGGGAAACTTGGGATGCTGCGCCAGGTGCAGCAGCACGCGGTAATCGCTCTTGTGCCGGCGGTGGATGTCTTCCAGCTCCTCCTGGCTGATGGCGGAGGACTGCAGCCTCTTGATGACGTTCAGGGCATCCACGACCCCCTCAGCGGGTAACGAGCAGGATGAAAACGCAGACCCAGAGGATGAGGTTGAGGGTGAACGGCGGGTCGCTGTAGATGATGTCCGAAGGGCTCTCGCCTTCACCCTGGGCGTAGGCCAGGAACAGGTAGCGGAAAATGCCGAAAATGACGAAGGGTACCGTGTAAAAAAGCTTGGCGGTATGGAATTTCAGCTGCACGTCCGGGGAGAGGACGTACATGATGTAGGAGATCAGGGTGGTGGCGGTGGCGATGCTGATCATCTGGTCGAGAAGGCCGAGGTTATAGTTTTGCAGGGTCTTGCGCGTCAATGGCTCGCCCGGCTGTACCTGGAGCTTGAGCAGCTCCTGGCGGCGCTTGATCAGGGCCAGGAAGATGGCCAGCAGGAACGTGGAGATCAGGATCCAGGGAAAGAGGACGATCGAGTTCACCGCGCCCCCGATCATCACCCGCAGCACGAAGCCCAGGGCGATGACCATGATATCGATGATGACCATGCTCTTCAGGAACACGGAATAGAGCACGTTCAGGCCGACATAAAAAACGGTGATCAGAAAGAATTCCCCGTTGAAGCGGAAAATGAGCATGAGCACGGCGGCCAACAGCAGCGCGGCAGCCGGCAGGGCAACCTGGGCTTCAGGCGCCCGCAGGCGATGGGACGGTTTTTTTTCACCGGGTGCAGCCTGTCCTTGCCGCGATCCAGGACGTCGTTGAAGACGTACGTGGTGCCCGTGACCAGGCTGAACAGGGCGAAGGCCAGCAGGCTCCTCCAGATATAGCCGGCCTGAAACATGTGCAGGGAGAAGATCATGGGGGCAAAGATGAAGACGTTCTTCACCCACTGCTTGGGGCGCAGGGAGAGCAGGAAGTACTTAAGTGCTTGCATTAGAGCATTATACCAAACGAATCAGTGAAAAGTAAAATAAAAGTGAAAAGTGAATTGAGAAACTCCATGATATGCAAATAAATGTCGGATTTACATTATTTCTCTTTGTTCTAGCAATAGCGCTTTGCATTTCACTATTCACATTTCACTTTTCACTTAGAACTATGTTTCTTGAAATACTCGATCAAGGCCCGGGTGGAACTGTCCTCGTCCGCGGCCGCGGCCTCCCCCTTCAGCTTGGGCAGGATGCGGCCGGACAACTGCTTGCCCAGCTCCACTCCCCACTGGTCGAAGGAATAGATATCCCAGATCACCCCCTGGACAAACACCTTGTGCTCGTAGAGGGCGATCAGTTTGCCCAGCACCTCAGGGGTGAGTTCCTCGGCCAGGATGGTGTTGCTGGGACGGTTGCCCGCGAATTCCCGGAACGGCCGCAACGCCGCCGGGACATTCTCCGCTTCGAGCTCGGCCCGGGAACGGCCGAAGGCCAGCGCCTGGCCCTGCGCCAGCATGTTGGCCAGGAGCTGCTCGCTGGTGATCGCGGAAGGGATCGCGGGATCGGCAGAAACCGATGAGATCGCAGGGCACGGCCTGGGTCCCCTGGTGCAGCAGCTGGTAAAACGCATGCTGGCCGTTCGTTCCCGGCTCGCCCCAGATCACGGGAGCGGTGCGCAGCTCCACCGGCCGGCCATCGCGGCACACGCTTTTGCCGTTCGATTCCATCTCCAGTTGCTGGAGAAAGGCCGGGAAGCGGCTCAGGTCCTGGGCATAGGGCAGGACGGCGCTGGGTGCGGCAATCGAGAAAATTGACTGTGCCAGACGCCGATCAGGGCCAGCAGCAGCGGCAGGTTGGCCCGCGGCGGCGCGGAGCGAAAATGATCGTCCATGGCCGCGCAGCCCTGCAGCAGCTCCTGAAAGCGCTCGGGGCCGATGGCCATCATCAGCGGCAGACCGACGGCGGAAGCCAGCGAATAGCGGCCGCCCACCCATTCCCAGAATTCAAAAACATTCCCGGGGGCGACGCCCCAGTCCAGCGCCGCTTGCGGGTTGGCGGTGACGGCGGCGAAATGACTGCCGACCGCGGCGGGATCCGCGAAATGGTCCAGCAGCCAGGCGCGGGCAAAAGCGGCGTTGGCCATCGTCTCCTGGGTGGTGAATGTCTTGGAGGCGATGATGAACAGCGTGGTTTCAGGTGAAAGCATCCGCAACGTGCCGGCCAGGTGCCCGGGATCGAGATTGGAGACGAAATGGACCTGCAACCCCTGGCGCGCATACGAGCGCAGCGCCAGGCAGGCCATCTGCGGCCCCAGGTCGGAGCCGCCGATGCCCAGGTTGACGACATGGGTCAACGGCTTGCCCCCATGGCCCGCCCAGCGGCCGGAGCGCAGTTTTTCGGCGGCGACGGCCATTTGCTCGCGCACGCGGCGGATAGCGGGAGCGACGTCGACGCCGTCGACCATGACCGGCCGGCCCGAAACGTCGCGCAGGGCCCAGTGCAGCGCCGGGCGCTTCTCGGTGCCATTGACCTGAGCGGCGGCGAAAAGGGCGGCGATCTCGTCAGGCAGGCGGCAGGCTTGGGCCAGTTCAAGCAGCATGCGCAGCGTCTCGCTGGTGATCGCCTGGCGCGAGTAATCCAGGCGGATGCCCTCGGCCTCAACGGCGAAACGCGTACCGCGCTCCGGGTCAGCGGCGAACAGGTCGCGCAGGTGCGTCTTTTTCACGGTTGCCGCGTGCTTTTCCAGCGCCCGCCACTCGGGCAGCGCCGTCCGGCTGGTCGTCTTCATGCGCCTCCTTCTCATGGTTTATACAATGGCGCCCCGGCAAAGTCAAACCCGACGGCGCTTGACGGAAAAAGCCCAATGGGGTATAACTGCGCCATGGCGCGCGAACTTTTTTTTCAGACCGAGAGCGGGGCTTCGGGAGACATGCTGCTGGCGGCGCTGATCGACCTGCTCGCCGCTCGGCGACGAGTTCAAGGCGACCTTCGAGAACATCGGCCTGGACGTCAAAATCGACGTCGCCGACGTGGAGAAGAACCACCTGCGCTGCAAGCAGGTCACGGTCACGGCGCCTCATGCCGGCTCGGCGACGACCTGGACGGAGATCGAGAATTTCATCGCCGCCACTCCCCTCTCCGCCCGGGTCAAGGCCGATGCCGTCCGCGTCTTCACGGCCATATTCGAGGCCGAGGCCGCCGTGCACGGCGTCGCGCTCAAGAACGTCCACCTGCATGAAGTCGGCGCCGCCGACTCCCTGGTGGACATCCTCGGCTTCTGCGCGCTCTGGGAAAAGCTGGATAACTGCCCAATCTACTTTTCCACACTGGTCACCGGATACGGCAGCGTTGCCACCCGCCACGGCATGCTGCCGGTGCCGCCGCCGGCCGTCCTGCGCCTGGTCGAAGGGCTCGTCTGCCGGGCCGGTGAAATCGAGGGCGAGCTGCTGACGCCGACCGGCGCAGCCATATTGACCACCTTGGGTACCCAGGCCACCGCCGGCCGCACGGCCCGGGTGCTGCGCAGCGGCTGCGGCTGCGGCCAGAGAACATTTCGCGACGCAGCCGAACCTGCTGCGCGCCATTTGGAGAGAAAGCGCAGGAGCGGCCGGGGAGGATGGCGTCTGGGTGCTCGAGGCCAACGTGGACGATGCCAGCCCCGAATTACTGGCCCACGCCGCGGACAGGATTGTCGAAGCCGGGGCCCTGGATATCTTCATCGCCCCCGGATTGATGAAGAAGGGGCGGCCGGGATTCCAGCTGACCGTCCTGTGCCGGCCCAACGAGCGCGATGGCGTGATCGCCGCCGTTTTCAGGGAGAGCCCGGTCATCGGGCTGCGCCAGCGTTTCTCGGAGCGCGTCGTCCTCGAGCGCGAGTCGCTCGTCATCCGGGTGGCGGACCGCGACGTGCGCCTGAAGGCCAGTTCCTGGCAGGGCCGCCAGGTGAACTGCAAACCCGAATTCGCCGATGTTCGCCTTCTGGCCGCCGACCTGGGCGTTTCCGTCAAGGAAGCCATGCAAATGGCCATGGGAGCGATTCATGAAAAGCATGGACCTGGAAAAAATTAAGCGCGGGGTGGCGCTGATCCTGGAGGGCGTCGGTGAGGAAGCCGCCTCGGATCGGCTGAAGGAAACGCCGGCGCGGGCGGCGGCCATGTTCGCCGAGGTGCTCTCCGGTACCGGCAAGGAGCCGGCCGACTTTTTGAAGTGCCTGACCGAGGAGAAGCACGACGAGATGGTCATCCTCAAGGACATTCCCATCTATTCCATGTGCGAGCACCATCTGCTCCCCTTCTCGGGCAAGGCCAGCATCGCCTACATTCCCAAAAAAGGCCGGATCATCGGCTTGAACAACCTCGGCTACCTGGTCGACTACCTGGCCCGGCGCCTGCAGCTTCAGGAGCGGCTGACCAAGCAGATCGCCGACTACCTGGTCCAGGCGCTCGATCCCATGGGCGTGATGGTGGTGATCAAGGCCGAGCATCTGTGCATGACCATGCGCGGCGTCAAGAAGCCCGGCTCGCTGACCATCACCTCCGCCGTGCGCGGCGTGTTCCGCGACAACCTCGGACCGCGCCAGGAAGCCATGTCGCTGCTGATGTCCCCGGAGAACCGTTGAAGGCAAACAATCGTCGCCATCGGATTATGGACGAGGAGGAAACATGACGGAAGTGAAAGGCGTGATCATCCAGTCGACCCCCAAGATCATCATGGACAAATTCGGGCAGTACGGGCTGAAGCGCTGGCTGGAGTTGATTTCGCCCAACGCCAGGAGGGTGTTCTCTTCAGAGATCAACCCCGAAACCTGGTTTCCGCTAAAAGAGATGCTGGTCGAGCCCATGGCCAACATTGCCCAGCTCTTCTATGACTGGGACCTGAAGAAGGCCGCCTGGGATTTCGGGCGCATGAGCGCCGACCTCCGTTTCCACGGCGTACTCAAGCTCCTGGTCAAGATTCCCAAGACCAGCGCCCTGATCGAAAAGGCCGGTGAGTATCTCGCCTCTTATTACCGTCCGGCCACGATCTTCGTGCCGGTCAGCGACACGAAATACTGCCTGGTGCGCATCACGCAATTCCCGGAGCTGGACAAGACCACCGAGTTCCGCATCTGCGGCTGGATGGAGCGTTCGCTGGAGATCTCCGGCTGCAAGAACGTGAAAGTGGAGATCATCAAGTCGTTGACCAACTTTCAGCCGGTATCCGAGTACGAGCTGCGCTGGGATTAGGGCTCCGAGCCGCCAGCGCAATCGGTACGACGTGACGGTGATCGAACGGTTCGCTGACAAACCCTTTGAGAGAATTAGCTAGGGTCTGACGTAAGGCGAGACAAATTGATCCGGTCATTCGCTGCTTACTCGTGTTACGCGTACGCGTCACGCGTCACGTATAACGATTGCTGTCTTAATTCATTAAAAACAGCGTAGCGCAAAAGGCAAAGCCATGGCCGGGAAGTAGCGCTGGTAGGCCTGCAGCCGGGCGCGGACGTCCAGCGGGTTCTCGGCCTTGACGGAGGCCATCTCGACGATCATCTCCAGGAATGATTTTTTCTGCGGATAGATCCGCACCCCGAAGCGTTCCTGGGCGGGGATGCGGGCAAGCTTGCGCGCTTCATCCAGGGCGTCGTTCAAGCCGCCCAGGCTGTCGACCAGGCCCAGCTTCAGGGCCGACCGGCCGCTCCAGACCCGGCCGCGGGCGATCTTGTCCACGTCCGTCACGCTCATCTTGCGGTTGGCGGCCACCTTTTTCAGGAACTCGCCGTAGATGCGCTGCATATCGCCGAGGACCTTCTGTTTCTCATTCTCCGAGAATGCCTGGTAATCGGAATACATGCCGGCGAATTCCGATGTCTTCACGATCTCCTTGCTGATGCCGATCTTGTCATACAGGCCCTTGAGCACGAACTTGCCGGAAATGACGCCGATCGAACCGGTGATGGTCTCGGGCTGGGCGAATATTTTTCCGGCCGAGAGCGCGATCCAGTAGCCCCCCGAGGCGGCCATGTCGGACATGGAGATGACCAGCGGCTTTTTCTTGGCCAGCAGTTCGGCCTCGCGCAGGATGACGTCGGAAGCCACGGCCGAGCCGCCCGGGCTGTCCACCCGCAGCACCACCGCCTTGACCGCGGAATTGTTGCGCGCCTGGCGCAATTGCCCGGCCAGGGTATCGGCGCCCATGACCTCGCCGCCGAAGAGCGACTGGCCGCCGCTGCTGCCCATGTTGATCTCGCCGGAGGCGAAGATGACGGCGATCTTCTTGCTGCCGCTGAAGGGCAGGGGCGAACGGGTCCTGGCGTAATCCTTGAAATCCACTTCCGGATAGGTGGCGGGCAGCGAATGAAACACGTCGTCCTCAAAGCCCAGTGAATCGAGCAACCCGGCCTTGACGTATTCCTCCTGGGGCAGCGGCGAACGGTCCAGGATCTGCTTGACTTTCGCGGCGTCCAGCTTGCGGTTGGCGGCGATGCCATCGATCACCGACAGGTAGAGGTCGTCGATGAGAGCCTGGGTCGATTCGCGGTGCGCCGGGGTCATGCGCTCCTCGGTGAAGGTGTTGCTGGCGGTCTTGTAGTCGCCGATATGGAACACTTCGGCCTGGACGCCCAGTTTGGAGAGGGTGTTCTTGAGAAAGAGGGCTTCGGCGCCGATGCCGCTGACGGAGAGCATGCCGCCCTTGAACATGATGACCTTGTCGGCGAAGGATGCCAGGTAATACTCCTTCAGGCCGCCGTCGACGATGAATGCCGCGACCGGCTTCTTGCTGGCCGAGAATTTTTTGAGCAGGCGGCCGATCTCCTCGATCTTGGCGAAACCGGTTTCCAGGTATTGCACCCGCAGCACCACGCCCTTGATGCGCTCGTCGCGGGCGGCGCGCTCCAACTGGAACCAGAGATCATGGATGGAGAGGGCGCCGCTGGGCATGCCGAGAAAGCGCGTCGGCGCCGTTTCCGCCAGCGGGCCGCCCAGGTCGATCTTCAGGTAGGCTTTCTGCGGCACGTAGGGCTCCTGGTTGAACTGCAGGTAGATGAACCCGCCCAGGATAAACAAGCCCAGCAGTATGACGATTATCACCAGCAATGCGATCAGCGCGCCTCGTTTCATGAATATCTCCTTGGAATAATTCCTATTATTAAGACCATTATACTGTTTTTAGTGAGATAAAGTTTAGCCATTGCACCTTTCCCAGATCATAAGTGTCAGTGTTAGTGGCCAGTGTCAGCAAGGCACTGCATTCAATTGGGGAAACATCCGCTGTCACGAACCATTACAAATAGTGCCAAGAGGTCATTGCATTTCTGTTACTGCCACTGACACTGTCACTGACACTGATTATCTTGTTTTGGTCAGGGAATTCAGATAAAGGGCCAGGAGCATAATGCCGCCCCCGATCGCCAGGCGCACCAGGTCGGTTTGCTCATGGAAAACGAGCAGGGAAACGACTACGGCCAAAGGGATCTTGGCGTTGTTGAACACGGCCAGGACGCCGGAAGACACGCGGGTGGCGCCGACGTTCCAGAGAAAGAACCCCACGCCCGAGGCAAGCAATCCGAGGTAGAGCAGGACCAGGACCTGCCCGCGGTCCAGGCGCGGCAGGTGTTGCCCCGGTAACGAAGAACATGGAAAGTGCGGCGGCGGCGGCGCCTCCCAGGTAGAGCCAGGCAAAGGCGTCCCGGTCCCGCCATCCCCTTTCCGGCCTCGCCAGCCGCCGGTACCATACCTGGCCGCAGGCGAAGCAGGCGTTCGAGGCCTGGACCAGGGCGAATCCGGCCCAGCGCCCGCCGCTGCCCATCCCGGAATATACGATCACCGCGGTGCCAACAACGGCCAGCAGCGCCGTCGCAAAAAGGCGCGGCCGGAAACGCTTCTCCAGCATGTCGTCGGCCGCGGCCACCAGCAGCGGCGTGAAAATGGTGAACAGGGCGACCTGGTGGGCGGCAAGGAAGCGGAACGACCCGATGTAAAAAACGTACATCAGCCCGAATTGCACGGCGCCGATCGCGAGCAGGCGCAGGCTCGCGGCCCGCGGCACCCGGCGCGGGCGCAGCAGCGGCAGGAAGAGCAGCAGGGCCAGGGCCAGGCGGGCGCAGGCCACGAAGCCGGCGTCCACGCCAACAAGGTATTTCTTGACCAGGCCGAAGGAAAAAGCCCAGACGCATGACGTGATCAGCAACAATGCCATGAGGTGAATATAGCAGATTGTTGGAATTTTCCAAAAGATTCTTTGCATAGAATTTAGATATTCTCGGTTCACGGTTTACGGTATACGGTTTACGGCAAGAATGCAGAAACATACAGCCCGCCTGTCGGAAAATTGCTGCTTTCTTCCACCGTCAACCGTACGCCGTCTACCGTACACCAAGTTCATCACCATCCCCAGGGCTTGCAAAACAGGGTCGATTGTATTATAAATAGATTTAACCTTTAACGATACTCTGCAGCCAAAGGAGGATGCCGTGGTCAATTATGAGCCGTTCTTTTCAAATATCGCCAAGGGCATGAAGCGCTCGGAGATCCGCGAGCTGCTGAAGCTCACCGCCAGGCCGGGAATCATTTCCTTCGCCGGCGGCCTGCCCGCCCCCGACCTCTTCCCCGTCGATGAGATCAAGGAGATGTCGCGCATCGTCATGGAGCGCGAGGGAAAAACCGCCTTGCAGTACGGCCCCACCGAAGGCGACAACCGCCTGCGCGAAGAGCTGGCCAAGATGATGCAGAAGGACGGCGTGGACATCACCAGCAACCATCTGCTGATCGTCACGTCGTCGCAGCAGGGATTGGACCTGGTAGGCAAGATTTTCGTCGATCCGGGCGACGTGGTCATGACCAGCCGCCCCACCTACGTCGGCGCCATCCAGGCCTTCCACTCCTACGGAGCGAAGATGGTCGGCATCGAGCAGGACCAGGAAGGGACGCAAACGGCGCAACTGGAAGCCGAGATCGAAAAGCTCGCCGCCAAGGGCGTCAAACCGAAGTTCATCTACGAGATTCCCGACTTTCAGAACCCCTCGGGCATCACCATGTCCCTCAAACGCAGAAAGGAACTGCTGCGCATCGCCGAAAAGCATGATCTGATCGTCGTCGAGGACTCGCCCTACCGCCAGCTGCGCTTTGAGGGCAAGGCCGAACCGTCGCTGATCGGCATGAATTCGGAGCGTGTCCTGTCCTTGTTCACCTTCAGCAAGATCCTGCTCCCCGGCTTCCGCCTGGGCTGGATGGCCGGCCCCAACGAGCTGATCCAGAAAGCGGTGACGGCCAAGCAATCGGTCGATCTCTGCTCGCCCCCATTCAACCAGGCCATCCTCTACGAGTACTTGAGCCGCGGCCTGCTGGAAAAGCAGATCACCGTCATCATCAAGGCCTACCGGGAGAAGCGCGACTTCATGCTGGACATGCTCGCCAAATACATGCCCAAGTTCCCCGGCCTGAAATGGACCCATCCCCAGGGCGGCCTGTTCCTGTGGGTCACCCTGCCGGAGCAAATGGATGCCGGCGAGATGTTCCATGCCGCCATCGAAAAGCAGGTCGCCTACGTGGTGGGCACGGCATTCTACCCTGACGGCGGCGGCCGCAACTGCTTCCGCATGAACTTTTCCTATTCCAGCATGGCCGAGATCGAGGAAGGGGTCAAGCGCCTGGGACAGGTGATCGGCGCCTGGCAGGGCAACCAGGATACCGCGATCATGACGCCGTGAGGAAGGGTGCAGGGTACAGGGTACAGGATACAGGGTACAGGAGAAGAATAAGAAGGGGTTAGGGTTTAGGGTCTAGGGTTTAGGGAAGAAAGAAGAATAAGAACCAGATAGGAATTTGCACTTTACAAATCACTTTTCACTTTTCACTGTTCACTTTTCACTGAAGCTCGATCTCACAAAGGCTACTCGCTGACGGTGAACGGCAGCCAAAGGACCGGGGAGCCGCCGTTCTCGAACCAGTCAACCCCCTCGCTGACCATATCCAGCTTCAGCCAATAGCCGCCGGCCCGGTCCATGGCGGGCAGCTCGATCGTCACCAAGGCGCGCTCGCCGCCGGCCAGTGGGCGCGGCAGGAAAGCCCGGGCGTAATTCAGGTCCAGGAGCTTCTTTTCCCCGTCGTGCAACTGGGCGCCCAATCGCACCCAGCGCCGCCCGGAGGGGGCTTGGCTGAGCCAGAGGGCGCCGCCGCGGTTCTTCACCATTGCCTCCAGCAGCGCGTTCTGGCCGCGGCGGACAGTCAGCCCTTTCTTCGCGGCGCGGATGCGGGCGACATGGCGCCTGCCGCGCAGCGCCGAACCGATCTGGCTGGAGTCCCAGATCTCGTGATAAATCCGCTTCCAGGCCTTATTGCCGGCCAGGTACTTCCTGGAAGCCGCCCCCGGCGGATGATCGGTGATCTCCCAGGTCAGGCGGTCGACGCCGGCCCTGGAAGCCAGGCGGCGGGCCTTGGCCATCTGCCAGCAACGAATCGTTCCAGCGGAACAGGATGTATCTCCAGTTGATGAACGGCACTTCGCGACCCAGCCGCCGCTTCTCGGCGGCCAGCGCCGTCATGGTTTTCAGCACCCTGGCGAAATCGCCGCCGCGACGATAGCGTTCATAGGTGCGCTGGTCGGCGCCGTCGACGGAAAAGGTGACCTCGTCGATCCCCGAGCGCGCCAGGCGCGCGATCTTTTCCCCGTTGAGCAGCAAGCCGTTGGTGCTGGTGTAGAGGTAGACGTGCGGATAGTTTTCCTTGACGTGTTCGATCATGTCCAGGGCCCGCGGATTGAGAAAGGGCTCGCCGTAATTGAAGAAATCAAGGCGGTGCAACTGCGCTCCCACCTCGCGCATCAGCGCCGTGAATTCCTCAACGGGGAACATTTTTCGTTCACGGGTGGCGACCAGTCCGGCGCCCGGGGCGCAGACCGCCTGGTAGCAGTCCAGGTTGCAGACGACCGTGGGCTCGAAGAAGATGCGCGGCAGGACCTCCAGCTCGACGGGTCGCTGCGGCGCGGGCTCGTCTTCCGCCAAGGCCCGCTTCAGGCCGCAGGGCCCGCAAAACGGCGAGTAGCCCGGCATTCAGCTCGCGGCGGATGGCCAGCATTTTTTCGCTCCGCCAGATGTCCATGAGCCCGGATTCCTTCAGGTGCCCCAACGGCCGCCGGCCTTCGGGATCGGCGCAGCCGCAGACCACCTTGCCGTCGCAGAGAACCACCAGGATGTTGAATATCCAGTCGCAGGTAAAGCGGGGCACTACCCGATCTTGTTCTTGACTTCGGACATGATCAGCTTGGAAATGGCCTTCAGGGTGTCCACCACCCCGTCGCCCTTGTAGGCGACCGCTTCCAGCACCGGCTCCTCTTTTTTTCTCAGGATGCTGATCAGCTCGTTGGCCGGGGTGACGTTGGGCAGGTCGCGCTTGTTCAGCTGCAGGACATAGGGAATGGAGGCGAAATCGATCTTGTAGTCGCGCAGGTTCTCCAGCATGTCCTGGATGCTCTCGATGTTGGCCTCGTAGCGTTCGGTCTGGGAATCGGCAACGAAAACCAGCCCGTCCACCCCTTTCAGGATCAGCTTGCGCGAGGCGCTGTAGTAGATCTGCCCGGGAACCGTGTAGAGGTGGAAACGCACCTTGTAGTCCTTGATGGTGCCCAGGTCGAGGGGGAAGAAATCGAAGAAGAGGGTACGCTCCGTCTCGGTGGCCAGGCTGACCAGCTTGCCCTTGTTGTCCTTCTTGATCTTCTCATAGATGTACTTGATGTTGGTGGTCTTGCCGCTGAGGCCGGGGCCGTAGTAAACGATCTTGAAATTGATCTCGCGGGTGGAGTAGTTCAGGAATGACAAGGTCAGTCTCCAAAAATGCGGTCGATATCCTCATCGGAAACCCCCTCAAAGGGAGAGCCGAGCGGTATCTTATCGCTGGCCTTGAGCTTCTTGTTGATCGTCAGGAACACCTTGACCAGCTCCTCCAGGGCGCTGCGCACGCGAAAGCGCACCAAACCGAGGTTGGAGGTGTTGTCAAAGATGACCACCAGCATGGTGCGGTCGTTGATCAGCGAGATGTGCAGGCATTCCTTGGACGATTCGTTGAGCACGGCGGTGAAATTCTCGATCTTCAGCATCTGGGCGATGCTGTTGATGGCGGCGACGCTGCCGGCGATCAGGGAAGAGATGGAGTTCAGGTTCAGGTCATCCATCTCGCCCGAAGAGGCGATGCAGTGCCCCTCGGAGTCGGTGATGAAGACGGCCTTGGCGTTGGTATTGCCCTTGAGCTTGCGCAGGATGTCCTTGATCAGGACATATTCCTCATTGTAAATAATAAAATTTTCTTGCATTTTTTATTCTTCCCTGCAAATTATAGCATTGCCGGAAATAAATAACCATCGTCTCCCTTCACCCGCGCCTCCTACTTCACTTCCAGGCGGCCTTCCATGGCCTTGGCGATCGTCACCTCGTCGGCGTAATCCAGGTCGGCTCCCACCGGCAGGCCGAGGGCGATCCGCGAAATGGTAATTTTATACTCCCGGAGAATTTCTGTCAAATAATGGGCGGTGGCGCTGCCCTCGGTGGTCGGGCTGGTGGCCAGGATGATCTCGCGGAAATTCCCGCCGCGGATGCGCGCGATCAGCCCGGCGATGCGCAGCTCGTCGGGACCGATGCCGCGGATCGGCGAGAGGTTGCCCATCAGGACATGATAGTGGCCGCGGTACAGCCCGGTTTTTTCGATGGCATGGATATTGAACGGCGCCTCGACAACGCACATTTTTTCATTGTCGCGCTCCGGGTCGGAGCAGATCTCGCAGGGTTCGACGGTGGTGATGTTGTTGCAGCGCGAGCAGTAGAAGGTCTTTTCGCGGGCCTGGACGATGGCGTCGGCCAGGGCCAACGCGAGCTTGCGGTCGCTGCGCAGCAGGAAAAAGGCGATGCGCTGGGCGGACTTGCGCCCGACGCCGGGAATTTTTTTCAATTCCTCGATCAGGCGGGCCAGCGGCGGCGTGTATTCAGCCATGGCGCCTCGACGGCTTCACAGCGCCCCGAATGGAAATCCGCCGGGCGCGCCGGCTAGGCCGCCCAGGCTGCTCTTCAGCTTTTCCTCGACCTTGGCCCGGGCATCGTTGACCGCCGCCAGGACCAGGTCCTGCAGCATCTCCACGTCGGAAGGATCGACCGCCTCCGGGGCGATGCGCAGGGTTTTCAGCTGCTTGTGCCCGTCCATGCTCACCGTGACCATGCCGCCGCCGGCGTGGCCCTCGACCACCAGGGCGTCCATTTCCTCCTCCATGCGCTTGGCCATGTTCTGGGCCATGCCCATCATCTGGTTCATGTTGGGGACTTTAGGCATCCTTTCCTCCCTTGACCGTCTCGACGGCGATGACGCTGCCCTTGATCTTGTCCTTGAGGCTCTTGATCTTCTTGTCGTTTTTCAGTTCCTGGACGACCCGCTCGCCGTCACTCTTGGCCTGGCCTTCCTTGAGCACGATCTCCAGGGCGAGTTCCCGGCCGGCCAGCTCCTGGGCCAGCTGGTTCAGATAGGGCTTGTTCTCGCGCATCATTTTCCAGGCGTTCTCCAGGTGGGCGGCGACCTCGATGAACAGCGTGTTGCCGCGCAGCTCCAGGTGCGAGGAGCCCAGCACCGACGCCATGCGCGGCTTCTCCTGGTCCACGCGCGCCTTGAGTTCCGCCAGCCAGTCCGCTCCCCCGCCCTTGGTGGCCGCGGCTTCCACGGCACGGGGCGCGGTCACGACCGGGGGCGCGGGCGCGGCGGCAACAGCGGCGGCAGCGCCGGGACGCGTGTCGCGGATGCGCTTCAGGTATTCCTCGATGGGGACCAGGGCCGAGAAATAGCTCAGCTTCAGGAACATGTATTCCAGGATGATGGAGGGGTGCTCGGTGTTGCGGATGGTCTGCTCCAGCTCCTTCACGGCGTTGAAGAAGCGCAGCAGCTCGACTTCGCTGACGTCCCTGACGATCTCGCGGATCACCGCGACATTCTCGGGATTCAGGTTGTGCAGGCGCTCGGAATCGGGAATGGACTTGATGACGATCACGTCGCGGATGAAGCGCAGGTACTCGGTATAGAAGAAACGCAGGTCGGTGCCGCGCTCGATCAGCTGGTTGACCTGCTCGATGATCCCCTTGCGGTCCTGGGTGAAGACGTCGCGGGTCAGGGCGATGAAGGTCTCCTCGGCGATGATGCCCAGGATGGCCACCACGTCGTCGTCCTTCACGTCGCCGTTGGCGATGGCGATGGCCTGGTCGAGGATCTTCTTGGCGTCGCGCAGGCTGCCCTCGGCCGAGCGCGAGATCAGATAGAGCGCGTAATCGGAAATGGTGATCGTCTCCTTCTGGCAGATGCCCTTGAGCACCTGCTTGATGACCTCGAAGGGGATGCGCTTGAACTCGAAGTGCTGGCAGCGGGAGACGATGGTGGCCGGGATCTTGTGGAAATCGGTAGTGGCCATGATGAAGATGGTGTGTTCCGGCGGCTCCTCGACGGTCTTGAGCAGGGCGTTCCAGGCCGCGTTGGAAAGCATGTGCACCTCGTCGATGACCACGATGCGGTAGCGGTTCTTCAGCGGCTTGTACTTGACCGTCTCGCGCAGGCTGCGCACTTCGTTGACGCCGTTGTTGGAGGCGCCGTCGATCTCCATGTAGTCGGCGGAATTGTCCTCGGTGATCTCCAGGCAGGTCTGGCACTGGTTGCAGGGCTCGATGGCCGGGCCCTTTTCGCAGTTCAGCGCCTTGGCCAGGATGCGGGCCGAGGAGGTCTTGCCGACGCCCTTCATGCCGGAAAAAATGAGGGCGGGATAGACCTTGTTCATGGCGATGGAGTTCTGCAGGGTCTTGCTGATGCTGGCCTGGCCGATCAGGTCGGCGAACTTCTGCGGCCGGTATTTACGCGCTAAGGCAAGGTACATTTTTTATTCTCTTCCATGAAAGGCTCAGGAAAACCCGGACACCTGCGAAATCCTGCTTATTGCTGCTACCTCTCGGTCCTGGCAAGGTTCGTAGGTCCGCACCGCCGGGCTCCTGAGCCTTTATTCCTTTTTTACCAGGCGTTGCCGCCCGGGGGAACAGGCTTCTTCGGAGAGGGTGGGATTCGAACCCACGGTACCGTTTCCAGTACACACGCTTTCCAAGCGTGCTCCTTAAACCGCTCGGACACCTCTCCAGGCAAAAAGATATTTTATAATGGATCGGCCCGGAAAGCAAGTCCCAAACCGAACTATCGTGAATCGTGATCCGGGAAAAACGGGCGCATTTTATTATTTCCCGGCGAACAGCGTAAGTTTTGCCCCCAACAAATTCAGTTTATAGCCCGATTTTTCGGCCAGGACCGGGAGGAAATTCATGAAATCCAGCACCTCGCCGGCAATGACCCCCGGTTCGTGCGGCGCCTGGCCCTCCAGGCGCGCGAGTTCCCAGAGCAGCTGCACGGTCAATCGTTCGCAGAACAGGGAGAAGGCCTCGCGGTTGAAGAACACATCCTCCTGGTAGCGGTTCACCTGCAGCAGCTCCTGGACCTGCGGGTCGCAGAGGACCTCCTCGATCAGCATGGCGCAGACGGGGGCGACGAATTTCCCCGCTCCGCCGAGCCGGACGGCATAAGCGGCGACCCGGGCGGCGAAGGCGCAGAGGCAGTCCGCCAGCAGGGAGTTGGACGCGATCGCGTCCTCGGCAATCTCCCAGGAGCGCAATATCCCGGTCAAGGCGCTGCCCAGGCGCCACTCCGCAAAGCGGGAACGTTCGTTCGCTCCCACGCCGGCCCGGAAAAGGTAGATCGACAGGACCAGGAATTTTTCGGCGGCAAGCGAACCGCGGAAGCGTTCTTTCAGGTATTTTCCGGCTCCGGCGCCAATTTCCCCGCCACGGTCAGGAGAGCCGCGCTGGGCAAGCCACAGGCGGCGCAGGGCCAGCAGGTCCTCCAGAATATCGGCAACGATCCTTTCCCGGCTGCGGTCCGCGCCCGGCTGCGTGGCGGCCAGCGTCGCCCACATGCCGATCCCCTCCTCCAGCTCCGGCCACAGGACGTTCTCTTCCCTGCTTCCCAGCGGCCCGTGAAAGGCCGTTGCCAGCCGTTCCATCATCCCGGGCAGGCAAAGCGCGCGCAACGCATCATGAAGCGGCTGCAGCGCCATTTCCCTGCCGGCGGCTTCCAGGCTCTCGACGCCCCGCCCCTGCAGGTAGCCGGCCAGCGCGGCGAGACGGCCGGCGGCGTCGTCGGCCTGCTCGCGGAAGTCGAGGAACACATGCGACTGATAGGCGTCCAGGCGCAGGAACATCCCCGAGGCGCACAACTCGCTGTTGGCGCGAATATAATCCAGTCCCGTCACCAGGTCGCGGAAAACGACGAACCATCCCGGCTCGTTGCGCAGCCGCAATCCCCCGCCGAGGTCCTCCTGCTTGAGCGCGCGCGGGCCGCCGCCGGGATCAGCAACGGCGAAGGCGGCCGAAACGCGGATCCAGCCGGTTGTGGAAGCGAAGCGGTTGTGGATCACCACCAGGCAGCGCTCGCCTTCATGGCGATTGGAAAAGGCGATCACGTTCTCGTCCACCGCGCCGCCTTCCTGGAAAAAATCGTAGAGGCGGAAGTCGTCCACGCCGGAAAACAGGGCCCGCCGGCGCAGCAGCGGGAAGATCTGCCGCTCGTGACGCTGCAGCAGCTGCTCGTCGGCGCGCTCGTCCAGGTAGGCGCGGCGATACTCCATGCCGTATTTTTCCCGGAAACCCTCGATCTGGCCGTGGCCGAACATCGGCAGTCCCGGCAGCGCCGCCAGCAGGGTGCAGGCGGCGAAATACTTGTCGCCGCCGCCGAACTGCTCCAACGCCGTCTCCTCGTCGGGATTGTTCATGAAATTGACGTAGCGCTTGAGAATCTCCGGGGTTGAATTCCAGCGCGTTCTTCAAGGAAAGGCGGAACTTGGCGTTTTCCTCCATCTTGAGGAAGTTCATGAAGGCGCTGTTATAGACACGGTGCATGCCCAGGGTACGCACGAAATACGATTCCATCAGCCAGAAGGCCTCGGCCAGCAGCAGGGTGTCGGGATTCTCGCGGGCCATGCGGTCGACGACCTCGCGCCAGAACTCCCGGGGCATGACGCGATTGAAATTCTCCGGGGACATTCCCAGGCCGGCCCGCGACGGGATGTCGCCCCCCGAGCCGGGCTGGGGGAACCACAGGCGCTGGAAGTGCTTGCGGGCCAGGGTCATGGCGGCATCGAAGCGGATGATGGGGAACCTGCGGGCCACGTCCAGGATGGTCTGCATGACCGCCTCGCGCACATCGGGACGCAGGTAATTCAGCTGGGCGGTATCGTTCCAGGGCATGCGCGTGCCGTCATTGCCGTGATAGATGAAACGCACCTGGCCGCTGCGCCGATCGACCCGCTTGAAGACGACGGCGGCATCGCTGCGGTCATAGTAATGGTCCTCCAGGATAGATGCCCACCCGCGGGTCGCTTGACAGGTCCTCGCCAGTGAAGCTGTAGGCGGGAAACGGACTGTGGTCGAGGGCGACAAACCAGTCCGGGTGCTCCACCACCCAGGGCGAATCGATGCCCATGTGGTTGGGGACCATGTCGGAAGCGAGGCGTATGCCCCTGGCCCAGGCGCGTCCCTTCAGGTTCTCCAGCGCGGCATCGCCCCCCAGATCGGCGGCGATCTCGTAGCGGTACAGGGAATAGGCTGAGGCCATGGCCTCGGGATTGCCGCATTTCTGCTTGATGCGCCGCGAAGCCGGGCTGCGCTCCCAGACCCCGATCAGCCAGAGCCCGGTAAAGCCCCGAGCGGCCAGCCGGTCCAATTCTTCGTCGGGGATTTTGTCCAGGGTGGCGATGGGCCGGCCGTACGTCTTGCCCAGCTGGTCCAACCAGACATAGACCGTCTTGGCCATCAGCACCAGGCGCGGCATCCACTCGCGGTCGGGAGAGAAGCGCTCTGCGTCCTCTCCGGCCATGACGACATGTTCGTCGGCTCCGGGCTCAAAAACCGCGGTCGGCCCCGGGCCGGAAAAGAATTTCTTCTCATCCTCGCGGATCAGGTCCATGCCGGACAGCAGCCGCTCCAGGAATTTTCCCAGCAGCAGGCCCCACTTTTCACGGATATACTGCAATTGCCCGGGCAGCGAGTCGGGAAATGCCAGCGCCGGCGCCCGCAGCAGTTCAATCAGGCTCTGGCCGTCGGGGCCGAAGGCCGGCTGGCGCGAAAAGAACTCGCCGGCCGCGGCCATCAACTCGGGGTAAGCGGTCTCATGGGCAAGCTCGCCGTCGTGGAACAGTTCGCGGAACGGGGAAAAGGCGGGGTTGACGTTCGCCAGCCACAGCAGCAGCATCTCTTCCAGCACCATTTCACGGTGAGCCACGCCCTGGGTGGTTCCCATCATGTATTCGTCGAGCGGAACGCGCTCCTGGTAGACCGCCTGGGGAGGAAAATCACGGCAAAAACGGTCCAGGGCCTTGCGCACCGCGCCCGGTCCCGCCTGGCGTTCCAGCTCGGTCAGCAGATCCCGGAAAGCCCCGGGGCGCGCCTGGGCGACGTAGAGTGCCGCCACGTGATGCAGGATCTCATCGATCAGGCCCATGGCGTTCAACGCCCCGGCCCGAATCCCGCCTTCACGGCCCCCCGCGGCGCCCTGTTCGTTCAGCTTGCGGGCAAAGATGCGCACGGCCTGGTAATCGGCCAGCACCACGTTGCCCGAGATCGAGAACAGTGCCTGGTTGAACTGGCAACGACTGCGGCAGGCGCGGGAAACGTGGAATTCCCTGTGTGGGAGCGATGGTCCGTTCCGCGCCGGACTGGTTTCCAGCCGTTCCAGTCTCAGCGCAAGGAGCGCCGCGCCAGCCGGCGCCGCCCCTGGGGGTTCAATTCTCGACAATGTCTCCCGCCTGGTCAAAATCGACCTCGCGCACCCGTTTCTGGTCACGACGCAGTTCAACATGGGTGCGGATGTCATCCATTAATTTTCTGGCGCCGGGAACGGCCTTCAGCACGATCTCCGGGTTGGAGCGGTCCGAGGTGAGGATATTGACGTTGCCCAGTCCGAACAAGCGGTAAAAGAAAGGCGACTCCAGGGTATAATCCTTCACGCGATACAGTTCGAGGGCGCTGCTCCTTTTCGCCAGGATGCCGCTGGTGATCTTGATTCTTTCGCTGGTGATCTCGTAGCGCAGGGACTTGACCAAGATGACCTTGAAAAGGGCAAAAGCCGGCGGTACCAGCAGCAGGATAAAGGCCGGGGCCAGCGCCGCCGCGCCCAGGGGTTCCAGTTTCGGCCAAAAGACGAGCAGCGCCGCCAGCAGGGCGGCGAACGCCAACGCGCACAGGATAAATACGCCCAGGTTGATTATCTGCGATGAACTTCCCGACCAGATTGATTTTTCCTCCATGCAACGACCTCCTCATGCCCGCGGTTGACGCAGCCGGCAACGCTCACGATACCATACTCCAGGTTAAATTGAAATGGAGCGCCGGCCCGTCACGCCTGCGAAACCGCCGCCGGCTCCGGCTTCCAGAAAGCGAACAGCAGCAGCGCCAGCAGGGCCATGGCGGCACCGAAATAGAAGGGCGCCGCGGGCCCGAAGCCCTGCCAGGCGCCGGTCCCACCCCAGAGGATGCCGGCCAGGAACGAGGCGGGAAGGTCGGTAAGCCCGAGCACGGCATTGTAGGTGCCGTAGGCCATGCCGCGGGACGCGGCCGGAACCAGGTCGGCAACCAGGGCTTTGCCTGTGCCGTAGCTCAAGCCGTAATAGGCGCCATAGATGATGTAGAGGATGACGATATGCAGCGTCGACCGGGCCAGCGCCATGCCGAGATAGGCCAGGGCGTACAATGCCCAGCCGGCCATGATGAGACGCCGGCGGCCGATGCGGTCCGACAGCCGGCCGGCCGGCAGCGAGATCGCGGTGTAGACGAAGTTGAAGGCCAGAAGCATGGCCAGGATGCCGACGACCGGAACGCCGCGCTCCTGGGCGCGCAGGATGATGAAGGCGTCGGACGAGTTGCCCAGCTCAAAGATCCCGACCATGACGATGAAATAACGGAAATTCTTTCCCAGCGCCTTGAAACCGAAGCGGGGACGGGCAACGGCACCGGCAGCGACGGTCTCCCTGACGCCGAACCCCAGGATGACCACACCGATAAAGGCCGGCAGTAGACTGACCAGGACGATGAGGCGGAACGTCCCGGCCAGGAGCACGCCGCTCCCCCGCTGCAGTGACCAGACGATGGCCATGGCGATGGCCAGCCCGAAAAACGCCCCGGCCGTGTCGGCAGCGCGGTGGAAGCCGAAAGCGTAGCCCCGCTGGGCCAGCGGCGTGGAATCGGCCACCAGCGCGTCGCGCGGGGCGGTGCGCACCCCCTTGCCGATGCGGTCGCCCCAGCGCGCCGCGGCCACGACTCCCCAGGAAGCAGCGAAATAGAACAGCGGCTTGAAGCATGCCGATATCCCGTAGCCCAGGACCGCCAGCAGCTTGCGCTTGCCGATGCGATCCGAGAACCAGCCCGAAAAAAGGCGCAGCAGGCTCGAGAATGACTCGGCGACGCCTTCGATTAGACCGATGACGGCGGTTTTCACCCCCAGGACGTTCTTTAAAAAGAGGGGCAGGATATTGATTACCATTTCGCTGGAAACGTCGGTCAGAAAACTGGTGACGGCCACGATCCTGACGTTGCGCGGCAGCTTCGCGTTGCGATCTTTTTGGGCCATGGTCACTCCTGGTTCAGATAACGGAAGCCTGATTATATCCCAAAAAGGCGACCCGGGTAAATTTACTCGCAACAACGATTCTGGTACAATGCCCATGACCATGAAACATCATCGCTTTTCTCCCGGCGCCTGGCCACTGGCCGCCCTGCTTCTCCTTTCAACAGGCGCGGCGCGCGCTGAAGCAAAAAAACCCCTGGTGCTGGCCGCGACCATTTTCCCGGCCGCCGACATCGTCCGCCGCATCGCCGGGCCGGACGCCCGCGTCATCCAGGTCCTGCCGCCCGGGGCATCGCCCCATACCTTCGACCTGACCCCTGGACAGGTCAGGCAACTCCAGGATGTGCGCCTTGTTTTCAAAATCGGCGGCATCGACGACTGGATCGACGGCATCACCGAGAGTCTGCCCCGCGCGACCATGGTTGTCCTGAACCGGGATATCGCCATGAAGCCGATCCACAAGGACGGGCACGCCCACGGCGGGCATGGCGCCGGCCACGATGCGGAAAATGACCCGCATTACTGGCTGGACGCCGCCAACGGCGCGCTCATGGCCCGCACCGTGGCCAGGGCGTTGTCGGCATACGACCCCGTCCACGCCGGCCTCTTTCAGGCGAATTATCAGCGCCTGGCCCGCGAGTTGGCGGCGCTGCACTTTGAATTGCGCGCGGAACTGTCGACATTGAAAAACCGGCGCCTGATCGTATTCCACGACGGCTGGCGCTATTTCGCCTCCGCCTACGGGCTGGAGATCGCCGCCGTATTCCAGCCCGCGCCGGGGCGCGAACCCACGCCGCGCGAGCTGCAGGGGCTGTACGCCCAGGCCCGGCGCTTCGGTATCAAGGCGGTTTTCTCGGAGCCGCAGCTGCCGGCGGCGAGCCTGCAGCCGCTCCTGCACGACTTGGGCCTGCGCCTAATCGTCCTGGACCCCCTTGGGGGTGTCGCGGCCAACGATTCCTACGCGGCGCTGCTGCGGCGGATCGCGCAAGCCGTCCGCCGCGCCCTGGGGAGCTGACCATGCCGCCGGTGCTGGAAGTCCAGGACCTGACCGTACGCTTCAACGGCTCCCTGGCGCTGGACCGCGTCAGCTTCACCATCGACAAGGAGGCGATTGTCGCCGTGATCGGGCCGAACGGCTCGGGAAAGACCACCCTGCTGAAAGCCATTCTCGGCCTCGTCCCCTGCCAGGGGTTGGTGCGCATCTTTTCCCAGCCGCTGCGCCAGGTGCTGCCGCAGGTGGGCTACGTGCCGCAACGCTTCGCCTTCGACAGCACCTTCCCCCTGACCGTCGAGGAGTTCATCAACCTCACCTGCCGCACTCCGGAAAAACTTCCCGGGCACGGCGTCCTGGACGAAGTGGGCATGAGCGAGTTCAAGGGCAAGCTGATCGGCGAGCTCTCGGGCGGGCAGCTGCAGCGGGTGCTGCTGGCCCATGCCCTGCTGCACCGTCCGCGCATCCTCTTCCTCGACGAGGCGACCAGCGGCATCGACATCGAGGGCCAGAGCGATTTCTACACGACCATCCAGCGCCTGAACCGCGAGCACGGCGTCACCGTCGTGATGGTCTCCCACGAGATCAGCATGGTCTACAAGTTCACCGACCGCATCATCTGCCTGAACCGCGACCTCGTCTCGCACGGCGAGACGCGCACCGCCCTGACCGCCGAGGTTTTGAAAAAACTCTACGGCGAAAGCGCCGACCTGAAAAATCACGACCATGATGCCCATGCCGGGCGCCCGGGGCCCCATGCCTGAGCTGCTCACCCTGCCCTTCATGCAGCGGGCCATACTCGCCGGGCTGGTCCTGGGGCTGCTCCTCTCCTACCTGGGCATCTTCGTCACCCTGCGCAAGATGGCTTTTTTCAGCGACGGCATCGCCCATGCCGCCCTGGCCGGCGCCGCCATCGGCCTGCTGACCCGCTTCAGCCCATTGCTCTCGGCGCTGATTTTCAGCATGCTGCTGGCCGCCCTGGTCTACTGGCTCGAGAAAAAAAGCAGCCTGTCCAGCGACGCCATCATCGGCATCATGTTCACCAGCGGCATGGCGCTGGGGGTGGTGCTGATCAGCCTGCGCCCGGGCTATCAGCCGGAGCTGATCAGTTACCTTTTCGGCAACATCCTGGCCATCCGCCGCATCGACCTGGCCCTGATCATGGTCATGGCCGCCGTGATCCTGGCGTTTATCTTCACCCACAAGCGCAAGCTGACGCTGCTGGCGCTGGACCGCGAAATGGCCTGCATGGCGGGCATCAACCCCGACCTCTACGAGCTGCTGCTGTACATCATGCTCGCCTGCGCCCTGGTGCTGGGCATACGCGTGCTGGGCGTTATCCTGGTCAGCGCCATCCTGATCATCCCGGTATCGACCGCCCGCCTGCTCAGCCGCTCATTCAAGGCCCTGACCTGGCTGACGGTGCTGGTCGCCGAATTCACCATTGTGGCCGGGGTGTTCCTCTCCTTTTTCCTTGACCTGCCCACCGGCGCGGTGATCGTGCTGACCGGCAGCGTCCTCTTCTCCCTGGCCTTTCTTGCCTCCGCTCTGCTGCACCGCAAAAATCGGCAAGGGGACGACTCCGAGGCAAAATAGAACAGGCCTCGCCGCCACAGGTTGGCGTCCAATAATTTCAATTGACACCTTTTGGGTTGAATGCTATAATTCCACTTGGGTTCCTCAGTAGCTCAATCGGCAGAGCAGATGGCTGTTAACCATAAGGTTGGGGGTTCAAGTCCCTCCTGAGGAGCCATTTTCTTCCCATGCCCGCTTCACTCCATCGGAACATTCAACACAAAAGCCACCCTATTGACCGATCCAGTTTTATCGCGCCGTAAATCTGCCGGATCAGCATCGTGATCAGTTTCAGTCCCAGGGTATCCGGCCGCTACCAGTCCAGCGTTTTAGGAAGACCGACCCCGTTGTCTGATACGGTGATCATCAATCGGCCCTCTCTCCGCAGGCTATCAAGCACGATTCGGCATTCACGCCCCACTCTTGACCACGCGGTTGCGCCCGGCTTCCTTGGCGCGATACAGCGCCGCGTCGGCGTCGGCAATCAGGAGGTCGACCGTGGCCGGCCCGGCCGCTGCCGCCGTGCCGATGCTGACGGTCAGGGAAACATCCCCCGCCCTGGTCTGGATGCCGGTCTCGGCCACCTGCCGGCGCAGGCGTTCATAAAGCACATCGACCCCCTCGGCGCTCGGGTTGCTGGCAATGACCAGGAACTCCTCCCCACCGTAGCGGCCGACATAGTCGTATTCGCGCAAACAGGCCTGCAGGATCCTCGCGAAAGCGACCAGCACTTCGTCGCCGGCCTGGTGTCCCAGGCGGTCGTTGATCTCCTTGAAATGGTCGATGTCGCACATGCCGACGCTCAGTCTGCCTCCCTGGCGCTGTACGCGGGCCAGTTCCCGCGCCAGCTGGTCCAGGATGGCGCGGCGGTTGAAAATGCCGGTCAGGGCATCGTGGGTCGCCTGGTGGGCCAGGGCGGCCTGCGTTTCCAGCAGGCTGGCTTGCAGCTCCAGCATGCGCGCTCCCACCCGTATCCTGGCCAGCAGTTCGGCGTTGTCATAGGGCTTGGAGATATAATCGTTGGCCCCGGCCTCCAGGCCCTGGACAATGTCGCCTTTTTCCGTGCGGCCGGTGAGCAGGATGACATAGCCGGGGTCGGTCGTTTCTTTGCTTCTGAGGCGGCGGCAGACCTCCAGCCCCTCCAGTCCCGGCATGTTCCAGTCGAGTAGCGCCAGCCTGGGCGCATCGGGCTTTTGCAGTTCCTCCCAGGCGGCAGCGCCGTCCTGGGTGATCACGGGGTCATAGCCCCATTTTTTCAGGATCGCGGCCAGCATGCTCCGCGAGGTAACGTCGTCTTCAGCCAGCAGTATTTTCATCTTCATTCTCCTGCATGAGCTGTTGCAAAAGCTGGAACTGCCGCTCCAATTCAACCAGGAGCTGCGGCAGCTCCGCCAGGGACCCGGACCGTGCCGCCTGCTCGATGGCCAGGGCCGCGGAGCTGAAGCGCCAGGCCGCCGACATTGGCCGCGGCGCCCTTGATGGCGTGGGCTTGCTCTCGAGTCGCCGCCAGGTCGCCGGCATTAATGGCTTCCTGCAGCTTGCCTATCTGTCCGGGCATGTCGCCCAGAAAACCGGCGGATCTCCCTGACCAGATTCGCGTCACCCAGCAGCCTGTCCATGAAAGCCTGGCGATCGAAGATTTGCGCGTTGTCTGCAACCGCGGGCACCGCGCCCGGTTGTTTTTGCGCCAGGCCAAGCCACTTGTTCAGGACAACGGCCACGGCCCGGGGATCGAGCGGCTTGGAGAGATAATCGTCCATGCCCGCTTCGAGGCAGCGCTCGCGATCCCCCTTCATGGCATGGGCGGTCATGGCAATGATGGGAATCCTGGGATTCGGCGATCGCGGTTTGTCCCGAACGGATGGCGGCGGTGGCCTCGAAGCCGTCCATGACCGGCATCTGCACATCCATGAACACCAGATCGTATGCGTTCGCTTCCAGGGCCTGGATGGCCTCGCGTCCATTGCCGGTGGCGTCGACGCGAAAACCCATTTTTCCCAGGATGCCCAGCGCCACCTGCTGGTTGGTGAGGTTGTCCTCGACCAGCAGGATGACGCACCTTGAGGCGGCGGGCTTCGCTGATGGTGTGGCGGGTGACCAGATCACTTTCCTGCGCGGCGGCCGCGGAGACACCGGCGCCGATGACCGTAGCCAGGCAATCGTATAACTGCGACTGCTTGACCGGCTTGGTCAGGTAGGCGGAAAAGCCGATGGCCTTGAAGCGCTTGGCATCGCCGCGCCGCCCCAGCGAGGTCATCATCACCAGGATGGTGTCCGAGATTTCGGGATCGGCCTTGATGGACTTGCCCAGGGATTCGCCGTCCATTTCGGGCATCTGCATGTCCGAGATCACGATACGGAAGGGGTCGCCCTGGGCGCGGGCAACGCGGAGCATCTCGAGGGCCTGAGCGGCGCTCTCGGCCTCATCGTGACGCGTGTTCCAGGAAGCCAGCTGTTCGCTCAGGATCAGCCGGTTGGTGGCGTTGTCGTCGACGACCAGGATGCGCATGCCCTGGATCTTGGCCTGGCCAGTGCCGGCTGTCACGGTCGCGCCGCGGCTGTTTGCCGAGAATCCGCCGTGAACCAGAATGTCGATCCCTGTCCCTCGCGGCTGGCGATGCCGATCTCGCCGCCCATGGCCTCGACCAGGCGCTTGGAAATGGCCAGCCCCAGCCCGGTGCCGCCGAAGCGGCGGGTGGTGGACGCGTCGACCTGCTGGAAAGCGCTGAACAGCAGGCCGATCTTGTCAGCGGGAATGCCGATGCCCGTGTCCCGCACTTCAACGCGGAGCTTTATCCCCTCCTCGCTTTCCGGCTGCGAGCCTGACCTCGATGAAGACCTCGCCCCGGGCCGTGAATTTGATGGCATTGCTGCCCAGATTGATCAGGATCTGGCGCAAACGCCCGGGATCCCCCTTGAGGAAGGTCTGCACTTCGGGATCGACACGGCAAACGAACTCCAGGTTCTTCTCATGGGCGCGCACAGCCAGCAGCTCCGCGGTGTCCTCGACCGTGACCCGCAGGTCGAAATCGATGTTCTCCAATTCCAGCTTGTCGGCCTCGATCTTGGAAAAATCGAGAATGTCGTTGATCAGGCCCAGCAGGGCTTCGCCGCTCTGGCGCACCGTCTCGGCGTAGCGGCGCTGCTCGCTTGACAGCTCGGTGCCCAGCAGCAGCCCGATCATGCCGATCACGCCGTTCATGGGCGTACGGATCTCGTGACTCATGTTGGCCAGAAACTGGCTTTTGGCGATGTTGGCCGCCTGGGCCTCGACCGTCAATTGATTGGCCCGCAGCGTGGCGGCTTCCAGCTGCTGGTTCACCAACTGCAATTTTTCCAGCAAGTCGCGCAATGCCTTTTCCGCATTTTTTTGCTCGCTGATATCGCGCAGGACACCTACGGCATGCCAGGCGCCATTGACCTGGACCGAGGACAGGGACAGGGAAATGGTGATCTCATGGCCGTCCTTGCGCAATCCCTGCAGTTCCAGGGTCTGGCCAATGGCGGCCCCGCGTCCGGTGCGCAGGAACTCGGGAAAGGCGGCGTGGTGGGCCGGGTGATAGCGCTGCGGCGCGATCAGGTCATGCAGGTTGCGGCCGAGCACATCAACGGCGGCATGGCCGAAAATGCGCTCGGCGGCGGGGTTCCAAAAGGTCAGCCGTCCCTGTTCGTCCATCATCAGGATGGCATCCTGGGCCGAATTGGTGATGGCGCTCAGGTTCGCCTGGCTGTCCAGCAGCTCCTGGGCCATTCCAGCCTGCTCCTTAAAGAAATCGACCTGCTGACGACGCCAGAGATTGGCCAGGCTTACCGCGGAAAAAAGGAGCAGGATGGACAACAGGATGATGGTGATACGCAAGCGCTCGCGCAGCAAGGCAAAGACTTCCCTCCGGTCTATCCTGGCCACCAAAAACCAGGGGGAATCGGGAACGGCGTGGATGACGGCGATAACCGGCACGCCTCGGTAGTCCAGCCCTTCCACTACGCCTTCGCGGCCCTGCAGCGCCATGACCCCTGGGAGGTCTTTCCGGCTCACGGACAAGCGCATGCGCAGGGCCGAGTTTCTTCTGAATTTCAAGTCGTTCAAATAAAGCACATTGTCGCCTTCGCGGCGGATGAGCAGGGTTTCGGCCGTTTTGCTGGGCGTGGGCCAGCGCCGGATCAGGGGATAGAGGTAATCGTTGGGATCGATGCGCATGGCCAGGACAGCCAGACAGTTTATCCTTGTCCCGGCTGTCGGGGATCGGGACCAGAATTTTCAGGAAAATCTTGCGATTTTCCTCGTTCCAGTACAAATCCTCGAAAACCACTTTCCCCGAACGCAAAAGCGCCAGCGACTCCAGGGAAATATAGGAAACCAAACGCTCCTTCCCCTGGGGAATGATCATTTTTTTTATCAGGGCATTATCCAGCAACATGATGCGCTCATATTGGCGCGCCTTCTGGAAATGGCCCAGCCAGGTCAGAACCTGGTCGCGGGCATCCGCGTCCGGCGGCTCCGCCAGGGAACGCCTTACCAGGTCGGCAAAAACATCGTTCTTGAAGAAAACCAGGGCATCGTTCAGCCGCCCATGCCGCCAATTCGCCAATTCGCTCTACCTTCATTTTCACGATGGCATCCAGTTGCTGCTCCACATCCGTGCGGTAGCTGGATGCGGAGTTTCGGTAGAAAAGGAAACCGGCCAGGATGATGGCCGCTGCCAGGAAAACAAAGGACAGCAGATAGAAGGCTCGCCGATCGCTTTTTGCGGCCGCGATTTCCGCGCTGAATTCCATTACCTTTGTTTGACTGGTCCATCAGATCTCCGCTCCCCTTGCCCGGCCGCAGCCGATACGGATCATGGCTCTAGAGTAGGCGCTGGGAGTTGAAAAGTCAAGGAAAAATGGTGGGGTCCCCGGCGCGCGGCGTTTTTGCCTGCCCCGGAGTGGAGCGCTAACCGCCGACGGGATCAACCGTGGTAAATTCCACCGTACAGCGGGTCCCGGCAGGGCTGCTTTCCATTTTGAAACGAGCCGTTGATCTGGGCGGCAAGAGACCGTACCAGGTTGAGTCCCATGCCTTCGCTCCGGGAAAGATCGAAGCCCGCGGGCAATCCGACGCCGTCGTCCCTGACTTCAAGGCGGGCGGCAGCCGCTTCTTTTTTAAGCGCAACCGTGATGGTCCCGCGCCTGCCGTCG
This sequence comes from Candidatus Aminicenantota bacterium, assembly GCA_963732485.1. Taxonomy (GTDB): domain Bacteria; phylum Acidobacteriota; class Aminicenantia; order UBA2199; family UBA2199; genus UBA2199. The sequence goes on from CAVSZS010000010.1 coordinate 141,743, forward strand.
CTGAAGGCATATTTGCCGGCGTTGGTGATCAGCTCGGTGAGGATCAACCCGAGCGGAGCGGCGTCCTTCACCGGCACGATGATGTTCTCCAGATCCATGGCGAGGGTGATGTGGTTTGTCAGGGCGACCAGCGGGGCGGCGATGCGGGCGCAATACTCGTCCAGCCGTATCTCGGTGAATGAGCCGGCGGAGTAGAGCAGGGAATACAGCTCGGATATGGAGCGGATCCGCGAGCCCAAACCCTCGAGCGCGACCTTGATTTCCGGGGCCGGGCTGGAATTCGCAGCCAGGCTGACCATGCCGGCAATCATCGTGAAACTGTTTTTTACCCGATGCTGGAGCTCGTCCAAGCAGATTGCGGTTTTCCTGAAACGCGCGCTGCAAAGCCTCCAGCGCGGCTGCCCTTTCGGACTCGGCCACCTGGCGCTCGCTTGCCTCCTGCCGCAACCGCCTGTTGATCCGATGGATGTACGCGGCCAGCAAAGAAACAACGGCAATGATGAAGAACGCCAAGCCGATAAAAACATAAAACTTGCGCAGGTCCGGAAGCGGCGGGTTGGGGATCGTATAGAAACCCGGCGAAATCGAAGTTCATCCTTCATCATGCCAAGCCCGGCATATACCTCGTTGATATGCCGCCAGCGATCGGTCTTCATGTAGCCGATCTCAACCAACGTCACTTGCAGCAACGGCGCCATTTGCCGGGCTTCGAAGCGCAGGTGTTCCAGACTGTGCCGCTGAGCTGTACCGGGAATGGATCAGCTGCACCAGCTCCTCCGGATGCGCCATGGCGTACTCCCATCCTCTCAGGCTCGCTTCCCGGAATTTCTTCACCAATTCCGGCTTCAGCTTGAGCAAGCTCTCGGTGGTGAAAAGATTGTCGCCGTAAAAATCAATGCCCGCCGCGCGGGGAGAATAGAGCAGGTATTCTCTCCCCGCCTGGCTCACGGCAAAAGGTTCGTCCGTGACATAAACCGACATGGCATACACGCTGCCGGAGAGAAGCTCGTCGGTGTCAAAGTCGTGGGTCAGCAGGGTGAACTTGTCGGCGGAGAGTCCTTCCTTGTTCAGGTAGGCGTACAGTTCGGATGAACCGGGCTCGATCATCACCCGGCGCCCGGCCAGGTCGTGGATGCTTTGCCGGCCAGCGGTCTTGAGCGTCATGATCGCCAGGGGCGAATGCTGGAAGATCACGGCCAGGACAACGAGCGGCGCGCCCTGTTCCCGCAGCAGCAGCAGGTCCGTGGCGCCGACACCGAACTCGGCCTGGCCCCGCAGAACGGCCTGCACGTGGTCTTCGCCCGGCTGCGAGGGAATGATCTCCACGTCCAGCCCGGCTTGCAGGTAATAGCCTTTCTCCTTGGCAGCGTAATAACCGGCGAACTGGAACTGGTGCTGCCACTTGAGTTGCAGATGCACGGATTCATGCGCCCCCAGGGGCGCGACCCAGAGAGAACCCAGCAGCAGGATCAGGATCGCCTTCCATGTCTTGCGCACGCGATTTCTCAATTGCCGCCGCCAGGGCGCGCGAAGTGGAGATAAAAGGCCGTGCCCCGGGTGCGATCCAGCGTCGATCGATCCATTGCAGCTGCCCGCACAGCATGCGGATCAGCTTCAGCCCCAGGGTCTCCGATTTCTCCCAGTCCAATCCCGGCCGGCAGCCCGACCCCGTTGTCGGCCACGGTCAGCGTGAGCATGCCATCGTTGCTTTTCACCGCGACAATGATCTCGCAGGTCCCCTCCCCGGAACGGGGCTTGTTTCCGGGAAAAGCATGCTTGTAGGCATTGGTGATCAGCTCGTTCAGGATCAGCCCGCAGGGAACGGCGAAATCCAGGTCCACCTCCACACCCGCGGCTTGCACCTGCAGGCGGATGTCGCGCTCCGCGCCGAACTGGGCGCGGATATGGGAGGTCAGCGTCTCGATATAGTTCTGCAGATCGATGCGGGCCAGGTTCTCGGATTTGTGGAGACTCTCGTGCACCAGGGCCATGGAGCGGACGCGGCCTTCGAGCTCCAGCAGCAAAGCGCCGAACTCCATATTTTTTGCTTTCGCTTCCTCCATTTTGATCAGGCCGATGATCGACATCAGATTGTTTTTGACGCGGTGGTGCACTTCCTTCAACAACACCTCTTTTTCCGCCAGCGAAGCCCGGATCACCTCTTCGGCCAGCTTGCGCTCGCTGATATCGGTGATCGTGCCCACATAGCCGACGATCTGGTTGGCGGCGTTCATTTCGGGAGTGGCTTGTCCCATCACCCAGGCGACCGTTCCATCCGGACGCAGGAAGCGATAATCGGCGAAAGAGGGCTTGAGCCGCCGGATCGTTTCCTGCCAGCCCTGGCCCAAGGCCTCCCGGTCATCCGGGTGGACCGCCGCCAGCCAGCCGAAACCCGCGGCCGCCGCTTCCGTGAGGCCGGCGATCCGGCACCACATCGGATTCACGTAGGTGGTGGCGCCGCTCAAGTCGGCGCGGAAGATTCCCACCGGGGAGATCCTGGCCAGATTATGGTAGCGCTCTTCGCTCTCCTGCAACCTGCAGTTCGCCTGATCGCGCTTCAGGCGGTCGGCCATCAGCCTGCCCAGCAGGGCGGTCACTGCCGGGTAGACCAGAAGCACCGGCAGGACGATGTTCGAGATCACGTGCCACCAGTCCGCCCTGGGCAACAGCAGCGTGCATCCCAGCATGGCCAGGTGGATGACCATCCCGAACAGGTACATCTCGCCCCAGGAGATATCCGCTAAATGCGAACGGCGTACATGCCGCCAGCCGATGCCGATGGCTCCGGAGGCGATGATCACCGCAATGCCCATGCCCACCGCCGCCCCGCCGATGGCGACACGGAAAGCGCCAGTGACGGCCATGGCCACCAGTGTCGGGACAGTCCCGAAATAGAGCCCGGAAACGCCGATCAGGATCGAGCGCGTGTCGAAGACGATACCCGGCTCCATTTTCCAGGACGCCAGCATGACGATCACGCCCACCAGTCCGACGACGATCCCGGCCGGGATCTGCCGCAGCAACGCCATCCCGATCCGCCAGCGGACGGCGAGCAAGTCGTAGATGAGGGCAAGGGAAAGCAGGAGCGAGGCATTGAAAACGAGCTGCAGAAAAAAGGCCTTGTTCATCGGAAGTGTTTTAAGGGTACCATACCCATCTAAAAAAAGTCAATGGCCGCGAGCGGGCGTGGGGATGCGGGCTCGAACCGTACGGGCCCGCCGGCTGCGGTTTGCAAGAGCGGCAAAATCGCATATAATGGCCGCATGGCCGCGGAATACAGAAAACTCAATCTGAAAGCCCACGAGGAGAGGCGCATCCTGGACGGCGAATTCTGGGCGTACGACAACGAGCTCCGCGGCGACCTGCGGGCATTCCAGCCCGGGGAACTCTGCCGCCTCTATTCCGCCGAGGACATGTACATCGCCACCGGTTATGTCAATCCCCTGTCGACGATCGCCTTCCGCGTGCTGAGCTACGACCCCGACGCGGTGATCGACCGCGAATTCCTGCGCCGGCGCATCGGGGAAGCCGACCGCCAGCGCCGGGCGTTGCGCCCCGAAAATGCGTACTATCGCATGGTCTACGCCGAGGCCGACTTCCTGCCCGGGCTGGTCATCGACCGCTTCGACGACTACTTCATCGTCCAGGTCACCACCGCCGGCATGGAGAATTTCAAGGACGACGTCTTCGCCATCGTCGGCGAGATGTACCCCGGAGCCGTGCTGATCGAAAAATCGCTGGCCGCGGCGCGGGAAAAGGAGGGCCTCCCCCAGATCAACCTCGTGTCCACCCCGGGGGCGGCGGCGGAGAAGGTCATCGCCGTGAACGGCCTAAAGTTCAAGGTCGATTTTCTCAAGAGCCAGAAGACTGGGTTTTTCCTGGACCAGCGCGACAATTACCTCATGCTGGAGCACATCGCCGCCGGCCGCGAGGTCCTGGACGCCTTCGCCTATGCCGGCGCCTGGGGCCTGCACGCCTGCCGCTTTGGGGCACGGCACGTGGAGTTCCTCGAAATCTCCGGCGAATACATGAAACAGGCCAGGGAGAACGCCGTCCTGAACGGCTTCAGCGCCGACCGCCTCTCCTTCGTCCAGGACGACGCCATCAAGGTCCTCAAGGAGATGAGCAAAGCCGGCGTGCTCAAGGACATCGTCATCCTCGACCCGCCGGCGTTCGTCAAGTCGCGCAGCAAGCTGCAGGAAGCCAAGCGCGGCTACAAGGAGATCAACCTGCGTGCTCTGAAAATGCTGCGCCCGGGCGGGTACCTGGTCAGCTGCTCCTGCTCGCATTTCCTGCCCCGGGACGAGTTCATCGCCGTGATCCAGGATGCCGCCCGCGACGCCGGCCGGCGCATCAAGCTGATCGAGCTGAAAAGCCAGCCCTACGACCACGCCGTGCTCCTGCCCCTGTTCCAGTCCGATTATCTCAAGTGCGCCTTGTTCTACGCATATTGAAGGAAAAGCCAATGACCCTGAAAGCGAAAAGCGACATGAGCCGCCATGTTTTCGGCCCGGTGCCGTCGCGGCGCCTGGGGATATCCCTGGGAGTGGACATCATCCCGTTCAAGACCTGCAGTCTGGACTGCCTCTATTGCGAGTGCGGCCGCACCACGCACCTGACCAACGAGCGGCAGAGTTTTTTTCCGCCGCAGCTCGTGCTGGATGAACTGCGGGCCGTTCTCCCGGGCATCCCGCACCTTGATTTCATCACCTTTTCCGGGTCCGGCGAGCCGACGCTGAACTCCGATCTGGGCGGACTGATCAGCGGCATCCGCCTGCTCAGCGCCGCGCCGATCGCCGTATTGACCAACGGTACCCTGCTCGGTCGCGCCGATGTCCGCCGCGAGCTGCTCGGCGCCGACGTCGTCCTGCCGTCGCTGGATGCCGCCCTGGCTCCCAGCTTCGCCCGCATCAACCAGCCCTGCCCCGGGCTGGACCTGGAGGGCATGATCGCCGGCATGGAAACATTCCGCCGGGAGTACGCGGGGAAAGTTTGGTTGGAGGTATTCATCCTCAAGGGGGTCAACGACGGCGACGCCGACCTGGAGGCGCTGCAGCAGGCCCTGCTGCGCATCCGCCCCGACAAGGTGCAGCTGAACACCCTGGACCGACCCCCGGCCTACCCCGGGGTTGAATCGGCCGACTTCACCCTGCTGGAAGGCATACGCCGGCGCTGGGCCGGGCTGCCGGTGGAGATCATCAAGCGCGCCGGAAGCCGCGAGGAGATACCGGCATTCAGCGCCAACCTGGAAAACAGCCTGTTGAACACCATTCGCCGCCGGCCGCTGACCCTGGACGACCTGATGGCCCTGACCGCCAAGGAAGAGAGTGAACTGCGCCGCTACCTGGATATCCTGGAGAAGGAGAAAAAAATCAGGCCGGTGATCCAGGGCGGCCGGATTTTCTTTACGACGTTTTAAGTTCCGTTTTTGCCGAATCCATTAAATTCACATTTTGTAGTGGCGGGGTGTTCCCGTCCATAGGGCGCGCTGACCGCGCCCCTGCATAAAATATCTAATCGATCCTTTCCTTGATCCTGCCGCTGCGCATGATGATGAACTTATCCTTGAATAATTCCAGCAGCTTGTATTTTAAGTTCAGCAATTCAGGGTCATGGATCGCTTCCCTCGCCACCGGCCGCTCGTCCACATACCACTCTTCCTGAAACCCGCGATCGCCCGGCATGTAGACGTATTTCTTGTTGTTCAGCTGGATGCCACGGTACTTGGCCTGGACCATGACGTCCTTGAACTCCTTTTTCAGCACGATCTCGCCGCTGCCCGGCGCCAGTTCGATGACCTTCATGATCCCCGGGTAGGCCATGCGCACGCGGTCCTTGATATAGGGCGTCTCCGGCGTGTACCACAGCTCGGTCTCCATGTAAGCCGGGTAGCCGTGGAATTCGCCGCCGCGCATGACCGGCAGCAGCGAGCGCCCCTTGAAGGTAGCGGGCGGGCGGATGCCGACCAGGTCGAGCAGCGTGGGGGCGATGTCGATGTCGCGCACGGTCGGAACGATGCGCCGGCCCTTGAAGTCCTCGTATGGCGAATAGACGCCGAAGGTCATGTTGCTGGAATAGGGGCCGCGCAGGTGGTCGCCGTGCCCGGTGCCGTAGCCGTTCTCATACAGGCTCTCGCCGTGGTCGGAAAACAGAACGATGATCGTATTGTCTTCCAGGCCGCTTTTCTTCAGAAAGGCCAGCATCTCCCCCACCTGGTCGTCAAACATGCGCACCGCACCGTCGTAGAGGGCGACGATCTGCTCCCTGTCCGCTGGGCTGAGGTCGAAACCCGGAGTAGGTCTTCATCATGTCGACCTTGCGGTACTTGTGCGGGCCGCGGTACCGGCGGTCGGCGTAGAGCTGGTAGTACGGATACTGGCTGCCGTAGGGGAAATGGCTGTTGGAGCTGAAATAGAACATGAAAAAGGGCTTGCCGGCCTGCACCGAGTTGCGGATGAATTTCTTGCTGGTGTTGGTCACGTAAAACGGGTCGATGTTCAACGGCATCAGCCACATCACCGGGAAGAGATCGCGGCCGACGGGGTTGATCAGGAAACTGAGCAGCGAATAATGGAACTCCAGGCAGCGCTGCCGGATCAGGTTCTGCAGGCTGAGCCGCGGCGCCTGGATGTGGTCGAAGCCATAGCCGAGGCGGGAGAAGACATCGCCGGCAAAGTCGCTGATCATGCCCGTATCGTAGCCCTCCCGTTTCAGGGCCTGGACCAGCGTCGGCAGCTTCAGCTCCAGTTCCTCGGGCCGGGGAAACATGTGGCGCACCTGGTGGTCGGGAGGAAAATTCGAAGTGAAGACGGAGGTGAAGGAGGAGAAGGTCCGGGCCAGCGACGACTTGGCATTGCGAAAATTGGCTCCGCGCGCCAGCAGCCTGTCGATGTTCGGGGTCGGCCGGGAATACCCGTTGTGGGAAAGATGATCGGGTCGCAGCGAGTCGGTGCCCAGGACCAGGATGTTGGGGCGGCCGCCGGTCACCTGCGCCTGCACGGCGCGGGTCTTGAAGGGAAAGACAAAGACCGCGATCATGGCGATGACGGCCAGCCCTTGGGGCAGCCGCTTGTTCTTCCAGGCGACCAGCACGACCACCAGCGGCAGCAAGGCGAAAATGACCCACAGGGGAAGCGTGTCGGTGATGAAGACCTGGAGCTTCATCAGCAGCCCCCCCCTGGAATACAGGGGCTCCACGAAAAGCTGGGGCGACACCTTGATCGCCCGCAGCAGAAACCACGACCAGATGAAGAGGTGGAAGAGGAATATGAAACCGCGGCGCCCGATGCGCAGGAGCCAGGAGAACAAGGCGATGAAAAGGGCGACCAGGCCGTAGACCAGCATGATTTTCAGGTTGAACAGCAGGATGATCGTCTTGAAGCTGCCGGTGATGATCTTTTCCGCCGCCGCGTCGCGAACGCCCATGTAGGAAAAATCAAAAAACAGGATAAAGGAAAGGGCGAAGAGCGCGGCAGCCAGGGACAGGCCGATACCCAGATGTTTTTTAACGTTTGCCATGGGAGTGAGAGCGTATGGTAGCGAAAATCGCTGTCCCTGTCAATAAAACCAGCGATCAAAGGCTGCGTGATGAGTAATGCGTGATACGTGATTTGAAGGATGGTAGGGAACGCAAATTTGCGTTCCCTACTGTCGAAAAATATATGGGATTTGGAATTTTAGTTCTATTGAGCAATTGATTGCGGCTGCTAACACTATCACTATCACTACCACTCGCCTTGGGTCTTACAGTCTCTCGGGCAAACCGCGGGCGCTGATCCACGCCTCCAGGCGCAGCCGCAAGGCGTCATCCCCGGCACTCATCCGCTCCAGGAATTCCAGGGTGCCCACGTTGCGGCCGCGGCGATCGGCAAGGAAACTGCGCAGGCGGCGACAGAGCTCGGCTTCGCCGATCGTGTCCGCGAGCGCCGCCAGCATCAGGGCCGGCTTGGCGTACACCAGCGCCTGGTATATCCTGATGTCGCGATGCAGCAGCTTCAGCTTGGAGCCGTCAGCCGGCACGCCCAGGCCGGCGTAGCGCTTCACATCGTTGCGTAAACGCCGGAGCACCCTGGCGAAGGCCTTTTCCCCGCGGCATTCCTTCAGGAACAGCAGGCTGGAATAGGTCGCCAACCCCTCGGTGATCCAGTTATCGGAGACCGTCTCCCAGGAGACGAGCCCTCCCCACCACTGGTGGGCCAGCTCATGCGCCATCAGGTCGTTCCAGGCATTGTCCAGCGCCAGCAGCGACGTTGCCCCCGGGTTGGAGCGGGTCCGGGACTGAAAACGCGTCCAGTCATCATCGACGTTCAGTACGATCAGGCCGCTATAGCTGATGCCGCCGAAATTTTGCCCGCGCCGGAACAGGATGTTGAGTTCGGGGACGCCCAGCGCTCCGAAGCGCTCCTGGTAAAACGAGATCAGCCTGGCCAGCCCGGCGTCGGAATAGCAGCGCCGGTAATCGAACCCGGCCCAGCCATGCAGGCGGATCGGGACGGTGCCCGGCAACCGGGCCAGCTGCTGGAAGCGCCCGCAAACGAGCGACATGCCCTTGGCTTCGGAGTTGGCAAAAGAATACGTGTTTCCCCCGCCCGTCGACTGCACCGCGCGCAAGGTGCCGCTGCCCAGGCAATTCCAGCCGCTGGGGATGCGCATGTTCATTTCCATGGACGCGAAATCCAGCTGCGGGTGGGGGTAGTAGTCCGTGATATAGGAAAGGAAGCGCAGGTCGTCGCTTTCGCCAGGCGTGCCCTGCTTCGGGGATGGCTCGAAGGGATCGGGCTTGCTGGCGAGCCGGCCGCTATAGCTGAATTCCAGTTCGTTTTCCGGCGGGCATTGCACCACAAAAAGACCCGTTTCGCTGGCGAAGGGCTCGACGGTCATGCGGCCGCCGCGCACCCAGCGCAGTTGCAGCTCATTGGCCAGCCAAAACTGCCTGGCTCCGGCCGGGCCGGAAAAGCGCAGCCTGGCGGTGGCGTCCAGAAAATTCTGTCCCGGGTCGAAATAGCCGTCGACACGCATCGATTGCAGCCGGCTGCCGGCTGCCGGCTCGCTGACAACGCCGGCGGCGCCAAGCATTCCACTCAGTACGATTCCCGACACAAGCAGCGCGAACGGACAAAGGGCCCTTCGCCATTTTTTTTGTCCCAGCCAACAGTTCTTCTCGACCATAGCGCCCTCCTCCAGCCCGTGGCGGCTGAAGCTGAATCCGCCGGGGACCTTCCCCGAACGGTCCCAAATCCCCTCTCCATGATGATGGACGCGCGACGGCAACGGCTCGCTTACGACTGATGGATTAAATCCGGCGAATCAATCCCAAGTAGTATTCGGCCAGGCGCGGGGGGAGTGCCGTCAGTTCAATTTATTGAAAGCCGGGCCCGGCTTGCCCGCGTTGACTTGACCGGAGAAAAGCTTTAAAATCGCCTCATGAAAACAGACTTCCACGCCACCACCGTGCTCTGTGTCCGCCAGGGCGGCAACGTGGTCATCGGCGCCGACGGCCAGGTGACGTTCCAGAACATCGTCCTGAAGCACACGACGAAAAAGATCCGCCGCCTCTACAACGACAAGGTACTTGCCGGCTTTGCCGGCGCCACTTCGGACGCTTTCGCCCTCTTTCAGCGCTTCGAAGCCAAGCTCGAGGAATACAACGGCAACATCGCCCGCGCCGCCGTCGAGCTCTCCAAGGATTGGCGCACCGACAAGGTCCTGCGCCGGCTGGAAGCCATGCTCATCGTGGCCAACGAGGAGAAGATGTTCATCCTTTCGGGCACCGGCGACATCATCGAGCCCGACGAAAACGTCCTGGCCATCGGTTCGGGCGGGCCCTACGCCCAGGCCGCGGCGCTGGCTCTCAGCCGCGAGACGAAACTCGACGCCCGCGGCATCGTGGAGCGGTCGCTGGCCATCGCCGCCGACATCTGCATCTACACCAACAAGAACTTTACCATCGAGGAGCTCTGACCATGGGCGACGCCCTGATCAACAAAGGCGATGAGCTGACCCCCAAGGAGATCGTCAGGGAACTCGACAAGTACATCATCGGCCAGAAAAACGCCAAGAAAGCGGTGAGCATCGCGCTGCGCAACCGTTTTCGCCGCCAGAAACTTCCCGCCGCCATCGCCGAGGACATCATCCCCAAGAACATCCTGATGATCGGCCCCACCGGCGTCGGCAAGACCGAGATCGCCCGCCGCCTGGCCAAGCTGACCCGCTCCCCCTTCCTGAAAGTGGAAGCATCGAAGTTCACCGAGGTCGGCTACGTGGGCCGCGACGTGGAGTCGCTGGTGCGCGACCTGGTGCGCATCGCCGTCGACCTGGTCAAAGCCGAAAAGATGGCCGAGAACGACCAAAAAGCCCGGCGCAACACCGAGGAGAAGATCCTGTCCATCCTGCTGCCGCCGCCCGCGAATGCCAAGGAGCCGGCCGCCGAAGGCGAGAACGAGGCGGAAAGTTTCGCTGCCAGCAGGGAGAAGCTGCGCCAGCTGCTGCGGGCGGGCAAACTGAACGACCGCGTCATCGAGGTCGAGGTCAAGAGCAATTCGTCCTTGCCCTTCGAAATCTTTTCCGCGTCCGGCGTCGAGGAGATCGGCATCCAGATCAGCGAGATGATGCCCAACCTCATGGGCGCCCGCGGGGCGAAAAAACGCAAGATGACCCTGGAGGAGGCCTTCGGGCACATGCTCCAGGAAGAGCAGAACCGCCTGCTGGACATGGACCAGGTCTCCAAGATCGCCATCCACCGCACCGAGCAGATGGGCATTGTCTTTCTCGACGAGATCGACAAGATCGCCGGCCGCGAAAGCGGCGGCCATGGTCCCATGGTCTCGCGCGAGGGCGTGCAGCGCGACCTGTTGCCGATCATCGAGGGCACCACGGTCAACACCAAGTACGGCATGGTCAAAACTGATCATATCCTGTTCATCGGCGCCGGCGCCTTTCACGTGGCCAAGCCCGCCGACATGATCCCCGAGTTGCAAGGCCGCTTCCCCATCCGCGTGGAGCTCGAGTCGCTTGTCCGCGCCGATTTCGTGCGCATCCTGACCGAGCCGCAAAACGCCCTGGTCAAGCAATACCAGAACCTGCTGGGCACCGAGGGGTTGGAGATCGTATTCACCCCCGACGCCATCGAGGAAATCGCCACCATGGCCGTGGAGATTAACACCGCCTCGGAGAATATCGGCGCCCGCCGGCTGCACACCATCATGGAAAAAGTGATGGAAGACATCTCGTTCGAGGCCTCGGACCTGGAGCACGGACAGGTGCGCATCGACAGCGACTACGTGCGCCAGAAGGTTCAGAGCATCATCAAGGACGGCGATCTGAGCAAATACATCCTGTGAGCCAAATGAAAAACAACATCCTCCTCCTGGCGGCGGCCTTGCTGCTGCTGCCCGCCTGCGGCAAAAAAGGTCCCCTGGTGCTCGAGCCCGAAAAACTGCCGCCCCCTGTCGTGGCCTTGGAGCTCCGCCAGGTCGGCGAAGAAATCGAGCTGAGCTGGAAGTTCCCCGAGCTGCTCATGGACAAGAAAACCCCGTTGCTGGCCGCCCAGGTGCGCAGCGTGGCCGTCCTGCACCTGGCCAAGCCGTTCAACCCCGAAACCTTCGAAAAAAGGAGCGAATTGCTGGCCAGATTCAAGCATGCCGAGCTCAGCAGCCGCCCCGGCGGCGTCTTCGCCTGCGCCTTGCCCTTCAAAGCCAAGCAACTCAAGGACAGGGAGCACGCCTTCGCCCTGGCGTACCAGTACGGCCGCTCGCGCTCGGCCCTGAGCGCCGTGGAAAAGATCACGACGCGCACGCCGCCGGCGCCGATCCGCGACCTCAAGGCCGGCCGCGAAGGCAAGGTCGTGGTCCTCAGCTGGAGCCGCCCGCCGGCCGACAGCGATGGGCAGCCCATTTCCGCCCTGGCCGGCTACCGGGTCTTGCGCCGCATCCTGCAGGAGAAAGAACCCGCGGCATTCACCGCCATCAACGCCAAGGCCGTGAAGGGCGAGTATTACGAGGACCGCGACACCAGCCGCGACGGCGAATACGAGTACCAGGTAGCCAGCCTCCTTGACGCGCGCATCGAAAGCGCGCCGTCCAATGCCGTGCGCATGAAAATCCAGGACACCTTCCCTCCCGACGTGCCCGTGAACCTGGTCACCTTCACCGCCAGGGACCATGTTTTCCTGACCTGGGAAGCCGTGCGCGACCGCGACCTGCATCACTATGTCGTCTACCGCAGATCACCGCGGGATGACGAATTCAAGATCCTCGACGCCGCGGTCGCTGATAATTTTTTCCGCGACCGCCAGGTGGCAAAAGGCCAGATGTATATCTACGCGGTCGCCGCCGTCGACAACAAGGGCAATGAAAGCGAGCCCAGCCGCCACGCACGCCAGCAATTCGAGTGAGCGGTCGTCAAGGCCGGCCGCGTTCCTGACCCAACCGTGAAAGCGTCCGTCGCCCTGGTCTCCTGCCCCGACTACGATGAAAGCCGCGTCCTGGCCGCCTTGCGCCGCGGCGTCGGCCTTCTGGGGGGCATCGGTCGCTTCAGCGCCGCCGGTGAAAACATCCTGCTCAAGCCCAACCTGCTGATCGGCGCCGCCCCGGAAAAGAACGTCACCACCCACCCGGCTGTGCTCAAGGCCATGGGACTGCTGCTGCAGGAGGCCGGCGCCAGGGTGCGCTTCGGCGATTCGCCGGGCATCGGCAGCGCCAGCAGGTGCGGCGGCGAAGGCCGGACTGGCGGCAGCCGCCCGCGAGATCGGCATGGAGCAGGCCGACCTTTCCGCCCCGGTCCAGGTCAGCTTCAACGAAGCTCTGATCGCCAAGCAGCTGATCCTGTCCCGCGAGGCGCTGGCGGCCGACGGCATCGTCAGCCTGGCCAAGATGAAAACCCATGGTTTCATGCGCATCACCGGCGCCGTCAAGAACCAGTTCGGCTGCGTCCCGGGGATACGCAAGGGGGAATACCACGTCAAGATGCCGCGCAGCCGAGCATTTCGCCGCCATGCTGGTCGACATCAACCGCTACCTGAGGTCCCGCCTGTACGTGCTGGACGGCATCGTGGCCATGGAGGGCAACGGCCCGGGATCGGGAACGCCCCGCCGCATGAATCTCCTGCTGCTTTCCAGCGACCCGGTGGCCCTGGACGCGGTGTTCTGCCGCCTGGTGCGAATGCCCGCCGAATTCGTCCCGACCATGAAGCCGGGAGGCGAAAGCGGCCTCGGCACCTGGGTTGACAGCGAGATCGAAGTCTGCGGTGACGAGGTTTCCCTCCTGGCTTGCCCCGACTTCAAGGTCGTCCGCCAGCCGGCCGTGCGCTTTCGACCGCTCGTTCCCGTATTACCTGAAAAAATGGCTCACGCCGCGGCCAACCATCGATGCGGCGCTTTGCCGCGACTGCGGGATATGCACCGAGGTTTGCCCGCTGGAGCCCAAGGCCGTGCGCCCGATCGGGCCGGACGGCAAGCCGGTGTATGATTACGAGCGCTGCATCCGCTGCTACTGCTGCCAGGAAATGTGCCCGCACGGCGCCATCGCCATCCGCAGGCCGCTCTTGAGCCGCCTCATCCACCGCTGACACCCCGGCTCACGTACGCCCGTCAGGTGTCGCGAAGCGCGCCGCCCTCCTTGGGTGTCAGTTCCTTGGCCGCCTCGATCACCGAGCCGTCGGCCGACGGCGTCGTCACAAAGCCCAGGCGCTGAAAAAGAGCCAGCATGCGCGCATTGTCGCTGCCGGTCTGGGCGACGACGCGCTTCAGCCCCCAGTGACCGGCGATCTCCAGGCAGCATTCGGTCAGGACGCTGCCCACCCCCTTGTTCTGCCACTTGTCGCTCACCAGGACGGCATATTCCACGCTCTCGTGGTCGGGGTCGGCCACGAGCCGCCCCACGCCCAGGAGCTCGCGCTTGCCGTCGCGCTCCAGCTCGGCCACCATGGCGATCTCGCGATCGTAGTCGATGAAGCAATAGCGTACCGCCGCCTGGTGCGACTGCCATTGGAAAAAATGGCGAAAGCGGGCGTAGATGGACTCGCGCGAGCAGCCGGCCAGCAGCGCCATCCATAGCGGCTCGTCCTCGGGTCGGATCGGCCTGAGCTGCACCTCGGTGCCGTCGGGCAGGCGCGCCTGGCGGATGTAGTGCTCGGGATAGGGGCGCAAGGCCAGGTGGGCGAAGGGATGACTGTCGCCGGCAGCATGGCTGCCGTCGACGACCAGGCGGGCGTCCAGGGCGATCACCCGCTCCGGCGTGACCAGCAGCGGATTGATGTCCAGCTCGACGACCTCGGGATAGTCGGCGGCGAAATACGAAAGCCGGATCAGCACTTCGAGCAGCTGGTCGATGCGCGCCGGTCGGCGGCCGCGGTAGCCGTTGAGCAGCGGCCAGATCTTCAGCGACTCGAGCATGCGCCTGGCCAGGCGCTCGTTGAGCGGCGGAAAGCCCAGGCTGCGGTCGGCGAACAGTTCGGCGGTCGTTCCCCCCATGCCGGCCAACACCACGGTGCCGAAGACCGGGTCCTGCTTGATGCCGAGGATGAGCTCCACCCCTTCCGCTCCGTCGACCATGGGCTGGACGCTCACTCCTTCCAGCCGCGCCGTCGGCAATTTTTGCCGCGTTCGCTCCATGATTCCCGCGAAGGCCCGGGTGACCATGTCCTCGTCACGCAGGTCGAGGACCACGCCACCCACGTCGCTCTTGTGCGTGATGTCGGGCGACAGGACCTTGAGTACGACGGGAAAGCCGATCTGCCGGGCCAGCACCGCCGCTTCCTGCGCCGTGGCCGCCGCCTGCGGCCGGGCGGTCGGGATGCCGTAGGCCTCGAGCAGCGACTTGGATGCGTTCTCGCTGAGGACCCGCCTTTGGCCGCCGGCAAGACGCTGCAACTCGGCGTGCAGCCGCTGGCGGTCGGGAGTGAAGGCCAGCGGGATTTCCCGGGGAGTCTCGTAAAGGCTGTCCAGGTTGCGCGCGTAAGCGACCAGGGTCATGAAGGCGCGCACCGCCTGCTCGGGAGTGCGGTAGTTGGCGATGCCGGCCTCGGACATGGCGGCACGGCCCAGGCGCATGCTCTCCCCTCCCAGCCAGGCGGCCAGCACCGGCTTGGCCGACAGGTCTTTCAATTGCACCAGGGCGTGGGCCATGGCCAGCGGGTTGGTCATGGCCTGCGGCGTGACGATCACCAGCACGGCGTCGGCGCCCGGGTCGCCCAGAACGATCTCCACCGCCTTGGCCAGGCGCTTGGAGCGCGCGTCGCCGAGCACGTCTACCGGGTTGCCGTGCGACCAGCAGGGAGGCAGGGCTTCGTCCAGCGCGGCCAGGGTGGCGGGCGCGAGTACGGCCAGGGCGCCGCCGGCGTCGATCAGCGCGTCGGCAGCCATCACTCCCGGGCCGCCGGCGTTGGTGACCACGGCAAGGCGCGGCCCCAGCGGGGTCTTCTGGCGGCCGATCAGCGCCGCGCAATCGAAGATCTCGCCGATGTCCAGCACCCGGGCCAGGCCGGCGCGCTGAAAAGCGGCGTCATAGACCGCGTCCTCGGCGGCGAGAGCGCCGGTATGCGAGGCGGCCACCTGGGCCGACTCGGGAAAACGGCCCGCCTTGTAGGCCACGATGGGCTTGCCGCGGGCAAAGGCGCGGGCCGCGGTCATGAACTTGCGCGCCTGGCCGATCGACTCCACGTAGAGGATGATGGACCGGGTTTTTTCATCCTCGCCAAGATAGTCGATCAGGTCGCCGAAATCCACATCCAGAGCGTTGCCGATCGAGGCGACGCAGGAAAAGCCGATGTTCTCCTCCATGGCCCAGTCCAAAACCGCGGCGCACAGCGCCCCCGACTGGGAGATGAAGGCGATATGGCCGCTCTTGGGCATGGCGCCGGCAAAGCTCATGTTGAGCTGGCGGCCGGGCACGATGAGCCCCAGGCAGTTCGGGCCGAGGATGCGCATGGTGCCGAAACGGCGTGCCGCGGCCAGGACCTCATCCTCCAGCGCCTTGCCCGCGGCCCCGGTCTCGCGGAAGCCCGAGGAAATGATGACCACCCCGGCGACGCCCGCCTCGCCGCATTCGCTCACGATGCCCGGCACCTTGGCGGCCGGGGCGCAGATCACCGCCACGTCCACCGGGCGCGGCAGCTGCCGCAGGCCGGCGAAGCACGGAATGCCCATGACGGCCTCGAAATCGGGATTGACCGGATAGACAACGCCGCGGAAACCGCTGCCGACCAGGTTGCTCAGCACCTTGCCGCCGACGCTTTTCGGATTGGAGCTGACGCCGATCAGGGCGATGCGCTGCGGGTTGAAAATCGATTCAAGACGATGTATGGCCATGGTGCTTTTTTAACTCCTCATCCAGGGCCCGGCGCATGGCCCGCGTGTGGCCGGGAGTGGTGCCGCAGCAGCCGCCGATCACGGCAACGCCCGCGTCGAGCCAGGCGCCTGCCAGCCCGGCCATGAACTCGGGAGTCTCGGGATAATGGACCTTTCCCTGGCGCAGCTCGGGAACTCCGGCGTTGGCCTGGATCAGCAGGGGCAACCTGGTGTTTTTTTTGAATTCTTCGGCGATGGCGACCATCCGGGCGCTGCCGTTGCCGCAATTGGACCCGACCAGGTCGGCGCCGGCGTCCTCGAGCTCGCGGCAGGCCCTGGCGATCGAGACGCCCATGATGGTGAAGAAGCCGCGCGGCGTAGGTTCAAAGGTCATGGTGGCCATGACCGGGATCGAGGCGGAAACACTGCGAGCCGCCTGGACCGCCAGCCGCGCTTCGTTGATGTCGGACATGGTCTCGACGCAGACAGCGTCGGCGCCGGCGTTGATCACGGCCTGCATCTGGGTGCGGAAACTTTCGTACACCTGTTCCGCTTCCGTATCCCCGAAGGGCTTCAGGATCCGGCCGCTGGGCCCGCAGGAAGCCGATACCCAGGCCCGCTCCCCGACCGCCCGGCGCACGGCGGCCACGCCGCTTTCATTGATGGCTGCGGCCTTGTCGGCAAGACCGTAATGGGCAAGCTTCAGCGGCGAAGCGCCGAAGGTGTTGCTCTGGATGATCTCGGCGCCGGCCTCGAGGTAAAGGCCGGCAATTTCTTCCAGCAGCTGCGGCTGGGACAGGTTCAGGCTTTCCGGAGCCGCCCCCGGGGCCAGGCCGCGCTCCAGGAGCAGCGAGCCGATGGCGCCATCGGCCAGCAGCACGTCGCCGGCAACGATCCGGGCCTTGAGGCTTTCCTTCATGAAACAACCGCGGCCAGATGCTTGACCTGCTCGACGGCCTGGGCGCAATCGTAGCCGTAGGCGTCGGCGCCGATCTCGTCGGCGTAGTCTCGGGAGACGGGGGCGCCGCCGATGATCGTCTTGATGCGGTCGCAGAGGCTTTCCTTCTTCAGCAGGTCGACGACCTCCTTCATCACCGGCATGGTGGTGGTCAGCAATGCCGACATGCCGATGACCCGGGCCTGCTGGCTCTTGGCCGCTTCGACGAACGCCGCGGCGGATACGTCGTTGCCGAGGTCGATCACCTCGAAGCCGGCGCCCTTGAGCATGATGCCGACCAGGTTCTTGCCGATGTCGTGCAGGTCGCCCTGCACCGAGCCGATCACCACCCGGCCGCGACTGGCGACGCCGGCGCTGATGAGCAGGGGCTTGAGCACGTCCATGCCGGCATACATGGCCCGCGCCGCCAGCAGGACATCGGGGAGAAAAATGTCATGAATGCGGAATTTTTCTCCCACCACGTTCATGCCGGCGATCAGCCCTTCGTCGAGGACGGTCGTGGCATCGATCCCCTGGGCTAGGGCGTCGCGGGTCAGCTGCGGCACGGCGGCATCGTCACCCGCCTCAAGGCCCTGAGCGATGCGAGAGAGTATTTCCATGGTCATCCTCCTGTTTATTCCGATAAACCAATCCGTCTTTCACGGCAAACCGGGCTTTGGCAGCAACCGCAAAACGGATAGCCCGCGGCGATGCCGTGGATGGCGGCCGGCCCGGACACCAGCACCCCGGAGATGGATTTCAACGGCGACATCAGAAAACTGGCATTCAGGGTTATGCCGATCGCCTGCGGGCGCAGGACGGCGAACAGCGGTTCCTGCGCGCTGATGTGCCAGCCGCAAAAGCCCGGGCTGTATAAAAAGGTCTTCGCCGTCGCGGCTGCTTGCTGAGCGAGGCGCTCCTCGGCAAGGCGGCCGGCGTTGTCGGCCGCCAGCGAGGCGACGGCGTCGAGCACGGAGCCGAGGGCGAAGTCGCTGCCGGCGAAGAGACGCGCGATCTCGGCGCTGATCCGCTCTCCCAGCGTGAACGCGAACAGATCCAGGCGCTCGGCGCGCGGATAGATCCCGGCCAGGGGCGCCTGCGGCTCGTTGCGCCCCGTTCCGGCAAAAATAGCGGCGAATTCGCCGGCGGCGACAGTCCGGCTCATGCCGCGCGGCTCGCTGACGGCGCGGAACGTTTCCAGCGCCCGGGGCAGGAGGGCGGCTGCGCGCGCCGAGGGTTCGGCGCCCCTTTTCAAACCCAGGGCGGCGTAGACCGAGGCGGAGTCTGGCTCCAGCCGCGCCAGCGGGAAATCGTTCATGCTTCGCTGCCGCGATCGGGAAGGCGGTCCATGCCGCAGCGCCGCGCTTCTTTTTCCATCAGCGCGCACAGCTCCTTCTTGCTGCCGGCTGCGAGGCGCGATGGCCGCCAGGCGGCGACCAGCCGCTGAACCTCCCGGTGGGCTCTCTCGCCAAGGGTCAGGCTGCCGTCTTCGCGCCAGCGCGAAAGGTTGGCGCGGTCGATGACCGGCCCGGGAAAATAGTGCTCGTTCTTCAAGTGGCGGCGCGTGTGCGGCGCGATCAGCAGGTGCCCGTCGCGCAACAACTCCTCGAATATGGGCCGGGCCGGAAAATCCTCCCGCGGCTCGATGCCCCGCACCAGGCGCAGGGTCATGCCGCATATCTCGTTGTCCAGGACCAGTTTTTCCAGGCTCTGGCAGCTCTCGAAATCGAGCATGCCGGGACCGGAGATGCTGTTGATGCCGGAGAGGGCGGCCAGGGTCGCGCCCATGGCGGTCTCCAGGCCGGCCTGGGCGTCGAGAAGCTTGGCGTCGCTTAAGGAGATATAGGCCTGCGTGGGCAAGCCGAGATGCTTGCCGATCTCGTTATAGGCGCAATCCACCATCTGCGTTTCCACCGCGCCCATGGGCGTCGTCTCGTAGCGCATGTCGAAGACGGCCGGCGACCCGCCGTACAGGACCGGCGTCCCCGGGCAAGCGGCCTGGCTGATGACGATGCCGCTCAATGTCTCGGCCGTGTGCTGCACCAGCGTGCCCACCAGGGTGACCGGGGCCATGAAACCGGAGAGCGGCATGGAAATGAATTCGGCAGGGATGCCGGCGGCGGCGCAATCGACCACGTTTTGCGACGTGATCTCGCTCCATTTCAGGGGCGAGGTCGGACAGCAGGAAAAGATCGTCAGCGGCTTGGCGCGCAGCTCCTGTTCGCTCCCGCGCACGGCCAGCTGCATGTCGCGCATCACCCGGAAAGACTCGATGGTAAAGGTGCCCGTGACCACCGGCTTCTCGCCGTAGAGCAGGCTCAAAAAGAGCCGGTAGCTGTCGGAGACGCGATCGACCACGTCGGCGGGGATGAAGGCCGTGCTTTGGGCGGCGATATGTCCCAGGCCGGTGAGGAGCTGCACGTAGCGCACGTAATCCGCGGTGTCGGGCTTGCGGATCTGCTGCGTGTGATGATCCAGGATATGCAAGGCGGCCGATCCCGGGGTAAAATGCACCTTGGTTCCCGAAAAATCGTGGGTCTCGGCGCCCAGCACATCATACAGCTTGAACGAATGCGGAACGGAGGCCAGCGCCCGGTCCAGTACCGCAGCGGGAAACCAGGCATGGCTTTTTCCCAGGTCCACCCGGGCGCCGTATCCGCCCAGGAGCTCCAGTACCCGGGGGTTTTGCACCTTGGTCCCCAAATGGCCCAGGATGTCCCGGGCTTCGCCGACGATGCGCTCGATCAATTCATCGCTCAGAAGTCTCAATTGCGGTCTCAGGGACATGGTCGCGCCTCCTTTTTGATCCGCTGAACTCCACTTGTCGTGTCCGGGAATCGTGCCAATGGCGGAAAAAAATTATAGGGGAACCCGGACGGGTTGTCAACGGCTTGGCCTATTCCCGATGGATTGACTTATTGAAAAATAAGAATAAAATTTAGCCAGCCTGGAGATGGTGTTCCAACAGGTCATGGCGACAAAATGAACGAAAACCAAAAAATAGCCGGCGGACGGCCGGATCTGAACGTGCTGGTCGTCGACGACGAGACGAACATCCGCAAAACCATTTCCCTATGCCTCGAAATCGAAGGCTGCCGGGTCCGGGCCGTCAGTAATTTCGCTGACGCTGTGAACGAGATCAAGCAGACCGTTTTTGACGTGGCTTTCCTTGACCTGCGCCTGGGAACCAAAAACGGGCTGGACCTGATCCCCTACCTGCAGATGCATTCGCCGCGGGCGAAGATCGTCATCATCACCGCCTATGCGTCCATCGACTCAGCCATTGACGCCATCCGCAAGGGAGCCACCGACTATATCCCCAAGCCATTCACGCCGGCCCAGATCAAGATGGTCATCGACAAGATTCTCGAAATCGGGGATATGCAGAGACAGATCGACTATCTCCGCTCCAGCCTGACCGCAAGCCAGCCGGAGATCGATTTTTCCACAAAAAACGCCCCCATGCAAAAAGTCCTCGCCATGGCGCAGGAAGCCGCCGTCGCCAGCGCCACCATCCTGCTCAAGGGGGAGAGCGGCACCGGAAAATCCATTCTGGCCAGGGCCATCCA
The DNA here is from genome assembly GCA_963732485.1 of Candidatus Aminicenantota bacterium. Taxonomy (GTDB): domain Bacteria; phylum Acidobacteriota; class Aminicenantia; order UBA2199; family UBA2199; genus UBA2199. Next base: position 162,532 of record CAVSZS010000010.1, read on the forward strand.
TGACTGGAGCCCCAGGGCGAGCAAGCCCTTCCTCAGCGTCTCCTGTCCTTCCCTGTCCGTTGAGCTCCTGGAAAGCGAGCTTTTCGGCCATGCCCGGGGTTCCTTCACCGGCGCGCTCAAGGACTTCCCCGGGCGCATCTCGCAGGCCCGGGAAGGCACGCTTTTTTTGGACGAGATCGGCGACCTGCCCCTGGCGATACAGCCCAAGCTCCTGCGCTTCATCCAGGATAAAAAATATGAGCGCATCGGAGAGAACATCACCAGGAATGCCGACGTACGACTCATCGCCGCATCCAACCTTGACCTGGGAAAAGCCGTCATGGAAGGGAGATTCAGGGAAGACCTGTATTATCGCTTGAACGTGGTGGAGATCGAGATGCCGCCCCTGCGGGACAGGAAAGAGGATATCGCGGCCATTGCCGGCAACATGCTGTCCTTTTTCGGGCGCAGCAATCACCGGACCTACAAAGGCTTCAGCGCGGAGGCGCTGGCGGCGCTCCGCAGCTATTCCTGGCCGGGGAACCTCCGCGAACTGCGCAATACCATCGAGCGCATCGCCATCTTCTGCAAGACGGATAGCGTCGGCAAGGAGTGCCTCCCGGAAAAGATCTGCGAGAGCGCGGAACTGCCCCGCCTGGGGGACGCGGTCAATCTCGACAAGATTGAAGAGATCCATATTCGCCGCATTCTGGCATCCACGACCTCCATGCAGGAGGCCGCCGACACCCTTGGCATCGATAGCGCCACCCTCTGGCGCAAAAGAAAAAAATACGGCATTTGAGCCCGGCGCGCATGGACCGGCCCGGCCCTGCAAAATGCAAGGCGGCCAGGGGCTTGGATTGCATAATTCAATCCGCAAGATCATAAAAGCCTCAAAAATCAGGCCCTGAGCCATTCACGCTTTGGCAAGAGTCATGCATGCTGATCCATGGAGTCGACAATGAAATTCACATTGAGACAAAAAATATTCGTCGTATTCGCCATGCTGCTGCTGATCGCTGCCTTGATCTCCTGGCAAAGCATCCGGCGCTTCAACGAACTGGGAAAATCAATCGACGTGATCCTCCGGGAGAACTATCGCAGCGTCATTGCCTGCCAACAGATGATGGATGCGCTGGAGAGGATGGATAGCGGGCTGCTGTTCATTCTTTCGGGATTCATGAGGGAAGGGATCGTCCAGATCGAAAACAACCAGCGGCGTTTCAAGGACGCCCTGCAAGCAGAATTGAGCAACCTGACCCTGCCCGGCGAAGCCGCCCGGGCCGCAGAACTGAAATTGCTGTTCGGGCTTTACGAACGGAGTCTCGAAGAGTTCATGAGATCCGCTCCGCAGTCATTGCGGCAGATCTATTTTAATGATCTGTTTCCTCTCTTCAAGAAGATCAAAAGCAAGGCCGGGACCATCCTGCAGATGAACCAGGAGAACATGAACGCGGCCAACAACCGGGCCCGGCGCAAGGCGGCTCAGGCCCGGCGCGACATGGTTTATTTTCTGGGCTTTTCTTCTCTCATCGCCCTGCTCTTCATGCTGTTCAGCAACTATTGGATCCTGCGGCCCATCCGCCGCCTGATCGAATCCACCCAGGAGATCCGCAATGGGAATCTGAACCTGGTGATCCAGGTGGACGCCCGCGATGAGATCGGCCAGCTTTCCGAAGCGTTCAACGCCATGGTGTCCAGCCTGCGTCTATTCCGCCGCTCGGACCAGGCGAAACTCCTGCGCATCCAGCGCTCCACCCAGGAGGCGTTCAAGAACCTGCCGGCAGCCATCGCCATCGTCGATGCCGAGGGAATGATCGAGATCGCCACGACGGCGGCCCGCAGCCATTTCGGGCTGGTCCCCAACACGTCGATCGAACAGGCGCCGTATCCCTGGCTGGGGGAAATCCAGCGCACCCTCATGAAGAATCCCATGGCGGCGGCCGCTGAAATCAAACATGAGATCATCCAGCAATTCAGCGAAAACCAGGAAAGATTCTATGCGCCGCGCGTGATCCCCATTTTCAATGACGAAAAGGAGCTTACGGGGTCGATCATCATCCTGGAAGACGTCACCCTGCTGATGCAGAACGACGAGATCAAGAAAGACTTGTTTTCGACGGTCTCCCACCAATTGAAAACCCCCCTGACCTCCATCCGCATGGCGCTCCACCTGCTGCTGGCGGAGAACGTAGGCAGCCTGAACGAAAAGCAGGCCGACTTGCTGGTTTCCGCCCGCGATGAGAGCGAAAGGCTGAACGGAATCATCGAGGATCTCCTCGACATCAGAAGACTGGAGTCAGGAAAGGTCGCTTTGAACCTGGACAGGATTTCGCCGCACACGCTGGTGGAGGAAGCGAGCGCTCCTTTCTTCCGCCAAGCCCAGGACAAGGGGATCCGCCTCGAAGTCGATCTGCCCCTTGACCTGCCCGACGTACGCGCCGACCGTTCCCGCATCCTGTACGTTTTCGCCAATCTGCTCTCCAACGCCATCAAGTACTCCCCTGTCGGCAGCGAGGTGCGGCTGTCGGCAAAAATGGAGGGCGGCAAGGTTCTGTTTTCGGTCGCGGACTCCGGCCGCGGCATAGCCCAGAAATTCCATAAAAAGATCTTCGACAAGTTTTTCCGCGCGCCGGGAGCCGATGCCGAAGGCGGTGTGGGCTTGGGACTGAGCATCGCCAAGGAGATCGTCACGGCTCACCATGGTCAGATCTATTTCGTCAGCACGGAAGGGCAAGGAACCACGTTCTTTTTCAGCCTGGATGCCGGCGACGTACCGGTCAAGGGAGATTCATGATGACAGACCTGCTTTTCATCCTGCTGATGGCGGGGTTTACCCTCTTATGCCTGCGCCTGGGGAAGTTCCTGGAGGAGGTCGCGAAATGATGCAGATCATCATCGGCGTCGCCGCACTGGCTCTGGTCGTTTACCTGTTCGTGTCGATATTCAAGCCCGAGAAATTTTAAGCGAGGAGAACCATGGGTCTATCAAGCTGGCTGCAATTGGCGTTGTTCGCCGGTCTGCTTCTTTTGCTGACCCGGCCGCTGGGCGCCTACCTGTACAAGGTCCTGGAGACAAAAGACAGGACGATTTTTTCTAGCGTCCTGGGCGCCGGCGAAAGGCTGCTGTTCAAGGCCCTGGGCGAGGAAAGCCAAAAAGAACAGAACTGGAAACAGTACGGGACGGCTCTCGCCTGCTTCAGCCTGGCCGGCATGCTGTTGACCTATCTCATCCTGCGCCTGCAGCATATCCTGCCCTTGAATCCCCAGCACCTGGCCGCCTTGGACCCGTCCCTGGCATTCAATATCGCGGCCAGCTTCGCCAGCAACACCAACTGGCAGAACTACGCCGGCGAAAGCGCGATGTCCCATTTCTCGCAGATGGCGGGCCTTACTTTTCAGAATTTCGTATCATCTGCCGCCGGCATCGCCGTCGCCGCCGCCCTGGTGCGGGGGATCGCCAGGAAGAGCGCCGGCACGATCGGCAACTTCTGGAGCGATCTCATCCGCGTCACGCTGCACCTTCTGCTGCCCCTGTCGTTTCTGCTGGCCCTCCTATTCATCCAGCAGGGAACCATCCAGAATTTCCAGCCGGACGTAAAGGCGTCCTGCCTGGAAAAACCCTCCGGCCAGGAACGGATCCAGTACATCCCCCAGGGACCCGTGGCCTCGCAGGAGGCGATCAAGATGCTGGGTACGAACGGCGGCGGCTTTTTCAACGCCAATTCCGCCCACCCCTACGAAAATCCGACTCCCCTGGCCAACTTCCTGCAGATGCTGGCCATTTTCCTGATCCCGTCCGCCCTGACCCGCTACCTGGGGTTGCGGACCGGCAACAGGAAACACGGCTGGGCGGTATGGAGCGCCATGACCGTCCTGTTCCTGGCCAGCCTGCTGATCTGCTGGACTGCGGAAAGCAGGGGCAATCCCCGCCTGCACGCTTTGGCCACGATTGACGGCGGCAACATGGAAGGCAAGGAAGCGCGCTTCGGAGTGTTCAACTCGGCGCTTTTTGCCACGGTGACAACTTCCGCCTCCTGCGGCGCCGTCAACTCCATGCATGATTCCTTCACGCCCATGGGCGGGATGATGCCCATGCTCAACATCCAGCTCGGCGAAGTGGTCTTCGGGGGCGTGGGATCGGGCCTGTACGGCATGCTGATCTTCGTTATCCTGGCCGTTTTCATCGCCGGGCTGATGGTCGGCCGCACCCCGGAGTATCTGGGCAAGAAGATCGAGGCCGCGGACGTCAAGCTCTGCGCGTTCTATATCCTGGTTTCCGCCATGCTGATCCTCGGGCCGGCGGCCTGGGCAGCCGTCAGCCGCTGGGGGACGGCCGGGCTGGCCAATCATGGGCCGCACGGATTGAGCGAAATCCTGTATGCCTTTTCATCGGCGGCGGGCAACAACGGCAGCGCTTTTGCCGGATATGCGGCCACTTCCACTCCGGCCAACGTCGTCCTCGGCCTGGTCATGCTGGCCGGACGCTTCCTGCTTTTCGTCCCGGTCCTGGCCTTGGCCGGAAGTCTGGCCGCAAAAAAAGCGGTTCCCGTCGGCAGCGGCAGCTTCCCCGTCCACGGCCTCACTTTTGTCAGCCTCCTGGTCGGCACGATCCTTATCGTCGGCCTGCTCACCTTTTTCCCCGCCATTTCACTCGGACCGCTCGCCGAACATTTCCTGATAACCATGTCCGGCAAACTATTCTAGGAGACCCGCCATGCGACCGACCGCATCATCCATTTTCCAGTGGGACATTCTGAAGCAGGCGGCAAAGGAGGCGCTAAAAAAGCTCGACCCGCGCTCACTCTCCAGGAACCCGGTCATGTTCGTCACCGAGTGCTGCGCCCTGCTTACCACCGCCGCCATCTTTCAAAATAGCCGCGGCGAGCCGCTGGGATTCACGGTGCAGATCTCGCTGTGGCTTTGGGTCACGGTCCTGTTCGCCAACTTCGCCGAAGCTGTGGCCGAAGGCCGGGGCAAGGCCCAGGCCAATTCCCTGCGCCGGAGCCGCTCCCAGGCAACAGCCAATCGTTTGCAGGCGGATCGGTCGACCGTGCCGGTGCCGGCTGAATCCTTGCGCAAGGATGACCTCGTGACGGTCGGCGCCGGCGAGACCATCCCAACCGACGGCGAAGTGATAGCGGGCATCGCCACGGTCGATGAATCGGCGATCACCGGCGAATCGGCGCCGGTCATCCGCGAATCCGGCGGTGACCGCAGCGCCGTGACCGGCGGCACCCGCGTGCTGTCAGACCACATCATCGTCCGCGTCACAGCCGATCCCGGGAAAAGTTTTATGGACCGCATGATCAGCCTGGTGGAGGGCGCCAACCGCCAAAAAACTCCGAACGAGATCGCCCTGACGATCCTCTTGTCCGCGCTGAGCGTAATTTTCCTGGTGGCGATCTTCACCTTGAAGTTTTTCGGGCTCTACTCCGGCGTATCGTTCAGCATCACCGTCCTGGTATCGCTGCTGGTCTGTCTCCTGCCAACGACCATCGGCGGGCTGCTGAGCGCCATCGGCATCGCCGGCATTGACCGCCTGGTGCAGCGGAACGTCCTGGCCATGAGCGGCAGGGCGGTGGAGGCGGCCGGGGACATCGACGTGCTCCTGCTGGACAAGACCGGCACCATCACCCTGGGCGACCGGCAGGCGGTGCGCTTCATCCCGGCACCCGGAGTCACGCTGGAGACCCTGGCGGACATTGCCCAATTGGCCTCCCTGGCCGACGAGACGCCGGAAGGACGGAGCATCGTCATCCTGGCAAAAAAACACGGCCTGCGCGGACGATCGATCACGGATATCCCCAGCGCCAGGTTTGTCTCTTTTTCGGCGCAGACACGGATGAGCGGCATCGACATCGGTTTGCACCAGTTCCGCAAGGGCGCGCCCGGCGCCATCTCGTCATTCGCCGCCATCGAGTTTCCGCCCGAGATGAACCGGGTGATCGAGGATATCTCCAATGAAGGAGGCACGGCCCTGGCCGTGGCGGAAAAGGAGGAAGCCCTGGGCGTCATCCATCTCAAGGATATCGTCAAGGGCGGGCTCAAGGACCGCTTCACCCGGCTGCGGGCCATGGGCATCAAGACCATCATGATCACCGGCGACAACCGGCTGACGGCCGCCACCATTGCCCGGGAAGCGGGAGTGGATGATTTTCTGGCCGAGGCCCGCCCGGAGGACAAGCTGGCGCTGATCCGCAAGGAGCAGCGGAACGGCTGCCTGGTGGCCATGACCGGCGACGGCACCAACGACGCGCCGGCGCTCGCCCAGGCCGATGTGGGGGTGGCGATGAATACCGGGACCCAGGCCGCCAAGGAGGCCGGCAACATGGTCGACCTGGACTCCAACCCGACCAAGCTCATTGAGATCGTGGAAACCGGGAAACAGATGCTGATGACGCGCGGTGCCCTGACCACCTTCAGCATCGCCAACGACATCGCGAAATACTTCGCCATCCTCCCGGCCATGCTCCTCACCCTTTTTCCGGAGATCGCGCCATTGAACATCATGAAGCTGGGGTCGCCGCTCAGCGCCGTTCTCAGCGCCGTGGTGTTCAATGCCCTGATCATCTTCCTGCTCATTCCCCTGGCCCTCAGGGGGGTTAAATTCAGGCCCATGAAGGCTATGGCCCTGTTGCGGCGCAACCTGGCGATCTTCGGGATCGGCGGCCTGGTCGTTCCTTTTATTGGCATTAAAATCATTGATGTAATGGTCAACTTTTTCCACTTGGTCTAAGGAGGGGCGAAAATGAAAACTCTTGCAGGCGAATGCAAACGGGCCGTGCTGGCCGTGGCGCTTCTGTCCATCCTACTGGGGGGGATCTATCCGCTGGCCGTCTGGGGCATCGGCCAATTGCTCTTCCCCGGACAAGCCAACGGTTCTCTGCTGGAACGGGAGAATGAGATCGGCGGCTCCGCCCTGGTCGCCCAGCCCTTCACCTCGCCTGCCTATTTCCATCCCCGGCCTTCCGCAGTCGACTACGCTGTTTCCGGCGTGAAATCGGGCGGCAGCAACCTGGGCCCCTTGTCCAGGCGGCTGCACGAGGAGGCCAAGACACGCATCATGAATTACCGGAAGGAGAACCGCTTGCCGGCGGCTTCCCGGATCGCAGCCGATGCGGTCAGCGCGTCCGCCAGCGGCCTGGACCCGCATATCAGCCCGGCCAACGCCATCGCCCAGGCAGACCGCGTCGCCCGGGCCAGGGGAATGAAAAAAGAGCAGGTGCTGCGCCTGATAGAGCTCCACCGTGAAGGCCGGCAGCTGGGCATCCTCGGGGAGGAAAGGGTCAACGTACTGCTGTTGAACCTGTCCTTGTGCGGACAGGAATAATGCTATAATCATCGCGAACATGAGCCGGGAAAAAGTCGACAAATTTCTGCGCCTGATCCAGCGTTCCGCCCGCGGCCGCCTGAAGATCTATCTCGGCTATTGCGCCGGGGTCGGCAAGACCTACCGCATGCTCCAGGAAGGCCAGGCGCTAAAAAATGAAGGTATCGACGTCGTGGTCGGATACGTGGAGACCCATGGCCGCGCGGACATCGTCAAACTTTTACAAGGGTTCGAGATCATCCCCAGGCGGTCCAGGGAATACAAGGGGATGCAGGTGGAGGAGATGGACCTGGACGCGGTGCTGGCCAGGAAGCCGGCCGTGGCGCTGATCGACGAGCTGGCCCATAACAATGTTCCGGAAAGCCGCAACCACAAGCGTTACCAGGATGTCCAGGAAATCCTGGCCACCGGCATCCACGTGATCACGACCCTGAACGTCCAGCATCTGGAAAGCCTCTATGATACGGTGGAAAAACTTGTCGGCGTCAAGGTGCGGGAAAGGCTCCCCGATACGGTGATCACCGAAGCCGACCAGATCGTCAACGTCGATCTGACTCCCGAGGACTTGAGAAAGAGGCTCGCGGCAGGCAAAATTTACACGGAAGACAAGATACGGACCGCTTTGGAAAACTTTTTCACCCAGGCTCATCTGGAAAACCTCAGGGAACTGACCCTGAGGGAACTGGCTGCCCAGATCGATGCCCATCGCAAGGACCAGGAGAACGAAGAGAGCGCTGCCATGCCCGACCAGATCATGGTCTGCTTGAGTTCGCGCGGCCCGAACAGCGACTTCCTGCTCCGCTACGCCTCGCGCTTCGCCGGCCGCCTGAACAAGAACTGGTATGCGCTTTACGTTCAGACCGCGGCCGAAGATCCGCTGCACATCGATATGCAAACCCAGGAAAACCTGTCCCGCACCCTGACGCTGGCCAAGCAGCTGGGTGCGATCGTCTTTACCTACAAAGGCGATGATCTGGCCGGCACGATCATGCGCTTCGCCCGCGAGTACCGCATCGGGCACATCATCATCGGCACCCCCAGCCGGACATCGCTCATGCAGAAACTGCAGCTCAAAAAAACCCTTTCCGAGAGGCTGATCCGCGAAGCCAGGGGCGTCAATATCGTGGTCGTGGATACCCAAGCCCGGAGTTCCCCCCCAACAGAAGCGGCAACGGAAAGAACGGCTGCCGGAACCGGCAAAAAGCCGGGAGTCAGCGATTTCCTCACCCGGAACCACATTCTCATTTGGGATGGACCGGCGCTGAAAAAGGAAGTATTGCGCGGCTTGGCCAAATCTGCCTGTGATGCGGATGCCGATTTTCAGGAAATTTACGAGCGCTTGCTGCAGCGGGAAAGTGAAAGCTCGACTTTTTTCAACGAAGGAGTGGCCTTTCCCCACCTGCGGCTGGAGGATGAATCGCTCCCCAAGATCGCACTGGGGATCATCCCCAAGGGCATCGCCGATGCCGCCACTGTCGAACCGGTCCGTTTGGTCTTTCTCATCGTGACGTCGCTGCGCCAAAGCGCTCTGCAGGCAAAATTGCTGGCTGCCGCCAGCAGGATCGCCGGCAACAAGCTACTGGTCGACGCCCTGCTTGCAGCAACGGATACTGAATCCGTCAGCCGAGAGATCACCCGTTGGGAAAAACCGGAGACGAACGCGTAGCAGGGATACTCAAAGGGCTAAAGCGCTCCGAACAGGATTCAGCGGCATTTCTGGCAGTCTCAGCGCGCGATCCTGCTCAAGGTTTCCAGGAAGCGGTCCACTTCGACCCCGGTGTTGTACATGGATAAACCGGCGCGCACCGCCCCGCCTCGATCGCCGAGGCCCAGGAAATTCATGGCCTCCCAGGCGTAGTAGTCCCCATCCCAGACCTGGATGCCTTCCTGGCCCAGGCTTTCGGCGATTTTGGCCGGGGCCAGGCCGGGAAGGGTAAAGCAAGCCGTGGGCGTGCGCTCGCTCGCGCGGGCGGGATCGCTGATGCCGAGGAGGCGCAAACCGGGAATCTCCTGCAGCCCAACCAGCAGCCGCGTGAACAGAAGCGATTCATGCTCCATGATCACGGCCATGGCCTGCTTGAGCCAGCGGCGCCGGCCCGATTCGTAATGGTCGAATCCGGAAGCCGCTCCCAAATCGCGGCCAATGGCGGCGAGATAGTCGACGGCGGCCGCGATGCCGGCAATGGCCTCGTGGTTCTTGGTGCCGGTCTCGAAACAATCCGGAATGGCGGCGGCGGACGGCCGCACCTTGTAGGCGCGCACGCTCTCCAGGACCTCGCGCCGGCCAAAGAGGACGCCGGAGTGCGGGCCATAAAACTTGTAGGGCGAGCAGGCCAGGAAGTCGCAGCCCAGGAGCTGGACGTCGATGGGCCGGTGCGGAGCGTAGTGCACCGCATCCACGAAGGTCAGGGCCCCGACCTGGCGGGCGGCGGCGACGATGCGCGGCACGTCGTTGATGGTGCCGAAGGCGTTGGAGGCGCAGCCGACGGCGACGATCCTGGTCTTTTTAGTGAGCAGCCGCTCCAGGCCGCCCAGGTCGAGGGTGCAGTCCTCGGGGCGGAATTCCAGCCAGCGGATGACCGCCCCCTTTTCCTGGAGATAGAGCCAGGGGGCGATGTTGGCGTCGTGGTCGAGGCGCGTAACCACGACCTCGTCACCCGGCTGCAGGAGCTGCCCGAGGGATCGGGAAAGGTGGAAGGTAAGCGTGGTCATGTTGGCGCCGAAAACGATCTCGTCAGCCGAACGGGCATTGAAAAAATCGGCCATGGCGGAGCGGCCGGCGGCGATGATCTCGTCGCTGCGCCGCGAACTGGCGAACAGGCCATGCTCGTTGGCGTTGGCTTCGCGGAAGTAGGCGGCCACGGCGTCGATGACGGTTTGGGGCACCTGGGTGCCGCCGGGGCCGTCGAAGAACACCGCGCCCGAGGCCAGGGCCGGGAACTGCGAACGGACATGAGCGGCCAGGTCCTTCATGAGGGCTCCTTCTGCTGGCGTTCTAGCGCGAAATTTTTCAGGGCGATGGCGGCGATCGACTCGCCGATACTGATCGAAGCGGTGGCCGCCGGCGACGGCGCATTGAGCACGTGCACCATGCGCTCGGCCTCGCGGATGCGGAAATCGTCCACCAGGAAACCGTTGGCTTCCAGGGCCTGGGCCCGTACCCCGGCCCCGCCAGGCACCAAATCGTTGGGCTGGATCTCGGGGACCAGCCGTTGCAGTGCCCTGACAAAAGCGCCCTTGGAGAAGGAGCGATAGAATTCACCGAGGCCCATTTTCCAGAATTTCAGGCCCATGGCCCAAAAACCCGGATACAGGGCGAATTGCGCCGCGTCGCGCAGGGAGAAGCTGGTTTTCCTGTAGCCGTGGCGCTTGAACGCCAATACGGCGTTCGGCCCCGCCTCCACGCCGCCGCCGATCATGCGCGTGAAATGGACGCCCAGGAAGGGAAAGTTCGGATCGGGAACAGGGTAGATCAGGTTGCGCACCAGATCGTGGCGCCCGGGAACCAATTCGTAGTACTCCCCGCGGAACGGGATGATCTGCAACCCCGGCTTGACTCCGCACAAGCGGGCCACGCGGTCGGACTGCAGCCCGGCGCAATTGACCAGGCTGCGGCAACGCGCTTCGTCGCCGTCGGAGCTCAGGCGCAGCTCGCCGTTGTCCCGGGCAAAACCCTTTACGCGGAAGTTCAGGCGTATTTCGCCGCCGCCCGCACGGATGATCGCGGCGTAGGCGTCGCATACCTTCGTGTAATCGACAATGCCCGTCTCCCCCACCCACAGCCCGGCGATGCCGGCAACGTGCGGCTCGTACTCCTTGAGTTCGGAGGCGCCCAGGCGTCGCAGCTTTTTCAGCCCGTTGGCGACGCCCTTTTTCTCCAGGGCATCCAGGGCGGCCAGCTCGTCCGGCCGCGTGGCCACGACCAGCTTGCCGCAGGCCTGGTGGGCGATCCCCTGCTCGCGGCAGAAGCGATACAGCGCCTCGCGGCCGGCCACGCAGTTCAGCGCCTTCAGCGAGCCGGGTTTGTAGTACAGCCCGGAGTGGATCACGCCGCTGTTGTTGCCGGTCTGGTGGGCAGCCAGCTTGTCTTCGGCCTCGAGGACGACGATGGAATGCACCCCGGCTTTCACCAGGGCCATGGCCGTAGCCAGGCCGACGATGCCGCCGCCGATAATGCCCACGTCATAGATGCGCTCGCCCATTGCTAGCTCCTTTTGATAGTATGTTTTCCGTTTTGGGGTGGGAACAAGGTCGAAATATAGCAAATGCCCAAGGGTTAGTCAAACCCAGATCAAACCATATGTGAAATGTGAAAAGTGAAAAGTAAAAGGTAAAGAAAAACCATAGGCGAATGCTTGGTCCTTGTTTTCTTCTCACTGTTCACTTTTTACTTTTCACTTTTCACTGAGCCCTGAAGGCAAGCTGTTTAACCAGTTTGCTCACGTAATCCTTCTACGGTATAATGTCGATCTATCGGGAGGATACCAACGATGCTAAACGAAGCGATTTTTCGTGAATACGACATCCGCGGCCTGGCGGAGACGGAGCTGGCCGATCCGGAAGTAGAGCGCATCGCCATGGCCGTCGCCGCCATTTTCGTGCGCGCGGGCAAAAAAACGATCGCCGTGGGCATGGACGGCCGGCCCAGCTCGGAGCGCATCAAGGCCCTGTTCAGCCGCACCCTGGCCCGCTACGGGCTGCACGTGACCGACCTGGGGCTGGTGCCGACTCCTGTCGTCTATTACGCCTGCTTCCAGCACAAACTGGGCGGCGCCGTCATCATCACCGCCTCGCACAACCCGAGCGAGTACAACGGCTTCAAGGTCATGCTGGGCACCGCCGCCCTCTACGGCGACCAGGTCAGGGAAATCTACCGCCTGGCCGTCAACGGCCCCTTCGCACCCGAAAAAAAAGGCGGCATTCGCCAGCAGGACATCCTTGAGGAATACATGCGGTATATCGAGGGCAACATCACCCTGAAAAAAAAGCTGCGCGTCGTGGTCGACGGCGGCAACGGCACCGGCGGCATCACCGCTCCAGAGCTCTACCGCCGGCTGGGCGCCGAGGTCATCCCCATCTACTGCGACGTCGACGGCCGCTTCCCCAACCACCATCCCGACCCCACCGTGGTCAAGAACCTGCAGGACCTGATCGCCAAGGTGCGCGAGACCGGGGCCGACCTGGGCATCGGCCTGGACGGCGATGCCGACCGCATCGGCGTCGTCGACGGGCGCGGGCGCATCCTTTGGGGCGACCAACTGCTGGTCATTTACGCCCGCGACATCCTCAAGGACCACCCGGGAGCCACGATTATCTCCGAGGTCAAGGCCTCGGAGGTCCTCTACTCCGAGATTGCCAAGCATGGCGGCGTGCCCATCATGTGGAAGGCCGGCCATTCGTTGATCAAGAAAAAGATCTTTGAAGTGAATGCCCTGGCCGCCGGCGAAGTCAGCGGCCATGTTTTTTTCAACGACAAATGGTTCGGCTTCGACGACGCCGTCTACGCCGGGGCCAGGCTGCTGGAGATACTCGCCGCCGGCGACTCCAGCCTGGCCGAAATATTCGACTCGATCCCGCAGGTGTTCAACACGCCCGAGATCCGCGTCGACTGCGGCGATGACGTCAAGTTCCGGGTTGTGGACGCCATCCGCGATCATTTCCGAAAACTCCTGCCGGTGATCGACATCGACGGCGCCCGCGTCAAGTTCCCGCACGGCTGGGCTCTGGTACGCGCCTCGAACACCCAGCCATCGCTGGTCGTCCGCTACGAAGCCGACACGGAAGCGGAACTGCAAAAGATCCAGGCCCAGTTCGACGAGGTCATCCGCCGCGCCCAGGCCGAGTTCGGGAAGTAGCCGTGCCGCTGGCGCTGAAGATCATTTTGCTGGCCCTGGTGCAGGGTTTCACCGAGTTCTTCCCGGTCAGTTCCAGCGGCCATCTGCTCGTTTTTCAAAAGCTGCTGGACTTCACCACCCTGCCCCTCATCTATGACATTTTCTTCCATCTGGGCACGCTGCTGGCCGTGGCGGTCTATTTTTTCAAGGACCTGAAGCCGCTGGCGCTGCGCTTTTACGAAAGGGAGAACTTCCGCCTGCTGATGCTGATCGCCACCGCCTCCCTGCCCACCGCGATCATCGGCTTCGCCTGCAAGGATTTTTTTGAAGCGCTTTTCGAGAAGACCTCCTACCTCGGTCTTGCGTTCCTGTTCACCGCCGCCGTGCTGCTGGCCTCGCGCTTCCTGCGCCTGAAAAA
>CAVSZS010000011.1:0-179108 GCA_963732485.1 Candidatus Aminicenantota bacterium
GTTTTCCTGATCATCGCCATCCTTTACGAAAGCCTGCTGCAGACGCTGCTGATCATGATCTCCATCCCGCTGGCGCTGATCGGGGTCTACTTCGCCTTCGTCATCGCCGATTTTCCCTTCGACTCCACCGCCTATGTCGGCGTGATCCTGCTTTTCGGGGTGGTGGTCAACAATGCCATCATCCTGGTCGACCACATCAATTATTATGCCCGGCAGGGGATGCCCGTTCGCCAGGCAGCGGCGCAGGGGGCATATGAGCGCATCCGGCCGATCTTCCTGACCACGGCTACCGGCGTGTTCGGCGCCCTGCCGCTGGTGCTGTTCCGCCAGGGCGAACAGACCGACATCTGGTCGGCGCTGGCGTTGTGCATGGTCGGCGGCCTGACCGCCTCGGCCATCCTGGTCCCGATCGTCATTCCCGTTTTTTACGATTTGCTGGAGCGCCTGCGCCTTTATGCGCGCCGCGCCCGCGTGCTGTTTTGATGTGAAAGGACATTGATAAAGATATTTTTCTGATCAAAAATATGTATAAAAAATGGTTGCAGCCAATTGTTTTTATTGGTTTTTTCAAGGTTGAACAAAACGCGACAGCCACGGAGGCAAGCAAATGCCGCTAAAATGCATCAGCGGAGAATCCACCAAGAGTTTGGTTGGCGTGAAGATAAAAACGCTCCGGTTGACGGGTTTCATTCTGGTCATTTTTGTTTCCGCCTTCATTACCGCCAGTCGGCTCCAAAGGCTTCAAATCGCCATGTCATTAAATTCGATAAAAATCAGGCATATGGCAAAGAATACAAAGTGGGCGGAGCTTCTGCTCCAGGTAGGTTACTCCATATGCGTCGATAAACAGGACAGACTCTATGTGACCGATGGAACCCATAACCGGGTGCTTTTATTTGATGCCGATGGAAATCTGGTCAAAGCAATCGGACAAAGAGGACTGGGACCGGGTGATTTTGATATGCCGCGGATTATCTCCTGTTTCAACAACGCTTTGATCGCCGTTTGCGAGAATCCGATGGTTCACATGGTTTCAATACATAAAACTGATGGCGCATTCATCCGCAAGTTTCACACCCAATATGCTCCTTTTAGCGCTTGGTTGAGCGGAGATAATCTTCTTGTTTATCCGACTTCAGGCCTGATTGGCAAAACCAATCTGAAATTCCTTTATAAGCTTTTTTCTGAAAACGACCAGCGGGGTGACCTGCTTGGAACATATGAGCGGCAAACTTCGATGTTTTTTTATGATGATATGACCCATATGCCCTGGTCGACGAGTTTCAAGTCGAATCTATATGGTGAGTTGCGGGTGTCCGGCAACCAACGGGGAGAGATATTGGTCGGTATGACCGATGAGAGCGATTTCGAGTTGTATAAACCCGGCTTGAAGAGCAAGCGCAAGGTCCATCTTGAGATGCCGAAATTGGATCAGGTGCGGCCCTATGTCGAAAAATTGAAGGCGCAAATTCTAAAGGAAAAAGAAGAGATCCTTTTCAAGGAAAAGCATTTGATCAACAAGTTCGGCAAGCTCGAATTCTCACCTGATCATCTTCCCTATTACCGCCGCTTTCTTCTGGATGATTATGGCCGGATCTATGTATTCCTCAATGACTATTTGGTAAGGGGTAAAAAGCAGAAGATCAATGTTTATGCCACCACAGGGAAGCTGTTGCAGGAGATTGAACTCGATCTGACAGGTTTTGAATTATATCTTGATTCCAGCAGTTTCCTGCAAGTCGAACCCGTCGCCGTCAGCGAGCGCTACATCTACTTTATGCTGCCAACTATGAATGATGACGGAGATCTGCAAAGCCGAGTGTATCGAAGCGCGCTTAAAACAGATTGAGAAGGCTTGGGACCGATTTTTATGCGGGGACGTTCCGCCAATGAGTAAATCGGGGGATTAGTGGGGAGCGATGCTTGGAGAAAAAACCGCAATGATATTTTGACCTGGAGAGTATATAATTTGCTGGAAAATACGGTTGAACTGAAGGGAAATGATGCGGGAGGATGCAACATGCGCAGGATTGTTATCATGACGGGCATGGTCTTAGCCATAGCAAGCGGATGGGGGATGGGCTTGGGTGCGGGCGGACAGGGAAAAGAGGCGAAATGGGAGGGCGAGCGGAGCAGGGAGAACGGCGTGGAGGTGGTGCGCAATCCCGCTGCCCCGCAGTTCGGAGTGGTGAATCTGGATTTGCGCGAGATCGCCGCCATAGCCCATGGCGAGAGCGAGCAGGACGTGTTCCAGCGGATCGAGGCAATGGCCGTGGCCCCTGACAACAGCCTGTATGCCCTGGACACCAAGCAGTGCGCCATTTACCGCTTTGACCACAACGGGGCTTTTAAGGGCAGGTTCGGGAAAAAAGGCGAAGGGCCGGGGGACTTCAAGTACCCCAGCGATCTGGCCTGGGGGAGCAACGGCAACCTTTTTGTCCTGGATGAATCCTTTATCTCCAGCTTCAGTCCCATCGGGGATTTGCTGAAGCAAATCAAACTGACTAGCCGCTCCGATGTGTTTTGCCCCCTGTCCGGCGGCGGTTTCATCATGGGCGGCATGCTGTTCACCGAAAAGGACAGCGGATTCGCGGTCACTCACCATGACGGCTGGGATGGCAAGAAGGAGCTGTTCCGGATCATGAGCAAAAAAATCACCGTGCGGCAATCCGGGAAGCAGTACACCACCTATTTCGTGAATCACATCTACGAGCCGCAAGTGGCGCTGGCGCGAGCCGCGGACGGGGGCTGCGCCTTCGGATATGGGGCGGAGTATGCCATGCAGGTCTTCGACGGAGCGGGCACTTTGCGGCGTAGAATTTTTGTAGCCGAAAAGCCGATCAAGATCGCCGAAGCCGAAAAAAAGAATATCTACGATCATTCGGCCATTAAACTGGAAGCGAAGTGGTCGAAGGCGGTTCTTCAGGAAGCCGTTCAATTCCCGGAACACCGGCCGTTTTTCAACCGCATCCTGGCCGATGATCAGGGCCGGCTGTTCGTTTTTCGCGTCGAATCTGTTTTGACCGCTGACATAAACGGCGCGGCGCGCGCCGACCTCTTCAGCCGGGACGGTCGCTTTCTCCAGGAAGTGCGGCTGCCGTTTGCCCCGGACCTCATCCACCGGGGAACCCTGTATCGCATCCACGAGGACCCTGAAACAGGCGATATCGCCATCCGGCTTTATCGCGTCCTGAACTGGGCGCAGTTAAAGGAATAGCGTCCCGCTTTTGTAATAAAATGAGCACATGCCGCGACCATCTGTTTTATGTAATTGATCATGAGCCATAAGCTAATTTTGCTCGGGATGCCGGTAATTGTTGCCGCCCTATTGATCGGCTGCGGGGCAAGGAAAACCACGGAAAACCAGCAGCGCCTTTCAATCAAGGAAATCTACCGCATCGGAGTGGAAACGGCGACCAACGAGGAGCAAGAGGTTTACGAATTCAGTAGCATTTATAATAACAACTGTGATTTTGACAGCCAGGGCCGGCTCTATGCATTGGATGTGCTGAAAAAATGCGTCCGGGTATTCGATCCGGCCGGAAAATTTGTGGCGCAGTATTTTTCTCAAGGGGAAGGCCCGCGAGAATTGAGTGCTCCCATCGGTTTGGCGGTGAATCGTTTTCGCGGCACTTTGTTTATTCTGCAGCAGTTCGGATTCTCTTGCAAGGAATTTACTTTGGAAGGGATGCCGCTGAAAACATATGGCATTCCAGAGCAATTTCACAATCAATTTGTCTTCCTGAATCGCGACGAATACATTCATTTCAGCCTTAATCCAGGAAACTTGTCCAAGTTTAACGTGCAAATCGGCAATCTCGAAACCAAGAAAAATCGGCTGGATCTGTCTTTTAGCCAGATGGATGATTCTTTTGCCTACTTCTCCTCCATTCTAGTTCGTCAAGAGGCGGTTTATGGTTTTTCGATTGACAAGGGCGAATTGATAAGAATCGATCCCGAAACCGGTCAGGTTGCGTCATACCCCTTCGGGCATCCCATCAAGCAACCTCAACTCATAAAGATTGTTAATTGGCGCGGTTACTTTGCCTACCAGTATGCCCAGCCGTGCAGTATCGATGATTCCATCGGCTTACTCCTCAGCGAGCAGGAGTTTGAGGATACGACCAACCTGAACAGTATCAAATCTCCCAAATCCATCCGGCATTCTCTTTATTTATTAGGCAAGAACGGCTTTGAATTGTTAGGTGCCATCCCGCCGGCGAATGATTTTGAGTTCGCGAAAGTTCAGTATGGCAACCGCCTGCTTTTCACTCGCTACCACCCATATTCACAGATCCTGTGCCTGGAGATATCCCGGGATGGCAGACGATAGATCGAGGAACTGACAACGTTGGAGGTATGCTATGAAAAGAGCGGCGATTTCAATTTTACTTTTCATGATGACCGTTTCAATCATTGAGGCACTGGAGCTGAAGAAGGTGCTTGAGATCGGCAGCGAGGACCGGGAAGATTACATTTTTTACCAGCAAAGCCCGATTGCGGTCGACAAGTACGGGAACATCTATGCGGTGGAAGGAGAGACTCAGGTAATTCGCAAATACGATAAAAGCGGAAAATTCGTCAAGAAGACAGGCGGCAAGGGGCAGGGGCCTTTGGAGTTCATGCTCATCGCTTCCATTGCCATTCAGGACGAGCGCCTGCTGGTTTACGATTTGGACAACAAGAGGTTGTCCTTGTATGACCTTGAGCTGAATCCTGTTTGTCAGGGGAACCTGAGTAGAGTGGGTATCCAAGTCTTGGCAAGCAAGGATTACTATATCGCCAATACCATGGTCGGTCCCGTCCATCGCATCGTATTCCGCAAGCCTTTCGCCGAGAACGATGAAGGGAAAGCGCACGAGTCGAAGCCGCCCATCCCCAAAAAGTTTTTAGCGTCGGCGCGGGCGATGGCTTTTTTTCGCAACCTGCTCGCCGTCCACCCTGTCAGCCAGCAGGTGGTAGCCACCTACTGGACCCCTCCCCGCGGTGAGCTGCAACTGACCTTTTTCGATGGCGCGGGAAACCTGCTGCGGCGGATCGACAGCGAAACGATCGTTCCCGGATATCGGATCGACGAAAACCGCCTGGATCGCGCCACCACAACGAAAGCAAGCGGCAGGATATTTTGGATTTATGGCATTGATTGGTCGGATAGTAAATCCCTCATCGTTCAATATGTCTACGGCAGAAGCGAGCAGGAGAGAAAAAATGGAATGGTTAAGATCGATGCTCTTTCGGGGCGGATACTGGGCAGAAAGGACCTGGATGGTAAGTTTATCATGAAGTGTGTGCGCGGCGGCTATGTTTATGGGCATATTCTGGATGGCGAAGACGCGGAGATCAAGATCGGAGTGTACGCAATTGAATAAGCAAAAAAAGTTCAACAATGCGGTTTTACTTTGCGTTGCGCTGCTCATTCCCTTGA
Organism: Candidatus Aminicenantota bacterium; assembly: GCA_963732485.1. GTDB lineage: Bacteria > Acidobacteriota > Aminicenantia > UBA2199 > UBA2199 > UBA2199. Next base: position 5,426 of record CAVSZS010000011.1, read on the forward strand.
GTTTGTTTCTATCTGGTAGTGCCGATCCCAAACTAAGCCAAAAAATGGTTTCCCTGCATGGCTCCCTGATTCGTTGCCAATTCGCCAAGAACTGGTCCGACACGTTGCATATTTTGGGGATCGACGTGCTGACAGATATGCATCGGGATATCCTGGAGCCCATGATCCGGCGAGGAGTCGAAGGTTCCGCTTTCCGCAGTGCTTCCATTCTTCGATCAGAGATGGGCAGTTTGCAATTGAAAAAGATGAAGGAAGTCCTTGTCCGGAAGGCGATCTCTAACTTTTCTGTTTTTTCATCGGGTTCCGCACCTTGCCTGTTTGGCTGGAGTTATCGCCGCGGCAGGGCGGGCAAAGAAGCCCAAACCCGTTTTGTTCATGATCTCGAGCATGATCGGCCTTGTGCCTCGACCGCAGCCTTGAAATACATGTGCCTGGTCGATTGCGGCGGCCAGATCGGCGCCGTGAACCCCGAGCATGCCAACAGCTTCGATTTTCTGGATGCGAACTTGAAGCTGGCGCGGAGAGTGAAATGCCCGGAATCGATGTTCGTGCGGAAAATGTGGTCCCTGGGAAACGACCGGTTTCTCGTTTTCCATTTTCCTTTCGCCACTGGAACGCTTTTTTCAATCGTGGATGGCCGGGGAACAGTTCTGGAGCAGTTCTATCCCGCCTCTGAATCTCCGGGCATCAGCCTGCGGGAATACTTTCTCGATAATTTCCACATGGCGGACTATAGTGCCGGAAAGATCTACTTGGCCAAGGTGTATCCAGAAGATGAATTGCTGGAAGTGGCAATCATCGACCTCAAGGAGAAGTCGATCCGGAACATGACGGCTGCCATAGACGGCTTTTCCGGGCAAAAGGCAAATTTCAAGAAATGGGGTGCCGTGTCGCTGGGGCATGCGACCATCGCCGCTGTCAACGGCGTGTTTGCCGCGAATGACGCCGGCGCCTTTGTTTCACTGAGCGTGAACAATCAAACGCGCCGAGGCCAGTCCTTCAGGCACTATCTGTACCATTTTGACGAATGTGGCGCGTTCACTAAAAAAACAGAAGTCCCCTTCGGCTGCGTTCTCCATTATCATAGGGACGGACAGATCTTCGTATCCCAGAAGGATGTTTCGGATGATGCGGCCGAACAAGCGGAGTTTGTACTCTTTTCATTGAAATGAAGCCAGTTATAACAGTATTTATTCTTATGTTTTTCATTTTCGCCTTCATTTCCCCGCAGGCGACGCCCCAGGCCTCCATCCGCCGTGTCATCCGATTCGACAAGGATCAGGCTTACGGCAAGAACACCAGGTGGGAGGAAATCTTGCTTCAAGATGGTTACTCCATATGCGTAGATCGCAATGATCGGCTATATATGACGGATGGGACCCATAACCGGGTGCTTTTATTTGATGCCGATGGTAATCTGGTAAGGTCGGTTGGACAGAAAGGTCAGGGGCCGGGTGATTTTGATGGACCGCGGATTATCTCTTGTTTCAATTATTCGTTGATCGCCGTTTGTGAGAACTTGATGATTTACACGGTTTCAATACATAGAACGGATGGTACATTTGTCCGGAAATTGCATCCGCAGTATGCCCCTTTTGGCGCGTGGTTAACTGGAGAGAATCATCTTGTTTATCTAACTTCAGGTTTGGTTATACACGATAAAAATAATTTAAAATTACTATTTAAGCTTTTGTCTGAAGAAAGCAATAGTTGTAACTTAGTCAGCTTATGTGAGCGTCAAAGTTCTCAATCCTTTTATGATGACACGAGCAATATGACTTGTCCGACAGGATTCAAATACAATTTATTTGGAGAGATGCGGGTGTCCGGCAACGAACGGGGAGAGATATTGGTTGGCATGACTGATGAGATCGATTTCGAATTGTATGGACCCGGCATGAAGAGTAAGCGGAGAGTGCGTCTTGAAATGCCCAAATTGAGTCAGGTGCAACCCTATGTTGAGAAAATGAAGCAGCAAATTTTGAAAGAAAAGAAGGAGTATTTTTTCAAGGAAAAGAGATTGCTGAACAGGTTCAGAAATCTCAAATTCTCACCCGACCATCTTCCTTATTACCGGCGCTTTATTTTAGACGATCATGGCCGTATCTATGTTTTCCTGAATGATTATTCAGTAAGGGGTAAAAAACAGCAGGTCAATGTCTACACCACCCAGGGAAAGTTGCTGCAGATGATTGAGCTTGATCTGACAGATTTCGAATTGCCCCTGGATTCCAACTTGTTTTTACATGTCGAGCCTGTCGCCATAAGCGAACGGTTTATCTATTTCCAGTTGCCAACCATGAACAAAGACGGCGATATACAAAGTAGAGTGTATCGAAGCGCGCTAAAGATAGATTGAGAAGGCTAGGGATAAGCAGGAATCAGGACCCAATCTTGAAAAGACCGTCATTTCTTCTATAATTTACTCGTGCGTATTCTCTTTTTTCTACTAGTTTTGCCAAATCTTGCTATTGGAATTTCCTTAAATTTAAAAGAACAAATATTGCTGGATTCAAAAAAATGCGTCCTGCAATATAATACGGGAATAGCACTTTTGGATAACGGGTCTATTCTATTCTGTGATGGCAGAGCTTGCGATTTTAAAATATTCAACAAGAAGGGAGGATTGGTAAAAACTTTTGGCAGAAGAGGAGAAGGGCCGAACGAGTTTTTTGGCAATTATCTTGTTGACTATTGTGACGGCCAAGCAGTGATAATGAATAGGGGTAAAGTAGAGCTAATAATATATACAATTGATAATAATTTGGAATTCATAAAAAAGAAAAGTTTCGGCTTATTTGCCCTAGACGCATCAATCCATAATGATCAGATTGTTCTTTGCCGATTGCCCATGCTGGATCCGAATGGCACAATGTTTTCCTGTTTTAAATTGGATCTGGAAACAAAAAAGATTGACTATTTGATCCCCACAAGACTGATTTTCGGAGAAAAACCGATCGAATTAAAAGCGGATCAAACAAGCCACATGCAGGATGTTGCGGCACTGAACTTGAACTCATATTGTGACATGCAATCTCAATTTTCATTTATGATTTGGCAGGGGAATTGGCAAATCATGAAATTGGATATGAAAACAAAAAAATTAACCAGATTTGGAAAAAAACCGGATCATTATATTCAACCTTATGCGTCAAAGAAGTTGAAACAAGCATTTCAAGAGGGAAATTATAAAAAGGTTGAAGAGATTTATCGAAATATGTCTTGGATGATCGACGTGATTGCCTGGAAAGAATTCATTTTCGCTTTTTATGTGACGTATGATAGAGAATTCAGCCGATGGCAAACCTATGTGCAGATATATAACGACAAGGAAGAGCTTCTATTAAATACCCAATTGGAGGGTTTGCATTCATTGGACCGATTCGTGTCGATCCAAATGAACAAAAAATGCGGTCAACTTATAGGCTTGGCTCATTTTCTAGATAAAAACGGTGAAGACCAATATCAAATGTTAAAATATGAAATCGAATAACTGAGTGATGGTGCGGGGAAATAAAGAATGAAAACAAAAATTATCTGCATTTTAATCGCGGTATTGATATTTGCGGGATGCAAAAACAATCAAAACAGGGGAATCAGTGTTTTGAAAAACAGGATATTCTGCGTGGAGGGGAGCGAGGAACGAAATATATTCTATAAAGAAATCTATTGTTTTGATGTGAATGAGACAGGCGAGATATTTATTTCGAATTTTGCAGCAAACAGAATAGATGCTTATAACCAGGCTGGGGAATATCGGTTTTCACTTGGCGCCAAGGGTGACGGGCCGGGTGAATTTCATACGGGGGTCAGTGTTTTTGAATGCACGAAAGACAAAATAATCGTATATGACATAAGCGGCAAATTAATTGTTTTTGATAAGAAAGGGAAGATAGAAATCGAAAAGAAAATATCAGATAGTGGCATCAATGGGCATGTACTTAAGATTTGCTCATTTGCAAACAAACCGATAATTTATTTTATTAATAAAGGTGAATATTGGATTGCAATATTGAAGGACAATCTTGAAATTGAACGATTGATAGTCACGCCGATAAAAGATAGATGGTTGCCGATCCTCTTTCGATCTGATATTGGGGTGGATAGCCAGGGGAACATATATGTCACCGACAACTATGATTACGCGATACATGTATATGACCTGAATGGGAAAAGGATCAAACATTTTACGAAGACTGTAAAAAATAATAAAATCGAAAAAAGGGACTTTATAATATATGATGGAAATGAGATCGTTCAACACCCGGCTTCTGAACGTTTGAAGAAATCGAATAGAAGAGACAAATACTGGCCATGCATTTGTGGAATTAACATTGACAAACAAAGGATATTTGTATGGCGTACCGATCTGTCAAAGAGTGGGGAGTGCTTAGTGGATGTATATGACATTCATTGGAATTATTTGCATGCCTTTTATTGTTACAATGGATTGGCAGATAACATTAATTCAATAATGAATGATAAGATTTACGCTCTTTCCGTGAAAGAACCGTACCCTTCAAACATTGCCGGGCAACTCGGAAAATTCGGGAAAATGGGTATGCCGGATCAGCTTTGCGTTTATCCCGTTCCTGAGCGGGTGCAGGGAAAGAATGAAGAGCATTTTTAGTTTAATATACGTAATATTCTTTGTTACATTGGGGTTTGCGCTGGATATCACCGAGACCAGGAGCTTCCCGCTGGTTCAAGATGATGACAACTTCATCAAATGCCCAAGTTCCTTTTTTGTGACCGAGGACGAGCTTATATTTATATTGGATAAAAAAGACTCGGACATAAAAATCTATAATTTCAAGGGAGAGCTTGTTGATGTGTTCGGTAAAAAAGGCATGGGCCCTGATGAGTTCATTACTCCTTTCTATGGAACGTATGCAAAGCCGTGGGTAGTGTTCATGGATTTCGGGAGGAGAAATTTCTTTATCTACAAAAGATCACCCCAAAAAGTATTGGAATTTTCAAATAAGTTTGTTGAATTGGGCTATATTTCCAGTTATCAAATCATGCCTGATGGAGATATCTTAATTGTTGGCGATAAAAAAAACAAAAACAATAAGATATTCAGCATAAGCATCTACAATCATCTTAGCAATACATATGAATACTTACTTCCATTTGAGAAATCTTATGGAGAGAACTCAGTGGAAGACTATTTGAAAAACGAGAAATATGGCTTGATTGGAACTGAGATCTATGGTGATTGGTTGGACGACTCCATTTTTCATGTTTGGAAAGGTGAGCTTAAAATAATGAGATTAAACAGGAAATCAAAAGCGATTTCCTATTTTGGCAATAAAACAAAGAATTATATTCAACCCTCGGTCACACCCGAAATAAGAAAAGCGTTTAAAGAAAGAAAAATTGACCTGTACTTTAGTCTTGGCAATGGCATGTCGTTTGTACGTTATCTTTTTGCCATGAATTCTGGTCATGTGGGTGTCCTGTATATGGGGGGCGTCCAAAAGCATCAAAAACCATCAGTTATGCTGCAAATTTATACTAGTTCCGGAAGCTTTGTTAAAGAAACTGAGCTGCTGCGCGCTCAAGCTTCCAGTTACAATGAGTTGTATTACTTTTTCAGGAAGGAAAAAAATCTTTTGTATGTTTTGGATACGGAGACAAGCAAAGATTTTGATCAGTTTTATAAAATTCATGAGTACAGGATAAATTGAAAGTTGATTCGTGATCAGTGGCGAAAAGCAAACGATTATTGATGGCTTTCATGACAACCTGATCCCTACTCGGATCCGGAACAGCCTTGGCGAAGATTGCAAAACAGAAGCCTCTCGTTTATAGTAGACTCTTTCCGTTCCTGGTTCCGCGCATGTGAGGCCTATGAAGAACCGTCTGAAGGCAATTTTCGCCCTGCTGCTGCTGGCAGCCGCCCTGTGGGTGCTGCATAACCGCCATGGCGCCCTGCCGCCGCTGGGGAAGTTTCTCGATCCCGTCAACGGCTTCTGGCGCAACAATGCCGCAAGCGACGCGCTCCCCGAAAGGCTGGCGATCGCCGGGCTGCACGGGCAAGTGACGGTCGTTTGGGACGACCGCCATGTTCCCCATATTTTCGCCGAAAACGATGACGACCTGTACCGGGCGCAGGGGTACCTGACGGCGCGCGACCGCCTGTGGCAGATGGATTTCCTTTCCCGCTACGCCGGCGGCCGCCTCGCCGAGGTCATCGGCCCGCGCGTCCGGGAGATGGACCTGCTGCAGCGCCGCCTGGGCATGACCTGGGGGGCCGAGAACTTCCTCAAGGGCATCGCCGGCGATGCCGCCCAGCGCCGCGTCCTCGCCGCCTATTGCGGCGGCGTCAACGCCTACGTCGATTCGCTCAAGCCGGCCGCCTATCCCCTCGAATACAAGATCCTCGACTATGCCCCGAGCCGCTGGACGCCGTTCGACATCGCGCTGCTCCTGAAGTACATGGCCTGGGACCTGACCGGCTATGGCAACGAGCTGGGTTTGACGCGCACGCGGGCGGCGGCGGGCGAGGCGGTCGTTGACGGCCTCTTTCCCTTTTTCGCGCCGTTCCAGGACCCGGTCATCCCCGCCGGGACTGAGTGGCCGGCCGCGCCGCCGCTTCCGGGACGCCAGGTTGCGGCCGTCGCCCGGCCAGGTCCGGTGCTCTTCGCGGACCCGTTCGGCGAGCCGGTAGGCAGCAACAACTGGGCGGTGGCGGGGAAAAGACGAAAAGCGGCTTCCCCATCCTGTGCGACGACCCGCACCTGCAGCTCACCCTGCCTTCGATCTGGTACGAGGTCCAGCTCTCGGCGCCGGGGCTGAACGTGCGCGGCGTCTCGCTGCCGGGCGCGCCGGGCGTGGTCATTGGCTTCAACGAAAAGATCGCCTGGGGGGTGACCAACGCCGGCTCGGACGTCCTGGATTTTTACCGGTTGCGCTTCCGTGACGAGCGGCGGCGTGAATATGCCTGGGGCGAAACCTGGCGCCCGCTGACGCTGCGGCGCGAGGAGGTCCGGGTCAGGGGCAACAAGACGGTCGTCGAAAATGTGCCCTACACCCATCTCGGGCCGGTGCCGTTCGCGTCGTCGGGTCCGGGGAGGCCGGACTGGATCCCGGACGGGGCGGCCATGCGCTGGACCGGCCATGACGCCAGCACCATCCTGGACGCCCTCTTCCGTCTCAATCGCGCCAGGAGCTACGAGGACTTCAAGGCGGCCATCGCCGGCTTCGACTGCCCGGCGCAGAACTTCGCCTACGCCGGGAGCGACGGCCGCATCGCCATGTGGCACAACGGCAAGTTCCCGCTGCGCGCCCCGGGGCAGGGGCGCTACCTGCTCGACGGTTCCGATCCGCAAAGCGAATGGGCGGGCTGGGTGCCCATGGACCGCGTGCCTGCCATGGAGGACCCCGAGCGCGGCTTTGTCTCGTCGGCCAATCAGAGTCCGGCCGACGACGCCTACCCCTACTACCTCGGCTGGGATTACGGCACCTTCGAGCGCGGCCGGCGCATCAACGAGCTGCTGGAGGCCGCAACCGCGATCAGCGGCGCGGACATGGTCGGCATGCAGGGCGACGCCTTGAGCCCGCGCGCCCGCGCCATCCTGCCCCGGCTGCTGGCTATCCTGAAATCGGCCCCGTTGACGGCAGGGGAGCGGGAGCGGGTCGATGACCTGGCGCGCTGGGATTTCGTGCACCGTGCCGCAAGCACCGAGCCCACGGTTTTCAGCCGCTTTTTTATCGAGCTGCACAACGCGATCTGGGACGATGAGCTGCAGCCGTTCGGAAAACTCTTTATGGCGCCGAAAGCGGACATCACCATGGCGCTCATCCTCAATGACGTTGGTTCGCCCTATTTCGACGACGCCGCCACGCTGGAGAAAGAGTCGCTGGCGACCATCGTCGTCAAGGCGTTCCGCCTGGCGCTCGCCCGGCTGCAGGATGACCACGGCGCCTTCGGGCCGCGCTGGCGCTGGGGCTACGCCAACCCGGTGACCATCGGCCATCTCGGCCGCATCCCCGGCCTGGGCGCGCCGGCACTGGCCATCAGCGGCGGCCGGGGCATCATCAACGCTGCCGCCAGGGGGCACGGCCCCTCCTGGCGCCAGGTGGTGGAGATGGGGCCCGAGGTCAGGGCCTGGGGCAGCCTGCCCGGGGGCGCTTCCGGCAATCCCGGTTCGCGCTATTATGACGACGGCATCGGCGACTGGGCCGCGGGCCGGGCAATCGAGCTGCTGTTCCTGCCCTCGGCCGATGCAGCCCATCCGCGCATCGTTGGCCGCACGAAGATCGGAGGCAAGAAATGATCATCGTCATCCAGATCGCCTTGATCATCGCCCTGGAGCTCGGCCTGCAGTCCTGGCTCTGGGTGGCCGGCGTGCCGCTGGCCTTCGGCCTGGCCAGTGGAGCATCCGTCAGCCGGGCGACCTGGCGCGGCGCCATCGCCGGCGGCGCGGCCTGGCTGGGGATGGCGCTCTATTTTTATCTCACGTCAGCGGACATCATCGCCGGCCGCGTGGCCGCCATGTTCGGCATCTGCGCCGGATGGCTGCTGGTGGCGATCACCGGCCTGGTGGGCGCCCTGGTCGCCGGCCTGGCCGCCTTTGCCGGCGCCAGCCTGCGGGTGTTCAAGAAGAAAAGGCCCGAAAAATCCAGTCTCCAGGGGTGACGGCGCCGCCCTTGATTTTCCGCTCCGGGTTGCCTACAATGGAAACCCGTCTATTGCGACGGCCGGTATGCCACGCGCCAAGGAGGTTGTCATGACATCTGCTTCCCAGGAAACCCGCGACCTGATCGCCCAGTGGTCCTTCGACGCCCGCCCCATCCTCGGCCGCTTCCATATCTGGCTGGAGAATGTTGAAGTGTCCTGGGTACGCGGCGAGCCGGCCAAGGAGTTCACCAGCGACATCTCTTTCATGGAGGGCGGCATGGAGCGGCTGTTCGCCGTCACCGGGGCGGTGACCGCCCTGGGTACCCGCTTGTTCGGGCGCTACGGCGCCGGCAAGGGGCTGGACAAGTCAGGGCTCAACCAGGCCAAGAAGGAGGCCGACGCCATCTCGGCCTATGCCATGAGCGAGAGCCTGTGGTACCTGTCGCGCCAGCTTCCCGAGAACCACGCCATCATGGTCTGCGTCGGCGAGGGACTGATGCCCAAGGCCGGCGAAACTCCGGAGATGGGTTCCAACCCGCAGCTCGGCTTCGGCCGCGTCTACGCCCGGCCGGCGGTGGCGCGCTGGCTGGACCGCAAGGTGGTGCGCCTGCTCAACCGCAAGGAGTACGGCTGGGAGGAGTTCTACCGCGACATCAAAACGGCCGGCATCACCGTCTGGGGGGCGGCCATCGACACGTTGGAGAACACCTCGCGCTTCTCCAAGGGGGCCGAGACCGGGCCCATGACCGTGCTGCATGTCTTCGACCAGCCGCTGGCCATCACCCGCCCCTACGAGGGCTACATGGGCAACCTGTTCCTGCCGCGCGCGGTGGCCGACCGCGCCGCCGAGGACTCGATCCTCATCTCTTTCCGCACTCCGCGCGATCAGGTGATGAAGGCCATCCGCAAAACCTACCCCGACATCGTGCCGGAGCGCGTCCACGTCTGGACCCTGGGCGGCAAGAGCCGTGAGGCGCGCATCGGCGAACTGTGGCGGGAATGGACCGCGGCCGGCGCCCACATCGTCGAGGATGGCTTCCCGCTGCCGACCGGCATCCCGGCCTTCAACGAGTCGGGCACCTATGCTCCGACGTACCACATCGGCCCCTATGAGCAGGACGGCGCGCGCCACCTCTTTCTCTGCGACGGCTACGCCGCCTCGGCCGAGGCCATCCAGGCCGCCAGCCTGGCGCCGATGCTGGGACTGGTCGCCTACGTCTGCCCGTTCACCTCGACCTTCGAAGTGCCCTACGACAAGGAGCGCCTGGTGATGAGCCTCAATGCCGATGCCGCCGGTTTCTCCGAACGGCTGGGCGCGGTGCTGGGCCGGGCCGCGGACGAAAAAACGGTCGCCCGCTTCCGTGCCATGATCACCGACGCCCGCGAAGCCGGCATCCCGGTGCGCAAGTCGTCGGTCAAGGCGGGCGATTTCTTTCCCGAAAAGAAGTGGGACGTGCTGGCCGTGTCGGGCTACATGTGTCCCGATCCGTATTCCGGGGCACCCGGCGTGGAGGAGGTAGAGCCCGGACGCTACCGGGTGACGGTGCGCCTGGCCGGCCGCCGCGGCGACAAGCGCATCACCTTCACCCTGCGCCTGGGCGAGACCTTGGAGCAGAGCTGGCTGGTGTTCAACCCGCTGCTCAGCCGCTTCATGGGCGGCGAGGACTACGAGCACCGGCCGGTGCGCATCTCCGACTCGGGCCGCATCCGCAACGAACTGCAGACCTTGTGCTCGGAGGCGCTGGAGTTCCCGCAGCAGGACCACATCCGCGTCCATTTCGACCGCATCCCCGCCGACGTGATCCGTCCCGAGGCGCAGGTCAAGCTGCTGGAGATCCTGCGCTGGTACAAGAAGCACCACCCGCTCTGGTTCGCCTGGCTCGACATTACGGCTCCGAAAACAAAGTGAGATTCCGGTTTTCAGGGCGTTTGTCTTTGGGGGTCGTACTTCTCTGCTGCCTGGCATCCTGCGCCGGCCCGCGGTCCAAGCCGCAGTTTGATTCCGAGGCAGTCCGGGCTTCCCAATTGCGGAAGCATGGTGATGCCGAGTTTGAAAAAATGCACTGGCGCGGCTGGAAAAATGCTGCCGGTCTCTACGAGGAATCTCTTGCCAAGCGCGATGATCCTGAATTGCGCCAACGACTGTTCACCACCTATGTCCTCCTGTCTCTCCGGGAATCGGAATTGCGATTCCGGGATGAATCGTGCCTGCACAAAGCGGAAGGATTGCTGTTGCGGATCCCGGCGCTGCCATTTACCGGCTACCTGGCCATCGCCCAAAAAAAACATTATGCTTATCCCCTGCATCCGGGCGGATTTCTGCATGAAACGCTCGAGCCGGAAAAATCTCCTTTGCCGCGTGATACGCGGTCGTCTTTGTCCCACTATCTGTACCTGCAATTCCTCAGCCTCGGTACCACCAGCGACTCTATTGCGACGTATCTCGGGGAAGAGAAAGAATTCTTCAAGCTGCACGGAGATTCGAATCTGGCGGTTCTTTTGCGCCCGTACACTCCCCAGGTAATGGATGAAAAATTGGCGGCGTACCCCGACTTTGCTGAAATGTACATGCTGCGGGGAAATTGGCATAACGCCGGGAAAAAATACCAAATGGCAATGGCCGATTACCAGCGGGCAGTGGAGGTCATGCCGGGCTTGTATAAAGCCTGCAATGCCATGGCCACTCTCTGCTATTTGCTGGAAGAATATGAGCAGGCTCTCCAGCACTATGGGGAGACGCTGGAGATCAATCCGTTGGAGCCGGCGGCTCTGTTCGGCCGAGGCATCTGCCTGAGCGAACTGGGGCGTCTGGATGAATCCGACCGGGCCTTGCACGAAATGGTCCAAAAGCAATCCTTTTATCACGGCGAGGCCAATTACTACCTGGCCAAAAACAGTTATAATGGACTCAAACCGCTTTCAGCGACTGGACCGACTCCTCGGGCGAGATGGGGTTGATGTAGAAGCCGGTGCCCCATTCGAAGCCGGCCACGCGCGCCAGCACCGGCATGAACTCGACGTGCCAGTGGTAGAACTCGCCGACGCTGTTCTGGCACGGGGCGTTGTGGATGATCAGGTTGTAGTCGGGGCGGTTCAGCAGCCGGCCGATCTTGCCCAGGGTCTCGCTGAGGATGCGGCTCAAGCTCTCCATCTCGGCGTCGGAGGTGGTCTCGAAGGCCGGGTTGTGGCGCTTGGGATAGATGGCCAGCTCGAACGAGAAGCGCGGGGCGTAGGGGGCCAGGACGATGAAGTGCTCGTTCTCGGCGAGCAGGCGGCGGTCGGTCTCGCTCTCGTACTGGATGATGTCGCAGAAAATGCAGCGCTCCTTCAAGGCGAAGTGGGCGCGCGCCCCCTCGATCTCTTCCTGCACGCGCAGCGGCACCACCGGCAGGGCGATGAGCTGGGTGTGCGAGTGCGACAGGGTGGCGCCGGCGGTGGGGCCGAAATTCTTGAACACCATGATGTATTTGAAACGGGTATCTTTTTTAAGGTCGAGCACGCGGCTCTTGGCGGCCAGAAGGGTGTTGCGCACCACCGCCTGGTCGCCGTCGAACCAGGTGTGCTGGTGGCGCGGCGTCTCGATCAGCACCTCGTGGGCGCCGATGCCGTTCATCTTGTCGTAGAAGCCCTCGCCGCTCTTGCGCAAGGAGCCCTCGACGCGCAGGGCGGGAAACTTGTTGGGCACGACGCGCAGGTCCCAGCCCGGCACGTTCGCCGGCGAGTGGTTCGGGCGCATGGCGAAGGTCTCCGGCGGCGTCATGCCCTCGTTGCCGGGGCAGAAGGGGCAGTTCTCGGGAATGGAGAGGTCCTTGTCGACCACGATCTGGTAGTACTTGGGCCGCTTTTTGCGCTCCTCGGAAATGATCACCCAGGTGCCGGTGATCGGGTCCTTGCGCAGTTCGGGCACGGCTCAATCCTCGAAGGCGTTTTCCAGGTGGTCGCAGACGAAGTCGTCGTCGCGGCGCAGCACCGAGACCACGTCGAAGCGCACGCGGAAATTGCGATAGGGCTTGCGCGCCGAGAAAAAGCGGGCGGCGCGGATGATCTTCAATTGCTTGGGGCGGGTGACGAAGGCCTCCGGCGCCCCGAAATCGCTGGTTTTGCGCGTCTTGACCTCGACGAAGCACAGGATGTCGCCGATGCTGGCCACCAGGTCCACCTCGGCGCCGGCCACGCGGTAGTTGGGCTGGATGATCTTGTAGCCCTTCTCCCTGAGGAATGCGGCGGCGGCCTGCTCGCCGTTCATGCCGATGGTTTTCTTGTCCAATGCCGCCTATTTAAGGTGGGTCCTCTTTTCCACCATCTTGATGTTCAGCGTCTCCAGCTCGCGCAGCACCGGTTCGTAAATCTCGGGCAGGACCGGCGTCTGCACTCCCTTCATGGTGATCGTGCCCTCGGCGATCAGGCGGGTGGCGATGGCCATGGGCAGGCTGACGGTGCGGGCCATGGAACTGTCGCCGAAGGGGATGCCGAAGTCGATCAGCGTGGAGGTGATCATGTCCTGCGACTTGTCCTTGTTCTCCACCACGAAGCGGTGGCGCAGGACGAGCAGGTCCTTTTCGCCCTCCTTAAAAAAGAGCTTCTCCTGCAGGCGCGTGCTCAGGATGTCGAGATAGTTGCCGCCGTCGGGAGTGACCTCGTCGCTGAACAGGCCCAGCCAGTCAAGCCGCTTGATGATCGCCGATGAGGCGGGAATGCCGAGCTTGGCGGCCGTGGCTTCGGCCAGGCGCGCGTCGGCCGGGGCGCCGACCAGGCCGGCCGTCATTTGCCGGAAGGTGAGGCCCTTGAGCTCGGGGCGCGGAGTCTCGTCGACCAGCCCGAGGTCGACGATCTTTTTCAGGGTTTCGCACCAGCCCAGGTTGCGGTAGGTGCCGCGGATGACGGTCAAGGCGTCCTTCAGGCCGTATGTTTCCTTGTAGGGGACCGAATCGCGGTTGGGGTAGACCTCGAACGTGCCCAGCCCCTCGATCTCTTCCACCTTGGGGTTGAGGAACAGGTTCTTGCCCTCGATCTCGACGATCTTGCCGTTCTCCAGGAAGCGGGCCGAGTTGCGCGAGGCCAGCACCACGCCGCGCGGGCTCCAGGAGAACTTGTAGCCGAAGGGGTTGTCGTTGTGCTCCGGGGCCGGCAGGCCGCCGCAGTACGAGTGGAAATGCAGCACCTTGCCGCCCTCGGCCTCCACGGCGTGGATGATCTTCATGGCCGACATGTGGTCGATGCCCGGATCGACGCCGATCTCGTTGAGGAACAGCAGGCCCTTGTCCAGGACGGGCTGCGAGAGCTTTTTCATCCCTTCGCTGACATAGGAAGTGGTCACCATGTCCTTGCCGTGCTCCAGGCACAACCCGGCCACCTTGACGTGGTGGATCCAGGGCAGGAGGCTGATGATGATATCGTGTTCCTTGATCAAGGCGGCCAGCGCCTGGTCGTTCTCGACGTCGATGGCGACGGCGCGGCCGTTGCCATGGCCCTTGACCAGTTTTTCCGCCTTGCTCACCGTGCGCGAGGCGACGGTGACCGCCAGGTTCTTCTGTTCCAGCAGGTAGTTGACGCCCGGCCGGCTGACCAGCCCGGCGCCCAGGACAAGTATTTTTTTCATGTCATCCTCCTATTTTACGAACTCGCTCATGTATTGATAGTCGCGGCCGAAATTGCCGCCATGCAGGATCAACGCTTTTTGCACGGGGTAGGGAAGCTTCATGTCGGCGTCCGCCCGGCTGAAATCGGCGGCGGCGATCTCGGGAACGAACGCGCGCAGCACCGTGGAGAACTCGATCGATGACTCGCGCGGGAATTCGCAGGGCAGGTTGTCCACGGCCATGACCGTCACTCCCAGCGGCTGCACGCCATTCTCGAAACGGTCGGCTTCGGCGAAATACGTGTAATAGGCGTCATCGGGCTTGGTGGCCTTGCGCGTGATCTCGATCGAGCCGTCGATGTCGCAGCTGATGTCGCCGACGACCTGCAGGTTGGGGGTGGATTCCAGCACCGTGCGGTTCTTCAGGTATTCCTTGGTCAGCAGGCGCGGGTATTTATCGGTCCAGTAGATGCAATTGACCAGGATGGAGAGCATGGGCAGGTAGTTCTCGAACTTGCTTTCGTATTTTTCGGGGTGGGCGTAGTACTCCTGCAGGTCGAAGGCGCCCTGGAGCGGGCGCACCAGGTCGTCCTCGGCGAACACCACCTTCACCAGGTTCAGCGTGTCGCTGGAGAAGTTGTCGAGCATCTCCACCAGGACTTCCGCGGACAGGATCTTGTGCGGCAGCAGGTCGAAGATCTCCTGGGCGCCGCGGGAAACGTTGCCGTAGCCGGCGAATCCGACCACCAGCGGGCACAGCTCCTCGGGAAAGCCGTGCTCGTCGATCTCGACGCCCACGGCGGCGACATCGGCCTTGGCTTCCTCCAGCGAGGCGTATTGGTAGGCCTGGCGGATGCGGGCGAACGGGTTGGCCACGCCGCGGGCCTGCAGCTTCATGCCGTAGCCGTGCAGGGTGTCGAGCATGCCGGCCAGCCCGGCGTAGCGGCCGAAAAAGATCAGGCGCTGGTTCTTTTCATTGAGCACGCGCTCGTAATCGATCAGGTTGCAGCGCAGGGCGATCATGTCCTTCAGCATCGGCATGTTGTAGGGCTGGCCCTTGATGGTGTGCGAGAAAAACACATAGGTCTTGTCCGCTTCGAACAAGGCGGTCGGGATCTCCTTGACGGCGAAGATGACGCCCGCTTTACCCAGGTCCTCGTTGATCTCGGCGCCGGCGGCGCGGTACTCGTCGTCGCTGAAGATGCGGATTTGCGACGGCTGCACGATGGTGCGGATGCCGTGCTTTTCCTTCAGCCAGCGCACGTCATCGGGGACCAGCGGAACTCGCTTTTCCCATTCATTCTTGTCTTCCCTGCGAATCCCGATTGTTTTTATCATGATTTTCCTCTTCGCGATCGGCTGAGTTATTACTTTAACAAATTAGCGGGCTCTAGTCAATGAGGAAAGGGAAGGCAGAGAGAAGAGAGAGGGAAGAGAGAGGGAAGACAAAGTGAAACAGGAAACTTGCCGTCTCAAGCAAAAAAGCATCAAAAACCAATTCGTTTTTCAGGCGCCTCTTTCCCACTTTCTCTTCCCTCTGCCTTTCCCTCGCTCTTCCCTTTGTCTTCCCTTGTCTTTCTCTCTTCCCTTTTTCTCGGCTTGCATCTATAATCGGGTCATGAAGAAAGCCACGTGCATCGTTGTTTTCGTATGGCTCATGGCCGCGGCCGGTTTTGCAGAGGAGCGGGCAACCGGGAAAAAAGTTGAACTGAATGCGGGTGAAAAAGCGACCTATGAGAACCTGGCGCCGAAATACCGCAACTGGCTGGACATGGTCACCCATGTCACGCTGGCCGAGGAGCGCAAGGTATTCCTGAAGCTGGGTAACGACCGCGACCGCGACGCCTTCATCACCATCTTCTGGCTGCAGCGCGACCCCACGCCGGGCACCCCGGACAACGAGTTCAAGTCCGAGATCGAAAAGCGCTTCGCGTACGCCAACGACTTTTTAAAGCGCGGCGCCGCGCGCCCCGGCTGGATGACCGACCCGGGGCGGATCCATATGATCCTGGGCAAGCCCAACAGCCAGGAGCGCTTTGAAGAAAAGCAGGGGCTCTACCCGGTCATGGTCTGGTATTATTACGGCGACGCCAGCCTGGGGCTGCCCACCTATTTCAACATCGTTTTCTACAAGCGTTTCGGAGCCGGCGAGTGGCGGCTCTACAACCCCGCGCTCGACGGCCCGGGAGCGCTGCTGATCCTGGACAAGCCCGTCGACCCCGACGATTACCGCGAGTTGTATGACAAGATATTCCAGATCGCGCCGACCCTGGCCGGAGCCGCCTTCTCGATGATCCCCAACGAGATGGGTGAAAACTACCGCCCCTCGCTGCGCAACAACTTCGTCATGGCCAGCATCATCGAGTCGCCCACGCGCAGGTTGAGCGCCGCCTACGCCACCAACTTCCTCAAGTACAAGGGCTACGTGGACGTCTCCTCCTCGGCCAATTTCGTCGACAACACCAACCTGGTGACGGTCAGCCGCGAGGAGCGCTTCGGCTGCGACTTGGTCAACGTTTCCGTGCGCCCCAAGAAGCTTTCCCTGGGCTATAACGAAGAGAAGGACCGCTACTATTTCAACCTGAACCTCAATGTCAGCCTGCGCCAGGGCGAGCGCATCGTTTACCAGTACGCCAAGAATTTCGAGTTCTATTTCGCTCCCGACAAGGTCCAGGGGCTGCAGGGAGGCGGGGTGGTCGTCCATGACTCGTTCCCGGCCATTCCCGGGGAGTACCAGCTGGTGGTGTTCGTCGAAAACTCGGTGGGCCGGGAGTTCACCTATTTCGACCAGTCCATCCGCGTGCCCGCTCCGGGCGCGGGGCCGCGCCTGGCCGCTCCCGTGCTCGGCTACCGCCAGGAGATCGAGGACAACAGCTTCTTCCACACCTACAAGTACGTCACCCGCAAGCTGGCGGTGGACCCCGAAAAGACCTTCGGCCTCAACGACGTCCCGCACCTGCTGCTCGGCGTCTACGGCCTCGGCCGCGCTGACTGGGAGAACGGGGTCGTCGATATCGAGCTGAAGGCTCTGAACGAGAGGCACAAGTTCAGCCGCACGCTGCGCCAGGCCCTGAACGCCCAGCCCTACGCCCGCGACCTGCACTGGATCCTGGCGCTGGACAAAACCGACATGCGCGCCGACTACTATGAACTGACCTTGCGCCTGCGCGCCGCCTCCGGCGCCGTCCTGGACAGCCGCACGGCCAATTTCACCATCTCGCCGGTGGCGGACCTCGCCCACCCGCTCGAGGCCTACAAGCAGGTCATGGTGGACAATCCCTATCTCTTCAACTTCGCCCTGGGGCAGCAGTACGAGGCGGTCGGCGACCTGACGCAAGCCGAGGCCGCATTCGCCCGCAGCGTCGCTGACAATCCCGCTTTCAGCGAAGGCAAGGCGGCGCGGCTGTTCATTCTCAACAAGCTGAAGAAATACGCCGAGGTCCTGCTGGGCGTGGAAGATCTCGCGCAGGCCGAGAAGTTCGCCCTGGAATACCGCCTGCTCAAGGGCTCGGCCCTGTTCGGCCTCGAACGCTACGAAGCCGCCCGCGACGAGCTGCTGGCCGCCAACGCGGTCTATAACAGCGATATCCGCGTGCTCAACCTTTTGGGGGCGGTCTTTTTCCGGCTCAACGACATGGAGGAGGCGCTGAAGGCCTTCGATGCCTCTTTAAAACTGAACGGCAGCCAGCCCCAGGTCCTGAAGGCCGCCGCCGACGCGCGCGCGCGCCTGGCGGGGAAAGGTCCCGGGGAAAAGGCACGCTAAGCCGGAGAGCGGCGGGTCCCGCCGCCCGGGGGGTTCAGTACAGGCCGATGGGGCGCAGCCAGAGCTCGCCCCCGGCTCCGGAAAAGGAATTGCCGTTGTCGATCAGGATAAAGAAAGCGCTGACGCGGTCGAGGCTGGGGGGAGTGGTGCCGCCGTACAGGCGCTGGAAGCGCTCGAAGGGGATGAATATCCGCCGCCAGTTTTCCCCGACCAGAAAGGAATGCTGGTAAGCCGATTCAGCGCCATGGGCCCAGGTGCGGAATTGCAGCCAGAAGCGCATGGCCCGGCTGCCCCTGGCATCGAGGACGAAGCCGCGGTAGCCTGAAAGATCGCGGTTTTCCCGGCGGGCCAGGGCCGTCCAGAAATCGACGGCGCCGGGTTCCGAGCGCAGGGTGAAGGCGAAGCGGGTGAGCGGTCGGCCGTCGGCGGCCGTCTGTATAGACACGTCGCCCTGGGAACGGGCGTTCTTCTCGACCTGGAAAAAGGGGGCCGCCCCGTTTAAAACGGCCCGCGGCTTCACGGTCGTCTTGACCGGCGCCTGCGCCGGACGGGCCACGAATATGGGATTGGCCAGTATCCAGGGCAGGCCGCTGAAGTGGCCGGAGTGCAGGGAAACCTCGCAGCGGTATACGCCGGGCTCGGAGATCGGCACCGCCAGCTCGGGGCGGCTGTTGCCCCGGAACGTCCGATAGGGCTCGCCGTCCTTGCGGACCAGGATGTCGGTGCGGAACTCGAATGGCAATTTCAGGATCAGCGTCCCCCCCGCGGCGGCGGCGTCGCCGCCCATTTCCACGCGGCCGCCGCTTGCTTCCAGGTAATGGCATTCGAAGCCGTTGGCGGCGGCGAGGGATTCGATGACGCTGAAAAAATCGCCGCGGCGCAGGGCGGCGAGAATGGTCGCCGCCGAAGCCCGGGCATCCTTCTCCAGTTCACGTTCCACCCGGACATAGACGGTCAGGATGCGGAAGGTCGCCTCGTAAGCGGGGAAGCGCAGGTAGGAAGCCTTCCCGGTTTCCAGCCTGGCATGGGCGTCCAGGGCGTAGATGCCGTAGTACTTGCCGTCGCGGTTGCAGCGGTCCCAGATGGCCATCTCTTTTTTCGGATAGGAGATCAGCGCCGTGAGGGCATAGTCGGAGTTCATCAGGTACTGCAGGGGGAACATGGTGGCGGCGTAGAGCATGTTTTTCTTGGCCAGCTGGTAGAGGCTCAGGATCTCGATGCCGGTGAAGCCGCGCGCCTGCCAATCGCTCCAGGGGATGCGGCGGTCGAGGGGGTGGGAAATGAACGAGACCCCGCCGTCGCGGTTGATCTCGTCGATCGCCTCCTGGGCCTCGGGCGGAAAAATGTAGTCCGGAACGCGGAAGCCCGCAGCCGCCAGGTGACCGGCGTGCAGCGAGAATTCCGAGGCGCCGATGAGCAGCGTGTCGTGGCTCCAGCCGGTGGCGGCCGCCGCCTTCAGATTGGGGCGGCCGTGGTCGGTGAGGATGACGAAATCCAGCTTCTGGGCGCCGGCCGCCCGGGCGATTTCATCCGTGCTCCCCGAGCCGTCGGAAAATAGCGAGTGCAGGTGAAAGGCGCCCTTTTTATATGCCGACGGCAGGGGGCGGCTGTTGACCCGTTTCTGGAAGGAAATGCCGTTATAGACGGCGATGACCAGCGCGGCCGTTGCCAGGAGCGCCAGGGCCTTGGCGATCTTTTTCAACAAGCGAGCAGCTCCTTCATGCGCTTCACCGCTTCCTTCATGCCGACGAAGGCGGCGTTGGCCACGATGGAGTGCCCGATGTTCAGCTCCTCGATCTCCGCCATGGCGGCGATGGGCCCGATGTTCTGGTAGGTCAGGCCGTGGCCGGCCAGCAGGGTGAAGTTCAGCTTCTTGGCGTAATTCGCCGCCTTGGTGAGCTTCTCCATCTCCAGTTTGGCGTAGCTGTTGCCGGCGTTGCTGGCGTAGTCGCCGGTGTTCAGCTCGATAATGCGGATGCCGAGGCGGTGACAGGCCTTGACCTGCTCGACGCCCGGGTCGATGAAGAGCGAGACGCCGATGCCGGCGGCCAGCAGGTTGCCCGCCACTTCCTGCACCTTGTCGGCGAACATGATGATGTCGAGCCCGCCGCCGGTGGTGACTTCGTCCTTGCTCTCCGGCACGAGGGTGCAGACGTCCGGCTTGTATTTGAGGGCGATCTTGACCATCTCCATGGAAGCGGCCATCTCCATGTTGAGCTTGGTCTTGATCACCCGGCGCAGAATCTCGACGTCGCGCTCCTGGATGTGCCGGCGGTCCTGGCGCAGGTGCACGGTGATGCCGTCGGCGCCTCCCATCTCGGCCAGCGCCGCCGCATAGACCGGATCGGGCTCATTGGCCATGCGTGCCTGGCGGATGGTGGCGATGTGGTCGATGTTGACGCTAAGTTTCATTTTTTTCTCCGATCTCATTTTCCACGATGGCCTGGAAAACGGGCATGTTTTTGCGGATGGTCTCCTCGTCGCGGGCCTCGATCATGATGCGCAGCTTGGGCTCGGTTCCCGAGTAGCGGGCCAGCAGGCGCGCCTGGCGGCCGTGGCGGGCTACGAAGCGGGCGGCGGCCTGTTGAAGCTCCGGCCAGAGCTCGAGCTTGGGCTTGCGGGTCACGCGCAGGCTGAGGGTCTGTTGCGGAAAGAGGGGAAGGCGGTCGTACAGGGCGGCGGCGTCGCTGCCGGCATGGCGCAGGGCTTCCATGAAGTACAATGCGGTCAGCAGGCCGTCGCCGCTGGTCTGGCGGTGGCGCAGGATGATGTGGCCGGAGGGCTCACCGCCGAGGATGGCGCCGCTCCGTTTCATCAGCCGGTAGACGTACTTGTCGCCGACGCCGGCGCGCAGGAAGCCGATGCCCGCTTTTTTCAGCGCCCGCTCGAGGCCCAGGTTGCTCATCACCGTGCCGACCACGACGCGGTTGAAGCGCGGCTCGGTGCGGCGCAGGTGCATGGCGATGAGGAACAGGGCGTGGTCGCCTTCCAGCAACCGCCCGCGGGCGTCGCTGAAGATGACCCGGTCGGCATCGCCGTCGAAGGCCACGCCGAGGCCGGCCTTGCGGTCGGCGACCAGCTTTTGCAATGCGGACGGGAAGGTCGAGCCGCAGCCGGCGTTGATGTTGCGGCCGTCGGGCCGGGCGTAGGCCGCGACGACATCCGCCCCCAGGCGCCTGAACAGCGCCGGCGCCAGCCGCGAAGCCGCTCCATTGGCGCAGTCGACGGCCAGGCGCATGCCTCCGCGGCGAGCTCCTTCAGGCAGCCCAAGCGAAAGGCCGGCTCCTTCGCCGAGCAGGAAATCGGCATAGGCGCCGCTGGCGACCGGAGTGGTCGGGCGCGGCCGCCGTTCCGGCGTCCGTTTCAACGCGTAAAATCCTGCACTGATGGTGTTTTCCAGCCGGACGGAGATTTTTTCGCCGCGGCGGTCGAACAGCTTGATGCCGTTGTCGCTGAAGGGGTTGTGCGAGGCGGAGACCATGATGCCGAAGTCGCAGCCGAGCTTGCGGGTGAGGAAGGCCAGCCCTGGAGTGGGCAGAACGCCGGCGGACAGCACCTGGGCGTCCCGGCCCAGCCCGCGGGACAACTGCGCTTCGATCATCGCACCCGATTCCCGCGTATCGCGGGCGATGAGGATACGCGGGGCGGGGGCGAGGGCGGCGATAACCGCTCCCAGCTTGACCAGCGATGTGTCGTCCAGGGGGTAGGCGCCGGCGCTGGAGCGGATGCCGTCGGTGCCGAAAAGGTTGGCCTTCATTTCCCGGCGCCGCGGTCTTCGATCTCCAGCTGCAGCTCCACGTCGCGGTGGTCGCGGAATTTCAGGATGTCCCGGGTCTGTTTCAGGGCCAGGCGGCGGTTCTGGCTGGCGTTGATCCCGGAGAGGTCCACTTCTTCGGTCAGGACCACGTCGATGTCGTTGACCTGCGACTTGTAGCCCATGACGATGACCCGGTCGGGGACGACCTTGGCCGACGTCAGGCGCAGGTGCGCCGGCAGCCTGCCGCGGAAGCGTATTTTGACCGGGACTTCGCGGGTGGCGAACTCCTCGACGTAGACCTCGATCATTTTCGGGTGGATGGCGACGAGCTGGACCCCCTTGGGCACCTCCAGGTAGTCCTCGGCGAAATAGTTCAGCTTGCTGCTTTCCTCGATGTTCTTCAGGTCGATCTTGATGGCGTGGCTTTCCGGGGTGACGGCGGCAACGAACTTGGAGGCGCCTTTCAGCGACACGGTCACTTCCTCGGGGCGCAGCGTGGCCACCTCGACGTTTTCCGAGACATTGACCACTTCCACGGGGATCTTCAGGGTCTTTTCCGAAAAAGTGCGCTCGCGGCCGCTGATCATCGCCCAGACCAGGACGGCCAGGGCCAGGGCGCCGGCCTTGAGCCCCGGGTTGTTGACGACCAGTTTTTTAAGTTTTTCCGCCATGTTAGATTTTCAGGAATTTCAGCCTGTTCTTGAGCCCTTCGCGGTCCAGGCCGCGGATCAGCTCGCCCTTGACGGCCAGTGAGATCTTGCCGGTCTGTTCCGAAACGACGATGGCCACGCAGTCGGTCTCCTGGCTGATGCCGATGGCCGCCAGGTGCCGCCCCCCGGCCGGGGTCAGCTCGAGCAGCGGCGGGTAGGGAAAAAAGCAGTTGGCCGCTGCGATGCGCCCCTCGGAAATGATCACCGCCCCGTCGTGCAGGGGGGTGTTGGGCGAAAAAATGGTCAGCAGCATATCCTTGGAGACGAGGGCGTCGATGCGGATGTGCTTGTCGATGTAGGACTTCAGCTTGATCTCGCGCTCCACGGCGATCAGGGCGCCGACCTTGCCCAGCGACATGGCCACGGCGGCGTTGACGATCTCGTCGCGGATGCGCGAGATGTCGGCGGGGATGAACTTGGTCTTGAGCTTGCCGCCGATCTCGGCCAGGATCTTGCGGAACTCGCCCTGGAACAGGACGATGATGGCAAAAACCAGGTAGGCGAAGAAATTGTTCAGCACGTAGGCGAAGGCGGTCAGCTTGAGCAGGCTGGAGAGCAGGGCGAAGAAGCCGATCAGCATCAGCCCCAGCGCCATCTGGTATGACTTGGTGCCCTTGATCAGCAGCAGCAGGTAGTAGATCAGCAGGAAGAGGAGGAAAATGTCGAGAACGTCCTTGGGCGTGAACTTGGCGAAGGCGCTGAGGATGTTCTCAATGACCATCTACTTCGCTTCCGGCGGCGGGGCGCCGTTGCGGGGCTTGCGTTTCTTGGGCTGCAGGGGATCGAGTTTTTTCGGCGTCCCCAGGATCGTGGCGATGTCGTCGGAGGTCAGGGACTCCTTTTCCAGCAGCTGCTGGGCGATGATTTCCAGCTTGGCGCGGTTGTCCAGGATGATGCGCCGGGAATTGGCGTAGGCCTGGTCGATGATCTTCTTGATCTCCTTGTCGATCTGCTGTGACGTTTCTTCGGAATACTCGTTGTGCGACATCAGGTCGCGGCCGAGGAAGACCATGTCCTCCTTCTTGGCGTAGGTCATCGGGCCCATCATGGCCGACATGCCCCATTCGCAAACCATTTTGCGGGCGATGGAGGTGGCCTTCTCGAAGTCGTTGCCGGCGCCGGTGGTGAGCATGTTGAGGAAGGTCTCCTCGGAGATGCGTCCGGCGAGGAGCACCGACAGCTGGGCGTCCAGGTAGGTCTTGGAGTAGGTGTACTTGTCGTTCAGCGGCAGCTGCTGGGTAACGCCCAGGGCCATGCCGCGCGGGATGATCGACACCTTGTGCAGCGGGTCGGCCTCCTTCTCCAGGGCGGCGATCAGGGCGTGGCCGGCCTCGTGGTAGGCGGTGATGCGCTTCTCCTCCTCGGAGATGATCATGCTCTTGCGCTCGCTGCCCATCAGCACCTTGTCCTTGGCGTACTCGAAGTCCTCCATGGCGATGCTCTTCTTGCCGTTGCGCGAGGCGAACAGCGCCGCCTCGTTGACCATGTTGGCGATGTCGGCCCCGGTGAAGCCCGGGGTGGAACGTGCCAGGACCGGCAGGTCGACGTCCTTGGCCATGGGCGTGTTGCGCGTGTGCACCTTGAGGATCTCCTCGCGGCCCTTGACGTCGGGTGTGGAAACGACGATGCGGCGGTCGAAGCGCCCCGGGCGCAGCAGCGCCGAGTCGAGGATGTCGGGGCGGTTGGTGGCGGCGATGATGATCACGCCCTCGTTGGCGTCGAAGCCGTCCATCTCCACCAGCAGCTGGTTCAGGGTCTGCTCGCGTTCGTCGTGGCCGCCGCCCAGGCCGGTGCCGCGCTGGCGGCCCACGGCGTCGATCTCGTCGATGAAGATCAGGCACGGCGCGTGCTTTTTGCCCTCGTCGAACAGGTCGCGGACGCGCGACGCCCCGACGCCGACGAAAAGCTCGACGAAGTCCGAGCCGGATATGGAGAAGAAGGGCACGTTGGCCTCGCCGGCGATGGCCTTGGCCAGCAGGGTCTTGCCGGTGCCCGGGGGGCCGATGAGCAGCACGCCCTTGGGGATTTTGCCGCCCAGGCGCTGGAATTTCTTGGGCTCCTTGAGGAACTCGATGATCTCTTCCAGCTCGTCCTTGGCTTCCTCCACGCCGGCCACGTCCTTGAAGGTGAACTTGTTGCGATCGCCGGTGAACAGGCGCGCCTTGCTCTTGCCGAAGGTGAAGGCCTTGTTGCCGCCCTGCTGGCGCATGATCATGACCCAGAAGACGATGAGGATGACGAACGGCGCCCAGGACAGGAGAATGGCCAGCCATTCATTCTTGTTCAGCTTCTCCACCTCGATGTTGACTTTGTGCTGGCGCAGTTTGTTGATCAGGTCGGGGTAGTCGAGGGGGATGTTGGCCTCGTAGCGCGTGTAATCGCTGCCGTCCTCCAGGTTCATGTCGCCGTTGATGACGTTGCCGGAGATGCGGGCGCTGGAGATCTGGTCGTTCTCGACCTTGTCCATGAATTCCGAGAAGGTCAGGGACTTGGTCTTGCCGGAGGAAACGGTGCTGAGCATGTTCCAGAGCATGATCAGGATCACGACCGCGATGAGCCAGAAGAGGATCCCTTTCGGGGCTTTTGCATTAATTTTGTTCATCATCCCTTTTTCCTTTTTGATTTGTCATATTATATCACACTCGCGGTAATTTCAAAAAATGGCGCTTGGCCCCTCGCCCCGGCGCTGAGCCGCGAATCAGAAGCTTAGATGACCTTATGTTTGCGGCCGACTTTGGCGAAGGCCGCTACCGCTTTCTCGATGTGCTCGGGAGTGTGGGCAGCGGAGATCTGCACGCGGATGCGCGACTGGCCGCGCGGCACCACCGGGAAAAAGAAGCCGACCACGTAAATGCCCTCGGCGTACAGGTCGCGGGCCATCTGCTGCGACAGCTGGGCGTCGTTCTCGAATTTGCGGAACAGGACGGGCACGATGGGGTGGATGCCCTCGATGACATCGAAGCCCAGGCGGGTCATCTCGCCGCGGAACAGCGTGGTGTTGGCCATCAGCCGCTGGCGCAGGTCGTCGCTTTTCTCCAGCAGGTCGAAGGCGGCGATGCCGGCGGCGGCAATGGACGGGGCCAGGGTATTGGAGAACAGGTATGGGCGCGATTTCTGGCGCAGGATCTCGATCATTTCGCGGCGGCCGCTGGTGAAGCCGCCGGTGGCGCCGCCCATGGCCTTGCCCAGGGTGGAGGTGATCAGGTCCACCTGGCCGAGGGCGTCGTTGATCTCGATGGCGCCGCGCCCGGTCCGGCCCAGGAAGCCGGTGGCATGTGAATCGTCGACCATGACCAGCGCGTCGTACTTGTTGGCCAGTTCGATGATGCCGCGCACGTCGGCGATGTCCCCGTCCATGGAAAATACGCCGTCGGTGGCAATGAGGATGTTGCGCGCCGGGACCGGCTCCTTGTCCAGGCCGGGGCCGTCCCAGATGTCCATGCCCTCGCGGGCCTTTTTCAGGGCATTTTCCAGCGACTGCATGTCGGAATGCTCGTAGATGAAGCGCTTGGCCTTGCAGAGACGGATGCCGTCGATGATGCTGGCGTGGTTCAGGGCATCGGTGACGATGGCGTCTTCGGTGCCCAGCAGGCTCTCGAACAGGCCGCCGTTGGCGTCGAAACATGAGGAATAGAGGATGGTGTCCTCGGTGCCGTAGAACTGCGAAATCCTCTCTTCCAGCCGCTTGTGCAGGTCCTGCGTACCGCAGATAAAGCGCACCGAAGCCAGGCCGAAGCCGTAGCGGTCAAGCGCCTCGTGGGCGGCGCGGATGAGATCGGGGTGGTTGGCCAGTCCCAGGTAGTTGTTGGAGCAGAAGTTCAGCACTTCCCGGGCTTCCGAGCCGGCCGGGAACTGGACGTGGATCTCGGGTTTCTGGGAGCTGAGGATGGTGCGCTCTTCCTTGAACAGCCCCGAGTCCTTTATTTTTATCAATTCCTGTTTGAAATCGTATTTTACGCGCTGGTACATGCCGGGTCTCCTTTTGCCGCCCATCTTACACCAAAACGGCCGGGAAATAAAGCCTCGCCGCCGACGGCGAAACCGTTGCCTGAAAATGACCCCGGCGCCGGCCATTGAAATATTTTATTTTTCTAGTATATTTGTGGGAATGGAAATTGCGCTCAACGGTTCCCGCAGCCGATCGCACCGATCTGCCTTGGCGAGCTCCTTGGCTGTATTCTTTATTTTCCTGAGCGCGGCGGCGCTTTGGGCGCTCGACCCGCGCAAGGAGATCGGCCACTTCATCATTGAATCCTGGACCACCGACAACAGCGACATTCCGCAGAACTCCGTCCTGAGCCTGGTCCAGACCCGGGACGGCTATATCTGGACCGGAACCTATGAGGGACTGTGCCGCTTCGACGGGCGTGAATTCACGGTTTTCGACAAATCCAACACCCCTGAAATCCAGAACAACGGCATGATGGTCATGGTCGAGGGCAACGACGGGGCGCTGTGGATCGGCACTCCCAACGGGCTGCTGTGCCGGCGCGACGGGAAATTCCGCAACTATACGGCAGCCGACGGCCTGGCCAGCGATTTCATCCTCTCCTTATTCCCCGACCCCGACGGCGAGCTGTGGATCGGCACCACCCGCGGTCTCAGCCGCTATCGGGACGGCGCATTCTCCAACGTCACGGCGCCGGCAGGCATGGAACTGAGCTATGTCTCCGCCCTAAGCCGCGATCCAAGCGGCGCGTTCTGGGTCGGGACCAGCGCCGGTCTCTTCCGTTATCGCAACGGCCGCTTCACCGCCCACGAGCTGCCCGGCGGCAAAGCCGGCAACACCATCTGGTCCCTGTACACGGCCCGCGACGGCACGCTGTGGATCGGCACGGCCGGGGACTGGCTGGTCTCGTTGAGCCACGGTCAGGTCCGCAGCTACTCCCAGGGCGAGGGCCTCTCCGGCAACCGCGTGCGCGTCATCTACGAGGACAGCCGCGGCACCCTCTGGGTCGGGACCGACAATGGCGGCTTGAACCGCCTGGAGGGCGATTCCTTCACCTACCTGCTGCAGCAGCACGGCTTGAGCAACGATTCGGTGCGCGCCCTGATCGAGGACCATGAAGGCAGCCTGTGGATCGGCACCTTCGGCGGCGGCCTGAACCGCCTCAAGGATGACCGTTATATTTTCTACAATACCCGCAACAGCCTGCCGGTCGACATGACCCGCGCGGTCATGCAGGACCGCCAAGGGGATATTTGGATCGGCACCATCGGCGGCGGCCTGGTGCGCTTCAGCTCCGGCAGGTTCCAGGTGTTCGGCTCCGGGCAGGGACTGGCCAGCCTGCGCGTATGGTCCATCGCCCAGGGCAACGACGGCGCCATCTGGTTCGGCACCTACGGCGGCGGCCTGCACCGCCTGAAGGACGGCAAGATCCGGGTCTGGTCGACGCGCAACGGCATGGCCAACGACATCGTGCGCGCCATTCTAGCCGCCCGCGACGGCTCCATCTGGGCGGGCACCAACGGCGGGGGCATCGACGTGCTGCGCCCCGACGGCCGCATCGTCAATTACAGCCGGCGCAACGGCCTGGGCGATGACTTTATCTATGCCATCGCCCAGGACCGCGAGGGCTCCGTCTGGGTGGGGACGTACAACGGCGAGCTCTACCGCTTCCGCGGCGAAGAGATCACGACCTTCCGCCCCCATGGCCCGAGCACGCAGAACGCCATCTGGGCGATCCATCCCGATGACGACGGCGCCCTGTGGATCGGCACCAACAGCGGCGGCCTGGTGCGCTACAAGAACAACGAGTTCCGCACCATCGACACCCGCAACGGGCTGTACAACGACGTGGCCTTCCAGATCCTCGAGGATGACCACGGCTATTTCTGGATGAACTGCAACAAGGGGGTCTTCCGCGCCAGCAAGAAGGAACTGAACGACTTCGCCGACGGTCGCATCCGCCGCATCCGCTCGCTTTCGTTCGGCATATCCGAGGGGGTGCGCGGCGTCGAAAGCACCGGCCCGGCCCAGCCCGCGGGCTGGAAAAGCCGCGACGGCAAGCTGTGGTTCCCGACCATCAAGGGCGTGGCCGTGGTCGATCCCGATTACCGCAAGCGCAACGAGCACGTGCCGCCGGTGCTCATCGAAAGAATGACCGTCGAGGGCGCCGTGGTCGACACGGCCTCGCCCTTGGTCATCGGCCCGGGCCGCAAGAAGATCGAGTTCACGTTCACGGCGCTCAGCTACCTGGTCCCCGAAAAGAACCGCTTCCGCACGATGCTCCGCGGGTTCGATCGCGGCTGGAGCGCCGAGACCAGCCAGAGGCAGGTCTCCTATACCAACCTGCCCCCGGGGAGTTACACGTTGCGCGTGATCGCCTGCAACAACGACGGGCAATGGAACCGGGAGGGCGCCAGCCTGCGCTTCGAGTTGCGCCCGTACTTTTTCCAGACCCTCTGGTTCTGGGTGTTCGCCGCCCTGGGAGGGCTTTTCCTGACCCTGCTGGCCTTCCGCCTGCGCTTCCGGCGCCTGCAGCGGCGCGGGCGGGAGCTGGAGAGCGTCGTTCGCGAGCGAACCGGCGAGCTCTCGCGCGTGAACGAAGAACTGGTGCAGGCCAACCGTGTCCAGGAGGAACTGCAGCGCATCGCGGTCCACGACCTGAAAAACCCGCTGCAGGCGATCATGGGGGCGGCCGATTTGATCAAGCGCCAGAACCGCGAGCTCCAGGGCGGCGTCATGCTGGCCGAGAAGATCTCGCTGGCCTCCAAGCGCATGCTGGGCCTGATCAACGAGATCCTGGAGCTCTCGCGCTGCGAGCGGGGGGACATCAAGCTCGAGCTGCAGATCGTCGATATCGGCGAACTGATCGAACTGGCCGCCGGCGGCTTCGCCGAACAGCTGCAGCAGAAAGGCCAGGCCCTCAATCTGGCCCTGGAGCCGGGCTGCCTGGTCATGGGCGACCTGGAGTGGCTGAAGGAGATATTCGACAACCTGATCAGCAACGCCGTGAAATTTTCCCCTCTGCAGTCCGTGATCGCCATCAGCGCCCGTTGCCGGGAAAAGACGGTCCTGGTGGCCGTCCGCGACCAGGGGCCGGGACTGACCGCCGGTGACAAGGCCAAGCTTTTCGGAAAGTTCCAGCGCCTGAGCGCCCGGCCCACCGGCGGGGAATCCTCGACCGGGCTGGGACTGTCCATTGTCGAACAGCTGGTCCGCAAGCACGACGGCCGCATCTGGGCCGAGGGCGAGCCGGGGCAGGGCAGTACGTTTTACGTGGAATTGCCCCGGGGTTAGGCGGCGGTTCCCTTCCCTTTCAGTTCCAGCACGCGCCGGCAGGCTTCGCTGACCCGGGAGCGGCTGACGCGTCCGGTGCTGACCAGGCCGAGAATGAGGTCCAGCGTGCGTTCGGCGACCCCTTCATCGTAATCGAGGTTGTTGGCGATGAGCAGGATGTCGTTGCCGGCGTTGAGCGCCAGCTCCAGGGCCCTCTCGCGATCGTATTCGGCGGAGACGGCCTTCATGTCCAGGTCGTCAGAGACCACCGCGCCCCGGAAGCCGAGGTCCCGGCGCAGGATGCCGTCGATCGTCGCCGCGGACAGCGTGGCCGGGAATTCGGGGTCGAGATGGCGATTGAAAATGTGGGCGGTCATGACGGCCTCGGCGCGGCCGGCGGCGATGATCCGCCGGAACGGCTCGAGCTCCAGCGGCTGCCACGTCTCGCTGACGTCGGTGAAGCCGAGGTGCGAATCGCCGCGCGAGCTGCCGTGGCCGGGAAAATGCTTCAGGCAGCAGCGGATGCCGTGCTCGCGATGCGCCGCGATCACCTCCAGGGCATGGCGGACGACGACGGCGGGATCAGGCGAAAAACTGCGCGCGAATTTTCCGATGATCGGGTTTTCCGGGTAGCTGTCCAGGTCAACCAGCGGGGCGAAATTCATCGTGAAACCGGAGGCCGCCAGGGTGGTCGCGGTGGCGGTAGCGTGGCGGCGGGTCAACGCCGGGTCGTCGGCGGCTCCCAGGGAGCGGGCGCTGACCGTGGCCGGGAAACCGTGCTTTTCTTTCAGCCGCGCCACCTGGCCGCCTTCCTGGTCGACGGCGACCAGCAGGGGAATGGCGGCGGCTTGCTGCAGCGAGCGGATGAGCCGGCGCACCTGCAGGGGCGAGCGGATATTGCGCCGGACGCTCTTGAGAAGCGCATCGCGGTCGAAGAGCACCACGCCGCCGACGCTCCCGGTGCGCACGGCGCGGATGATAGGGGAGCCGGGACCGGCTTCCAGGCCGCGGAAGCCGACCATCAGCAGCTGGCCGGCCTGTTCGCGCAGGGTCACCGCATTACATGCCGAAGCGGTCGATGATCTCCTGCTTGCTCTTGTGCAGGATGCCGAATTTGGCCCCCACTTTGGTGAATGCGGCCAGGGCCTTGTCCAGGTGGTGCTGGTCGTGGGCGGCCGAGAGCTGGGTGCGGATGCGCGCCTGCCCCTTGGCCACGACCGGAAAGAAGAAGCCCACGGCGTAGATGCCCTCCTGGTAGAGTTCCTTGGCGAAGTCCTGCGAGAGCTTGGCGTTGAAGAGCATCACCGGCACGATCGGCGTCTCGCCATCCTTGATGATCAGGCCGGCATCGGTCAGCCCCTTTCTCCAGAAAGCCGTGTTGCGCTCCAGCTTGTCGCGGCGCTCGGTGGTCTTGGAGATGATGTCCAGCACGGCATTGGCGCCCGATACCACCACCGGCGGGATGGTGTTGGAAAACAGGTAAGGGCGGGCTTTTTGCCGGCACATCTCCACCAGCTCGCGCCGTCCGGAGACGCAGCCGCCGGAGGCGCCGCCCAGGGCCTTGCCCAGGGTGGTGGTGATGATGTCGATCTTGCCGACCACGCCGCAGTGCTCGTGGGTGCCGCGGCCGGTCTTGCCGATGAAACCGCTGGCGTGCGAGTCGTCGACGAAGACCAGGGCGTTGTATTTTTCGGCCAGCGCGACGATCTGGTCCAGCTTGGCCAGGTCGCCGTCCATGGAGAATGAACCGTCGGTGATGATCAGCTTGACGCGGGCGGCGGCGTGCAATTGCAGCTTTTCCTCGAGGTGGCCCATGTCGGAGTGCTTGAAGGTGTCCTGCTGGGCCTTGCACAGGCGCATGCCGTCGACGATCGAAGCGTGCACCAGGCGGTCAGAGATCATCACGTCCTGCTCGTTGAGCACGGCCTCGAAGACGCCGGCGTTGGCGTCCATGCACGATGGGAACAGGATGGTATCCTCGGTGCCCAGGAACGTCGTCAGCTTGCCCTCGAGTTCCTTGTGAATGTCCTGGGTGCCGCAGATGAAGCGCACCGAGGACATGCCGTAGCCGCGCCGGTCCAGCCCTTTGCGCGCCGCCTCGACCACGTCGGGGTGCGAGGAGAGGCCGAGGTAGTTGTTGGCGCACATGTTGATCACGCGCTTCTCGGCGGCGCCGGCCGGGAACTGCACCTCGATCTCGGAGTCCTGGGGCGAGCAGATGATGCGCTCTTCCTTGAAAATGCCCGCCGAGCGGATGTCGCCCAGCTCTTTCTGGTAAATGCCGCGGATGCTGTCGTTGAATGCCATGGTGCGCCTAGCGGACGTTGAATTCCTGGAGCATCTTGAGGATGTTGTTCACGGAGTCGAATGCTTCCGGCGTGGCTTTGGCGTCGGGGATCTGGATGGCGTACTTGGTCTCCAGGAAGCGCTTCAGCGAGACCATGGAAAAGGAATCGACGATGCCGCCCGAGATCAGCGGCGTGTCGTAGGATATCTCGCGGTCGTCGTCTTCTTCCAAATACTCTTTTTTTACGTAATCGAGGATCGCGTCTTTCAATTCGGCCATGTTGTTCTCCTTTGTGGGATTATCAAGGTTTTTTATTACATGGAATGGGCATTAAAGTCAATAGCGAGAACCAGGCCTGCAGTGACGGTGACGAGTGACGAGTTGACGAGGAAGCGAAGGTGCACCGCAAAGTCGCGAGAAATGGCTGTTTCTTGTTACTTGTCACTCGTGACTTGCACTCTAGCTCGTCAATCGTCTCTCAGTTTGCCGAGCGTATTTCAATTGGAAAATGAGGCAAAGACCACCCGGTACATGGCGTAGAGCAGATAGAGGGAAAGGACGAGGTAAACCAGCTCCACAACCAGGCGGGGCAATCCGAGGTTGCGGCGGTCGCGCAGCATGGGCGCGGCGCCCAAGGGGCATAGAAGGCAGGTCAGCAGAAAGGTATAGAACGGGTTCCAGGGAGCGGCGATGCCCACGATGGCGTTCTCGGATTCGGGGAACAGGCCCAGCGTGCCCTGCCAGATGCCGAGTACTTTCCAGGCGATGAGGGCCGAGACGGCCACAACGACCAGGAACGCCAGCCAGCGGGCCAGGGCGACCAGCCTGGGCAGGAAAGCGTCGAATTTCCCCATGACGTTATTCTGCGTAAAAAACTTCCCCTTGTCAACCGCGGCGATGGCAGGAAGAGATGGAATTAGTGAAAAGTGAAAAAGCGAATAGTGAAAAGTTAAGAAAGAAAAAACCGGGAATTGAAAAGAGAGATCATTAAAACAAAAACGAATTCTTGTTCTTACATTTCACTTTTCACCTTTCACTGTTCACTAAGTCCATCTCAGGTAAAGACAAATTAATGCTTCCGTTTCTTACATTTCACACTTCACTTTTCACTTTTTTACTGAGTCTGTTCCAGGGTTTAGGCGAGCAAATGGAGAAAAATCGTGTATAATGTCGGATGCTGAACCAATCCCAACTGCGCCCGTCCGCGCTGATCTTCGACATGGACGGGCTGATGATCGACTCCGAACGCCTCTATTTCGCCGCCGAGCGCGAGATGGCCGCCGCCTTCGGCAAGGAGATCCGCGACGAGCAGCTCTGGCCGCTGATGGGGCGCAAGCCCATCGAGTCGCTGCGCCTGCTGCGCGAGATTCTGAAGGTCGACATGCCCGCCGAAGAGCTCTTTGCCTGGCGCAACCGCCTGATGCTGGACAAGATGCGCCATGACCTGGGCGCCATGCCCGGGTTGGTCGAGATCCTGGACGCCTTCCGCGGCAGGCTGAAGCTGGCCGTGGGCACCGGCGCGCAGCAGGAGTTCCTCGACATCGCCCTCGACACGCTGCGCATCCGTCCGTATTTCGACGTGCTGCAGACCGCCGACGCGGTGGAGCGGGGCAAGCCTGATCCCGAGATCTACCTGTTGACTTGTCGCCGCCTGGGGTTGTTGCCAGGGGAGTGCATCGTGCTCGAAGACGCGCGCAACGGCGTGCTGGCCGGCAAGGCTGCCGGCTGCCGGGTGATCGCCGTGCCCAACGACTATACCCGCGGCCAGGACTTCTCCAAGGCCGACTGGATCGAGCCCGACCTTTTCGCCGCGGCGAGCTGCATTGAAAGCTTGTTGAGCTAGTTTCTCCTCAAATCGGGATATTTCTCAGTCGTTCTCCAGAGTCGAGGTGTCGCTGTTCTCCTCGCCTAAGTATCATTGTGCTCCCGGAGACTTTTAAGTATTCCCGATACGGCTATTGACATTTGTTTTAAGCCGCTATATTATTTCTTCATATCATCAATTATGATGATGAAGGGAAATAACATGGATTTCAGGAAATTCAAGGAAAAAGTAAAAGACATGCCCTTTTTTAGCAGCGACGTGGCCGAAATCTTCAGCGCCTCGCCGCCAGCAATGAGAAACCAGTTTTCGCGCTGGAAAAAGCTGGGCCTGCTGCAGGAATTGAAAAGGGGATTGTATATCTTGGGTGAAGGCGAAAGAAAAACAACCATTTCCAGGCAGGCCATCGCCGCCATTTTGTACCAGCCGTCTTACATCAGCCTGGAATCGGCGTTGAGTCATTATCAGATGATCCCGGAAAGGGTGGACGCGGTGATGTCCGTCTCGCCCAAAAAGACCCGGGTGTTCCACAATCCACTGGGAACGTTCCACTATCGAAATTTGAAGACTTCGTTGAATTTCGGCTTCCTGGCCAAAAAGGACGAGAGCGGCTATCCCTATTTTATCGCCGAACCGGAAAAAGCCCTGCTCGACTACCTGTACCTGAACCTGGGCGGACTTGACCCCAAAGACGGCGATATTCTTGATCGTTTCATGCGCTTGCAAAACCGCTCAATTCTGAACAAAAACAAATTGTTTTCCTACGCCCGGCGCTTCGACGTAAAAAAACTGCACGCTATCCTGAAGGAATTAAAATGAAAGAATTACTCAGGCAAAAATTGGCCGCATTCGGCTCCCGGGAAGATAAACTTAATTTCGCCCGGGAATTCCTGCAGGAATTGATTCTGCAAATCATCGACAGGAAAGGATATTTCAAGAACCTGGCTTTTGTGGGCGGGACGGCGCTGCGGACGATTTACGATCTGCCCCGCTTTTCCGAAGACCTCGATTTTTCATTGGTCAATGGCAAAGGCTTCACGTTCGAACTCATGCTGGTTGAACTGAGAAAGGAGTTGAAGCTCAGTGGTTTCGCGGTGGAAGAAGCGCCTGGCAAGGAGAAGACCGTCCAAAGTGACTTTATTAAATTTAAGGGATTGCCGTATGATCTGGGGCTGTCGGAACATAAAAACGAAAAACTGTCCGTCAAGCTGGAAATCGACGCCATGCCGCCGCCGGGATTTGTCAGCGAAATCATCATGATCAACAAGAATTTTCTCTTTAAAGTCCGCTGTTATGAACTGCCATCGCTTTTTGCAGGAAAACTTCACGCCGTTTTATTCAGAAAGTACACAAAGGGGCGTGATTATTATGACCTGCTCTGGTTCATGACCCGCAAAATCCCGGTAAACTATGAATTGCTGACCAATGCCGCTGCCCAAACCGAAAAGGAATCGTTGCCCATGAATCCGGAAACGCTCAAGCGCCTCCTTGCCGCAAAGATCGACCATGTCGATTTCAGCCATATCCGCAATGATGTACGGCCGTTCCTGGCCAAAAAGGAAGAAATTGAATATTTCAGCAAGGAGCATTTCCTGGCGGCGCTCGGGCACTATTTTTCGCAAATGTAAAGAGTTTAGGTCAACTGACGTACCTGTTTCTCGTTAAGACTTCATACAACGATTATTCTCAAAAATATTGGCCAGCTCTCTCTCAGTCGTTCTCCAGGGTGGAGGTGTCGCCGATCTCCTCGCCCCATTCCTGGGCGCGCAGCACGCGGCGCATGATCTTGCCCGAGCGCGTCTTGGGCAGGCCGGGCACGAACTCGATCTCCTGGGGCATGGCCAGGGGCGAGAGCTTCTTGCGGATGAAGTTCATGATGTCGAGCTCGAGCATCTTGGAGGCCTGGAAGCCGGGCTTGAGGGCGATGAAGGCCTTGACCACCTCCATGTTCACCGGGTCGGGCTTGCCGACCACCGCCGACTCGGCCACCGACTCGTGCTCGAGCAGCGCCGACTCGATCTCGAAGGGGCCGACCAGGTGGCCGGCGGTGTTGATCACGTCGTCGTCGCGGCCGACGAACCAGAAGTAGCCTTCCTCGTCGATCGAGGCGCGGTCGCCGCAGATGTACCAGCCATTTTTAAATTTGCTTTTGTAGGTTTCCTCGTTGTTCCAGTAGGTGCGGAACATCGACGGCCAGCCGGGCTTGATGGCGATCAGGCCGACGATGCCGGCCTTGGTGATCGGCTCGTGGGTCTTGAGGTCGACCACGGTGGCGGTGATGCCGGGGAAGGGCTTGCCCATGGAGCCGGGCTTGATCTTCATGGTCGGGTAGTTGGTGATCATCATGCTGCCGGTCTCGGTCTGCCAGAAGGTGTCGTGGAACATGAGGCCGAAGACCTTCTTGGACCACAGCACCGCTTCTGCGTTCAGCGGCTCGCCCACCGAGCAGAGGTGGCGCAGGCAGGAGAGGTCGAACTTCTTGACGATCTCGTCGCCCTCCTTCATCAGCGAGCGGATGGCGGTCGGCGCCGAGTACCAGACCGTGACGCGGTACTTTTCGATGAAGCGGTACCACGATTCGGCCTTGAAGCCGGCGTCGAGCACGCACTGGGTGACGCCGTTGGCCCAGGCGCCGATGATGCCGTAGGAGGTGCCGGTGACCCAGCCCGGGTCGGCCGTGCACCAGTAGATGTCGTCCTCTTTCAGGTCGAGGACGTACTTGGCGGTGATGTACTGCGAAACGAGCGAGTAGTGGACGTGCTGCGCCCCCTTGGGCTTGCCGGTGGTGCCGGAGGTGTAGTGCAGCACCGAGGGCGTTTCGGCCTTGGCGGGATAGACCGGGAAGCTTTCCAGTCTGGGTTCCTTGTCCATGTTCAGGGCGACCTCTTTCTCGCGCAGGGGCTTGAGGCCGTCGTCGTCGACGATGATGATGTGGCGCAGGGTGGGCACGTCGTTGAGCAGCACGCGCACCTTGGCCACGTGCTTTTTCTGGGTGATGACGGCGGCGGTGCCGGCGTCGGCCAGGCGCGTGATCAGCGACTCGGAGCCGAAGGCGGAAAAGAGCGGCTGGGCGATGCCGCCCATCTTCAGGATGGCCTGGAAGCCGAAATAGAGCTCGGGGACCTTGTCCATGAACAGGCAGACGCGTTCGCCAGGCTTCAGGCCGAGGTTGACCAGGTAGCGGGCGAAGGAATTGGTGAGCAGGCGCATGTCGTTGAACGTGTACTTTTTCACCTCGCCGGCGTGCCCCTCCCAGATCAGGGCCAGCTTGCCGCCCTTGCCCTGGGCGCAGACGCGGTCGCTGCAGTAGGCGGCGATGTTGATGTCGTCGCCCGGCTTGTAGCCGAGTTCTTTCTCCGAAATTCCCCAGTTGAAGTTCTTGATTTCTTCCTCATACGTGCGCATGTTGGTCATAAAGGCCCTCCCGGCGATGATTTGCGTTGAGTGCGCGTTCCCGGCAAAACGATTTTATAAATTATATGCCGTTGAATGTCAAGGAGATTCGTTGTTCAGCGGCTGAACTCGGCGTAAGGTCGACGGCGTACGGCATAAGGTGGAAACAGACGTCGAACTCGGGAAAGTAGGCAAAGCGCAGGGCTGTATTTCATTAATTTTTATTGATTTCATTTCTTCCGTACTCCTCGCGCCCTGCGCCTTACGCCGAGTTCCGGACGTTGAAACCGACAATTGACACGATTGCCGCCCCGTTCTACAATCCGGACATGGCCGACGCCGCCCCTTTTTACCGGAACATGGAGCGATTTTTCATTCGCTTGAAATCCGGACAGAGCATGACCCTGGCTCAGGCGCTGCAAAAGCACCTGCGGGCGACACCTGAAGAGGCGGAGCGGCTCCTGCTGCAGGGCAGCGTCTGGGACAGCGAGCGCAAGGTCCGCCTGCAGGACGGCGGCGCGATCATCCGCGACGAGCTCCTGCGCGTCGACCGGCCCAGGTTCGCCATCCATGAGTACCTGTTGCGCCCCGAAGACATCCAGTTCGAAGACGACCATATACTGATCGTTTATAAGAAGGGCGGGGTGGCGGTACAGCCCACGCCCTACAGCGACATCGACAACCTGCTGCACGGCGTGCAGAAATACTACGACGCCGCGCATGTTCATTACAAAGCCGCTCCCGTCAATCGCCTCGATCTGCCGGCCCAGGGGCTGGTCTTCTTTGCCAAGAACAAGAAAAGCGAGATCGTTCTCAACCGCCTCTTCCAGGAGCATCGGGTGCGCAAGCGCTACCTGGCCGCCACCGCTGTTTTCGAGGGCGTCCAGCCCTCCTACATCATCCGCTCGGCGCTCGAATGGCAGGGGCGGAGCCGGGAAGCCCTGACTTACGCGCGCTTCTGCGGGGAGCGGCAGGGACGCTTCTTTTTCCTGGTGTTCCCGCAGAGCGGGCGCACGCACCAGATCCGCCGCCATTTCCAGGAGCGGGTGGCGCCCCTGCTGGGCGACGTGCGTTACGGCGGCGCCGCCACCGGCGCGAGCTGTGGCTGCTCTGCTTCCAGTACGCGTTCCCGCACCCGATCGGCGGCCGCACGGTCAGGGTGCACTACCTGCCGGAGAGCTGGCGGGAAGCCCTGGGGCCGGCTTTGGATACCTGGTCGGCAAAGGGGTAGGGAACGCAAATTTGCGTTCCCTACGGGAAATAGCCAATGAGTTGACAAACATAGAATCATATGTTAATATGATTATATGGAAAAAGACGTTCGCACCCTCAAGGCCCTGGCCGACGAGAACCGCCTGCGCCTGCTGCTGCTGCTGGAGCAGCGCGAGCTGTTCGTCTGCCAGCTCATGGCCATCCTCGGCATCTCCCAGCCGCTGGTGTCGCGCAGCCTGGCGCTGCTGGACCGCGAGGGGCTGCTGGAGTCGCGCCGCAGCGGCAAGCAGGTGTTCTACCGTCTGAAGAACGACCTGCCGCGCCTGGCCGCGGTCGTGCTGGCGGCCCTGCCGGCGGGGGAGGGATGCTTTGCCCGCGATCGTCTGAGTCTGGAATTGTTCTGCCGCAAGTTCCAGAGCGGCACGTCGGCCTGCGACATGGCCATGGTGAGGAAATTCATCGATTTTAAAAATAAAAAACAACAACAAGGAGCGGCCCATGGAAAAACTGGACAAAAAAGCGTTCATTGAAAAGGTCTTTGACTTCGAGAAGGAGAAGGAATGGAAATACCGCGGCACGCTGCCGGCCATCGTCGATTTCTACGCCGACTGGTGCGGGCCGTGCAAGATGGTCACGCCCATCCTGGAGAAAATCTCCAAAGAATACGACGGCAAGCTGCATGTCTACAAGATCGACACCGACAAGGAGCAGGAGCTGGCCGGCGCCTTCGGCATCCAGAGCATTCCCAGCCTGCTGTTCATCCCGCAGACCGGCGAGCCGCAGATGGCCCGCGGCGCCCTGGGACGCGAAGCCTTCGACAAGGCGATTGCCGATATCCTGGGCGTGAAGAAGGACGAGCCGAAGCCTCAGTGAAAGGTGATAAGTAAAAAGTGAAAGGATGAAGAAGCCATGCCTCGTAGGAACCATGGCTTCTTTCCTTTTCACTTTTCACTGATCACTTCGTTCACAATAATTCGTTTCCATCTTCCGTTTACTATTACTCTTCTTTTGTGCTATTTTCCCGGCATGGACGGCGACAAGAACACCCGGGTCGAGCAGGCCCTGAAGGACCTGTTCCAGTTGCGCAACGATGTCGAGACCGAGCTGCGCCTGATCAAGATCGATCCGTTCAGCGGCGAGTTCGTCGATTTCCCCGCGCAGCTGGCGCCCGAGATCGTCGCCATCTACAAAAAGCGCGGCATTGAGCACCTCTTCTCCCACCAGGCCGAGGCCCTGGAGCACGTCCTCCGCGGGCGCAACACGGTGGTGGCCACGCCCACCGCCTCGGGCAAGACCCTGATCTACAACGCCGCCGCCCTCGACGCCCTGACCCGCGACCCGCAGGCCAAATCGCTCTACCTGTTCCCGACCAAAGCCCTTTCCCAGGACCAGCTGGCCGAGCTGTTCGACCTGAACAAGGCCATGGGCGACAAGCTGGGGCTTTACACATATGACGGCGACACGCCGACCTCCATGCGCCAGGCCATCCGCAAGCAGGCGCAGATCGTGATCACCAACCCCTACATGCTGCACTCGGGCATCCTGCCGCACCATACCAAGTGGGCCAGCCTGTTCGAGAACCTGAAGTACGTGGTCATTGACGAGCTGCATTACTACACGGGCGTCTTCGGCTCGCACGTGGCCAACGTCATGCGCCGGCTGAAGCGGGTCTGCGCCTTCTACGGCACGCGGCCGGTGTTCATCATGAGCTCGGCCACCATCGCCAACCCGGCCGACCTGGCCTCGCGGCTGATCGAGGAGGAGGTGGCGCTGGTCGACCGCAACGGGGCGCCGCGCGGGGAAAAAATGCTGGTCTTCTTCAATCCGCCGGTGGTGAACCGCCAGCTGGGCATCCGCCGCTCCTACGTCTCCATGACCCGCGAGATCGCCGGCATCCTCCTCAAGCACGGCTTGCAGGTGATCACGTTCGCCAATTCGCGGCTGATCACCGAGATCCTGGTGAAATACCTGAAGAACGACTTTGAAAAGACCGTGCAGGACCGCGACACCGTGCGCGGCTACCGCGGCGGCTACCTGCCCAAGCTGCGGCGCGAGATCGAGAAGGGGCTGCGCGACGGCAAGATCAAGGCCGTGGTCTCGACCAACGCCCTGGAACTGGGCATCGACATCGGTTCTCTGGACGCGGTGGTGCTGGCCTCCTACCCGGGCTCGATCTCCTCGACCTGGCAGCGCATCGGCCGGGCCGGCCGGCGCGGCAGCCGCTCGCTGGGGGTGCTGGTCGCCTCGTCCATGCCCATCGACCAGTACATCGTCAGCCATCCCGAGTATTTTTCGGGCCAGAGCCCGGAGATGGGCCGCATCAATGCCGACAACCTGACCGTGCTCATCGACCACATCAAGTGCGCCGCCTTCGAGCTGCCGTTCGCCAGGGGCGACCGCTACGGCTCCGAGAACCTGGAAGAGATCCTCGCCTACCTGGCCGAGCAGCAGGTGCTGCTGGCCAAGGATGACAAGTGGTTCTGGACCGAGGAGGGCTACCCGGCCGACGCCGTCAGCCTGACCCGCGTCACCTCCGACAACTTCGTTGTCGTCGACCGCACCGCCGGCGAGCGCGTGATCGCCGAAGTCGGCTTCAGCGACGCCCTGGAAACACTCCATCCCAAGGCCATCTACATCATGGAGGGGGAGCAGTACATCGTCGAGGAGCTGGACTACGAAAACCGCAAGGCCTTCCTGACCCGTTCCAACGCCGACTATTACACCGATTCCATCACCTACACCAAGATCAAGGTGCTCGATATTTTCGATGAAACGCGCAAAAAGAACCTGACCTTCTCCTACGGCGACGTCCACGTCTTTTCCCAGGTGGTGGGCTTCAAGAAGCTGAAGTTCTTCACCATGGAAAACGTCGGCGCCGGCGAGCTGCAGCTGCCGCAGCAGGAGATGCACACGACCGGCTTCTGGCTGACGGTGAAGAACGAGGTGCTGCAGAGCCTGGATGCCGCCAACGAGGAAAAGATCGAGGCCGTGGCCGGCATCGCCTACCTGTTGAAGCAGATCAGCCCGGTCATCCTCCTCTGCGATACGCGCGACGTGGGCGTGGCCATCGAGGACAACCTGACCAAGGACCCGCTGCACCCCGGGGCCTTGGTAGGGAACGCAAATTTGCGTTCCCTACAGCGCAACCAAGTCGATCCGGATTTCGCCGACCGTTTCGAGCCCAACATCTTCATATTCGACAAGTACCCGGGCGGAGTGGGTTTTTCCGAGACCCTTTACGAAAAGGGCGGACTGCTTCTCGAGAAGGCGCTGGAGATCATCGAAAATTGCCCTTGCCCGGGCGGCTGCCCCTCCTGCGTCAGCCCGGCCATCCGCGCCGGCGGCAACCACAAGGCCACGGCGCGCTTCCTGCTCAAACTGCTGCTGGAGAGACTGGATAATTGAGAGAAACCGGGAGTGCCGGCGATTTTGTTACAGAATCATCTTGATTATTTTTTTCCAGGCTTATACAATTCCAGCAATTCAAGGAGGGACAATGAAAAAGTCCATCGTGCTGCTTTGCGGCTTGTTGCTGGTCTCGGGGGTGTACGCCACGGGCAACCAGATGAATTTCGGCGTCAATTTCGGCATCATGACCGACGATAGCTTCTCGTTCGACCCACTATTGTGGACCGCCGGTGCCGAGCTGGACATCCAATTCGGCGAATTCCTGATGTTCAGCCCCGAAGTGACTCTGGTCGGCAACGGCTTCAAGTTCAAGTCGTTTCTCCTGTTTCCGGCCGCGATCCTGAACTTCACTCCCGGCAATTTCTTTATCGGCGGCGGTCTGACCAAGGGCTTTCATGTGGGCAGCGGCGAGGATTTCGCCATCACCGATATCGCCCTGAAACTGAACGCCGGGCTGATCTCCAAAAATATCAAGCTGACCGCCTACCTGATCACCGCCTTCGAAAACATGTTCGACGGCATGCTGGTAGGCGCTTCGCTGGGCTTCCGCCTCTAGGCGCGGACCGGAACCCGCTTACGAGCGGGCTTTAATTGCCGAATGAAATGCCTGCCGCCAGGAACGTTCCCTGCGACAGGCTTAATTCAATGAAAATCCGGCTGCCAGCCCCCAGGCGGTAGTGCAGGGACGCATTCAGGGCCGGGGCCAGGCTCCAGGCCGGGACATCGGCGTTGTCTCCCCTGAGCTCCGCCAGGGTCCGTTTCTCGGTTTCGCTCAGCTCGGCCGAGCCGAAGATCGTCTGTACGCTGGCGACAAGGGGCAGGTGCAGGACGCCATTGAAGCGCAGCAAGGTCAATCCCGGGCCGGCGTAGGCGGCGAAGCGGCCTGAATGAAAGGCCCGCCAGCGCGCCCGCGCCTCCAGCATGAATGTGCGCAGGTCCAGCCGCCCCTCGCCCCGGGTCGTAATATGGGCGATTGGGAACCCCTGGTAGTAGACATCCCTTTCGTCATGGAGAGTGAACGGCAGCGTGAGATCGAGATAGGCTGCCGAGAGGCCTATGGCGAACTTGCCGGCGGCCAGGCGCCGCCAGCAACCGGCGCTGAAAAAATGCCCTTGCGAGCGCATGGCGATGCTTGGGTCGAAGGCGCTGATGGAAAATTCGCCAAGCAGGGGGGCCAGCAGGCGGTTGGTTTCCGAGCTGATGATGCGCTGCGCCTGGCGCTCGGCCGGCGATGTCCACGGCTGCAGCGTCCAGGCGCCGCAGGACAGCTGCCATTCCCAGGCGGATGCCGCCAGCGGCAGGGTGGCCAGCAGGAGCAGAATTCCGAATCCGGTTCTTTTCATGATCGGGTTGATTATAACAAAATTCCGGGAATAGGCAGCGGCAAAAAAACAAATAAGTTGACGGCAGGGAAAAACGATGTTATGCTAACCGTATGGTTAAACCAATTGGTTGGTCGAATGGATAACAAGAACGTTTCCGGCAAAGAAGCGATCCTGGCCGCCGCCCGTCGGGAATTCGCCGGCCACGGCTTCTCCGGGGCGCGAGTGGAGGCCATTGCCCGTGCCGCAGGCTGCAACAAGGCCATGCTCTTCTACTATTTTTCCTCCAAGGAAAAGCTGTACCGCGCCGTTCTGGGCCAAGCCCTGGCTGAAATCTTCACCGAGATCGGCAATGTCGTCAAGGCGCATTTAACCCCCGAGAGTTTCATGGAGCGCTTTCCAGAAATCTACATCCGCTTCCTGGCCCGCAACCCCGACCTGCCGCGCATCCTCGTTTTCGACCTGATCCACAATCCGGACAATATCTCGCAGGCCATGGTGGAGCTGTTCCGCGAAAACGCCGGCTTCATGCCGCAGCGCCTGCTGGAAAATATCCGCTCCTGGCACGACCAGGGGCTCATTTCCGAGAGCGACCCGCTGCATTTCATGCTGAACGTCATCTCGCTGTCGATATTCTCATTCGTCGGCCGGCCGATGGTCGAGGCGATCTCCGGCCTCAAGGTCGGCAATGACGACGAGTTCTACAACACGCGCATCCAAAGCGTGGTCAACATTCTTAAAAAGGGGATGCTGAAATGAAAAAATTGCTGTGCATCATGCTCCTGGCCGCGGCGGCTGCGACGCTGCCCGGCAAGGTGACCTTGTCCCAGGCCGTGGCCAGCGCCTGGGGCATCAGCCGCGAACTGGACAGCCAGAAGCTCGAGGAAGCCGGCGCCGCCGTCGCCAGGGAGACGGCGCTGCGGCAAAAATACTTTTCCGTCCATTTCAGCGGCGGCTACCGCACCAGTTCGGACAAGGTGCAGGTCCGGATGTCCGATTTTCCGTTTTCCCTGGGCGCCGCCGTGCCGCCGGGTACGGTCATCCTGTCGGCGCCCAGCGATAACGTGGATTTGAAGCTGACGCTGCTGCAGCCGCTATACAGCGGCGGCCTGCTGAGCCAGGCCGTGCAGATGGAAGCGGCCCGCGGCGCCGCGGAAAAAGAGCTGACGCGCCTGAAGAAACTGGAGCTGGCCGGCAGGGTCAAGGCCTCCTATTTTTCTTTCGTGCTCTTCAGCCGCAAGCGCGATTCGCTGAATTTTTTTCTTGCCAGCCTGGAGCTGCACGTGAAAAAGGTGGCGAACCTGCAGGCGGAGGAGCTGGTGAAGCGCTCGGACCTGCTGGAAGCCCGGGCCAAGGCCGACGAAGTGCGGCTGAGCCTGCAGGACATCGAGCAGCTGATCGTCTCCGAGGCCGTCCAGTTCAAGAGCCTCAGCGGCTATGACCCCCAGGAGATCGATTTCCGGCC
This sequence comes from Candidatus Aminicenantota bacterium, assembly GCA_963732485.1. Taxonomy (GTDB): domain Bacteria; phylum Acidobacteriota; class Aminicenantia; order UBA2199; family UBA2199; genus UBA2199. The sequence goes on from CAVSZS010000011.1 coordinate 49,991, forward strand.
GCAAGCGCCGCTGGAGCCGTTCGCCACGGCCTGGGAGTATTTCCAGGCCAACCATCCGCTGCTGCGCTCGCTGGACGAGCGCGGACGCCAGGCGCGGATCCAGAAACGCTCCGTGGCCGCGGCCTATCTTCCCCAGGTCGGCGCCTTTGCCGAAGTGCACTACGGCCGGCCGGGGCAGAATTTCTTCATGAACAACTGGACCTTCTATGTCCAGGGGGGCGTGAGCGTCTCGCTGCCGGTTTTCAACTGGAACAAGCGCGGCCGCGACCTGGAGCTGGCGGATATCGCCGGGCGCAAGCTGGAGAACCGGCGCGCCGACTTCGTGCGCGAAAGCGAAAGGAGCCTGCGCCAGTTGCTCGGCTACGGGGAATCGACCGTGAAAAAGCTCGCCTTGCTCGACAAGCTGGTCGCCAACGCGGCCGAGGACGTCGGCCTGAAGGAGAAGCTATACGAAGAGAGCCAGATCGACCATACCGACCTGCTGGCGGCCATGGCCAGCCAGGAACGGTTCCTTTCCAACCGCGAGGAAATGCTGGCGCAGATGGAAATGCTCAAGGTCAACCTGGACACCCTGATCGGAAGATGCGAGGAGGAATGATGAAAAAAGCGGCAGCGCTCCTTTTTATGATCGTGTGGCTCTGTTCCTGCGGCGGGAATGAGCGGGAGATCCGCGCCCCGGGCGTGGTCGACGGCGAGATCGCCGGCATAAAGGCCCTGGCGGCCGGCACCCTGGAGCGGCTCCTTGTCGCCGAAGGCCAGTTGGTCAAAAAAGGGGAGCTCATCGCCGAGATCAACCGCGACAAGGTGCGCAACGGCCTGGAAGAGCTCGACCTGGGCGATCGGGAGATCGCCAACAGCGAGGCGCGGGCCCGGGAAAAACGGCAGCTGCTCGCGGCCAATTTGGGATACTGGCAGAAGCAGGTGCAGCGCTTCGAGCGCCTGCAGCAGAGCCGCTCCATTTCCGGCGACCAGCTGGAGAGGTCCCGCCTGCAGCTGCGCGAGGCGCAGACCGCGCTGTTTGAGCTGGACCGCTCGCTGGAGGCGCTGCAGATCCAGAAGGAGCGCATCGCCAACAAGCGCCGGGCGCTGCAGCTCTCCGAGGCCGACCTGCTGCTGGAGTCGCCCGTATCCGGGGTGGTGCTCGAGACCTTCATCGGCCCGGGGGAGACCGTGCTGCCCGGTGCCGTTCTGGCCGACATTCTCGACCTCTCCAGCCTGTTTGTCGACGTGTTTATCGAGGAGAGAGAGATCGCGGCGCTCAAAATGGGCCAGCAGGCCGTTGTCGTCGTCGACGGCATGGCGGGACGGACCTTTTCCGGGCACATCTCCGCCTTCGGCCGCAAGGCCGAGTTCTCGCCCAAGTACATCGTCGCCGAGAAGGAGCGCCAGGCGCTCCTCTACCAGGTGAAGGTCCGGCTCGACGGCAACCTGGACGTCTTCAAGGTCGGCCAGCCGGTCACCGTCGTGTTCGCCAGGTAGGGGAGGGCGATGGTCCGCCTGCAGCACGTTTTCAAGTCGTTCGGCTCCATCCGCGCCGTGGATGACGTCACGGTGGATATCCCGCGCGGCGCCATCACCATCCTGACCGGGGCCGACGGCGCCGGCAAGTCGACCATTTTCAAGATGCTGGTCGGCCTGGTCAAAAAGGATGCCGGGGCCATCCTGCTGAACGGCGAGGACATCGCCGGCGACTATTCCCGGGTCACCGCGGTCTGCGGCTACATGCCCGAAAGGTTTTCCCTCTACAGCGACCTGAGCGTCGAGGAGAACATGAATTTCTTCGCCGCCGTCCAGCAGGTGCCCGCGCCCCGGCGCGAGGAACTGAAGCAGCGCCTGCTGGCAAGGACGGGGATGGAACCGTTCCGCCGGCGGCGCGCCGGCGCCCTTTCCGGCGGCATGAAGCAGAAGCTCGCCCTGTCCACCATATTGCTCTCCTCGCCGGAGCTGATCATCCTGGACGAACCGACCACGGGCGTCGACCCCCTGTCGCGCATCGAGTTCTTCGCCATCATCGAGGCCCTCAAGAAGGAAGGCCGGACGATCGTGATGTCGACCCCCTATCTTGACGAAGCCGAGAAGGGGGACCAGATCGTCTTCATCAAGAACGGCCGGGTCATGCGCCAGGCAGCGCTGGGCGAATTGCGCCGCTCCTTCCCGGCCCGGCTCTTCCGCATCCTGCCCAAAGGCAACATTTTCGAGGCCATGCGCGCCGCCGCCGTTGTCCCCGGACTGGGGGAGTCGGCCTACATGCGCGGCAAATTCATCAAGTACCTGCAAACGGGCGGGGAAAACCTTGGCCGGCTCATCCCGCACCTGGAGATGGTCGAGGAGCCGCCCACCCTGGAAGATATGTATATCTACTACGAGAGGCAGCAATGAACGCTATGACCCCGGCCATCTCCGTACGCGACCTGGTCAAGAGCTTCGGCAGTTTCCAGGCCGTGAAGCGCATTTCGTTCGACGTGGCGCCGGGCGAGATCGTCGGTTTCCTGGGACCCAACGGCGCCGGCAAGACGACGACCATCAAGATGATCACCGGGCTGCTGCGCATCACCTCGGGCGCCGTGCTGATCAACGGTCTGGACAATCGCCGCCACCTGGCCCAGGTCAAGAAAAAACTGGGTTACATGTCGCAGAAGTTCTCGCTCTACCCCCTGCTGACTGCCCTGGAGAATATCGAGTTTTTCGGCGGCATCTCCGGGCGGACGCCGCGGGAATTGCAGGCGAGCATGGCGCTCATGGCCGAACAGGTCGCTGCCGCTGTTTTGAAGCAGAAGATCCAGGATGTCCCGCCCGGCATCCGCCAGAAGGTGGCCCTGTTCGTCTGCCTCCTGCCCGAACCGGAGATCATCCTGCTCGACGAACCGACTTCGGGGGTCGACCCCGAGGCGCGCCGGCTTTTCTGGAACGAGATCTACGCCCTGAAAAAGCAGGGCAAGACCCTGCTGGTCTCCACCCACAACCTGGACGAGGCCGAGTACTGCGACCACATCATCATCATCCACAACGGCGAGATCGTCGCCGCCGGGGCGCCGGACGAACTGCGGCGCCAAAAGCAAAAAACAAGTATCGAAGAGCTCTTCAAGGATGCCATACGGGAACATGGGCAGAATTAAAGCGATCATCCTCAAGGAATTCTTCCATATCCTGCGCGACCCGCGCAGCCTGACCATGGTTTTCATCACGCCGCTGGTCATGATCTTCATCCTCGGCTATTCGGTCTCCTACGACCTGAACCGCATCGATGCGGCGATCATCGACCTGGCCCAGAGCCGCCTGTCGCGGCAGCTGGTCCAGGCCTTCGCGGCCAACCGCGTCTTCGTCGTCCACAGCCGCGGCGGCGTTCCCGAGCGCGCCCTGGCGCTGGCCGACGCCGAGGACATGCTGCGCCGCCGCCAGATCAAGGAGATCATCGTCATCCCCGCCGACCTTTCGCGGCGCCTGGCCGCGCACGGGCGCGCCGAGGTCGGCCTGATCATCGACGGCAGCGACACCAACGTCGCCAACCTGGTTTTTCAGTACGATGAACGGATCCTCCTGGAGTTCAACGCCGGGCTGTTGAAGAGCGGGCCGCTGCTCAAGCTGGACACCAAGGTCTATTTCAATCCCGAGGCCCGCAGCCAGTTTTTTTTCATCCCCGGCCTGGTCGCCGTCATCCTGCTGATGATCTCGGCCATGCTCACCTCGCTCAGCATTTCCCGGGAACGGGAGACCGGCTCTCTCGCCCTGCTCTTCATTTCGCCGCTGCGCTCGCGCGAGATCATCATCGGCAAGACGATACCCTACATCATCGTCGCCCTGCTGGACGGCGTGCTCATCCTGCTTTTCGCCCGCTTCTGGTTCGGCATTCCCCTGCGCGGCAGCCTGTTGGTGCTGCTGCTTTTCGCCCTGCTCTACATCCTTTCCGGCCTGGCCCTGGGCATCCTGATCTCCACCAGCGCTCCCTCGCAACGCACGGCCATGCTGGCCACGCTGCTCATCACCATGCTGCCGTCGTTCCTCCTTTCCGGATTCATTTTTCCGCTGGATTCCCTGAGCCCGGTACTGCGGGCGATCTCCTATCTCATTCCGGCCACCTATTTCCTGCGCATCATCCGCGGCGTGGTGCTGAAGGGGGCGGAGTTCAGGCATTTTCTTTTTGAAGGCGGCATGCTGATCGCGCTCAGCCTGGTGTTGCTGGCGGCGGCCACGCGGAAATTCAACCGCCAGAGGAAGGCCGTGCAATGAAGCTGTTTTACATGGTGAAGAAAGAGCTGATCGAGATCACGCGCCAGAAAGAGCTGCTTTTCCTGATGTTCGTTTCCCCGGTCATCCAGATCATCATCCTCGGCTATGTGATATCCACCGATATCCGCCACGTGCCCGTGGGCATCGTCAACCTCTCCCGCGGCCAGGCGGCGGCCCGGGTCATCGAGCGCGTGCGCCGCTCGCCGCTGTTCGCCGTGCGCCTGGAGAGCAATCGCAGCCTGGACTATTTGCAGCCGTTGAAAAAAGGCGACGTGAAGGCCCTGCTGGTTTTCCGCGACGCCCTGGACCGCGGGCCCAGCAACAGAAAGTATCCCGAGGTGCAGGTGCTCATGGACGGCATCGATTCCAACACCTCGATGATCGCCGCCGGTTATTTCAACGCCATCATCAAGCAGTACATTCTCGACGACATGGAGAAGCTGGGGCGCGGGCTGCCGCTGGTCACCAGGCCCGTTTTCCGCTTCAATCCCCAGCTGCGCAGCATCAACTACATGGGGCCGGGGATCGTCGGCTTCCTGCTGACCATCATCACCATGTTCCTCACCTCCGCTTCGCTGGTCAGGGAAAAGGAGCAGCAGACGCTGGACACCCTGCTGATGTCGCCCCTGAGCACCCTTGAGATCTACGTCGGCAAGGCTCTGCCGGCCGCCATCATCGGTTTGGTCGACATGGTGATCGGCCTGCTGGTCGTGGTGCTGTGGTTCGGCATCCCGTTTCGCGGCAGCCTGTTCTACCTTTTCCTGGCCGCCCTGGTCTATCTGGCCGCCATCCTGGCCTACGCCCTGCTGATCTCCGTGCTGTCCGCCACCACCCAGCAGGCCATGTTCTTCGCCTGGTTCTCCTTGATGATCTTCCTGCTGATGTCGGGATTTTTCACGCCGGTGGAGAACATCCCGCCCGCGCTGCGCCTGGTGGCCGACGTCAATCCCTTGCGCTACCTGATCCAGATCATCCGCGAGATATTCCTCAAGGGCAACGGCATCGCCTATTTCTGGAAAGACCTGCTGGCCCTGGGCGCCATCGCCGTCACCCTGGTCTCGGTCTCGCTGCTGAACTTCAAGCGCTTCATCGCCAAATAAAAAACCGCGGCCAGGCGGCCGCGGTCTTGGGTTTGGGGGAGGAGGGCGGCAGGGGAAAAGCGGGGAGGAATGAGGGGTCGCCTTTCCCCTGCCGGGGGGACAAACGGGTTAGTTCATTCTTGGGGAGGTTCTTCTTCGGAGTCTTCGGGAGCGCCCGGGGGCAAGGGGAACCTGGGCCCTTTCCTCTCCATGCGCTCGCGCATGGCACCGCGGAATTTTTCCTGCATTTTGTCCAGCTTCTGCACCTGCTCGGCGGTCAGGACGTCGCGCACGTCCAGCAGGTAGTTGAGGTGGCCGACCTGCAGGTCGGTCTTCAGCCTGCCGATCTCGCGGGCCTGTTTCTCCATCTCGCGGCGGTCGATGCGGTTGCCCTTGAGCAGCGAAGCGAACTTGAGCTCCAGCACCTTGACGTCGGAGCCGCGGCGGATGGCGCTCTCCTCGTACGCAAGCATCAGGTTCTCGATTTTTTGCTCCTGCTGCGCCGCCAGGCCGATCTCGCCTTTCAGGCGCAACACCAGGCGGGCTTCGAAGAGGTTGTTCTCCGCCATGTAAAGACCGAAGCGCAGGTTGTTCAGCAGGTTGGTCCGCGGACGCTTGCCGGCCTGGGCCGGAGACAGGGAACTCAACAGCAAGACCATGACCAGGGAAAAAATTGTTTTTTTATTCATGAGGTCCTCCTTTTTCGGGGCCGCGCTTGAAAAAGAACCAATTGCGGCTTAAATGGTAGATCATGTCCAGCCGCTGCTGCGGCTCGAGCACGTCGTTGATCTTCAGCAAAGCGGCGATAAAGTCGCGGTTGAGCTGATTTTCCAGCCCATTCAGCTCCTCGGTCTTGGCGGCGATCCTTTCCGGGTCGCCGAGCGGGTTGCCGAGCTCCTCAATGATCTCCACGCGCTTCTCCAGGATGTCTTCCTTGAAGAGAATGGAATTGATCTTGAATTTGCGCACGATCTCGCGCACGCTGGCGTCCTGGGCGGGGGCCAGGGCGAGGTCGCTGCGGAATTCCGCCGGCGCCTGCGGGGCGCGGTGCCGCAGCCGGTTGAAGGCCAGGCCGGCCAGGAAGGCCAGATTGAGCGCCAGCGAGACGACGAGCAGCAGCGTCGCGAATTTGCCCTTATTCATGGCTGTTCTCCGCGAACAGGCTCAGGGTATCGTCGTGGACGGCGAGCAGGCCCAGATCCTGGGGTTCCAGCAGCACGGCGCTGAAGGTGGCGGCGGCCGGACCCGGCAGGGAGCGGCTGCCCGCATCCATCTGCAGGAAAAAGCCGCCGGCGACGATCAGGACGAAGACCAGGGCGTAGGCAACGGCGCGCAGGAAGCGCAGCCCGCCGGCGGAGCGCGCCGGCAGTGCGGCCATGACCCGGGTGGCGAAAAACGGATCGCTCGCGGGCGGCGGCAGCAGGCGCAGGCGGCCCAGCACGCGCTGCAGCCCGTTCCATTCGTCGCGGCAGGCGGAGCAAGCGCACAGGTGCGACTCCACTTCCCGCTCCAAGGCGGGGTCCAGCTCTCCGTCCTGCCTGGCGCTGAGCATGCGGGCGATTCGTTGGCAGTTCATTTTTTCCTCGCTTGTACAACCTGTTCCCCGCCGCTTTCTTGCAACAGGATGTTTTTTTTAAGGCGGCTCTTGGCCCGCGAAATGAGCGTCTCGATCTTGGGCACCGACCAGCCGGTCACCTCGCGGATCTGCAGATAGGAAAATTCCAGGTAGACCTTCAGGACCAGGGCCAGGCGCTGTTCCTCCGGGAGCAGCCGCAACAGGAGCGTGACCTGGTCCTGCCGCTCGTCCTGCTCCTGCGGGGAAAGGCGGGGCGGGTCCAGCCGGAAGGGGTCGCGGCCCAGGTCGCGCCCCAGCAGGCGCGACATGAATACCGTACGCTTCTGGCGGTTCAGCCAGTTCAGGGTCATGTTCCTGGCGATCTTGAAAATGAAGGCCGAAAAATTGTTTTCGCGGCGGTAATAGGGCAGGTTCTGGAATATCTTTAAAAAAACATCCTGGGTGATGCTGCGCGCCTCGTCGTTATCGGCGGTCATGCGGGCGACGAAATGAATGATACGGCTGGAATAGCGCCGGACCAGGATCTCGAAATCCCGCTTGCGGCCGTTCAGTACGGAGCTGACGACCTCGTCGTCGGTCAGATGAGGATCTTCCATATCCCCATTAAACAACCGCCGGGGGCTTTTCTTGCGCCGTTCATTCCCGCCCGGGTCTGCCGGCAGAGTCCGGGGCGATCACGGCGGCGGCGGCGGCCAGGTCGTCGACGATGTGGTCGGGACGGAACCCGGCCCCGGCAAGCTGTGACTCGCTCGCGTTGCCGCAGCCCGTGCGCACCAGTACGGTGCGGCAGCCGGCGCGGCGGCCGGCCGCGATGTCATCGACCTTGTCGCCGATCATGTAGCTGGCGCCCAGATCGATGGCGAAGTCCGCGGCCGCCTGCAGCAGCATTCCGGGGGCCGGCTTGCGCAGCGGGCTCTCGCGGCGGTAGGCGGCCAGCGGGCCGTCGGCGAGGAATGGGCAATAATAGAAGGCGGCGATAGCGGCCCCCTGGGCGGCGAAATGGGCCTGCAACTCCTGATGCAGGAGCCGGACCTGCTCCTCGCTGCACATGCCGCGGGCCACGGCCGACTGGTTGCTGACCACGATGACCAGGTAGCCCGCCTGGTTCAATCGGCGCACGGCGGCGGCGGCGAAGGGGAAGAATTCCACCTGCTTGAAGTCGCAGATGTAGCCGCCGTCGCGGATCAGCGTGCCGTCGCGGTCAAGCAGTGCCGCCTTATTCACCCGCCTCCTCCCAGAGCTCGGCTGCCGCTTTCCGCACCTCGTCGACGCTGACAACCGTCAGGCAGCGGTGATCCAGCGGGCACTCGCGGCGCCGGCAGGGGGCGCAGTCAGCGCCGTGGTGCAGCAGGCGGAAGCGGCCGGCAAGCGGGGCGGTGCGGTTGGGCTCGGTCGGCCCGAAGATGGCGACCAGGGGCAGGCCCAGCGCGGCGGCGATATGCATCATTCCCGAGTCGTTGCCGACGAAGATCCGGCAGCGGGAAAGAACGGCGATGGACTGGCGCAGGCTCAGGAGGCCGGCCAGGTTGCGTACGCTTCCAGGCAGGCCGGCGGCGACGACCGCGATCCTCTCGCGCTCGGCGGGTCCGCCCAGCAGCAGGACGGCCCCGTGGGCATGGCCCTCCACCCAGGAGCGGATCAGCTCGCGGAAGCGGTTGGGAGGCCAGGCTTTGGCGCCGCCGAACGCCGCGCTGGGGGAGACGGCCAGAAGGGGACGGCCGTGGTCGAGTCCCTGCTCTTGCAGCCAGGCGTCGGCCCACGCGGTTTCCGCGGCGCTGACGACCAGGGTGGCGGGGAACTCGCGGGATGATCCGTTGCCGGCCAGGTGCTCGATGATCTGCAGGTAGTAGTATTGCTGGTGGCCGCGGTCGGGGCCGGGCGGGACGCGCTCGCCCAGCAGCCAGCCGCGGCCGTCGCGGGAGTAGCCGGCGCTGGAGCCGATGCCGGCCAGGCGGAAGAACAGGGCGGAAGAGAACGAATTGGTGAACAGGACGCCGCGGTCAAAGCGCCGGCGCCGGAACTCACGCAGGCTGGAAAAAAAGGAGCGCGGGGTCCAGCGGTCGGGAAGGGGGATGAGCTCGTCGATCTCGACGACGTTCAGGAATATATCGGCCAGGTAGCGCTTGGCCGCCACGACCAGGCGCTCGTTGGGGAAATGATGCTTGTAAGCCCGGATGGCGGGCAGGCTCATGATCCCGTCCCCGATCCAGTTCGGGGATCGGATGACGGTGCTCATTGGGGGCGGAAGCGTCAGGATTCGCTTTCCGGCTCGGCCTCTTTCTCGGGTTCCTCGGCGTCCTCGGCCTCGAGGTCGGCGTCTTCGCCTTCCAGCGCGACCGCAGCCGCGGCTTCGGCGCCTTCCAGGTTCCCGGCTTCCTGGCCGAAAAAGTTGTCCTCTTCGTTGAGGACGTCAAAATCTATTTTTCCCTGCCTGAATTCTTCCAGGGCCACGGTCAGCGTGTTGTCGCTCTTGACATCCACTTTCCTGCGGGCGCCGCCGATGAGTTGCTTGGCGCGGCGGGCGACCAGGATGGCCAGTCTGAATTTGCTGTCAATGCCGTTCAAAGGTTGCACATATCCCTCCCGGAAAAAATAAGTATATCAGATAAAGGCAACAGGTGCAACTTGGAGCGGGAGGGTGCTGCGTCCGCTGGCTGGGAAAATCAAGATGACGGGCCAAAACCGGCGCTGCCTGTTGAAAGAAGGGGCATAATCGATTAAAATCGCCCTGATGAACAAAACAAATTTACCCGTGTGGACGGTGATCGCCTTCTTTGCCCTGACCCTGTTCGTTTTCGGCCCCGGGACCGTTTACCTGACCAACACCGTCGAGTTTACCAATGGGTACGTCGAGCTCCTGCTTGCCGGCCTCGTGCTTTCCCTGGCCTTTGTCCTGGTTTTCCGTCTGCTGCTCCTGGCGCTGCAAGCCGCCGGACCCCGCTTCCTTGAAAAAGGCCTTGCCCTGCTGTTCAGCCTTGGATTCCTGGTCTGGCTGCAGGGGAATTTCCTGCTCTGGAACTATGGGCCCCTGGATGGCCGCCTGATCGACTGGCCGCAGCTGAAGACGAGGGGACTGATCGACGGCGGCATCTGGATCGTTGTTCTGGTCGCGGCATTGGTTTTTTCGCCCTTCGTCATCCGCAGCGCCAGGAAACTCTGCCCGCTGCTCCTGTTCCTGCAGCTGGGTTATGGCGCCATCCTTTTCTTCAAGCAACCCGAAACCCCGAGCTTCCAGCGCTACACCGTCGACATCAGGAACAAGTTCGTGTTCTCAGGCAACCGCAACCTGATCATGGTCATTCTCGACTCTTTCCAGACCGATGTGTTCAACGAGATCATCCGCGAGAATCCGGATATGGCTGGGGACCTTGACGGGTTTACCTACTACCGCAACGCTCTTGGGGGCTATCCGGCCACCGAGCTTTCCGTGGCCCTGATGCTTACTGGAAAATTCTACGACAACTCGCTGTCCTTCGAGCAGTGGAAAAAGGAAGCGTACATGTCCGCTTCCATCCCGCGGGTATTAAAATCCGCCGGCTGGCAGGTCGACATCTACCCTGACGTCAGCTACAGCCTGTTCTATTCCGACCAGATCGCCTCGAACTTCATCAAGGGCGTACCGTTTGCCGAGAAAGTGATGGACATCGCCAAGGTCTATGATATCAACCTTTTCCGTTGCCTGCCCCACTTCCTCAAGCCTTTTGTCTACAACGATCAGGGTTGGCTTCTGCAGGGGAGCTGCCGGCGGGTCATTCACGGCGGCAAGGCGCGCCGCATCCACACCATGAGGGTCACGCGTCCCGGCAGCCTGAAAAAACTGCGCAACCGCGTGCTTTTCTCCAGGAAGGCCTACCGGCTCAGCCCGGTGATCCGTTTTTTCGACCAGATGCTCTCCGATTCCTCCAAGGCCGACACCCAGGGGACCTTCAAACTCTACCACCTCATGATCCCGCACATCCCCCTGCTGCTCGACGAAAACTTCAATTTCAAAAAAATGGCCGTGAACCGCGACAACTACAAGGCGTACGCGACAGCCGCCGTCAAGCTGATGATCATTTTCCTGGACCGTCTGAAGGAACTCGGCATCTATGACGATTCGCTCATCGTCATCGTGGGCGATCACGGCGCCGGCGGCCAGGAGCAGGAATTCGTCATCCAGCCGGACATGCCGGCCGCGGCCACGACCCGGGTGGTTCGCGACCGCTCCCGCATCTCCGCGCTGCCTCTTATCCTGTACAAGCCGCCCGTGTCCCATGGCGGGCTGAAGATCTCCGACGCGCCGGTGTCTCACGGCGATCTGCCGGCCACCGTCTTCTCCGACCTGGGCTTGCCGATGCCGGCGCCAGGGACGTCCATGCATGCGATTCCACCGGCGGCTGAACGCCAGCGACGCTTTATGATTTATGCCGGCCGGGATATCTTTTCCTATTACGGCGACATGACCGAATATACCGTGTCGGGATTCGGCTGGCTGGACGACTCTTGGCGGGCTTCCGGGCGGGTATTCACCCGTCATGGCCGGACAGGACAACCGCGATGACTGCGGGCTTGGCTTTGTCCGGGTTTTGGGTGCTTGAGATCGGGAGCGGAATGCGGTCATGATACACAACGGCATCGATATCCTGCCGACTGTCTATGAGAAGCTGGTCGGCCGCCGCAACGTGGCCCTGGTCACCGGCAGCGCAAATATCGATTCGGACGGTACGCCGACATACGAGATTGTCCGCCGTCTCGCCGCCAAGCGGCTGAAAGCCATCTGGTCGCTGCAGCACGGCTTTTTCATCGACAAGCAGGACAACATGGTCCTCTCGCCCTCGTTCTTCTGGAGCGGCGGCGGGGTGCAGGTGCGCAGCCTGTACGGCGAGAAGCTGCTGCCAGACGCCGAGTGGCTGCGGGGCATCGAGGTCCTGATCGTCGATCCCTTCGACGTCGGCACCCGCGTCTACACCTTCGTCAACCACCTGGTCATGCTCCTGCGCTGGCTCTCCGGGCGCGGCGTGGAGGTGGTCGTGCTCGACCGTCCCAACCCGCTCAACGGCCGCGACCTGGAGGGCAACGTCGCCCGTGCCGGCCATTTCAGCATCGTCGCCCAGCTGCCTGTGCCCATGCGCCATGGGCTGAGCGCCGGGGAGTTTCTCTCCTGCGCCCTCAGCTACTACGGGTTGGATGTGCCTCTGACCGTGATCCAGGCGCGCGGCTGGTCGCGGCAGGAATATTCCCCCAACGGCTGGACCCTGCCCTCGCCGAACATGCCGTCTTTCGCCACGGCTGTCGTCTATCCCGGCGCCGTGCTGCTCGAGGGGACGAACCTTTCCGAGGGCCGCGGCACCACCCGGCCCTTCGAGCTTGTGGGCGCGCCGTTCATTGACCCGTTCCGGCTGGCCCTCGAGTTGAAGCGGTTGAAATTGCCCGGCGTCCGCTTCGTGCCCATGTTCTTCAAGCCCGAATTTTCCAAGCATGGCGGCCGGGTGTGCGGCGGCGTACTGTTGCAGGTGCCGGACCGGGAAAAATTCCGATCTTTCCGCACCTATTACGAAGTGATCCGCCTAGCGGCGCGGCTGCACGCGGACGCCTTTGCCTGGCAGAAGCCGCCCTACGAATTCGAGTACCAGCGCCCGCCCATCGACATGATCTGCGGATCGGACCAGATCCGCAAGGCTATCGATAAAAACATTCCCTTCAGCGGCATTGAGGACGAAATCGAAAGCGAGATCGATACCTACTCCGAGGCCGTGCGGCCGTTCCTCCTCTATCCATGATCATCATACCTCTCAGCGAACTGCTCGCCGCCGGGAATTTTAAGAGCATAAGCGACTGTTTGCGCGCCGACGGCGTAATGGCCTATCCCACCGACACGCTCTACGGGCTGGGCGGGAATTTCTTCTCCCTGGCGGCTACGGCCCGGATCGACGCCATGAAAAAGCGCGGCGACCTGCCGTACTCAGCTGCCGTTGGCAGCCTGGCCATGCTGGAAGCTCTTGTCGCCGACATCCCGGATATTTTCCGCTCGCGCTTGAAAAAATTGCTGCCCGGAAAATTCACCTTCCTTTTCAAGCCGCATCCGGCTATCGATCCTGTTCTTTTGAAAAAAAGCGACCGCATCGGCATCCGCATCCCCGGGCTGCCGTTGCTGCTGGAATTGATCACCGCCCTCGGCTTTCCCCTGACCAGCACTTCGGCGAACCTGAGCGGCCGGCCGCCGCTGAACGACCCGCAGCGCATCGCCCGCGAGTTCCCCGGCATCGACCTGCTGATCGACGGGGGAGTGCTGCCCGCCATCTCTCGGCTCGACCCTGGTCGACGTTACGACAATACCACCAAAAATTCTTCGCGCCGGCGATGATGTGAAAAAAATTCGTGATCTCGTCAAAGATATCTGACAATTTATCAGCTTCATAAAATCAGGTTTCTCTATAAAGTACGATTCACTGTCAGGGCCAGCATTCGCCTCCGGTGCCGCCTTGACTTTAAGGGGGAAAACGCTACAATAAAGGGTATTGGAGGAAGAACCATGAAGCAACTCAAAGGCAGCCGCACGGCGGAGAACCTGATGAAGGCTTTCGCCGGCGAATCCCAGGCGCGGATGCGTTATACTTTCTACGCCAAGACGGCCGGCAAGGAAGGCTACAAGCAGATCGAGGAGCTTTTCCTGGAAACCGCCGAAAACGAACGCATGCACGCCAAGCTGTTCTACAAGCACCTGATGGCCGTCATGAACGGTGAGACCCAGGAGATCCACGCCTCCTACCCGGTGGCACTGGACACCACGGTCAAGAACCTGGAATACGCCGCCAACGGTGAACACGAAGAATGGTCGGCCCTGTACCCCGGATTTGCGTGCATCGCCGACGAAGAGGGATTCCCGGATGTCGCCCGCACCTTCCGCGGCATCTCCCTGGTCGAGAAACGCCACGAAGCCCGCTACCGCAAGCTGCTCGCCAACGTGCAGGGCAAGCGGGTCTTTTGCCGGGATAAAAAAGTCTTCTGGAAATGCCGCGTCTGCGGCCAGATCATCGAGGCGGCCGCTGCCCCCGATAAATGCCCGGTCTGCGACCATCCCCAGGAGTATTTCGAAGTCTGGGTGGAAAATTACTGAACCCGGCGCGGCCGGGACAAGGAGGCTGACGTGAAAGACATGAAACTGAAAAAATACGCATTGGCGGACCTGCTGCTGGCAGCGGTCAAGAGCGAGATCGACAGCCAGACCATTTATTCGCGGCTGGCGCAGCGGGTGAAGAACGCGTTCCTGAAGGACCGGCTGCAGTTCCTCGCCCTCGAGGAGAACAAGCACCAGCAAGCCCTGGAAGGCCTCTTCGGCCAGCGTTTTCCCGGCCAGGCCCTCACGATCCCCGAAAAGCCGGTGGTGCCGCTGCCCGAGATCCGCTTCAGCGACGAGATGGTGCCCCTGAGCGATGTCTTCGCCCAGGCGATGAAGGCCGAGTTGGCCGCCCACGATTTTTACCTGCAGCTGGCCGAGCTGTTCGCCGACGACACCGCCAAGAAAAACCTGCTGCTCCATTTCTCCATGATGGAGATGGGGCACTTCAAGCTGCTGGAGCTGGAAAAAAGCTCCCTGGAGCGCTTCGAGGAATACGGCGAGGAACAGGAACTGATCCACGTCGGGCCCTGAACTCCCCGGCGTCTTTCGATGAAGCCGAGTTGGGGAATTAATAAACTGCTGTTCGCCCTGGCCGCCGTTGCGGGCCTGGCGCTGGTTTTTTCGCTGCTGTTTTGGTCGCCCGCGAAAAAAAAAGCGGCCGCGCGCCAGGCGGACGAGACCGCGATCGAGGGCGTCGACCTGACCTACTTGACCTTCAACAAGAACAATGAAAAAAAACTCGAGGTCAAATGCGAAGAATCGCAAAAGCAGGGCGACGATCGCCTGCTGATGAAGAAGATCAGCGCCACGATCTTCAAGGCCGACAAGCTGGACGAGGATATCCGCATCTTTGCCGACTCCGGGTATGCCCAGAACGACTTTAATGATTTCTACCTGCGCGGGCATGTCGTCATCTCGTCGGCCAGCTTCTCCCTGTCCAGCAAAAGCTTTGACCTGAAATCGCTGGATGCCCTCTCGACTGAGGATGCGGTGGCGTTCAAGCTGCGCGACCTGACCGGAGAGGCCCAGGACGGCCTGATCTACCACATGCGCAACAAATACATAAAAATGATGCGCCCAAAGGGGATCCTGCAGCGAGCCGGCCGGCCCTATCGTTTCCAGGCCCGCTTCCTGCGCCTGGCTGAAAAAAAGAAACTGGTGCTCCTGGACCAGGAAGCTCAACTGGATGGCGAGGGATCCCTGGTCCGCGGCGATCGCATCTCGCTGCAGTTCGACCCGGATTTCGCCAACCTGGAATGGGCGGCGGCGTATGGCAAGTGCTTCTTCCGTACCGCGGCTTCCCCGGACGACCCCAGGGGGCAGAGCCGGGAGATCACCGCCCGGCAGATCAAGATGCGGAACGATGACCAGGGCCGGCTGCAGAAGATCGAGATCCTGGGCGAAGGGGAGGTCGTGCTGAGCGACAGCGCCAATTCCGGGCGCATGCAATCGGGAAACATCGAGATCCTCATCGACCCTGAGACGCAGGCCATGCGCTCGGTCCGCTCGCCGACTCCGGGCACGTTAACCTCCAAGGGCAGGGATAACCTGTCGCTGAGCGGGGATTCCCTGCGGGCCGTCTATGCCGAGGACGGCCGTCTCGCCAGCATTCAGGCCCAAAAAAAGTGCAGCTTTCAGACCGACGATTTTAAGGGCGAGGCCGAAGCCATCCACTATGATGCCGTCGGGGCGAAGATCGACATCTCGGGCAAGAAATCCACCATCCGCAGCCGCAAGAACGTTTTTACTTCCAGCCATTTCATCATCCTGACCCCGACCCGCCAGCTCAGCGGCAAAAAGGGGGTCAAAGCGACTCTTGTGCCCGGGAAAAAAGGCGTTCTTCTCGGGCCTCAACCGGTCTTTGTCACCGCCGCCGCCATGGAAACGTCGAAAAAGGGGAACCTCGTCCGTTTCAGCGGCGACGTGAACCTTTTCCAGGACGAGATCGAAGTGCATGCCGGGGAATTGCTTTTCGATGGACCTGGCAACCGCATCTCCTGCGGCGGCGGCGCTGACCTTAAGTTCAGAAGCGAAGGCGAGACTCTGGCGCTGCGCGGGAATACGATCGCCTTCGACCCGGCGGCGACCAAGATCGTCATCGAGGGCGAGGCCCGGCTGCAGCAGGCACCGAACACCCTGGCCGCCCGCAGGATCGAGCTGCTGTTCAGCCGCGACGACAAGCTGGAAAATGTCGACGCCGCCGAGCGGGTGAGTTTCAGCAAGGGTGAGATCACCGGCAGGGCCCAGCTCCTGCACTGGGAGTACGCCCGCAAGACCGTCGTGTTCCGCAACGCCGCCGAGATCACCCGCAAGGACGCCGGCACCACCCGCGGCCAGGAATTGCGCTTCAATCTCGAATCCAACGAGATCAGCGTTTCCGGCGCCGGCGACCGCTCCGAGACGACGATCCGCCGCGAGCGGCCCTAGGCCCTGTTTCCCGCCTTGATTTTTTACGCGATTTTGATTATGATGCGCTTTACGCCATTTCTCATTTTAAAAGGATATGAAGAAAAATAAGATAAGGGCCGCAATCGAGGCCGCCGACCCCCGCCATGCGCGGGAGACGGCCGCGGCCGGCCGCTATCCGGAGAATCCATGAAACGAATCGCGCTACTGGCGGCCGGGCTCCTGCTCGCCAGCCTGCTCACAGCCACCGAGATCATGAAATTGTCGGAAATCAAGCCGGGCATGGAGGGCGAAGGGCGCACCATCTTCAAGGGCAGCACCATCGAAACCTTCACCTTTAAAGTATTGGGGATCCTGGACAAGTTCGTCTCCGACAAGAACCTGATCGTCGCCGAATTGTACGCCCCGGAGCTGAACGATGGCGGCGTCATCGCCGGCATGAGCGGCAGCCCGGTCTACATCAATGGCAAGCTGATCGGCTCGGTGTCCTATGGCCTGAGCAATTTTTCAAAAAAACCGATCGCCGGCATCACGCCGATCGAGGATATCCTGAAGGTCAGCGACGCCCCCGGGCCGGCCGCCAGCGTGGAGATCAGCGACATCAAGATCGACTTCAGCCGCGAGAATGTCCGCCATGTGGCCGAGGCCGTCCGCAACGAGCTGACGGCGCGCATGAATTTCTCGCCGTCCCGCTCCATGTCGCCGATCAAGCTGTTCGCCAACAGCCGCGGCTTCAGCCCCGAGTCGGTCTCCTTTCTGCAGGGCATGTTCGTGCCGCTGCAGACCATGGTCGCGGGCGCCGGCGGCGCGGACCTGAAGACGAAAGAGATCGACACCCGCAATCTGGGCGCCGACATGTTCAGCCTGCGGCCGGCGGACGCCGTCTCCATCCCGCTCATCCGCGGTGACGCTTCCTATGCCGCCACCGGCACGGTGACCCACGTCGACGGCCAGAAGGTCTATGTCTTCGGCCACCCGTTCTTCAACCTGGGTTCGGTGGATTTTCCGATGCACAAGGCCGAGGTCATCTCCGTGGTCCCTTCCTACGAGAGCTCCTTCAAGCTGGCCGCCACCCGCAACCAGGTTGGCGCCATCCGCCAGGACCGCTTCTCGTGCGTGCTGGGCGAGCTGGGCAAGACGCCAACCATGATCCCGCTGAAGATCTTCCTGAAGAACCGCAACCGCAGTTTCAACATGGAACTGGTCAGCCACCCGCTGCTCACGCCGGCCCTGACGTACATCTCCCTGGTGAACGCCCTGCAGGCCGAGTACCAGGAGTTCGGTTTCCAGTCGCTCAGCATCAGCGGCAAGATCTTCATCGAGGGTGAGGAGAACGTGGTACTGGAAGACCTGTTCAGCGGCACCACCGCCGCCGACGAGTTCTCGACCCTGGTCATGGCCGTTAATTATTTTCTGATGAACAACCGCGAAAAGAACGCCCGCATCCAGAAAATGGACTTCGAGATCAACGGGCGGGAGGTGGTCAAGAAGGCCGAGCTGGAAAACGTGCTGATCGACAAGAATTCCTACCTCCCGGACGAGCTGATGCAGATCGACATGAAGCTGAAGAACGAAAAGGGCGACGGCTTCTCCGAGCGCATCACCATCAAGGCCCCCAACCTGAAGCCCGGCTCGGTGTTCTATCTCATGGTCGCCGATGCCTCCGAGGTGACCGAGTTCGACGCCAAGGCCGTGAAGTCGACCTACTTTCCCTCCGACCTCGGCGCCCTCATCCGCGCCATCAACAACATTCGCAAGAACAGCCGGCTCTACCTGAAGCTCTTCGTGCCGGCCCAGGGGGTCTTCATCAGGGGCTTCGAGTACTCCACCCTGCCCACCAGCGTGGGCAACGTGCTGCTGTACAACTCCCTGGCCAAGGACCAGGCCAACATGGCGATCTCCACCGTGGCCGAGTACCAGTACGAGGTGCCGGCGGTGGTGAGCGGCAAGAAGATATTCAAGCTGCGCATCAAAGAGAGGAAAAATGAATAGCAAAACACTGGCGTGCATCGCGCTGCTGGCCCTGGCCGCCTCGCTGCCTGCGGTCAAGGTGAAGCAGGTCGAAAAAACAAGCCTGGCCGATTTCCAGAAGGGCAGCTTCGTCAATGTCAGCATCGACAGCGACGGCCGGCTTTCCCTCGGGCCCAAGCTGAAGAGCCTGGCCGGGCCGGCCGAGGAATTCTACCTGTCGGCCGCCGCCGCAGCCAACGGCGACCTCTACCTGGGGACCGGCCACAACGCCGCGGTCTACCGCGTCGACCCGGCCGGCAAAACCGAGAAGGTCTTCCAGGGCGAACAGCTGGACGTGTACGCGCTGCTGGTGGCCGGCAACGGCGACGTGATCGTGGGCACGTCACCCAACGGCCGCGTCTTCCGCGTCGGCAAGGACAACAAGGCCAGCGAGCTGCTCCATCCCGACGAGAAATTCATCTGGGACCTGGCCGAAGACAAGCAGGGCAATATCATCTGCGCCCTGGGCAACACGGGCGCCGTCACCAGCATCAACAAAGCCGGCAGCGCCGAGAACCTGCTCGCCGCCGAAGACGCGCATATCATCTGCCTGCACGTCACCGGCGACAACGCCATCCTGGCCGGCAGCGGCGACCGCGGCATCCTCTACGAGATCCGCAACCGCAAGGTCCGGGTATTGTTCGATTCGCCGCTGGAGGAGATCAAGGACATCACCAGCGACAACGAAGGCAACGTCTATTTCGCGGCGGTCAAGAGCGTTCCCGCCCCGCAGTCGAGCAAGGAGATCGAGATCGGCACGGTGTTCCCCAAGGTCGACAACTCCGAGCGCGAGCCCATCCGCGAAAAAAGCATCCTGTACCGCCTGCAGGCCGACGGCACGGTCGAAACTCTCTGGTCGTCGACCGAAGAGCTGGTCTATGCCGTGTACTTCGACGCGCTGAGCCGGTCCGTGGTCATCGGCACCGGCAACTCCGGGCGCGTGTACCGCGTGGAGCGCAGCGGCGCCGTCGCCCAGGTCTGCGAGAGCGACTCGGCCCAGGTCTTCCGCATCACGGGCGGCGCCGCGCCGGGCAAAAGCTATTTCCTGGTGGCCAACAACACGGCCGGCATCACCGTGGTCGAAGGCGGGCTGAATGCCGGTGGCACGTACTATTCCGACGTGTTCGACGCCCGCATCCAGTCACGCTTTGGCCGCCTCACCTGGAATGCCGAAAACGGCAAGCAGTCGACGGTCTCCTTTGCGGTGCGCCTGGGGAACTCCGACTATCCCGATCGCTCCTGGACCAGCTGGTCGGCCCCGTTCACCGACCCGGAAAACTCCAATATCAATACCGGTGGCTACCGTTTCCTGCAGGTGAAGATCGTCCTCAGTTCGGCCAACCCCAGCGAAACGCCGCTGCTGTCCGGCTACCGCATCCATTACCTCACCGACAATCTGAAGCCGGATGTCGGACCGCTGCTGGTGCAAAAACCCGGTGAAAGAAAGCCTGTCGCCGACACCGTGCCGCCGGCGAAATACCTGCACGTGTCGTGGGAAGCCGCCGATGCCAACCAGGACGAGCTGAATTTCAACCTGTTCCTGCGCAAGCTCCCCGGCGGCGAATGGCTGCCGTTGCGTGAAGATGTCCGCGAAAAATGGCTCTATCTCGACCGCGAGCTCTTCGCCGACGGCAAGTACCTGCTGAAAGTGCAGGCCGACGACAGCCTGGACAACGCCCCGGCCTGGGCCAAGACCGCCGCGCGGACATCGACACCGTTCATCATCGACTCCACGGCCCCGGGGCTCTCCGCGTTCAGCGTCGAGGGCCGCAGCGTCCGCTTCACCGCCAGCGACGACGCCTCGGCCGTGGTGCTGGCGCAGTACTCCCTCGACGGCAAGGAGTGGCTGCCGGTCCTGCCCGACGACCTGGTCGGCGACTCGCGGATAGAGACCTTCCGTTTCGAGCCGGTCAACCCCAAGAATGCCCGGACGCTGTTCATCAAGGTCAGCGATGAATTCGACAATTACAAGGTTTTTCAAAAATCCCTCTAGGAGGACCCCGTGAGCGATGTAAAAAAAATTACCACCCCTTTGACGGACGCGGCGGTCGCCGGCCTGAAAGCGGGAGACAATGTCCTGATCAACGGCACGATCTACACCGGCCGGGACGCGGCCCACAAGAAGCTGGCCGACCTGATCGCCGCCGGGTCCCCGCTGCCGTTCGCTCTCGGTGGACAGATCATTTTTTACGTGGGGCCTACTCCGGCCAGGCCCGGAAATCCGATCGGCTCGGCCGGCCCGACCACCAGCTACCGCATGGACGCCTACGCGCCCAAACTGCATGAGCTCGGCCTGAAGGCCTCGATCGGCAAGGGTTCGCGCAATGCCGAGGTCAAGGAAGCGCTGAAAAAATACAAGGCCGTGTATCTGGCCGTGACCGGCGGCGCCGCCGCCCTGGTCTCCAAGAGCATCCGCAAGGCCGAGGTGGTCGCCTATCCGGAGCTGGGGCCGGAAGCCATCCAGAAGCTGGACGTGCAGGATTTCCCGGCGCAGGTGATCAACGACATGTACGGCGGCGATATTTACGAGGAGGGCCGCAAACAGTACGAGAGGAAATAGGAGCGCCGATGAAGATCCACGAGTACCAGGCCAAGGAACTGTTCCGCCAACACGGTGTGCCTGTCCCGCGGGGCGAGATGGCCGCTACGGCCGCGCAGGCGCTGGCCGTGGCCGAGAAGCTCGGCTATCCCTGCGTGATCAAGGCCCAGGTGCACGCCGGCGGCCGCGGCAAGGCCGGCGGCGTCAAGCTGGCGCGCAGCCGCGCCGAAGCGGAGCAACACATCGCCGCCATCCTGGGCATGACCCTGGTCAGCCGCCAGACCGGTCCCCAGGGCACGCTCGTGCGCCGGCTGCTGGTCGAGCAGGGGCTGGACATCCGGCGCGAGCTGTACCTGGCGATCCTCATCGACCGCGAGCAGGAGATGCCGGTCATCATCGCCTCCTGCCATGGGGGCATGGAGATCGAGGCCGTGGCCCAGGAAAACCCCCAGGCCATTTTCCGCGTGCACGTTCATCCCGCCTCGGGATTTTTTCCCTGCCATGCCCGCGCCCTGGCCTTCAAGCTGGGCTTGAACAAGGCCCAGCAGCAGAACTTCGCCGCCCTGCTGGCGCGCCTCTACGATCTGTTCCTGAAAAGCGACGCCTCGCTGGTGGAGATCAACCCGTTGATCATCACCGCCGGCGACGAAATCCTCGCCCTCGACGCCAAGGTCAACTTCGACGACAACGCGCTCTACCGTCATGCGGATATCGCGGCCTGGCGCGACCCGCTCGAGGAAGAGCCCCTGGAGGTGGAAGCCGCGAAGTACGAGTTGAACTACATTCGCCTGGACGGATCCATAGGCTGCATGGTCAACGGCGCCGGCCTGGCCATGGCCACCATGGACATCATCAAGTTTTACGGCGGGGAGCCGGCGAACTTCCTGGACGTCGGCGGCGCCACGTCGGCCGCGCGGGTCAAGGAAGCCTTCAAGATCCTGCTCGCCGATCCCAACGTCCGGGCCGTGTTCGTCAACATCTTCGGCGGCATCGTGCGCACCGACCTGGTGGCCAGCGGCATCGTCGAGGCCGCCCGCAGCCTCGACCTGCGCGTTCCCGTGGTCATCCGCCTGGTGGGGACCAACGAGGAGGAGGGCCAGCGCATCCTGCGCGAGTCGCGCCTGGATTTCGTCACGGAAAACGTGCTGGCCGAGGCCGTGCGCCGCGTGGTCGAACTGGCCAGGGGGGCGTAAGCATGTCCATCCTCATTGACCGGAATTCGCGCGTGATCGTCCAGGGATTCACCGGCCGGGAAGGCACGTTCCATGCCGGGCAGATGATCGAGTACGGTACGAATGTCGTCGGCGGCGTCACCCCGGGCAAGGGCGGGCAGCTCCACCTGGGCAAGCCCGTTTTCGATACCGTCGAGGCGGCGGCGGCAGAGACGGCGGCGGACGTCGCGGTCATCTTCGTGCCGGCCGCGTTCGCCGCCGACGCCATCGTCGAGGCGGCCATGGCCGGCATGCGCCTGATCGTCTGCATCAGCGAGGGCGTGCCGGTTCTGGACATGGTGCGGGTGAAGCATTTTCTGCGCAGCACCGGCTCGCGGCTGATCGGGCCGAACTGCCCGGGCATCATCTCGCCCGGCCAGTGCAAGGTCGGCATCATGCCGTCGCGCATCCACAGCCCGGGCAAGGTCGGCATCATCTCGCGTTCCGGGACGCTCACCTACGTGGCGGTGGATCAGATCACGCGCGAGGGCCTCGGCCAGTCCACCTGCATCGGCATCGGCGGCGACCCGATCATCGGCACCACCTTTGTCGAGGCCCTGGAGCTGTTCAAGGACGACGAGCAGACCGCGGCGGTGGTCATGATCGGTGAAATCGGCGGCACCCTGGAAGAACAGGCCGCCGTCTATATCGGCAAGGAGCTGGGCAAGCCGGTGGTCTCATTCATCGCCGGCCAGACCGCGCCGCCCGGCAGGCGCATGGGCCATGCCGGCGCCATCATCTCGGGCGGGCGCGGCACGGCCGCCGAAAAGATGGCGGTACTGCGCCAGCACGGCGTGCTGGTTGTGGAGAACCCGGCCGAGATCGGCCAGGCGGTTAAGAGGATCCTGGGCTGAGCCTTGAGGCGGCCCGGGGATACGCAGGAGGAGAAAAATGAAAGGTCAACACGGTAAAACGACTTTGCTGAGCCTGGTCGCCATTGCCAGCCTGCTCATCGGCGGCTTCATGGCTTTCCGCTACATCGGCACCGGGCTGGCGAAAAAGCAGATCAAAAAGGAAGTGTTCGACATGCTGGGCACCACGCGCGGCAACGACCGCACCGAGGAGCAGCTCGCGGCCATGATCGAGGAAATCCTGCTGAAGAAGGAGGTCGAGGTGCTGGACGTTGCCGTCGACCTGGAAGGGGGCAAGGGGATGATCTACTATTCATTCCAGTACCGCATCACGGCCAATTACCTGTTTTTCAAGCGCAGCGAAACCGTCGAAGTCGTGAGCGAAATCCAAAACTATGAGTGAGGAGCCCGGCCGCACCTCCCTGTTCCTGCAGAGCGTCGTCGCCTTCATCGCCGTCGTGCTCGTCGGCACCGTGCTCCGGGAGTTGCAGTCCATCTTCGTCCCGTTCTCGATCGCCCTGTTCCTCTACTTCCTGCTGAACCAGATCGTGCACAATCTGCAGCGCTGGCGGATCCCCAAGGTCCTGATCATGATCGGCATGCTGGCCGTCATCTTTATCTGCCTCTATCTCTGCGGCCTGCTGCTTTTCACCGGGGCGTCTTCGTTCATCGACAATTTCCCCGCCTACAGCGCCAAGATCACCCGTTTGATCAAGGGTGTGCTGGCCAACCTCAAGCTGCCGCTCATCGACGTCAAGCACTACATCAACGGCATTGACTGGGACAACATCTTCAATCCCGCCCAGATCACGGCGCTGGTATCGGGGACGATGGGCACGTTTACCAGCTTTATCGGCAACCTGCTGCTGGTGGTGTTGCTGCTGATGTTCATGCTCGGGGAACGGGTGCCGATGGTCGCTCGCGTCGCCCGCACCCTCTCCCCGAAACGGTCCAAGGAACTGCTGGCCATGGCCAGCGCCATTGAATCCCGGATCCAGCACTACCTGTTCATCAAGACCCTGATGAGCGCGGCCACGGCGGGGATGGCCGCACTGATCCTGCTCCTGGGCCGCGTCGATTTCATCATTTTTTCCGCGTTGCTGGTCTTCCTGCTCAACTACATCCCGACCTTCGGCTCCCTGCTCAGCACGGCCTTCCCGGTTCTGATCACGTTTCTCAAGTATGGATTCTGCCTGCGCCTGGTCCTGGTTGCCGCCGGCCTGATGGTCATGCAGTTCCTCATGGGCAACGTGATTGAGCCGCAGATCATGGGCAAGAGCATGAACCTGTCGCCGATCATCATCCTGCTCTCCCTGATCTTCTGGGGCTGGCTGTGGGGTGTGGTCGGCATGTTCCTGGCCGTGCCCATTACCTCGGCCATCAAGATCGTATTCGAGAGCTTCCCCGCCCTCCGGCCGCTGGCCGCGGCCATGAGCGGCGAATGAACCCCGGAAAAACGGCGGCCGGCGCTTGATTTTTATTTGCCGTTGAGTATAGTGCTGGTTCAGGAGGAATACATGAAAAAAATCATTCTCTTCACCGTCATGTTCATGCTGGTCGCCGCCGGCGGTTTTTCGGCTGTAAAAAAGTCAGCGGCAAAGCCGGACATGCTGGTCTTCGGCGACGTGGGACTGGCCGTGTCAGATTTTGAAGGTCTATTTTTTGATGCCGGTTTTCAGTACGGCTTTACTCCCAAGTTGTTCGCGGAAGCCCTGTTCGAGTATTATTTCGGCCCTGCCGGCTCGGGCATTGATTCCAGCGCCTGGGGCCTGAACCTGAACGGCGTCTACAAGCACGAACTTTCCGATGGGCTCAAGCTGTTTGGCAAGGCCGGCATCTGCCTGATCCACACCAGCGTCTACTCGTTCGGCAACTCGGATATCGGCTTCAACGCCGGCGGCGGCGTGGAGTACGCCCTGAGCGACACCATGGGGCTGCGCGGCGGCGCCACGGTGAAAATGTCCTTTGCCGAGGGTGATACTGCGACTTTTTTCAAGTTGTACGCCGGTTTCTATCACAGCCTGTAAGCGCGGCGATCAGTTCGGCGACGGGGAGGGGAATTACCCTCCCTTTTTTTTTCACTTCAGCGGAATTCGGGGAGGTAGCGTTGAGACTGCAGCGCCAACTCCCCATGGTATTCAATTTTTCCCGTCAGGATGCGGATCAGCCCCGCCGGGGCGAAACGGCCCGCCCAGGTTCCGGTTTCGGCGGGAGCATGGCGGGCCGTCCAATGGATGTAGGCCAATTCTTCGCGGTCGAGCCGCAGCCGTTCGTTGGACGTGCAGCGGCCGCAAAGCAGCCCGCGGTAGTCGCTGCGCAGCCAGGCCCGATCGAGGTCGCCGCCGCCGCAATTCGAGCAGCGCCGGGGATTGAACAGCAGTCCCTCGGCCCGCAGCAGCCAGACCAGGAAATACAGCAGGAGCCAATCCATGGCCAGTCCGCTTTCCCTACCCAGCAGCACGGCTTTCAGCAGGTTGTACACGCGCGTGTCGCGCTGGTCGGGCTGCATGGTTTTCAGCACGATCTCGGCCAGCAGGTAGAAATAAAAGACGTTTTCCGCCGCGGTCACCACCGGGAAGAAGCTTTTTTTGATCTCGCCCTTGGCCAGGGTGGCCAGTTCCCTGTCCTCGCGCCGGTGATAGTGGAATTCTCCCTCGGTGAACAATTCCAGCAGCGCGCCGAAACGATTGCGGATCTTGGCCGCCCCGGGGGCGACGGCCCGCAGCAGGCCGCTCCCGGGCGTCAGCAGCGTGACCATTTTGTCCTGTTCGTTCAACGGCGAGCTGGACAGGACCAGGGCCAGGGTCGATGCCTGCGGCATGCTCAGCGGTGGGAGCCGGGGCCGATGCTTCCTCTCTCCACGCTAGTGCGGCCTGGGGAAGAAAAACAAGGTCTTGATGGCGAAGAACAGGAAATAGAGGCTGAAAAAGATGAGCACATACCCCAGGACGCGGATGACTTTGCGGGCGTGCTGCGGATCGCAAAGGGATTTCACCTTGTTGGTGATGAGCACGATCAGGGTGAAGTAGGTGAAGGCGCCGAGGATGACGACGACCATGAAGAAAATCTCGAAGGAAAGCTCCAGGGGGATATAGATCTTCAGCTTCTTGAGGAAGGCGAGCGCGATCACCCAGGAGGCGATCCCGAGGGGGTTGATCAGCACCATGGACAGTCCCTGGATGAACGCCCAGCGCTTGCGCTTGATCTTGCCGGCGATGGCTTCTTCCTTCTTTTCGAATTTTTCGAGCAAGCGGGCGTCCTTGAGCGAGATCATGCCCAGAATGAAGGTGACGACCGCGGTGACCAGCAGGAAGATGCCTTCGATGCTGAAATTGTAGCCGTTCTTCAGGAAAGGCGTAATGCCGAAAAACGCGGCGGTGGCCCAGATGGCGTCACCGGCCGCCGCCCCCAGGGCCAGGCTCAGGGCCGGTCCGTATTGTTTCTTGACGGCGCTCTGGAACACTTCCAGGTTGACCGGGCCGATGGGGATGCAGAGAAAAAAACTGATGAAAAAGCAGCCCAAGTAGAATAGCACGTACGTCAGCCACATTGGCGCATTGTAACCCGAGGCGAAAAATAAAGTCAATCACTTGCGGATTTAAAATTTTTATGATACTAAGGCCGCCAGGAGGAAGAATGAACAGTAAAAAAATCGGACTCGCACTCGTACTGATCGCCGTCCTGTTTTCCACCTGCTTCGCGGCCGGCTACCGCCGCCCGGTGCGGCGCAGCACCTCGTTGTTCAAGCAGGGTGACCTGCTGGTGACTCCCGAGCTCGTCCTCATCGAACACTCGACCAACCTGGGCGCCAACATCGAATATTTCATCAAGCGCAACATCAGCGTGGGCGGCGACGTGCTCTTGTGGCTGGAAGGCTCGAGCGGCATGATCATTTCCCCGGACGTTGCCTATCATTTCGACCTGAAGGTGGACAAACTCGACCTGTTCGCCGGCGTCGGGCCGGCCATCGCCCTCGCGTTCGGCCACGGCGGCGGTTCTGAAATCTACGTCAAACCCTTCGGCGGCGTACGCTACTATTTCACCCCCAAGATCGCCGCGTATTTCAAAATGCTGGCCTTCATCGGCAGCGGCTCCTCGTTCGGCGGAGCCTTCGGCGCCACCTTCCGCCTGTAGGGCTGGCGGGCGCTCACAGCAGCGCGAACAGCACCTTGAACAGATAGGCCGCCAGCGCCGCCACGGCCACGCTCAGCAAGGCCGAGGCGGCGGCCGTCTTCCAGCCGAATTCCCTGCCCATGACCACGAACGTGGTGAAACAGGGAAAGTAGAGGGTGACGAATACCGCGAAGACCACGGCCTGCCCGGCATTCAGCGGCAGCAGCGCCAGGGACGGAGCGCCCAGCGCCTGCTGGGCCATGATGATGATCAGTTCCTTGCGGAAGAACCCGAAGACCAGCGTGGTGCCGAGCTTGGCCGGCAGGCCCAGGATGCCGCTGACCAGGGGCGCGAGCCAGCCGTCGATCACGCCGCTGACGTGCAGGCGTCCCAGCCAGGACATGGCCGCGCTGCCCAGAAGCAAGAGGGGAACGACGGTGGCGACGAAGTCCTTCAGCTGTCGGCCGCTGGCAGTCAAGGCGTTGCGCAGCGACGGGACCTTCAGGTCGGGAATTTCCATGATCAGGCCGCCGGGCTTGGGCAGGAACAGCGAAAGGGCCTTGCCGGTGGCGGCGATCACCAGCAGCACGAAGACGTAGATGGCCAGGGCCCAAAACGGCCCGGCCAGGGCGGCGGTCAGGGCGAAGATGACGGCGTTGCGCGCCGAGCAGGGGATGAACGGCAGCAGCAGGGCACTCAGGACCCGGTCGCGCCTGTTCTCCAGGATGCGCGTGGCGTACAGGGCGGGGGCGGTGCAGCCGAAACCGAGGATAAAGGCCGCCACCGACTTGCCGTGCAGGCCGATGCGGTGCAGCAGGCCGTCGAGCAGGAAGGCGATGCGCGACAGGTAGCCCGAGTCCTCGAACAGCGCATGGAGAAAAATGAGCGGCAGGAAATAGGGCAGCACGACCCCCAGAGCCCCGGCCAGGCCCTGGAAAAGCCCGTCGACCGTCAGCCACAGGGCTCCCGAGACGTTCTGCAGGGGGAGCAGCAGCGGCGGCACGCGGTTCAGCAGCGGCTCGAGCCAACGGGAAAAGAGGCCGCCGGCGGCGTAGATGACGGTAAAAAATGCCAGGAAATAGGCGAGCAGAAAAAGACGGCCGAGCAGCGGGTGCAGGAGGAAGCGGTCCATGCGGTCGTGCATATGGATCGTCTTCCGGGGCACGAATTCGCAGGTCGTTTCGCTCAGCTTCATGGCCAGGTGGTGGCGCTCGTAGGCGATGGACTCGAAGCATTCGAGCTTGTGAAAATCACGGATCTGCGCGCAGGCTGCGGCGATCGCCTCTGCCTGCGGCTGCCGCATCCCGTCCGGGACCATGTCCGGGTTCTCGATGGCCTTGATGGCGTAGAAGCGGCGGCCGCCGTTGTGTCCGGGCCCCGGCAATGGCATGGCCGCGGCCAGTCCCTGTACCAGGGCTTCGATATGGGCCGTGTAGGGGAACGCCGGGCGCGCCGGGGGCGCCGGGGGCGCGGCGAGCAGCCGCAGGGAGCGCTCCATGAGCTGGCGCACCCCCTTGCCGTGCAGGGCGGCGGTGGGAATGACCGGCACTCCCAGCAGCTGCTCCAGCTTTTCATGATCGATCTTCAGGCCGCGCTTCTCGGCTTCATCCTGCATGTTCAGGGCGACGACCATGGGCAGCCCCAGTTCCAGCAATTCGCCCGTCAATTCGAGGCTGCGCGTCAGCAGGGTGGAATCGACCACGTTGACGACCAGGTCCACCTGCTCGCGCAGCAGGTAGTCGCGGGTGATCCTTTCGGCGTCATCGGCGGCGTTCAGCGAATACGCGCCCGGCAGGTCCAGCAGCTGGAAGGCACGGCCATCCAACTGGACGGCACTCTGTGTGATGCGCACGCTGGTGCCCGCGAAATTGCCGGCCGCCGCCTTGATGTCGGAAAGGACATTGAACAGGGTGCTCTTACCGGCATTGGGCTGTCCGACGAGGACGATCTTATGGCTTGGCATCGGCGACCAGTATCTTGCGGGCCAGGCCCTGGCCGATGGCGATCTTGCTGGAACGGGTGGTCAGGTTGCGGATCAGGACCGGACTCCAGCGCGGATCGTTGAGCTTGACGATCGCATCGCCCGCGTGCAGCCCCATGGCCAGGAGCTTCCTCTTGGCCTCCATGCCGGCTTTTATTTCGACGATCACGTGCGGGATGTTGCGGGGGATCAGGTTCAGGGTCGAAGTGTTCATTGGACATCATAAACCATTTTGCCAGGCGAGTCAATGCCGGGACCGGCTTGCCGGGCGGACCGTTTTGAGTTAGAATGACCTTTTCACGAAAGATCAGGAGAGCAGACATGATCGACCTGGTGACCGGCGCGGCCGGGTTCCTCGGCTCGCACCTTTGCGACGCCCTGCTGGCCAGGGGGCACGAGGTGATCGGGCTGGACAATTTTTTCACCGGCAGCAAGGGCAACGTCCGCCACCTGACGGGCGACAGCCGTTTTGAGCTCATCCGCCACGACATCATCCACCCCATCCTGCTCGAGGCCGACCGCATCTACAATTTCGCCTGCCCCGCTTCTCCCATCCATTACCAGTTCAACCCGGTGAAGACAATCAAGACCTCGGTCCTGGGGACCATCAACATGCTCGGCCTGGCCAAGCGCGTCAAGGCGCGCATCCTGCAGGCATCGACCTCGGAAGTGTACGGGGACCCCGAAGTGCATCCGCAGCCCGAGTCGTACTGGGGGCGGGTGAACCCCATCGGGCCGCGCTCCTGCTACGACGAGGGGAAGCGCGTGGCCGAATCGCTGCTGGTCAACTACCAGGCGCAGAACGGGGTGGATATCCGCATCGTGCGCATTTTCAATACCTACGGTCCGCGCATGGCCCTCAACGACGGCCGCGTGGTCAGCAATTTCATCGTCCAGGCGCTGCGTCACGAACCGATCACGATCTTCGGCCGCGGCGAGCAGACCCGCTCCTTCTGCTACGTTTCCGATATGATCGAAGGCACGATGCGCATGATGGAGCAGGAGGCGACCTGCGGCCCGGTCAACCTGGGCAATCCCGAGGAGATCACCGTCCTCGAGCTGGCCGAGCAGGTGCTGCGCCTGACCGGCTCGCGTTCGCGGATCGAGTTCCGCGGGCTTCCCGTTGACGACCCGGTTCGCCGCCGGCCCGACATCGCGCTGGCCAGGGAAAAGCTGGGCTGGGAAATCAAGGTGCCGCTGGCGGACGGGCTGCGCGAAACCATCGACTACTTTAAAAGAGTGCTGACGGCATAGCGGCTGGGACCGGCCCGCCGGCGCTCCCCGCGAAACCATAAATGGAGGTCATGTTCATGAAGAAACACATCGTCATCGTTGCCATGTTCCTGCTGCTGGTCCTTGTCTTCGCCCTGGGCGGCGCACCGGCGGCCGAGGAAAAGAAAATGTCGAAAAAGGCGGCCAAGCTGATGGCCCAGGCCCTGGAAGCCATCCAGCAAAAGCAACCCGATGCGGCAATCGACATGCTGCGGCAGGTCATTTCCATGGAGCCGGAAAACGCCATGGTGCGCCATAATCTCGGCGTCCTGTATTTCGAAAAGGGCCAGCCCGAGGAAGCCATTTCCAATTTCGAGGTGGCCCTGCGGTTGCAGCCCGACTACCAGAACGCCCTGCTGGCCCTGCGCCAGGCGCTCTTCGAAGCCGGCAAGAATGCCGGCACGAAGGGGGAGCACGAAAAAGCCAATGTCTCCCTGCTGCGGCTGGAAGGCCTGCCCGTGCCGCCTGCGGAAAACATAGGATTGCGCGCCTCGGCCTATTACCTGCTGGGCTATAATTTTTTCAACCTCAAGCAGTACACGAAGGCCATCGAGTATTTCAGCAAGTGCCAGGCGGTCGAAGGCCTGGAAAAGGACAACGTGGACCTGTATGCCAACGCCACCTATTTCCTGGGCATGATGGGCCATATCCAGGGGCAGTTCGAAGCCTCCAACGTGAATTTCGGCAAATACCTTTCCCTGTTCGCCGCCAGCGAAAGCAAGCCGGAATTTTACTCCCACGCCCATTATTTCGTCGGCGCCAACCTGTTCCGCCTCCTGGAGGCGAAGATGGCCAAGGGCGACGTGGCCGGGATGGCCGAGGCGACGGCGGAGATCCTGCCCCACCTGAATACGGCCATCGAGAACAAGATTCCCAGCGAGGACGCCCACGTCATGCTGGGCAACTGCTATGTATACCAGAAGGAGTACGACAAGGCCGTGCAGGCCTACCAGCGGCTGATCGAGCTGTTCCCCCAGTCGCCGCAGCTGAAAAACTACCAGGTTTTCCTGGGCGAGCTGCAGAAAATGCAGCTACCGGAAAAAAAGAAACGCTGAGCCGCACCTTGCCGCGTTCCGCCCTGTTCTTCGCCGCGACCGCCCGCGATGACCGCTGCCAGGCGCGTGCCGGCAGGGTCAACACCAAGAACGGCGCCTTCGACACGCCGGCGTTCATGCCGGTCGGCACGGCCGGCACGGTCAAGGCACTGACTCCGGAACAGCTGCGGCAGGCCGGGGCCCAGGTCATACTGGCCAACACCTACCACCTGTTCCTGCGTCCCGGCACCGACATCATCCGCAAATTCGGCTCGTTGCACCGCTTCATGGCCTGGGACAAGCCCATCCTGACCGACAGCGGCGGCTTCCAGATCTTTTCCCTCAGGAGCCATTCGCGGGTAAGTGAGCAAGGCGTGCGCTTCCAGTCGCACCTGGACGGCTCGCGGTTCGACCTCACCCCCGAGAATGTGGTTGACATCCAGAACGTGCTGGATTCCGACATCCAGATGGCCCTCGATTATTTCGCGCCCCACCCGGCCAGCCGCGCCCAGGACGAGAAGGCGCTGCGGCTGACCGGCGCCTGGGCGGCCCGCGCCCGCGAGCGCTTCGCGGCGACCAACCGCTGTAATGCGCAGTTCGCCATCGTGCAGGGCGGTTTGCACGAGGACCTGCGCGAACAGTCGCTGCGCGAGCTGTCCGCCTTGGACTTCGAAGGCTACGCCGTCGGGGGCCTGAGCGTCGGCGAAAGCCAGGCCGATTTTCAGCGCATCCTGCGGCCGTTGGCCCCGGAGCTGCCCGCCGGCAAGCCCCGCTACCTGATGGGCTCCGGGACTCCCGAGGACATCCTGTTCGCCGTCGAGAACGGCATGGACATGTTCGATTGCGTTATGCCCTCGCGCAATGCCCGCAACGGCACCCTGTTCTGCTCGCAGGGCAAGATCAGGATCAAGAACGAACGCTACAAGGGAGACCCGCTGCCGCTGGACGAGGGCTGCTCCTGCTACACCTGCCGCAATTTTTCCCGGGCCTATCTGCGCCACCTGTTCATCTCGCGGGAGATCCTGGCTTCCATCCTGAATACCATCCATAATATCCACTTCTACCTTGATTTTATGGCGAAAATAAGGTATGCTATCCATTCTCGCGGGTTTGTCGAATTTAAAGAGAACTTTCTGGCTCTTTACAAAGGAGATTAACATGAACGGAGCAACCCAAGGCAATATGCTGGTGCAACTCATTCCCTTCGTCGTCATTTTCGTCATTTTTTACCTGCTGATCATCCTGCCGGCCCGGAAAAAGCAGAAACAGCACCAGAACATGATCAACTCGCTGAAAGGCGGGGAGAGGATCATCACCGCCGGCGGCGTCTACGGCACCGTCACGCGCGTGCTGGACGACCGTTTC
This sequence comes from Candidatus Aminicenantota bacterium, assembly GCA_963732485.1. Taxonomy (GTDB): domain Bacteria; phylum Acidobacteriota; class Aminicenantia; order UBA2199; family UBA2199; genus UBA2199. The sequence goes on from CAVSZS010000011.1 coordinate 82,754, forward strand.
GTGATCCAGGTCGACGGCAACACCAAGATCGAAATCACCAAGGGCTCCATCTCCACCGTCCTGGAAATAGGCGGCGACAAGAGCAAGTAGTTTTATCGCGGAGCGCCGCCGGCTGGTTTCGGATCCGCTGAAATACTCCCGCTCGACGCGGCAAGTTGGATAAAAGGAGGAACACAATGGACAAGTCGTTGACCTGGAAAGTGGGGCTGATCATCGCCGTGATCGCCCTGTCGATCTTTCTTCTATATCCCCCCAAGGACAAGATCAACCTGGGGCTCGACCTGAAGGGCGGCATGCACCTGATCATGGAGGTCGTGACCGACGAAGCCCTGGCCATCCAGACCGACATGAGCGCCGCCCAGCTGCGCGGCTTGTTCAAGGACGGCAGCATCACCTACGACAAGGTCCTGCGCAAGGGCTTCAGCAAGATCGAGATCACCGGCACGCTCATGGACGACGAGCGCCGGATCAAGGATATCCTCGACGACGACTTCCGCGACTGGAACTACACCGTCGGCGGCAGCCTGATCTCGCTGGCGCTGCGGCCCAACATCGAGCAGCAGCTGCGCGACCAGTCGGTGGACCAGGCCCTGGAAACCATCCGCAACCGCATCGACGAATTCGGCGTGGCCGAGCCCACCATCCAGAAGGAAGGGCTGGCCGGCGACAAGCTGCTGATCGATCTGCCCGGCATCGACAATCCCGAACGGGTCAAGAGCCTGATCAAGAGCACGGCCATGCTGGAGTTCCACCTGGTGGTCGGCGGCCCCTTCCTGACCGAGGAAGCGGCGCTGAAAGAGTACAACGGCCAGCTGCCCGACGACCTGGAGATCGTCAGGACGAATCCCCGCCGCCTGGACAAGGGCTTCTACGTGCTGAAGGCCGCCACCGTCGTTCCCGGCAAGGACCTGAAGAGCGCCCGCCGCGCCCAGGACGAGTACGGCGCCCCGGCCGTCGGCTTTTCCTTCAATTCGCAGGGCGCCGCCCAGTTCGAGAGGTTCACGGCGGCCAATATCGGCAAGCCGCTGTCCATCGTGCTCGACGACCGCATCGAGAGCGTGGCCACCATCCAGGACGTCATCTCCGGCGACGGCATCATCCACGGCCAATTCACCATCGACGAAGTGGACGACCTGGTCCTGGTGCTGCGCTCGGGCGCCCTGCCGGCGCCGCTGAAGTACATCGAGGAAAGGACCATCGGCCCCTCGCTGGGCGCCGATTCGATCCGCAAGGGGCTGACGGCCGCCCTCGGCGGCCTGTTGCTGGTTGTGCTGTTCATGCTGGTGTACTACCGCGCCGCCGGCATCAACTCGGTGCTGGCCCTGCTGCTGAACATGCTGATCCTGATGGGCATCATGGCATATTTTCACGCCACGCTGTCGCTGCCCGGCATCGCCGGCATCATCCTGTCCATCGGCATGGCCGTGGACGCCAACGTGCTGATCTTCGAGCGCATCCGCGAGGAGCTCGCTTCGGGCAAGTCGCCCAAGTCGGCGATCGACGCCGGCTTCAAGAAAGCGTTCTGGACCATATTCGACGCCAACCTGACCACGGTCATTTCGGCGGTGTTCCTGTTTCAGTTCGGCACCGGCCCCATCAAGGGCTTCGCCGTCACCCTGATCATCGGCATCGCAGCCAGCATGTTCACCGCCATCTTCGTGTCGCGGGTGATCTTCGAGCTCACCTACGGCCGGCGCAAGAAACTGTCGCAGATCAGCATATAGGAGTTGCAGATGTTAAAGATATTCAAGGAAGAACCCACGTTCAAGTTCATCAATAAGCGCTACATCGCCTTCGCCCTGTCGGGGCTGATCATACTGGCCGGCCTCGCCGCCTTTTTGACCCGCGGCTTCAACTGGGGCATCGATTTCTCGGGCGGCACCCTGATCGAGGTCGGCTTTCAGCAGCCGACAACGGTCAACCAGCTGCGCGCTTCGCTGGCCAAGATCAACCTGGGCGACGCCCAGATCACGCGTATCGGCGGCGAGAACAAATTCTTCATCAAGACCATGGCCTCGCTCAAGAAGCTGAACATGCAGCGCGGCGAGAAAATGGAGGACATCGAGGAATATGAGATTGTGGCCCGCGAGATCCGTTATGGCCTCACCAGCGAGACCGGGAGAACCCAGGCCGCCGCGGGAAAAATCGACCTGAACAACACGGCCGAGGGCGAGATCGCCCGCTTTCTGCGCGACAAAGGCATCGCGGACGAGGACTCCCAGGAGAGTGCCAGGCTGGTCATCGGTTTGCGTAAAAACGGCAACGGCATTATCAGCGACTTCGCCGCCCTGGAAAAGGCCGGCGTCAAGCACCGCGTCGTCTCCCTGCTGCGCGCCGAGGCCTACCTGGGCAGTTTCACGTTCCTGAGCGTGGAATTCGTCGGGCCGCAGGTGGGCAAGGAACTGCGGCGCAAAGCCATCCTGGCCTGCATCTGGGCCCTGATCGGCATGCTGATCTACATCGCCTTCCGCTTTAAGTTCCTCTACGGCCTTTCGGGCATCCTCACCCTGGCCCACGACGTGCTGATCGCCCTCTCCTTCATTCTGGTCTTCCGCGTCGAAATGTCGCTGACGGTCATCGCCGCCCTGCTGACCATAACCGGCTATTCGATCAACGATACCATCGTCGTGTTCGACCGCCTGCGCGACAACCTGAAGATCATGAAAAAGGACAATCTCGAGGCTATCCTGGACAAGAGCATCAACCAGACCCTGAGCCGGTCGATCTTCACCTCGCTGACGGTTCTGCTGACCGTCCTGTCCCTGTTCCTGTTCGGCGGGGAAGTGATCCGGCCTTTCGCCTTCACCATGCTGGTGGGCGTCATCGCCGGTTCTTATTCGACCATCTTCCAGTCCTGCGCCTGGCTGAAAGTCTGGGAAAACTCTTTCCTAAAAAGAAAAAAAAGTTGAGATTGGGCTTGAATTTCACCTGGTTTTGTTATATAAGATAATTTGGAAATACTACTAAATCATTATTATGGAGGCCTAGCATGTTTGGCGAATCCTTGATCATATCGGGAGAAAAACGCAAGCCGACCAAGACCTATTTGACTCTGCCGATATCCCTTCTTATTCATGGCCTGGTGATCGCGTCATTTATTGTGGTTCCCCTGATGATGGCCGAATCCAACCTTCCGGAAATCCAGGTGACCAACGTATTCATTTCGGCGCCCCCGCCCCCGCCCCCGCCTCCGCCTCCTGCGGCCAAAAAGAAGAGCGGCGGCGAGCAGAAGGCTGCTGAAACGGCCAAAAAAGCCGAGGTGCGCCCGATCATCGCCGGCCGCCTGGTCGCCCCCATCGAAGTTCCCACCATCATCCAGGAAGAGGACGTGGGCAGCTTCGGCGTGGAAGGCGGCATTGAAGGCGGCGTCGAGGGCGGCGTCGAGGGAGGCGTTGTCGGCGGCGTCCTGGGCGGCGTCGAAGGCGGAGAGTTGATCGGCGATTCTCAGAACGCCATCCGCATCGCCAGCGTGCAGCGTCCCAAACTGATCAAGCAGGTCAAGCCGGTCTACCCGCAGATCGCGCTGACGGCGCGTATCCAGGGCGTGGTCATCATCGAGGCCATGACCGACATTTACGGCCGCGTGCGCAACGCCCGCGTCGTCGCCGGCCATCCGCTGCTCAATGACGCGGCCGTGAGCGCCATCAAACAGTGGGTCTACGAGCCCTATATTCTTAATGGTATCCCCAAGCCGGTCATCTTCACGGCCACGGTTACCTTTACCCTGCAGAATCAGTGATTTGCCGGGAATCGTCCATTGGCAGAATTATTAAATAAATCAAATTTAGGAGGTCTCTTATGTCATGGGATTTAGTTGAGATGTGGCACAGTATGAGTATCGTTCCCAAGGCCGTCGTTTTCACCCTGGTGCTGATGTCGGTGTATTGTTTCGCTACCGGCATTGAAAGAGCCATCGTGTTCTCCAAGGCCAAAAAGCAGTCCCGGGATCTGTTGAAGCTGATATCCGGACTCTGGCGCGAAGGCAAAGTGGAGGAATCCATCAAACTGTCTTCCGACAAGCGTTTCAAGAACAGCCACCTGGCGAAGGTTCTGGTCGCCGGGCTGAACGAACTGCAATTCCAGCAGGACAGCCGCTCCGCGCAGCCTGAAGTGGTCGAATCGGCCAAGCGGGCGATCGAGCGCGCCACCATCAAGGGCGTCCAGGAATTCAAGAGAGGCCTGAACGGTCTGGCCACCATCGGTTCCACGGGTCCGTTCGTCGGCCTGTTCGGCACCGTTTTCGGGATCATCACCGCCTTCCAGGGCATGAAGGTCTCCGGGTCGGGCGGCATCGGCGCCGTTGCCGGCGGCATCGCGGAAGCCCTGATCACCACCGGCTTCGGCATCATCGTCGCCGTTGTGGCCGTCTGGTTCTTCAACATCCTGCTGAACCGCGTGGATATCTTCACCGGTGAAATGGCCAACGCCTCTTCCGAGTTGATTGATCATTTTATCAAGCTGAAGACCAAGTAAGGAGTCGAGCATGAGTGTCGATGTCGGCGGCTCGAAAACTGCAAAGTCTGAGCCAAACGTAGTTCCTCTCTGCGACATTTTGCTGGTGTTGCTGATCATCTTCATGATCGTGACGCCGATGATCCAGAAGGGGGCCAACGTTACTCTGCCCGAGGCCAAGAATTTGGCCAGCCAGCCTGACCCCAGCCAGATGTTCACCGTGTACATCAAAAAGACCGGGGAAGTCAAGCTGGATGATGCCGATGTGGCCGATCTTTCAAAACTGGGTCAGCTGATCCTCGACAAGATGGAGGAGATGCAGCGGACCGAGAAGAAGGTTTTGATGAAGATCGACAAGGAGGCTGTCTACGGCAGGGTGGTGGATGTCCTGAACGCCATCAAGGAAGCGCAGATCGAAGTCATCGGCCTGGTGACGGAGCAGCAAACGTCCACTTTGGAATAGTCTGAAATCTCTTATAAAAAAGGGAAGAAGAAATTCTTCCCTTTTTTTTTAGTCTCTGAAAGCGGGGATGCGCACGCGCACGGCGGCCGGGATCACCCGCACTTCATAGTCCTCCAGCTCGCTGCCCCCGTATTCGCCGTCGAAATGATAGGGGAGCGGTCCGTTCAACGAGCGGATATGCACACGCTCGAACTTGAATGTCTTGTAGAAAGGGTACTTGTGAATGGTGCCGGCGAACAGCCGCTGCACGTTCAGCGAGGACTCGAGCAGCTTGAATTTTTTCAGGAGACACAGGTCCAGCATCCGGTCGTAGGGCGAGGCATGGGGGGCGATGACGACCTTGGCGCCATACTGGCGAAAATTGGCCAGGGCCAGGATCATGATGTCTTCCTCGAATTCGCTGTTCTCGGTGGTCACGCGCACGGAGAACTGGGGCATTTCCATATAGCCTCTCAGTGCGAAGTACACGTAGGGCAGGATGCCCCGTGTCCTGGATTCCAGGTTGAATTTCTTGGAGATCAGCCCGTCCAGCCCCATGCCGGCCACATTGAAAAAATAGCGGTCGTTGATGCTGCCGGCGTCGATGCTGACATCCTGGCCGCTGACCAGCGTGTCCAGGGCGCGCAGCCAGGAGAGGGGAATACCCAGGTTGCGGGCCAGGCCGTTGCCCGAGCCGCCGGGCAATATGCCCAGGGTCTTGTTGCTGTTGAGCATGGCCTTGGCCACCGAATTCACCGTGCCGTCGCCGCCGAAGGCCACGAATACGTCAAAATGCTTCAAGCCCTGACGGATGACCTCGCTGGCCTGCAGAGGGGAGGTGGTGTTGACCAGGGAGACGCTGGCGAAATGACGGCGCAGTTTCTTCAGGATGAGCGAAACGGCGATGTCCTTGGAAATGAATCCCGAGGAGGGATTCAGAATCAGGAGAATCCGTTCGGCGCTGCGGTTCATGGGCGGTTGGCAGAAGCCGGCGCCGGGTGTCGCCCGGCCGCCTTTTTCAGGATGTTTTCTGGCCGCAATCGGGACAGAACTTGGCCCCTTTTTTCATGGCGGCCCCGCAGTTGCTGCAAAACGCTTTCTTGGGAAACTCGGCGCCGCACTCGGGGCAGAACTTGGCGCTCAGCGGGGCGTCCTTCCGGCAGGCCGGGCACTTCTTTGTCCTGCCGTCTTCGCCGGCAGCGCCGTCCGCCCCCTGGCGTTTGGCGTCCTGCATGGCCTGGTTGATCATACCCGGCATCATCATGCCCATCCCGGCCCCCATGCCCATGCCCATTCCCGATGACGCCTCGCCGCCCTGCTCCGCCGCTTTTTCCATGGCTTTCGCGGCCTTGAACTGGATGAATTTCCCCATGTCGCCGACCGCGCCCATGCCGGAGCGCTCATCGATCATTTTTTGCACTTCCTCGGGCGGGGTGATGGCATTGATGATGAAATCGGCGATCTCCAGGCCGTACTTGGCGAAATCGTCGGCGATGCGGCCTTTCAATCCCGCGGCCAGTTCATCGAAATGCTGCGGCAGCTCGAAAATGCTTTTGACCGTCTCGCCCAGGAAATCGTTCAGTCGGCCTACCAGCAGGTCGCGCAGGAAATCCTCGATGTCCACCGTGGAGTAGACGGACTGCGTGCCCGCCACTTCACCGATGAACAACTGGGGATTGCTGACCTTGATGGAGTAGACGCCGAAGGCGCGCAGGCGTACGTAGCCCAGTTCGGAATCCTTGAAGCTGACCGGCTCCTTCGTTCCCCATTTCAGGTTCAGGAAGGTCTTGAGGTTGACGAAATAGACCTGGGCCTGGAACGGGGAGGTAAAACCGAAGGGCAGGGAAAGCAGCCGGGTCAGCAGCGGGATGTTCATGGTCGACAGCACATGGCGCCCGGCTTTGAACGTGTCCAGTGCCTTGCCGTCGCGGAAAAATACCGCAGCCTGGTTCTCCTGGACGATGAGTTGCGCCCCGAGCTTGATGTCGCTCGATCCCTTCTCGGGGATGCGGTGCGACAACTCCTTTCCGGTCTGGTCGAAGTATTGGATGATCTCAAGTTTCATTTCGCTTCTCCCTTGTCATAGCCTTTCAGCAGAACCGTCCGCTGCTCGAACAGGCCGTCGATGCGCTCCAGCGCTTCCCGTAAGGGTTCGAGGGCGGGCGCGCCGGGCGCCGCGGCCGCCAAAACCTTGAATTCCTCCTGAAAGGCGACGGCGGACTCGGCGATACGGGCGTCCAGGTCGTACACCTTGTCCAGTTCGGCTTCACGGATCTTGAGCAGGTCGAAAAAACCACTGTACCCCTGATCGGCGTAGCGGCAGGCTCCGATGGCCTTATCGAGCGCTTTCACGAACAGGTCCTGCTCGCGCAGCAGGTCGAAATCCTTCCCGCGGCTGGCGGCTTGGAGCACCTTGTTCATGCCGCTTTTGACCTTGCCCAGCTGCGTGACGATGAAATCGCGCTGCCGGCGGTCGGAGTCGCGGCGGAGTTCCCGCTCAAAATATCCTTTGAACCCGGGGATCATGTGCAGGATTCGTTCCATGCCATTCAATTGTTCCCTGGCGTTTTTTTTGATGTCCATGAGCGCCTCCCGGCGAATTATAGAAAATCAGCGGCAAAAAAGCAACACCTGGCTTCCGGCCGCCCCTTGAAAAATCAGCTGTCATGTGCTAGGTTTTCTCTCTAGGAGGTTACCCATGAGTTTCAAAGTAGCGATAAACGGTTTCGGCAGGATCGGAAGAAATTTTCTGCGCACGGCTTATAAAACGCCGGGCATCGAGATCGTGGCCATCAATGATATCACCGACACTCGGACACTGGCCCATCTGTTGAAATATGATTCGACCTTCGGGATTTTTGCCGAGGATGTCGGCCACGGCGACGGCTTCATTCAGGTCGGCACCCGCAAGATCAAGGTCTCGGCGATCAAGAGCCCTGCGGATCTGCCCTGGAAGGAGTTGGGCATTGACCTGGTGGTCGAGAGCACCGGTTTGTTCACCAAGCGTCCGGAGGCCGAGAAGCATCTGCAGGCCGGCGCCAAAAAAGTAGTGATCTCGGCGCCGGCCACCGACCCCGACGTCACCATCGTCCTCGGTGTCAATGACAAGGAATATGACCCCAAGAAGCACCACATCATCTCCAACGCCTCCTGCACCACCAACTGCGTGGCGCCCCTGGCCAAGGTTCTGCATGATCATTTCACGATCCTCAAGGGCAACATGACCACCATCCATGCATTCACCAACGACCAGCGCATCCTCGACCTGCCGCACAAGGACCTGCGCCGGGCGCGGGCGGCCTCCCTGTCCATGATCCCCACCTCTACCGGCGCGGCCAAGGCCATTGGACTGGTAATCAAGGATTTAAAGGGGAAGATCGACGGCACGTCCATCCGCGTCCCGACCCCCGACGTTTCGGTGGTCGACCTGGTCGTTCACGTGGCCAAGGACACGTCCGTGGAAGAAGTGCGCCAGGCCATCGCGAACGCCGCCAACGGGCCCTTGCAGGGGATCATGGGCTGTTCCTATGAGCCTCTGGTCTCGATCGACTTTAAGGGCGATGAGCGCTCAGCCATTATCGACATGGACAACATCATGGTGGTGGAGAAGAACCTGGTCAAGGTGCTGGCCTGGTACGACAATGAATGGGCCTATTCCTGCCGGGTTCGCGACCTGATCCTCAAGATCGCCGCGGGTTGACATGGCCAAGAAATTTCTCAAGGACGTTCCGGTAAAGGGCAAGCTTGTTTTCCTGCGCAACGACTTCAACGTGCCGCTGGACAGCGCCGGGAAGATTACCGACGATACGCGCATCCAGGCGGCTTTGCCCACATTCCGCTACCTTCTGGAAAACGGCGCCCGTGTCGTCTGCGCTTCCCATTTGGGCCGCCCCAAGGGGGAAGTGATCCCGGACTGCAGCCTGGCGCCGGTAGCCGAACGCCTCAGCGAACTTCTGGGGAAAAAAGTGGCCTTCTGCCCGGAAACGACGGGAGCCAGGGCGGAGAAAGCCAAGGCCGGCCTTGCGGCCGGGCAGGTCCTGCTGCTGGAGAATCTGCGTTTCCATGCCGGTGAGACCAGAAACGACCCGGCGTTCGCCGCCGAGCTGGCCAAGGGGATCGACCTCTATGTCGACGACGCCTTCGGCGCCTGCCACCGCGCCCATGCCTCCATAGACGAGATCACCCGCCATGTTCCCCTGGCCGTAACCGGCCTGCTGCTCAAGAAAGAGATCGATTTCCTCACCCTGGCCGCGGAGAACCCTCCCGACGACTACCTGGTCATCATCGGCGGCGCCAAGGTCAGTGACAAGTTGCCGCTGCTGAATCATCTGCTGACCAAGGCCGACGCCATCCTCATCGGCGGCGCCATGGCCTATACGTTCCTGAAGGCGGAAGGGATGGACGTCGGGGCCTCGCGCGTGGAGAACGAGAGCCTGGAACTCTGCCGTGACATCCGCCGCCGGGCCGCCGAGCGCGGCGTGCGCTTCCTCCTGCCCATTGACCATATCGCCGCCACCAAGGTCGAGCCCAACATCACCGTGCGCATCATCAGGCCGGGCGAGGAGATTTCCGGGGAGATGATGGGGCTCGACATCGGCCCGGAGACCGTCGAGGCGTATCAGGCCGAGATCAGCCGCGCCCGGCTGATCTTCTGGAACGGGCCGATGGGGGTGTTCGAGGTCGATACCTTCTCCGGTGGCACCATGGAGATCGCCGCGGCCGTGGCCGCGGCAAAGGCCACGACCATTGTCGGCGGCGGCGATTCGGTGGCCGCGCTCAACAAGGCAGGCGTGGCCGCGGGCATCAGTCATGTCTCGACCGGCGGCGGCGCCGCGCTGGAATTTCTGAGCGGCGACACGCTGCCCGGGATCAGCGCGTTGACGGAGGCCTGATGGGCAAGGAATACTTTATTGCCGGAAATTGGAAGATGTTCAAAACAGGCGCCGAAAGCCGGGAATTCGTCGAGGCCCTGGCCAGGGAATTTCCCGTTGTTCCCGGCCTGACCGTGGCTGTTTTCCCTCCTTTTACGGCGTTGGAAGCGGTGCGCGGCCTGGACCCCAAGGTGCGCATCGGAGCCCAGAACCTGTTTCATGAGGAGCAAGGCGCGTTTACCGGCGAAATTTCGCCCCTGATGCTGCGCGGACTTGTGGAGTTCGTGCTGGTCGGCCACTCCGAGCGGCGGCAGCTCTTCCATGAGAGCGACGAAGACGTGAACCGCAAGCTGCTGGCGGCATTGCGCAGCGGGCTGAAGCCCGTCCTGTGCGTGGGGGAGACCTTGCCCGAGCGCGAAGCCGGCCATATCCTGGACAAGGTGCAGGGCCAGCTGGAAAAGGGCTTGGCGGGCGTGAGCGGCGCGGACTGGGATCAGGTGACCGTGGCCTATGAACCGATCTGGGCCATCGGCACCGGACGCACCGCCTCTCCGCAACAGGCCGAGGAGGTCCATCGCCACATCCGCGCCGTGCTCGAGGCAAAAGCCCCGGCGCGGCGCATCCCGGTCCTCTACGGCGGTTCGGTCAAGCCCGAAAACAGCCTGGAGCTCCTTTCCCAGGAGAATATTTCCGGAGTGTTGGTCGGCGGCGCCTCCTTGAAAGTAACAGAGTTTTCTGCTATAATCCACAGCGGATTGAAACTTCTGGGCGCATAGGAGGCAACTTGGAAGGCGTTTTACTTTTTTTTCATATAGTCGTATGCCTGCTGCTGGTCGTAGTCGTACTGCTGCAAAGCGGCAAGAGTGCCGACCTGGCCGGAGCCTTCGGCGGCTACGGCAGCCAGTCGACCTTCGGGCCGCGCGGAACGGCCACGCTGCTTTCCAAGCTCACCACGACGCTGGCCATCCTGTTCATGGTGACCTCGCTGCTGCTCCAGGTGCTGGCGGCCGGCAAAAACCGCTCCGGATCGGTACTCCCCAAGGAGAAACCGGCGGCGACGCAGCCGTTGAAGCCCGGGAGCCCCGCTCCCCAGCCGCAGGGAGAGACCGGCAAATAGCCCGGCGGGTTTCGAAGCGAACGTTCTTCAGGAACCGTGAATTTACGCATACATGCCGGGGTGGTGGAATTGGTAGACACGCAAGCTTGAGGTGCTTGTGAGCGTTAGCTTGTAGGGGTTCGAGTCCCCTCCTCGGCAATATATGGAGAGGTGCTGGAGTGGCCGAACAGGGCTGCCTGCTAAGCAGTTATCCCGGGTAAACTGGGATCGTGGGTTCGAATCCCACCCTCTCCGTTCTCCTTACCTTTGATTTATCACGAATCTGAGATTCCCGAGTTTTACGTTTGTTAGAATAAACCATGGGTGGGGTTCGAACCCACGAAGAACTGGGTTCGATCCATTCGGGCGAGAAGCCCAAATGGACACGCATGAGCGTAGCGAATGCGCCGCTTTGCGGCGAGCGGCCCAAAGCGGGCCGCTCGTGCATCCCACCCTCTCCGTTCTCTCTGTCTTAAGAAGGGCGGTTCCCCCCATCCGGGGACGCAAAAATCAGATCCGCCAAAGTCGGCGGATGATTTTTGCAGACGAACCGCCCCTACGTGGAGAAAGAAAACCTGATCTGGGCCGCTCGTGCATCCCACCCTCTCCTTTCTTTCTTGTCTTATTTGTCAGCAATATCTTGAGATTCCCTCCGCTCTCCTGACGCCGTTTTCCCCACAGCCAATATTGACATGCTATAGCGGTTATGTTACCAATAGACCATGGAAAAGATCATCGGGCCGGCATTGCGCAAGGAGCGTGAATCGCGCGGCGTCTCGCTGGCCGATATCGTCGCCGAAACCCGCATCAGCACCCGCATGCTGCAGGCACTGGAAGACGAGGAATTCGATTTGTTCCCCGGAAGATTTTATGTCCATTATTACATCAAGAACTATCTCCTGGCCTGCGGCGCCGACGATACGGCCTTTTTCAATACCTACCGGGATTACTTGAAGAACATCCTGAACAAGGACGAAGAACTGCTGGCCGAGCAATACATGCAGAAGATGACCTATGCCCGCTTCCGCAGAAACCGCACCATCCTTCTGGCCAGCCTGCTGCTCGGCGTGTTGGCCCTGCTGGGTTTTCTGTTGCTGGGCCCGCCGCGGCTTCTGGACAGAGTGCTTGACAACCCGCCGGCCGTGCCGGTGGTTGTCCCGCCTATTTCCGCGTACCTGCTGCACCTGGAGGAGGAATCGTGCCTGAGCGAGCCGCCGATTACGGCACGACTTGAAATCGATGCCCCCTGCTGGCTGCAGCTGTGGCGCGGAGGCGAGAAGGTGATCGAAAAGACCTTTCGCAAGGGTGAAAGCGTTTCGCTCCATGGCTACCGGCTGACGCTGGTCGTCTCCAACCCCCCGGCGCTGCGGCTGCAGATCAACGACCGGGAGGTTTCCTACTTGCGGCGAACACCGGCGGCCCTGAAGCTGGTCGTCGATCCCAACAATCTTCAGGAAATCCTGCGGCGCTGAGCCATGATCTCCAAGAATCCCCTGGTGCTGAAGATCGCCGAGAACGCGCCCGGCGACGAGTTGCTGAAATACCTGCTTTCCCGGCAGCTGGCCTTCACCGAGGAAGAATACCTGGAGAGCCTCGTTTTTGTGCTGCCTGACCCGAAGTCCCGGGAGCAGGCGCAACAGATGCTGGGATTGATCCCGCAGCCGGTCAAGGAACAATACGTGCAGAAAAGGGATGCCGAGCTGCGCGTGATCGACTTTATCCTGCAGGAGGCGCTGGACGCCGGCTATTTCAACACCCTGACCCTGATCATCCAGAACCAGGGGATTCCGGCCGAATTCATCCTGCGGCTTGCCTCCCGCGCCAAGGCGGCCGTGCTGGAAACCCTGCTGGAGAACCAGATCCGCCTGATCGCCTATCCGGAGATCATGGACAAGATGGAGGCGAACCCCGATTGCAATCCCTTCATCCACGGCCGCATCCGCGAGTTGCGCGAATTCTATCTGAAGCCCAAAACTGCGGTGGCCATCCCCGAGGCCGAGGTCATGAATGACCTGGTCATGGTAATCGCCGAGGAGCAGAAGCAGGAACCGCAACTTGACGAAAACAAGGTCAAGCAGGAAGCCCTGACCGCGCTGCAGCGCATCAACGTCATGGGCATTTCAGACCGCGTGCGCCTGGCCCTGACCGGCACCAAGACCGAGCGCCTGGTATTGATCAAGGATTCCAACAAACTTGTGCAGACGGCCGTCCTCGACAGCCCGAAAATGGCCTCGGACGAGGTGCTGATCCATGCCCGCAACCTGAGTCTGCCGGGGGAGATCGTCGCCAAGATCGCCAACAACCGCGAGTGGACAAAGAACTATACCGTGCTCCTGGCCCTGGTCGAGAACCCGAAGACGCCGGTCAGAAATGCCCTGGCATTCGTCAAGCAACTGCATGCCCGTGACCTGAAACTGCTCTCCCGCGACCGCAACGTCAGCCCCGTGATCCGCAGCCTGGCCCAGAACCTGGAGAAGCAGAAGGAAAAGGTCAAATAGCCAGCAGCCGGTACATCAGCCCCTTCACATCAAAGATGGTCGGCTGGCTGCCGAGCATGCCCGGGCGGCTGCAGGCAAGAAAGGCGTTGTCCTGGCGGTGCATGCCGGTGAAATGGCTGGTTCCCGCCTCGCAATCCTTCTCCATGCCGCCCTTCAGGTCGAAGCCGGGCTCGGGAAGAAGCACCAGGTCGGGCGCAAACCGCAGCTGGCTGCCGCTGTACAGCTCCTCTTTCATGTAGACCCGGCGCACCGCCTTGCGCCCGTCGACTTCGTAGCCGCTGAAAAGGTCTTTCAGCTCCGCGCGCACCCTTTCGTAGTCGCCGGCGGCCACCGCGCCCCGGGGATATGTTCCCTGGCGGTGTACATAGAGGCGCGACGGGTCGAGGGCGAACGCCGTGGCGCGGTCGCTGATACCCGGCAGGCCCTTGGCGCCGGGGCTTTCCTGGGAGAAGAAGCCGTATTTTTTCAACACCTGATTGAGATAGATTTCGCTGCGGATGGAAGCGAACCCGTGATCGGAAAGGGCAACGATCTCCACTCCGGGTCGGGCGGCGGCCCGCTCCAGAAAATCGGCTGCCGCCTCGTCCACTTCGTCGAAAAACCCCTTGAATTCGCCGTGGAACTCGTGGCCGGGGTCGGTATAGGCGTCGTAGAGAAAATGCTGCAGCCGGTCGGTCCCGGTAACGGTGTACATGAAAATGTCCCAGTCCTCCTTCACCCAGAGCATGTCGGCGACCCCCTTGCGGACTTTGTGGGCGTAGTGCAGGTCGGCCAGGAATTCGGCCTTGCGCTCCTTGCCCTTGCCGGCGTCGACATCGACTTGGTAGCCAGCCTGCTGCAGCATGGGCAGGTAGCGGGCGGGAAATACCGCCCGTTCAAGGTCGAGGGCAACGAAACCCGAAATCAGGACTCCCGGCACGGGCCGGGCCGGGTAGGTGGCCGGCAGGTTGATGATCACCGAGCGCAGGCCGCGCGTCCCGAGTTCGCTGAAGAAGGGCTCGGCTTTCAGGTCGCGGAAATCGGGGAAGCGGTACTGGTAGCTGTTGGGTACGAGGTCGACGAAGCCGAAAATGCCGTGTTCGCCGGCCTGGGTGCCGGTCATGAAGCTGGACCAGGAAACTGCGGAGATTTCCGGTATGGATACCGACATGCGGGCCGTCGCCCCGGCGAAGAATTCCTTCATCCGGGGCAGCAGCGAAGGCCGGCCCTCGCCGCCGGCGAGCATTTCATGGGAAACCCCGTCCAGGCCGACGATCAGCAGCTTGTTGCCCGTCTTGGCGATGGTCCTTACCTCGAAGCCGGGGCCGGCCCCCCGGCAACGGCGTTACTCCACGAAGGGGTTGCCATGCTTGAGGATCGCTTCGGCGACTTCCTTGCGCATCATCGATTCCGGCGGAATCTGCTTGTTGACCAGCTTCTCGCGGATGATCTTGCCCGCGAAATCGATGTGGTCTCCCTGGGGATGGGGGCAGGTCTTGTCGTTGGCGATGGAATTGCACTTCTTGCAGAAAAAGAAGCTCATGAAGAAGACGGGGGTGATGCCCAGGTCGGGGAACGAGTCGAATATCTTCTGCGCGGCGAAGGGATGGTAGTAGCTGCCCACGCCGGCATGGTCGCGCCCGATGATGAAGTGCGAGCAGCCGAAGTTCTTGCGCACGATGGCGTGAAAGATGGCTTCCTTGGGGCCGGCGTAGCGCATTTCGAACTGCAGGATGGACATGACCGTGTGCGCTTTGACGTAATATTCGTCGATCAGCGCCTTGTAGGAGTCGAGGATGACCGCATCGGTGAAATCGCCGGGCTTCTTCTTGCCGATCACCGGGTTGATGAACAGGCCGTCCACGATCGACTGCGCCGACTTCTGCACGTACTCGTGGCCGAGGTGGGAGACGTTGCGCGTCTGGAAACCGACCACGGTGTTCCATTTCTTTTCCTTGAAAAGCACCCGCGTCTCGCGCGGGGTCAGGTAATACGAAGGGAAGTGGGTGATGGGGGGGCTCAGGAAGTTGATGCTGCCGCCGATGAACAGTTCGCCGCCGGCCTTCAATGCCTGGATGCCGGGGTGTTTTTCGTCGGTGGTGCCGAAGATGTTCCTGGCGTATTCCTCGAAATCCCAGGCGTAGATGTCTTCCACCTGCATGGAGGCGATCACCGCCTCCTTGGTCTTGAGGATGATGGTGTCGTTCTTGGCGAACTTTTTCGCCGTCTCGCGGTCCACCGGCAGGACGATGGGCAGCGTCCAGGCATGACCGCTGGCCAGCCGGCTGTTCTGCACTACCTCGCGGTAGTCTTCCTGGTTCATGAAGCCCTTCAGCGGGGAGAACACCCCGGTGGCGATGTTCTGCACCTCGATGGCCTTCTCTTCGTCGATTTCCAGGTTGAAGAATTTGTCACGGAAAGAGAGGATGGCCTCCCGTTCCTTCGCCGATAAAATGCGGTCGATCAACTCGCCGCCGTGGGGTTTGACGATCATGCTGCTCTCCTTAGCTGATATAGCCGAGTTTCTTCAGTTTTTCGCGGACGGCGTCCTCTTCGGACTGCGACAGGTCGGCCGGGCCCCCGTTCTGGGCCGCGTAGTTGCTGAGAATATGAATGACGAACGTGGGCAGGTCGGGAAAATTCTGGCTGGGCAGGATCCGGGCCAGGTCATGGCGCAGGTAGGCGGGGATGACGATGTCCTTGCCAGCGGGCTGCAAATAGCCCAACTCCTCCAGCTTGGCCAGGAGCCTTTTCAGGGACTCGTCCTCCGTCTCCTTGTCGCTCTCGATTACCAGCTCAGGCTTTTCCGGTTCCTCGAAGGGGTCGGAGATGCCGGTGAAGTTCTTGATCTCGCCGGCAATGGCTTTCTTGTACATGCCCTTGACGTCGCGCTCAATGCACTTGTCCAGCGAACACTTGACGTACACCTCGACAAAGTTGCCGATCATCTCCCTGATCTCGGCGCGAATGCTGCGGTAGGGCGAGACGAACGCCGCCGTGGTGACGGCCCCGTGCTTGGTCAGCAGCGAGCAGACGAAGCCGACGCGGCGGATATTTTCATCGCGATCTTCCTTGGAAAATCCCAGCCCCTTGCTCAGGTACTTGCGGGTGACGTCGCCGTCCAGGTCCTCGCAGAGAATGCCGCGCTTCTTCAGCTCGGCGCTGAGCTTCAGTGCCAGCGTGGTCTTCCCGGAACAGGGAAGACCGGTGAACCAAACCGTTACTCCATTCATGTGTTGCTCCTTCTATCGGATTTTATAAACTGTCAGCGGTGGACGACCAGGTACTTCTTGGGCAGGATGAGCGTGCTGGAAAACTGGACGTTGGTCAGCATGATGATGGCCCGTTCGCGGTCGGGGAGCTCCTCCTGGAATATCCCTTCCCAGCCCTCGAAATCGCCCTCGTCGATCAGGATGCGGTCGCCGTGCCGGAAGCTGGACTCGCGCCGGCGCAGCATGACCAGGCCGTTGCTTTCCCGCGAGCGGATGTCCTGGATCTTCTCGTCGGCGATGGTCCACAGGCACTCGTTGCCGCCCAGCAGGGTTTTCACTCCCCGGGTGTAGCGCACTCTCTGGTAGTCGGTGTGGATGTCGAAACGGGCGAACAGGTAGCTGCTGAACAGGGGGGTTACGCGGTCGATCTTGACCCGGTTCTTCTTGATCTTCTTGTTGTACACCGGCAGGTAGACATCGATCCCCAGGGCGCGCAGGTGCTTTTCGCTGTCGAATTCCTGCTTGGGCTTGCTTTGGATGATGAACCAGTCGCAGCCGGGGATATCTTTCATTTGGGAATTTTAGTACAATTCGCCCCGCTTGTCAATGGCCGTCCGCGGGGCCGCGGCGGGCGTTTTCCGTTGGCGAAGCGGCAAAAAAAGGCTTTTTTATGGTATAATCGACGCGAAAAGGAAGAACATGACGCAAAATGAAAAAAAAGACACGGTTGCCGCCGCCGGCGCCGGCGAGCCCGGCGAAGAGATCCTGCAGGAATACACGAAAACGTACTGGCAGAATTCCAAATTCTGGCTCTGGGCGGTGTTGCTGCTGATCATAGCGGGTTTCGCCCTGGTGTACAAGAAGACCGTGATCAACACGTCCATCACCCCCGCCGAGCTGCGGGTGGCGGTGGAGATTTTCGATATTTCCAGCCAGTGGAAGGTCAATGAAAAGGTGAATGACGAGGATTTCCAGGGCGTCATCCTGGTCCCGGAACTCTCTTTTCGCCTGCGCAATGTCTCGAAGCGCGACTTGAGCTACGTGTTCCTGCTGGGGGTTTTCCGCTTCATGGACACGGGCAAGGTGATCGGCGAAGGCTACCGCATGGCGTTGCGCCAGCCGCTGCCCCCGGGCGGGGTCAGCGAGAGGGTCACCCTGAACGCCGGCTTCGGCTACCGGGCCACCTCGGCGGCGGCATTCGAAAAGTACAAGCAGGACTGGCGCAATTCCCTCTGCGAGGTGTTCGCCAAGTCGCACAATTCGGGGTTCGTCCTGCTGAAAACCTTCTACATCAGCCGCCGGATCGAGGGGTTGGACGTCGAGGTCAAGATCCGCTAGGGCGGGGCTTATTTCAGCAGTTCGGCGATCTTTTCCTTGAGCTCGTTTCCCCGCAGCTGGCTGGCCGCGATCTTTCCCTGGCGGTTGATGACGAAGGTCGACGGGATGTAGCTGACCTGGTACTTCTCGGCGATGGCGCGTCCCGCTTCCAAGTCGATGATGTGCACCCAGTCCATTTCCTTGTCGGCGACGAACTGGCGTGCCGCCTGCAGGTCCCGGTCCAGGCTGACGCTGAGCAGGACAAAGTTCTTGCCGGCGAACTTGCGCTGGATGTCAATGAGATGGGGAACCTCCACCCGGCAGGGCGGGCACCAGGTGGCCCAGAAGTCGAGCAGCACGACCTTGCCTTTGAGCCCGGAGAGGGTCACGTCCAGGCCGGCGATATCCTTGGCGCTGAAGTCGGGAGCGGTGCCGCCGCTCCCCTGCGCGCGGCAGGAGACGGCCGTGGCCAGGAGGACAACAACTATGAGCAATGCGAGTTTTATCGTTTTCATGGCTATATTATACCATGGAAGGTATATTTTGCCAATCCGCAGGAGGCCAGGCTGGCGCACTCTGCGCTCGAGGCTTGTTTTTCCCTTTTGGGCGCATTGCCAAAAGATATGGAATATATTATAGTGGCTGCGGCGCCGGGAAACCATTGGCCCGGGCCGGGGAAGAGCTTAAATTTAACCGAGGTGAACGCATGTCGTATTTGCTGGCAGTTCAGGAAATTCTGGGATTCGCGGTGTATATCGAGGAGCGGGGCTACGAGTTTTACGTCGAGGCCATGAAGAAGCTCGGCGACCCGAAGGCTACCGGGCTTTTCCAGTACCTGGCCGACGAGGAGTTCAAGCACGAGAAGGTGTTCAAGAAACTGATGGAGCTGGAGGGCGACGTCAGGAAGGGGGAGCCCGACGCCGAGTACCAGGCCTACATGAGGGAGTTCGTCAAGGCCCACCAGCTGGGAGACAAAGAGGCGATCCATGCCAAGCTGGCCCGGCTGTCGACCCTGGATGAGATCCTCGACCTGGCCATGGGTTTTGAAAAGGACTCCATCGTCTTCTTTTCCGAGTTAAAGGAGATGTTCGCCAAAGGGCGTACTTCGGCGCTGGAGACGGTCATCCATGAAGAGATGGGCCACTTGCGCAAGATATTCCAGATGAAGCGCAGCCTTGAAAAGAGATAGAATACGATTCGCAACTACGAGGAGGCAGCATGGAACTGATGGAAATTATCGGCATGCGGCGCGCGTACCGTTCACTGCAACCGGTCGCGATCGATGAAAAAATGGTGCGCGAACTGGCCACCGCGGCCTCGCTTTCGGCTTCCTGTTTCAACTACCAGCCCTGGCGCTTTGTCTTTGCGTACGACAAAGATGCGCTGGATAAGGTGAAAGGGGCCATGAGCAAGGGCAACAAATGGACGTTTGCCGCCTCCCTGATCATCGCTGTCTGCAGCCGCCGGGACCTTGATTGCCCGAACCCGGGCAGGGAATTGTACATCTTCGACACCGGCATGGCCACGGCCTTCCTGATCCTGCGCGCCACGGAGATGGGGCTGGTCGCTCATCCCATTGCCGGATATGATGAAGACAAGGTCAAGGAAGCCCTGGCCATCCCCCCCGACATGACCGTGCTCACCCTGGTCAATGTCGGCAAGCACCTGCTGCCCCCCAATGAACTCCTGAGTGAACAACAAAAAGACGCTGAAAAAACGCGGCCGGAGCGCAAGCCGCTGAACGAGATCATGAGGTTGAATAAATTCTAGGAAGACGGAGGCCGGCGTTGCGCTATAAGAGCGCCTGGATGGCCTCCTTGGCCAGTTCGTCGGCGCGATCATTCAATGCTATATTGCTGTGCCCGGCCACTTTATGGAACGAGACGTGCGTGAATTTGCTATTCAGGGCCAGCAGTCGCAGCCAGAGGTCCTTGTTCTCCACGGGTTTTTTCCCCGCGGTCTGCCAGCCGTTCTTCTGCCAGCGCACATACCATTTTTGCAGCAGGCAATTGGCCAGGTAGGCGCTGTCGGTGAATACCTCCACCGGCAGCGAGCGATTCTTGACCGCTTCCAGCGCCTTGATGCAGGCCAGGAGCTCCATGCGGTTGTTGGTGGTGTTGCGCTCCGCACCGGAGATCTCCTTGGTTTTGCCTTTATAGAGCAGGATCGCCCCCCAGCCGCCGCGGTTCTCCTTGTGCTGGTTGTTGCTGCAGGCGCCGTCGCAATAAATGATGATCTTTTCTGTCATGGTATGGCCTGGAACCGCATTATATGCCCTCGGCGCCGGGAAGGCAATGATCAGGATTTTCCTGACTCGTGAAAAAGGCTTGCTTTTATTTTTTTATGCTATACTGGGGTCACGGTTTAGCCGGAGACAGAGGCAATATGGGAAAGAAGATAGCGATCATCGATGACGACCATATTATCCAGGAATCCCTGCAGGAACTTTTCAGCGATGCCGGGTACCAGGTTTTCGTTGCCGGCGATGGCGTCGCCGGTTACGAGCTGATCGTCAGGGAAAAACCCGACATGGTGCTGGCCGACATCCTGCTGCCGCGCATGCACGGGATTGCCCTATGTGAAAAAGTTCGGGCCAGCGACGAATTCAGGCATATCCCCATCATCCTGATGACCGGTGTTTACAAGGATGTCAATCTGCGCATGTACGTGCACAAGGGGCTGGCCGACGATTTCATCGAAAAACCCTTCCGCGAAAAGGATTTGCTGGCCAAGATCGAGCACTTCATCGGCTGCGGCGAGGAAAAAACGATCGCCCAGCCGGCCGCCCCGGCGATCCCGGATCCCGCGCCGGATGTCAGGAAACACCCCGGCCATTCGCTGGCGAGCGACCTGGATGACCTGGTTACCTGGGCGCACAGCAAGGGCAAGAAATAACCGGCTTCCGGGAGTTCGCAGCCGCTAGTACCGCTGCTTTCTCACTTTTCACCATTCACGTTTCACTTTTCACTGATTTGTGTTCGTGGGATGGGTGGTCTCCGCCATGCACCATGTCGCGTCCGTGCGCCATGACGCTCGCCAGCAGGCCGGCGCAGAATTCGGCGCCGCGCAGAGACCCGGGAAAATTGACGATGACGGTACTCCCTTTCATGCCGCTGTAGGCTCGGGAAAAAACGGCATGCGGCGTCTCCCGCTGGGATTCACGGCGCAGCCATTCGCTGATGCCCGGGATGTCGCGGTCGCACAGCCGGGCGCAGGTCTCGGGGGTGATGTCGCGCGGCGAAAGCCCGGTGCCGCCGCAGGTCAGGATGTAATCGCGGTCGAGGTTCGCCATGATCGCGGCGCTGATGGCCCCGGCCTCGTCCGGCACTACGGTCACCGCGACCTCGGCGCCGGGCAGCTCGTGCTCGAGAATCTCGCGGATGCGCGGCCCCGACAGGTCGGCATATTCCCCGCGTGACGCCCTATCCGATATGGTAATGACCGCTATTTTCAGCATGGATGGTGCCTCCCTTGAGCACGCGGGCGAAGATACCCTGACTGGGCATGATACAGTCGCCGGCCGCGTAGTAAATGGCGCAGCGGCTATGGCACTCCTTGCCGATCTGGGTGATCTCCAGCTCCACGTCGCCGATGGTGATCCTCTCGCCCACGCGGGCCCGGCTCCAGTCGACGCCGCGGGTGACGATGTTCTCGCCAAAGGCGCCGGGGGCAAGGTCCAGCCCCTTGGCCTTCATCGTATCCACGGCTTCCCCGGCCAGCAGTGATACCTGGCGGTGCCAGGGGCCGGCGTGGGCATCGCCTTCGATGCCGTGATCCGCGCGGCATACGATCTCGGGGACCTCGTGCTTCTGCACGCCCTTGGCAACGGAAACGTTCACCGCTTCAACTGTGAATTTCACGCTTGCTCTTTTCCAGCAGGGCGATGGCGCCGATGATCATGTTCTTGTCGACCGCCTTGCACATGTCGTAGATGGTCAGAGCGGCGATGCTCACCGCCGTCAGCGCCTCCATCTCGATGCCCGTCCGGCCCTCGCTGACGGCCCTGGCGGTGATTTCAACGCCGTCGGCCACGACCTGGAACTGCACGTCCAGCTGGTGGATCGGCAGCGGATGACAGAGGGGGATCAGCTCATGGGTTTTTTTGCCGCCCTGGATGGCGGCGACGCGGGCCACGGCCAGGGCGTCGCCCTTCTGCAGCCGGTTCTGCCGCAACAGCTTCACGGTGGCGGGGGCCAGGATGATCTTGCCTACGGCGACCGCCTCGCGGTGCAGCGGCGGCTTGGAGCTGATATCGACCATGCAGGCCTTCCCGGATTCGTCGACATGGGTCAGTTTCATTTATCCTCCTATCTGCCAGTTGCCGCGGTTGGCGCAGGCGACGCCCTGGGCCGGCTTGGCGCGCACGGCCTGCTCCAGACTGGCGCGGATGTCGGAAAAATCGACCGCGATCTCACGGTCGGAGAACAGGCATGGCTTCAGTTTGCCATCGGCGGTCAGGCGCAGGCGGTTGCAGACGCTGCACGAGAGGGGCCTTTCGGCTTCCAGCCCGCTGCGCGCCGTATTCAGGTCGTGCAGGCTGTAATGGTGGATGCGCTGCAGCCGCAACCCCTGCTGCCTGCAGAATTTCTCCATGGCCGCGACTTCTTCGGCATGGCAGCCCGGCAGCAGCACCATGTTGATTTTGATGTCGGCGAAGCCGGCGCGGCGGGCGGCGGCGATGCCGGCCATGACCCGGGAGATCTCGCCATTGCGCGTGACCTGCCGGTACATGGCGGGATCGAGGGTGTCCAGAGAGATGTTCAGGCGGTCCAGCCCGGCCTGCTTGAGTTCGTCGGCCAGGAGATCCAGCAGGACGCCATTGCTGGTCATGCTGACTTCGCTCAGGCCCGGGAGGGCCTTGAGCTCGCGGACCAGGAAGGAGATGCCCTTGCGCACCAGCGGCTCGCCTCCGGTGAGGCGGATCTTGCGGATGCCGAGCTCGGCCGCCGCCGCCGCGACCTGGACGATCTTCTCGTAGGGCATGATATCGGCATGGCTTTTCAGGCGTATGCCCGCCTCGGGCATGCAGTAGGTGCAGCGCAGGTTGCAGCGGTCCGTCACCGAGACCCGCAGATAGTTGATCTCGCGGTTATAGGAATCGAACATCGACGATGCTCCCGGCCGCGATGGCGCTGCATCCTGCTGCCACGCGCAACAGGGCATTGGCCCGGCTCAGGGCGTGCAGGTGGGCCGAGCCGTGATAGGAAACGAGTTCCGCCCGCCCATCCCTGACGAATACCGGGAGGAAGACGGTGCGCTCCGCCCGTGAACGATGGAACGCGGCGGCCAGCACGGCCGGTTGCAACAGGGGCTGGTGGTCATGGCCCAATTGGCGCAGCAGCAGCGGCTTGATGAAGACCTCGTAGATCACGAACGTGGAGACCGGGTTGCCCGGCAGGCCGAAGGCGGCCTTTTCCCCGCGGCTGGCGAAGACTGTGGGCATCCCAGGCTGCACGGCGATTTTTTCGAAGTGCAGGGTGAAGCCGGCCCCTTTCATGGCCGCCGGCACGAAGTCGAAATCGCCGGCCGAGACGCCGCCGGACAGGATCAGCACATCGCATTTTTCCAGGCCGGCAGTGATGGCCCGGACCGTCGCCCCGGCGTTGTCGGCCACTCCACCCAGCAACAGCGGTTCGGCCCCGGTTTCCCGGAGCTGGGCGGCCAGCGAATGGGAGTTGCTGTCGTAAATCATGCCCGGGGCGAGAGGCGAGCCCGGAGCGACCAGTTCGGAACCGGTCGTGAGAATGCCGACAAGCGGCGGTTTGGCGACCGGCACTTCGGCCAGCCCCAGGGATGCCAGCAGCGCGATTTGCGCCGCCCGCAGGCGGATGCCGCCGGCCAGAACCTGTTGCCCCGCCTGGAGGTCCTCGCCCCGCAAGCGGATGTTGCGGTTGGCGTCCTCGGCAACGATGCGCATGAAGCCGTCCGTCTCCTCGGTGCATTCGCGCTTGATCACGCGGTCGGCGCCGGCGGGGATCATGGCGCCGGTCATGATCCTGGCGCAGTTGCCGGGGGTGATCGCCTGCTTGGGAGGCGTGCCGGCGGCGATGATCTCGACGACCCTGAAGAGCGGCGAAGCATCTTGCGACGCATAGGCATAGCCGTCCATGGCCGATTTGTCGAATTCAGGCAACGGGATCGGGGAGAGGACGTCGCGGGCCAGGAAGCGATCGTGCGCGGAGGTGAGCGGGACGGTCTCGGTCCTGACCGTTACCGGAAAAGCGGCGATGGCTTTTTCGGCCTCATCGACGCTCAACATGGACTTAATATCCATGGCGTGTCGTCCCGGGCTTTATGTGCAATAAACCTGTTTTTTTCACTAGTTCTCCTTTTCGGACAGGGAGGCATAGCCCGGTTGCGGCACCGCCGGCCAAGCCCTTGCGGTTAAAAGGCATAGTCAACAAAGACTGTAGCCTTTTGAACTCGGAGAAATCTCATTTTAGCAAAAAGTATCGTTGCGGTCAATCAGGTCAAGAACTGCCCTAAAAGGAGCAACCGGTGAATTTCCCCTTTAGTGCGCCATTATTCGCCTGCCAGCTACTTTTCAACAAGTTTTCCACATTGCACGTAAATGAAATAATTGATTTTTTAAATCCGCTTTATTATAGGCAATTCATGCCATAATTACGTTAAAAGTACCTTGACAACGACCGCGCCTTGGTTTATATCTATTTTCCCTTTGCTATCCCGTCAGGAACGACTCACAGAAGGAGTGCGCGAGCGGCTGGGAAAAAGGAGCGGACTTTTTCGGATTCTGGAAATAGTCCAAAGGTTGTCATGAGCGCTAAAACTATCCATTCGTTGGTGCAGAGTTGGGAAACGATCCGCTATGAACTCCTGAACAGCCGGATATCCGATCTCAATCTGCGCCTCCCCGGATCACCCGTCGAGCCGTTCGTCCGCCGCCTGCACCGCGAGATGGAGGCCAAGAATATCCGCTTCAAGCCCGAAGTCTATCTCACTGACGGTTGGGGCTGCCCCGACAGGTCGCCGGTCATCGGCGTCCCGTTCTACCTGGCCGATGAGCGCCTGGCGCGCATCGAGGAGGAGCAGACCGGGGAGATCGAGGACGGCAAGCGCATCATGACCCTGCTGCGGCATGAGGCCGGCCATGCCGTCAACTACGCCTACCGTTTGTGGCGCCGCCCTAGCTGGGAGGAGGTGTTCGGCCGCTTCACCCGCCCCTACCGCGATGTCTTCCGACCCGACCACCTGAGCCGCGAATACGTCAAGCACATCTCCGTCTATCCCTATGGCCGCACCTATGCCCAGAAGCACCCCGACGAGGATTTCGCCGAAACGTTCGCCGTCTGGCTTACGCCGCGCTCCGGCTGGCGGACACGCTATCGCACCTGGCCGGTGATGAGGAAACTGCTGTATGTGAACGGGCTGATGAAAGAGATCCGCCGCCGCGCCACCGAGCATCCCCGCATGCGCCGCCTGCGCCCGGTGGAGCACATGACCATCCTGCTTGCCGACCACTACGGGAAGAAAGCGGAGCGCTACCGCCGCGCCGCCCGCGGTTACGTGGACGACCGGCTGCGCGAGGTCTTTCCCCCGGCGCGCGGCGAGTCGCTGCGCCCGGCAGCCGCCCTGTTCCGCAATCTGCACACGCGCCTGCTCGAGCGCGTGGTCCTCTGGTCGGAGTTGAGCGAGCGCGAAGCGGCGGCCATCCTGCGCAAGCTGGAGATGCGCGCCGACGCCATGAAACTTTCCTATCGGCCCGGGCAGGAAGGGGAGCGCATCATGGATGTCGTTTCTTTGGCCGTCGCCCTGGCGCTCGATTACGCGTATACCGGCCGCCTGACCGGCTAGCGACGCCGCGCCGGCGCGCGCCGCGCTGTCGGCTTGGCGGCGGTAAAGATCGGCAGATGGATATCGTACGGCGGGCCTTCAAAGGCCGCTTGGATCACCAGTTGCAGCAATTCGGGATAATTGATCCCGGCCCGCTCCGCAGAACGCGCCAAGCCGATCCCCTTGTCGAGACAGGGATTGCAATTGACCTCCAGGACGCGGGGCAGCCCCTCCTCGTCGATGCGGATGTCCACGCGGCCGTAGCCCCAGCCGCCGACCGTGCGAAATGCCTTGATCGCCGTGTCGCCGATGAGCGCCGCCAGTTGCGGCTCCACTTTGGCCGGGCAGATAACCTTCGTGCGCTTGAACTCCACCGAAGTCTCCACCCACTTGGCGGCGTAGGACATGACGGGCGGTATGCCCTGCGGCAGCCTGGAGTAGTCCACTTCGGCCAGCGGCAGCACCCGCAGCTTGCGGCCGCCCAGGATGCCGACGTTGAATTCGCGGCCAGGCAGGAAGCCCTGGACCAGGGCGGGCTGCTTGAACGAGTGGATCACCTCGCGCACCTTGTCACGCAGGGCCCTTTTGGTGGCCACCACCGAATCGCGGGCGATGCCGATGCCGGCATGCTCCTGGCCCGGATGCACGATCAATGGGAAGTGCCATTTGTGGTGGTCGACCTCCGACACCCTTTCCAGGAGAGTGGTGTCGCTGGGAATGGGAATGCCGGCGCCGCGCAGCAGGCTGAGCGCCATGTACTTGTCGCGGCTCAAGCCCAGCCCCAGCGCCGGCGAGCCGGTGATGGGGTAGCCGAGCATGCGGATGAAGGCGGCGAAGCGCATTTCGTAAAGGGCGCCGTGGACGACATCGTCGTACTGGTTGAAGATGACGTGGGGCCGCAGCCGGTTGAGCCGGCGCTGCAGGGAAGAAAGATCGCCGGCCAGGTGGATGATGACGACGTCGTGGCCCAGGCTGCGCAGCGTCCTGGCCATGCGGCGGATCATCAGGCGCAAATGATGGCCGGAGCTGCTGTCCCCGGCCACGGCCTCATGCTGCGTTTCCTCGTAGGAATTGTAGACTACCGCGACTCTGAGTTTTTTCATGCGTCCTTCCCCGTTTCCATGCTCCGCTAATCTTAAAACAAAATCCTTCCGCCTGCAAGTAAAAACAGCAAGCACGAGCGGAGCGGATTTTTTTCGCGCCGCGAAAGTCCGGCGCCCGTTATTCGCCGATCGCCGCCGGGTTGGTCCAGGGATCCTCTTCGAGATAGCGTTCGGCGATCTCGTCGATGACCAGGTTTGGCCTTCTGAATTCGATCCAGGCGGCAGGCAACTGGTGGCTGCGATCCAGTATCCAGCGGCTCCGGCGGAAATGGCAGCCGATGAGAGGCTTCAGGGATTCGCCGAAGGAGTCATGGATGATCAGGGCCAGCGGCAGCGACGCGGCGCGCGTGCGAAATATTTCCACCTGGCGGGCGCCGGGGGACGTTGTCGCCTTGATGCGGATTGACGGCAGGGGCGCACGGGGGACGAGACGGAAAGCCGGCACTCCGGCTCGCCAGGGCAGGAGCAGGAGATCTTCCAGGTCGTGGGGCGGCTCAGGGCAGGGCCGGGTTTCAAAGGCCTCAGCGGCCAGTGCCTTCAGGGAAGGGAAGCGGACGGCCAGGCAAGCGACGATCTCGCGGTAGGCCAGGTTGCGGCCGAAATCGTTCCAATGGCTGTCGGCGGTCCAATACAGGACCTGGCGTTTCTTTCCGTTTTTGAAGGCCGGGCGCAGGTCCAGCAGGGGGAAGCCGGGAGAGCGCCGGGCCATGAATCCGATGAGCTGATCCAGCCGTGTCCGCTGGCCGCGGGGATAGATGGGCGGCATGTTTTCGGGGTATATACTGCTCTTGTTGGGTGCGATGACCAGCAGGTAGGCGATCCCCTTTTTCTCGAGCCAGCGCCGGCGCGCGCTCAACACCCGCAGCCAGCGAGCCATTTCCTTTTCAGTCATGAGGTTCAAGCCCAGAAAATAGCGCAGCCCGTCCACCTTCTCGGTCTCATGCCCGACGAACAGCCACTGCCCGCGCCCGACGACCACCGCGGCTACCGCCGATATGCCCAGGGTATAGAGCTTGAAGGCCGTGTACTTGGGAATGATCCAGGCCCTGATGGGTGAGGTTTTTTCGTAATACAACGCATAGTCTTGGAGAAAATCCGCCATGGGCCTTCCTTTCAAGGCCGGCCGCGGGACGGGTTCCCTGGTTCCGGGTTGATCCGGCCCGCCGGCGCATCGCGACCACCCGCAGGCAAGAGGCAGGAAAAGCCAGGCCAGGAACAGGAGCATGGCGGCGCTTGCCGCCCAGTTCTCCCTCCGCCTGGAGCGGCTGGAGGGATTGGGAACGGCTGGGGTTGGCGCGGCCATGGGTCAGAACCTGAGATAAAGAAACGGCTGGTAGGTGCCGCCGACAATATACAGGGTGCTGAGCAGGGAGACACCCGACACGTACAGCAGGCGGAAAGCGGCCAGGGAGAAGCGCAGGCGCTCGCGGCCGTTTTCGCGCAAGCCGTTCTGGAGCCGCGCGGCCAGGGAGCCCAGCCATGGCGCCAGGGCCAGGCTCCCCGCCAGGGCGAGCGCCGCGGCGAGGATGGTTTCGCTGTCGACGAACAGAGCCGGAAAATACAGGGTGCCTTGCCCCCGGCCCCCGCCGCAAAGGGCTTTATAATAAGACCCGGCGAAGGCCAGCGACGGCGAACGGAACAGGACCCAGCCCATGGCGACCGCCGCTATCGTATAGAGATGACGCAGGGGGGGCCAGAGCCGCTTCAGCTTTCGCCCCCAGCCGATTTGCTCGATGATCATGAAGCCGGCGAAATACAAGCCCCAGGCGACGAAGAGCCAACTGGCGCCGTGCCACAGGCCGCACAGCGCCATGGTGAGCACGGTGGCCCCCACATAGGACCAATGTTCGCTGCGCACGGCAAGGTAGCGCTCGCGCTTGAGGCGGTCGAGGATGCGGTAGGCCAGGGGCAGGAAGACATAGTCGCGCAGCCATTGCGACAAGGTGATGTGCCAGCGGGACCAGAATTCCTTGATCGAGCGGGCGGCGTAGGGGTAGCGGAAGTTCTCGGGAAAATCGAAGCCGACGATGGCTCCGAGGCCGATGGCCATATCGGAGTAGCCGGAAAAATCAGTGTAGATCTGCAGGGTGAAGGCGACCAGTCCGATCCAGCAAAGACTGAAGTCCAGCTGCGCCGCGGGCATGGAAAAAATTCCATTGGCCGTCCGCGCCAGGATGTCGGCGACCAGCACCTTCTTGCCGAGGCCGAGGATGAAGCGCTGAATGCCGAACAGGATCCTGGGCGCCGTGATCGCCCATTGCCTTTCGAGCCGGACGAATTCGCGGAAAGGGATGAGCGGTCCGGTCAGCAGTTTCGGGAACAGGGTGATGTAGAGGGCGATGACGCGCAAGCCCGGGCGGCCTTCGGCGGCGGGGAGGCGCCGGAGATCGACCAGGCAGGAGATGGCCGAAAACATGAAAAAAGAGACGCCCAGGGGCAGATGGACCGCCTTGAAGCGGAGCGGCGTTATGGCCAGGAGGCCGGCCACGGCGTTGACATTGGCGGCCAGGAAATTGCCATATTTGAAATAGGCGAAAACGAGGATCAGCAGCGCCAGCGCCAGGGCGAAGCGGCGCCTGCCGACTTTATCATCAAGGCCTGGAGGCAGGGCGCGCGCCGCCAGATAGAGCCCCAGAACGAGAAACGCCAGGATCAGGGTGTAGCGTCCTTCGCTCCAATAATAGAAGGCGCAGCTGGCCGCGACCAGAAAAATGGGGCGCCACTTTTGCGGCAGCAGAAAAAAGGCGGCGAGGAAAACAGGCAGCAGCAGGAACAGAAAAGTGAAGGAATTGAAACCCATCGATCTCCCTGGCGCAATAGTAGCATGAACTTCGCACTTTTTGAAATATGGCGGGGAAGGGCGGGGAACGGCTGTCGGGCTTTTGCGGCCGCAGGTTGAAAAATTCGCCCTAATGCGATATGTATAGGATTCATCGTCGCCACACGAAGCAAAGGAGCATCATGTCAAAACAAAGAAGGATCGCTTGCCTGGCCGCTCTGTTCCTGGCCGCCCTGGTCGTTTTTGCCGCCTACCACCACCAGGGCGAGCGCGATAGCGCCAATTTCATCAACGTCCACCCGACCAAGTCCGGCGGCAAGCTGGACCAATGCGCGTTATGCCATAGCGGCGGCACGCTGGAGAAGAACGGCGCGCGGGTCGTCCTCGGCAGCTGCCAGTGGTGCCATTTCAAGTATGGCTATGACCAGAAGGGACCTCTCTCCGAGACCCTGAACTCCTACGGTCGCGATTACCTCAAGGCCGGCCGCGACAGCGCCGCGATCGCCGCCGTTGCCGGCGTCGATTCCGATGGTGACGGCTTCAGCAACGTGCAGGAGATCGCCGCCGACCGTTTTCCCGGCAATGCCGATGATGACCCGAAAAAGAGTGCCGCTCCCACGCGCGTTTACACGCGGGCGCAGCTTGAGGCCATGCCGCAGCACACGCAGTTCCTGCTGCAGAACGCCGCCAAGAGCGAGGACGCCTACGCGGAATTCTCGGGCGTGACCATGGAGACGCTGTTGCGCGACGCCGGCATCCTGGACTCGGCCACGGGAATCACCGTGTTCTCGCCCGACGGTTGGTCGCAGTACCACCCGCTGCGGCCGATCGACGACCCGGCCATGTATCCGGTTTATGGCGCCTATCCCGCGGCCGTGTACCAGGTTTCGCCCCAGGCGGCGGCGTTCTGTGATACCAGCGCCCCCTCCTGTTTCGGCCGCAAACCCGGCGAGGCCATCGCGGTCCGGGGCGGCCTGCGCATGCTGCTGGCGCTGAAGCGGGAGGGCGTGCCGCTGGTAACCGCGGCCCTGTCCAAGGACAACAAGCTGGATGGCGAGGGGCCCTACCGGGTAATTGTTCCCCAGAAAGTCCCGTCACCCCCCGATCGCTCCAGCAAGTCCGCGGATCAATCCGGGCCCTGGCCGTATCGGGCCGACTGGGACCACAATGCCGGCTCGTCGACCCGCGCCGCCACCCTGGTGCGCGTCGAACCCCTGCCGCCGGGCACTACCGACATCGATATCGCTGAAGGGGGCTGGAAATACATCGACGAAGGGAAGATCGTCATCTATGGCGCCATCCGCGACGCCAAAACGAACCCCAAGCCGCCGGCAAAGGCGTGCCGGCGCGCCAAGGGCGGCGTCAAGGATGGCCGCGGCTGATTTCCGGACCTATTCGTAGCGCAGCGCCTCGATGGGGTTGAGTGCCGCGGCTTTGCGGGCCGGGTAGTAGCCGAAGAAGATGCCGACGGCGCCGGCGAAACCGAACGAGAGCAGGACGTTCGCAGGGGCGATGACCGTGTTCCATTCGGTGGCCAGGTTGACGATCCAGGTGGCCAGGAAGCCGACCAGGACGCCGATCAGGCCGCCCGACAGGCTGAGCACGATGGCCTCGATGAGGAACTGCACCAGGATGTCGCGGCTGCGGGCGCCGATGGCCATGCGGATGCCGATCTCGTGCGTGCGCTCGGTGACCGAGACCAGCATGATGTTCATGATGCCGATGCCGCCAACCAGCAGCGAGATGCTGGCGATGGAGGCGAGCAGGATGGTCAGGACCTGGGTGGTCTCCTGGGCGGTGGCGGCGATGTCGGTCTGGTTGCGCACCGTGAAGTCGTCGTCTCCGCCTTCGGGGATCTTGTGCGCGTCGCGCATGATGGACGTGATCTCGGCCTGGGCTTGCGACATCTGCTCGAGGGAGACGACGCGCACCAGGATCTGGTTGACGTGCGCGTGGCCGCTCATGCGGTAGAGGACCGTGGTATAGGGAGCGATGAGCAGGTCGTCCTGGTCCTGGCCGAAGGCGCCCTGGCCTTTTTCCTTGAGAATGCCGATGATGCGGAACGGGATCTTGCCCACGCGCAGCTGCTGCCCGATCGGATCCTCGCCGGCGAACAGATTCTTGACGATGGTCTGCCCGACGATGCAGACCTTGTTCTGGGTGCGGACGTCGACGACGGAGAAGAACTCGCCCGAGATCAGCGGCCAGTCGCGAATCTCCAGGTACTGTTCGGAAACGCCCCAGACGCTGGAATTCCAGTTGCCGCTGCCGCCGATCAGCTGGGCGCCGGAGCGCACCATCGGCGAAACGGCCTGGACCAGGGTGGCGTTCTTTTTCAGGAGGTCGACGTCGTCCAGGGTCAACCGCACTCCCGCATCGGGTCCCATGTGCACCCCGCGCGACTGCATGGAGCCTGGGAATATGGTGATCAGGTTGGTGCCCATGCTGGCGATCTGGTCCTGGATGCGCTTCTCGGCCCCCTTGCCGATGGCCACCATGACGATCACGGCGGCGACGCCGATGATGATGCCCAGCATGGTGAGCAGGGTGCGCATCTTGTTCTTGATGATCGACTTGAAGGCCACCTTGATCAGGTTCTTCCATTTCATTGGCGTTCTCCCAGGCCGGAGGCCTGCCAGCGGCCGCTGGCGAGGTCGTGGGCGGCATCGCGGGGCCGGGCCACGGCCTCGTCGCGGATGATCCGCCCGTCGCGAAACTCGATGATGCGCTTGCAGTAGTCGGCGATGTCGTGCTCATGGGTGACCAGGATGACGGTGATGCCCTGGCGGTTCAGGTCCTGGAAGGTGGCCATGATTTCGATGCTGGTACGCGTGTCCAGGTTGCCGGTGGGCTCATCGGCCAGTATGATGGCCGGCTGGTTGACCAGGGCGCGGGCGATGGCCACCCGCTGTTGCTGGCCGCCGGAGAGCTGGTTGGGGAAATGATGGCTGCGGTCGGCCAGGCCCACGCGCGCCAGCGCCTGCCTGGTCAGCTGCTCCACGTTGCCGGTGTCCTGAAGCCGCGAATACAGCAGCGGCAGCTCGACGTTCTCGAAGGCGGTGGTGCGGGCCAGGAGATTGAATCCCTGAAAGACGAAGCCGATCTTGCGGTTGCGGATATCGGCCAACTGGTCGCGATCCAGCCCGTTGACGTGGGTGCCGTCCAGAAAATACTCGCCGCCGCTTGGGTAGTCCAGGCAGCCGAGGATGTTCAGCATGGTGGATTTGCCGGAGCCCGAGGCGCCCATGATGGCAACGAGCTCGCCCGGGTCGATGCGCAGGTCGATGCCCTTCAGGGCTTCGACCTGAACTTCACCGCTGTCATAAACCTTGCGGATCTTGTCGGTACGGATGACGGCGTTGGCGGCGCTCATGCGGCTTCCCCGGGGCGGCTCACAGAATCCTCATGCGCGGGCCCATGGAGGCCTGTTCCGCGGGGGTGAGGGTGACGGTCTTGATCACCTCCATGCCCTCCTTGAGCTCGTCGGAGCGGATCTCGGTCATCTGGCCGTCGGTGATGCCGATCCTGACCCGGGCGGCCTTGATCTTGCCGGCGGCGTCGAAATACCAGACCAGGCCCGCGTCCTTCGGCCGGTTGCCATTGCCGTTGCCGCTGGCGGCGGCCCCGGGGAAGGCGCCCGGGGCGGGCATCTGCCTTACGGCTCCTCCTTGACGGCCGGCGCGGGCGGCGAACTGCTTCATGAGCTCTTCGCGCATCTGCTGGTTGGGCTTCACGCGCAGGGCGGCGCTGGCCACACGCAGGACGTTGCGGGCCTGGCCGACGAGGAAGTCGATGGTGGCGGTCATGCCGGGCAGGAGCTGCCCGTCCTCGTTGGCCACGTTGACGACCACGATGTAGTTGACCACGTTGTTCACCGTGGTCGGCTCCAGGCGGATCTGGCTGACCTGCCCGGAAAAATTCCGCTTGGGCTGCGCCTGGACGGTGAAGCGCACGTCCTGTCCTTCCTTGATCTGGCCGATGTCGCTCTCGTCGACGTTGGCCAGGATCTGCATCTTTTTCAGGTCATTGGCGATGAGGAACAGGGTGGGGGAAGAGAAGCTGGCGGCCACGGTCTGGCCGACATCGATACTGCGCGAGATGACGATGCCGTCGATGGGGGCGTAGATGGACGCGTAACTGAGATTGATCCGCGTCCGCTCCAGGACCGACTGCGAGGATTTCAGGGTGGCTTGCGCCAGTTCGTAGTTCACCTGTGCCTGCTCCAGGTCGTTCTTGGTCTTGATGTTTTCCTTGAAAAGGTACTGCATGCGGTCCAGGTCCTGCCGGCTCTGTTTCAGCTGGGCCCTGGCCTTGGCGTAGGAGGAATCGGCCTCGGAAACCGCCATCTGCAGGGAAGAGGTGTCGAGCATGGCGAGCAAGTCGCCCTTTTTGACGGTTTTGTTGAAATCGGTGTAGATCTTGGCGATGCGCCCCGATACCTGCGTGCCCACCTGGACCGTGGTCACGGCGCTCAGGGTGCCGGTCGACGAGACCACCGCTTCCAAATCGCCGCGGTCGATCTTGGCCATGACGTACTGCCCCTGGGCCTCGTCGCCCTTGCGGGTGAGGAGCCAAGCCGATGCCGCGACCAGCAGCACGGCAACTATACCGATGATCACTCTTTTTTTTCCGCTCTTCATGCTCACGATTTCCTCCTGGATGCTGAATTCAAGATCGCTTTCTCTGCGGTTCGTTTCAGTTGTTTCTACGTCGCGCAGGCGGCGATTGTTTCGTACGCCCCGGCAACAATCGGCAGGGGGGTTTCTTGCAGGTCCCGGGTTGATTTTATTATCCGTTGCGGGTACCATCTTCAGGGAGAACCCATGAAATGGCTTGATTGGAAAAACGAGGCCGGTGGCCCTGTGCGGCGAGTTGACGCTGTGGACCTGTTCCGCTTTGTCGTCCTCTTCTTCATGATCCAGGGGCATCTGTTCCGCGCCTACCTGCTGCCGGCCTTGCGCCAGCAATCGTGGTACAAGATGCATGAGGTGTTCCACGGCTTCGTCGCGCCCGGCTTCCTGTTCGTCGCCGGCTTCGCCGCCTTCCTCTCATTTCACAACAAGCGCCAGAACTACATTCACCTGGACGCCGCCTTTTTCAAGCGCCTGCGCCGCATCCTGTTCGTCATCGCCATTGGCTACTGGATCCACCTGCCGTTCCTCTCCCTGCGCAAGACGCTGCAGTTCGTGCGCCTGGGCCGGGCCGGCGATTTTCTGAAAGTCGACATCCTGCAGTGCATCGGCGTCGGCCTGCTGCTGTTCACCCTGCTGGCGGTGCTGCTGAAGAACGAAAAGGTCGTGGTGCTGCTTTCGGCCCTGGCCGGGGCGCTCTTCTTCCTTCTTCCGTCCGCGGTGAAGGGCATCCGTCTCCATCCCGCCGTCGACCCCTATTTCAACTACGAGGTATCCACCTTCCCGCTCTTCCCCTGGCTGGGGTTTCTGTTTGCCGGCATCGTGGCGGCCTATTTGTATTCCCTTTTAAAAAAGGAAGTATTCTTCAGGCTGCTCCTGATGCTGGGTATCGTGTTCTTCCCCTGGTTCTTTTTTCAGTCCAGCAAGCTCTACTTCAAGGCCGAGCTCACCCTCAGCGGCAACCTGAACAAGGCCGGCGGCATCTTCCTGCTCCTGTGCCTTTGCGACTGGCTGCTGCGCAAGCACGGCGGCGGATTCCCGGATCTTCTGAAAAAGGCGGGGACCGAGTCGCTGTTCGTCTACGTGCTGCACTTGTTCGTCATTTTCAATTCCATCTTCCGCCCGGGGTTGAAGTCGCTTTTCGAGAATTCCCTGGGCGTGGTCCAGGCGCTGCTGCTTTTCCTCGCCGTGCAGTTCGTGGTCTTCGCCCTGGCCATGCTGTACAACTTTGTCAAGGAAAAGCACCCGCGGCTCTGGCGTTGGGGATTCAACGCCTTCTGGGCCGGATTTCTGCTGATGTTCGCCCTGCGCCCGCACTGACCGCGGCTGCGCCGCGGCTTCCCGTATGGTTTTTTTGATGATATAATGCCCTTTTCCAGGAGGTGGCGATGAAAAAACTATGGTTCGCAGCGGCGGTGGCCGGCATGCTGGCCGTGGCCCTCACGGCCCAGTCGGGGATGCATGGCAAGGGCAGGATCAAGGGCAAGGTCCTCGATGACAAGACCGGGGAGCCCCTCGCCGGCGTGTCGGTCAGGCTGTTCTCGGTCAGGGCCCAGGCCTATTTTTCCCCCGACCCCAAAACCGAGAGCGACGGCACCTGGAAGGCCCTTTACCTGCGCGGCGGCTCCTGGAACCTCGATTTTGAAAAAACGGGATACGAAACGAAAAAGATCAGCTATCGGGTCGATGAAACGCCGGGTGCCAAGCAGGTGGAGATCGAGGTCCGCCTGGCCAAGATCGCGGGCCTCGCCCTGACCAGCGACCTGGTGACCGAGCTGGAAAAGGGGAACCTGCTGTTCGCCGAAAGAAAATTCGCCGAAGCCCTGAAGGCCTATGAGGACATCCTGGCCAAGAATCCTGACGTATTCATTATCTATAAGAATATCGGCAACTGTTATTTCGCCCTGGAAAACTACGACCTGGCCTGCGCGACTTATTTGAAGCTTCATGAAAAGCAGCCTGCCAGCGCCGAGATCATGACCCTGATCGGCAACTCCTATGTCAATGCCAAGAACATGGAAAAGGCCATGGAGTGGTACGGCAAGATCCCCTTCGAAGAGATCAGGGACATCGACACGCTGTACAATATCGGCGCCAACCTGACCAACAACAACAAGAACGACCTGGCCATCCGTTATTTCAAGCGCGCCGTGGAAATCGACGCCGATTTCGCCGAGGGCTACTACCAGCTGGGCATGACGCACACGGCTCTGAACCAGATACCCGAGGCTCTGGAAGCGTTGCGGAAATTCATGGAGCTGGCGCCTGACTCGCCTGATTTCGGCACGGCCAAGGCCATCGTCGACGCCTTCTCCAAGGTGAAGTGAGCGCCTGCGCCCGGGCATGCGAACCGCTGCGCAAGCGGCGGGCCGGCGACTGGAAATATGGACTTGACAAGAGTATAATCCTGCGGGTAATTCGAGGAGGCGCAATGCGTATTTCTATGTCGCGCACGGGTTGGCTGTTGGTGGCGCTGTTTCTGAGCACAACCCTTGCCGCCCAGGAAGCGGGCAAGGCTCCCATCCCGGACAGCGTCAGCCACAGCCTGGACGGCCTGCAGAAGACGCGCACGGCCAACGGCGTGTTCAACATCCGCTTTCAGGGTTCCTATTTCTGGGCCCTGGAAAGATCGGTCTACGTGAACGTGGCCTTCAGCGCCGACCTGGACGCGGACGCCGCCGGCATGAAGGAGCGCCTGCAGAAACAATATGACGAGCGCGTCGCCGCGGAACTGAAAAAACTGGAAGAGCTCAACCGCAAGATAAAGAAAGAGGAAGACAAGAAAAAATGGCAGGCGCCGGCGTTGGCCCTGCCGGAGAATTTTCATAACCTGTATATGCGCGTGCTGAAGGAAAAACAGGTCATCCAGGAATACCGCGCCCGCGTTCCCCACGATGGCGCGGCAACGGCGTATTATTCCTTCGGCACGGTCCTGGAACCGGGTGACTATGAAGTGCACCTGGATATATGCCGCATCGACGGCACGCTCGACGGCACCCAGATCATTCCCCTGAGCGTTCCGCTGCTGCGCCTCAGCGACATCATCGCTCCCGCCAGGGAACTCAAGACCTCGATGCCGGTCTTCTATTCCGAGGTCAAGCAGCTGCCGCAGCCTGAGACCAGGTTCTCGGTGGTGAAGAACCGGTACGAGAATGGCCCGGCAGCGCTTGACTTCTTCCCCTGGGGCGACAAGCCGTTCCGCAGCGGCGACAGGCCCATTCTGACTTTTTTCATCCTGGGAGCGGTCGCGGCACAGGGCGCCGAGCCGTGGAATATCTCGGCTGTCCTGCAGATCCGCCGTGGCCAGGAATCCGTGGCCAAATTCGCGGCCGTGAAGCTGACCAATCCCTATTTTTACCAGCCCATCGAATTCGTCAGGAAAGAAATGGACAAGACCTCCCCGCTTGCCGCCGGGGAATACGTCCTGGCCATCGAGCTGGCGGACAACAACCAGGGCAACCGGGTTACAGGCGTTTTGGCGATCCCTTTCCGGATCAGCGAATAGCATAGACGTTCACGAGGACAGGTGACCTCCACGTGACACAGGCCCTGCGGTTCGATCCCCGGGACTGGCCGATATGAAGCGCAAAGAAATAGTCCTGATCAAGGAAACCAAGCAGAACGAATTCGTCCGCAAGATCATGGACTATATCGCTCCCTTCCTGGCCATCCGCGCCGGCGACCGGGTGGCCATCAAGATCAACCTGTCGGGCGCCAAGGAGATCTACGCCAACACCCACTACGAGACCGTGGAATCCCTGATCCAGTACCTCCGGGAAAAATTCGCCGTCGGCCAGATCACCGTCGTCGAGGGTTCCGATGGCGCCTTTTTCTCATCCAAAAGCACCTGGGACATCTTTTACAAGTTCAAATACAAGGAGGTCGAGATGCAGGGGGCGCAGTTGTGCGACCTCGACGAACTGCCCCACGAGGAAACCCTGCAGGTCGAAACCGTCAGCGGGCCGCAGCAGGTCCAGTTCTGCCGTTTCCCGGCCGACTACATGATATCGGTCGTGCCCCCCAAGACGCACAACATCTTCCCCGTCTCCCTTTCCATTCCCAACCTGATCGGCTTCGTCAAGCCGGAGCAGCGGGTGCTCATGTTCGGGGCCTCGGCGGCGGAGATGAAGCGCATCAATTTCTCGCAAAGCGAAAAATATTTCCAGCTGGTGCAGTTTGCCAACCGCAATTTTGTCCAGCTGTTGAAGCGCATCCCGCCGTCGCTGGTGCTCATCGATGGCCTGTACGGCATGGAGGGCAAGGGCCCCATCAAGGGCAGCCCGGTGTTCCACGGCTTCGCCGTCGCCTCCGAGGACGCCGTCGCCGCCGATGCCCTGGCCACCCACGTGATGGGCTTCAATCCCGACGACGTGCCCTATCTCGACCTGGCCTTCCATGAAGGCCTGGGCAACAACCGCTGGCAAAACGTCATCGGCATTGATCCGCAGTTGGTCAAGTTTCCCTATCGTCCGCATCCGTTGTTCCAGCGCCAGCGCAAGTACCGCGAGGGGCGGGGACGCCCCGGCGCGGAAAGCCATCCGTCGCGCCCGGCACAGCCGCCGCACCATGAAGGAAACACTGCGTCGAAGGATTAGCGATCTGCGCGCCGGGCGGGAGTCCGAGCGGGATTTCCTCGCTTTCCTGCAAAATTTCCCATTCAGCAACGAGACGCACATCAAGCTTGATTTCCACCGCAAGCTGCGCCGCGGCATTCCCGAGGTCATCTTCGGGCAGGGGAAAAGCGCGGAACAGCTGCAGCGCATCGTGAAGAAATTCATCGAGGTGGGTGAGGACATCCTGATCACCCGCATCGACCGCGAGCGCTTCGCGGCGCTGAGCAAGGATTTCCCCGGCTTGCGCTACCATGCCGCCGCCCGCATCATCACCTCGCTGCGCCAGCCGCGCATCAAGAACAAAGGAAAGATATTGGTCCTGTCGGCCGGGGCTTCCGACGAAAAAGTCGCCGAGGAGGCCTATGTCTCCTCCCTGTACCTGGGCAACCGCACCGACAGGGAATACGATGTGGGCGTCGCCTGCCTGGCCCGCATCCTGAGCCTGCAAAAAAAACTGAACCGCTACACGGTGATCATCGCCGTGGCCGGCATGGAGGGAGCGCTGCCTTCGGTTGTCGCCGGGCTGACCTCGACGCCCATCATCGCCGTTCCGACCTCGGTGGGGTACGGCGCCAACTTCGGCGGACTTTCGGCCCTGCTGTCAATGCTCAATTCCTGCGCCGGCGGCATCTCGGTGGTCAACATCGACAATGGTTTCGGCGCCGCCTACCAGGCCACCCTGATCAACCAGAAAAGTTCCCGCTAGTTTCCCGCGCGGCGGCGGCACCGTCCCGGAATGTCGATCATTCCCCGAAAAAAATCTGATTCTCTGCGCCGGCTTGCAAATTAATTCTAAACTGGTTATATTAAGCTATCGGTGCAAATCAACTGGCACCTGGTCGCGGCTGAAAGGCCGATGGATGCAAAAGCCAATGAAACAGTATTGCTATATGAGTGTCGCAGCCATGGCGGTTTTAGGATTCGTCGTCATGCCCGCCTGCCGCCGGCAACCGCAATCCCGCCACTATGTGGAAAACGTCGCCGCCGCCGCTCCAGCGCCGGAACGCTCGCCAGCACCGCCGCAGGCTCTGGCGTGGCGCTGGGTGAAGCCTTCCCATTGGCGCGAACAAGGCGGCTCAGGATTGCGGCTGGCGACATTCGCCATCGCCGACCGGGGGAACGTGGCCCGATGCTCGATCGTTCCCTTGTCCGGTGATGGAGGCGGGGTCGAAGCCAACGTGCGACGATGGCTGGAACAGTTGCAGGTGGCGCAGATTTCCTCCCCGGAACTGGATGTCTTTCTGGGACAGCAGAAAAAAATGCAAACCAGCGACGGCCTGCCGGTCATGGTCATTGATTTTACGGCGTTGGGCCGCGGGCAAGAGCCTGGGGAAGAGAGCATGCTGGTCGCGATCATCAGGGGCGATAACCAGACCTTGTTCGTTAAAATGGACGGCGGGAGAATCATGCTGGAAAAAAACAGGGAAGATTTTTATGAATTCTGCCGATCGATCTCCTGGGGGGCATGACATGGCGATGAAACCCGCGCGCTGGAAACCGACGCGCATCCTGGCTTCACTCCAGCTCACGGTCGGCCTGCTGCTGCTGATGGCGCTGCTGGTGATCGCCGGCACCCTGCTGCAGGCAGGCAAGGGCATCTATGCCGCCCAGCAGGAGATTTTCCAATCCTGGGTATTCTGGCTTTTCGGCGTGCTACCCCTGCCGGGAATGCTCCTGGTCGGGGTCCTGCTGTTCGTCAACCTTCTGAGTGCCCTCATTTTCCGCCTGAAATACAAATGGTCCGGTTTGGGATTGCTCCTGATCCATCTGGGACTGCTGGTACTGCTGGGCGGCGGATTCATCAGTTCCCAATTCAGCCACGAATACGTCATGACCCTCCATGAGGGCGAAAGCAGCGGCATGGCCGATTCCGCCCATGAGTGGGAATTGGCCGTGTGGACGGAGGCGGAGGGAAAGAGAAGCATGCTGGCGGCAGATATCGCTGAATTGCGCCCCTACCGGCCCTGGCGCATTCCGGGCCTGGACCTGGAATTGACCGTCAGCCGCTTTTTTATCAACTGCCGGCCCGCCGGATCCGCCGCCGCGGGAGAGATGGACCTGCGTGAGGCCGCGCCGGCCGCCGACGCGGCGGAAAATCTCCCCGGAGCCATCGTGAGCGTCCGTGATCCCCAAAGCGGCACGCAGCCGCTCCATCTTTTTGCCGGTAGCGACACTCCCGTCATCCGCCGCTATTCCGGTCGCGATTACCATTTTTCGCTGCGCCTGAAAAGGATCATCCTGCCCCTGCGCCTCAAACTGCTCGATTTCGAAAAAACCGTTCATCCGGGCTCGGAAATTCCGAAAAGCTTTGCCAGTCGCGTGGAAATTGAAAGCGCCGGGCTGCGCCGGGTGGCACGGATCGCCATGAACCGCCCCTTGCGTCACCGCGGATATGCGTTCTACCAATCCGCGTACGAAGAAAACGGCCCGCACGGCGCCAGTTCCACTTTCGCGGTTGTGCGGAACGCCGGCCGTTGGCTGCCTTATATCTCCAGCGCCTTGATATTTCTCGGCATGATCTTGCATTTCATCGGCCAAATGGCGGCAGCCCAGAGGAAAATCCAAGCCGGGGGCAAATCCTGATGGCAAAAAGAAAGACCTCCTGGTTGTGGGTTCTCTTATTCATCCTGCCGACGCTGCTGCCGGCGGACGGCTCATTTTTGCAGCCCTTCCAGCGCATGCTGATCCTGGAAAACGGCCGCCAAAAACCATTGGACACATTCGCCCGCAACCTGCTCAAGCAGTTCTCGGGGCGAAGCACCCTCGCCGGCCAGGAGGCCAGCGCCTGGCTGGCCCGCGTGCTGTTTACTCCCGGGGACACGCTGGATGACCGGATATTCCTGGTCAACCATCCCGATGTCCCGGCGGCCCTCGACCTCCCCGGCCAGGGGCGGCAGCGTTACGGTTTCCGGCAGATCCAACCAAACTTGGCCGCTCTGCAGCGGCTGGCGATGCAGGTGGCGCGGTTGGATGACAAGGGCCGCTCCGCCGCCGAAAATGAAATCATGCGCCTGTATGTCAACGTCCACGCCTACAGCAGC
Source organism: Candidatus Aminicenantota bacterium (assembly GCA_963732485.1). Classification (GTDB taxonomy): domain Bacteria; phylum Acidobacteriota; class Aminicenantia; order UBA2199; family UBA2199; genus UBA2199. The sequence continues at coordinate 124,582 of CAVSZS010000011.1, forward strand.
CTGTTGAACGCTTTCCGTTTCGCCGCCGGCCCTGAATCAGGCCCCCGGGAAGCGGAGGCTGCCGAGGCTCCGTTGTTGGCCATCATCCCCCTGGCCACGCCCCGGGGCGAAGAATGGCTGAGCCCGGGAGGGATCCTGGCCGCTCCCGGTCCCGAGCGGACTGGGGTCGCGGCGGAGATCGCCCTCCTCGCCGGGGCAGCCCGGGCCTTTGCTTCCGGCCGGAACCAGGAGTTTTCATCCGCCATCCAGGCCTTCAACCAGTCCGTACAAAAACGCCTGCCGAACTTCGGAGCCGGCAAAAAAATATCATTGGAAATACTGTACAACCGGCTGGAGCCGTTTTTCAAAGCTCAGCTGGCCTACGGGCTGGCGCTGGTTCTCCTGCTGCTGGCGCTGCTGACGGGCAGCAAGCGCATCCCCAGGTTGGGCGTGCTGCTTCTCCTGGCCGGGCTCCTGGCCCATTCTTGCGGATTGCTGGCCCGCATGATCATCATGAACCGGCCGCCGGTGACCAATCTCTACGAAACCTTCGTTTTTGTCGCCTGGACTGCCGTCCTGCTGGGATTCGTCCTGGAGTTCTGGCAAAAAAACCTGCTGGGAGTCATGTCCGGCGGCATTGCCGGGCTGCTGTTCCTCCTGGTCGCCGGCCGCTACAGCCTGGAAGGCGATACCATGGGCATGCTGGCGGCGGTGCTGGACTCCAACCTGTGGCTGACCACGCATGTGGTGACGATCTCGATGGGCTACGCCGGCTGCGTCATCGCCGGCATCATCGGCCATGTCTATATCATCCACCAGCTGCTGAACCCGGGATCCGAGTACTTCCGGCAGCGCGCGGTCAGGGCCATTCATGCCGTCCTGGCTTTCGGCCTGGTTTTTACGGTCATTGGCACCGTCATGGGCGGCATCTGGGCCGACCAGTCCTGGGGTCGGTTCTGGGGATGGGATCCAAAGGAAAACGGCGCCCTGCTGATCATCGTGTGGTGCGCAATCCTGTTCCACGCCAGATTGGCCGGGATGATCGGCCATCTGGGCCTGGCGGCGGGATCCATCGTTTCCGTCATCACCGTCGTCCTGGCTTGGTTCGGGGTCAATTTATTGGGCCTGGGCATGCATTCGTACGGCTTCACTTCCGGCATCGCCAGATGGCTGCTGGCCTTTGTCGGCGTCGAAGTGATCTTCCTTGCGGTCGCTCTTGTTCTAATCAGGAAATATCCGGCCCCTGGAGGCGCGGCCCGGCGGCTCCGTTCGTGAGCGCGTTGAGAATGAAGCGAACCGATCATGGGGCATGAATAAAAAAAATTGCCCTGAAGGCCGGGTGGCGAAAAATCGCGTGGCGAATTTTCGGCTGATTTTTCCGATGCTGACGGCCGCGCTCGGCATCGCCTTTTCGGCTGTTCCTCTCGCCGGCCAGGAAATCGACCTGTTGATTTCGCCGGGGAAGCTCAGCAAGCCCCACGCGCATCTGGCGGGAGTCGCCAATTGCGCCACCTGCCATACCGTGAAAAAAAAGGCCGATCCGCTGAAGTGCCTGGCCTGCCATCGCGACCTGGCGGAACGGATCAAGGCCGGGAGCGGCTGGCATCGAAACAAGAAGGACGGCTGCATCGCCTGCCACCCGGAGCACCAGGGCGAAGATTTTGCATTGATCGACTGGGACCTGAAAAAGTTTTCCCATGGCGATACTGGTTTTCCCCTGACCGGCCTGCACGCCAAGATCGGCGATTGCGCGGCCTGCCATGCGACGGCCAACTCCCTGCCTAAAAAGAAGGGAAAGAGCTACCTGCTCAAGGATTCGGGCTGTGCCGCCTGTCATCCCGATCCTCACCGCGGGCAACGCGGAAATCAATGTGCCCGGTGTCATTCCCCGGCTGTGCCGTTCAAGCAGGCCGTCTTCGACCATGAAAAGACCCGCTTTCCGCTGCGTGGTGGGCACCGCAGCCTGAGTTGCGCTTCCTGCCACGCCAACGGCAAGTGGCGTGGCGTCGACTTTTCCAGTTGCGGCTCCTGCCACGCTGACCCCCACCGGCCCTCCCTGGGCAAAGACTGCCGTGCCTGCCATACCCAAGACTCCTGGAAAACGGCGAAATTTGACCATGAACGAACGCGTTACCCGCTGCGGGGCAAGCACGCCGCCCTGGCCTGCGTCCAATGCCATCCGGCCGGGAAGAAGATCGGCAGGGTCGCCTTCGCCAGCTGCTCCGATTGCCACCAGCGCGATCCTCACCAGGGGCGATTCGGCAAGGACTGCCAGTCCTGCCACGTGGTGGACGGTTTTAAAAAGGCGGTCTTCAACCATGGCAACAGCCGCTTCCCCCTGACCGGCAAGCATGCCGCCCTGGCCTGCGTGAAATGCCACCCCCGGGTGGCGGCCGGAGCGGCCGCCGTGACGAAGCCTGCTTCGACGGCATGCGCCGACTGCCACGCCGATGTGCATCTCGGGCAATTCGCCGTGGCCTGCGACACCTGCCATACCACGCGCGGTTTTAAAATCCCGGAGTTGAAATTCGACCACCGGACCGGATCCACATTTCTCTTGCAGGGGAAACATGCCTCGATCTCGTGCCAAAAATGCCACAAAAAAAAGCAAATGCGTTTCCCGGCCGGCACTGGTGAAGCGGTATTGTACAAGCCGCTCTCCACAGAGTGTCGCGTCTGCCACGGCGATTATCACCAGGGGCAATTGTCCACGGATTGCCGCCTGTGCCATGGATTCGCTTCATTTGTCCCGGCTCCAGGATTCGATCACCAGCGCAGCCGCTTTGCGCTGGAGCCGCTCCATGTAAACGTGGGTTGCCGGGAGTGCCATCCGCTTTCCACACCGCCCGCCGGCCCGCTGCCGGCGGGAGGCAAATCCGCGGCCACGGTCCGCTACAAGAATATCCCCATGACCTGCCGCGAGTGCCACCGTGAATTCGACCACGGGCGGACAGCCTTTGCATTGACCGGGGCGCACCGCGACCTGGACTGCAGCCGCTGCCATAATGCCCGCACGCCCAATGTCGGGGGCGCTGGCAACCGGGACAAAGACCAGGCGGATTGCCTGCGCTGCCACCGGTCGCCGCACCTGGGAATGCAGAAAAGCTGCCGCGAGTGCCATACCGGCAGGGATTGGCGGGTGGAGCCATGGTAAGCCTGGAAAACGGTCGCCGGGCGGGAGGGGGAAAGGTCAGGCGGCCTGTCCTGACGCGCTGGATCCCGCTTCTGCTCCTGCTGGCCGCCATTCCGGCCGCGGCCCAGGAAAAGAAAGAAGCGTTCTTTTTTCGCGGGGCACTGTATCAGGACTGGTTGGGGTTGAAAAGCGACGGTGAAGACCTGTTCAGTCGCCTGAGCACCCGCTTGAACCTTGCCCTGTGGAACCGGCCCGGGAACGGTTGGACTGTTTTTCTGGACGTGCGCAACCGTTTCAGCGCCGGCGCCGGTGTGGCGAACCGGCTGCTCCTGTATGACGCCCGCCTGGCCTTCGATTCCCGGCGTCACAATCTGTTTGGCCAGCTGGGCGTGATGAATCTCTACGACACGGCCGGCGTCGGCCAGCTGGTCGGCGCCATGGCCGGATACAAGTTCGGCCGCTTTCTGTCCGTCGGTGCCTATGGCGGCCTGCAGAACGACATCACCACCGCCAAACTCGATTCAACTTATCAGAAATTCGGAGTTTATTTCCGCTATCTCGGCCCCGGAGCCAGGCAGCTTTCCCTGAGCTGCAACCTGCTCCGTTTTGACGGCCGGACGGAGCGGCCATTCATTTATTCCAGCCTGCTCCTGCCGCTGGGCCGCTTTCTGATCGTTTACGGCAACGGCGAATTCGAGTTGGGGGAGAATACTCCCGCCGCTGACCGTCTGTCGCACCTGTTCGTCAACGCCCGGGCGAACCTGTCCCGGCATGCCGACGTCACGGCCAGCTACAGCTCGGGGCGGGGGATGGATTACCACCGCTATCTCCTGGAGCAGTCGCAGGACCCCAGCCTGAGCAACAGTGAGATCGAGCGGTTTTATTACAATAAAACCTACGGACTGCGCTTCGCCGTCACGCCGCTGGCGAAATTCCGTCTGCATGTTTCCCGCCAGGAGAGTGAGTTGCAGGACGCGGGCATCCGCAACCACACAACCGGTTTCGGCATCGCCGCCGGCGATGTCCTCCATTCCGGGATCACATTGCACGGGACGTATAACCTGAACCGGGGCGGAACTTCGGAAGCCGACACCTACTATCTCTCGGCGTCCCGCGATTTCGGAAAATGGAGCGTGAACGCCAGCTACGCCAATTTTTTCAACGGCGTGCGCTTTGCCGCCGACGGCACACCGCAGGTCGTCCGCATCGAGATTCCCAGGCAGCAGACAATTTCCAGCGGCCTCTTCCTGGCGTTCAGCCGCGCCCTGGCCGTTTCCCTGGACTATTCCTACCTTACCCGGGCGGAGAGCGCGGAGCACCAGTTTTTTGTCCGCGTGATCATCCGCCAGTGAGCGTGTTCATGGAGAGAGCATGGCAATGAAATCCGGCAAGCCCTGGCAAAGGCGAATGATCAAGATCGGCCTGGCGACCCTGCTGACCCTGACGCTGGCGGCAGCCCTGCTCCTGGTGCCGGCGCCCGGTTTCCGCCTGGGCGCCCAGAGCAAGCGTTGGACCGCGACCGACCATGAACGGACCGGCTTTCCGCTGCTGGGCAAGCACCGCAGCGTGCCCTGCGGCGATTGCCACCGCGACGGCGTCATCGCCGGCACTCCCAGCTCCTGCGAAGCCTGCCACTGGGATCGCCGACGCGATGATCCCTACCGTGGCCAGCTCGGCATCCACTGTGGCGAATGTCATACCCCTTTAGACTGGAAACTGGTGAAGCCCGGCTCATGGGAGCACAGTCTTGCCACCGGGTTTCCCCTTTCCGGCGCGCATCGGACCATGGATTGCGCAGCCTGCCATCCCGAGAACACGTTCAAAGGCCGGTCCCAGGAGTGCTATTCATGCCATCGCAGCGAGTACGAAGGGGCACCCGATCATGTCAGCGGCAATTACCCGACCGATTGCCGCCAATGCCATTTCAGCGAAACCTCCTGGCAGGGCGGGCAAACGGGCCATGCGTCTTTTCCCCTTCAGGGCCGGCATGCGGCCGCTGCCTGCACGGATTGCCACAAGAACAACGTCTATGCCGGCACGCCGCGCGAATGCTCGGGTTGTCATATGCCGGAATACGACGCCACCCGGGATCCCAACCACAGGCTGGCCGGGTACTCCACCGACTGCGCCTCCTGCCACGGCAGCGCCGCCGTAACCTGGAACGACGCCACGCTTAACCATGACCTGTACTGGCCGCTGCTGGGAGCCCACAAGCTTCTGCAATGCGACCTCTGCCACGCGGCCGGGTATGACCTGCCCCGCGATTGCTACGGCTGCCATCAGGCGGACTATGAAAGGACGACGACTCCCAACCACCGGCAGGCCGGCTACTCCACCGCCTGCCAGGATTGCCATCTCACGTCCCACACCTCATGGGAGCAGGCCGTATTCAACCACAAGTTCCCCATCGAGTCGGGGGATCATGCCGGCTTCGCCTGCAGCGACTGCCATCTCAACTCCAATTACCTCGTCTTTTCGTGCATTGATTGCCACGCCCATACCAAGAGTGAAATGGACGACAAGCATGACGACGTGGGCGGCTATTCCTATAACAGCCTGGCTTGCTATTCCTGCCACCCCAGCGGCCGGGAAATTCTCAGCAGCGGATCCCGGCGCCGCTAGAAAGAGGGTTTTTCCTGCGGCGCCGGCCGGATCTATATTTCCGTCTCCACAATCTCGATGCCGATGCGCTGCAGCAGGTCGAATGGCAATTCGCCGCCGACCAATACAAAGACCGAGTCGTTTGCCTGGCGCACGGATCCCTTGGCGCTGGTGAACGCGACGAAGTCGTCTCCGATCTCCGACAACCGGCTGTTGAAATGGGCGCTGATCTCACCAGCGGCGATGGCTTGACCTATCCGTTCGACATTTCTGGCCTTGGCCTTGGGAAATCCATCGCCCCGAACCACCAGGGTGACGCGGCAACCGTTTTTTTGCAGGGCCAGGGCGGCTTCGATTGCCGAATCTCCGGCCCCGGTAACGGTGACCGCGCTGCCTGAAAATTCGTCCGCTTCCAGCAGATTGAAGAAGACGTTGACGCCGTCCTCGCCGGGGATGCCCAGCTTTCGCGGCACGCCGCGGTTGCCGAGAGCCAGGATGACTTTGTCGCAATCGTGCGTTTTGCCGGAAAGGGTGACCTGGAAGCGCCCGTCTTTTTCGGCGATCATCTCCAGGCGGGAACCGGTGGCGATGCATGCTCCGGCCTTGTCCAGTATCCCGTCCCAGGCCGCCAATAGCTTTTCCCGGGTGGTGTCCCCGACCCAGAGGGGGCCGACGATGGGCATCTCCAGCGGTTCGGCCATTACGATCTTTTTCTTGGGAAAATTGCGGATGGTATTCGCCGTCTGGTCTTTTTCAAAGCAGAGCACGGGCAGACCGAACTTCCGGCAGCTCAGCATGGCCGATAACCCGGCCGGCCCGGCGCCGATCACCAGGACCTGGGGCAGGTCGGGAGGGAAGGCCCCCTTCATGATGTGGTTCACCGCGGTGCGGCCCTGGTTGATGGCCTCCTTGATCAGGGCGGCGCCGGTCAGAGCGCCGACGATGTAGATGCCCTTGATGTTGCTTTCAAAGTTTTCATCGATGCGGGGCGCCCTGATCTTCAGCTTGCTGCCATGCTCGACCAGCTTCAGCCCCCCGGTTACGCAATTCCGCTCGCAATCGCCCTCGCCTCTGCAGCCCAGGGGGTTGACCAGGGTTGACTTGCCGTCGATGACGGCCAGCACTCCCGGCTCGCGACAGCTTTGCGCGCAGGCTCCGCAGCCGATGCATACGGCGCGGTTGACGGCGGGGTACATCTTTTTGCCTTGCGGATGCAGGCTGCGGATCGATTCGATGTCGGCGGCGCTCAGGGACGAAACGGGGATAATGCGCTTGGCCAATTCACCGGCGCGGCGCTTTTTGCGGATTTCCTTGAGAACGAAGGGCAGGCCGACGACCGCGACCAGCAGGATGGCAATGCCGGCCAGGAGGAGGCGCGGATCGTTCAGAAATTCCACACGTACCCCATGCGGATGGACACGTAGACGTGGATGAGCAGGACCAGGAACATGATGATCACGAAGGGCTGGTGGACCAGATGCCAGTAGTGGAGGATGCGCAATGTTCCCTGCAGGAGCTGCGCCTTGTGATGGATCATGTGCCGCTTCACCACCAGGGCTGTCAGCATTTTCCGCTGCCGGCGGTCCAGGCCGGAGGAAGATCCCAGCAGTTGCCGCAGCTGCCGGCGCAATTGCCAGGGTTCAAATAGCAGGTGCAGATGTTCATGACGCGACGGGCGGCTGGCCTCCTTCTCGATTGTTTCCAGGCGTTTCCAGAAGGGATGCGCGGCGTTCAGCAGCTTGCGCATCTCGAATGTCAGGCCGATCTCCTCGGCTTCCAGCTCGATGCGGTTCAACTCCATCCCGGATAGGGAGCGCGGGATGAGCGTGAAGATATACTTTCCGACCACGCCGCTGGCCACCACCAGCGCCATGGACCAGAAGGCGATCGCGACAATGCCGGAAAACTTGAAGGCGCTGTGAAACAGCACCAGTGCCGGGCCGGCGCTGCCGAGGAAAATATGGGCGCTCAGCCAGACGTTGAGGCTCCCCCAGCCGCTGGCGAAGCGAAACCGCTTGCGTATGGAATACAAGAGCAGCAGCAGCATGAAAAAAGTGCCGATAATGCCCAGCAAATGCCCGGTCGACCCGCTTTGGCGCAGGATGGGATTCAGCGCGTGCCGGGCTTTTTTAAATGCCGGGGCGAGATAATACTCCCGGCCCGAGAAAAACAGCGCCGCGCAAAACAGGACCAGCAGCGCGTACAGGGAACGGAAGAAATTGCGCCATTTCATGGGCCAATTATGGAATAAACCGCGCGGCTTGGCAATAGGGACCGGCAGCGCGCAAAACGCCCCGTGGTTCCGCGCCGGCCGTCAGTATTCCTTGTCGGTCGTGGCGCGCACGGCGCGGTTGTGGGCCCAGCTGCGGACCTTCTTGATCTGCTCCTCCATGGTCGTGGCCAGCGGCACCGAGCTGCCGAAGATGACGAAGAGGTCGTCCTCGTTCAGCTTGCGGCCGGCGGCGAAGGCCTCGTACATGCCCGAGATGATTACCTGCTCGATCTCCGACCCCGACCAGTTTTTGGTGATCTGCGCCAGCTGCGGGATGTTGAAGTTTCCCAGGTCGTTGCTCCGTCGCGTCAGGTGGATCTTGAATATCTCCTCGCGCTCCTTGCGCGTGGGCAGGTCGATGAAAAAGATCTGGTCGAAGCGGCCGCGGCGCAGCAGCTCGGCCGGCAGCAAATCGATGCGGTTGGCGGTGGCGGCGATGAATATCTCCGAAGTATGTTCCTGCATCCAGGTCAGGAAGTAGCCCAGGATGCGCGATGAGGAGCTGTCCGAACTCTTGTCGCTGATGCCGCTCTCGATCTCGTCGATCCAAAGAATGGCCGGGGCCACCGAGTCCATGGTCTTCAGCGAGCGGGCGAAAACGTCCTCGGGAGCGCCGGCGATCCCGGAATAGACCAGGTTCATGTCCATGCGGAACAGGGGCAGGTTCCACAGGGTGGCGATGACCTTGGATGCCAGGCTCTTGCCGCAGCCGGTAACGCCCATGGTCAGGATGCCCTTGGGCTTGTCCAGGCCGAACTGGCGCGCCTCCTTGGAGAAGGCCTTCTTTCTTTTCAGCAGCCAGTCCTTGAGCTTGTCCAGCCCGCCCATGTCCTCCATGGTCAGGACGTGGGTAAAATACTCGAGCACGTTCTCCTTCAGGATCAGCTGCTTCTTTTCCTGGTGGATCTTCTCGATCAGGCCGATGGTGATGCGCGGCTGCCCCTGAAACGCTTTCATGTAGGCCTTGTACGCCTCGTCCAGGGTAAGCCCCTGCACGGCGGTGACGAAATTCCGCCGCTCTTCGTCACTGAGCTGGATCTGGGCGCCGGCCTTGGCCAGGGATTCCAGGAATTTGCTGCACAGGGTGTCGAGTTCGTCATAGTCGGGGAGTTCGAACTGGACGATATCCACTTCTTTTTTCAGGCTGGCCGGCAGGTAGTCGTCGGGAGAGAGCAGAAAAAGAAACTTGCGGTTGTTCTTGAACTGCAGGTAGCACTCGCGGACCTGGCGGATAAGGCCCAGGTCGTCGCGCAGGCGCGGCGTCAGGTCCTTGAAAACGAAGAAGGCCGGCTCGTTGACGGCCAGCACATGGTCCAGGGCGCGCGCCGGGTCGAGGCAGTCGGCCAGCGGGTCTTCGCCGCGGCTGAGGCCGTTGTGGCTGTCCCAGGAGTAGATGTTCTGGTTTTTCAGTGTCCCCTGGCAGAGTTTTTTCAGGAAGCCCTCGACCCGCTTTTCCTCGAAGGAGACGACCTGCACGATGGGCTGGCCGGCGAGCAGGGAATCCTTGATGCGGTTGAGCGACTGGTTCATTCGATCACCTCCAAACGGGCCAGATCGGCGACCTCGCCGTACTTGAACGTGATGGCCTTGATGGGCTCGCGGATGGCCACGAAATTCGAGTAATGGTACAGGGGGACGTAGAGCGCCTCGCGTTCGAGGGCCAGGCAGAGCTCGGAGAGCACCCGGGCTTCGCTGACCGTGTCCAGGCTGGGCAGGGTCTTGATCCTGGCCTGCAGTTCAGGGAGCGAGAACCTGCGGACGTTGTAATAGCCGTTGGGTTCCACCAGGTGCGAGAGGAAATGAAAAGAGGACGGGTAGTCCGGGATGCCGCCCATGATGAGGCTGGCGTCGGAGTCGTAGATCCTGGAGGTGAAGTATTCGTAGGGATCGTCCATGGCGACGACCTTCACGTCCACGTCGAACTTGGCCAGTTGGCGGCGCACGAAATCGCCCACCTCACGCCTGCGGTCCTTGCTCACTGTCAGCAAGGTGAACGAGATGCGTCCCGGGGGCAGCTCGGCGCGGATGGCGGCGGCACGCGAATAATCCAGGCGGTAGTACGGGTTGTGACCCAGCAGCCCGAAGGGGATCATGGAATGGGCGGGCATGGCCTGGTTCCGGAAGACCTGCCGTACCAGCTGCTCGCGGTTGATGGCGAAATAGATCAACTGCCGGACCTTGAGCTGGCGCATCCAATCGTTCTCCCCGGGGTTCAGGATCAGGAAATTGAGAATGGTGGGGGAGGAATTGAGAATCTTGAACTTGTGCTTGCCCGCCAGCCCGGGCATCTCTCTGTCGGAAATGAACATGAGGTCGAAGTCGCCGGCAACGGCAGCGTCGATGGCGGTGTTGCTGGTGTAGAAGTCGATGGCGTCGAGATTGCCCGTGGCCGCGAAATAGCTCCGGTTCCTTTCCAGGCTGAAAACCCGGTAGCGCCTGGAGCCGCTGACCCGGTTTTCGCTGTGCGCCAAACGGAAGGGCCCGGTGCCGATCGGGTGCCAGCGAAAGTCCTCCTCGCTCTTGCCGGCCAGGCCGGCGGGAATGACCGCTGCGTATTCCGCCGCCAGAAAAGGGAGGAAAAACTTGAATTCCGAGTTCAAGCGGATCTGCACGGTATGGTCGTCGATGACGCGTATGCCGCTCACGCGCGGCGTGCGCTTGTTCAGGAAGTCCTCGTTGCCTTCGATATAATTGATCTCGGCGAACTTGCCCTGGGCCTTCGCGATCAGGTTTTCCAGGGTGAACACCACGTCCGCGGCGCCGAACGGCCGGCCGTCATGGAAACGGACTCCACGGCGCAGGTGAAAGGTATACTGGCGGTGGTCCGGGGAGATCTCCCAGTTTTCGGCGAGTTCCGGAGAAAGACTGCCCATGTAGTTGGCGTAAACCAGGTTGTTGAAGATGGCGTCGCTGAGCTGGCCGTCGACGTAATTGGACCCTTCGTGGGGAAGCAGCGACCCGGGTTGGGGAACGATGATCGCCCGCAGCCGCCGCGGAACATTTATTTGGGGTGGTGCGGCGACGTCGTCCGGAGCGGAGCAGCCCGCGCCCGCGAGAATGAGCAGCAGCGCGGCCAGGAGGACGCTCGCCCGGTTCATGAAGCGCATGCCAGTGCCTCAGACCCTGAAATTCAGGGCTTTTTCAACGACGGTGAATTCGGCGGGCAGTGTCTCGCCCACCTCGCCGTCGAATTCGATATGCACCTCATCGGAGGATTCCACCTTGATCCCCCGGGCTCTCAGGATATGGACCTTGGGATTGCGGGCGATGGTCCCGGAGTAGAGGAGGCGGGAATTCGCCAGGATCTCGAGCTTCTTCATGGGCTCGATGAGTACCAGGTCGAAGTAGCCGTCGTCAGGTTCAGCCTGGGGGGCGATGACCATGCCGCCGCCGAAGATGCGCCCGTTGGCCACGGCGCCGATCAGGAATTCGCCCTGCAGCTCCCGGCCGTCGTCGAGGGTCAGGCGCACGTTCTTGCTGCGATAGTTCATCATGGTGGACAACAGGCCGCGGTAGTAGGTCAGGGCTCCGCGCCGGGCGGGCTCGATGGAGGCGATGTTGCGGATCACTTCCGCCCCCAGGCCGAAATCGGCCACGTTGATGAAATATTGCGTCTTGGGGCCGCCGGCGGCCGCGCTGTAGGTGATGCGTCCCATGTCGATCCTGCGGCTCTTGGCGTTCTTGATGCGCGCCGCCGACTTGTCAAAGTCGCGGGGAACCTTCATGAAGCGGATGAAGTCGGAGCCGGTACCCGAGGGGATGATGCCCACCGCGGCGTCGGCGTTGATCGCCTGCCCGGAGAGGGGATGGAAGAAGCCGCTGCTGATCTCGTTCAGCGTGCCGTCGCCGCCGACGCCGATCAGCAGGTCAAAACCGTCCCGGAGCAGCTCGCGGGCGAGCTCCGTGGCCTGGCGCGGCTTTTCGGTGAAACTGAACTTGAAATCGCGGAAATGCCCGCGCAGGGCTGCCTTGATCGTTTCCCAGCGCTTGCCGGTGCGGCCATTGGCGGAACAGGGGTTTACAATAACGTGGACCTTGTTCATCGGGGTTCGTTTTCCGCCGGGCGCAGGAGCCTGCGGGCGGCCAGACCGGCGAGCGCGCCGGCGGCGATGGCCAGCAGCAGAAACAGGCCGATGGCCAGGGCCATCATCGCCTTGAACGGGCCGCCGGCCATGGCGGCTGCCTGACCGTCGGCGAGAAAAGGCGCCATGGCCCGGGCCGAGTCGATCATCGTCTCCAGTTTTTCCTGGGTCAGCCCGGCAATGGATATGAAGCCGAGGACGGCGAAGATGCCGCCGCCGGTAAGGCCGCTCAGGGCGCCGGCCAGCAGCGCGTCGGAGCGGCGCAGCCCGGGATTCGTCCGGTAGAGCAGGTGGATGGTCAGCCCGGCGCCCAGGACGATCCAGGTCATGAAGAACAGGTTGAGCAGGTTCAGGCCGGGAAAAATGGAAAGGATGCCCGAGGCGCCACCGCCGAGAAGCACGCTTTTTCCGAGTCCCTCTAGCGGTATGGAGTTGCGTTGGGGCAAATTGCGACCTAGTGGATGACTTCGACGGTACCGTCGACGTTGGCCGGAAGCGAGTCGGTGATGATGGTCTTGCCGTCGGGAGTGGTGAGTTTGTAGATCTTGCTCCTGGCTGGCGCCGGGGATGAGAGCGTGTAGCTCATGCCCATCAGCGACATCACGCGGCGGATGTAGTTCTTGGTCTCCTTGTAGGGCGGGACGCCGTTGTATTTGTTGACGGCTTCCTCGCCGGCGTTGTAGGCGGCCAGGATCAAGGGGATATTTCCCCGGTATTTCTCGTAAAGGTATTTCAGGTGCTTCACGCCGGCTTCGATGTTCTCGTGGGCGTTGTAGCGGTTGATCACACCGTATTGCCGGGCGGTGTCCTTCATCAGCTGCATGATGCCCACCGCGCCCTTCGGCGAGACGGCAAAGGGGTTGAAGCTCGATTCGGCCTTGGCCACGGCCAGGACCAGGTCCTCGCGCAGGTTGTGCTTCTCGGTCAGGGACTGGATCTTCTGCTTGTATTCCAGCGGAATGGAGTTGGCGCCTGAAGGGGCAACGAAAGAAATGCCGTTTTTGCCGCCGGCGACGCGGTCCAGGGTGTTGGAGAGGACGATGTGGCCGTTCTTGTCCTGGCGGACAACCAAGGCGGCGTAGAGTCCCGAGCCGATCAGCCAGGCGCAGCAGAACACGATGGCGTTACGTTTCATAACTTTCCCGCAGGGCGCGGCCGATCTGTCCCTGCAATCCCTCCAGGTCGGCGATGGGCTCGCCGCCAGCCTGGGCGAAATCGCTCTTGCCGCCACCTTTGCCCTTGATCATGGGTGCGACCTTCTTGATGATTATAGACGCGTCGAATTTCCCTGTCAAGTCCTTGAAGACAGCGGCCACGACCAGGGAGCGGCCGCCGTTGTCGGCTTCATTGTTCGCGAACAGGACGACGACGCCGCGGGTGCGGTTCATGATCTCGGCGGCCAGGCGGCTGAGCGCCTCGCGGTCGGCCCCGGGCAGGGCGGCGACCACGAACGCGACGCCGCCGATGGTCTGCGCACCTTTGGCCAGCGCGTCCAGGTCGGCCGCGGGGGCAACCGGCCCTTTTTTCACGCTTTTTTCGCAGTCTTTGGAGCGGGCCTCGACGCCCTTCAGGAAAGCCAGCAGCCCTTCGGTTTTCTGGCCGAAATGGCTGAGCACCTGCTGCAGCACGGACAGCTGGCGCTCCACGTGGAGGATTGCCGCCTCGCCGGCCAGCGCCTCGATGCGGCGGATGCCCGCGGAACTCGAGCTTTCGCCGCTGATCTTGAACAAGCCGATCTCGCCGCTGGCGCGCAGGTGGGTGCCGCCGCACAGCTCGCGGGAAAAACCGCCCATGGAGACGACGCGCACCGTGTCGCCGTATTTCTCCTCGAAGATGGCGATGGCGCCGGATTGCACGGCTTCCTCGTAAGACCGGGTCTCGCGATCCACCGCGAGGTTGGCGCGGATCTGTTCATTGACCGTGCGCTCGACCTTCTCCAGTTCCTCGGGGCTGACGGCGCTGTAATGGGTGAAGTCGAAGCGCAGCTTGTCCGGTCCGACCCGCGATCCGGCCTGCTTGACGTGCAGGCCCAGGACTTCGCGCAGGGCGGCATGCAGCATGTGGGTGGCGGTGTGGTGGATGGCGATCTGCTGGCGCCGGGCCTGGTCGACCTCCAGTCGTACGCGGTCGCCGACTTGCAGGGCGCCCTCGTTCAGCAGCGTTTCGTGCAGGATCGCCCCGCCCGGCGCCTTTTTGGTGTCGCTCACCGTGAAAAAGGCGGTGCTGCCCTTGCCCTGGCCGCTGTCGCCGACCTGGCCGCCGCTTTCGGCGTAGAAGGGGGTGCGGTCGAAGACCAGGATGCCCTTCTGGCCGGTGCGGATGGCGGTTGCTTCGCGGCCGTCGATATAGACGGCCTGCAGCAGCGCATCGGCCTGCAGGTCGTCGTAGCCGACGAACTCGCTGTGCAACTGCTCGATGTTCTTCAGGACGGAAATCGCCTTGCGCTTTTCATGCAGGCTGAGCCGCGAGCGCTCCTTCTGGTCCTGCAGGGCGTGCTGGAATCCGGCGAAATCGACGCCGACGCCCTTCTCCATGGCCAGGTCGCGGGCGAAGTCCAGGGGGAAGCCGTAGGTGTCGGAAAGGCGGAACAGGTCCGCTCCGGCCAGCAGCTCCTGTTTGTCGGCCAGCGCCCTCTGCAGCAGGTCGTCGAAGATCTTCAGGCCGTTGGCCAGGGTGCGGTTGAAGCGCTCCTCCTCCATGGCGATGACCTTGGCGATGAATTCGCGGTTGGGCTCGAGTTCCGGGTAGAACGGTTTCATCACCTCCACGACGCTGCCGCTGAGCAGGTGCAGGAAGGAGCCCTGCAGGTTCAGCGACTTGCCGTGCTTGACCGCCCGGCGCAGCAGGCGGCGCAGCACGTAGCCGCGGCCGTCGTTGGCCGGCATGATGCCGTCGGCGATCAGGAAGGTCAGGGCGCGGATATGATCGCCCACCACGTTGAGGTCCACCTGCAGGGCGGGGTCGTCGCGGTCGATGCCGGCCAGCTCGGCGGCGCGCGCCAGGATCGGGGCGAACAGGTCGGTGCGGTAGTTGCTGGCGACGCCCTGCAATACGGAGGTCAGGCGCTCCATGCCCATGCCGGTGTCGATCGAGGGCGCGGGCAGGGGATGCAGCGTCCCCGCCTGGTCACGGCTGAACTGCATGAACACCAGGTTCCAGATCTCGACGAAGCGGCGGTTGCCGTCGACGAACTCCCCGGGGCCGAAGGCGGGCCCGCGGTCGTAATGGATTTCCGAGCAGGGCCCGCAGGGGCCGGTGTCACCCATCTGCCAGAAGTTGTCCTTTTCGCCCAGGCGATGGATGCGGGCCGTCGGTACGCCGATGCGCTCCTGCCAGATGCGGAAGGCCTCGTCGTCGTCGCGAAAGACGGTGACCCACAAGCGCTCGGGCGGCAGGTGGAAATGCTGCGTCAGCAGCTCCCAGGCGTAGGCGCAGGCTTTTTCCTTGAAATAGTCGCCGAATGAGAAATTGCCGAGCATCTCAAAGAACGTATGGTGAAAATCGGTGCGGCCGACCTCGTCAAAGTCGTTGTGCTTGCCCGAGACGCGCATGCACTTCTGGATGGTGACGGCGCGCCGGTATTCGCGTTTTTCCTCCTGCAGGAAAACGCCTTTGAACTGGTTCATGCCGGCGTTGGTGAAGAGCAGGGTCGGGTCCTTGGCCGGGACCAATGGCGAGGAAAGGACGCGCTGGTGGCCGTGCTTCTGAAAGAAGTCGTAAAACGTGCGGCGGATCTCGGCGTTGGAGGTCATCAGTCGATTTCCAGCAGGTTGTGGTCGCGGGTCGTGTCCTCCGGCATTTTGTCCGGGGCGCCGCCGCCGATCTCCGACATGCGCTTTTCCATCTCCTCCATGGACATGTCCTTGGCGCTCTGCACGCCGATCTTCTTCAGCTTGAACTCATCGGGGTTGCTGGCCCATTTCAAGGCCTCGTCGAAGGAGATGAAGTTCTTCTGGTACAGGAAGTAGAGCGACTGGTCGAACGTCTGCATGCCGTACTGCGAGATGCCCTGGGCGATGGCTTCCTTGATGAGCTTGGTCTTCTCCTGGACCACGATGCAGTCCTGGATGAACGGGGTGCTGATCAGTATCTCGACCGCGGGCACGCGTCCCTTGTCGTCGCTGCGCGGCAGCAGCCTCATGGAGATAATGGCCTTGAGCACCGAGGCCAGCTGGATGCGGATCTGCTTCTGGTGGTGGGGGGGAACATGGAGATGATGCGGTTGATCGTCTCCGGGGCGTCCAGGGTGTGCAGGGTGGAGAGCACCAGGTGGCCGGTCTCGGCGGCCAGCAGGGCGGTCTCGATGGTCTCCAGGTCGCGCATTTCGCCGACCAGAATCACGTCGGGGTCCTGGCGCAGGGCGCTGCGCAGGGCCTTGGAGAAGTCGTTGGTGTCGGAGCCCACCTCGCGCTGGTTGATGATGCTCTTCTTGTCGCGATGCAGGTATTCGATGGGGTCTTCGATGGTGACGATGTGCTCGATGCGGTGGATGTTGATGTAGTCGATCATGGCGGCCAGCGAGGTGGACTTGCCGCTGCCGGTCGTGCCGGTGACCAGGACCAGGCCGCGCATCTCCTGGGAGATCTTCTCCAGCACCATGGGCAGGTTCAGGTCGGAAATGCTCTTGATCTGGGTGGGAATGACGCGCAACACCATGCCCACGGCCCCCCTCTGGTAGAAAACGTTGCAGCGGAAACGGCCCAGGCCGGGGATGCTGTACGCCATGTCGATCTCGTGGTCACGCTTGAATCGGTCCTTCTGCTCACCGTTCATCATGGCGAACGCCATGGCGATGGTGTCCTCGGGCATCAGGCGCTTCAACTCCACCAGGGGGTGCAACGTGCCGTTGATGCGAATCACCGGGTGGTTGCCGACCTTCAGGTGCAGGTCCGAAGCCGTCCTTTCCACGCTGATCTTCAACAGATCGTCTATGTTCATTTTCCGCTCCTCGATTGGCGATATTATACAACAAACCGCGATAAACATACAAGAAAATGTTATAATGGCGGCCATGAAGACCTTCCAGGCCCTGGTCGCCGTTTTTCTGTTCATTTTCCTTGCCGCATGCGCCCGCCGGGGCGGAAACGTGGACCCGCGCACCTTTCCTGAACCGGCAAGCCAGGAAAAAGAGGTCTTTCAAGCCGGCATCGCCTCCTGGTACGGCGATGACTTTCACGGCAAGACCACCGCCAACGGCGAGGTATACGACATGCACAAGCTCACCGCCGCCCACCAGGAACTGCCGTTTCACACCCTGGTGGAAGTGGAGAACCTGGAGAACGGCAGGCGTGTCCTGGTGCGCATCAACGATCGCGGGCCCTTCCTGAAGGAGCGGATCATCGATCTTTCCCTGAAGGCGGCGCAGCGTCTGGAAATAGCCGAAAAAGGCACGGCTGCCGTCAATCTCCGCGTGCGGCGCTGGGGCGATGCCCGATCGGCGCGGGGAACGACCCCGAGTTTGCGCCGGGGATGCTTCGTCCAGGCCGGCGCTTTCTCGCTCAAGGAGAATGCCGAGGACCTGCTGCTGACGATGGGGGATATCTTCCCCGACCTGACGTTCCGCATCGCGGAAGAGGACGGCATGTTCAAGGTGGTGTCGCCCGACCTGGCCTCCGCCGCGGCCTGCGGCGACGTGCTGCGACGGCTGGCCCAATACCACTTGCAGGGCTTCATCCGCGAATCCGTCGTGCCCTTGGAAGACTGAGCGCCGCCGGCAGCAACGGCCACTTGAAATTTAATTTTTTATCCTTTACAATTTCCCGTAACGGACGAGGGAGGCGCATGGGTTTGCGGCTGCAACACGAAAGACATGCCGGGAGCGGCATAGGGCTAGCCCATGGTTGAAGACAGCGACCCCTCCAGGCTTGCGGCCGGCGGTACGAACAACGGCGATCCCGTTGCCGGCAAAAGAATCCTCGTCGTCGACGACGACGACACGGTGCGGGAAGCGCTTACGGATTTTCTGGAATTCCATGATTTTGCCATAACGGCCGTGGACAGCGCCGCCCAGGCGCTGCAGACGCTCGCCGGCCATGATTTCGACCTTGTGATCTCCGACCTGGTCATGCCGAAAATGGACGGCATCGCATTGATCAAGGCCATCCGCGAAGCGGGGAAGGATGTTCCGCTCCTGGTCATGACCGGGTTCGCCTCGATCGAGTACGCCGTCGAGTCGATGAAGGCCGGGGCCACCGACTTCATCACCAAGCCCCTGAAGTTCGACCACGTCATGCTGATCATCAACCGCGTCCTGGAGACCTCAACGCTGCGGCAGATGGCCCGGGAAAGGGAGTATTACAAGGATCTTTCCAACAGCGACGGCCTGACGCGCATCGGCAACTACCGCCATTTCAACTACGTGCTGCAGTTGGAGATCGATCGCCAGCGGCGTTACAGCCGGCCGTTGACGCTTGCTGATGATCGACATCGACGACTTCAAGAAAACCAACGACCGTTTCGGCCACCTGATCGGCGACATGGTCCTGATCAAGATCGCCGCCCTGCTGAAGGACGAGGTGCGCGGCTTCGATTTCGTCGCCCGCTACGGCGGCGACGAGTTTACGGTCATCCTGCCCGAAGTATCCGAGAAGGCAGCGCTGGCGGTCGGCCGCCGCATCATGAAGTCGATCAACCTGCATGAATTCCGGGCCCCGGAATACAACGAGATCGGTCAGGTGAGCGTGACCATCGGCATTGCCTCTTTTCCCAGGGATGCCGGCGAGGCGCAGGACCTGGTGGCGAAAGCCGACCGGGCCATGTATGCCGGGAAGAGCGCCGGCAAGAACTGCCTGTGCGTCTTCGCTGACATGAAAACCATCATCCGTTTGCGCACGCCCACGCCGAAATTCGTCACGGAAAAGAAATAGCCTCCGGGGGCGCGGCGGATCAGCCGAAGGTGCCGCGCTGGAGGATCTCACCGTCGCGCACCAGCCAGCGGCCGTTGGCCAGCAGGTGGCGGATGCGGTCGTTCTCGTCCAGCAGCAGCAGGTCGGCGTCCATGCCGGTCGCGATGCGGCCCTTGCCGGGCAGCTTCAGGATGGCGGCGACGTTGGACGTGACTACCGGCAGCGCCTTTTCCAGCTCCAGTTTTTCCAGGCGCACGCAGTCGATGAGTTCGCTGAAAATGGCCTTGGGCTTGCCGCTGGCCAGGCTCAGCAGCTCGCCTTTTTCGTTGAACACGGGGAGCGAGCCGCAACCGTCCGACGAGAAGGTGATATGCTCCAGCGGAACTCCCGCCGCCAGCAATTCGCGCAGGCAGGCGGAGGGCTTGATCTCCTCGTCGGGATAATAGGGATAGGAACTGGCGGTCAGGTCGACGTATCCTTCGCGGCCGTATTCCTTGGCCGCCTCGAACACGGCGCGCGTGCGGTTGCAGTGGGTGGGCAGGAACTGGCTGAAGCGCAATTCGCTCCCGTTGACGGCCGCGACCAGCAGCGAGAACGGCTGCGGGGCGTCGCCGAGGTGGATGTTGACAATGCCGGCCTTGCCGCCGATCATGCCGCCGACGCGGGCCAGTTTGGCCAGGCGGATCAGCTCGTCGACGCTGGGGCTGGAGGAGCGATGATCGGCGATGGCGATCTCGCCGACGCCGATGACCTCCTCGACCATGGCCAGGTCCTTGCCCGCGTCGCCGAGCAGGGTGGGCGTGGGCACCTGATAGGCTCCGGTGTAGATCCAGGCCGAAACGCCTTCCTGGCGAAGCCCCTTGGCCTTCATCAGCACCGAGGCCACCGAGCGGGTCAGGCCGTCGGTGCCCAGGCAGCCGATGACGGTGGTGATCCCGCCCTCCACCATATCCAGCAGGCGCATTTCCGGAGTGCGGGTGGCCGGGCCGCCCTCGCCGCCGGCGCCGGCGATGTGCACGTGGTTGTCGATCAGGCCGGGCAGCAGGCGCAGCCCCCGGCCGTCGACGACCAGGGTCTCGCAGCCGCCGGCCGGCTGCAGGCCGTTGCCCAGGGCCGCGATGCGGCCTCCGGCGACCAGGATGTCTTTTTCACCCAAGAATTCCGGGGCGTACACCCGGCAACCCTTGAACAGTATCATGGACCTACCTGCCCAATGTGGCGACCATCACGGCTTTGATCGTATGGACGCGGTTCTCGGCTTCGACGAATACCTGGGAATGCCGGCTTTCGAAGATCTCCTCGCTGACTTCGCAGATGTCGGGGAACTGCTTGGCCAGCTTGGTCTCGGTGTTGTGAAAGGCGGGCAGGCAATGGAGGAAGGTGCATTCGTTGTTGCCGGTCTTGTCGAACAGGGCGCGGTTGATCTGGTAGGCTTTCAGCAGCTTGATGCGCTCGGGGATCTGGTCCTCTTCGCCCATGGATGCCCAGACGTCCGTATAGACGACGTCGGCGCCCTTGACGCCGGCGGCGATGTCGTCGGTGATGGCGATCTTCGCGTCCCGCTCCCTGGCGAATTCGCGGCACTCGGCGACCAGTTCCTGGGCCGGAAAGAGCGGCTTGGGGGCGACGATGCGGAAATCCATGCCCATCTTGGCGGCGCCGATCATCAGCGAATTGGCCATGTTGTTGCGGCCGTCGCCGACGTAGGCGAAGGTGATGCCCTTGAGCCGGCCCTTGACCTCTAGGACGGTCATGAAGTCGGCCAGGATCTGGGTGGGATGGTAGAGGTCGGTAAGGCCGTTCCATACCGGCACGCCGGCATATTGCGCCAACCCTTCCACGGTTTCATGCTTGAAGCCGCGGAACTGGATGCCGTCGAACATGCGGCCCAGGACGCGGGCGGTGTCCTTGACCGTCTCCTTTTTTCCCAGCTGGATGTCGTCCTTGCCCAGGTATTCGGGGTGGGCGCCTTCATCGACGCAGGCCACTACGAAAGCGCAGCGGGTGCGCGTCGACGGCTTTTCGAAGATCAGGGCGATATTTTTCCCCGCCAGGTTGTTGCCGCGCAGGCCGGCGTACTTGTCCTGCTTCAGCTTGATGGAGAGCTGCAGGAGAAAATCGATCTCCTCGGGGGTGTTGTCCTTCATGGACAGGAAATGTCTTCCTTTCAGGTTGAATGGCATGGGTGACCTCCAAAATTAATTGCCATAGTACCGCAAAAAACGGGCCAAGGCAAGGGGCGGGCGCGTGCGGCAATCCGATTGACGCCCGGCGGTATTTCTGCTAAAATAGAACCGGATAACTCATGAACCGACGATGAACTTGGATAGAGTGGAAATAAAGGTCATTGCCCGAGCCGATCGCGACTCCCTGAAAAAATTGTACCAACAGGCCGGCTGGTGGCAGGAGAGCGACCAGACCCCCGACGGCAACTCCTGGATCGACCGGCTGGTCGAGGGTTCGTTCTGCTTTGTCGGCGCTTTCTCCGGCGGGGAAATGATCGGCATGGGCCGCGCCGTCTCCGACGGCGCCAGCGACGCCTATATCCAGGATGTCACGGTGCTGAAGGAATTCCGCGGCCTGGGTATCGGGGCGGCGATCATCGAAAAATTGACCGGATTTTTAAAGAGCGCCCGCATCGGCTGGATCGGACTGATCGCCGAGCCGGGCACGCAGGATTTCTACCGGCGCTTGGGGTTCGCGGTCCTAGAGGGCTATGCCCCGATGTTGCTTAAAAAACCAGGGGATTGACGCATGCAGGAAGTAAAACTGGAGAATTTCACCCCGATCTCTTTGGCCGACAGGGAGACGATCCGGCCGCTGCTGCTGGCCGACGACGTTTGCTTTTGCGAGTATAATTTCGCCAACCTTTTCATGTGGGGCGACATTTACCAGACCCGCTGGCTGCTGCAGGAGGACCGCCTCTGGTTCTACAACGGCCATGACGACCTGATGCTGATGCCGGTAGGCCGGGCCCTGGACATGGCCGGCCTGGTTGCCGTCTCCGACGGGCTGCGCCGCCAGGGCAAGAGCGGAAATTTCGTGCTGGTCGACCCGGATTTCGTCGGCGAAAATCCCGGACTGGAGAACGATTTCCACGTGGTTGCCGACCCGGACAACGGCGACTACATCTATCTCAACCAGAAGCTGGTCGACCTGCAGGGCAACAAGCTGCACAAGAAGCGCAATCAGATCAACCAGTTCCTGGCGCAGTATCCGGACTACTCGCAGCGGGCGCTGCAGCCCTCCGACCTGGACGCCTGCCTGGAGCTCGCGGAAAAATGGTGCCGCCTGCGCACGTGCGCCGAGCTGGATTTCACCCATGAAACCTCGGCTTTGAAAAGGGCGCTGAACCATTTTGCGGACCTGGAGTTGCAGGGGGTGGCCATCTCCCTGGGGAGCGAACTGGCCGCTTTTTCGATCTTTTCGCGCCTGAACAGCAACATGGCCGATGTCCATTTCGAGAAGTTTGCTCCCGAGGTCAAGGGCATCGGCCAGGTGATCAACTGGGAGACGGCAAAATCCCTGTCCGGCTCCTACAAGTACGTCAATCGCGAGCAGGACCTGGGTATCGAGGGATTGCGCCAGGCCAAGCGCTCCTACAGCCCGGAATACATCCTCAACGCCTATTTCCTGGAGCGGAAACCCTGAAGCCCGGGGAAAAGCCGCCGCCGGCTTATTGCTCGGGTTCGCGGGCGATGACCCCTTTTTCGATCAGCAGGTCGACCTGCTTGTTGACCATGTCGGCGAAGCGCAGGAAATGGGGGATGGTCAGGTGGGCGTAGGTGTGGATGGCCACGCGGGCGGGCTCCTTGACGTCGCGGATGCCCAGGCCCAGGCAGATTTCTTCGGGGTTGACGTTGAATGAGATCAGGTTGGCGTATACGTGCTGGGCGTGCAGGTCGGTGATCTCGATCTTTTCTTCTTTCTTTTCCATGCGTGCCTCCCGGGATCGCTGCCCTTCTCAGCGGTAGCTGTTTTTTTCCAGCTTCTTCAGCACCTTGTACAGCCGCTGCTCGTCGGCGGTCAAAACGATGCGGCTATTCTTCTGCGTCTGTTCTTCCTTGCGGATGACGCCCAGGTCCACGTTGAAGCCGATCTTCTTGAAGGCCTTCTTGACGCCAGGGTGTCCGGCCAGCAGCGCCTCGTAGCTGACCACGATGCTCTTGGGGTTGTTCTCGTGGGCGGCGACCAGGGCGTTGTTGTTATCGAACCAGCTGAGTTTGAACTGCGAGATGCCGCGCTTGAACATGCTCGAGCGGACATCGGCGGGGTTGCGGAAGATGAAAACCACGCGGATCTTCTTGTCCTTGGCGATATGGCGGAAAAAGAAAAGCGCCGGCACGTGGACGATCTTCAGGCCGGTCAGTGCCTGGCCGCCGTTCAGGCGCTCGACGATCTTGTTCATCTCGACGATGTTCTCCTCGGTCATGGCCTTGTCGATCAGTTTTTTTTCAAGTTCCTTGCCCGTTTCCAGCTCGAAGTAGCCCGACTTGTTGTATTCGTCGCCCCCGAAATCCGAGGGGAAGTCCACTCCGGCGCTCTTGAGCAGCTGGCAGGCCAGCGAGGTGCCGCTGCGCGGATGCCCGACGACGAAAATGCCGTTCTTCAGGACGATGGGCCTTATTTCTTTTTTTGCTTCAGGTGTCTGCTGATCCACGTGAACCTCCATTATTGCATTGCTGAGCGTTTCATCGTCGTCAAGGTGCATTATACCATAGGAGAGGGCTTTCGGAAAAAACTTGGCGTAAGGTGTAAGGCGTAAGGGAAGAAAATAGGTTCGGCGTAAGGTGTAAGGCGTAGGCGTAAGGGCAGAAAAAGACAGAATATGGTATAGTGTGAAAAACAGGACGAAACAAAGAAGCTCGATTGATCTTTATCTTTTCTTCCCTACGCCTTACGCCCTGCGCCTTACACCGATTCCCTGTTTCTGCTAGAATAGGCCAGCATGGAGAAATTTCGCACTCAGCTGTATGAGGAAAGCCAAACGCTGCAGTTCGCCATGGACAGCCGCGGCAGCCGCGAATTCTCCCTGAAAAAAAGATCGGGCACGCTGACGCGAAGCTTCGATGGCAGTTGGAAAAGCCGGGCCCTGGAAACGGGTTCCGGCGAGGAAGCGGCCCGGGCCCTGTCCTGGAAGAACAGCGGCCGCATCCGCCAGGATATGCCCGGCCTGCCGGTCGACCCCGGCGCCATTCTCGACGCCAACGGCTTCCTGGCCGGGTTCCTGCAGCGCCTCGACCTGCAGGAGTGGCAGCTGCTTATCCGCGCCCAGGGCTGCCGGCGCCTGATCCGCAACACCCGCCGCCAGGACGTCCAGAACGGCTTCAGCCGCTACAGTGTCACGGCCCGGCTCAAGGCGCGCAACGGGCCGGAGGAACTGGAGGTCGGCGAGGGAAGCGGCGAGGGGTTGAAATTCAATCTGGACGGCATGGTGCGGCGCATCAACGAGGCGCTCGAATGCCAGAAGCATCGCCGCCGCGTCGTCTTTGATCGCCAGGTCCCTGTCGTGCTGCAGGCCGGCGAGGGAGCCATCCTGTTCCACGAAACCCTCGGGCATGCGCTCGAAGCCGACTACGTGTACCAGGGGGTCTCGCCTTTCTCCAAGGCCGATCTGGGGCGGGCCATCGTTCCCGAGGCGATCACCATCCTCTGCCGCGACGAGCGTGACCCGTTTTTCCGCGACGCGGCCGTGGATGACGAGGGCGAAGTCTGCCCCGACCCGCTGCTGGTCGAGGGGGGCGTGCTGCGCCGCTTCATCAGCGACTATGCCTGCCAGAAGCTGCTGCGGCTGCCGGACAGGGGGCATGCGCGCCTGGAGGATTTCAGCCGCATTCCGCAGCCGCGCATGTTCGCAACCTATGTCCAGCCCGGCGCCATCCCGGCGGCCGAGATCGTCGCCTCCACCCCCTTTGGCGTCTATGCCAGGGAATTCGGCGACGGCGGGCTCGATTTCCGCTCGGGCCGGTTCTTTTTTCGCATCCGCCAGGCCTACCTGATCGAAAAAGGCCGGCTGGGCGCGCCCCTCGGCGCACTGACTGTCAGCGGCGAGATCCGCGAGATCCTGCGCGCGATCTCCATGGTGGGCGACGATTTCAAGTATGATCGCGGTACCAGCTATTGCCAGAAGAACGGCCAGGTGCTGCCGGTCCGTGTCGGACAGCCCACTGTCAAGATCGACAAACTGTGGGTCAACGGGGGGCACGGTGCTTGAAACGATCCTCAAGCTGGGCCGGGAGGCCGGGTTCTCGACCGTCGAGGCCTTCGAGGAAAAGGTGCGCCGCCAGGAGAGCGACGGGGCCGATACGTCCCTGTCGCTGCACGACGTCGAGAGCGATCGCGTCCTGGTGCGGGTTTTCCGCGACACGGGCGATCCGCTGGGATTGAGCCTTTCCGCTCCCGATTCCCGGCAGGTCAAGTCCGGGCTGGCCGGATTGGCCGCGGGCTCGGTGCTCGACCGCAAGAAGAATTTTGCCCAGGTGCTGCCGACCGGCGCACAGAAGGTCAAACTGAGTATCTACGACCCGGGGATCGAGGTCTGGGACGAAGCCCAGGCCGCCGACTTGCGGGAAAAGCTGCGTGAATGCCTGCTGACATTCCCGGGATTGAAGCTGAAAAAATACCAATTTTCGCGGGCGCTTAAAAAGGTGTACCTGGCCAATACGCGGGGATTTTTCGCCAAGTACAAAAAAACGCAATTCCAGGTCCAGGCCTCGTTCATGCTCAAGGACCACGCGCTGGAGCTCGGCGAGAGCCGGACTTTTTTTCAAGACTTCGATCCCCAGCGCCTGGTGGCGCGGGGGGCAAACCTTCTGGGCGCCCTGGCCGCCGATCCGGAGCCGGCGACGATCAACGGCGAGTTCGTCGTCATGTCCCCCGAGGCCTCGGCGCAGGTGTTGAAGGAATTTTCACCGGGGCTGAAGCTGGAACGCTCCGCTGCCAGGGGGCGCACTACCGCCGCTTCCGCCCGGGTGAGCATCATCGACCACGGCGCCATGGACGGCCAGCCCGGCTCGGCGCCCTTCGACGACGAAGGAACGGCGGCGGGGGAGAAATACCTGATCAACAAGGGAGTGGCGGTGGCGGCGGTCGCCGATATCCGCACCGCGTTCGAAGCGGGCGGGCGCTCCACGGGGAACGGCTTCCGCGACGAGCGCGGAGTGTTTCCGCAAACCCAGTTCTCCAATCTCTATATCCGGCCGTCGAACGACTCGCTGGCCCAGCTGTTGTTGCAGGCGCGCCAGGGGGTGCTGGTCTACCTGGTGAAGCCCAGGGGCCCGGGGCGCCAGCCCGGCGAGTTCCTCTTCTCGGCCTACGGATACTGGTTCGCCGGCAACGAGGTCGCCCGTCCGGTCCACTTCTATTTCGCCACCAGCATGCGCTCCTATTTGCTCCACGTCCTGTCCGTGTCGCGCGAGCTGCGCTTTTTTCACAGCCGGGCCAACATCGGCTCGCCCTACCTGCTCTTGCAAGGGCGCCCGGGCCCGGGGAACGTGTTTTTGATCTAGCCGTGAGATATTTCGACGAAAATCCTATTTATGTTAAAAACAAGCGAGGTTCGGCATGAAAAAATATTCATTGGCCCTGATTCTCCTGGTTTTCGGGGTTTGGCTTCACGGCCAGACGGTGGTCATCCTGACCCCCGGCCAGATAACCGTGGGCACCGAGGTCCATTTCCGCTTTGACCACGAAGGCGGCGGCGGTGCCTCCACCTATAGCTGGAATTACGGCGATGGCGCCAACGAAACCACGGGCAGCAAACAGGGACAGCACGCCTATATGGCGGCCGGAAACTACACCGTGACCTGCATGTTTACGAACATGGGCGCTCCACCCGCGAGTGGATCGATCACGGTTACGGTCGTGGACAACCGCCGAATTTCTCCCCAGGGCAGCGGGTTTCGCCAGGGCAAGCGGGTGAATTTCCAGGCGGAAAATTTCGCCAGCCCCAACCTGCGCTGGGATTTCGGCGATGGCACGGTGGAGTCGGGCCAGCAGACCAACGGCCATGTCTACGCCAACCCGGGGAACTACACGGTCAAGGCCTTCGACTTCAACGGCGACACGCCGCTGTTCAGCCAGTGCCAGGTGGCGGTCGAGCCCGATAATCGCCAATTGAGCGCCGTGCCCAACGCACCGCGCGCCAACCAGGCCGTCGTTTTCACGGCCCAGAACTTTGCCTCGGGAGGCCTGCACTGGGAATATGGCGACGGCAAGAGTGACAACGGCGGCCCGAACCAGAGCCATGTTTTCGCCCAGCCGGGCAGCTTCCAGGTGCGGGTCTGGGAAAGCTCGGGGAAGTCCGACGACGCGGTCAGCATGGCGCTGGCGGTGGCCCCGGACAATCGCCAGTTGCAGGCGGTCCCGTCTCCGCCCCGCGCCGGCCAGGCCGTGCAGCTCACGGCCGGCAATTTCAGCGCGGGCGACCTGCGCTGGAGCTATGGCGACGGCAAGACCGAGAATGGCGGTCCGGTCATGTCCCACGTCTATGCCGTGCCGGGCAACGTCCAGCTCCAGGTGTGGGCCGGGAGCGAGAGCCCCGGAAAGCGCCTTGAAGACATCCTTGTCCGTGCAGCCCGACCTCCGCCAGCTGGTGATCGGCGGCCCCGCCGATATTTTCGCCGGGAGCGAAGTCGTGTTCGAGGGCCGCAACTTCTCAGGCTCGGGCTTGAAATGGGACTTCGGCGACGGCACGGTCGAGCCGGGCGGCCCGCGGCAGGCGCACCGCTTCCTGCGGCCGGGCAGCTTCCTGGTGAAGGTGGTGGAGGCCGACAGCCAGAACCTGCCGCTGGAAAAGAGAATCCAGGTGCTGAACGACAATCGCGGCCTGGTCGTGAAGACCAGCGTGGTCTTCGCCAACAGCGAATTCGAGATCGAGGCCCAGAATTTCCGCGGCGCCTCCGTCAGCTGGGATTTCGGCGACGGTCGGCTGCAGACGGGACAGCGGCTGATGAAGCATCGCTATGCCCGCGCCGGGCAGTTCCGCGTGCGCGCGGTCGATTTCGCCGGCCGTGACGGAAAATTCGTCGAGAAGATCATCCAGGTGGAGAATGACAGCCGCGACATCCGCCTGCCCGCGGAGATCATCGCCGGCGAAGAGGTCTCCCTGCAGCTGCAGAACGCCGGCCCCGGCAACTTCATCTGGAAATTTTCCGACGGCGAGAACCTCAGCGGTACGGAGCAGCGCGGCAAGTCCTTCCGCTCCCCGGGACCCCATAAGATCACGGTCGCCGATGCGGCCGGGAAATTTCCGCCGCTGGAAAAAACGGTGCAGGTGCTCCCCGACACACGCTCGCTCAAAAGCTCCTCCGACTTCATTCTACCCGATGAGGCCGTCACCTTCACGGCCCGCAACTTCAGGGGCCCCGGCGTGCGCTGGGATTTCGGAGACGGCACCGTCAAGGAGAACGGACTGGCCGGCGAGAAGCATGCGTACGCGGCGCTGGGCCGCTATAAGGTCAAGGCCGTGGACTTCAACGGCCGCAGCAGCAAGGTGTTCAGCGCCGAAATCGTGGTGGCGGACATGCTCCCCGGCTTCGAGGTCTCGGCGCTGGAATTCGCCTTCGACAACGGCAAGTACTACCGCGTCGTCGCCAAGAACAGCCCGGCCCCCGGCTACGGGCTGCGCGTCAAGGCCAAGGGACGCGGCGTGCTCAACGGCCAGTTCATGCTGGACAACATGAGCATCGGGCTCTTCCAGATGGTCGTCCAGGAGAACCAGGCGGCCGTACTGCCCAAAGCGCAGATGCCGGCGCTGCCCATGATGGACATGGGACTGCACGAGCTGACGCTGAAGTTCAGCAACTACTCCTTCAACCGCCGCATTCCCGTCATCAAGTATTTCGTGACCAACGCCGGCGTCATCCAGATCGTCGCCCCCGCGATCGACGCCAAGGTCGCGGCCCGGGAAAAAGTCAGCCTGCGCTGGGCGATCGAGCGGAAAAAACCGCAGTTCGAGATCGCGGTGTCCGCGGTGCCGTTTGAATTCCTCGACGACAGGCAGGTCGAATGGCTGCCGCTGGCCGGCGCTTCCAGCTACCTGTTCGATCCCGGGCCCTACAAGCCCGGCGCCTGGATCTATTGGCAGGTGCGGCTGCTCAACGAGAGCCGGCAGGTGCAGACGACATCCGAGATCGCCTCGTTCAAACTGAGCGAGTAAGCGGCCGCGGCAGGGTCTCCGGAGCGTCGCGCTCGCGAGCGGGCCGGGATTTGTCAAAACCCCTGCGATTTGCTATAAGATGTCCATGGAAAACGCAAAGGTCCTGGTCGTCGACGATGAGAAAAACATCCTGGAATCGGTAAAAATGGTCCTGAACTATGAAAAATACAATGTCCAGGTTGCCAAAGACGGAGTGGAGGCCATCGACCTCTTCAAGAAATTCCTTCCCGACATCGTGCTGCTGGACGTGAAAATGCCGGGCCTGGACGGGCTGAAGGTGCTGCAGACCTTCAAGGCGCTGAACCCGGTGGCCGAAGTCATCATGATTTCCGGTCATTCGGGGATCGAGGAAGCGGTGGAGGCCTCGCGCCTGGGCGCCTTCGATTTTCTGGAGAAGCCCATCTCCCGCGACAAGCTCGTGCTGACGGTACGCAACGCCGCCGAGAAGATCTCGCTGCTCAAGGAAAATTTCAACCTGCGCAACCTGACCGCCAAGAAGTACGAACTGGTGGGCGGGGCGCCGATCATGAAAGCCCTGCAGGAAACGATCCGCCGCGTGGCCCGCAGCGACTCCACGGTGCTGATCTCCGGCGACAGCGGCACGGGCAAGGAACTGATCGCCCGCCTGGTCCACCAGCAGTCGGCGCGCAGCCAGAACCGCTTCGTGCAGGTCAACTGCGCCGCCATCCCCGACGAGCTGATCGAGAGCGAGCTGTTCGGCCACGAGAAGGGATCGTTCACCGGCGCCTACGAAAAGAAGATCGGCAAGTTCGAGAGCGCCCACCGCGGCAGCATCTTCCTGGACGAGATCGGCGACCTGAGCCTGAAAGCCCAGGCCAAGGTCCTGCGCGTGCTCGAGGAGGGCGAGGTGCAGCCGGTGGGATCGCCGGAGATCAAGAACGTGAATGTGCGCGTCATCGCCGCCACCAACAAGAACCTCGAGGAGGAGATCCAGAAGGGGAATTTCCGCGAG
Organism: Candidatus Aminicenantota bacterium; assembly: GCA_963732485.1. Taxonomy (GTDB): domain Bacteria; phylum Acidobacteriota; class Aminicenantia; order UBA2199; family UBA2199; genus UBA2199. The sequence goes on from CAVSZS010000011.1 coordinate 154,626, forward strand.
GACCTCTATTTCCGCCTGCACGTGGTGCCGATCCATTCGCCTTCGCTGCGCGAGCGCAAGGAGGACATCCCGCTGCTGATCGAGCACTTCATCGCCTATTTCTCCGAGGAGAACAACTACCGCCGCAAGGCGTTCTCGACCGAGGCGCTGCAGCTGCTGCGCGAACACCCCTGGAAGGGCAATGTCCGCGAGCTGCGCAACCTGGTCGAGCGGCTGCTGATCATGTGCCACAACGATCCCATCACCAGCCGCGACCTGCCCGAATACATCGGCCGCCGCGGCGAGGAAGGCGAGCCCTTGCTGCTCGGATTGACGAATTGGAAGGACTTCAAGGCGCAGTCGGAAAAGGCTTTTTTAGAGCAGAAATTGAAGGAATTCGACTACAACGTGGCCAAGACTGCGCGGGAAATCGGCCTGCCGCGCAGCAACCTCTATCAAAAGATCGAATCTCTTGGTATAATGGCGGGGCACCAGCAGGACGCGGATGAAGAATCGCCTCTTCCGTAAGGGAGGGGAGGAAAGTCCGGACTCCGCAGGGAAGGATGATCCCCAACAGGGATTACCCATCGCAATGCGGTGGGTCAGGAAAGTGTCACAGAGAACAGACCGCCGGTCGCCCGCGAGGGCGGCCGGTAAGGGTGAAAAGGTGAGGCAAGAGCTCACCGTCAAAGGCGGCGACGCCGGCGACTGAGACAAACCCCATCCGGAGCAAAGCTAAACAAAGGGCGCTCGAGGCTTTCCCGGCCGATGCCCTGGGTTAGCTGCTGGACCTTGGCAGTAATGCCTTGGCCAGATAAATGATTCTTCGCGACAGAATCCGGCTTATAGTCCGCGCCCTGTTGGTGCTCCTATTTCGAGAAATCAGCCCTAAGTGGTAGTGATAGTGATAGTGGTAGAAGGAAACTCAGCGAACTATCAGTGACAGTGTCAGTGTCAGTAAGGCAATACAAAGACAAGTGTTCATGTTAGCACGAGGAATGGCGTTTTCTTTGTTTTGGTCATTGGGTAATTGAAATTTGGAATTTGTTTGGAATTTGGTGCTTGGGATTTGGAATTTAAGTCCTAGTAATACCTTTCTTCAACCTTATGCCTTACGCCGAGTTCTGTTCTTCCGTGTCACGCGTTACGCGTTACGCGTCACGAAGGGTTGAGCTCAGAACGCCTCGGCGAAGGTCAGGTAGAAGGCGGGAGCGTCGCCGGCGAAGCCGATGTCCAGCCGGACGTTCAGGTTTTCGCGGCGGTTGAACTTGTAGCGCAGGCCGGCGCCGCCGGCCAGGTGAAATCCCGACAGCTCGAGCAGCGAGAAGCGCGGCTGCACCTGGGCGATGCCGGCGAAGGCGCACATGCCGAAGCGTCCCCATAAAGGCCGGCGATACTCGGCCTGCAGGGCCAGCAGGCCGCGGTCGCAATAGCGGCCGTCGTAGTAGCCGCGCAGCAGGTTGAGGCCGCCGAATTTCGGCAGCATCAGGAACGGGGCCACTCCCTGCACCGCGCGCAGGATTCCCTGCACGGCGACGACCTGGTCCGCGCCCAGGCCGAGGTAGCCGCGGGCGTCGAGAGTGACCTGGCCGAAGGCGTAGTCGCCCCCCAGGGCGCGGAAGAAACGGTTGAAAAAGAAGGAGAGGTAGGCGCCGCCGGCCGGCGAGAACGTGTTGTCGCGGCTGTCCCACTTGGCGAAAACGCCGAGGCCGTTGACGGTTCCGCCCGCGGCGCCGGGGACGGAGCCGCCGGCCAGCAGGCCGTCTTCCTGAATGGCGCGCATGGAAACGTCGTAGCTCTCCAGGTGCAGGCCGGCGAAAAAACTGTCGCCCCAGCGGCGCTGCAGGTTCAGTTGCAGCTTCCAGTTGCTGGAGGTGAAATCCTCCCGGTCCTCCTCACGGCTGCGGTTGCCGGTGCCGTAGAAGCGGTCGGGATAGTAGGAATACTTGGCCACGCCGTCGACCAGGAAGCGGCCGCCGGCCAGGTACAGCTCATAATCGACCTGGGCGATCGACTGCTTGTTGCGGGTGCGGATCAGGTTGAAACGATAGTGGGAGAGACGCGACGGTCCGGCGGAGCGGCCCAGGCGGAAATGATGGATGCCGACCACTCCCCAGGCCAGGCTGGTCTCAGGGGTGTAATAGATGACCGGCGCGATGACGAAGCCGCTGCGCGCAGGCGGCGGCGCCGTCTTTTCCGCCTCGCCGCGCAATGCCGGGACGAGGAGAACCGTCAGCAGCGCCAACGCTGCCACCCTGCGAGGGCCGGGCCTTTTATCGGCCATGGTCGGGAGCGTCCTTGGCCTTCCTCTTCATCAGCACTTTTTTCAACTCGTTTTTGCCCATGCCGAAGCGCTGTTGGAAGTAGGCATAAAGATCGTCGACGGTCGTGAAGCTCGGGGCGCTCTCCTCGCGACCGCCGCCGGCGGCGCCGGCGATGACCACGACCATTTCTCCCAGAACGGCCTCCCGGCTCAGCGCCGCCTGCCAGCCGCCCAGGCGCGCGCGCACAAACGCCTCGTGCTTTTTGCTCACTTCCTTGGCCAGGGCGAAGTCGCGGTCGCCGAGCACAGCGGCCGCGCTTTGCAAAAATGCCGCCAGCCGGCGCGGCGACTCGTAGAAGACGAGGGTAAAAGGCAGAGGCTCCAGCTCTTTTAGGAAACGTTCGAGCTCGCCGCCGCGGCGCGGCGGAAAGCCGAGGAACAGGAAGCGTTGCGGGTCGATGCCCGCGGCGACCAGGGCGGGAACGAAGGCGGTCGGGCCGGGCAGCGGCACCACCGCGATGCCGGCGGCGATGGCCTTGCGGACCAGCAGCGCTCCGGGGTCGGAGATCGCCGGCGTTCCCGAGTCGGTGACCAGAGCGCCGTCTGCGCCGGCCAGCATGGCGACGATCTTTTCCGCCTGCGGCTCCTCCTTGGGGCGATAGTGGCTGACGATCTTTTTTTTGATGCCCAGGTGGTTCAGCAGCTTCAGCGTGTAGCGGCTGTCCTCGGCGATGACGAAATCGACGCGCGCCAGCACCTCGACGGCGCGGCGCGTGATGTCGCCCAGGTTGCCGATGGGAGTAGGGACTATATACAAAGCCATGATGAGCTCAGGGAAGAGAGAGGGAAGAGAAAGGGAAGAGAGAGGGAAGAGAAAGTGAGAGAAGAAAAGAAGTTAAAAATGGCCGTTCACTCTCTCTTCCCTTTGCCTTTCCCTTTGTCTTCCCTTTCTCTTCCCTTGAGGGTAATGGATTCTTCATCTACTTGTTCCAGTCCCTGAGATATCGGAAATCGATGCCTATGGTCCTGGCGTGCAGCTTGGCGATGGGCGGCATGGTGCGCTTGAACTGCGAGTTGACCATCATGGCGCGGATGCGGCGGATGAGCGGCAGGGGATAGCCGCGCTCGATGATCTCCCCTTCGTCCCAGCGCCGGTCGACCATCAGGTGCAGGATGACGTCGAGGTCCTTGTAGGGAATGCCGATCTCCCCTTCGTCGGTCTGCCCCGGCCAGAGGTCGGCCGAAGGCTTCTTGGCGATGATATCCTTGGGGACGCCCAGGTGTCGCGCCAGTTCGAAGACCTGGGTCTTGTACAGGTCGCCGATGGGCTGGAAGGCGGCGGCCGAATCGCCGAACTGGGTGGAATAGCCGACCAGCAGCTCGCTCTTGTTCGACGTGCCGGCCACCAGCGCCTTGCGGCGCACCGAGTGGTCGTAGAGCACCGACATGCGCTCGCGGGCGCACTTGTTGCCCAACTGCAGCTTGCTGGCGGTCGGGTAGCGGTCGAAATAGGCGTCGACCGACGGCGAGATGTCGATGACCTCGCTGCCGACCTTGAACGCGGCGCAGGCCTGCTCCCCGTGGCGCAGGCTCTCAGGCGCCGAGGCGCGGTAGGGCATGAGCAGGGCGAAGGTGTGGCGGTTGCCCAGCGCCTTGCGGCACAGGGCCAGCACCACGGCCGAGTCGAGCCCGCCCGAGACGCCGACGATGGCGTTGCGGAAGCCGTTCTTGATGACGCTGTCCTTGATGAAGGCCACCAGGACCTTTTCCACCATTTTGCAGTCGATTTTAAGCATGGAGAATCCTCCGCATTTCCTGAAGCACCAGCCCCGGCTGATCGTCGCGCAGGTAGTTGGAGGCCAGGCGGGCGCGGCGCACGTCGGCGCGGCGCACGTCGGCATCCAGAATGTCGGCGGCGACGTACTTGGCTTTCTGGACGATGCCCTGGCCGGCGCGGGCGAAAAAGGAGCCGCCGCCGAAGCCGATGCCGTCCTCGAAGCCGACGCGGTTGACGAACAGGTAATTCTGGTGATAGAACTGCGAAAACACGTAGCCCATGGTCTCCCAGAGCTGGAACGACGTGATGCCGTCCTTGCCGATGCCGCGCTGCGGGCTGTTGGAGATGCCGATCAGCAGGTCGGTTTTCTGCAGGAAATAGAGGTAGGCCAGCATGGGAAAGAGGATCTCGCGGCAGATCAGGATGCCGGCGCTGAAGCTCCCGATGCGGAAGGCGTGGAAGCTCGTCCCCGGGCTTGAAGATCATCCTCTCCTCGAACATGCCGTAGTTGGGCAACTGCACCTTGCGGTGCATGTGCCGCATCTTTCCCCGGGAAAAGTAGAGAGCGGCGTTGACGATGATGCCCGGCTCTTCTTCCACAGGCGCCCCGGCGATGATGTCGATCCTGCGGCTCAATTTTTCCAGCTGCCGCCATTCATGACCGCCCGGCTCCAGGGCGGTGTCGGCGGCGATGTCCTTCAGCTGGTAGCCGCTCAGGCTCAGCTCCGGGAACACGATGAGCTCCTGCTTTTCCCTGACGGCGCGGGCGACCTGGTCGGCATGGAACTCCAGGTTTTTTTCGACGTCTCCCAGGCTGGGGCTGAATTGCACGGCTCTGACCTTCATGGCCCGAATATAGCACAGCGGGAAGGGGGAAACAATCCCGGCGTCGCCCCGGCCGCCCCTCATGGCTGTTTGTCGCAAAATCGCGCATCCCGGGTGACAGCCGCTTGCCCGGAGCGTGTTACAGGGGGTATGAAACAATTGACAGCCGCTCATGATTGTGATATTTTCAACCCCTTGGACGGCCGCGTCCCCAAGGAATCCCGGTGAAGAAAAAAATCATCCTGTTCATCCTGTTCATTTTGCTCGCCCGGGGAGTGCGGCCGGACTCCGGTTCCGGCGCGGAACAGCCGGCGGGCGAAACGGAGACCGGGCGCAAAACCGGCCGGGCGTTCGTCGAGCTGGGGATCAACCTCGCCGTCTCCACGGTCAATTACTGGAACAAGTATTCCAAGTTCATCGAGGACTGGCAGTTCACCCTGACCTGGAAGGACCAGAAGCGCAAGTTCTTCACCTCGGAAGGGCTGCGTCTCGATTCCAACAACCTGCGCCTCAACTGGACGCACGCCTGGTCGGGCGCCCTCTATTACAATTGGGCGCGCAGCAACCGCCTCAGCCCCTTCGCCTCGTTGCTGTGCTCCACCGGGGGCTCCTTTTTCTGGGAGTACTTCGCGGAGTGGCGCGAGGTCGCCTCGATCAATGACATGGTGTTCACGTCGATCGGCGGACCGGCCATCGGCGAACCCCTGTTCCAGATCGCCGATCATTTCCGCCGCCGGCGCGGCCTGGCCGCCCGGCTGGCCGAAACGCTGGTCAACCCGCCGCTGGCGATCAACGACCTTCTGGACGGCAAGGGCCGGCGGCCGCGCCTTCCCGCCCTTGACCGCGCCGATTTCCGTTTCAGCCTGGGCGGCAAGCAGGGCCCCGCTGCCCCCGTTGACGGCGCTTCCAGCCATATCGCCCTTGACCTCGACATGCGCCTGGTCACCCTTTCCGGCTACGGTCGCCCCGGGTCGGGGTCGGGCTATTCTCGGCGGCCGCTCGACAACGAGTATCGCATCGCCTTGAGCTTCAACAACAGCGGCATCGAGGAATTCTCCGCTTCCACCCGCTGCCTCCTGGCCGGTTGGTGGCGTCGGGACGTGCGCCAGGACGCCGGCGGGTTGTACGGCTCCGAGTCCTGGTTCGGGCCGGTTACGGCCTGGGATTTTTTCCAGAAAAAGCCGCTGGCCGACTACGATGGCAACGATCTGGGGATGACCGATCCCTGGTTCGAACGCGAGCAGCCGACGCGCTACACCGACAAGTTTTCGACGATGCACGTTATCGGCCCGGCCTTCGACTGGACGGGATACGCCGGCAAGCTCAGCGCCCGGGTCGGCGTCGAGGCGACCCTTGATTTCGGCATGGTCAACTCGCTGCCCTACAACGCCTATTCGGCGGATCATGACGTCTGGGGAGTGAAGACGACCCTGCACAACTGGGGGTATTACTATTCGCTGGGATACACGCTCGCCGGCCGCTTCGACCTGCGCCGCGGCCCGCTCCGCGCCGAGGCCGGAGCGCGCTACCAGAGCTTTGCCTCCATCCAGGGGCTCGACCGCTTCCAGAACGACATCCGCGACGATTCGCGCCTGCGCGATTCGCGCTTCTCCTTCAACGCCGCCCTCTCGCTGGCCATCCCGCGCTCGCCCCTTTTCCTCTCCCTGAACCTGGAGGGGATCGACCGTTGGGGCCGCTTCCACGAGGTCAGCGCCACCAGCCGCGAACTGCGCTTCTTCTATCGCCTGGGAGCCAGCTTCTAGCCTTGCCGCGGACAACCCCCCATTCCGTCGCTGAATAATCGCGGCCGCCTCTAACCTTTTATCCATCATGGCGATAGGTAGAGGTATGAAAACTCCGCTGCTGACCTGTTCCGCGGTAGCCCCCCTGGCCTTAAGCCGGCATGCTATAATGGCTCCTGCCATGGATCAAAGCGAACAGGCTGTCTTGGAACGTGAGCGGGAAGCCTTTTGGGGGCTGCTGGCCGCCCAGGAGACCAAGCTATTCAACTTCTTGCACAAAGCCAGCAACTATTCCGCGGAGAGTTCCGACCTCTACCAGGAGGTGGTGCTCCGCGCCTGGAAGTATTTTCCGTCGTTCGACCGCGACCGAAGTTTTCCAGCCTGGATCTTCGCCATCGCCCACAATGAGATCCGCAGGCATTTCAAGCGTCGCCGCCAGGAGCGGGCCGTGATCCCCATGGCGGAACTTGCCCAGGAGCCCGCCGCCGCCGCCGCTGACCCGGGCGTTGCCCTGGTGCTCGAGGCCGCCCGCCGGCTGCCCGACCGCCAGCGCGAGGTTTTCTTCCTGTTCTATTGCAACCGCTTTTCCGTCGCCGAGGTCGCCGCCATCTGCGGCTTGAGCCAGGGCAACGTGAAGTTCATCCTGAACCGCGGCCGCGAGGCCGTGCGGCTCGCTTTGGAGGCCGGCCATGAATAATAGAGAATTGGACCGATTCATCGTCAGCGCCCTGGAACGATCGCAGGCAGAAGTTCCCGCCGCCCTGCGCCGCCAGGTGCGGGAAAGGGTGGGATCAACGACCCCGATGCCGCGGTTGCTCGCCTGGAGGCGGATCGTGTTCTGGGGGCCGCTCCTGGCGGCGGCCGCGCTGATCGTCGCCTTCTCCCTGCCGCTGCTTTACCCGCCCCGGGCCGCGGAAAAGAAGATCACCCAGATCCGCACCGAGTTCAACTTGCCTGACAAGAACATCAAGATCATCTGGGTGCAGCGCGATGATTTCCAGCTTGCCGGGATGGGAGGTTGACAGTCATTTGCGCACATTTGGAAAAAATCGAAAAAAAAGGAGGTTGAAGTGAAAAAAATGCTGGTTGTATTAATCGTGCTTTTGGTGTTCCTCGCCCTGCCCATCCATGCCGAAGAGCAGAAAGAGGCGCCGGCAGCGGAGACGCAGAAGGAGACGGGCGTAGTGACCAGGACCTACACCCTGCGCTACGTGTCCCCTGAATTCATTCGCGAGGCCCTGAGTGTTTATTTCATGAACTGCTCCTACAGCCGGGAATCCAACCTGATCTCGGTGGTCCTGGAAAAAAGCAAGGTCGCTCAGTTCGAGGAGCAGCTGCGCAAGCTGGACGTGGAGAAGAAGACCATCACCTTGCGCATTTTCACCGTCATCGCCGGCAAGGAGGGCACGAGCGACGCCATTGAAAACAAGGATTTGAAGAAGGTTCTTGCCGAGGTCAGTAACCTCCTGAATTTCAAATCCTACGTGCTGGATGGGGCTTCCTCGAACACAACCAAGGATGGCTCTGAGTTCGGAAGGGTTGTGCTGTCTTCCGCAATCGGCGAGAACCTGCAGTTAAATTTCAAACGGATCTCCATTTCAACCGGCAGTGACAAAAAACGCTCGGTGAAGCTCGGATTGAGCCTGATGCAAAAGAGCAACAATCAGGAATTGCTGAATTCCGAGACCGAGATCGCCGAGGACGGCTACCTGGTGGCCGGGGTTTCGCGCATTGGCAATGAGGGCAAGTCGCTGGTGCTGGTGATCAACGCCGAGATCAAGTAGAGCCGCGGATCACGGGATGCCCCGAGGTTGACAAGGGGGCGGATCGGGGCTATATTCCCGGCAGCCAGTGGAGGACCCATGAAGAAGATCGGCATCATCATTTGCGGGCGCTATCTCAGCTGCGCCGGCGGCAAGTGTTTCCGCGCCCTGCGCGAGCGGGCCGGGGCCTTTGCGGCCTATTCCAAGGACGAGGAGGTCGAGGTCGTCGGCTTCGCCAACTGCGGCGGCTGCCCGGGCGGCAATGTCGAGTCCGTCCCCGCCGAGCTGAAAAAGAACGGCGCCGAGGTCATCCACCTGGCGACCGGCCTGGTGGTCGGCTATCCGCCCTGCCCCAATATCCGCAAGTTCAAGGAATTCATCGAGACCGCCTACGGGCTGCCGGTGGTGATCGGCACCCACCCCATCCCGCTCAAGTATCTCGAAAATCATCTGCGGCTGCCGTTCTGGAAACAGGCCAAGATGGATGAGATCGCCGCCGGGCTGCTGGCCGAGGACCGCAAGGTGATGGAGAGTTACAATTGAGCTGGGGGCGGAGCGAAAAACCGGCGGCACCGGAAGCCCCTGACCTGTTGCCCGAGCTGACCGATCCCGCCGATATCACGGCGCACGTTTCCGGTGCCAAAAAAACGGTCGTGTTCTTCGAGATGACCTTCTGCCCCTACTGCCTCGCCTATAAGACACGCTTCGCCGACCTGGTCCGCGAGCGCTCCGGTGACGTGAATTTCCTGCGCGTGAAAATCGATGATCCGCGCAATCCCTTATGGACGCGCTACGAAATCCATGCCGTGCCCACGGTCATCGCCTTCGCCGCGGGCGGGATCGTCGCCCGCGCCGATGCCATGCTGGCCTTCGGCCTGTCCAAAAAAAAATGGCAGGATTTCAGCGCCGGGATCTGACGGTCCAGCCAGCCATTACGCCCGATCCGCATGCATGGCCTTGATGCCTGAGAACAGGCGCAAAGCCGGGGGCTCAACAGTGGCGCGGTTCTTGAAGCGGCCTCCCGTTTCTGGTATGATAGGGGAGCGAGGTTAAGGAGTTCATGTTGCTTTCGATCGCGAAATCTCATCTTTGCCGCACAACGCTGTTTCTGGCGTTCGCCGCCTGCGCCATGCAGGTCTTGAGCTTTTCTCTCCCCTCGCTGGTGGTTTGCTTCCAGGCCGGCCGTTCCCCGCGCATCGAGTTTTTCGAGGATTCCTGTTCGTGTCACCAGGATGCCCGCCATTCGTGCGGCGAGCGTGACCAGACCGGCGCTTCCTGCCTGGAGTCGGCTTGCATCGACGTCCATCTCGACTCAGACTTCATGCTCGCCAACGCGGTGCGCCCGAATCGCGCTCCTGCCGGCGGCTCGCGCCCCATCCCCGGGGTCCACAACCAGGCGTCGCTGCCGGACCTGCAGCCCTCCGCCAGGGGTCGCTGCGGGCCATTCGCCGAAGCCCCCCCGCCCCGCTCCGCTCCGATCGAAAATTTCCGCTTGCGCTGCTGATCGAACTCCCCCCGCCTTTTTTTTATTTCAAACCCGAGGTGAACAGATGAAAATTCCGTTTTTAATCACGATACAATCGGCATTTTGCGGCAACAAAACATTGTCTGCGGCCAGCCGCCGCTTCCCGGCATTCGTCGTCCTGGCGGCCCTGCTGTCGGTTCCGGCGTATGCCGCCGGGGAGCAGGCGCTCACCCTGGATGAGGCGGTCAGGATCGCCCTGGCCGGGAATCCCCGGGTGCTTGCCGCCGGGCTGGAGGTCGATGCCGCCCGGGGCCGGACGCTGCAGCTCGCGGCCCGGCCCGAGCCCCAGCTGGCCGCGGCCGTGGAGGGGGTTTCCCTGCCGGGTAGCAACCGGAGCGGGGATCCGGCCGAGGTCAGCGTGGGGATCGAGCAACTTTTCGAATTTCCGGGCAAGCGTTCCCTGCGGGCGGAGACCGGCCGCATCGAGGAGCGCCTTGCCGCGGCCGAGCTCGAGCGGGCCAGGCTGGTTGTGACGGCAGAGGTCAAGCGGGCTTATTGGCGAGCGGCGTTCGCCGCCGAGTCCATCCTGGCCCTGGAGAAGTCCGCCGGGCGGCTCGACCTGCTCCTGGGCGATCTGCAGGCAAAATACCGCTCGGGCAGCGGCGCCTACGCCGATCTGCTTCGCGCCCGGGCCGAGAAGGCACGCCTGCGCAACCAGGTGCTCGAGGGGGAAAAGGAGCGGCGCCTGGCGGCGCTGGAATTGAATGAACTCCTGGCGCGTCCAACCGGCGAGATCGTCGAGCTGGCGCCGGGCATGCCGTTCATCCCTCTGGCCGTTGGTGCCGAGGCTGTCTGGGAGAGCGCCCGGCTGAACATGCCCTCCCTGCGCATCGCCGCGCTGCTGTGTGACCGGGCGGAAACAACGGTAAAGCTGGCCGGGCTCAGCCGCAATCCCGATCTCCTGGCCGGGTTCTCGCTGCCCAGCGTGCGCGCCGCCGCCTGGGGCGTTTCCCTGGGGCTGACCTTGCCGTTCCTGCGCCCCGGGCGCAGCCGCGGATTGGCACTGGAGGCCGCCGCCAACCTGGAACGCGCCCGACTGGAAGCCGCGGCAATCGAGCGCCGCCTGCGCTCGGCGTTGGCGAGCGCCTATGCCTCGGCAAAGTCCGCCGAGGAGCAGGTCCGGGTTTTCGAGCGCGATCTGCTGCGCGAGCTCGAGGATGAACTGCGCATCCAGCTGGAGTATTTCCGCTATGGCAAAACCGAGGCCTACGCACTCCTCGACCTGCACCGGACCTTTGTCCTGGCAGAGCTGGAGCACCTGCGCGCTGTCATGCTGTATAACATCGCCCTGGCCGATCTCGCTGTCGCCGGGGAAGTGGAGAATGAACGGAGAAACCCATGAGAAATCAAATACGCTCTTTTATTTTCTGGGCGGCGCTCGCCCTGGTCCTGATCTTCCCGGCCTGCCGCGGCAAGGCCCCGGCAACGGCGGACAGCCATGAAGCCGGGCACGAGCCCGGGGGGGCGCCAACGATCGTCCTGACCCCTGCCGCCTGGGCAGTCGCCGATATCCGTACCGAAAAGGCGGTATTGTTGACGTTCAACCGTCGCGTCACGGCCCCGGGCGGACTGGAGTTCAATACCCGGCGCCTGGCCCATTTAACGGCGCGCACTCAGGGGCGTGTCGAGCGCGTCCTGGCCGTTTCCGGCGACAGGGTCGGCGCAGCACAGGTGCTCGCCGAAATCTACAGCCCCGACTTCATGTCGTTGCAGGCCGAGTATCTGCAGGCCTCCGAGCGGGCGCAGGCGCTTGGCGCCGATGCGGTCGATGCCCTTGCCGCCAAAGCCATACTGGACAGCGCGCGCCAGAGACTCCTCCTGGTCGGGGCCAGCGCCGTTGAAGTGGATGGCCTCGCTGCGTCCCGGCTCCCGAAGGCGCTGCTGGCGGTCCGCGCCCCCTTCGCCGGAACCATCATCGAAGCCAATGTTTTGGCGGGAGACCACGTCGAGCTCGGCGCCAACCTGTTCCGTTTGGCCGATCCTTCGGTCCTCTGGGCCAGTCTGCACATCCGCGAGGAAGACATGGCCTCCCTGCAGGCGGGCGCCGCGGCCGAACTGCGCACCCAGGCCTACCCCGGGGAGGTCTTCCGCGGACAGCTGCTGCTCATCGGAGATGTCCTGGATGAAAAAACGCGCACGGTCACCGGCCGCGTCGAAGTCGCGAACCCGGCGGGAAGGCTCAAGGCGGGGATGTTCGTCGAGGCGGCCCTGGCCGGCGCCGCCGCCAGAACGATCCTGACCGTGCCCGAGGCGGCGGTCCAGGACGACGAGGGCCGCGAGATCGTCTTCATCCTGGCCGGCGAGAGGAGCTTTGTCCGTCGCGAGATCAAGACCGGCGAGCGGCTGGGCGGCCGGGTCGAGGTCCTCGAGGGCCTTGTTGCCGGGGAGACGGTGGCGTCCTCCGGAAGCTTTCTGCTGAAGTCCGAAATGCACAAGGGCGTCATGGAGGATGAGCATGGGCATTCTTGAACGGCTGATCGCGGGGGCGCTGCACCGGCGCTTCCTCGTTCTCGTCGGAGTGCTGTTCCTGGTCGCCCTCGGGCTGTGGTCGGTCCTGCACATTCCCATCGACGCGTTCCCCGATGTCACCAACATCCAGGTCGAAGTGCTGGCCGCCGCCCCGGGCATGTCGCCGCCCGAGGTGGAGCGCTTCGTCACCTATCCGGTCGAAACCGCCATGCGCGGGCTGCCGCAGCTGGTCCAGGTCCGCTCGGTGTCGAAATCCGGGCTCTCGGTGGTCACCGTCATCTTCGCGGACGGGGTCGACACGTATTTCGCCCGCCAGCGGGTCCTCGAGAGGCTGATCGAGGCCCGCGAGCTGGTTCCAGGCAATGTGCAGATCTCGATGGGGCCGGTCTCCACGGCCATGGGCGAGATCTATCAGTATACCCTCGTCCGTGCCAGGCCGGGCGCCGCGGCAGACGAGATGAAATTGCTGACCGAGGCGCGGACCGTCCAGGACTGGACGATCTCCCCCCTGCTCAAGTCCGTTCCGGGCGTCAACGAGGTCAACTCCTTTGGCGGCTACATCAGGCAGTATCACGTGGACGTGGACCCGGAAAAGCTCCTGGCCTACGACCTGACCCTGAACGAGGTCGGCGCAGCGCTGCGCCGCAACAACCTGAACGTCGGCGGCAACATCCTCGAGCGTGGCGAGCGGCAGTACCTGGTGCGCGGCATCGGCCTGCTGCAGACGGTCGAGGACATCGGCTCCGTGGTGCTGAAAACGGTCGATGGCACGCCGGTGCTGCTGCGTGACGTCGCTGTGGTAGGCGCCGGCCAGGCCGTGCGCCAGGGCGGCGCCGTCCAGGACGGCAAGGGCGAAGTCGTCGGCGGCGTGGTGATGATGCTGCGCGGCGCCAATGGCCGCGATGTCGTGCGCGCCGTCGAGCGCCGGGTCGCCGAGATCAACGCTTCGGGCGCCCTGCCGGACGGCCTGCGCATCGTGCCTTACTACAACCGCAGCGAGATCATCGAGCGCGCCGTCTCGACGGTGAGCGAGGCCCTGTTCATCGGCTCGCTCCTGGTGCTGCTCATCCTGTACCTGTTCCTGCGCAGCTTCCGCGGGGCGTTCATCGTCATCCTGGCCCTGCCGCTCTCGACCCTCTTCACCTTCATCCTCATGCGCGTCGCCGGCATCTCGGCCAACCTCATGTCCCTGGGCGGGCTGGCGATCTCCATCGGCATGATCATCGACGCGACCATCATCCAGGTCGAGAACGTCCAGCGTCACCTGGGCGAGGCCGGGGCGGCCGGGAGGAAACTGCCCGCGGTACTGAAGGCGGTGCTCGAGGTGCGCAAGCCCTCCATTTTCGGGGAACTCATCATCGCCCTGACCTTTATCCCGATCATCGCCCTGCAGGGGATCGAGGGCAAGATGTTCCTGCCCCTGGCCTTCACCCATGTTATCGCGCTCATCGCCTCCCTGGTCCTGTCGGTCCTGGTCATCCCGGCTTTCTGTTATTCGTTCCTGCGGCCGCACGCCGAAAAGGAGAGTTTCCTGGTCGTTGGCGCCCGCCGCGCCTATATGCCGGTCCTGCGCTGGGCGCTGCGCCGCAAGCCGGCCGTCATCGCGGCTTCCCTGGCCCTGCTGGCCGGGGCTTTGCTGCTGATCCCGCGCCTGGGCACCGAGTTCATGCCCATCATGGACGAGGGGGCCTTTGACATGGACGTCCAGTTCCTGCCCGGCATCTCCCTGTCCCGGTCGCTGGAACTGAGCCGCCGGGTCGAAGCCCGGCTGATGCAATTCCCGGAGCTGAAGACGATCGTCGGCAAAACCGGCCAGACCGGCATTGCGCTGGAGGCGCGGGGAGTGGAAAAAACCGGCTATGTCGGCATGCTGAAGCCGCGAAGCGAGTGGACGACGACCCGTTCCCGCGAGGAGCTCACAGACCGCATGCGCGCGGCGGTGGCGGACATCCCCGGCATGGCGGTCTCATTCAGCCAGCCCATCGCCTGCCGCATCGACGAGCTGGTCGCCGGCACCAAGGCGCAGCTGATCATCAAGCTTTTCGGCGAGGACCTGGATGTGCTCAAGGACAAGGCGGCGGAGATCGCCGCGGTCGTGAAGCGCATCCCCGGGGCCAAGGACGTCAATGCCGAGGTGATCAGCGGCCAGCCCTATCTCACCGTCCGCGCCGACCGGGCGCGCATCGCCCGCCTGGGCCTGGACGTGGAGGATGTCCAGGATGTGGTGGAGGCGGCCGTCGGCGGCAAGACGGTGACGACGATCTACGAGGGCGACAAGTTCTTCGACCTGCAGCTGCGCTACCCCGAGGACAAGCGGGATTCGCTCGAAGCCGTGGCGGCCATTCGCGTCCGCGCCCCAGGCGGCGCCTGGGTGCCGCTGAGCCAGGTCGCGGAGATTTCGCTGCTCGAGGGGCCAAGCCAGATCAGCCGCGAGAACGGCATGAGGCGCATAGGCATCGAGTGCAATATCTCCGGCCGCGACCTGGGCGGCTTCGTCAGCGCGGCGCGCCAGGCGATCGCCGGCAGCGTGGCCCTGTCCCCGGGGTACTTCCTCGAATGGGGCGGCCAGTTCGAGAACCAGGAGCGGGCCATGAGGCGGCTGGCCGTCATCCTGCCGGCCACGATCGGCCTGGTGCTGCTTCTCCTCTACCTGACGTTCGGCTCCATGCGCATTTCGCTCCTGGTCCTGCTCAACCTGCCTTTTGCCCTGATCGGCGGCGTGCTGGCCCTCTTTATTTCCGGGCTCTACCTGTCGGTGCCGGCATCGGTCGGTTTCATCGCCCTCTTCGGCATCGCGGTGCTCAACGGCATCGTGCTGCTGTCGCAGATCACCCAGCTCCAGGAGAGCGGCATGCCCGTGGGCGAAGCCGTCATGGCCGGATGCCTGAACCGCCTGCGGCCGGTGCTGATGACGGCGACGATCACCGTGCTCAGCCTGGCGCCGCTGCTGTTCGCCAGCGGACCGGGTTCGGAGATCCAGCGGCCGCTGGCCGTGGTCGTGGTCGGCGGTCTCATCTCCTCGACCCTGCTGACGCTGGTCCTGCTGCCCGTGCTCTACAGCGTATTCGCCCGCGGGAGGAAAACAAGCCCGGAAGAATAGCGCTGCCTGGCTTGACGGATCGAACGTGGAAGGCATCGCCCGCGCGAATTGCGCAGCCCAGGCCGGGGAATTGCATCGCTTTTGCCCCCGGGAATATGCTATCATCAGGAACATGGACAACAAAGAGTCTGCCCATAAAGCATGGCTGCGGTTTTTCTCCATGATCTTTCCCGGCGCCGGGAAAACCTCCTGAAATGGGAAAGGGTTCTGATCCGATCATCCTGGCCGGGGACGTGGGCGGCAGCAAAACCGTTCTCGCCGCCTTTTCCCTGACCGCCGGGCTGCTTCGCCCGCTGGCGCAGGATGTTTTTGCCAGCCCTGAATTCCCGAACCTGTCCGCGGTGATCGAACGCTTCCTGGCCGGCCGGCAGCTGCTGCCGACGGCTGCCGCTTTCGGCATCGCCGGCCCCGTGATCAACGGCCGCGTTCAAGCCACCAACCTGCCCTGGCTGGTGGATGAATCCGCTCTCAGCTCCAGCCTGGGCGGGATCCCGGTGCGCCTGCTGAATGACCTGGCGGCCCTGGCCCACGCCATCCCCATTTTGCCTTCCACGGACGTGGAAACGATCCATGCCGGCGAGCCGGCGCCCCAGGGCGCGTTGGCGGTGATCGCGCCGGGAACCGGTTTGGGCGAGTCATTCCTGGTCTGGGAAGCAGGGGGCTATCGGGCCTTGGCCTCGGAGGGCAGCCATGCGGATTTCGCTCCTGGCGATGAGCTGCAAGCGGAGCTGCTGGCCTGGCTGCGCCCGCGTTTTGGCCATGTCTCCTGGGAGCGGGTGTGTTCGGGAAGCGGCATCCCCAACATCTATGCTTTTCTCAAAGACAGCGGCCGCTGGCCCGAACCCCCCTGGCTGGCCGCCCAGCTGGCTGCAGTCAGCGATCCAGTGCCAACGATCGTCCGCTCCGCTTTGGAGAATTCGAGCGCCATCTGCAAGGCGGCGCTGGATCTGTTTGTCGCCATCCTGGCCGCTGAAGCGGGCAACCTGGCCTTGAAGGTCCTGGCCCTTGGCGGTGTCTATTTCGGCGGTGGCATCCTGCCGCGCATCCTGCCGCTGCTGCGCGCGCCCGCTTTCCGCACTACCTTCATCGCCAAAGGACGCTTCTCAGGGCTGTTGGAACGCATTCCGCTCTGCGTGATCACCAATCCTGAAGCCGGCCTCTTGGGGGCCGCCCACTATGCACTGGCAGTTATCTGATCCATGGGGTCGGGTTTTGCGATGCCATAAGGAGGTCTTAATGTTCGTTCACGACAAAAACCAAACGAGTAATCTGCGTCTGAGTTGCCTGTTTCTTATAATGCTGCTATTGATGGTTCTTCCGGCCGGCGCCGAGCAAAAGCAAAAAACATTTTTCGGGCTCTACACCGGCTGGTCTTTCGCTCTGGGCGAGCAATTCATTGATGAATCCCCGGGTGGCCATACGTTCAATCATTACAAGCCCAATCTTGTTCTGGGCGGATATGTGCAGCACAATTTTGTCGATTGGTTCGGCTTGCAGCTCAACGTGAATTATCAAAACTGCTCCAATCACTGGTTTTTTGTTTATTTTGATCGCTACGACTCGGGAACGACATCGCTGGCCTGCTTGTCCTTCAACCTGAACGGCCTGGTCACGCTAAGCAGGTCGGCCATGACCCAGGTATACTTATTGGGCGGGATCGGGATGTTCACCGGCCCCTTCGATTACAAAACCACCTTTGTCCAATTTTCCGGCGGGATTGGGGGAAAGTTCCGGGTCAAGCCGGGATCGCAAACATTCGTCAACCTGGCTGCGATCTTCCATCATTTTTTGTACAAGTACGGCGGAGGAAGCAATGCGGATTATCTGCGGCTGCAAGCCGGAATCGAGATCCCGTTGCGACTGAAGGAAAAAGCCGAAGGCGAGAGTTGAACTCACGACCTGCTGATCAAGAACCATCAGGAAGTCCGCCTTAAGCAACGGCGCTTACCGATCTTGACAGGCAGGACCATCTCATGAT
Source organism: Candidatus Aminicenantota bacterium (assembly GCA_963732485.1). GTDB lineage: Bacteria > Acidobacteriota > Aminicenantia > UBA2199 > UBA2199 > UBA2199. The sequence goes on from CAVSZS010000011.1 coordinate 172,047, forward strand.
TGAATTTCCTTTGGGTAACGATGCATCTCCGGAGGTGACGTATGACGCAGACCATTCTTTGCTTGCTTGTTTTTGCTGCAGCTGCTCTGGTTCAGGCAAGGGAGGTCGGCGGCGGACCACCAGCCAGCAATGAGCTCATCACCCCCAGCCTGAATGGCCCCGCTACTCCGGCCAATACAATCTTCCGGCTGGAGAACGAGGCCATGGAACAGTGGCGTCAGGGCAATCCGCTGCGCTGGGTGGAGATCAGCACCGACGATGTCATCTATGTCGATCCGAATCTCGCCGCGCCGGTGATCGGAACCCAAGCCTACCGGGAATACTTGACTCCGCTCCTGGGAAAAGTCCGTTACGACGCCTCTGAATTCGTGAACCCGCGGGTGGCGCTGCTTGGCGACCTGGCCGTCCTCACCTACAACTACCACTCGCTGCGCCGCGACGCTGAAGGGAAGATGAAGCGCACCTCCTTTTGGAACACCACCCAAGTCTATATCCGCCGCGCCGGCGTCTGGAAGATCCTGCACTCGCACTGGTCCCATATCGGGCACAGCCAACCCGCTGCGGTCAATGTGCCGCTTCCGATCACAGTCAAGGCAGCCCAGCTTCCCACCGACGCCACAGAAATCCTGGCCCTGGAGAAAGCCGCCATGAATCGCTGGCGCCAGGGCGATCCCGACGGTTTCCTGGCTCTCGCCGTGCCCCAGGTCACCTATTTCGACCCGATCCTTCCGGAGCGGCTCACGGGGATCGCCGGTCTCACAGAATTTTACAACGGGATGCGCGGCAATGGCGGGGGCGCCTCCGCGGTTGAGTACGTCGATCCGCGCGTCGATGTTGTGGGCGATGCGGCCTTGCTTACCTACCGTTACCTCTGGGCCGGGCTGGACAGCGACGGCACGGTCACGGCACGCTCTGCCTGGAACTGCACCGAGGTCTATCATCGCCAGGCAGGGCAATGGCGTATCGTCCATACCCATTGGTCTATAATCGGCGGAGAGCGCCCCGACGGCGGCGTGTAGGCATCATAACCGCTTTCTCTCGCCCCATATATAGGAGTTGTTATGATGAGAACTGATGTTCCTGAATTACTATTTGTTTCGCGCGGCGATTTTCGCGCCTGGCTGCATGAAAACGCGGAGACAGCGAACGGCGTTTGGCTTGTATTCGCTAAAACAAAAGCCTTGCTTACTGTTTCCGCAAACGACGCTTTGGAAGAAGCGCTTTGTTTTGGCTGGATAGACAGTCAGATGAAGAGCATCGACCACACAAAATATATAAAATATTTTTCCCGCCGTCGCCCCAAAAGTCTCTGGTCCGAAAAAAACAAGAAAACAATAGAAAAACTGCGGCAAAAAGGGTTGATGACCGAATTGGGCGAAAAAGCGGTCGCAGACGCAAAACGAAACGGCATGTGGGCAGCTCCGAAGAGCAACTCGGTTACTGAAGAACAGGTTGCTGCGTTCGCGGCACAGTTGGCCGGCATCACGCCGGCTTATGAGAATTTCAAGGCGATGCCATTGTCGGTTCGGATCACCTACACGAAACGCTACCTTTCATTTAAAACGGAACAATCCCGACAACGCGATTTCGATAAAATTGTAGATAGACTGAATAAGAATCTAAAACCTATGTGACTGCCGGGGGACGGTCGCTGATAATAAAGGGAAATCAAGGTGGGATTTGAAAGCCGAAGGCGAGAGTTGAACTCGCGACCTACTGATTACGAATCAGTTGCTCTACCAACTGAGCTACTTCGGCGTGAGACGGTCAGAAGCGCCATTTTAATATAATTCCCTCCCAGCGTCAATGGCGGGACGGCCGGGCGCGGCGCTTTACAAAATCGCACGCATCCTGTAAAATCCGACCATGACATGGACCGACCGATCGACCGGGTCCGCCGAGCGCTGCCAGCGCCAGCACCATCTGCTCGCCTTTCTCAACCGCTTCAGCGGCCTGTAATCCGGCAGCGGCCGTTTGTCCAGCGTCGGGCGAACGTTGTTTCGCCTATTCGGAAACAGTAAATCAAACAGGAGAACAAAAATGAAAAAAATGAAAATAATCGTCCTCGGTTCCGGGCTGGTGGGCGCGCCCATGGCGCTGGACCTGGCCACTGATCCGCAATTTGAAGTCACGGTCGCCGACCTCAGCGCCGAATCGCTGCAAAAATGCGCCGGCAACAAGGCCGTCAAGACCGTCCAGGCCGACCTTTCCGATCCCGCCCGCGTCAAGGAACTGGTCTCCGGCCAGGACCTGGCGCTGAACGCCGTCCCCGGCTTTTTGGGCTTCCAGACCCTGAAGGCGATAATCGAGAGCGGCAAGAACGCCGTCGATATCGCCTTCTTTCCCGAGGACGCTTTCCTGCTCGACGAGCTGGCCAAAAAATACAAGGTCACGGCCATCGTCGATTGCGGGGTGGCGCCGGGCATGAGCAACGTGCTGGTCGGCCACGTCCACCACCTGCTGGACAGCACCTCGTCGGCGCTGATCTACGTGGGCGGCCTGCCCGAGACCCGAGTCTGGCCCTATGAATACAAGGCGGTCTTTTCGCCCCTCGACGTCATCGAGGAGTACATCCGCCCGGCGCGCTACGTGGAGAACGGCAAGCTGGTGGTGCGCCCGGCGCTCTCCGACGCCGAGTACCTGAACCTCCCCGGCGTCAGCTCGCTGGTGGCCTTCAACAGCGACGGCCTGCGCACCCTGGCCCGCACCCTCGACATCCCCAACATGAAGGAAAAGACCCTGCGCTATCCCGGCCATATCGAAAAGATCGCCGTCTTGCGCGAGACCGGCTTCTTCAGCCAGGAGCCGTTGGAGATCAACGGCGTGCGCATCCGGCCGCTGGACTTCACCGCCAAGTTGCTCTTTCCCATCTGGAAGCTGCAGCCTGGCGAGACCGACATCACCGTGATGCAGGTCGTCGTCGAAGGGGAGCTGAAGGGCGAGAGCGTTCGCTATACCTACGACCTGTTCGACCGCTTTGACGTCCCCGGCAACGTCCACTCCATGGCCCGCACCACCGGCTACACCGCCACCGCCGCCGTGCGCATGCTGGCCCGCGGGCTCTACACCCGCCAGGGCATCATCGCCCCCGAGTTCATCGGCGAGGAGCCCCAGTGCGTGGAGTTTATCATCGAGCAACTGGCCGAACGGAACGTGGTCTATCGCTTGAAGATCGAAAAAATCTGAAGATAAATAATAAAGGCAAAAGGCAAAAGTAAGAGATAAAGCACCAAATTCCAAGCACCAAATAACAAATAGATTTCAAATCCCAAATTCCAATGTCCAAAACGAGAGCTTGCAGTAGGGGAACGCAAATTTGCGTTCCCTACTCCCACGGAGATCTAGTGCGTTTCTTCGTTTGGGTCATTGGTCAATTGGAATTTGGCGCGCAGCGTGTTTGGTGCTTGGTGCTTGTGATTTGGAATTTTTAGTCTTACCTTGTCACTGTCTGTCACTCGTCACTTAGCACTTGTCACTACAGTTCGATTTTCGGCAAATTTCTACTTCGGCTGCTGAAAAATCCGTTCAGCCGCCCGTCATGGAGGCGATGAGCCGCTCGTATTTGGCGATGATGCGCTCCCAGGTGTAGTTGGCCTCGACATACGCCTGGCCGTTGGCGCCCATGCCTGCGCGCAGTTTTTTGTCCCCGGCCAGCAGTTCCAGGGCGGCGGCGAACTCCTCGCGGTTGGAGAACATGAGGCCGCATTGCCCCTGGACGGCGTGCTGGCGGAGCGGGTCGGTCGCGGCCTGGACCAGGATGGGCGTGCGCACGGCCAGCGATTCCAGGGCCGCCATGCACAGGCTCTCGAGATGGGAAGGATGGATCGTGGCCAGCGCCCCGGCCATGGCCGCGTTCTTCTCGGCGGGCGAGACGAAGCCGAGACAGCGGATGCGGGGATGTCGGGAAGTCGGCATGAGTTGCTGGCCGATGAGGATCAGGTGCAGGTCGGGATTCTTTCGGCGGTAGTCGGAAAATATTCAATGATCTCCGCGCAGCCCTTGCCCGGCTCGATGCGGCCGGCATAGAGGATGTAAGGGAGAGTCGAGGGCGTGGCCGCGCGGAAGGCGGCCACGTCCAAATCGGCGGGGACAGGTCGACACCGACGCCGACGGTGTCCTGGTATTTGCCTTCGAAGGAAAAATAGCGGCCGAGCATGCGCTTTCTCCGCCTCGGTGTTGAAGATGAAGGCGTCGGGCCGGCTAAACACCTCACGGATGATGCCAAGCGCCAGGGCCGGGCTCGTCATGGGCCGTGGGCACGGGCACCGCGCCGCCCAGGCCGCTTAGCCCCCAGTAGGTGTTGTAATAGAGATAGGTGAAGAAGATGACCAGGTCGTGGCCGAACTCTTCCCGGCCGACGGCCTGGATGAGGTCCGGGCAAAACGGCCCCTGCCGCTCCATCCAGGCAAGCTCGTCCTGGCCGGGAGTGGTCGTGGCTGAAGATCCAGTCGGACAAGGCATTGAAGGCCGGTATGTCGCGGGGCCGCGTTCACGGCGTAGCGATTGATACGCACGCCGTTGAGCACCGACTGCCCGGTCGCGGTATTCGTTGCTCCAGGAGACATAGTCCTGGGCCGTGATGGTGTAGACCGTGCAGGAGTGCCCGTGGCCGGCCAGCTGCTCGGCTAGGAGGCGGCAGTGGAGCTCGGAGCCGCCCATCACCTCCCGGCCGTAGCGCTGGACGACGAAGGCGATCTTGGCCATCCTTCTCTTCTCCCGGCCTAGGCGTACTCCGCCAGGCTCTCCCATACCAGGCTCGCGGCATCGGGCTCCTCTACCTTGGCGGCCTTGCCGCCGGCGGCCTGGAACTCCTTCTCGCGCAGGTTTTTCAGGAAGGTGTTGGCCACGTTGGGGAAAAGCTCGAGCAGCAACTCCTCTTTTTCGCCGCGCGCCAGCGGCGCGTAGTCGAACTTGCGCAGCAGGGGACTTTCCTGCCGCTGGTAGGTTGAGGTGTCGTAGGGGGTTTCCCGGCGTGTGCCGGCGATCTTCAGCCGGAAGGCGGGATCGACCGGGAACGGCGTCTCGCCGTAGGTGCCCTTGACCAAGTTGACGAACTGCGTGGACTTGGAGGTATAAAAGGGCTTGCCGTTGGCCTCGTCGATGACGCAGTTGACCGCCTGCACGCCGACGATCTGGCTGGTTGGCGTGACCAGCGGCGGCACGCCGGCGTCCAGGCGCACGCGCGGCACGGTCTGCAGCACCTTGTCCTTCAGGTGCTCCAGCTTGGCCTGCTGCAGCTGCGCCAGCATGTTGGTGTACATGCCGCCGGGGATCTGGGCGACGCGCACGATGTCGTCGGGGGCGGGAAAGTTGAAATGCTTCTCGATGGCCTGCGTGCAGCGCAGCAGCTCGTCGATGCGTCCGGCCCTGGCCGCAACGATGGATCCGTCGAACAGGGCGTCCACTTCAACGGGAAGCTTGTCAACGGCGATGTCGAAGGCCAGCGGGAACATCTTGTACTGGTCGAACTGGGCCAGCTCCTGGCGGATGTCCAGCAGGTCCTTGTTGATGGCCGCCACTGCGGCGCGGTCGACCCCGGTCGCGAGGCCCAGCTTGTCGGCGAAAAGCTGGATGAGCTCGAACGCCGGAGCGGCGGGCCCGCCCGAAAAATTCAGGATGACGGTATCGACGATGTCGACGCCGTTGAGCATGGCCATCAGCACCGAGGCCAGGCCAAAGCCAGGCGTGCAGTGGGTGTGCAGGTTGATCGGGATGCCCACGTTCTTTTTAAGGGCGCGGATCAGCTCGCCCGAAGTCGCGGGATCGATGAGCCCGGCCATGTCCTTGATGGTGATCATGTTGGCGCCCAGGCCGGCCAGCTGCTCGGCCTTGCTGACGAAGTAGTCGACGCTGAAGATCTTCCCGGGCAACGGCCGGCCGCGCAGGAAGGCCCGGGCGCGGTCGCCGAGCGTGAAGCGGGGATCGACGGTATAGCAGACGGCGCAGTTGGCGATGCCGTTGTTCTGCTTGACATAGCGGATGGTCGACTTCATGTTGTCGATGTCGTTCAGGGCGTCGAAGATGCGCATGATGTCGATGCCCGAGCCCACGGCGTTGCGGCAGAAGCCCTCGATCACCTCGTCGGGATAGGGGTTGTAGCCGAACAGGTTGCGGCCGCGCGACAGGGCGGTGAGCTTGGAAACCGAGCCGATGGCCGACTTGATCGTTTCCAGCCGCGTCCAGGGGTTCTCGTTCAGGAAGCGCATCACCGAGTCGGGCATGGCGCCGCCCCAGACCTCCATGGCGTAAAATCCGGCCTTCTGATAATGGGGCAGGAGGCGGTCCACCTGGGCCTGGTTCATGCGCGTGGCGAACTGTGATTGCTGCCCGTCGCGGAGCGTAAGGTCGCGGATAAGGATTTTCTCGGCCATCTGGGTCTCCCTGGAGGTTTTTTTGCGTCAGGCGCCGGAGCTGGCGATTAAAAATTTATTATATAACAAAACGGACGAAATAAAAAGCCTGTTTCCGCCCCCGGTCAGGCAAAGACGCCTGGGATTTTCGTCTGGCAGAACGCGCAGCGGCCGTCCCTGAGCGCTTCGTTCTCGACGGTATACATCAGGCGGCGCAGCAGCACCTTGCCGCAGGCCGGGCAGTAGGTGTGTTCCGCGTCCGACAGCAGGTTGCCGATATAGCAGTAGCGGATGCCGGCGGCGAGGGCGATGCGCCGCGCCTGCTGCAGCGTCGCCGGCGGCGTGGGCGGCACGTTCTTCAGCTTGTAGGTGGGGGCGAAGCGCGAAAAATGCAGGGGCACGTCGGGGCCCAGTTCGCGCGCCAGCCAACGGCACATGGCTTCCGTCTCCCGGCGCGAGTCGTTCAGACCCGGGATTAGCAGCACCACGATCTCGAACCAGATCCCTTCCGCCCTCAAGGTGAGCAGGGTGTCCAGGACCGGCTGCAGCAGGCCGCCGCATTGCTGATGTAGAATGTCTTGCGGAAGGCCTTGAGGTCGATCTTCACCGCGCCCAGGTAGCGGCACAGTTCGCGCATGGGTTCCTTGGCGATGAAGCCGTTGCTGATCATGACGTTGGGCACGCCCTGTTCCCGGCCCAGGGCGGCGCAGTC
>CAVSZS010000012.1:0-373845 GCA_963732485.1 Candidatus Aminicenantota bacterium
GGCATATTCGATGGCGCGGACCTCGCGGATCACCGAGACCTTGATCTGCCCCGGATATTCCATCTCGTCCTGGATCTTCCTGGCGATATCCTTGCAGATCAGGAAGGTGCGGTTGTCATCGAGCTCGTTGGCATTGATGATGACGCGCACTTCGCGCCCGGCCTGCAGCGCGTAGGCCTTGGTCACGCCCGGGAAGGACTTGCTCAGCTCCTCGAGCTTTTCCAGGCGCTTGATGTAGGTTTCCAGGATCTCGCGGCGCGCCCCGGGGCGGGCGGCGGAGATGCTGTCGGCGGCCTGGATGAGGACGGCCTCGATGGAGTTGAAGGCCGTGTCCATGTGGTGCGAGGCGATGGCGTCCAGCACCGCGGCCGACTCGCCGTATTTCTTGGCCAGATCCACCGAGAGCGACGTATGCGTGCCCTCGGTCTCGCGATCGATGGCTTTGCCGACGTCGTGCAGCAAACCGGCGCGCTTGCAGATGGTGATGTTGGCTCCGACCTCGCGCGCCAGCATGGCGGCGATCCAGGCCACGTCCCGCGAATGCTCCAGCACGTTCTGGCCGAAGGAGGAGCGGAACTTGAGCTTGCCCAGGTAGAAGTAGAGCTCCGGGTTCAGGTCGCGGATGCCCAGCTCCAGCACGGCGGCTTCGCCCTGCTTGCGCAGGTAGTTGTCGAAGTTGCCCTTGATGCGGTCAACGATCTCCTCGATGCGCGCCGGGTGGATGCGGCCGTCGGCGATCAGCGTTTCAATGGCCTGCTTGGCCATCTCGCGGCGGATGGGGTCGAAAGAGGAAACCAGGATGGCCTCCGGAGTGTCGTCGACGATGAAGTCGACGCCGGTGGCGTTCTCCAGGGCGCGGATGTTGCGGCCCTCGCGGCCGATGATGCGCCCCTTCATCTCGTCGGAAGGCAGGTCGATGACGGTGACCGACGAGGAGACCACGTGCTCGGTGGCGATGCGCTGCACGGCGTTGGAGATGGCCTCCTTGGCCAGTTGCTGGCTCCTGTCCTTCAGCTCATCCTCGATCTGCTTCAGCTTCTGCGCCGATTCCAGGCGCGCCTCGCCCTCGTACTGGCGGATGATCAGGTCCTTGGCCTCCTGGACGGTCAGCCCCGAGATCTTTTCCAGCTTCAGCCGCTGCTCCTCGTGGAGCTTGTTGACCTGGCTTTTCAGGGCGCCGATCTCCTCTTCCTGCAGGTCGAGGTCGTGCTCCTTCTTCTTCAGCTCCTTCTCCTTGTTGTCCAGGTTGGTGTAGCGCTTGTCGAGGTTCTCTTCCTTGAGGATCAGGCGTTTCTCGGTGGCGTTCAGGCGGTTCACTTTTTCGTTCTGCCGGTTGTTGTACTCGCTCTTCCAATTGGCGAACTCTTCCTTCAGCTCCAGCTGGGACTGCTTGCGGGAGCGCTCCAGATCCTCGCGGTTCTTGGCCTCGAGCTGCTTCTGGTAGGCCTCGACCTTGCGGAATTCCCCGGCGAATATCAGTTTTTTTAAGAAAAATACCGCACCGCCTCCCAACAGGGTGCCGATCAGCACCAAAGCGATCTCGGTCATTGTCTTCCTCCTGTGATCAGGACGACAAACTGACGGTTAACTTTCCATCCTCGCTTTCAGGCGACAACAGCGTGTCGATCCGCCCCAGGATCTGAGCCAGCTTCTCGTTCTCCTTTTTCAGGGAGAAGAGGTCCTGGGCGATGTTTATCGAAGTTAACAATCCCAATTTCTGGGCGTCCAATTCGTTCATCCTGCTCTTGATTTTATTGATCTTGTTCTCTACGTACTCCACCACCTGCAGAAACTCCTCGGGCTGGACGTCGTCGGCCAGCTGGAACACGAACTTCTTGCCGGTGATGCGGACCTCGACTTCCTTGCCCATTATTCCCCTAGCGAATCGACCAGGTCGATCAGCGAGGCGATCTTCTTGCGGATCTCGCCCTTCTCGCCCTCGCGCTGGGAGGAATCGTGCTTGATCTCCTGCAGCTCCTTTTTCAGCTTCTGGTTCTCATCGCGCAGGGCCCTCATGCCGGCGATGAGCCGGTTGATCTTCTCTTCCAGTTTATCGAACTCCTTGATACTGCTGCTCATGCATTCTCTCCTTACCGTTGGATTAGGCCCAGCTCGCGCCGCCAGCCTGCCGACGAATTCCAGGTGGACGGCGTTCACCTCATCGCCGGTCAGGGTGCGCTCCTGGGCGCGATAGGTGAATCCCATGGAAAAACTGACCTTGTCGGCGGGGACGGCGTCCCCCTGGAAGACATCGGTCAGCTCGTAACTCTCCAGCACCGCCGGCCGCAGGCGCCCGACCGCGGCGCACAACTCCTCGTAGCTCACCGCCTTGGCCATCAGGAAGGTGAAATCGCGGCGCACGGCGGGAAAGCGGTTCCACTGGCGGAAACGGTTCTCGGGCACGGCCGCGATCATGGCCGCCAGGTCGAGCTCGGCGGCATAGACCGGCTTGTCCAGCTTGTAGAAGCGGCGGAACTCCGGGGCGATCTCGCCGGCCCAACCGCACTCGCGACCGGCGATGGCGACGGCAAAGCAGCAGCGGTCGGAAAAAGCGGGGTGCGTCGCCTTGCGCAGGATCAGCTCCAGGCGCAGCATTCTCGCGAGCAGCGCCAGCTGCGACATGAATGCCGGCAGGTCGAAAGGCTGCTCCAGAAGGCGCCAGTCCTTCTTCTGCAGCCGCCCATAGGCGCTCACGGCCAGCCGCCGGGTCTCCACGACCCGCCCCGCCCGCAGTTCGAATACCTTGCCGATCTCGAAAAGGGTCACCCGCTCCAGGGACTGGTTGGCATTGGCCGCCGTGTTCCTCAGCAGTCCGGCCAGCAGCGAGTTCTTCAGCAGCGAAAAATCTTTGCCCAGCGGATTCTTCAGGGCCGGGGCCGGCAGGAGCGGGTCGGCCAGGCGGTTTTCCTCGAGCGCCTGGAACACGTAGTTGATCACTTCGTTGAAGCCGGAATCGGCCAGCCGGTTTTTCAAACGCTGCACCAGGGCGCGCTCGCGGTCCAGGCGCAGGACCGGGTTGGCCGTGAGCGGCATTTCGCCGCGCAGGTGCTCATAGCCGTGGATGCGGGCGATCTCCTCGACCAGGTCCTGCTTGCAGTTCACGTCCACGCGCCAGCTGGGGGGCTGCACCTGCCAGTGCCCGCCATCTTCGGTCATGGTGAAGCCGAGGCGTCCGAGGATGGCGGCGCTGGTCGCGGCGGGGATGTCCATGCCGGTCAGGCGGCCCGGATATTCCTTTTCCAGGCGAATGGGCGCCGGCGGCAGCGGCCGGGGATAGGCGTCCTGAAAAAAAGCGGGAGCCAGCGGACGGCCCTGCGAGCGCGAGAGGAGGAACAGGGCCAGCTTCATGGCCGGCAGGGTGGCCTCGGCGTCCATGCCCCGTTCAAAGCGGTAGCTGGCGTCGGTCTTCAGCCCCAGGGCGCGCGCCCCGCGACGGATGACGACCGGGTCGAAACAGGCGCTCTCGATGAAGATGTGGCGGGTGCGGGGGTTGATGCCCGATTCCAGCCCGCCCATGATCCCGGCCAGCGCCAGGGGCCGGGAGGCGTCAGCGATGAGCAGGTGGTTCTCGTCCAGGGCGATGTCGCGCTCGTCGAGCAAACGCAGCGTCTCGCCCTTGCGGGCGCGGCGCACGCGCACCTGGGCTCCCTGCAGCCGCTCCAGGTCGAAGATATGCAGCGGCTGGCCGCAGGTCATCATCACCAGGTTGGAAACGTCCACGATGTCGTTGATCGGGCGCAGGCCCAGGGAGAGCAGCAGCCGCTGCACCTCGGGCGGCGACGCCTTCAGCGCCAGGTCGCGGACGATGCAGCCGCTGTAGCGCCGGCAGTCTGCCGCGTCCTCGACGTGGATGGCGAACCCGTCGGCGCGGGAACCCAGGTCCACCCCGGCGACGTCGAGCGGGGTGAAGCGCAGCCGGCCATCCTTGGCGGCGATCTCGCGGGCGATGCCGTAGTGCGACAGCCAGTCGGGGCGGTTGGGCGTGGTCTCGAGGTCCAGGACGGTCTGGCCGTCCACAGTCAGGGTCTCGGCCGTCTCCAGGCCGATGGCGGCCAGCATTTCGCGCAGGGCGTCGTCGTCCAGTGCGCAGGCGACGAACTGCTTCAGGTAGGCGATGTTGATCTTCATATCGTCACCCGAACTGGCCCAGCAGGCGCAGGTCGTTCTCGTAGAGCAAACGCAGGTCCGGGACGCCGAACTTGATCATGGCCACGCGCTCGATGCCCATGCCGAAGGCGAACCCCGAGTACTTCTCGGGATCGATGCCGCAGTTGCGTAAGACCTGGGGATGAACCATGCCGCTGCCCAATATCTCCAGCCAGCCGCTGCCCTTGCAGACGCGGCAGTCCGGTTTTCCCCGCGCGGGCGTCGAAGCCGCCCGCTGGCTGGAGCACATGAAACAGCTGATATCGACCTCGGCCGAAGGCTCGGTGAAGGGGAAATAGCCGGGACGGAAGCGCAGGCTGACGCCGGGATCGAAGAACGAGCGGCAGAATGCCTCCAGCGTCCCCTTCAGATGGGAAAAGTGGATGCCGCGGTCCACCAGCAGCCCTTCCACCTGGTGGAAGCACGGCGAATGGGTGGCATCGGGGTCGTCCTTGCGGAAGGCCTTGCCCGGGGAAATGATCTTCAGCGGCGGCTTGTGCTCCAGCATGTAGCGCACCTGCATGGGCGAGGTGTGCGTGCGCAGCACCAGGTCGTCGAAGCCTTCCAGGAAGAAGGTGTCCTGCTCGTCGCGGGCCGGATGGTGTTCGGGGATGTTCAACTTGGTGAAGTTGTAGTCCTCCAGCTCGACCTCGGGGCCGTAGGCGATCTCGTAACCGAGGTTCTGGAAAAGCTCCTCGATCTGGCGCTGGATGTCGGCGATGAGGTGCAAGCGGCCGAGCGGGAGCTCGGAGGCGGGCAGTGACGGGTCCAGCCACTCGCCGCCGGTAGCGGCGGTCGCGCCGTGCGCCAGCTGCGCGTCCGAGAGCGCCGTCTCGATGAATTCCTTGAACTGATTGATGGCCTGCCCCGCCAGGGGCTTCTCAGCGGGGAGAAATCCCTTCAGCCGGGCGAGGAATTGGCCGACCACCCCTTTTTTGCGGCTGAGACAGCGCTCTTTCAGGGCGGCCAGCTGCTCGGGAGATTGAATCGACTCTAGCTCATGTACAAATGACTGTCGGGCTCCTTCAATCTCTTTTTTGAGTTCATCGATCATGCCACGGACTTGGCTTTCTCGACGATGGCGCGGAACGTCTCGGGTTCGCTGGCGGCCAGGTTGGCCAGCATCTTGCGGTTGAGCAGGATGTTGGCTTTTTTCAGGTTCTTGATGAAGAGCGAATAGCTCATGCCGAACTCACGCACGGCGGCGTTGATGCGCACGTTCCACAGGGTGCGGAAGTCGCGCTTGCGGTTGCGCCGGTCGCGGTAGGCGTAGACCATCGCCCGCTGCACCGATTCTTTGGCCGAACGGTAGTTCTTGCGCTTGGCGCCCCAGAAGCCCTTGGCCTGGTCCAGTATCTTTTTTCTGCGCAGAAGTTTTTTGTTTCCTCGTGTAACTCTCGGCATCGTATCCTCCTATTTCGCGTACGGCAGCAATTCCTTCGCTTTCTTGAACTCCGACTTGACCACATACGTCGCCTGCTTCAGGCCGCGCTTGCGTTTCGAGCTCTTCTTGGTCAGAATGTGGCGGCCGAAGGCCTTGCTGCGCTTGATCTTCCCGCTGGCGGTCACTTTCAACCGCTTGTTGGCTCCTCTATGGGTTTTTAGTTTTGGCATCCTTGCCTCCTTTTTTCGCTCCGATCATGATATGACAGAAAAAACCTTCCCGCTTGGGGGGAGATTCGATTTCCGAAATCTCTTTCAGTATCTCCATGATGCGCCCGACCATCACCTCGAGCATCTCCGGCTTGCGCTTCTGGCGCCCTTTCAGCCAGACCGTCACCTTGACCTTGTTGCCTTCGGCCAGGAACTCCTTGATTTTCTTCAGCTTGACATCGACGTCATGTTCGCCGATCACCGGCGTGAACTTGATCTCCTTGATCAGCACCTTGCGCTGGTGGCGCTGGGCCTCGTGCGCCTTCTTCTGCAGGGAATAGAGGAACTTGCCGTAATCCAGGATGCGGCAGACCGGCGGCTTGGCCTCCGGGGAGATCTCGACCAGGTCCAGCTCCTTCTCGCGGGCGATGCCCAGGGCCTGGGCGATGGGGATGATGCCGACCTGGGCCTTTTCCTCGTCGATCAGGCGGACCTCGCTGGCGGTGATCTCCTCGTTGATCCGGTGGGGATTCTTTTTCTTGTTAGGGATGGGCTTATTGAATCTCATAATGTTGGTTTTTTTCCTCGATGATTATTTTAATTTTCTGCAGAAATTCGTCGATGCCGACCTTGCCCTGGTCGCCCTGCTTGTGGATGCGGAAGGAGAGGTTGCCATCCTTCTGCTCCTGGGGGCCGAGGACGATGATGTAGGGGACCTTCTGATTCTCGGCGTCGCGGATCTTGCGGTTGACGCCCTCGGAGCGGGCATCGAGCTCGACGCGCATGCCGCCGGCCCGCAGGCGCTCCAGCACGCTGCGCGCGTAGGGCAGGCACTCGTCGTTGAGCGGAGCGATGAGGGCCTGCACCGGGGCCAGCCACAGCGGGAAAAAGCCGCGATAATGCTCGATCAGCACGCCGAAGAAGCGCTCCAGGGAGCCGAGCAGGGCGCGGTGCACCATGTAGGGCTGGTGGGCGGCGCCGTCGGCCCCGATGTATTTCATGGCGAAGCGCTGCGACATGTTGAAGTCGAACTGGATGGTGGTGCACTGCCAGTAGCGGCCCAGGGCATCCTTGATCTTGATGTCGATCTTGGGGCCGTAGAAGACGGCCTCGCCTTCCATGCGCTGGTAGGCCAGGCCGCGGACCGTCAGGGCTTTGACCAATGACGCCTCGGCCTCGACCCACATGGCGTCGCTGCCGGCGTACTTGCCGGCGATGAGCGGGTCGCGCACCGAGAGTTCGATCTTGAATTCGCTGAAGCCGAACGAGCGCAGCAGGTCGAGCGAGAAATCGAGCGTGCGCAGGATCTCGTCGTCGATCTGCTCCGGGGTGCAGATGATGTGGGCGTCGTCCTGGGTGAAGCCGCGCACGCGCAGCAGGCCGTGCAGCGTGCCGCTGCGCTCATAGCGGTAGACCGTCCCCAGCTCGGCCCAGCGCAGCGGCAGGTCGCGATAGGAGCGCTGGCTCGACTTGTAGACCATGATGTGGAACGGGCAGTTCATCGGCTTCAGATAGTAGTTCAGCTCGTCGATGGCCATGGGCGCGTACATCGACTCCTTGTAGAAATCCAGGTGCCCCGAGGTCTGCCAAAGCCATTCGCGGCCGATATGCGGGGTATAGAGGAGCTCGTAGCCGCCCTCGTAGTGCCGCTTCTTCCAGTAGGATTCGATCTCGTGGCGGATGCGCGCCCCCTTGGGGTGCCAATAGACCAGCCCGGGGCCGGCTTCTTCCTGCAGGGAAAACAGGTCAAGCGCCTTGCCCAGCAGCCGGTGGTCGCGCTCCTTGGCCTCCTTGAGAAAGCGCAGGTGCTCGTCCAAGCCCTGGGCGTCGGGAAAGACCGTGCCATAGACGCGCTGCAGCGAATGGCTTTTCTCGTCGCCTTTCCAGTAGGCGGCGGCCACGCTCAGCAGCTTGAAATGCTTCAGCAGCCCGGTCGAGGGCAGGTGCGGGCCGCGGCACAGGTCGACGAAGTCGCCCTGCTTGTAGACCGAGACCTCATCGCCGCTGACCTTGTCCTCGAGCAGCTCGAGCTTGAGCGACTGCCGGCGCTGCTGAAAATAGTCCCGCGCCCCGGCCTTGGTCCAGAGCTCCCGGAGGATGGGGAGGTTCTGCTTGGCCAGGTGCGCCATTTTCTTGGCGATTGTCGCCAGGTCGTCTTCGCTGAAGGGGCGAGCGGTCAGAAAATCGTAGTAGAAACCGTTTTCCACGGCGGGGCCGACGCCGTATTGCGTGCCCGGGAACAGGTCGAGCACGGCCTGGGCCAGCAGGTGGGAGGCGGAATGGCGGTAGACGTCCAGGGCTTCCGGGGAATGGGGAAAGATCTCCTCGACCTGGTCGGCGTGAGCCACGGGCGTACCAATGGCTTTCAGTTCGCCGTTTATCTTGAGCAGGATCGCTTTTTCTTTTTCCATGGAACAAATAGGCGCGGGCGGGCTCGAACCGCCGACCTCTACCGTGTCAAGGTAGCGCTCTAACCAACTGGGCTACGCGCCTGTCTATGGACCCGATTACTTGACCAGGGCCTTCAGTTCTTTGCCGGCAATGAACTTTGGGACCCGCTTCTTGGGAATATTGATCTTGGCGCCCGTTTTGGGATTGCGGCCTACCTTGGCTTTCTTGTCGATCGCCTTGAAAGTTCCGAATCCGACCAGGGTCACCTTGCCCTGTTTTTTCTTTAACACGTCGCCGACGACCGTGACCAGTGTATCAATGACCTTGATGGCGTTGCTCTTGATAATACTGGAATCTTTGACCATCAGCTGCGCGATTTCGTTCTTGTTCATTTTTTACATCCTCCTAAAATGACACGGGTCAGTTTTACCCCAAAAGAGAGCGGAAGTCAATACCCACAACAAATATCGTCCTTTGGCCAGGCCCGGCAACCGGCGTCCGGGGCGTCCCGGGGAGGCGATTTGCATTTCAGCGGAAAATCCATTATAATGACTCGTTGAATATGAACAGATTGAGGAAAATCAATGGCAGAAGATTTGTTGCAGAGCATCAAGCAGATCAGTCGGGAACGCGGCATAAATCCCGACATTTTTTTCTCTGCCATCAAGGAAGCGCTTCTTACCGTCTCCAAGAAGTATTTTGACCCGAACGCCTCCATCCAGATCGAAATAGACGAGCATAAGGGCATCATTGAGGTCTATGTCAGCAAACTGGTGGTCAAGGAGGTCAGCGACCCGCTGGCCGAGATCCACTGGAAAGACGCGCTGAAATACGACTCCAAGGCGCGCGAAGGCGACGTCATCAAGATCCACCTGCCCGGCGAGACCCTGGGACGCATCGCGGCCCAATCGGCCAAGCAGATCATCATGCAGAAGATCCTCAAGGCCGAGCAGGACAACATCTACGAAAAATATTTTCAACTGGCCGGCACCCTGATGACGGGCGAGATCCGCCGCATCGAGAACGGCAACATCATCCTGGGGCTGGAATGGGGCGAAGCCGTCCTGCCCCCCAAGGAACTCTCCCCCAAGGACAGTTTCCGGCGCGGCGAGATCATCAAATTCCTCATCAAGCGCGTCTTTTCCGAGGGCAAGGGGCCGCTGGTCCTGGCCACGCGCTACATGAACGACTTCGTCGCCGAGCTGATCAAGAAGGAAGTGCCGGAGGTGGCGGAGAACATCGTCAAGATATTCGCCATTTCCCGCGAGCCGGGGATCAAGTCCAAGGTGGCGGTCTACTCCACCGACAAGGCCATCGACCCGGTCGGCGCCATCGTGGGCATGAACGGCAACCGCGTACTGGCCATCACCAAGGAACTGCGCGGCGAACGCATCGACGTCATCGCCTGGAGCAGCGCCCCGGAACGCTTCATCGCCTCCGCCCTGACGCCGGCCGAGGTGGTCAAGGTGCACCTGGTCGACCCCGAGAACCATGTGGCCGAGGTGACGGTCAAGGACGAAACGCTTTCGGCGGCCATCGGCAAGAAGGGCGTCAACATCAAGCTCGCTTCCAAGCTGACCGGATGGGATATCCAGATCGCCAACCGCAAGAGCGAGAGCGGCGAAGAGAAACAAACCAAACAATAGGAGGGCTTGGAAATGTCAATGACCATCAAGCTGCACGAAGCCACAAAGCAATTCAAGCTTTCGAATAAACTGGCCATGTATTTCCTGGAAAAGAACGACATGCCGGTCAAATCCCATTCCTCGGTCATCAACGCCGACCAGCTCGAATCGCTGCGCGAACTTTCGGAAAGCGCCAAGAAGGTCAGTGCCCTGGAAACCGAAATGGCCAAGGGCAAAGGCAAAGTCGGCAAAAAAGAGCCGATCGCCCCTCCTCCTCCCCCGCCGGCGGCCAAGCCGGCCGCAAAAAAGGCAAGCGAGAAGAAAGTCCCGGAAAAGAAGGCGGCAGCCGCCAAGCCCGCCGTTGAAGCCAAAGCCGCCCCCGCGGAAGCCAAGCTCCACGCTCCGGAGTCGCCCAAAATCCATCCCGCCCCCAAGGCCCACGAGGCGGAGAAACCGGCAGCCGCGGCCCCGGTTGCTCCAAAAACCGAACCCGCCAAGGGCACGGTCGGTACCGGGCCCGTCCAACCGCCCAAGCCCCTTCCCGCGGCGGCCGCCCCGCAGCCCCCGCCGGCGCCAAAGCCCGCCCCGGTTTCTCCCCAGCCTGAGATAAAAAAAGCGGCGCCGCCCGCGCCGCGCCGCGTCCGCGCCCGTCTCGGCCCCCAGCGCCCCCAAAACCGCCGCGCCCGTGGCACCCAGGCCGACCCAGCTCCCTCCCCGGCCGCAGCCCCAGCCGCAGCGGATATTCCGGCCTTCCCCTTCGCAGTACCGCCGTCCCGGCCCGTCTCAAGGCCAGCGCCGGCCTTCGCCGCGGCCGGCCAAGTCCTACCTGCCGAAAAAGGAAAAGGTCGTCGAGCCCCTCAACCTGCCGGCCAAGATCCAGATCACCGATTTTTGCACGGTCAAGGAACTGGCCGAAAAGCTGACCATCAAGCTGAAGACCCTCGAAGAAAAGATGGCCCAGTTGAAGATGAACTACCAGGGCAACCAGATCATGGTCAGCGAGGACATCGAGAAGCTGTGCACCGACTACGGCGTGGCCCTCGAGGTCCTGCCCTTCGAGGACTACGTCTTCCAGGCCCAGGTGGCCAAGAGCGGCGGCGTGCTGACGCCGCGGCCGCCGGTGGTCACCGTCATGGGGCATGTCGACCACGGCAAGACCACGCTGCTGGACACCCTGCGCAAGACGCGGGTGGCCGAAAAAGAGGCCGGGGGCATCACCCAGAAGATCGGCGCCTACAAGCTGAAAACGCCGGGAGGAGTCCATCGTCTTCATCGACACGCCGGGGCATGAGGCCTTTACCAACTTGCGCGCCCGCGGCGCCAAGGTCACCGACATCGTCATCCTGGTCGTGGCCGCCAACGACGGCGTCCAGCCGCAGACGGTCGAGGCCATCCGCCATGCCCAGGCCGCCCAGGTGCCGATGATCGTGGCCATCAACAAGATCGACATCGCCGGCGCCGATCTCGACCGGGTCAAGACCGACCTGAACAAGAACGGCATCCTGGTCGAAGACTGGGGCGGCAAGGTCGTCTCGGTCGAGATCTCGGCCAAAATGAACCAGAACCTGGACCATCTGCTGGAAATGATCCAGCTGGTCGCCCAGATGCAGGAACTGAAGGCCTACGCCCAGGTTCCGGCCCGCGGCACCATCATTGAATCGCGCCTCGACCCCCAGCTGGGGCCGATCGGCACGGTGCTGATCCAGCACGGCCGGCTGAAGAAGGGCGACTATTTCATCTGCGGCAACTCCCTGGGCAAGATCAAGTCCATCTTCGACGACGCCGGCGGCACGCTGGATGCCGCCCAGGTTCCCGACCCCATCGAGATCATGGGCTTCGATGCCCTGCCCCAGGCCGGCGATATCTTCCAGGTCGTCGACGACCTGGACAAGGCGAAAAAGATCATCGAAATGCGCCAGGCGACCCAGAAGGCCGCCAAGAACAAGGATTTCCTGACCGAAAAGAAACTGAGCCTGCAGAATCTCTTCACGCTGGTCGAGCAGGACAAGATCCAGGTCTTCCCGGTGATCGTCAAGGCCGACAATTTCGGCAGCGCCGAGGTGCTGGAGCAAGTGCTGGCCCGCCTCAGCCAGGAAAAGCTGAAGATCGAAGTGCTGCACGGAGGCCTGGGCAACATCACCGAGGGCGACATCCTGCTGGCGTCCACGGCCGGCGCCGTCATCCTCGGCTTCAACGTCAAGGCGCCGCAGAAGATCCTGGCCATGGCCAAGATGGAAAAAGTGGAGATCCGGCTCTACAGCGTCATCTACCACCTGGTCGAGGACATCGAGAAGGCCGTCAAGGGCAAGATCGGCCCCCAGTACCAGGAAACGCGCATCGGCGAAGTGGAAATCCTGCAGAAATTCAAGATCTCCAACGTGGGCCTCGTGGCCGGCTGCGTCGTCCGCGACGGCAAGGTCACGCGCAAGTCCAAGGTCAAGGTCATGCGCGGCAGCGACCTGGTCTTCGAGGGCGAGATCGAATCCCTGAAGCGCATCAAGGACGAGGTGTCCGAAGTGCGGGCCGGCACCGAGTGCGGCATCCGTATCAAGAACTTCACCAGCTTCGAAACCGGAGACATCCTGGAAGTATATGAAAAGACCCTCATCCCATGATGGTCGGCCTGCTGGAGATCGACTTGTTCGCTGAGGGCTTCCACAGCCTGAAGGAAAAGCGGCGGCTGCTTTCCAGCCTGAAAGAGCGCCTGAAGAAAAAATTCAACATCGCCGTCGCCGAGAGCGATCACCAGGACCTGTGGCAGAAAGCCCAGCTGACGGTGGTGACCATCGGCCCAGGCCGCGCCGCCCTGGAAAGCGTGTTCCGCCAGGTGGAGGAATTCATCGAACTGAACTACGCCGTCGAGATCAGCCGCCTGAAGGTCCAGTTCTACTGACATGTCCTACCGCCTGGAAAAATTCGCCAGCACCATGCAGCAGGCGCTGGGAGAGATTCTAAGCCAGGAGAGCCTGAACCCCGAGTTCAAGCTCGCCACCATCCTGCGCGTCCTGCCCGCGCCCGACCTGAAGCGGGTCACGGTATTCATCGCCTGCCCGGTCGAACGCGCCGCCGCCGTGCTGGAGCAGCTCCAACGCTCGCGCGGCTTCATCAAGAAGCAGCTGGCACGGAAAATGATCCTGCGCTACATGCCCGAACTCGAATTCACGCTGGATACGGGCGCGGACCTCGAGAACCTTCTGGGCCCCGCGCCTCGCCCCGCGCCTGACCATGAAACAGCAGATCGCTGACAAGATCCGCTCGGCCCGCACCATGGCCATCAGTTCCCACGTGCGCCCCGACGCCGATTCCATCGGCAGCGGCCTGGCCCTCTTTCTCATGCTCGAGCAGCTGGGCAAAGCCCCGGCATTCTTCAACACCGACCGCGCCCCCTACCCCGTCAGCAAGCTTCCCGGCCACGACAACATCCGCCTCGGGCAGATCCACCCCCAGCCCTTCGACCTGGCGATCCTGATCGAGGGAGCCAGCGAGGAAAGGACCGGGCAGAAGAACCTGCGGGAATATTTTTGCATCAACATCGACCACCATGCCACCCTCAGCGGCACGGCCGCCATCGACTGGGTGGTCCCCGGCGCGGCCGCCGTCGGCGAGCTTATCTACGAGCTGGGCTTGGAGCTGGGCGTCGAATTCAGCCGCGACATCGCCTTCAACCTCTTCGCCGCCATCGCTTCCGACACCGGGTCCTTCAAATACTCCAACACCACCCCCCGCTCGCTGGCCATCGCCTCCGACCTGGCGCAACGCGGCGGCTTCTCCCCCTTCGAGGTCAGCAACCTGCTGTTCAATTCCAATCCCCCGGAAAAGATCCGCATGCTGACCAAGGTCCTCTCCACCCTGGAGACCGGCCTTGACGGCCGCCTGGCCATGATCCATTTCCAGCGCGACTTCATGAGCGGCTTGAGCCTGAAGGACATCGAGACCGAGGACATCATCGCCGTTGCCCGCTCCATCGACGGCGTGCAGGTGCTGCTTTTCTTCAAGGAGATCGAGGAGGATTATTTCCGCATCTCCATCCGCTCGCGGGGCGAATTTTCCGCCCGCCAGGTCGCGCAGACCTTCCAGGGCGGCGGCCACCACCACGCCGCCGGTTTCTTCTATCGCGGCAGCCTGGCCGCTGCCAAGAAAGAGATCAAGGGCCTGGTCGCCGCGCAGCTGCCATGATCCACGGCCTGATCGCCATCAACAAGGAAAAGGGCATCAGCTCCCACGACGCGGTCGCACGCGTACGCCGCCTGTTCCACAC
Source organism: Candidatus Aminicenantota bacterium (assembly GCA_963732485.1). Taxonomy (GTDB): domain Bacteria; phylum Acidobacteriota; class Aminicenantia; order UBA2199; family UBA2199; genus UBA2199. Next base: position 14,014 of record CAVSZS010000012.1, read on the forward strand.
CAAGAAAGCCGGCCACTTCGGCACCCTCGACCCCAACGCCACCGGCCTGCTGCTCATCGCCCTGGGCCAGGCCACCCGCTTCTTCGATTTCTACGTCAAGCAGGACAAGCTCTATTCCGGGCTCGTCCGCTTCGGCTACGCCACCCGCACCTACGACGCGGAGGGAGCGCCCACGGGCGCGAAGCAGCCCGTCGACCTGAACCGGCTCGATCTGGAATCGCTGCTGTCCGGATTCCGCGGCAGGCAGCTGCAGATGCCGCCGGCGTTCTCGGCCAAGAAATACAAGGGCAAGCCGCTCTACACCTATGCCCGCCGCCAGGAAGCTGGTCAGCGTCGCCGCCGTCGAGATCACCATCCACGAGCTGACCGGGCGGGTGGTCGACCCGGAAACCCTGGAATTCACGGCCTTGACGTCGTCGGGAACCTACATCCGCTCGCTGGCCCACGACCTCGGCCAAAAAGCGGGTTGCGGGGCATTTCTCCTGGAGCTGAAGCGGGAGAGGATCGGCGCCTTCACCCTGGACCAGGCGCTGCCCCTCGACGATGTCGCGGCGCTGGCCGCGGAAGGCAGGGCGCTGCAGGCGGTCATCCCCATCGAAAGGCTGTTGGAGGAATACCCGAAAATGATCGTCAACCAGGTCGGCCGCCGCTGCATCTCGAACGGCATGCCATTGAAGGCGGCGGACGTGCTGAAGATATTCCCGGCCGCCAGCAACGATTATTTTCGCATCTTCGACGACGAGGGCAAGCTGCTGGCCTTGGCGGAGAAGGAACCTCACAATTTGAGCTTCAAGCCCTATCTGGTGATTCCCGAGGATAACTCCGACGTTTGACCCGACCGAACTAAAGTGATGAGTGATGAGTGATACGTAATGAGTTGGGAAAACAGCAAGAGCGCAAAATTATCTCGAGAATATTTTCTTATCTAATCACTCATCACTTAGCTCTGTAAGTTCGTTCACTAATCACTGAGTCTTACGAGCTTTCCCCTGGGAAGTGCCAGGAACCGCCGCCCCAGTCGCAACCCTAGTCGCCGTCCAGGTGCCGCCGATGGCATTGGCCGCGTCCTGGTAGCGCTTGCAGGTGCCGTTCATCGTATTCTCGTCGGCGAAATCGCCATCTTCATAAACATAGGTAACATTCGGGAAAACCAGGTTGAAGTCCACGGTATCGTCGATGAACTCGTAAATGCCGGCCCCGCCTTCGCTGTCGGTGACCGTGCCGCCGGTCAAGGTGCCGCTGAAGGTGACTGTCACTTCGAAGTGACTGCCGTCATTGTAGGTTTCGCTCAACGTCCAGGGGGTACGGATATCGTACTTGACTTCGGCGCTGGCGTTGATGACGAAGTCCTCGCTCATGGTGATGCTGCCGCTGGCCTCGGCTTCGACGCCCTCCACCTTGACGCTCAAGCCCTTGTAGCCGGTTAGCAGGGAGTAACTGTAGGCCACTTTCGTTCCCTGCTGGTAGTAATAGGTGCCGGTCAGCGGGGTGCCGGCCACGCCGGCGCCCACGGTTACGGTCAGCTTGTAATCGTTGTTGTCGTCCGAGAAGGCCCGCAGCGTGTGGTCGCCGCTGATGGTGATCGAACCGCTGGTGGCGATCGGGCTCCCGTCCAGGAGCACCGTCAGCTTCTCGTAGCCGGCGCCCAGGCTGTAGGAGTAGGCTTGGCTGGCGCCGAGTTCCACGGTGTACTCGCCGGCGGCCGGGGAGCCGGAAACACCCTCGGAGACGATGACGGTCAGGGTCTTGGTCTCCACCTCGGCCTTCTTGCAGGCGGTAAAGGAAAAAACCGCCAGCAGCATGATGGCTACGCTTATCCGGATGGTTGTTCTTTTCATTCTGCTCTCCCGCGACTACAGCTGCATTCCCAAACCGAGCGCCAGGTGAAAGCCGCCCAGGTTGCTGCGTACGCCGTCGATCTTGTCCGGGGCGTACATGGCTCCCAGGGAGATCTCGGCAAAAATATTCTTGTAAAGCCCGTAGGTGAAAGACAGGTTGCCGCGGCCGCCGAGAGCCCACTGGCTCGCCTCCTCGCTGCGCACGAACTCATCCGTGGCGATGAAGCTGACCCGCGAATCGATGGCGTTGGCGATGCTGCAAACCCCGACTTCGGCGCGGACTGCGAACTCTCCCGGCTCGAAATAGCCGATAAAAAAACCGCCGCCGCCGGCGACCACCCGCTTGGACAGGGTGCGGGCGATGGTGATGTCCTCGGCGAACGAGCTCTTCTTTTCCCAGCTCAGCCAGGAATCGCGCATGGGGAAATTGCCGTGGCTGGCCCAGACGTACAGGTTGGCGGAAACGGCGTAGGCGGCCTTCACTTCAAAGAAAACCTTGTTGCGGCTCGCCTGATCGGTGAAACTGTTCTTGGCCACGTTCAGGGTGGTGCCGTAGAGGTTGAGGATCACCTTGTCGCCGGAAGCGGAAACGGCGCCGGCGAACAGGAGCACGGCTAAAACCAGAACCATCAGCTTTTTCATTCCAGCCTCCTGCGGGGAACGTGGCCTCGGTGTGACGTGAGAGGCCATTTTAACATACTTCGGGCTATTTTCCTTCATGAAAAAGGGGGGGAAATTGAAAATGTCCATTTAAAGAAAGTACTCGCCACGACCGACCAGGCGAGTGACGATGCCGATATGGATACCATCCTGCCAGTCCCCCTGCGGGGACGGCGACCTGTCGGTCCGCCAGCGCAGGCGGATGGGCTCTGGCTCATGCTCGATCAGCAGCCGGTCCCCGACCAGCCCCAAGCGGCGCAGGACGGCGAAAACGGCGGCGCTGCCGGTGGATGATGCCTGGGTGGGCCCCACGCCGCGCTCGTAGAAATAGACCCGGCAGTGCTCGGCACCCAGGACCTGGACGAACTCCACGTTGACCCGCATGGGGAACAGCGGGTGGCCTTCCAGCTTTTCCCCCAGGCGAGCCAGCCGCGCGGGGGCCGGCAGTTTGCGGCACAGGACCACGGCGTGGGGATTGCCCACGGAGACCGGGTGAAACTCCGCCCCGGCGGCGCGGTAAGCCCCCTGGCGGCCGTCCAGAAAAGGGAAAAAAGGCCGGGCGTCGAAGTCGGGCCGGCCGATCTCCACGTCAAGGCGAAAAACAGGACCGCGGCGCTCCAGGAGGACGACGCGCCTGCGCCCGACACCCGTTTGCAGCACAAGGGGCGGGGCGACCAGCCGCCGCTGCAGGAGAACGGCGGCAAGGCCGGCCATGCCGTTACCGGACAATTCAGCCGCTCCGCCGTCGCGGTTGAAGATCTCAAAGCAGGTCTTATGCTTCAAGGGCCTGTAATAAACGACGCCGTCGGCGCCGACGCCGCGCCGGCGGTCGCAGATCTCCCGCGCCAGCTCGCCCTTGGCCAGGCCTGCCGGCCGAGCCCCCCCGTCAACAACGATGAAGTCGTTGCCGAAGGAACTGGCCTTGTAATAGATCACTCGGGCAGGGCGAAGCGCAGGTACCTCTCGTCGCCGTCGCGGTTGATCAGCAGCATGACCATCGATCCGGCGCGGCGTCCGGCCAGGAGACGCTTGAACTCCTCGACGCTGCCGACCTCGGTGCGATTGAGCGCCAGGATGACGTCGCCGGCGCGGATGCCGTTCTCGGCGGCGATGCCCCCGCGCTGGACGTTCTCCACCACCAGCCCCTTGGAGGTTTTCAACTCATATTCGCGCATCAGGGACTGGCGTGTTCTTGGCCAGGGTCATGCCCAGGTTCAAATCGCGACTCTCGGCGACAGCCTGCTCCCTGGCGGCGTCCGGGGCCTCGCTCACCTTGACCTTGAGTACCTGCTTGTCCCGGCCGCGGAACAGGGTGACGCTGATCTCGTCGCCGGGCGCCGAATTGGCGATCTCCATCTGCAGGTCGGCCGCCGACTTGACCGCTTTGTTGTTAATGGCCACGATCAGGTCGTAGCGCTTCAATCCCGCCTTCCAGGCTGGGGAGTTCTCCTCCACGCGCTGGACCATCACGCCGCCCGACTGCAGGTCGAAATCCTTGGCATCGCTTTCGCTGATGTCCTGGATGCCGATGCCGAACCAGCCGCGCACCACCTTGCCCTTGCTCTTGAGGTCGGCCACCACCTTCTTGGCCATGTTGGTCGGGATGGCGAAGCCGATGCCGATGCTGCCGGAGCTGGGCGACAGGATGGTGGAATTGATGCCGATGGCCTCGCCCTTCATGTTGATCAGCGGCCCGCCCGAGTTTCCCATGTTGATCGAGGCGTCGGTCTGCAGGAAATCCTCGTACTGCGCCAGGCCGAGCTGCCGCCCCTTGGCCGAAATGATGCCGGCGGTGACGGTCAGGTCCTGGTTGAAGGGATTGCCGATGGCCAGCACCCACTCGCCCACCTCGACGCTGTTGGAGTCGCCCAGGGCGATATAGGGGACGCTCTGGGCGGTGACCTTCAGCAGGGCCAGGTCGGTCTTGGGATCGGTGCCGATGATCTTGGCGGAGTACTCTTTCTTGTCGATATCGAAGATCTTGACCTTGACGGCGTCCTGCACCACGTGGTTGTTGGTCAGGATGTAGCCGTCGGCGGAGATGAAGAAGCCCGAGCCTGCTCCGGAGCGCTTCTCCTGGCGGCGGGGGGTGCTGAAGAACTGCTCGAAGAAATCGTCGCCGAACATGGAGCGCCCTTCCACGACCGACTCCGAAACGACCTTGACCACGGCCGGCTTGACCCGGCGCACGATGCTGACGAAGCTGTTGGGGGCGGCCGCGGGCAGCGGCGCCACAACGGACTCGGCCGCATCGCCGCGCAGGGACGCGGCCCGGGCTATTTCCGGGCTGATAAAAGGCGTCTCATTGGCCGTTTTTTGCAGGAACCCGAAACTCAGGGCGAAAAAGATCGCGCCGGCCAGGAAACTGGCGCCGGCGATAAAGCCTATTTTTTTCATCAATGCCTCCTTGTTCTCTCTGGTATTTTAATCTCAAGACGCAAAAAGACGGGAAAAAGTTTCATCATTTGCCCAGGCTCTGGATAAAATTGATGATGCCCAGGTAGAGCCCGGCTGCCACCGCCTGGCGGTACTCCGGGGTGGCCAGGCGCCGGGCTTCGTCGCCGTGGCTGAGGAACGAGACCTCGACCAGCGCCGACGGCATTTGCGCCCCGAGGAGGACGTAGAAGGGCGCCTTCTTGACCCCCAGGTCCTCGATGCCGTCATACTTGCGCGTCAGGTTGGCGATCATGCTCTCCTGGATGAACTGGGTGAAGATCCTGGATTCGGAGATCTTGCTGTTCTGCAGGATCTGGTCGAGGATGGTGCGCATGTCGGCCATGGACTTGCGGCTCATGGCGTTTTCCTGGGCGGCCACTTCCATGGCCCAGGGGTCGGCGGTCACGTTGAGGTAGTACGATTCCACTCCGCGCGCCGTCAGGCGCGGCGCCGAATTGGTATGGATGGAAACGAAAATGTCCCCCTGGTTGGAGTTGGCGATGGCCGCCCGCTCCTCGAGGGGCACGAACTCGTCGCGGGGGCGGGTGAGGATTACCTCCAGTTCCTTGTGTTCGTTCAGGATGGCGTTCAGGCGCTTGCCGATATCCAGGGTGATGTCCTTCTCCTTCAGCCCGAGACGGCGGTTGACTGTGCCCGGGTCCCTGCCGCCATGGCCGGGGTCGATGACGATGCGGTGCACGCCCAGCCCGAGCTGGCGGGCGATGGAGGGAGCACCGGTCCCTGCGGACGGGTGTCCTCCCGGGGGGTTGCCCGGCTCCGCCAGCGGCTCGGGTTCCCGCGTCTGGCGGGCGCGGCTGGCGAACTCGGCCTGGCGGTAGATGTCGAAAACGATGCGGAACGGCGACGTCAGGTAGAAACGGGTGTATTTGCCGATGCGGTCGAAGTCGAAGACCACGCGGATGGTCTGGGCCTGCCACTGGCCGATGCGAATACGCTGCAGGTTGCCGGAGGCGATGCGGATCTCGTTCATCTTCTCGCGGGGATAACCCAGGGCGAAGCGGCATTCCTTCAAATCAAAGAAAAGGCGGCCGCCTTCGCCGCCCTTCAGCACCTTGTCGGCGATTTTGATCTCGCCGCTCAGGTCGAGGACCACGCGCGTGTACTCGGGATAGGAATAGTAGCGGATGTTCTCCAGCCGCACCGTCCCCCTGGCCGGCAGGACCCAGGCGGCGGCCAGGAACAACAGGATCGCCGATATGCGTTTGACCACGGGGATAATTTACAGGAAAACGGCCTTAAAATCAATATAAGTGTTAGTGTTAGTGTTCGTGTTAGCAAGATGGAAGAAAGTGTTAGCGTTAGTGTTAGGTGTTAGAATGCAAGGAAGAAAATGTTTGCGAATAAACTGAAGCATATTCGACGTTCAAAAGCCAATCAGTACTTGATATTCGTAACTGTTCTTGCATTGGAATCCAGATGCTCGTTTAGTGCCTTCTACTAACACTATCACTAACACTAACACTGAGTTTTTTTCACTTTTTCAAGTGAGGCTTTTTTCCACGGCAAGCGGTTCGCCGGCGGCTTGGCCGCTCCCCGGCCGGTCTTGGCCCGAGACTTGGGGAATTGCAGCTTGGCATGTCTTCGGGTATTTTTGAACTGGTTGACGAAACTCTGCTTGCCCATTTTTCGGAAAAAGTATAGCATACGGCGAAAATTTTCGCTGGAAATGAAAAAGGGGGAATGAAACTTCCCCCTCTCCCCCCTTACATTGTGACCCTATCAAAAAATACTACCATTATGATGCAGTGGATCCGGCGCCAAAACAATCAGGGAATACCCGAAATCCCCGTTCCAAAAACCTTACGCCCTGAACGAGCTTTCGTGATGCGTTACGCGTAATGCGTTATGCGAAAGAGAAGGATTTTGTTATTTTCTTTCTCATCACGCATAACGGAGCCCTGAAAGTTCGTTCACGCATAACGGAGTCGTGCAAGCTCATTCACGAATCACGAATCACGAATCACGAATTACGGATCCTCAGGTATCCAGACGACGTAATGCCCTTCTTTGATCGCGTATTTCGTGAGCTCGGCGATGCTGAAAATGTTGAGCTTCTCCATGACATGCTGGCGATGGGTCTCCACCGTCTTGACCGACACCTTCAGCTGGTCGGCGATGCGCTTGGTGGTGCTGCCCTCGGCCATGAGCTGCAGGATCTCCTTCTCGCGCGGGCTGAGCAGCGAGGGCTCGTTTTTGCGCATGCGCTGGATGTAGTCGCGGATCACCACCCCCGAGATCATGGAGCAGAGGTAGGTGCGCCCGCCGAGCACCTGGCGTACGGCCTGGAGCAGCTCGTCGTAGGCGCAGTCCTTCAGCAGGTAGCCCATGGCCCCGGCCTCGAACATGCCGGCCACGAAGCGCTTGTCGGCGTGCATGGAGAGGGCGATGATCTTGGTCCCCAGTTCCTTGGCGACGATGGCGCGCGTGGCGTCCATGCCGTTGAGGTCGTCCATGGTAATGTCCATGATCAGGATGTCGGGCCGCAGCTGCTCGGCCAGGCGCACGGCTTCACGGCCGTTCTTGGCCTCGGCGATCACCTCCATGCCGGTTTCCTTGTCCAGCATGTTGCGCAGTCCGTCGCGCATGATCTTGTGGTCGTCGGCAATGATGATCTTTACGTTCATGCATTCTCCTTGCGTCCATCCTGCGGCCGGGTCCCGTGCGGCACCGACAGCACGATCTGCGATCCCTGCCCGGACTTGGACCTGACCTCCAGGCTGCCGCCGAGGTAATTCAGGCGCTCGCGCATGCTGAAGAAACCGAAACCGCCGCCCCGGCCCCTGGCGTCATAGATCTGCGTGGCATCGAAGCCGATCCCGTCATCGTTGACCTGGATGCGGAGCGATCCGCTTTCCAGTGACATGATGACTTTGGCCTGGCTGGCCTGCGCATGCTTGCCCACGTTGACCAGCAGCTCGCGGACAACCTGGAACAGGATCACCTGCCGGTCGTTGCCCATGGGCTCGTCGCCGTAGCGGTTCTCGAATTCGACCGGCACGTGATACTGCTCGCCGATCCACTCCGCCAGCCACTCCAGCGCCGCCTGGAAACCCAATTCGTACAGTACCGGAGGGCTGAGGTCGAAGATCAGCGAACGGGCATCCTGGATGCTGCACTCCAGCAGCCGGCGCACCGCGGACAGCTCGCCCTTGAGCTCCTCACCGGGCACGCTTTTTTCCAGGGCGGCGACCTTGAGCTTGCAGAGGGCCAGGTTCTGGCCGATCTGGTCGTGCAGCTCCGAGGCGATGCGTCGCCGTTCCCGTTCCTCGATCAGGACCAGCTCCGATGTCAGGGCCCGCAGCTGCTCCTGGTAGGCCAGCAGCTTGGCCTCCGCCTCCTTGCGCTCGGTGATGTCCTCGGAAATGCCCAACAGGAATTTCGTGGTGCCATCGCCGCCGCGGATGCAGATCTTGCGGGTATGCAGCAGGCGCATGCCGCGCTTGGCTGTCATGATCGGCTCTTCCGCGATATCCACCAGATCGGCTTCGCCGTCGAGAGTTTCGCGGTCCTTGGCCGTGAAAAAAGCGGCCTGCTCGGTGGGAAAAAGGTTCAGATCGCTTTTGCCGAGCAATTTTTCGCGGTCATATCCCAGCATTTCTTCCCCGGCGCGATTGAACAGGACGAATTTCAGGTCTGTCGCTTCCTTGAGAAAAACCATGAGCGGCACGTTGTCGATGACGGCATCGATCAGGGCTTTCGAATCCTTCAGCTCCTGCTCGCTGCGCCGGCGCTCGCTGACGTCCCGGGTAATCACCAGGACGTTGTCGATGGAAGTCCGCACGTAGTCGACGACCAGCCATTTGCATTCAGCGGTGGACTTGTAATGGTATTGGACCTCTTCGCTGGAGCTCTGGCCTTTGGTCATCGCCAGGGCGATCTTTTTCACGAATCCGGGATTGGCGACGAAAAGCTTTTCCGGCGTGATGCCCAGATACTCCTTGATCCCGCCGCGAGTGATCTCCTCGGCGGCCAGGTTGTACTGCGTCAGCCGGGTGCTGCCGTCCGCCTGCCTCGTCCACAGATAGGCGGGGCTGGGAATGGCCGAAAAGGTGCGCCGGAAGGTTTCCTCGCTTTGGCGCAGCACCAGCTCGGTGTGCTTGCGGGCGCTGATATCGCGGCCGATGGCGATGATGCCCGCAGGCTCTCCCGCTTCATCGTAGAGCAAGCCGGCCACGACTTCCAACGGCACCGCCTGGCCGTCTTTCTTCCTGAATTGATACTCCGACCCCGACGCCTTCCGGCTGTCGATGAACGTGGCGGTCCTGTTGGCCAGGAAGCCGCGATCGAGCCCGACGACGAAATCGTAGGTGCTCTTTCCGATCACCTCGTCGTACGTATAATCGCCGACCTTCAGGAACTGCTGGTTGACGGTGAGCATCCGCGTTTCGAGGTCCATGACCACGATGATGTCGGGCGACGTTTCGATCAGGGTGCGGTGATACTTCTCGCTCTTGCGCAATGCCGCCTCGGTCTGCAGTTTGGAGACCAGCGTCCCGGACTCCTTGCCGATCATCTCCAGGATGCTCTTCTCCTCGGGGGTGAAGACGCTGCGCTTGAGGCTGGCCACGTTCAGGGCGCCGACCACGCAGCCCTTGGAGACCAGGGGGACGCTGCCGGCCATGCGCCAGCCCCATTTGTCGAAAAAATAGGGTTGGCTCGTGCGCGTATCGTCGTAGAACAGCGGCTGGCCGCGCTGCAGCACCGCCGAGAAAGGCAGGTTGTCGATGGACATGTATTTTTCATTGCTGGAGAACTCGGTGGGGGGACCGCGCCTGGCCAGAAGCCGCACGACCTTGGTCTCGCGGTCGTACATGAAAATGCCGGCATTGTCGAAATCCAGCGGCTCGGCCACGCAGTCCAGGATGACTTCCAGCATGTCCTGCAGCGACTCGGCCGTGTTGCCCTTGGAGATGATGCAGTTGAGGATCTCGATCTGCTGGGTGCGGACGCGCTGGGCCTCCTCGGCCTTCTTGCTCTGGGTGATGTCCTCGACCGTGCCTTCAAAGAAGACCTGGCCGCTCTCGCTGCGCACCAGCTTGGCGTTTTCGCGCACATGGATCAGGGAGCCGTCCTTCTTTTTCCAGACCGCCTCCAGCCCCTTGATCTCGCCGTCGCGCTCCAGGAGCTTGATGAAATCCGTGCGCAGCGTGCCGGTGCTGGCATATTCTTTTTCGAGGTTCCGGCTGGACAGGTCCGCAAAGGACCCGTAGCCCAGCATGCTGATCAGGGCGGGGTTGGCGTCGACGATGCGGCCGTCGGGGGTGGTGCGGTAAATGCCGATGGGGACGTTCTCGAACAACTGGCGGTAGCGCTCCTCGCTCTCCGCCAGGGCCTTTTTGACCCGCTTGTAGCGCCGGACGTCGACGACGACCAGTTCGCTTGTGTTGTCCTTTTCGTCCATGATGCCCTATGTTGCTCCGTGTTGGAGTATCGTACCGAGCGGGGCCAGGTTTGTCAAGGCAGCAGAAGATAAGGGAAGAGTGAGGGAAGAGAGAGGGAAAGACAGAGGGAAGACAAAGTGGGAAAAAGCGCTTGAAAAATCAGCCCACGAAAACGAGTCCGTTCCATTGTCTTTTTTCTTCTCCCTTCTTTTTTTCAATTCTTCTCACTCTCTCTTCCCTCTCTCTTCCCTTGCCTTTCCCTCTCTCTTCCCTTCTTCCTCGCCTGTTGATTTCTCCCCCTCTTTATGCTATATTGTCTTCTCCGTGGGGCTGTAGCGCAGTTGGAAGCGCGTCTGAATGGCATTCAGAAGGTCGGGAGTTCGATCCTCCTCAGCTCCACTTGTTTTCCCTCCCCTGGTAAACCTTTTCTGGTTTTCCACAAAAACGCGAACAGTATCCCTACGTGTAAAGTTTGAGCAATTGAGATTTTCCACTCATTTTTTATATATAGTAGATGATAAAGGGTGGATTTGGAACAAAAGGGGAAATGCTTCTTTAAACGGGAGGTAGACAACCATGGGCAAAAACATTTGCAGGGCTTTGGTGTTTTTTGCGGTCACCGGCATGGTTTGGGCTGGCACGATTACGGTCACTTCGCCGCGCTTCGGCGCAAAGTTATGTCATGGCAGAAACTATCCGATCACCTGGACCAGTTCCGGCAAGGTCGGCCGGGTCATGGTGCGGCTCATGAGCGGCCGGATCGCGGCCGCGAATCTGAGCTTGAGCACCGAGAATGACGGCCATTTTGACTTCACCGTAGCCAACACGATCCCCGAGGGCGACTATGTCATCGAAGTGCAGAGCCTGGACAGGTCGACGAAAGGGCAAAGCGGAACTTTCCGCGTCAATTCCTGCATACTGACTCCGGCCCCGCCCCCCCCGGTGGAAGTTATGCCGCAGATCATAATAACCAGTCCTCATCCCAATTCAGCATTGAGTGTAGGCCAGTACCTCTATGTCAAATGGAGGACCGTAGGCCGAATGCCCGCGGTGGTCGATATCACCCTGCACCAGCCGGATTGTTCCGGACACGGAATTTACCTGACCACGGCGAATGCCAGCGCAGGCCAGCAGTTCGTGCGCATCCCGCCGACAGTCAGGCCAAGCGCTTCGCAGCCTGTTCACATTAAGGTCGGGGAATTTCGGTAGCTCCGACATTCGGCTGTGTCAAATTGAACTTTCTGCATTGCAAAAACATCATCACCGAGCCGAATTCAGGCACGATCTGGCGGCGCGGCGAAAGCGCGGCCGTTCGTTGGAACTGCATAGACCGCGAAGGGAACAATACCGTCAATATTTTTCTGGAAACAGAAGCCAATGTGACGCGCAGTGGGTTTCGCGGATTCACCATATTGTTGGCCTGCAATCGTCCCAATACCGGGGAAGCCAGCATCACGGTTCCGGCCGGCCTTGCACCTGGAAGATATCTCGTTAGCGTTACCACCCCCGACCCCCAATGCGTATGGTATTTTGGCACAATGAGCGAACCGTTCCAGATCACCGTGCGCTAGGCATTCATTGGAAGATTGCCGGTCGGAATAAATTGAACTACAGAAAAAAGGTGTCCTGGTCCAGCATGGTCCCGCTTCAGTTCTGATTATTCCCCCGACGCTCGCTTTCGGCCTGCCGCGGCGGGTCAAGCCGCTTGCTTCTCTGCCCCCTCCTGCGCCGAGTGGCGGAACAGCAGCGCCGACACGATGAACAGCAAGACGAAGAAGGCGTTCAGGGCCAATACGCCCGCCAGGCCGGGAGGTTCCCGCAGGGCGCTGGCCTTGGACTTGCCGATGAGCAGCGCGATCACCGGCACCAGCGCCTGGGCGAACGCCGTCGCGAACATGGCCTGCACCGGCCAGTGTATCCGGACCGTCATGAACCGGCACGATGGTTTTTCCAGTCGCAGATCCCTGTTTGCTTATATGCGGAGATCGGGCCGCGGGCCGATTGCAATTTCGCGGGCCATCGGGTAGAGTGGTCCCATATGTTGAAACCAGCACTGAATATCGCTTTTGTCGGCAATTATTCGCCCGCGGCTGTGCGGCATCGCCACGTTCACCACCGACCTTTGCGAAGCGGTCGCCGCGCAGCTTGGACGCCGCTCGAACGTCTTTGCCGTCGCCGTCAACGACACCGAGCAGGGCTACGCCTATCCCCCGCGGGTGGAATTCACGATTCAGAAGAACAAGCAGGGCGATTATTATGAAGCGGCGAATTTTATCAACGCCAGCAATGCCGACGTGGCCTGCGTCCAGCACGAATACGGCATCTACGGCGGCTGGGACGGCATCTATATCCTCTCCCTGGTCTCCAGCCTCAGCGTGCCGGTGGTGGTGGTGCTGCACACGGTGCTCAAAAACCCCACCCCCAACCAGAAAAAGATCATCCAGGAGATGGCCCAGCGGGCCAGCCGGCTGGTCGTGATGAGCGAGCTGGCCGTGACCCTGCTTGCAGGAAGTCTATGCCGTGCCGGCCGAGAAGGTCCTAAGACTTTATCACGGCACGCCCGATTTCACCGCGCTGGACAACCAACGCTACAAAAAGCGCTTCCAGGTCGAGGGCAACCAGACGCTGCTGACCTTCGGACTGCTCAGCCCCAACAAGGGGATCGAGACGGTCATCCAGGCTCTCCCCGCGCTGGTCAGGGAATTCCCCAAATTGATCTACGTGGTGCTGGGGAAAACCCACCCCAATGTGCGCAAGGAATATGGCGAGAAATACCGGACCAGCCTGGTGGCGCTGGTCGACAAGCTGGGTTTGCAGGAACACGTGATCTTCGACGACCGCTTCGTCGGCCTGGAAGAGCTCTGTGCCTGGTTGCTGGCGGCGGACATCTACATCACCCCCTATTTGAACGAAGCGCAGATCGTCAGCGGCACCCTGTCCTACGCGGTCGCGGCCGGGACGGCCATTATCTCCACGCCGTACTGGTACGCCCAGGAGCTGCTCGCCGACGACCGCGGACTGCTGTTCGGCTTTGGCGACGCTCCGGCGCTCGGCGCCGCCCTGCGCGGCCTGCTGGCGGACAAAGCCAGGCTGAAGGCGCTGCGCGCCAAAACCTATCAGTTCGGGCGGCAGATGCGCTGGGAGATCGTCGCGGAAAAGTACCTGAAGCTGTTCCAGCACACGGCCGCCGCCGCGGCCAAAAGGTCGATGGTGCTCAGAACGCCCGCGCTGCTGCTGCGCGAACCGCCCTTCGACCTGACGCACCTGAAGCGGCTGACCGATGACACGGGACTGATCCAGCATGCCAAGTATATCGTCCCCGACCGGCATACCGGCTATTGCCTGGACGACAACTCGCGGGCGCTGATGCTGTGCGCCGGGGCCTATTCCCTGCTGCGCGACGAGGACGCCAAGCAGCTGATCTCCACGTATTTCAGCTTCACGCCATTTCATGCAGAATCCCGACGGCCGTTTTCGAAATTTCATGGATTACCAGCGCCACTTCCTGGATGAGGTCGGCTCCGACGATTCGTTCGGCCGGGCGCTCTGGGCGCTCGGCTATATCATCTGGCGCCCCCCGCGCGACGCCTATCGCTCCCTGGCTTTCGAATGCTTCCAGAAGGCGCTGCCCCACGTGCGCGGATTGAACCTGCGCGGCAAGTCCCTGGCCATGCTGGGCCTGGCCGCCTACCTGCGCTGCTACCAGGGGGACGAGAGCGTCACGGCCCTGCTGCGCGAATGCGCCGATTATCTCCTGGCGCTCTACAAGGAAGTGGCGGCCGACGATTGGCGCTGGTTCGAAGACATCATCTGCTACGATAACGGCATCATGCCCATGGCCCTGTTCCAGACCTACGCCCTGCTGCGCGAGGACAAGTACCTGCGGGTGGCCAGGGAAACGCTGGAGTTTTTGGAAAAGAACCTTACCCATGACGGCCGCCTCTCCATCATCGGCAGCAACGGCTGGTACAAAAGGGGCGGCCCCAGGGCGCAGTACGACCAGCAGCCCATTGACGCGACGGCGATGGTCCTGGCCTACCAGTCGGCGTACTGGGTCACCGAGGACAAGGAGTATCTGAAAAAGATGCGCCTGGCCTTCGGCTGGTTCCTGGGCGAGAACGACATGGGCATGTCCCTCTACGATCACGAGACCAAGGGCTGCGCCGACGGGCTGCTGGCGGAGGGCGTCAGCCTGAACCAGGGGGGGGAAAGCACGGTTTCCTTCTTCATGGCACTGCTGGCCATGATCGAGGAGTACGAGATCGCCGGAACGGACTAGCGCTGCCCGGCAAGCTTTTCGAGCAGTTCGTTCACCGGAATGCTGGCCACGTGCGACTTGGAATCGGAGATGGCGTAGGGGATGATCAATTCGCCGTTGAGGATGATGGAGCCGCAGCTGTACACCACGTTCGGCACGTAGCCTTCGCGCTCTTCCTCCCGCGGCGCCAGCAGCGGCAGGTCCAGCCGCCCGATGATCTTCGCCGGATCGTGCAGGTCCAACAGCGAAACGCCGATGCAGTATTTGCGCATCGGCCCCACGCCGTGCGTCAGCAGCAGCCAGCCTTTCTCGGTTTCCAGCGGCGAGCCGCAATTTCCGATCTGCACCAGTTCCCAGGGGTATTCGCGGCGCTTCGAGCATCACGCCTTCATGCCAGAAATGGATGTTCGGGGAATAGCTTAAATAGAGATTTTCCCCGTCGCTGCGCGTGATCATGGCATACTGCCCGTTGATGCGGCGCGGGAAGAGGGCCATGCCCTTGTTGCGCGCCATGGCGCCGTTGAGGGTCGAGATCTTGAAACGGTGAAAATCCCTGGTTTCGATCAGTTGCGGCAGTATTTCGCGGCCGTTGTACGCCGTATAGGTCGCATAATAGGTGACGTCGCCGTCTTCTTCAACCAGACGGACAAAACGCGCGTCCTCCACCCCGTTGCTTTCGTTTTGCGACATGGGGAAAATGACCCGTTCCGAGATCAACTGCCCGTGCGGGAAAAAAACCTCGTAATTCGATTCCGTCAGCCACTTGATGTGGGCGACGGCGCCGTTCATGTCGGCGGCGGCGAAGGCGCCTTCGGCGCGGACGGCGTCGATGGCCCGGCCCATTTCCTCCGGGGTGAAACTGGCCGGCAGGCGGCGGAAGATCGTTCTGGCCGCTTCACTGAACTGTTTCATCTCCTCCAGCTTGGCCTGAAAAAGCCCCCGGTCGTAGGTCGCGTTCAGCACGATCTCGGGTGTGCCCAGGAACGGGCTGACCGACTCCAGGAAGATCGAATTGTCACGGTCGACCAGGGCGCTGCGGAAGACGATCGAGGAGATATGCCCTTCGCCGGTGGCGCGAAAGCTGAAGATCACGCGGGTCTGTCCCTTCTGGAGGTCGTTTTGCTTGGGATAGATGACGATCGACGGATTGAAAAGGGCGGCGGATTCAATGGAGTATTCCATGGTGAAACAGGAACCGAGCAGCAGCTTTCTTTCCTCGGACAGGGCGGCCGTCTCGGGGACGCGGGCGCTGATCCTCTGGTAATTCCCCATCAGCACGGAGCGGATGTCCTTATGGCGGTGGGCAAACTCCTTGAGCGTCTGCTTGAGCTGGGCCTTGACAAGGGTTTCGTCCAGCGCCAGGACGCGATGGACGATCGCGGCGATGTGGCTCTCCGTTCCGGGGCGGAAAGGACGGGTAATGACCCGGCGCGGGTCGGGGCGGATATTTTTCAGGGTCCGGTTCGTAATGCGCTTGAACAGGCGCGAAATTATGACCGGGTCAGGGAGGGCGGGCTTGCCCAGCTGCTCATGGGCGATCAAGACCTCGGGTTCGACATAAACGGTTTTTTTTTCGGCAATGCGATCCTTCGGTTTTTTAGCCATGCTTGGGTATACTAGCCCTTATCCGGCGAATTGGCAATACAACGGCCGTGGCGCTGATTGGAGTTGAGAAAAAGTGCCTGTCTTTATGCAGCCACGGTGTTCGGTCGCAAAGCCGCATGGATGGAACCGAGATTTGACAGGCGGGTGACGGCCGCGTATAATTCAGACACATGGTCCTTGTTTAGTAAAGCTTCTTCTGTCTGCGGCGCCTGATCCCACGTCGGCGCCATCCATTCCATTTAACCAACACAGAAAAGGAGCAACAAAATTGAACGAACAAGCGACAAGCATCAACCTGAACGAACTGGGATTTGACGACTGGTTCGCGGCCCATCTCACCGGCATGCCGGTTGGAGCGAGTTCCATAGCGCGCGTCTCGGCGGTCAACCGCGGCGCATTCCTGATCAGAAATGAAACCGGGGAGCTCCCAGCCGAGCTGGCGGGAAAGTCCCGTTTTTTTGCCGGGTCGTCCACCGACCTGCCATGCGTGGGCGATTGGGCGTATGTCCAGTACCACAACGGGGGAAGCCTGGCCGTCATCCACGGCATCCTGCCGAGAAAGACCTTTCTGCGCCGCAAAACCCCCGGCAAAAACATCGACTTCCAGATGATCGCGGCAAACATCGATGCCGCCTTAATCGTCCAGTCATGCCACTATGACTTCAACCTGCACCGGCTGGACCGCTACCTGGTGATGGCCAGCGAAGGGCACATCGAGCCGGTACTGGTCCTGACCAAGACCGACCTGGTCACTCCGGCGGAGTTGGAAAAGACGGTCACCGCCATCCGCCTGGCCGGCATTACAGCCAGGATCCTGTCGTTGAGCAATGAGAGCGGCGCCGGACTGGATGAATTCCGCCAGCTTCTGGCCCCGGGCAGGACGTACTGCCTGCTCGGGTCATCGGGAGTCGGCAAGACCACGCTGATCAACCGCCTCATTGGCCGAGAAGCGCTCGCGACCCGGGCGACCAGCCACCGGACGGGGGAAGGCACGCACACCACTTCCCGCCGCCAGCTGATCGTCCTCGAGCAGGGGGCGCTGCTGGTCGACACCCCGGGCATGAGGGAACTGGGCATCCTGGCACCGGGCGCGGCGCTGGATGACAGCTTCGCGGAGATTTTCGACCTTTCCCGGGGCTGTCGTTTCGCCGACTGCCGCCATGACGGGGAACCGGGCTGCGCGGTGCGCACGGCGATCGCAAGCGGAGAATTGCCCGCCGACCGCTATGAGAGCTATGCCAAGCTGAAAAAGGAAGCCGAGCATCACGAGATGTCCTTCGTGGAGAAGCGCAGAAAGGACAAGGCTTTCGGCAAGTTCATCAAAACGGCCAAGAAGGAGATAAAGAAGAAGAAATAGAATAGAAGAGTCAATAAGCTGAAAGTGTCAGTGTCAGTGTTAGTGTCAGCAGGAAACTAGGTGAATAAAAAAGACGGAGGTAGAAACGGGGAATAATATATTATGTTTCTTCACTTTTGCCTTTTTACTTTTGCCTTTTGCCTTTGCTTTTTTCTTCCCCTCCACCCTGCGCCTTGCGCCTTACGCTGAGTACTATCCCGCCGCCGCGTGCTTGTGTTTCCCCTGCAAATCTGTACAATGAAGTAAAATTCAATGATGAGGTGAAGCATGTCCCAGAGGATGATCAAACAGTTCATGGATATGGTGAAGATCGACAGCGAATCGGGCAACGAAGCCCGCTTCATCGATTATCTCCTGAAAGAATTCAAGAAATTGGGGGCGGTCGCCAAGAAGGACGCCTACGGCAACCTGGTGGCCAAGCTGCCGGCTTTACAGAGCAAGACCAAGGCACCGATCCTGCTCTCCTGCCATGCCGATACCGTCCAGCCCGGAAAAGGCATCAAGCCGAAACTGGTGAAGGGCGTGATCCGCTCCGCGGGCGATACCATCCTGGGCGCCGACGACAAGGCCGGCATCGCCGAAATGCTCGAATCCCTGCGCCTGGCCAAGGTCAGGCCGCCGCTGGAGGTGGCCATCAGCCGCCAGGAGGAAACGGGGCTGCAAGGCGTCAAGAACCTCGACTTCAAGCTGCTGAAGGCCCGGCGCGGCTTCCTGCTGGACAACGACACGCTCGACACCATCGTCATCGGCGGCCCCTCCTATTTCGCCATCGACGTCGAGGTCACGGGGCGCTCGGCCCACGCCGGCATGGAGCCGGAGAAAGGCATTAACGCCATCGCCGCCGCCGCCCGGGCCATCGTTGCCCTGAAGCTCGGCCGCCTCGACAAGGAAACGACGGCCAACGTCGGCGTGATCTCCGGCGGCATCATCCGCAACGGCGTTCCCGCTGCGGCCTGCTTCCTGGCCGAATGCCGCAGCCTGAAGCACAAGAAGGCCCAGGCGCTGGCGAATGAAATGGAACGCATCATCAAGCGCGAGGTGGCCAAGGCAGGAGCCAAGGTGTCGGTAAAGATCAACAACCTCTGCAAGGCGGTTGAGATCGCCCCGGACGCCTGGACCGTGGTCACGGCGCAGAAGGCCCTGCGCACCGTCGGCATCAAGGCCCGGACCACCTTCATCACCGGCTTCACCGACGCCTCCATCTACAACAACCACGGCATCGAGATGGCGGTGGTCGGCATCGGCGCCCGCGACGAGCATTCCACCAGCGAGCATATCCATGTAGCGGACATGGAGAAAGCCGTGGCCATGCTGGTCGAGATCCTGCGCCTCTCGGCGGAGTAGCGACTTCTAAAACGAAACAGGCCCTCGGTGTAAGGCGTAGGGTGTAAGGCGCAAGGCTAAAGCTAAGCGGCTTTTTTTATTGCGCTCCTCTGACTTTTTACTTTTTGCTTTTGCCTTGACACGCGGAGCGGGCGCGTGCCAAATTCCTTATTGATTTTTTTATTTTGCAGGAAGATACTATCGTTTCCAGGCATCCTCGCCTTTTCACGAACCCGGGGGCAACATATGCTGAGAGTGACCGACTTGACAAAAGTCTACCGCATGGGCGAGACCGAAGTTCACGCCCTGAGCGGGATCACTCTCCATATAGAACAGAATGAATACGTCGCCATCATGGGCGCCTCGGGTTCGGGAAAATCGTCACTGATGAACATCCTGGGCTGCCTGGACCGGCCCAGCGCCGGTTCTTATGTCCTGAACGGCAAGGAGGTCAGCCTGCTGGATGACGACGAGCTTTCGTTCACCCGCAACAAGCACCTCGGTTTCGTTTTCCAGAATTTCAACCTGCTGCCCCGCCTGTCGGCGCTGAAAAACGCCACTCTGCCGATGCGCTACTCCCGAGACGCGGAAGCGGATCATGACGCCAAGGCGATCCGGCTCCTGGAAATGACCGGGCTGGGAGAGCGGATCCTTCACCGGCCGACGCAGATGTCGGGTGGGGAATGCCAGCGGCTGGCCATCGCCCGGGCGCTGATCAACGACCCCGACGTGCTCCTGGCCGACGAGCCGACGGGCAACCTCGATTCGGCGACGGCCCGCGAGATCATGAACCTCTTCGCCGCTCTCCATAAGCAGGGGCAGACCGTCGTCATGGTGACCCACGAGCAGGACATCGCCGCCTATGCCGGGCGCGTCATCGTCCTCAAAGATGGCAAGATCAAATCCGATAGCCGCCGGGGCTGAACGCCCGGCCTGGCGCCTCCCGTCCGCCGGGCTGGTCCTGGCCCTGGCCTGCTGCCTTTACACCTGTGCCGTACGCACGGAGCGCCGGGAAGCGCGGGTTGAAAAGCGGGATTGGCAGAGGATCGTATTGCTGAACGGCAGCCTGCAAGCCCTGAAGTCCGAAGAGTTCAAGGTGCCGCAGACAAGCACCTGGCGCTTGCAGATCAAGTGGCTGGCCCGGGAGGGCGACGACGTGCGGCCGGGGGACACGGTGGTCATTTTCGACCCGGCCAACCTGGCGGTAGAGATCGAGGCCAACAAGGAGGCGCTGAAAAACAGGTCGATCGAGATGGCCCAGAAGCAAGCCGACCTGGGCCACCAGCGCCTGGAGCTGGAAGTTGAGCGCAAGGCCGCCGAGAACGATCTGCAGCAGAAGGAGATCGACGCCTCGGTGCCGGAGGACCTGCAGTCCAAGTTCGAATACGAGCAGAAGCAGCTGAAAAAGCAGAAAGGACTTTTCTCTTTGGCCGGCGCCGAGACCAAGAAAAAGGTCAACTCGATGGAGCTGCAGACCCAGATCGCCACCATGCGCATCGAAATAGAAGACCTGCGGCGCAAGCTGGCCGCGTCGCAAAAGAGCCTGGACGAACTGGTCATCAAGGCGCGAACGCCCGGAACGGTCGTCTACGGGGAGACAGGCTACCCGCGGCGCAAGATCCAGATCGGCGACACCGTTTACACGGGCCAGACCGTAGCCACCATCCCCGACAGCTCATCGTTCTTCGTCCAGGGCTGGATCGGCGAAGCCCACATGAAGAAGATCGGCGCAGGCCAGGGTGTCGAGCTGGTGCCGGACGCCTTCCCGGAGCGGCGCTTCAAGGGCAAGATCGGCAGGATACTGGCCAACGCCGAACCCAGTGCCCAATGGGGCAAGGCCCATTATTTCCGCGTAGACATCGAGCTCGAGAAACTGGACCCGCGCGTCATGAAGCCGGGCATGAGCTTCTGCTGCCGGGTGTTCGCAGAGCGTCTTCCGGGCGCGCTGCTGGTGCCGCTGGAAATGGCCCTGCTCGACCGCGGGTCTTTCTGGATCAAGCCCGGCGGCCGCAAGGCGATCCGCCTGCAGGCAGTGGCCCACGACGAATTCGTGGTGGTGGCCCGGGCCGAAGATAACCAGGCCGTCACTCCCGGCATGCGGCTCGAAGCGCTCCGGGAGATCGTCGCGGACAAGGAGTCACGTGACGGTGCAACGAAATAATCGCGCGGCGACGGTTCTGCTCGCCGGGATGACCCTGGCGACGCTGGCCCTCTCCTCCTGCTCGCAGCAAGCCCGGTTCCGGGGCGAAAAAGTCGTCCGCGGCCCTTTTCATATCACGGTCCATGCCAGCGGCCGCCTGCAATCCGCCGCCTCGCTGTTCATCGGCTGCCCGTCGGTCGAGCGCATGTGGGAATATACGATCACCTTCATGGCCCCGGAAGGCAAGCCGGTCAAGAGCGGCGACACCATCCTCACCTTCAACGACAAGGAGCTGCAGGAACGGCTGCAGCTCAAGCTGGCCGAACTCGATACGGCCGAAAAGGAGCTGGCCCGGCTCGGGTTGCAGGAGCAAGAGACCCTGGACGAGTTGCTGCTGCGGCAGGAGGAGGAAAAGGTCAATCAGCAGAAGGTCCGACACAAAACCGACGTGCCCGAGGAGTTCATCGCCCCCCTGGAGCTGCAGAAGCGCAAGCTGGACCTTGAGCTCGCCGACCTGCGGCTGAAAATGGCCCGCAGCCGCATCGCCAACCAGGCCTCGGGGATGAGGTCGCGCCTGCAGGTGCAGCGTTCCAAGGTCTTGCTGCTGCAGGCGGACATCGCCAAGCTGCAGGGCGAAATATCCAAGATGGCGGTGCGCGCCCCCAAGGACGGCATGGTGGTATACGCCCTGGATTGGGACGGCAAGAAAAAGACGGTGGGCGATTCGAGTTGGATGGGCCAGAACGTGCTCGAGCTGCCCGACCTGGCGAAAATGCAGGTCAAGGCGGCGATCCTGGAACCGCAGGCAGGGCGGATCCGGTCGGGCCAGAAAGCAACGGTCCGGCTCGACGCCGACCCCGACCGCGCCTATGCCGGCACAGTCAGCGAGCTCGGCCGCATCTTCCGCATCAAATCCGACGATCAGCCCGTGACCGTCTTCGACGTGGTCATCGACCTTGGCGAATCCAACCCGGCCCTGATGCGGCCGGGAATGGCGGCGACTATAGATATTGACGTTTCTACCCTGGACAATGTACTGCAGGTCCCCGAGGCCGCGATCATCTATCGCGAGGAAGGGACCTTCGTGCGCCGAAAGGGATTGTTCCGAAACACGCTGGCCCCGGTGGCGCTCGGCGCCCGTTCCAAGGGCATGGTGCACGTGCTGAAGGGGGCGGAGCAGAACGACGAGGTCCTGGTCCGCGTCGACGGCAAGGGGGACGCCGGATGATCGCGAGCTTCAGGTTCTTCATGGTCGGCCTGCTCGTACTGGCTGCCGTTGCCTGCCGCGACGCCGGGGACAGCGAACTGCTGGTGCTGGCGGCGCAGCCGGGGACCTTCGAGATCAAAATCCCCGCCTTCGGCGAGCTGCAGAGCGTCACGGCCACGCCCCTGAATACGCCGCCCCAGCTCCGCGGCCGCCAGACCATCGCCTGGATCGCGGTCGACAATAGCATGGTCAAAAAGGGGGAGGCGGTGGTCAAGCTGAACTCCCTGTACTACCTGGAGCAGATCAAGATCGAAGAGGCGAACATCGCCAAGATCGACCTGGAGATCGCCCAGAAGACCCGGCAGATGCAGAAGGAGAAGTCGGACATCCAGGGCCAGATCGGCGTGACAACGATCGAAAAGAAGCTGGCGGACATCTATGCCGCCAGGGACGAAAGCATTTATTCGCGCAACAAGATCATCGAGGACGGCATCGACCTCGATTATCTTGAGGAAAAAGAGCGCCACTTCAGGAAGAAGGGGACGCAGCTGGAGCGCAAGACCCAGGCCGAGCTGCAGCTGCTGCTGTCCAGGAGAAAAGCGGTCCAGACAAAGCTGAACCAGTTCAATGCCGCGATGAAATCGCTGGAGATCCAGGCGCCCCACGAAGGGCTCTTTATCGTGGCCAGCCGCTGGAACGGCGAAAAATTCCGGGTGGGCATGGATATCTGGGGCGGGGAAAAGCTGGGCACGCTCCCCGACCTCGACCACATGCAGGCCAAGCTGTTCGTGCTGGAATCCGAGGCCTCCGGCTTGAAGGAAAAGCTGCCGATGTCCCTGGCCATCGACCTTGAGCCGGGCAGGAGCTTCAGCGGCCGCGTCGTCGGCATCGATACCATCGCCAAGCCCCTGGACGAGAAGAGCCCGCTCAAGTATTTCGAAGTGAAGGCCAGCCTGGACCGCACGGACACGACCGTGATGAAGCCCGGCGTGCAGGTCAAGGCGTCGATCCTGGTAAACCGGCGCCGGCAGGTCATCTGCGTGCCCAACCAGGCCTTGCTCTTCGAGCAGGGGCGATCGTTCATCCATGTGCGGACGGCCCGCGGCGTGAAAAAGCGGCAGGTCGAGACAGGCGAGCGCAGCCTGACGCAGACCGTGATCAAAAAAGGCCTGCGGGCGGGAGAGAAATTCCTGCTTGGCGTCCCGCAGGCGGACGGGTGAGGGAAAAGCGATGAAACTGAAGCTGGAGATCCGCGAAGCCGCCGAGTCGCTCATCCACCACAAGCTGCGCACGGTCCTGACCTTGCTGGGCATGATCTTTGGCGTGGGGGCGGTGATCGCCATGCTCAGCATCGGGCGCGGCGCCGAGCGCGAGGCGCTGCAGCTCATCGATTTCATGGGACTGCGCAACATCATCGTCAAAGCCAAGGTGATCGAGGAATCAAAGCTCAAGGAGATCCGCGAAAATTCCCCCGGCCTGACCCTGCAGGACCTCAATGCCGCCCGGGAGACGCTGCCGTTCCTGAGCGCCTACAGCGCCAGCAAGGGGGTGAAAGTCTACGCCCTGTTCAGCGCTGCGGCCGAAATCGACGCCGAGGTCCTGGGCGTCCTCCCCACCCACCTGGAAATGGCCAACCTGGCCATGAAGAGCGGGCGCTTCCTCCTGCCCGTCGATGATCTCGGTTATGCCCAGGTATGCGTGGTCGGCTCGCGTGTGGCCCAGGTGCTGTTTCCCGGCCGCGACCCGGTCGGGGACCGGCTCAAGGTCAACCACGTCTGGCTGACGGTAGTCGGGGTGCTGAAAGACAAGAACCTGCTGCGGGACGAGTTCCAGGGCGTGCCCCTGAAAGGCGAGCAGAACAACGTCTACATCCCGTTGCAGACGGCGCTGCAGGCCTTCCGCTTCGGGGTGTACGAATCCCAGATCGACGAGTTCCGCTTGCAGGTCAAAAAAGGCATTCCCAGCGGCGCCGCGGCGGCGACGCTCTCGCACCTGCTCAAGAAGCGCCATAAGGAGATCGACGATTACGAAATGATCGTACCCGAAGCCCTGCTGGAGCAGCACCGCAAGACCCAGAACATCTTTACCCTGGTCATGGCCTTCATTGCCGGGATATCGCTGCTGGTGGGCGGCATCGGCATCATGAACATCATGCTGGCTACGGTCCTGGAACGGACAAGGGAGATCGGCCTGCGCCGGGCGGTGGGCGCCACCAAGCGCGACATCAAGCGCCAGTTCCTGGTCGAAACCATCGCCATCTCCTCGCTGGGAGGCATGATGGGCATCCTCTTTGGATTCGTCCTATCCCTGACCCTGGCGGCGATCACGGGCTGGTCGGTAGGCTGGACGCTCAGCGCCGTGCTGCTCTCTTTCTGTGTCTGCGCCCTCATCGGTCTGATCTCCGGCTTGTACCCGGCCATGCAGGCGTCCCGGCTGGATCCGATCGAAGCGCTGCGCCACGATTAAAGGAAAAGAAAGGCAGGTCAAGTCAGAAGAACTTTTTTACAAGATTTGCCTGATGTTATTCGACAACAATGGTGGTCGTGCCCGTCACGGTCTTGCCGTTACTGCTCAACGTGCACTCCACCTTGACTTCGTAAGTACCCGGGATAGGGGCGATATCGGCCGCCGAAAGCTCGACATCCAGCCACTGCCCGGCGGATGCGGAAACAGGGACGGTCCGGGACCGCTCCAGGGAATTCATGGAAAACGTGCCGATAACATTCGCGCCCGCGTACGTTTTCACCCGGACAAGTGCCACAAAGATGACTTCGCCATATTCGTCGTACTGCGCCACCGGCGTGGCGGTCAGCGACACGAACTCGATGTCATCATCCTTGTTCTGCGTATCACACGCCGGCAGCAGCATGAGCACCGCCGCCAGTACAGCCATCAGCACTATATTTTTATGTTTTTTCATTCCCCTCCTCCCTTGCAAAATGCCCGCGACTCCGATCTGATCTGCGAGCTCGCAGGCTGGTGAAGGGACGATTCTCCGGTCATCTTTGAAAATCCCCCGTTCTCCCTTGGTTAGCTCCGATTCTAGTCCAAAGAAAAACAAATAGCAACCATTTCCCTCCCTTTTTTACATCATTCTGTATTATCCCCAGGAAAGGTAAATGGCATAAAAAAAAGTGGCCTCGTCTTCTACTTTTGCCTTTTTACTTTTCTCTTCCCCGTCACGCGTTACTCGTCACATTCTTCTATGCCGGGTACTGCCCGTATTTCAGCTCGCGGTGCACGATCACGCTGCGCAAGCCGGCCAGGTCGGCGGCGAAGGTGGTGCGCAGCCGGCGCTTGAAGGCGAAGAATTCCCCGCTCGTGCGCGTCATCAGCTCCACCTCCAGGTCGTAGGCGCCAATGGTCTTGACCAGGAAGATCACCTCCGGCTGCAGGCGCAGCCAGGAGTAGACCCCGGCCAGAACGTCGCCTGACGGATTTTCCAGCTGCAGGAAGACCTTGCGATAGGTCCAGCCCAGCAGCTCGTGGTCGATCTTGGCGCCGAATCCGGCGACGGCTCCGCTCCCGCGCAGAGCGCGCAGGCGCAAGGCGGCGGTCGCCGGCGGTATGCGGCAGCGTTCGCCGAGGGCGGCCAGCGACAGGCGGCCGTTGCGGCTGAGCTCGGCCAGCAGCCGGCGGTCGATGGGATCGATGGTCAGGGGCCCGCCCCGGCTCTCGAGCACGATCGGCGCTGCGGCCGCGCCTGCGGCGGCCGTGAGGAAGCGCCAGGGGAAGAATTCGATGCGCGTGGCCAGGGAGAAGTAGCGTTCCTGGAACAGCGATCCGAACTGCCCCAGGATGTCGTCGTAGGCCGCCTCGAAGGCCGGCACGCCCTGGGCCCAGACGACGAACTCCAGGTCGAAGTCGCCGTCGAGCTGCGTCAGCCAGGATACCTCGGAGCGGGTGACCAGGTGGTCGAGCAGCTCCCTTTCCCGCGTTTCGCTTAGATGCTGAAACTTGACGAAAATGCGGAAGTGATCGAAGCCCAGGCGGAAGATGTTGGGGATGGCGAAAAAGCCGGTCAACGCGCCGCGGCGCTGCAGGCCGCGCAGCCGGTAGCCCAGCCGCTGCTTGGAAAGGCCCAGCTTCACCGCCAGCTTCGTCAGGCTCTCGCGGCCGTTCAGGCTCAATTCGCGCAGCAGGGCCAGATCGGTTTCATCAGCATACTTTACACTGTTCATTAGTTTATTTATTAGCATTAATTTTTTACATTTTCAATTATTATTATCTTTTTTATATGTTTTATATTAATTTTGAATATTTTTTAATAATAACATTTGCTACAAAGCAAAGGTATGCTATAGGAAGATCATGGGCCAGGCATGACGCAAATGCCAGGCCGGAGGACTGTTGCCATGAACAGAGATCGGCGAATTCACGAGCACCCCGTGCTGCCGGTGGAAGCCGGCGAAATGGTCACATTCTACTGGAACGGCCAACCGCTGGCGGGAAAAAAAGGAGAAGCCCTCTCCTCGGCCCTGATCGCCGCCGACGTCTCCGCCTTCGGGCGCAACGCCCACGACCATGCCCCGCAGGGAATATTCTGCGCCAACGGCCAATGCTCCAAGTGCCTGGTGATCGTGGACGGCCGGCCGGTTAAATCGTGCATGACCCCGGTGGCGGCGGGGATGAAGGTCAACGCCGCCGACGAGCTGCCGGCGCTGCCGGACGCAGACGCGGGCCAGGCCCCGGAGTTCCGCCCCCTCCCCGAGATCCACACCGACGCGCTGATCATCGGCGCCGGTCCGGCCGGGCTCTCGGCCGCCGTCGAGCTCGGGCGCCTCGGCGTCGCCACCCTGCTCATCGACGACAAGCACGAGCCCGGCGGCAAGCTGGTGCTGCAGACCCATAAGTTCTTCGGCTCGGTCGAGGATTCGCAGGCGGGCACCCGCGGCATGCGCATCGGCCGGCAGCTGGCCGCGGCGGTGGCCGCCGACCCGCACGTGACCGTCTGGCACGACAGCACGGTGCTCTACGTCTATTCCGACCGCAAGGTCGGCGTGCTGCGCAACGGCGCGTACCAATTGGTCGTGCCCAAGGTGGTGCTCAACGCCGCCGGCGCCCGCGAAAAATCGCTGGTCTTTCCCGGCAACCACCTGATCGGCGTCTACGGCGCCGGCGCCTTCCAGACCCTGGTCAATCGCGACCTGGTGCGGCCGGCGAGCCGCCTGTTCATCGTCGGCGGCGGCAACGTCGGGCTGATCGCCGGCTACCACGCCATCCAGGCCGGCATCACCGTGGTGGGCCTGGCCGAGGCGCTCCCCGCCTGCGGCGGCTACAAGGTCCATGCCGACAAGCTCAAGCGCCTGGGCGTGCCCATCTACACCTCGCACACCGTTCTGTCGGCCAATGGCAGCGAGCACGTCGAGTCGGTGACCATCGCCGCAGTCGACGAGCGCTTCCGGCCGCTCGCCGGCACGGAAAAGACCTTCGCCTGCGACACGCTGCTGGTGGCCGTCGGCCTCGACCCCATCGCCGAGTTCACGGCCCAGGCCGAGACGGCCGGGCTGCCCGTATTCGCCGCCGGCGACGCCGCCGAGATCGCCGAGGCCTCATCGGCCATGTTCAACGGCCGCATCGCCGGCCTGACCGTCGCCCGGGCGCTGGGCGCCGCCAGCGGCGAGGTCCCCGCCGCCTGGAAGGCCAAAGCCGAACAACTCAAGTCCCATCCCGGCAAAGTCGAGCCCCAGGTCTTCCCCGAGGGCGAGGAAGGGGTGATGCCGGTGATCCAC
The DNA here is from genome assembly GCA_963732485.1 of Candidatus Aminicenantota bacterium. GTDB lineage: Bacteria > Acidobacteriota > Aminicenantia > UBA2199 > UBA2199 > UBA2199. Next base: position 41,972 of record CAVSZS010000012.1, read on the forward strand.
TGCCTGCAGGAAATCCCCTGCAATCCCTGCTCGACCATCTGCCCCACCAACTCCATCCAGCTCGAGGACGACCCGCTGCTGGGACTGCCGCGCTACAAGGGCCGCTGCATCGGCTGCGCCAAGTGCGTGCTCATCTGTCCGGGCCTCGCCATCACCCTGGTCGACTACCGCCGCGATAAGGAGAACCCCATCGTCACCGTCCCCTACGAGATGGCGCACGTACCGCTGGCCGTCGGCTCCAAGGTCAAGGCCGTCGACATCGACGGTAACGCGCTGGGCGAGTTCGACGTGGCGGCGGTGCAGCAGAACCGCGAGAACCTGACCCGCCTGGTGCGCCTGCGCGTGCCGCGCGCCCTGGCCAAGCGCGTCGTCGCTTTCCGCATCCAGCCGGCCGATGACGCCGCGAGCCTGCCCGAGGCGGTGATCGCAGCAGACGGCGAGCGTGCGGCCATGGCCTGCCTGTGCGAGCGCGTATCGGCCGCCGACGTCCGCCGCCTGATCCGCTCCGGCATCACCGATATCAATCAGATCAAGGCCGTCACCCGCGCCGGCATGGGCGCCTGCGGCGGCAAGTCGTGCGACACCCTCATCCGCTCCGTCTTCCGCCAGGAAGGGATCGACCCCGGACGCATCGTCCCCGGCACCAAGCGGCCGCTGTTCGTCGAGGTACCGCTGGGCGCCTTAGCCGGCTCCAAGGAAGGAGAATGACCATGGCCAAGGCATACGATATCGTCATCATCGGCGCCGGCTCCGTGGGCGTGCCCGCTGCCCTCTCCATGGCCCGCGCCGGCCTCTCGGTCCTGGTCCTCGACGAGCTGGCCTCACCGGGCCAGCTGAGCAACAAGAAGGCCATCGGCGGCATCCGCGCCACCCACTCCGACTTCGGCAAGATCAAGGTCTCGCAGCGCAGCATCGAGATCTTCGCCACCTGGAAGGAGAAGGAGGGCGACGAGATCGGCTGGCTGAGCAACGGCTACAGTTACCCCGCCTACTCCCCGGAAATGGAAAAGAAGCTCAAGGACCTGATGGGCGTTCAGCACCGGTTCGGCCTGAACATCCGCTGGGTCTCGCCGGCCGAGTACAACGAGCTGGTGCCGGGCATCTCCATGGCGGGGTTGCGCGGCTCCACCTATTCGCCCGAGGACGGCAGCGCCTCGCCGCTGCTTGCCGTCAACGCCTTTTATTTCAAGAGCATCGAGGCCGGCGCCGAGTATCGCTTCGGCGAAAAGGTGACGGCCCTGCGCCTGGCCGGCAACAAAATCGCGAGCGTGGTCACCGACAAGGGCGAGTACGCCTGCGGCCAGGTGATCAACGCCGCCGGCAACAGCGCCCGCGCCATCGCCCGCCTGGCCGGCCTCGACGTGCCGGTCGAGCCCGACAACCACGAGGGGGCGATCACCGAGCCGGTGCAGCGCTTTTTCGGCCCCATGGTGGTCGATATCCGCCCCGAGCCGGGATCGGCCAACTACTACTTTTACCAGAACCACGAGGGCCAGGTGGTCTTCTGCATCACCCCCGACCCGCCCATCCTGGGCGTGCATCCCGAGTCCACGTCGGTGTTCTTCCCGCTGGTGGCCAAGCGCATGGTCCAGCTCTATCCGCGGCTGGCCTCGCTGCGCGTGCGCCGCTCCTGGCGCGGCCAGTACCCCATGACCCCTGACGGCTTCCCCATCGTCGGCCGCGACGCGGCGGTGAAGAACTACATCCACGCCGTGGGCATGTGCGGCCAGGGCTTCATGCTCGGACCGGGCCTCGGCGAGCTGCTCGCGCGCATCGCCAGGGACGAGGAAACCGCGGACGACCGCCATATCCTGGAGAGTTTCCTGCCCACGCGGGAATTCAGGGGAGTCGAGGCGCTGAAGTAACCCAAGAAAGTGTTAGTGATCGTGTTAGTGTTAGCGAAGAAAAGAATTCATTGAAATTCGGGATTTGTTTGAAATTTGCTGCTTGGGATTTGGAATTTTCTTCCCTTACGCCCTACGCCCTACACCTTACGCCGAGTTCCATTCATCCTTGTTAAACCGTCAACCGATTGCTGAAATTGTTGATCCCTTGATATTTCTCATCACGTATCACTCATCACGTATCACTTAGTTCGTTTCTTGGCTGGTACTACCACTATCACTATCACTACCACTTTCTTTTCATCCGCCTATGACCTTGGCTCCCAGCACGGAAATGATTGAGAACACAATGCTCCACAAGACCGACCCTGCGGCTAACCATAGCAATAAGCGCCGCGGCGGAGCGCCCAGGACCAGGCCGAAGGCGGCGCCCAGCGGCGAGCCGACCAGCAGCGGCGCCAGCAAACCCCAGCCCATGACGCCATAGCGCTGCCAGACGCGGATCAGCAGCCCGCGCTTCTCCTCGAGCTGCTCGCGTTTTTTCCGCCGCTGCAGCCAGGACTTCACCTGCTCACCCAGCAGGACGACGACCGTGCCGCCGCTGACGGCGCCGGCGCCGGCGACCAGGCAGACCAGCAGCGGGGGGAGTCCCATGGCCACGCCGGTGGGGGCGGCGGCCCAAAGCTCGGCCACACCCAGGGCGAACAGGACCAGCAGCTTCCAGGCCATCTTCGCGTTCACGCTCCTTGCGCGGCCGTCGGCGGCCATGACGCAGCGTCATTGTATCCCCTTCGCCATTGTGAGTAAATCCCGGCCGCAGCGGTTGCATTTTTTCTCATTTTGGGTTATTTTCACTTTTCACCATCCCCCTGGAGGTTCCATGACCCATCGCTTCAGCGCCGCTTTCCTGGCCATCCTGTTCTGTTCCTGCCTCGCTCTGCCCCTGGCCGCGCAGGGCGCGCCGGACAAACCGCCGGCCGAAAAGAAATTAGACCTCTATTTCTGGGAACGCGTCCGCCAGGAAAGTTGGGACAACACCATGAGCCTGGACGAGGCCGCCGGCGACTCCAGCGCCTACCTGCGCCTGCGCACCAGCCTTGGGGCCCGCTGGCGTCCCGGCCGCGACTGGGAGGTCCACCTGCGCCTGACCAACGAGAACCGCGTCTACCTGGCGCCCAAGCTCGACCCGCGCCTGAAGACCGACTTCAATGTCCACGAGGTTTTCTTCGACCAGCTCAGCGTCCGCTGGCGCAACCCCGCTGGCCTGCCGCTGACCGTCACGGCCGGCCGCCAGGACATGATGCTGGGCGAAGGGTTCCTGATCATGGACGGCGGCCCGCTCGACGGCTCGCGTTCCGGCTATTTCAACGGCCTGCGGCTGGATTACGCGCTGAAGAACAAGAACAACCTGACCTTCTTTTTCGTGCGCCAGCCACGCTCCGACACGCTGCTGCCCGTGGCCAACGACAAGGAACAGGCCATGGTGGAGCAGGAGGAGCAGGGCGTTGGCTTCTACTTCAACGCCAAGGCGAAAAAAACCGGGCTCGAGGCCTACCTGTTCCGCAAGGACGCTTTCGCCTTCGGCCCGCTGCCCGGCGGCGCCCTGCACGTGGCCGGCGGCCGGATCACCCACCCGTTCAACGCCAGGCTCTCCCTGACCGCCGAAGCCGCCCTGCAGCTGGGAACCCGCGGCCAGGAAGGCCGCCGCGGCCTGGGCGGTTATTTCCACCTCGACCGCAAGAGCGGCTGGCGCTTTCCCCTCCCCGCGCTGCTGACCCTCGGCGGCATCTGCCTGAGCGGCGATGACCCGGCCACCCCGCGCCATGAGGGTTGGGACATGGCCTTCAGCCGCTGGCCGAAATGGAGCGATTCGCTGATCTACCTGATGGCGAAGGAAACGCGGGTTGCCGACTGGACCAACTTCGTTTCCATCTACGGCCAGCTGCTCTTCGAACCCGCGGAACGGATCAAACTCAGCCTGGCCTGGCACCGCCTGGCCGCGGTCGAGCGGACCGCCCCTTCCGCCCTGCTCAGCGGCAACGGCAAAAGCCGCGGCGGGCTGTTCATCGCCAAGATCAACTACGACACCGGCAAGAATCTGGCCGGCCGCCTGATCTGGGAATACTTCCGCCCGGGGAATTTCTACGCCGCAGGCGCCGACCCCTACCACTGGGTTCAGTTCGAATTGTTTTTCCGCTTTTAAAACAGGAGGAGTCATGCTGCTAAAGATATCGGTGATTTCGGCTTACGTGCTGATGATCGTGGCCATCGGCATCCTGCGGGGCAAAAAGACGACCACCTTTAACGAATTCTTCCTGGGCGGCGGCAATGTCGGCCCCTGGATGACGGCATTCACCTACGGCGCCGCTTATTTTTCGGCCGTGGTCTTCATCGGCTTCGCCGGCAAGGTCGGCTGGCAGTTCGGCTATTCGGGACTGTGGATCGCCGCGGGCAACAGCTTCATCGGGGTATTGGCCGTCTGGTGGCTGCTGGGCGACCGCATCAAGAAGATGTCGCAGGAATACCAGGTGGCGACCATGGCCGAGTTTTTCGAAAAGCGCTATAAAAGCAAGTTCCTTAAGATATTTTCCTCGGCGTCCATATTCGTCTTCTTTATCCCCTATTCCGCCGCCGTGTTCATCGGCCTTTCCTACCTGTTCAAGCTGAACTTCAACACCGAATACTGGCAGGCCCTGGTTTTCATGGGTTTGTTCACGGCCGTATACATGATCCTGGGCGGCTACAATTCCATGAGCACGATCGACGTATTGTTCAGCGCCCTGATGATTTTCGGCAGCGGCGTGGTAATCTTCGGCGTCCTGGGCAAGGCCGGCGGCCTGGCCGCGGCCACGACAAAGCTTGCCGCCATCGAACCGCAGCTCACGGCGGCGGTCGGCCCTCCAGGCTGGTGGCCGCTGTTCTGCCTGGTCTTCCTGACCTCGGTGGCGCCTTTCGCCATGCCGCAGCTGGTGCAGAAGTTCTACGCCGTGAAGGACAGGAAGGCCATCCGCCTGGGCATGTGGGTATCCACGGCTTTCGCCGTGTTCTTTCTCACCGTCGCCTATTATTCCGGCAGCCTGGCCCGCCTGTTCCTCACCCCCCAGAACGCCCCGGCCGCCTTCGCCAACGGCAAGCCGGTCTTTGATAGCCTGGTGCCGGAGATGCTGATCCGCGTGATCCCCGGTTCCCTGTCGGTGTTCATCCTGCTCCTGATCCTCTCGGCCTCCATGTCAACGCTGGCGGCGCTGGTGCTGATCTCGAGCTCAGCCCTGGCCAAGGACCTTTACGCCGGCTTCATCAATCCCAAGGTGTCGGACCGCAGCCTGACGCGCCTGATGCGCTACCTGAGCGCCTTCTTTATCGTGCTCTCGGTCATCTTCGCATACTACCGCCCGGCCACCATCGTCTCCATCCTGGCCATTTCCTGGGGCGCCATCGGCTCGGTTTTCCTGGGGCCGTTCGTCTGGGGCCTCTTGAGCCCAAGGGTGAACAAGCTGGGCGCCATCTCCTCGTCTGTCCTGGGCCTGGGCGTATGCATGACCCTGTATTTCACGGGCAGCCCCACTCCCGAGGCCGGCACCATCGGCATGCTGGTCTCGCTGGCCGTGAATCCGCTGGTCAGCATGCTGAAGAAAAAGGAATAGACCGCGAAGGCAGGCACGGGGGCCTGCCACTTCAGAAAATGGCCATTGCCGGTTCAAATTGAAATTGATCGCGAACTATTTTCGTAGGGGCGGTTCGCGAACCGCCCCCTACATAAAGAGGAAGAGGTAGCGGGCATGCCCCCGGCATGGACGAAATGTCCCTGGTGTGTCGCGCACTATGCTGTGCGGCATGGGTAGGGAACGCAAATTTGCGTTCCCTACATTTGGAATTATGAAATCCGCTCAACCCGCTTTTTTCTGGTCTTCTCGTCCTGCTTGCGGTCGTTGGCGTCGAGCTTCTTCTTGCGCATGCGCACGTTCTTGGGCGTGATCTCGAGCAGTTCGTCGTCCTCGATGTAGTCCAGCGCCTGCTCCAGGGAGAACTGCCGCGGCGGCGTCAGGCGGACAGCGTCGTCGGAGCCGGCGGCGCGCATGTTGGTCAGCTTCTTGCCGCGGCAGACGTTGACCACCAGGTCGTTGTCCTTGCTGTGCTCGCCGACGACCATGCCGGTGTAGACCGGCACGCCGGCGCCGATGAACAGAGCTGCCGCGCTCCTGCAGGCCGAACAGGCCGTAGGCCACGGAGACGCCGGGCTCGAGCACCACCAGCACCCCCTTGGTCTTGCGGTTCATCTCGCCCTTGAAGGGCTCGTAGCCCATGAAGGAGTGGTTGAGGATGCCCGTGCCGTGGGTGGAGGTCATGAAGTCGTTGTTGACGCCGATCAGGCCGCGGGCCGGGATGAGGAATTCGAGGCGCGTGTAGCCGTCGGAGCCGGGCACCAGGTGGCGCAGCTCGCCCTTGCGCTGCCCGAGCATCTCGATGACCACGCCGGCGTAGGCGTCGGCGACGTCGATGACGGCCATCTCCATGGGCTCGCAGCGCTGGCCGTTGACCAGCTTGGTGATCACCTCCGGGCCGGGAGACCTGGAACTCGTAGCCCTCGCGGCGCATGTTCTCGATCAGAATCGAAAGCTGCAAGGTGCCGCGCCCCTTGAGCAGGAAGGCCTTCTTGGAGGCGGTGTCCTCGAGGCGCAGGCTGGCGTTGTTCAGTATCTCGCGGCGCAGGCGGTCGTGCAGCTGCGTCGACGTGACGTACTTGCCCTCCTGGCCGGCGAAGGGCGAATCGTTGACCGCGAAGGTCATGGCCAGGGTCGGCTCGTCGATGTCCATGGCCGGCAGCAGCAGCGGCTGGTCGATGTCGGCCACGGTCTCGCCCAGGTCGATGTCCTCGATGCCGGCCAGCGAGACGATGTCGCCGGCGACGGCCTCGGGGACGCTGACGCGGCTGATGCCGTCGTAGGTGAAGATGCGCGTGACCTTGTAGGCCTTGCGGTCGCCGTTGCGCTTCATCAGCAGCACCTCTTCGCCCTGGGTCACGGTGCCGTTGTGGATGCGGCCGGTGCCGATCTTGCCGAGATAGTTGTCGTAGCTGATGGCCGAGGCCATGAACTGGAAGGGGTTGACGCGGTCGCCCTCGGGCTCGGGGACATGGCGCAGGATGGTGTCGAACAGCGGCTTCAGGCCGCGATTCTTGTCGCCCATTTCGTAGTGGGCGACGCCCTCCTTGGCCGAGGCGTAGAGCACCGGGAAAATCGAGCTGCTTGTCGTCGGCGCCCAGCTCGACGAACAGGTCGAAGATGCCGTTCAGCACCTCGTCGGGACGGGCATTCGGGCGGTCGATCTTGTTGATGACCACGATGGGGCGCAGGCCCTGCTCCAGCGACTTCTTCAGCACGTACTTGGTCTGGGGCATGGGCCCCTCGAAGGCGTCGACCAGCAGCAGCACCGAGTCGACCATCTTCATGATGCGCTGCACCTCGCCGCCGAAATCGGCGTGGCCCGGCGTGTCGACGATGTTGATCTTGTAGCCCCCGTACTGGAAGGCGGCGTTCTTGGAAAAGATGGTGATGCCGCGCTCGCGCTCCAGGTCGTTGGAGTCCATCACGCGCTCGGCGATGTTCTGGTTGTCGCGGAACACGCCGGCCTGCTTGAGCACGGCGTCGATCAGCGTGGTCTTGCCGTGGTCGACATGGGCGATGATGGCGATATTTTTAAATTTTTTCATGTGTTTCGGGTTTGCCTGCTGCCAAAGCGGAAAACGATCACGATTCGTGGTTTCCGGTGATTTTTTTGCAGAAATCCGAGCGGGCAATTCCGTTCCTTATGATTATACTATATTTAACAGGGGTTGTAAATCACCGCGAATCCCAATAAAATAAGGCTTGGACTGAATTTTCCCGCCGCGTGCGGAAAAAGGAGCGAAAACATGAGCGATCGAAGCCTGGCCTGGAAATCCCTGGTCATTATCGTGGCCCTGTTCTTGGCCAACACTGCTGCCGCTGCCCGCGGCGGAATCCGCGCGCGACAAGCTGGCAAGCCTGGAAAAAACGCTTGACGCCAGGCTGTTGAACTGGGAGCAGTCACTCGACGGCGCCCGCTGGGAAGCATACCAAGCCCGGTCGCGCGCTCAAGGCCGCGAACTTCCGCCTGCGCGCCACAATTCCAGGCGCCCGCGGTCTTTGCCGCCGCCAAGGTGGCAGGGACGCCGCTGCGCCTTAAAACGATCATGAGCGCCCGCGGCCTGGCGCAACGCCACCTTCTTCCTGGACGGCCGCGAACTGGAGCAGGCGGTTCTTCACGGCGAGAACGGCACCCGCGTCGAGCTGGCCAGCGACGTGCTGCTGGCGGAAAAGGCGGATAGCGCCGCCCATGTGCTGGAGATCGCGGTGGAGAACCGCGGCTTCGTCCCCGAGCGCACCGCCTACTGGCCCGAGCGCCGGCGCGGCGTCCCGGCGGACGAGGGCAGCGATTTCTACCTCAATGTCCGCGGAGCTGGTTTATCCCGCCGCCGGTAAAAGCCTGGCCGCTCTGCAGGATTGGCTGCGCGCCTTCCAGTTCGCCGACATCCTGCTCAACCCGGAGCTGAAGCGCTTCACCTTCACCGGCAAGCCCTACGACATCCCGGACAAGCGCCGGGTGGCCAAAGCAGAAATTGGCCGCGGCTCAACGCCGCCTTCGACCGCGCCGTCGCCGCCCTGGACCTGCAGGCGCTGGCAGCGGGAGACTGGCCGCGGGTCCAGGCTTCGCTGCGGCGCTCGCTGCGTCTGGCCGCCCCGGTCAAGTCCTACCTGAAGGAATTCAAGATCAACCTGGTGGGCAACGCCCACATCGACATCGCCTGGCTGTGGCGCATGGCCGAGACCATGGCCCTGACCAAGAACACCTACGAGACGGTCATCGCCGAACATGGGCGAATACCCCGAGCTGACCTACGCCCAGAGCCAGGCCGTCACCTACGACTGGATCGAGAAAAAGCATCCCGACCTGTTCCAGGCGATCAAGGAAAAAGTGCGCTGCGGGCCGCTGGGAGATCGTCGGCGGCATGTGGGTCGAGCCCGACTGCAACCTGATCGCCGGCGAAAGCTGGGCGCGGCAGCTCCTCTACGGCAAGAAGTACTTCCGCGAAAAATTCGGCGTCGACGTGCGCATCGGCTGGAACCCCGACTCGTTCGGCTACAACTGGAACATGCCCCAGCTCTACAAGCAGGGGGGCATCGACACGCTTCATCACCCAGAAGCTGTGGTGGAACGACACCACCGTCTTCCCGCACTTCCTCTTCAACTGGCAGGGCGTCGACGGCAGCACCATCCTCACCTACATGCCGCCGCTGAGCTACGCCAGCCAGCTGAAGCTGACCGAAGTGGCCAACGGCGTCTCCAAGTACGAGGCCACCACCGGCCTCAAGGAGAGCCTCATCCTCTACGGCCTCGGCGACCACGGCGGCGGCCCCAACCGCGAGATCCTCGACCGCGTGCGCGGCTACGGCAGGCTGGCGCTGGCGCCGAAGTTCGTCCACACCACGCCGAGCCCCTTCCTGCAGCAGAAACGGAAAGAGAAGCTGGACCTGCCACTGTGGAAGGACGAACTCTACCTGGAATACCACCAGGGGACCTTCACCACCCAGGGCGCCATCAAGAAGAACAACCGCCGCACCGAGTCGCTGCTGGCGACGACCGAAAAGCTCGCCGCCATCGCTTTCCTTCTGGGCGGCGAGCTATCCCAAGGACGAGCTGGAGAAAAGCTGGAAGAGCGCTCTCACCCTGCAGTTCCACGACATCCTCCCCGGCTCCTCCATCACCCCGGTCTACCGCGACGCGCTGGAAACGTACAAGATCGTGCAGAAGGATCTGCGATCTCCTGGAAAACCGGGCGCTGGAGCATATCAGCGGCATGGTCCTGCACGAAGATCCCCTCAGCCTGCCGCTGGTCGTGTTCAATACCCTTTCCTGGCTCCGCGACGACGTCGTGACCTTCCGCCATGCCGTCCCCGCCGGCTTCACGCTGCGGCTGCTGGACGAGTCGCGGCAGGAAGTCCCCTGCGAGATCGGCCAGACCGAAGACGACGGCCTGACCGCAGATCTCATTCATCGCCAGGAACGTACCGCCCCTCGGCTACCGGAGCTACGCCCTCACGACCGCCCCGCCCGCGCCGGCCGGCCAAAAAACCATGAGCGACGGCGTCCTGGAAAACGCCGCGCTGAAGCTGGAGATCGACCTGCAGAGCGGCAATCTCAAGAGCATCTTCGACAAGCGCCTCGGACGCGAGTTGGTGACCGCCGGGCGAGCAGGCCAACAAGCTGTGGGTCTACGAGGACCGCCCCGAGGACTGGGACGCCTGGAACATCGGCTACACCGGCCGCGGCTGGGAGTTGAACAAGGCCGACAAGGTGGAGCTGGTGTCGAGCGGCCCGGTGAAGACCGTCTACCGCGTCGACAAGAGCTTCCTGGGCTTCTCCAAGGAGCGCGAATACCCGACCGAGAATTTTCCCTCCTCTTTCTTCAAGCAGTATATCACCCTCTACAACGGGCTCGACCGCGTCGATATCCGCACCGAAGCCGACTGGTGGGAAGACCACCTGTCGCTGAAGGCCTGCTTCCCGGTGGCGGTCCAGGCCGACAAGGCGTTCTACGAGATCCCCTTCGCCGCCATCGGCCGCACCACCCGCTTCGAGACGCTGTGGGAGAAGGCGCGCTACGAGGTGCCGGCACTGCGCTGGGCCGACCTCTCCGACGACAAAGGCGGCATCGCCCTGCTCAACGACGGCAAGTACGGCCACGACATCCACGACGGCGTCATGAAGCTCTCCTTGCTGCGCTCGCCCGACCTGGCCCGATCCCATGGCCGACCGCGGCCGCCACGAGTTCACCTACTCCATCTATCCCCATGCCGGCGCCTGGCAGCGAGAGCCAGGTGGTGCGCCGCGGCCAGGAGCTTAACCAGCCGCTGCTGGCACGCGTCCTGGACCGCCGCCTGCCGGGGAACCGGCCCCTGCCCGGGGCCCAGAGCTTCTTCAGCCGTCGAGGGCTACGGCGTCATCATCGACGCGATCAAGCTGGCCGAGGACGGCAGCGGCCTGGTCTTCCGCCTCTACGAAGCCAACGGCAAGGCAGAGAGAACGACATTGTCACTTCTTCCGCCAGCCCAAGCGCGCGGCGGCCTGCCGACCTGCTGGAGAACGAGACCGCGGCGCTGCCCCTCACGGACGGCCGCCTGGAACTCTCGTTCCGGGCCTTCGAGATCAAGACCGTCAAGGTCAGCTTCGACTGATGGCGCACGAGGGCATATGAAAAAGCACCTGTTCAAGGTCAAACAGTACCTGCTCTCCGGCGTCTCCTACGCCATCCCCTTCGTGGCCTGCGGCGGCATCCTCATCGCCGTGGCCATCGCCTTCGCGCCCATGGGCCCGGGCGGGCCCGATTTCTCCCATTCGCCTTTCCTGAAAATGCTCATGGACATCGGCAGCACCGCCTTCTCGCTGCTGGTGCCGGTGCTGGCCGGCTACATCGCCTTCGGCATGGCCGACCGGCCGGCGCTGGTGCCGGGCTTCGTGGGCGGCGCCATCGCCAACCAGATCGGCGCCGGCTTCCTGGGCGGCCTGGTCGCCGGCCTGCTGGCCGGCGCGGTGGTGATGCTGATCAAGAAGGTGAAGGTGCCGATCTATTTCAAGCCGGTGATGCCCATCCTGGTCATCCCGGTCTTCGCCTCGCTGCTCGTGGGCTTTGTCATGTTCCGATTCATCGGCGTGCCGATCCGCGACCTGATGACCGCGATGTCGGCCTGGCTGCAGGTGATGGGCACCGGCAACCGCGTGCTGCTGGCGGCCGTGCTCGGCGCCATGATCGCCTTCGACATGGGCGGGCCGGTCAACAAGGTCGCCTTTTTCTTCAGCGCCGCCATGATCAAGGAGGGCAACTTCGCCCCCATGGGCGCCTGCGCCGCCGCCATTTGCGTGCCGCCGCTGGGCATGGGCCTGGCCACGCTGCTGGGCCGGAAACTCTGGACGCAGCAGGAGCGCGAGGCGGGCTACGCCAGCCTGGCCATGGGCATGATCGGCATCACCGAGGGGGCCATCCCGTTTGCCGCCGCCGAGCCTCTGCGCGTCATTCCCGTCATCATGTCGGGCTCGATGCTCGCCGCCGTCATCGCCATGCTGGGCGGCGTCGGCGGCCACGCGCCGCATGGCGGTCCCATCGTCATCCCGGTGGTGGACAACCGCCTGGCCTACGTCGCGGCCATCGTCGCCGGGTCGCTGCTGGCGGCCCTGCTGGCCAACGCCCTGCGCAAATGGGTCGGGGCCCGGGTGGCAGGAGAATAGCATGAAAATCGTCGCCGTCACCGCCTGTCCCACCGGCATCGCCCACACCTACATGGCCGCCGAGCAGCTGGAAAAGACCGCCCGCAAGCTCGGCCATGTCATTCACGTGGAGACCCAGGGCGCCATGGGCATCGAGAACGAGCTCAGCGCCAAGGATATCCGCGAAGCCGCGGGCGTCATCTTCGCCGCCGACATCGCCGTGCAGGGCAGCGAGCGCTTCACCGCCATGAAGAAGGTGGAGGTAAGCGTGGCCGAGGCGATCAAGCATCCGGAAGCCGTGATCGGCCGCCTGGAAAAATAAAGGCGCCGCGGCCATGACCGCCATCCCCTTTGCCTTCCCGCTGGCCAACGGCCTGCACGCGCGTCCGGCCAGCCTGCTGCAGGAGGTCTGCCTGCGCTTCGACGCCGCTATGCGTCTTCCGCAACCAACGCAACCGGCGCCGCGCCGACGCCGGCAGCGTGCTGGAGCTGGTCGGAACCGCGACCGGCGCCGGCGATCCCTGCCTCCTGGAAGTCAGCGGCCCGCAGGAAAAGGAGGCCGCCCGGGCGCTGCGCGTTTTCCTGAGCCGGGACCTGCCGCATGCCGACGACGCAGCGCCTGCCGCGGTTGTGGCAGCGGGCGGCTCGGGGTGGCTGCCGCCGCTCTTTCATGAGGGATCGTCACGCCTGTCACGGGGGCGCGCTCTGGCCCCGGGCGTGGACAGCGGCCGCGTCAGGCGCCTGAAGCAAAACCGGGCATTGCCGGCGCGCTTTGCCGCCGGCAAAAAAGACCCGCAACTGGAGCTCCGCCTCTTCCGGGAGGCACTGGCAAAAGCGCAGGAGGAGTGCGGCGCCTGGCGACGCTGCCGGGGAGCGCCGTCGGCTCAGCCATACTCAAGGCCCAACTGGCCATCCTCTCCGATCCCAAGTTCCATGGCAGCGATCGGCCGCCTGATCACCGCGCGGAAACTGTCGGTGGGCGCGGCCATCACCAGCGTCGCTGCCGTCCTGGCCGCCGAGCTGCAGCGTTCGCCCAGCGCCTATCTGCGCGAGCGCGCCGGCGACATCCGCGAAATCGCCGCCCGCCTGGGCGAGCTCGTTTATGGCGGCGCGGCGGACGTTGCTTTGCCCGCCCTTTCCGGGGCGACCATACTCCTTGCCGACTCCTTCTCCCCCGCCGGGCTGCTGAGCCTGGACCGCCGTTGCCTGCGCGGCCTGGTCCTCGGCGATGTCGGCTTCACCTCGCATGTAGCCATCCTGGCCCGCTCGCTCGCCCTGCCCGCCGTCGCCGTTGCACCGGCTCTGCTGGCGGGGATCGACGAGAACGAGGAGCTGATCGTCGACGGCCGGCGCGGGCTGGCCGTATCCAGTCCAGGCGCGGCGCTGAAGCGCTATTACCGCCTGGAAGCGGAGACCGGCGGCAAGGCGCCGGCAGCAACAGGCCGAAGCATTGCGGCGCCCGGCGCAAACGCGGGACGGCGTTCGGATCGAGATCGCGGCCAATGTCGGCAGCGCCGCCGAGCTGGAGCCCGCCTGGCGCAACGGCGCCGAAGCCATCGGCCTGTTCCGCAGCGAAATGCTCTTTCTCGATCGCGAGCTCCCGCCCGGCGAGGACGAACAGGTCGCCGTCTACAGCCAGGCGCTGCTCTCGGCCAAGGGCCGGCCGGTCATCATCCGCACCCTGGACGTCGGCGGCGACAAGCACCTGCCCTACCTGCGCCTGCCCGATGAGGAAAACCCCTTCCTCGGTGTCCGCGCCGTTCGCTTTTACGGCGAACACGAGGAACTGGTCCGCTGCCAGTTGCGCGCCCTGCTGCGCGCCGCGGCGCACGGCCGCCGCGACCGGCTGCGGATCATGGTGCCCATGGTCACCACGCATCGCCGAAGTGGCGCTGGTGCGCCGGCTGCTGGCCGAGGCCGCCGCCGAGTTGCGCCGGCGCCGCGTGCGCCACGCCCGGCGCATCGAGCTGGGCATTATGGTCGAGACGCCGGCGGCGGCGCTCGCCATCGACCTGCTGGCGCGAGCGGCCGACTTCTTCAGCATCGGCAGCAACGACCTGCTGCAGTATGTCCTGGCCGTCGACCGCGGCAACGCCGCCCTGGCCGGCCTCTACGACCCGCTGCACCCGGCCTTCCTGCGCCTGCTGCAGCACGCGGCGCAGGCAGGCCCGCAAGGCGAAGCGCTGGCTGGGCATCTGCGGCGAGATGGCCGGGAACCGGGAGTACCTGCCGCTGCTGGTGGGTTGCGGCTTCGACGAACTGAGCATGGCGCCAACGGTGATTCCGGCCGCCAGGGAGCGCCTGGCGCAGCTGGACAGCGGCGAGTGCCGCGCCCTGCTGCGCCGCTCCCTGCGTTGCGCCGACGCCGGCGAGGTCGCGACACTGCTGCGGGAGTTCAACAACCGCAGCGGCAACGGCGCGCCCGCGGTCATCGCCCGGAACTGGTCCGGCTCGACTCCTCCAGCCGCACGCCGACGGAAGCCATCAAGGAACTGTGCGACTATGCTGGAGCTCGACAACAGGATCGCCGACGCCTCCCTTCTGGAAGAGGCCGTCTGGAAGCGCGAGGAGACAGCCGCCACCGACCTGGGGCTCGGCTTCGCCCTGCCCCACGGCAAGTCAAGCACGGTGCGCGCGCCGTCCGTCGCCTTCCTGCGACCCGCCGGCGCGATACGCTGGACGGGGAAAGGCAATTCGCGCGTGCGCGGCGTCCTGCTCATCGCCGTCCCCGAGCAGGGAGGTGACGAGCACTTGCGGCTCATCGCCCGCCTGTCGCGGCGGCTGATGCACGATGACTTCCGCGAGGCGCTCCTGTCGGCCCGGAGCGCGGCCGCCGTGCTGCGCGCGCTGCGGCAGTGCCTGGGCGAATGAAAAACCCGGGCGACTCGTTCTGCGAATCACAACTATATTGCCCGGAGCGTGGTAAAATAAACTGATTTGTATTATAAGTATATATAAAGAGTCCAAATGGGAAGTCAGCAATCCCGGTGATGGATATGGGAAGCGGCGCGTTGAGCCGATCGGGGTCGCGCGCCTGTTTCAGAGGGGGAATCATGATGCGGCTGAAATGGCTTGGTCTTTTGTTGCTGGTTATCGCGCTGGGCGGCTGCAAATCCAAGGAAGCCACCCCGCTCCCGGGAAGCGCCGGCTATGTGCTGCTGGCCTGGAACGACCTGGGCATGCACTGCCTCAGCCCGTCCTTCGATACCGTGGTGGTCCTTCCTCCCTACAACACGTTGTGGGCCCAGTTGATCGAGAAAGGCAACCCGCCGCGCATCGTCTCATCGGGCTTCACCGTGGAATATCGCATCATCAACAACACCTATTCGTACGGCAAGCGGAGTTTCGGCCAGTTCTGGGACAATTCTCAGGTCCTTTTCGGAGTGGCGCTGCCGCGCAACCTGGGATTGAACCTGGTCGAGCCCGACCATGCACAACGGGCTGGCCGGCTCGATGGCGGCCAAGGGCGATCACTTCGTGGTGGACGGCATCCCGCTGACGCCGATCCTGGACGACGGGACCTGGAACCCCTACCAGAACGCCGAGTTCGTGGCCCGCGACGCCAAGGGCGCCGAGATCGCCCGTACCCGCACCACCGCCCCCACCTCCGAGGAGATGTCCTGCAACCGCTGCCACGGCTCCAACGCCTTCATCAACATCCTGAAAGAACATGACGACGAGGAAAAGACGTCACTCATGGCGCAACGACCCGTCCTGTGCGCCCGCTGCCACGGCAGCCCGGCGCTGGGACAATCGGGCCCGGGCAGCTCCGGCAAGTACCTCTCCCAGGCCATCCATGGTTTTCACGCCGACGAAGGAGCGACTTGCTACGACTGCCATCCCGGCAACCGTCACCAAGTGCAGCCGCAGCCTGAGGCACACGGCGGCCAACGGCAACTGCCAGGCCTGCCACGGCACCATGGCCCAGGTTGCCGGCTCCATTGCCAACGGCAGCCGCATCCCCTGGCTGAACGAGCCCAAGTGCTCCACCTGCCACGGGACCGTCAGCGGCGTGGACACCGGCGCCACCCTCTACCGCAACGCCCCGGGGCACGGCGGCCTCTATTGCGCCGCCTGCCATTCGAGCCCCCATGCCCAGATCCCCAGCAACCGGGACGAGGACAACTACCAGGCGATCACCCTGCAGGGCAAGGCCAAGACCATCGGCTCCTGCGCCGCCTGCCACGATTCATCCCGGGGCGAGGACGAGATGGACGAATTTGCCGAGGTCCATGGCGGCTCAAGCCCGGAAAAGAAGAACGCCTGCCATGTCTGCCATACGGTGATCCCGACGAACACCGCACTCTGGCCGCACGCCTTCGGCTGGAAGAACCGTTCCCTGTGACGCGGCTCCGGGGAGGGGAGATTTGCTTTTTTTCCCCGGCCTGCCTATAATCGGCCATGGGTGAATGCAGAACCCTGGAGGGACAAAAACCGTGAACGCTGATCCGCAAAAGAGATCCCGCGCCGGCAAGCGGCTGATCGTCCTGGGCGCCGTCGTCGTCGGGCTGCTGGCGGTCAACATCGCGGTGCCGCGCCATAAGGCGGCGCCGCAACTCAGCGCCCGCACGCTGAAGGACCTGGCCGAGCTGGCCACGGTCGAATACAGCGTGACCAAGATCGTCTCCTACAAGGACGTGGCCTGGTACGGCGACCGCAAGATCCTCTTCGAAACGGCGGCCACGGTCAAGGCCGGCATCGACCTCAACGAGCTGACCGACGGGGATATCCGGCTGGAAGACGGCAAGGCGGTGACCGTCACCCTGCCGCGGCCGAAGATCCTGCTCTTCAACATGAAGCCCGAGCACATGCGCGAGATCTTCAACGAGTCGGGGGTCCTGCGCAGCGATTTTTCCAACGAGGAAAAGGACGGCCTGCTCAGCCAGGGCGAGAAGGACATCCGCAACAAGGTGGCGCGCATGGACATCCTCGAGCGCGCCGCGCGCAATGCCCGCATCCTGGTCGAGTCGTGGCTGAAGAAGATGGGCTTCGCGACCGTGAAGGTGGTATTCAAGGGGGGGCGGACATGAAAAAGCTGATCTCCCTCCTGCAGCTGGCCGCCCTGCTGGTCATCCTGCTGCTGCTCTACAATCCGCTGGCCAAGATCGGCCTCCTGCCATCGCTCCCCGCCCTGTTCCGCGGCGGCGCGCCGAAGATCGAGGAGACGCCGGTGATCATCCAGCAGGTGAAGAACATCGCCCAGATGTTCACCCAGACCTACTACGACGAGTACGTCTACGACACCGGCCTGATCCGCACGCCGATCTTCAACCAGAACAAGCGGCTGATCTTCATCGCCAAGGGCGAGGTGATCGCCGGCTTCGACCTCTCCGAGCTGAACGAGAAGTCGATCATCCGCCGCGAAAAGTCCATCGTGGTCAAGCTGCCGCCGGCGCGCATCCTCGACGTGGTCATCAACCCCAGCGGCTTCGAGACCTTCATCGAGGATGGCGAGATCACCTTCGAGGACAGCAAGAAGTTCCACGAGGACGCCCGGCGCATCTTCGACCGCAACGCCCGCGACAAGGGCATCCTGAAGAACAGCGCCGAGCAGGGGCGGCAGACGCTGGAGAAGTTCTTCCGCCTGCTGGGCTTCGAGACGGTGGACATCATCATTCCCGAGAGCCGTTAGGAAGAAAGGGTTTAGGGTACAGGGTTCAGGGGACAGGGAAGAGAAGCCAGCACTGGAATCGGGGAAAGGTCGCTTCTCGTCACTGGTCACTCGTCACTTGTCACTTATTCTTTCAGTTCCTGCAAATACGCATTCTCGAAAACGCCGCAACGCTGTCTTTCTAAAAAAGTTTTTTGCCCCAGTCGGCGGCTACGGCGAATTCCATGCAGCGGCGGAAGATCTCGTAATCAAGTTCAGGCGGCTGGGCGCCGTTGGTCGCCCGGTCGGTATTCTCCCGGGAAAAATCGCGTTGGTCGGCGATGTAGGGGCGGTAGGCCTTGATGAACAGGTCGAAGAGCTCCTCGGGCGGGTTCTTGGGCGCCGTTGCCGCGCCGCTGACCACCTCGACGCCGCTCAACCCCAGAAAGCGCTCGCTGAAAGCCGCCAGCTGCGTCATGCTGGCGGGACGGCGGCTGGTAAGGTGATAGATCGCGCCGTTTTCCGGTCGCTCCAGGATGGCCAGCGTCGCTGCCGTGAAATAATCCACGGGGATCAGGTTGATTTTGCCCTCGTTGGCAATAAAGATGCGCAGGGGCAGGTGCAGCCCGCCCCCTGCCCGCACGCGGATGCCGCTCTCGGCGGATTTTCTTCCTTGGTTTTTCCGGATGTCTTCCAGGTAGATGTCGCGCAGCTGCAGCAGGGACCGGACCGGGTGGTAGAGGGCGTTGAATTTGAGCGACCTCCCCGTCTGCGCGTCGCCGTATACGATCGAGGGCCGGATGATGGTATAGGGGATGCCGTGCTCCCGGCACCTGCCGCTGACCGCATCCTCGGCCAGCGCCTTGCTCTCCTCATAGACATTGTTGAAATGCAGCGAACGCACCGGCTCCTCGGCACAGTCGCTGCGGTCGATGCCCGCGGCATACGCCGAGCTGAGCAAGATGAAAACAGCGCGCCCGGCTCCTGGCGGCGAAATGGAGAATCTCCTCCAGGCTGGCCACATTGGCGGCCAGCACCGCCTGGCGGTTCTTCTCGGCGAAGCGGGTATCCGAAGCGCAGTGGATGATGGGCAGGCGGCGGCGGCGCAGGCGCTCATAGTCGTCCGCGCCGAGCCCCAGCCGCGGTTGCAGAAAATCGGTCTCAAGGATTTCCAGCTGCCCCTGGCGGTGGGCGATGCCGAACCAGCCCAGCAGGCGGCGGATCCTCTCCGCCAGCGATTCCCGGCCGCTTGGCCGGCCGACGACGACCAGCCGCTCGCCCTTGTTCAGGAGCCCGGCCATGACGTGACTCCCCAAAAAACCGCTGGCGCCGGTCAGCAGGTACGGTCCGCCCGCCGTTGCCTCGTCCCGGTTCATTCGCCGGCCCCGGCCCCCTGGTAGAGAAAGCTCTCCTTGCGGCTGAACCCCTGGCGGAACACATGCCGGATCCAGGTCACCGTCCCGGTCTCCGCCGCGAACTTCCCGATCATCATTCCGGCTTCCATCAAGGCCTGGCGCATCCTGTTCTTCTCGTCCTCGTCGTTCTGGTCCAGGTAATAGTCGTACTCGAACACGCAACGCTTGCCGTCGTCCAGGGGGGTGATGAAGCCGAAATCGTTCTTCAGCCCCTGGCGGTCGGCGATGCTCCTGAACCCGGCGTCGATCTCGGCGATCAGCCGGTTGTCGATCGGCAGATAGATGATCATGGCCAGCACGTGCTTCTCCCGGCCCATGCGGGCGCTGACGATGCGGAACATGTTCAGCCAGAGCGGATCGGTCATTTCCGGCCGGGCATAGAGCTTTTCGAAAAAGGGCCGCAGTTCAGGGTCCACATCGCGCACCAGTTGGGCGGGCGACGGCGCCAGCGCCGCCTCGGCCAGGTCGGCGAAATGGTCCAGCCCCAGGTAGGAGAACGGCTCCGCGTCACCGAACCCGTCGATGAGGTCGAGCCAGGTGGCCGTAGCGAGCGACGGCAGCCCCAGGTTCAGGATGCGCATCAGGCGGCTGTCAAAACCGTTAAAGCCCAGCGCTTTTACACTCTGCAGCGCGTAGGCGTCCCCGATCACCAGCACCAGGTAGGCGATCTTGAGCTTGTCGCGGAACACGTCCTTCACCGCCACGGCGAGGGCCTTGGTGGGCGAGAGAAACGTCGAAATGTATTCCCCGCCCAGGACGCCGATGGCCAGACCGATGCGTCGCCTGGCGCATTCCCTTGAAAAATCGAGGGCAGCCGCCAGGGTGGCGAAGGGGACGAACACGGCGCTTTCGTCGGCCGTGACCGGATGCAGGCGGATGGCGGCCGAGGTGCAGATCGCCGGCAGCGGGGCATCTTCGCGGCGGAAACCGAAGAGATTGGGGGCGGCCGGATCGCTCAGGCGGAAGACGTCGCCGTCGGGCCCCACGAATTCGGCGTCGATGTAATTGTCGGCGGCGGTGCCGTAGCTCGCCGAGAAGGTCGAGAATATGCCGGAGCACATGATGTTGGCGCAAACCAGCGCCGCCGGCTCGGCGACGTTCACACGCAGGCCGCGCTCCAGCGCCGCCTTTTGCAGGTCGAAGGCGGCGACGCCGGCGCCGACCCGCACCAGCCAGTTCTTCTCGTCGAAGGCGATCGTTTTCATCCGCCCCATGTCGATCACGGCGCCTTCGCTCATGACAAAGCCCATGACGCTGGAACCGTTGCCGCGCACCGCATAGGGGATATGATGCCGGTTCAGCAGTTTGACCACGGCGGCGACCTCGGCGGTCGATCCCGGCATGACGACATAGCCGGGCATCCGGGGCTCGGCGACCGGGCAGGGATCATGGGAGTAGGTCAGGGCGATGGCGCGGTCGTTGCTCGCCCATTCATCGCCCACGATCTCCCGCAATTCATCCAGGATCACGTCATTTTCGGGGGCGAGCACCTCGTTGCCGGCGGCCAGGTGCAGCCGGATACGCTCCTTCAGGGCGCGCATGACGGCCGTCGGCTTCATCTCGGTCACGAAATAGCATTGATAGTCGCACAGGCCGCAGAGGTCGCAGCCGTCGGCGATCTCCAGGCACGCCTGCGTGACCGGGATACGCTCCTCAGCCAGCGCGGCATAGAGGTCCATCCGCCCTTGCGGATAGAAGCTGACGTAGCCCTTTTCCAGCCCCGACCGGCAGACCCCGGACCCCAGGAAATCGATCTTGCACATGGCATAATGCCGGCAGTTCTTGGCCGTCTTCAACACATCGTTCATCTGTCATTCCTTCCGGCACGCTCGCGGCCGGGTCCTTGGCGGGCTGCAGGTCAGGCGGTCAAAAGCGGGCTGGCCTAGAAGCGGAACGCCAACCCGGCGCTGAGATAGTGAATCCAGGCGAAGTTGTAGACTTCGTCGACATCGGCGCCGCCCTCGACGAAGCGGTAGCCGAAACGGAGCTGCGCCTGCGGCGAGAGGCGCCAGTTCAGCGCCAGCAGCACGTCCTCGGCGCGCCCCTGCTTGGCGGCGGCGGCGTCGGCTTCCAGCAGCAGGCCCAGCTTGTTGTTCCAGTCCCAGGCCAGGCGCAGGTGCAGCAGCGGCACGAAGCCGACGTTGGTCTTGGAGGCAGCCAGGCCCGGAGCCGCCAGCGCGATCTCGGCGTCGCGGATCTTGGCGGTGAAACCGATGTCCAGGCGCAGGCGCGATCTGTCCAGCAGGCGATAGCGGTAGGTGAGGCGGTAGGAGTTGAAGGTATAAATGCCGTCGACCTCGCTCCCGCGCGGGAAGAGCACACCGGTGAAATTGACGTCCGCGGGCAGCGTGCCCTGGGCCTTGAGGGTCAGCGGCGCGTAGAGCAGCGACAGCTCGTGCCGCCGCGATAGCGCGTAGGAGAGGCGCAGGCGGTAAAAGGCCCTGGCGGCGATGTCCAGGTCCTCGGAAAGGGAAACCAGGGTGCCGCCGACATTGGGAATGCGCGCTTCGTTGTAGCCCGAGAATACCGCTCCTCCTTCCAGCTCGGCGGTCCAGCGGCCGGGATCGCCATTCTGCGCCGCCATTGCCAGCGCCAGTAAGGTTATCAATAAGAGAAAAACAAGCGATTTTTTCATGATCTCCTCCACCCGAAGTATACCTGCGCTGGTATTGATTTGCAAACCGCGGGCCTGCCCCTGCCTCCGCAGGCGCCCTGAAGCGAAAAACCTAGCGCACCGCCTGCGGCAGCGGGTCGGCCTGGAAGCGGCGGGCGATCTCCTGCAATTCGGTGACTTTTTCCGGGAAACGCTCCTTGAGCGAATTCAATTTTTTCATGGCCGCTTCGTATTCGCCCTTCAAATTCTCGAACATGGCCTGGGCCCGTTCGTAATCTTCACGCAGCGAATCCCTGCGGATGTCCCAGGCCTTGCCGGCCTCGGACCGCAACAGGACGAAGCGCTGCCGCGCCTGCAGGTAATCCTGCTGCAGCCCGGCGAGCTTTCTTTCGATCGTCCTGACATACTCGTCCTTCAGCGTGACCAGGTTCTGGATGAAGGCCGCCTCATACTCGTGCTTCAGGCCGTCCAGCAGCTCGGCCACGGGGACAATCCTGTCCACGCGGTGGGCATTGGCGCCGCAGAAAGCGAAACCCTGGTCGAGCAGCCCCTGGCGGGCGTTGTCCAGCGCGATCGAGATGCAGTAATCGGCGTGCTGGATGTCGCACTGCTCCAGGCAGCGCCAGGCGCAGCGCTTGACGTTGCGTACCCCGGCGGCGGCGTTGTCCAGGAAATGGTTGCGAATGGCGCGCCCGGGCAGCCCCACCGGGCTCTTGATGATGGCGATGTCCTCGGGGCGGCAGGCAACGTACGCTTCCTTGAAGCGGCGGTCGGCGTCGCATTCGTCGGTGGCCACGAAGCGCGTGGCCATCTGCACTCCCTGCGCGCCCAGCTGCAGGAAGCGCAGGATGTCTTCGCCGGTGTAAATGCCTCCGGCGGCGATGACCGGGATATTCTTGTGGAAGGTCTCCGCAAAGCGGGCCACGGCGGCGACGACCTCAGGCACCAGGACCTCGAGCTGCTGGTCGGCATCCTGGAGCTTGTCGGCCTTGAAACCGAGATGCCCGCCGGCGAGCGGTCCTTCGACCACTACGGCGTCGGGAACATCGCCATAGGCTTTTTCCCAGTATTTGAAGATCAGTTCGGCGGCGCGGCCGGAAGAGACGATCGGGATGACCAGCACCCCGGCGGCGCGTATTTTCGCCACCGGGATATTCTTGATCGGCAGGCCCGCGCCCATGAAGAGGGCATCGGCTTTTTCCTCGATGCAGGTGTCCAGCAACTGCTGAAAATCATTGGCCGCTACCATGATGTTGACGCCGATCATTCCCGAGGTCTTCGCCCGGGCTTTGCGCAGTTCGCTGCGCATGGCGCGGATGTTGGCGGCGCGGCCGTCGCTGAAATAATCGGGCTCGATCATGCCGATGCCGTTGGCGGCGATGACCCCGATGCCGCCCTGTTCGGCCACGGCTGACGCCAGGCCGGAAAGGGAGATGCCTACCCCCATGCCGCCCTGGACGATGGGCAGGGTGACCGTGCGCTTGCCGATGGTCAATTTTGGCATTTTAAAAAATATCATGCGTCCTCCCCTTACGCGATCGCCTCGGGATGAGGAACCCCGGGGATAAAAGATCGCCGTTTTATTTCTGCACTACCTAGAATTCGTTAAAAAAGTCATTTCCTGATATAGCATACCCTATTTTATTCCAAAAAGCAAATTCAAGCGGTGCCGGCTGGCGCCGTTGTCCCAAATTGAGACAATCCGGGCTGAAAACCATTATCTGAAGGCGATCTTCGCCGATCACCCGCCTGTCCCAATTTGGAACAAACGGTTTTTGCCTGAAACCATTTGCCTACGGGGCTTTTCACGCCCAGCTCCGCATGCTTGTCCAAAAATGGGACAAGCGTTCTTGGAGCCGTCCGCCGCCCCTCCCGCCAAAACCCTTTGTGCAAAAGGATCCAGCGCGAACGTCCAGGTTTGGCACGCTTCTTGCTAAGCCATTTTCATGAAGACCAAGACCCTATTCTACTGCCCGGCCTGCGAAGAGGAATTGCTGTTCGAGGATGTATACGACGAGCGCCTGGATTTCGTATACCAGCCTCCCTGCGAACTGCCGCGGATTTGTCCGCGTTGCGGTTTGGCGCGCTTCAAGCCGGATTGCATCACGGTCATGGAGCTGTACCCGGAGGTCAACAGCGCCCGACCGCTGGGGACATGAGCCTGCGCGAGCGCCCATGAAGATCGACCTCATCTTCGCCGCCGCCAATTTCAATTTGCCCGGCAAGCTCGACTGGGTGAGGCAGGAAGCGGGCTACCTGCTCAAGATCATGGAGGCCGACCCGAATTTCCTGCTGGCCGAACGCTATGGCGGCGACATGTCGCCGGCCGCCCTGGAAGCGTTTTTCCGCCGCCGCGAGCGCAGCGAAAAGGTCTGCCAAACCCTGCATTACCTGCTGTCCTTCCTGTCCCATATCCCGGCCGGGGCCGAGATCCGCGCCGAGCCCGTCAACCCCGCCGAGCAGTTCCGCAACTTCATCCGCTACCAGGCGGACCTTCTCCTCGAAGAGGACGTCAAGGACGCCGTTTTTGAGGAGACGAACCACAAGGCCCATCCGCGCGCCGGGTCGGTCTGGGACTTCCAGGAGCGGATCGTCGTTTTGAACCGTAGGCTCAGGAACATGGTCGACAAGGACGAGGACAACGTGGCCGGCAGCATCTCCCTGTTGTGCCAGGCCCTGGAACTGCTGTGCCGGTTCTGGTTCGATGTCCGCGGCCACGACGTCCGCCGCACGCGGCGCAGCGACATCTTCATGTACCTGCTGGCGCAGATGGTGCGGGAACGCTGCTGGCAGGTGACCTGATTTTCCTTTTTTCCCGCTGCGGTTGAAAAATCGCCCCCAATGACATATTATCATTGGTAATGAACCTTGTGGTCCGCTTGGCAATCCTTCTACTGGCGGGAACCTTCTGCGTTGCCGCCGCTGACCACTCCATCATCTACCTGCGCCCTGCCGATGCCCTCAACCTGAACCCCTGGCAGGCCGAGGACCTGTACTCCACCGAGATCACGGCCAACATTTTTGAAGGCCTGGTGCGCTTCAAGAAGAACTCGACCGCGGTGGAGCCTTGCCTGGCCACCGCCTGGAAGGCCACAGCCGGGGGCACGCGCTGGCGTTTTACCCTGCGGCGCGGCGTGCGCTTCCATGACGGCACACCCTTCGACGCCCGCGCCGTCCTGCACACGTTCCACAGCCGGCTGGAAAAGCGGCAGCGCACCTACCAGCGGCTGAGTTCACTGTTTTCCTTCATCACCGCCGTCCGCGCCAGCGACTCCCACACCGTGGAGATCATCCTGAACCGCCCCTACGCGCCGTTCCTGGTCGCCCTGGCCGATACGGCGGCGGTCATTCAGCCGGCGCAGAGCGCGGCCACGGGCGGATTCCGCCCGGTCGGCACCGGCCCCTTCCGCTTCGCCAGCTGGTCGAAAGGCCGCTCGCTGATCCTGGGCCGCAACCCAGGTTACTGGGGCGGCAGTGTCCGGCTGGAGAAAATCATCTTCAAGGTCATGCCCGACCCGCTGGGGAGGCTGCTGCAGATCCGCAACGGCAGCGCCGACATGGCGGCGGTGCAGTCGGGCAAGGAATATGAAGAATTGTCGCGGCGTAGCGATATCGCCATTTTGCGCAACCCGTCCATATCCACCCACTACCTGGGATTCAACACGCGCAGGAAGCCGTTCGACCGCATGGAGGTCCGCGCCGCCTTTCTGCATATCATCCACAAGGGCAACATGGTCAAGCAGATCTTCCAGAACCTGGCCGAGCCGGCCTACACTCCCCTGCCCCGGCCCCTGTTCGCGAACACGACGATCCAACCGCAGAACAGCTTCAATCTCGAAGTTGCCCGTACTCTGCTGCGCACGGCCGGCCTGGCCGGGGGCTTTTCCTGCTCGCTGTATTTCGCCGACGGCCAGCAGGGCATCCAGGAGATCGCCGACCTGCTGACGGTCATGGCCCGCAAGGTCAACATCACCATCCGCAAGGTCAGGCTGCCCTTTTCCGAGCTGGTGCAGGCCGCCGACCGCGGCGAGCATGACCTTCTGCTCATGGGCTGGAGCACCGGGCCGGACCCCGACTTCTTCCTCTACCCGCTGTTTACGTTCTCCCCCGGCAACCGCAACCGCTTTTTCTATGAAAATCCCGAGCTCACCCGCCTGCTCGACGAGGGCAAGTCCACTCTGGACGGCGTACAGCGCGAGCGCATCTACCGCCAGGCCCTGGCCGTCCTGAAGAAGGACGTCCCCTGGATCCCGCTGTTCCACCTGATCGACAACCTGGCCTGCAGCCGCAGGATCAGCGGTCTCTTCTTTACGCCGCTGGGACAGGCTGTGTTCCGGGAGGTTACCAAGGAGTCAACGCCATGAACATAAAATGCACAAGGCCGGCGCGGCTGGCCCTGGTGCTGCTGGCCCTGGCGGCGCCGCTGCTCGCCGCTACCGTGGTGCGCGCCGGCAGCACGCAGGAACCCCAGCACCTGGACCCCGCCCGCGTCTGGGACGACACCTCGTCCTTCTACGTCCACAACATCTTCGACACCCTGGTGCGCCTGGATCCGGGCACCATGAAGATCGAGCCCTCCCTGGCCGTTTCCTGGCAGACCAGCCGCGACGGCCGCACCTGGACGTTCCAGCTGCGCCGCGGCGTGCGCTTTCATGACGGCACGCCCTTTGACGCCGACGCCGTGGCCTTCACCTTCTCGCGGCAGTTGCAGCCAACCGCCCCCGACCTCCCGGGTGATTTTCCCTTATTCTCCGAGATCTTCACGTACCTGAAGGCGGTGCGCAAGGTCGGCCCCCTGCAGGTGCAGTTCATCCTCTCCGAGCCGTTCTTCCCGTTCCTGGCCTCGCTGACTGTCGACTGCGCCGCCATCGTCTCCCCGACCGCCGTCAGGAAGTCCGGCGCCGCCTTCACCCGCCGGCCGGTCGGCACCGGCCCCTACAAGCTGGACGCCTGGCAGCGGCACAAGCGCCTGGTGCTGGCCGCCAACCCGGACTACTGGCGCGGCAAGCCCGGCATTGACGAGTACATCGACACCATCGAGCCCCAGGCCGAAATGCTCAGCAAGTATTTCCAGGACGGGATGCTGGACATCCTGTCGACCTATTCGATCTCCAAGATGGTTTCCTACCGGAAGCAGGACTGGGTGCAGGTGGTCTCCGTTCCGCTTTACTCGGTGACCTACGTGGTGCTCAACTCGGCCAGACCGGCCCTGAAGAACCGCGCCGTACGCCAGGCGCTGTGCCACGCCTGGGACCCGCGCGCCCTGACGCTGGTCTTCCAGGATTACGTGCTGCCGATCCACTCGCTGCTGCCCCCGGGGCTGGCCGGTGGCGCGGCCGGCCCCCCGCCCCTGGATTTTTCCCTGGCCAAAACCCAGGCCCTGCTGAAAAAGGGCGGCGCCGGCGGCGAACTCCAGTTGGAGATGCTGATGCTGCGCAACGACGGCCTGCTCTACCAGTTGCTCTCCGTGTACGCCAGAAACCTGAAGCAGGCCGGGGTGCGGCTCAAGTTCACCCGCCTGGACAGCGGCGAGTACGCCCGCCGGATCGCCAGCGGCGATTACGACCTGGCCTACTCGGGGTGGATCGCCGATTATCCCGACCCTGACAGCATGCTCCTTCCCCAGTTGTCCGACAAGCTGCGGCAGCAGGGATTTGCCAACAACGCCGGCAGCGGCCGCGCGGACCTGCTGCAGCTGCTGACGCAAACCCGCCGCGAAAGCGACGCCGACAAGCGCCAGGCCGCCTACCGCGAGATCGATCGCGCCCTGGTCAACGACGGGCTGGTGCTGCCGTTGTACCAGGACAAGCGTGTCGTCATCTTCAATCGCAAGCTGACCAACATCCGTCCCGACCCCCTGGGCAAGCTTTCCCTCTATAACCTGCGCATGAAATGAAGATCCAGACCAAGCTCCTCCTTTCACTGATCGTCATCGCCGTCCTCTCCATCGTCATCACCCTCAATTTTTCCATCATTTCCATCTCCAAGCGCTACGAAAAGACGGCTCACGAGGAAATCACCGGCGCCAGGAAAGTGGCCGAGAGCGTGTTCCTGGAAAACCTGGGCGACCTGGTGCGCAAGGCGCTTTTCCTGTCGGAGCTGAAGGAGATCATCGAGAACACCGAAAACCTCGACGACCTGGCCATGGCCCTGGAATTCAAGAACTTCTTTTTTTCCAACACCAACATCAAGATTCTGGACCCGGCCGGCAGGATCGTCCTCACCCACGACAACTCTTCGGCCAGCTTCATCTCGGCGGCCAACCAGGACAAGGTGACGTTCCTGAACACGAAGCGCGACCCGCTCATCCGCGAGGCCGGCGTCTTCCTCGTGGAAGGCAATCTGTGCCTGGCCGCCATTTCGCCGATCGTCGACCAGGAGACGTTCGGGCTCAAGGGCTTCACCATGCTGGAAATCCCCTTCAACCTGGAGTTCGCCGACCAGATCAAGGAGAAGTGCAAGGCCGAGATCATGCTCTACGCCCAGGGACGGCCGCTCACCTCCACCCTGACCGACGGCAACGGCGAAATGGTCTTCCCGCGTGCGGCCCACATCCAGGCGCGCGAGGCGGTGCGCTTTCTGCCGGGCGGCGACCGCTATCTCATCGAATCGTTCGCCGTGGAGGATTTCGGCAAGAAGCAGGTCGGCGAGATCTTCGTCAGCGTCGACATCGAGAACATCATGGCGGCCAAGCAGGTCAGCATCACCAGCCTGCTCTACCTGTCGCTGCTGATCGGCCTGATCGTCATCCTGACCTCCGTCATGCTGGGCCGCCGGCTCACGTCGCCCATCATCAAGCTGGCCCACGGCGCCGAGGCCATCGCCGCCGGCAACTACGACGTGCACATGAACCTCGACTCCAAGGACGAGATCGGCGAGCTGGCCAACGTCTTCAACAAGATGTCCGACTCGCTGAAGATCCAACGCGACGAGATCCGCGAACTGCAGCAGTTTTTCGCGAAGATCGTCGAGCATTCGCCCGTCGGCCATCATTATCGGCAACGAAAGCGCCGAGGTGATCGCCATGAACCCGGCGGCCGAAAGGCTTCTGGAACGGCCGCTGGCCCGTCTGAAGGACAAGCCGTTGTTCGAGATGCTGCCCGCCTTCACGCCGCTCAGGGAGGACTACGTCAAGGTGCTGCTGACCGGCAACCCCTGCTTTCACGACAATTACTCGCTGGTCCTCGAGCAGGGAGGCGAAAAGACCCTGCGCCTCACCCTCTACAAGATCCCCCTGCCCGGGACGCCCGCCGCAGTCCTGCAGATCGAGGACATCAGCGAAAAATTCGAGCTCGAGGAAAAGCTGGTCCACGCCCAGAAGCTCGGCACCCTGGGCGAGCTGCTCAGCCGCTTCACCCACGAATTCAACAACCTGATGACCAGCCTGCTGGGCCACCTGACCATGCTCAAGAAGGAGATCGGCGAAGGCCATCCGCATTTCAAGCGCACGCTGCTGATCGAGGACGTGGCCCTGCGCGCCCATCACCTGGGCAAGGACATCCTGGACTTTTCCCGCAAGGAAAAACTGAAGAAGGAGGTCCTGAACGTCCACGACGCCGTCGACACCGTCCTCAACCTCCTGGGCCGGACCGTGCTCAAGCGCATCGAGGTGGAGAACGATTTCAGCGGCGCCGGCCTGACCGTGCTGATGAACAAGGAGAAATTCCTGCTGGCGCTGTTCAACATCCTGATCAACGCCAAGGACGCCATCCTGGCGGCGCAGCGCGAGCAGGGGCTGATCCGCATCAGCGCCGACCGCATTTTCGTCCCCCGGGCGCAGCAGAACTTCGTGCGCATTCGCGTCAGCGACAACGGCACCGGCATCGACGAGAAGATCATCGGCAAGATCTTCGAGCCCTATTTCACCACCAAGGGCGAGAAGGGGACCGGGCAGGGACTGACCACGGTCAAGGAGATCATCGAGGAGAACTCCGGCTGGATCGAAATCGATGCCAAGAAAGGGACCGGCACGTCGTTCATCCTCTTCCTGCCCGAGCACGTTTCCTAAAGCGGCAGCCGATCCCGGATCCGCCCCTTTGCCCGGCTTGCTATTCATGCGGCTTTTTCGAATCCTGTTCACATTCACGGTCAGGAGGGAGAATGCCCAGAATGGTTTTTGGAAGCTGGATCCGGTTTTTCGGCCTCGTCTTTTTCCTGTCGTTCCTGAACGGCTGCGTGAAGAATGACGACCTTCCCGAACCCGACGTTTATGTCGCAGGCATCACCGGTGACTGGAGGCACCACTTCCCCTGCCTTTGGAAGAATGGTGTGCGCACCAACCTGGATGCCGAAGAAGGGGCAGCGACAGCGGTGTTTGTTTCAGGCGGCAATGTATATGTCGCCGGGTTCAAGGGCGATTCACAGTTAGAAGGCGGCACGCCGGGCTACTGGAAGAACGGCGCCTGGCAGGAAATGACGAAGTACCCGAATGATGGCAGGAGCGTTACCTCAGCCATCCTGGTCGTGTGCCGGAGACGTCTATGTCTCGGGTTATCACTTTCCCCAGGCCTCGCGAAAGAAAATCCCCTGCTATTGGAAGAACGGAGTCCGCTCCGACCTGGACACAGGAGATTTTCGGGATGTGGGCAACGGCAAAGCCCTGTTCATTTCCGGCGACGACCTTTTCGTGGCCGGCGATGTCACGTTCTCCGGTTGCTTTGCCCCCTGCGCGGTGGCCTGCTATTGGAAGAACGGCGTCCGTACCGAACTGGACGAAAGCAACTCCATCGCCAGCGGCATCGCCCTTTCCGCTGGCGACGTGGTCGTGTCCGGCGAGTTCCGCTCCCTTCCCTGCTACTGGCGGAACGGCGAGAGGGTCGACTTGGGCATTCCGGACGGGTTCCGTTTCGGCACAGCGCAAGCGATCAGCGTTTCTGCGGGCAGAATTCATGTGGCCGGATGGACATCGCAAACCTCGGACAACTTTCCCTGCGTCTGGAGCGATGGCGCACGCAGTGAATTGAACGTGATCGACGCTTCCATGGGCGGATGGGCGTATTCCCTTCAGGTGTACGGCGACGATGTCTATGTCGCCGGATCCAGCAGGACGTCGACGGCCATAGTGCCCTGTTACTGGAAGAACGGGGACCGTACCGACCTGGACCTGGCTGGCGGCGCCGACGGCGGCGGCTGGGCGTACGACATCTTCGTGACCGGGGAATAGTCGGCGCTGGCCGCTTTTCCCTGTCTGGGCGCCCGGCCGCAAGGGGCGCCGCCGGTTGACATCCATGGCGGAAACGATTACCATGGCGGACAGATGAAAGCCTGGAAGATAATGCTTTTCTGCGCCCTGTCGGCGCTCTTCGTTTGGCTGTTCCTGCGCCGCATCGACTTTGGGGAGATCCGCGGCGTCTGGCGCTCCATCCCCCTGCGCTACCCGCTGCTGTTCCTGCTGCTGGCGCTGCCGCAGTACGCGGTGCGGGCGCTGCGCTGGGGGCTGCTGCTGCGCCCCTTCAAGGCCCGCGTCCCCTTCCGCAGCCTGTGGAACTTCTCCTTGATCGGCTTCATGATCTCCTACCTGCTGCCGGGACGCCTGGGCGAGGTCGCCAGGCCGGTGCTGCTGGCCGAGAAGGAAGGGATAAAGAAGAGCCAGGCCATTGCCACCATCGTCAACGAGCGCCTCTTCGACCTGCTCACGGTCCTGGTACTGCTCTCCCTCTACCTGGCCGGCGCCGCGGGAGAGCCCTCGCCGGTGCTGCGGCGGCTGCAAGCGGCGGTCCTGCTGCTGCTGCCCCTGGTCTTCCTGGTCTTTCTGCTGATCACCCTGGCCAATTCCCGTCGCTTCTTCCCCTGGACGGAGCGGCTCATCCGCGGGCTGGCCCGGGCGCTGCCGTCCGCCTGGCGGGAAAAAACGAGCGCCTTCGCCATTCATTTCGTCCAGGCGCTGCGCCTCGACCTGGGCTGGCGGGGCATGGCGGCGGTGGCCGGCTGCTCGCTGCTGCACTGGGGCATCATCCTCTCCTCCTACTGGCTGCTGCTGCGGGGCTTTCCCGGGCTGCGCCCCGGCCTGCCGGCGGTCATCCCCTTCCTGGCCGTGATCTTCGTTTCGGCGGCCGTGCCCACGCCGGGCATGGCCGGCAGCCTGGACCTGGCGGCGAAATACGCCCTGGTCGGGCTCTACGGCGTTTCCGTGGAAACGGCGGTGGCCTTCACCATCCTGTTCCACTTTCTGCTGCTGGTCGCGCCCATCGCCCTGGGGCTGGCCGCCTTCTGGCGCGAGGGCTTGAGCTTCAAAGCTATCGGCCGGCTGGGGAGAAAAGATGAACTGCCCGCAATGCGCTGAAATCGCCGACAAGGTGATCGAGACCCGCGAGAGCAAGGACGGCCTCTACATCCGCCGCCGCCGCGAATGCCTGCAGTGCGGCAAGCGCTTCACCACCTATGAGAAGATCGAGGACATCCCGCTGATGGTGGTGAAGAAGGACGGGCGCCGCGAGCCCTTCGACATGGACAAGATCCGCAAGGGGTTGTACCGCGCCCTGGAAAAGCGGCCGGTACAAACCAAGCAGATCGAACAGCTGGCGCGGCAGGTCGAGGAGTTCTTTTCCCGCTCCGACCGCGAGATCCCCACCTTCAAGATCGGCGGCATGATCATGGAAAAACTGAAAAAGATGGACAAGGTGGCCTACGTGCGCTTCGCTTCGGTTTACCTGGAATTCAAGAGCCTGGAGGAGTTTCTCGCCGAACTGCAGGGACTCTTGAAAAAGGAGGAATGAGTGGCCAAGAAGAACTATCCTTTTTTCGAAGTCGAGATCGGCAAGAATTACCCGTCGGGCATCAGCACGCACATCGACTGGAAGCCCAGCACCAATATCGTGGAGACGCGCGACGCGCTGGTCATCGAGATGGAGCTGCCGGGCGTAGACAAGAGCGACGTATCCATCACCCTGCTCAACAACCAGGAATTGATCGTCAAGGGGCTCAAGAAGCAGCCGCGGCTGGAACAGGAACCCGTGACCTACTACCTCTTCGAAAGGGAATTCGGCACCTTTTTCAAGAAGATCGTCATCGATTTTCCCCTGGACACGACCACGGTGAAGTCCAACATGGAGAACGGCGTCCTGACCATTGAAGTGCGCAAGCGCAACGCCTCCAGGATCGCCGTGGAGATCAAGTAAGGGAGCTCGCATGGCCGAAGAAAAAAACAACATCGCCGCCGGCGCGGACAAGGAAGAGAAGCTGGACAAGATCAAGATCCCGGAGAGCCTGCCGGTCCTGGTCCTGCGCGACATCGTGGTCTTTCCCTACATGATCGTGCCGCTCTACGTCGGCCGCGCCAAGTCCAAGAAGGCCGTCGACGCCGCCCTGAACAGCGACCGCCTGATCCTGCTGCTGACCCAGAAGGACATGAACGTGGAGGATCCCGGCCAGGAGCAGCTCTACGGTTTCGGCACCGTGGCCCTGATCGTGCGCATGCTCAAGCTGCCCGACGGCCGCATGCGCGTGCTGGTCCAGGGCATCTCCCGCGTGCGCGCGCAGGCGCTCCACGACGACGGCAAGATCCTGCAGGCCGAGGTGACGCCGGTGGAGGACGAGGAGCCGGCCGAGCTGACCCTGGAAAACAAGGCCATGATCAAGAACGTGCGCCAGAAATTTGAACAGGCCGGCAAGCTGGGCAAGCAGATCTCCAACGAGATCCTGGTCATCGCCGAGAACATCGAGGAGCCCGGCAAGCTGGCCGACATCATCGCCTCCAACCTGGAGCTGAAGATCGAGGATTCGCAGCGCATTCTGGAGGAGGCCAACTCGCTGGGCAGGCTGGCCAAGGTCCATGAATTCCTGAACTACGAGATTGAGATGCTGAACATGCAGAACCAGATCAACCTCAAGGCCCAGGGCGAGATGGACAAGAACCAGAAGGAGTATTTCCTGCGCCAGCAGCTGAAGGCCATCCGCAAGGAACTGGGCGAAGAATCCGAGAACATGGAGGAGATCAACGGCTACCTCAAGAAGTTGGAGGAGGCCGACATGCCCGAGGCGGCGCGCAAGGAGACGGAAAAGAACATCGAGCGCCTGAAAAAGATGCACCCGGAATCGGCCGAAAGCGCCGTGATCCGCACCTTCCTCGACTGGATGTTCGAGCTGCCCTGGGCGATAACCGGCAAGGACAACATGAACCTGAAGCGGGCGCGCGCCATTCTCAACCAGGACCATTTCGGGTTGGAGAAGGTCAAGGAGCGCATCCTGGAATACCTGAGCGTGCGCAAGCTGACGAACAAGGCCCACGGCCCGATCCTCTGCTTCGTCGGCCCGCCCGGCGTCGGCAAGACCTCGCTCGGCAAGTCGATCGCCCGCGCCCTGAACAAGAAGTTCGTGCGCATCTCGCTGGGCGGCGTGCGCGACGAGGCCGAGATCCGCGGCCACCGGCGCACCTACGTCGGCGCCCTGCCCGGCAAGATCATCCAGGAACTGAAGAACGCCGGCTCCAGCAACCCGGTATTCATGATGGACGAGGTGGACAAGATCGGCATGGACTTCCGCGGCGATCCGTCCTCGGCCCTGCTGGAGGTCCTGGACCCCGAACAGAACAACTCCTTCACCGACCACTACCTGGGCGTTCCCTTCGACCTTTCCAAGGTGTTGTTCATCACGACGGCGAACCTGCTGGAGCCGATCCAGCCGGCCTTCCGTGACCGCATGGAGGTCATCGAGATCCACGGCTACAACGAGGAGGAGAAGATCGAGATCGCCCGCCGCCACCTGATCCCCCGCCAGGTCGAGGCCAACGGCCTGACATCGCGCCTGATCGAGTTCACCCCCGGGGCGCTGAAGAACATCATCGCCCTCTACACCCGCGAGGCCGGGGTGCGCAACCTGGAGCGCGAGATCGGCGGCATCTGCCGCAAGGTGGCCCACAAGGTGGCCATGGGCGAGCGCAAGCTGTTCAAGATCACCTGCCGCAACCTGGAGAAATACGCCGGAGTGCCCAAGCTGTTCCGCGACCAGCTGCTGGAAGAGGACTCGGTGGGCGTCGCCACCGGCATGGCCTGGACCCCCTACGGCGGCGACATCCTCTTTATCGAGGTGCGGCTGATCCCGGGCAAGGGGACGCTGATCCTGACCGGGTCGCTGGGCGATGTCATGAAGGAGTCGGCCAGCGCCGCCCTGAGCCTGATCAAGGCCTCGTCCGCCGAACTCCAGCTCGCAACCGAAAAGTTCGAAAAGAACGACATCCATATCCATATCCCCGAGGGCGGCATCCCCAAGGACGGCCCCTCGGCCGGCGTCACCCTGGCCACGGCGCTGATCTCGGCCTTCACCGGCATCGCCGTCAAGCGCGAGATCGCCATGACCGGCGAGATCACCCTGCGCGGCAAGGTCCTGCCCGTCGGCGGCATCAAGGAGAAGGTGCTGGCGGCGCGCCGCGCCGGCATCCGCACCATCATCATGCCCGAAAAGAACAAGAAGGACCTGAGCGAGCTCAAGGCGGGCCATATTCAATCGATACAGTTTATCTTCGTCCGCGACTTCAAGGAAGCGGTGAACGCCGCCCTGGTGCACAAGATCTTTTGATGGACGAGCGGCGCTTTGTCGACTTCCTGGAGAGGAAATTCCCCTTTCACCGCGGTCTGGGCATCGGCGACGACGCTTCGGTGGTGCGCAGCGGCACGTCCTTCCAGCTGATCAGCACCGACCTGCTGGTCGAGGACGTCCATTTCCGCCTGCGCGACGCCCCGCTGGCCACCCTGGCCGAAAAAGCGCTGGCGGTCAATATTTCCGACATCGCGGCCATGGGCGGCCGGGCGCAGTACTTCTACCTGGGCCTGGGCTTTCCCCAGCGCCTGGGGGCAGGCGACCGGCGCAATTTTTTTTCCGGCCTGTCCCGCGCCTCCCGCCGCTGGCACGTGGAGCTGGCCGGCGGTGACTACTCGCGCTCGGCGCAGCTGCTCATCGCCATCACCATCGTCGGCGCGAGCCCCCGCCCCGTGCGGCGCAGCGGCGCCCGCGCCGGCGACTGGCTGGGGATCACCGGCCCGACCGGCGAGTCGGCGCTGGGGCTTAAGCTGCTGCTGGCCGGCGAGACGCGCTCGCCTTTTATCCGCCGCCACCAGCACCCGCAGCCGCAATGCGAAAAAGGCCTGCGGCTCTCCGCCTACGCCAGCGCCATGATCGACGTTTCCGACGGCCTGCTCCTCGACCTCTCGCGCTTGCTGCGCGCCTCGGGCGTCGGCGCCGGAATCGATTACGAGAAGCTGCCGCTGGCGCCGGGTTTCCGGCGCGAATGCCGGCGCCGGGGGTTTGCCGAGCGCGACCTGGTCCTGGCCGGCGGCGAGGACTACCAGCTGCTGTTCTCCGTCGCGCCGCAGCAGGAACTGCGCTTGCGGCAAACGGGGACGGCCTATCATCTCATCGGCAGGGTCAGCGCCCGGCGCGGGCTGCGCCTGCACGAGAACGGCCGGCCCCTGCGGGTCGCCCGCCTCGGCTTCGACCACTTCAGCGCCGGCCCCGGGAGAAAAAAATGAAGATCGTCAAGAAAAACGCCTACCGGCCGCAGCCGCACGCCTGGGTCGTCATTCCCGTCTTCAAGGGCACGCCGACGGCGGAACTGTGGCGGGAATTCCCGCAGCTGGAATATCCCGCCCGGCAGAAAAAAATGAAGGGCGAGATCGGCGAAACGCTGGCCTGCCATTCCCTGGAGCAGCAGCGCTCGTTCCTGCTCGTCGGCGCCGGGCGACCGGACCACCTGGGCGACGCCCGCCGGCTGGCCTGCAAGACCATGGCCCTGCTGCACGACAACAACGTCGCCAGGGCGCTGATCTACTTCACCGCCCCGCTGCCGTACTCTCCCGAGTACCTGCGCAACCTGGTCGATTACCTGCACCTGAACAACTACCGTTTCGATCGCTACCGCAAAAAGAAAGGCAAGGCCGTCGAGCGCATCGAGCTGATCTTCAAAAAACGCGTCGCCTGGAGCGGCCGGGAATGGCCGGCACGATCGATGGTACTGGAGGAAGCGGAGCTGGCGCGCGACCTGGTCAACGAGATCCCGGCCAAGGCCGATCCGGAAGCCATGGTGCGGGCCTTCGGCGCCGGCGTCCGCCCTCACGGCCTGAAGCTTGACGTCTGGCGCCGGAAAGAGCTCGAGGCCAACGGCATGAACGGACTGCTCGCCGTCGGCGCATCCTCGTGCCACGAGCCGGCACTGCTTTTCCTGACCCATGAGCCGCGCGTCTTCTCCCATACCGTGGTCCTGGTCGGCAAGGGCATCACCTTCGACGCCGGCGGCCTGAACCTGAAGCCCGGCAACAGCATGGAGGAGATGAAAAGCGACATGGCCGGGGCGGCCGCCGTTTTGGGCGTGCTGAACGCCGCGGCGCGCCTGCGTCTGCCGCTGAAGGTCGTCGCTCTGGCGCCCCTGGCCGAGAACTTACCCGGCCGCCGCGCCTACAAGCCCGGCGACATCATCACCTACGCCAACAAGAAAACAGTGGAGATCGTCAACACCGACGCCGAGGGCCGGCTGGTCCTGGCCGACGCCCTCATCGTCGCCGCTCGCATGAAGCCCGACATGATCATCGAGCTCTCCACCCTGACCGGGGCCATCGTCACCGCCCTGGGCGACTCGTATGCCGGGCTGATGTGCCGCAGCCGCAAGCTGAGCGCCGGTCTGCTGCGGGCGGCCGAGTCCAGCGGCGAGCTGCTCTGGGAGATGCCCCTGCCCGGCGAATACCGCGAGAGCATCGTCTCCAAGGTGGCCGATCTGAAGAACGCCAACTACAACGGCGCCTCCTCGATCAAGGCCGGCCTGTTCCTGAACGAGTTCACGGGCAATGTCCCGTTCGCCCACCTGGATATCGCCGGCACCGCCTTCTTGAGCAAGCCGAATTTCTGCCTGAAAAGCGAGGGCGCCACCGGCTTCGGCGTGCGCCTGCTGGTTCAGTTCCTGCAAGACCTTGCCAAACCAAGTAACAAGTGACGAGTAACAAGTGACAAGAAACAGCAAGAGATCTACCTGCTGCAGCTACTCTTCCCTCGTCACTCGTCACTGGTCACTTGTCACTGAGGTTTATCAACCCCCGGCCGGATGTGCCCCCGGTTGCGAAATAAAAATGACCTGATCCCAGCGGAGGTACCATGCTCACCATCGATCTCAAGGGCAAGAACGCCCTGGTCACCGGCGCCAGCCAGGGCATCGGCCGTGCCATCGCCGCGCTGCTGGCCGAGGCCGGCGCCCATGTGGCCGCCCATTATTCCACCCATCCAATCGAGTCTCGCGACTTTCCCGGCCGGGTCGAAACGTTCCAGGCGGACTTGGCCTCGCCCGCCCGGGCCCGCGAGCTGTTCCAGCGCGTGGCGCGCGAATTCGCCGGCATCGACATCCTGGTCAACAACGCCGGCTTTACCATCGACTCGCCCCTGGAGCTCGACGACGACCGCTGGCTGGACGACTGGCAGGCCGTCATGGCCGTGAACCTGACCGCCTGCGGCGTCCTCTGCCGCGAGGCCGTGCGCCACTTCCAGGGCCGCGGCGGCGGCCGCATCATCAACATCGCCTCGCGGGCCGCCTTCCGCGGCGACGTCCCCGCCTACCTGGCCTATGCCGCCTCCAAAGGCGGGGTGGTCTCCCTGACCCGCTCCCTGGCCCGCGGCTTCGGCAAGGACAACATCAAGGCCTTTGTCATCGCCCCAGGCTTCACGCGCACGGGGATGGCCCAGCAGTTCATCGACCTGCACGGCGAGGAGCTGGTGCTGAAGGATATCGCCCTGGAACGGCTGACCGAGCCCGGTGACATCGCCCCGA
Organism: Candidatus Aminicenantota bacterium; assembly: GCA_963732485.1. Taxonomy (GTDB): domain Bacteria; phylum Acidobacteriota; class Aminicenantia; order UBA2199; family UBA2199; genus UBA2199. The sequence continues at coordinate 80,457 of CAVSZS010000012.1, forward strand.
CCGTCGCCTTTCTGGCCAGCGGCATGGCCGACCACGCCACCGGCTGCACCATCGACATCAATGCCGGGAGTTATGTACACTGAACGCCTCAGGGAAGAGTGAGGGAAGAAGTAGGGAAGAGAAAGGGAAGAAGCAGCAGGAATTCAAGAAGTGATTACAGGATTTTTCTCTTTCTCTGTCTCCTCACTCTCTCTTCCCTCTGCCTTCCCTCATTCTTCCCTTTTTCTTCCCTGAGCATAAGCCCTTCTCAATCGTTGTGAACTGATTGACAAAACCTCTTTTTGATACTATATAAGTTGCACCAATGGAACAATTCGTGGAAGTGAACCTCGTCGGTTTGATCATGGACCAGGTATCCAAGTCGCCGGTCATGATGCTCAAGGCCCTGGATCAAAAAAAGATCATCCCCATCTGGATCGGCCTGAACGAGGCCAACGCCATTGCCATGGAACTGGAGAACGTCTGTTCGCCCCGGCCCATGACCCACGACCTGATGAAGAACATCATGTGCGACCTCGAGGCCATCCTGGCCAAGGTGATCATCACCGACATCGTCGAAAACACCTACTACGCCGAGCTGCACATCCTGCGGGACGGCAAGGAAAAGATCATCGACTGCCGCCCCTCGGACGCCGTGGCCCTGGCCCTGAAGAACCGCGCCAAGATATATGTCTCGCGCCAAGTGCTGGAGACCTCGGTGCTGGCGGACATGTTCAGCAATGTTCTCGGCGGCGAGGACAGGATCGCGACCTGGTTCGAAACACTTTCGGCGGACGACTTCGGCGAGATCGAGCAGTAGCCCTTACCGATCTCTAGTGAAAAGTGATTTGTGAAAAGTGAAATGGGAATTTTATCGTTTTAAAGTACGTCTCGTTGCCAGCTACCTTTCACTTTTTACTTTTCACTTTTCACAATAGCTCATCTTGACTACTCTTTTTTGGCTCGCTGCCAAAGCTCCTCCATCTCCTCCAGCGAAGCCGCGGCCAGGGTCCTTCCCTTTTTGCGCAGTTCCGTTTCGATGAAGCGGAAGCGGCGGGTGAACTTGCGGTTGGCGAGCGACAGGGCGAATTCGGGGTTGATCTTCAGCAGCCGCGCCACGTTGGCCACGGCGAACAGCAGGTCGCCGATCTCCTCCTCCGCCTCGTGCAGCCGGTTGCCCGCCATCTCGACGCGCAGCTCGGCGACCTCCTCGCTGACCTTGTCGAGGGCCTTGGCGGCATCGTCCCAGTCGAAACCGATCCCGGCAGCCTGGGAGGCGATGCGGTTGGCCAGCAGCAGGGAGGGCATCGAGGACGGATAGTCGGAAATGACGCTCTGCTTGTTTTTCTCGGCGATCTTGATCTGTTCCCAGTTGGCCTTGACCTCGTCGGCATCGGCGACCTTGACGCTGCCGAAGATGTGGGGATGGCGGCGGACCAGCTTGTCGGCGATGCCGTCCAGCACCTCGCGGATCGAGAACTGCTCCTTTTCGGCGGCGAGTTGGGCCAGGAAAACGATCTGCAGCAGCAGGTCGCCCATCTCTTCCCTGATCGCGGCCGCGTCGCCGCCGTCGATGGCCTCGATCAGCTCGTGGGCCTCTTCCAGGATGTATTCCTTCAGCGATGCGGGCGTCTGCTTCAGGTCCCAGGGGCAACCGCGGCGAGGGTGGCGCAGCTGCTTCATGATCCGTACCAGCCTGGTAAATTCTTTCATTCGTTTCCTCGCCAATGGCAATGCCGTGGCTATCATAGCGGCAATCGGCCGCCAAGGCAAGACCCGGGGCCGGCCAGGGGCCGGCCGGGCTATTGACTTTGAACAAGTGCGGGCCTTGTGATATAGTGTGTATCATGGGCAATGGGAAAATCTACCCTGAAAAAAGGGACATCCGCGCCATCACCGTCCTGCTGGCCACCCAGGGCATGATTCGCCTGGGGGAGATTCCCGACCCCTTGAGCGGCGCGGCCGCCCTGGACGCCGCGGGCGCCCGTTTCTTCATCGACCTGCTGCAGGAGCTGCAGCGCAAGACCGAAAACAACCTGCAGCCCGACGAAGCGGCCTTCCTGGGCGACGTGCTGGAGAACCTGCAGCAGCTGTTCGCCAAAAAATCAGAGACGGCTCATGGCTAAAAAAGCGCTCTGCGCCGCCGGCATGGCCCTGCTGCTGGCCTGCACCCTGGCCGCCGCCAGCCCCTGGGGCAGCCTGAAAAAAATCTATTTTTACGAAGCCGGCGGCAATCTGGACGAAGTGCGCCTGAACCTGGAGCGGCTGGACGCCCGGGCGCTGCCCCCCAACGACAAGATCGAGCTGATGAAAAAACTGACCGAGCTGGGGGATCGCTATTTCCGCAATAATAACGACGCCCTGGCCGAGGCTTTCTACCGGAAGACGCTGAGCATCTCCCCCCAGGATGCGTGGCCGCTGTACAACAAGCTGGAAAAAATCTCGCGGCGCCACGGCGGCATCTTCTGGAACTTCGCCAATGTTGGCCGGCAGTTCGCGCTGGTAACCGGCGGCTTCACCGGCTCCGTCCTCCTGCTGAGCGGGTTTTTCAGTGTGCTCATGTTCGCCGGGATGCTGCTCTTTTTCATGGTGGCCGCCGCCCTGGTCATCCGCTACTTCAAGCTGGCCGCCCATGACTTCATCCTGGAGGGCCAATCCCGTTTCAGCCTGGCGAAGCTCCTTTTGCTGCTGCTGCTTGTGCTCTGGCCGCTGCTGATCACCGGCGGCTGGGCGCTTTACCCCTTTCTGCTGTGCGGCTTCCTCTGGAATTATTTCAATCACGACGAGCGCGTCAACGTGAAGCGCATCCAGGTTCTGCTGCTGCTGCTGGCGTTGCTTTACAGCCTCGGCCAGTACCTGGAAAAAAGCATGCTCAGCCCCGGCTTCCAAACCGTCAAGCAGGTCTATTCCGGCCAGCTGTTCCCCGCCGAAACCTATGTCCGCTTCGACAACGAGCTGAAGGTCATGCAGGCCTATGCGTACTACCACCGCGACCAGCCCGATGCCGCCCTGGACGTGCTGCTGGAAACGGGAGGCGGCTACTCCACCCCCCTGAAGCTCAACCTGCTGGGAGACATCCATTTCGAAAAAGGGAACATCCCCCAGAGCATCCAGTACTACCGGCAGTCGCTGAGCCTGGACGACCGCAATCCGGCGACGCTGAAGAACTTCACCGTGGCCCTGCTGAAGAACAACGACCCCGACCTGTTCCTTTTTTACAGCAAGAACTACCCGCAGATCAACCGCTTCAAGGACAAGATCTCCTCGCTGCAGAAAAACCGCCTTCCGGAAAAAATCCTGTGGCGCCGCCTGCTGAATTTCTCCTGGCTGAACTTCCATTTCTGGCATTTCCTGGAGATCACGGCAGGCGAGTTCCTCCGCTTCCCCGTGCTGCTGGCCCTCTTGTTCATGTGGGCGTACGTGTCGTGGATGAAGCGCTTTTTCCCGGCACTGGGACAGAGCATTTTCTGCAGCAAATGCGGCAAGATCATCCGCAAAATGTCGATCGAGCAGGCGCAGTCGCATGCCCTGTGCGAGGACTGCTACCAGCTGTTCCTGATCAAGGACCCCATTTTCCTGGAGGCGAAGCTGCTCAAGGAAAAGGAGATCGACCGGCAATTCTACCTGAAAAACTCCCTGCTGCTGGCCGTCTCCCTGCTCGTGCCGGGTTTTATCCTGAATTTCCGGGACAAAGGCAAGGTCTTCGCCCCCCTGTTCCTGATCTGGTCCGTCATCTCCGGCTTCTTTCTGGTCAACGCCCTGAACTTCAGCGGCGTATTCGGTTCCGTGCCCATGTTCCTGAACCTCATCGGCCTCGCGGCCATCGTCCTGTACCTGGCCATTGCCATCTATACGCTGAAGGGGAACCCCGATGGCTTTTAAAGGAACGTTGCGTGAATTCAAGGTCCCGGATATCCTGCAGCTGATCTCGCTGCAAAAAAAGACCGGCATCCTGACTTTCAACAGCCAGGAGGGGTTCATCACCCTGATCTTCGAGGACGGCTTCATCATCGGCATTGACGCCTTTCCCAAGAAGCTGGAAATGCGCGTGGGCAACGTCTTTGTCAAGCAGGAGATCATCAGCGAGGAGATGCTGCAGCGGGCGCTGTCCATCCAGAAGCGGACCAACCAGAAAGTCGGGGAGATCCTGATCGGCATGGGATTGATCGACGAGAAGATCATCCCCGAGGTGCTCAAAATCCAGGCCACCCAGATCGTGCTGTCGCTGTTCAACTGGAAAAAAGGCGAATACAACTTCAAGGTGCTGGACTACGTCGACAAGGAACTGCGGCTGCTCACCCCCATCGCCGTGGACAACCTGATCATGGAAGGGGTGCAGATGCTCGATGAGTGGCCGCTGATCAAGAAGATCATCCCCGACGAGGGCATCGTTTTCGAGCCGGTATCCCTGGGCAGCAAGCGGGTGGCCCTGATTTCCGAATACGACGACGACTTGCAGTCCAAGGACCCCAACATGCTCTACATGACCGAGACCGAGGTCAACCTGCTCAAGCATATCAACGGCAGGAACACGGTCAAGGACATCGTGGAGATGGGCCAGTTCACCGAATACAAGATCTACAAAAACCTGTACAACCTCTTCAACAAGGGGTTGATGCAGAAAAAGCTGAAAACCGAAATCCAGGAAATCCAGGAAAAGAAGCTCTTCGAGGACCTGGAGCACGACAACGCCCGCAAACTCAGCCGCCTGGGCCAGTTTCTGCTGGCCGCGCTCGTCCTGCTCCTGCTGTTGACCTTTTTTGCGCCGCTGCGGCCATTCAACGACAAGAACATGCTGCTGAAGGCGCAGCTCTACCGCGACCGCCTGCCGACCTCCCTGCCCGCGCGCTGAAAGCCGATGAGAGTGCGCTACCGCCTGGAGAGGCTCTCCCGCCCCAGCGCCGTGGCCATCGGCAATTTCGACGGTTTTCACGCCGGCCACCGTCGCATCATTGAGACCCTGGCGGCCGAGGCCGGGCGCCGGAAACTGGCGGCCGTGGTTCTCACCTTCCATCCCCACCCGCGCGTGTTCTTCGGCCATGCCATCAACCTGATCAGCACCGACGCCCAACGCCTGGAATGCCTGAAGCGCCAGGCGCTTGACCGCCTTTTTTTCATCGATTTCGCCGATGTGGTCTCCTGCCCGGCGCACCATTTCGTGGGAGACATACTGCTGGACACCCTGCGCGCGAGCGTCCTGGTCGTGGGCGGCGATTTCCGCTTCGGCCGCGACCGCGAGGGAGACCTGGCCACCCTGCGCCGCGAGGCCGCGGGCCGTTTCGCCCTCATCCAGGCGCCCGACGTCGAGATCGGCGACTGCCGGGTCGCCAGCTCGCTGATCCGCAGGCAGCTCGCGGCCGGCTCCGTTCGCGAGGCCGGGCTCCTGCTGGAAAAGCCCTATTTCATCGACGGCAAGGTCGTGCGCGGCGCGGGCCGTGGCCGCTCGCTCGGCTTTCCGACATTGAACATCGCCAGCGACAACGCCATCCTGCCTCCCGGCGTATTCCACACCCGGGTGGATATTTCCGGACGCGCCTTACCCGCCGTCACCAACATCGGCAGCGCCCCCACCTTCGACGCAGCCGCGGCAGGAAAAGTTCCCCGCCAGATGAGGGTCGAGACGCATGTCCCCGGGTTCCAGGGCATGATCTACGGCAGAAATGTCCGCCTGCATTTCATCGCCAAAATCCGCGACGAGAGGAAATTCGCCAGCGCCACCGCGCTGCAGGAGCAGATCCGCCGCGATATCGCCTCCCTGAACATTTGACAAAACAGGGCTTTTTTGTTAAAGTTTGGCTACGTCTTTCCCAAGCAACCACCAGGAGTCACCACCATGAATCACGAAAAAGCGGATATGGAAAACAAGCCCGCTTCCGAGGCCGCAGGCGTTTCCGCCCCAGCCGCGGAGGAGAACCCGCTGCTGCGCCGCTTCCAGGTTGCCCTGGGTCGGGAGGAGATCGCCCGCGAGATCGACCTGCTGGCCGAGGAATACAGCCATAAAATGAAGATGCCCGGCTTCCGCCAGGGAAAAGTGCCGGTCGACGTGGTGAAAAAAGTGCACGCCCCGGCCCTGCGTGACGAAGTCATCCAGCAGGCGGTCAGCAAGCTGGCTTTTGCCCGCATCGAACAGGACAAGCTGGCCATCGCCGGGGAGCCGTTCGTGGAAAAGATGGACGACCGCGGCGCAGAGGGATTCCAGGCCGATATCGCCGTTGAGGTCCTGCCCGAGGTCGAGCTGCCGGAACTGGATGGCCTGCGCGTCGAGATCCCCGCCGCCTCGCTCCGGGGCGAGGCTTTCGACGAGGCGCAGCAGATCGAGCGCGTGCTCGAGGGCAACAAGAGGTCATTGCCGGTCCAGGGTCGGCCCATCGGCGCCGACGACCTGGTGCTGCTCATGGTGCAGTCTTCAGAGGCGGCCAGCAAAAGAAAATGGCCGCGCCAGGAAACCTATTTCATGATGAAGGCCGATAATCCGTCCGAGATCTCCGGCTTGTATGACGCCCTGCTGGGAAAACAGGGCGGCGAGAGCTTCGCCCTGCAGGCCACCTACCCCGCCACGGCCGTAAAAAAAGCGTGGGCCGGGAAAAAAATCGCGCACCAGGTGGAGATCAAGGCGGTCTACGAACTGAAAAAACCCGAGCTGGACGAGGAATTCCTCAAGTCGCTGGGTTTGAAGAGCGCCGAAGAATTCAAGCTCAAGCTGAAAGAGGAATATCAGCACCATCAGGAGCACCATCGGGACGAAGCGCTCATGGACGGCATCTTCGAGAAGCTGCTGGCCGCGAGCCATTTCCCGGTACCCCGCTCCCTGCAGGAGCAGGAGGTGGCCCGGCGCCTGACCCAGAACCGCCAGCCCTTGAACTTCAAGGACGATGAGGAGAAGGCCAAATTCAAGGAGCTGGTCTTTGCCCAGGCGGAGAAGGCTGTCCGCCTGTCGCTGATCCTGGAGCGGGTGCGCGAGAAGTACCAGGTCGCCGTCAATGAGGCCGACCTGGAAAAAGAGTACGCCCATTTGGCGCAGCACCACGGGGTAGCGGAGAAAGAGATCCGCAAATACTACAGCGAGGAGAAAAAAGCCTCCGAGCTGAAAGACCACCTGCTGCAGGTCAAGATCAACGATTTTCTGAAAGAAAAAATCAAGGTAAAAGAGGTATAAAATGCCGCTCATTCCCATGGTCATCGAACAAGCGGGGAACGTGGAACGCGCCTACGACATCTATTCCCGGCTGTTGAAGGACTCGGTCATCTTTCTTGGCTCGCCGATTGACGACAACGTGGCCAACGTCACCATCGCCCAACTGCTCTTCCTCGAGGCCGAGGACCCGGAGAAGGACGTTTCCATCTACATCAACTCCCCCGGCGGCATCATCAGCTCCGGCATGGCCATTTACGATACCATGCGCTTCATCAAGAATGACGTGGTGACCATTTGCATCGGCCAGGCCGCCTCCATGGCCGCCATCCTGCTCGCCGGCGGCAGCAAGGGCAAGCGCTTCGCCCTGCCCAACTCCAAGGTTGTCATCCACCAGCCCCTGGGCGGCTTCGAGGGCCAGGCCACCGACATCCTCATCCAGGCCGTGGAGATGCGCAAGGTAAAGGACAAAACCATTGAGATTCTTGCCTTGCACACCGGGCAGAAGGCGGAGAAGGTCGCCCAGGACATCGAGCGCGACTACATCATGTCCGCGGACGAAGCCTTGAAATACGGCATCATCGACTCGGTGATCACCGATCGCAAGAAGGAGAGGAAAACGGGCAAATGAAGGAAGAAAAAGAAGCCCGCTGCAGCTTCTGCGGCATCCCCCAGTCGCGGGCGGTCAAGCTGATCGCCGGCCCCGGGGTATACATCTGCGACGAGTGCACCAAAACGGCCTACAATCTCATTTTCAGCGGCGGTGAGACCGCGAAGCCCGTTGCCAGCGGCAAGAAGTTGAAGTTGCTCACCCCGGCCGAGATCAAGGGCCGGCTTGACGAGTACATCATTTCCCAGGACGCGGCCAAGAAAAAGCTGGCCGTGGCCGTTTACAACCACTACAAGCGCATCGGCCACAACCAGAACCTGGCCAAGGTCGACATCCGCAAGAGCAACGTCCTGCTGATCGGGCCGACCGGGACCGGCAAAACGCTGCTGGCCGAGACCCTGGCCAAGGTGCTGGACGTGCCCTTCGCCATGGCCGACGCCACCACCCTGACCGAAGCGGGCTACGTCGGCGAGGACGTGGAGAACATCCTGCTGAAGCTCTACCAGGCCGCCGGCGAAAACAAGGAACTGGCCGAGAAGGGCATTGTCTACATCGACGAACTTGACAAGATCTCGCGCAAGAGCGAGAACCCCTCCATCACCCGCGACGTCTCCGGCGAGGGCGTTCAGCAGGCCCTGCTCAAGATCGTCGAGGGCACCGTGGCCAACGTGCCGCCGCTCGGAGGCCGCAAACACCCCTACCAGGAGTTCCTGAAGATCGACACCAAGAACATTCTGTTCATCGCCGGCGGCGCCTTCGTCGGCCTGGACAAGATCATCCAGCGGCGCCTGAAAAAGAACGTCATCGGCTTCTCGAGCGCCAAGGAAAAGGACCGCGCCTACCGTGCCGACATCTTCGAGCAGGCCCAACCCGACGACCTGATCCGCTTCGGCCTCATCCCCGAGCTGGTCGGGCGTTTCTCGGTCTTGGGCGTGCTCAACGAACTCGACAAGGACCAGCTGTACCGCATCCTTTTGGAGCCCAAGGACGCCCTCACCAAGCAATTCAAGGCGCTGCTCAAGATGGACGGCGTCGACCTGGAGTTCTCCAAGGAAGCCCTGGAAATGATCACCACCCAGGCCGTCGCCCGCGGCGTCGGCGCGCGGGGTCTGCGCGCCATCTTCGAGGAGATCATGCTCGACCTGATGTTCGAGATTCCCTCGCGCAAGGAAGCGGTCGGCAAGGTGCTGATCGACGGCGCGTTCCTCAAAGACAAGAAATGGATCGCCTGAACGCCAAGGAACTCGTCCTGCCCCTGATCCCCCTGCGCGAGTTCGTGGCCTTCCCCACCGTCATCGTGCCCATATTGGTCGGCCGCGACAAGTCGGTCAACGCCTTGAAGGCGGCGGCGGCCGAGTTCGGCGGCTACCTCTTCCTGGCCGCGCAGAAGAACCAGGTCACCGAAACGCCCCAGCCCGAGGAGATGTACGAGACCGGCACCATTGCCAAGATAGAGAAATCGGCCGAGCAAAGCAACGGCAGCTATCGCATCGTCATCCAGGGCCTGAAGCGGGGCCGTATCCTGCAATACGTCGACGGCCGCGACTTCCACCTGGTGCGCCTCGAAACCCTGGAGGAACGCGCCGAGCCCGGCAAGGACCCCCTGGAGCTGGCGCGCAACCTCATCGCCCTGTTCGAGGAATATATCAACCTGAAGCGGGCGCGCCTGCCCGGCATCATGACCCGGCTCAAGCCCAGTCCGCTCTCCGACGCCGCCGACATCATCATCTCCATCATCACCCTGCCCCTGAAGGTCAAGCAGTCGCTGCTGGAGGAAACGGACACCTATGCCCGCGGCGTCCGCGTTTACAATATCCTCAAGAAGGACGTCCTGCAGCTGCGCAGCCAGCGTGACATCGAACCCAAGCTGAAACGCGAGGAAGGCCAGGAGACCGACTACGAGGAGTACAAGAAAAAGATCGCGGCGACCCAGTTGCCCGATTACGTCAAGGTTCGCGCCGACGAAGAGTTGGAGCGCCTGGCGTCCATGCCGCCCTTTTCGGCCGAGGGCACCGTCTCGCGCTATTACCTTGACTGGCTGCTGGCCATTCCCTGGAAGAAGTTCAAGAAGGAGAACCGGGACATCCGCCGCGCGGCGCAGATTCTCGACGAGGACCACTACGGCCTGCGCAAGGTCAAGGAGCGCATCCTGGACTACCTTGCCGTGCGCCTGCTTGTCAAAAAGGCCGAGGGCGAGATTCTCTGCTTCGTCGGCCCGCCGGGAGTAGGCAAGAGCTCCCTGTCCAAGTCCATCGCCCGCGCCCTGGACCGCAAGTTCGTCCGCGTCTCCCTGGGCGGGGTCAAGGACGAGGCGGAGATCCGCGGCCACCGGCGCACGTACATCGGCTCCTATCCCGGCCAGATCGTCAAGGCACTGAAGAAGGCGGGCAGCATGAACCCGGTATTCCTCCTCGACGAGATCGACAAGCTGAACTCGGACTTCCGCGGCGACCCGGCCTCGGCGCTGCTGGAGGCCCTGGACCCCGAGCTGAACTCCGAATTCATCGACCACTACCTGGACCTGGAACTGGACCTCTCCCAGGTTTTCTTCATCACCACGGCCAATTTTTCCGAGAATATCCCGCCGGCGCTCCTGGACCGCATGGAGGTCATCGAGCTCCCCGGGTACACCGAGAGGGAAAAACTGGAGATCGCCAAGAACTTCCTGCTGAAGAAGCAGGCGGAAAAGAACGGCTTCTCTCCCGATGAGATCCGCATCGCCGACGACGTGCTGCTGGGCGTCATCAACGAATACACCCGCGAAGCCGGAGTGCGCAACCTGGAGCGCGAAATTGCGGTCATCATGCGCAAGACGGCGCGCGGCATCATCGAGTCCGGGAAAAAAGTTCGCGACCGGGACGCCCAGATCATCGACCGCGAGCGGCTGCAGAAATACCTCGGCATCCCCAAGTACAGCAATCAGAAGATCTTCGAGCGCAGCGAAATCGGCGTCGCCATCGGCCTCGCCTGGACGGCGGCCGGGGGCGACATCCTGGTGGTGGAAGCGCGCATGCTCAAGGGCAAGGGCGAGCTGATCCTCACCGGCCGCCTGGGCGAGGTGATGAAGGAATCCTCGTCGGCCGCCTTCAGCTACACCAAGCTGAAGCTGTTCGAGCTGGAGCTGGACACCGAGGAGCTGCGCCACTACGACATCCACCTGCACATCCCCGAAGGCGCCGTACCCAAGGAAGGCCCGTCGGCCGGGGTGACGCTGGCCGTCTCGCTGCTCTCCCTGCTGACCGGCATCCCGGTGCGCCCCGACTACGCCATGACCGGCGAGATCACCCTGCGCGGCAAGATCCTGCCCGTGGGCGGCATCAAGGAAAAGATCATCGCCGCCCACCGCTACGGCATCCGCAACATCCTCATTCCTTCGGAGAACGAGAAGGACTTCCACGAGGACATCCCCGAGGAGCTGAAAAGCGATATCCGCATCTTCCCGGTCGACACCATGGACGAGCTGCTGGCGATCGTCCTCGAGCACCCCATCAAAATCAAGAACATCAGGAGCAAGGTCATCCGGCCCCTGCAGGAAGCCAGCCTGCAGTAAGCGATCCTTTTTTGACCATGAACATAAAAAAATCCGAACTTGCCGGTACGTACTTCAACGCCAGCCAGCTGCCGGCCGACCCCCAGCCCAAGGTGCTGTTCTTCGGCCGTTCCAACGTGGGCAAATCCTCGCTGATCAACTCCCTGCTGGAACGGCGCCTGGCCAAGACCAGCTCCATGCCCGGCAAGACACTGAGCGTCAACTACTACCGCATCGACGGCAGGCTGCTCTTCGCCGACCTGCCCGGCTACGGCTACGCCAGGGTCTCCAAGGGCGAGAGCGCCCGCGTCCGCCAGCTCATCAGCGATTTCCTGGCGCGGGCGGAGAACGTCCGCCTGGCGGTCATGCTCATCGACTCGCGGCACGGCTTCCTGCCCCCCGACCTGGAGACCCTGGCCCAAATCGTCGAAAAAAATTTCCCCATCTTGACAATCCTGACCAAGAGTGATAAAATTACTCTTTCGCAACAACGGGACCTCATCGCGCAATTCAAAAACAAATTCGGCCTGCTCGCCATTTCTTTCTCGATCAAATCACCGGCGGGTAAAATCGAAATTTGGCGGCGGATCAAAGAGGCCATCAAGGAGTAACGATGTACACATTGAAAGAATTGCAAGGCATGAAAGCGCTGGAGTTGAAAAAGCTGGTCAAGGAAATGGAGATCGACGACAAGGAAGTCAATGATAAGAATTCCCTGTTCTTCAAGGTGCTGGATGCCCAGGCCCGCGCCAGCGGCAAGCTCTTCGCCGAGGGCGTCATCGAGGTGCACGGCGAGGGCTACGGCTTCCTGCGCTTCCAGGAATACGCGTACCTGACCAGCCCCGAGGACATCTACGTCTCCCCTTCGCAGGTGAACAAGTTCGACCTGCGCACCGGCGACACGGTGTCGGGATCGGTGCGCCCGCCCAAAACCGGGGAGAAGTACTTCGCCCTGCTGAGCGTGGAAGCGGTCAACAACGAGGACCCCGAGACGGTCAACGAGAAGCGGCGCAACGTGCGCTTCGAGAAGCTGACGCCGCTCTATCCCGACGAAAAGATCAACCTGGAGACCGGCACGGACAACATGTCAGGCCGGGTCATGAACCTGCTCTGCCCCATCGGCAAAGGCCAGCGCGGCCTGATCGTCGCCGCACCGCGCACCGGCAAGACCATGATCCTGCAGAGCATCGCCAAGTCCATCGAGGTCAACCACCCCGAGATCAACCTCATCGTCCTGCTCATCGATGAGCGGCCCGAAGAAGTCACCGATATGAGCCGCAACGTCAAGGGCGAGGTCATCGCCTCCACCTTCGACGAGATTCCCCTGCGCCACACCAAGGTGGCCGACATCGTGCTCGAGAAGGCCAAGCGCATGGTGGAAATGGGCAAGGACGTGGTCATCCTGCTCGACTCGATCACCCGCCTGGCCCGCGCCCACAACGCCATCACCCCGGCATCGGGCAAGGTGCTCTCGGGCGGTATCGACGCCAACGCGCTGAACAAGCCCAAGAAGTTCTTCGGCGCCGCCAGGAACATCGAGGGCGGCGGCAGCCTGACCATCCTGGCCACGGCCATCGTCGACTCCGGCAGCCGCATGGACGAGGTCATTTTCGAGGAGTTCAAGGGCACGGGCAACATGGAGATCAACCTCGACCGCCGGCTGGCCGACAAGCGCGTCTTCCCGGCCATCGACCTGTTCCGTTCCGGCACGCGCAAGGAAGAACTGCTGATCGAGCGCGAGGAACTGAGCAAGATTTGGGTGCTGCGCAAGGTGCTGTCGCAGATGTCCGAGGTCGAAGCCATGGAGTTGCTGGTGGACAAGCTCTCCAAGACCAAGTCCAACGCCGAGTTCATCAACATGATGTCCAAGGGAATGTAAGCGCTCAACCGTCTTTCTAGTGAAAAGTGATTAGTGAAAAGTGATTCGATAAGAAATTAGTCGAAAATTATCCCGAAATTGCGTCTCACATTTCACTTTTTACTTTTCACTGTTCACTAAGCCAATATTTCGTCAATCCCTTTTTTGATCTCAACCATCACCGCTGCCCACGAGTAAAAGTGCTTCACGTACTCCAGGCCTTTCTCCCCCATCTTCTGCCGCAGGGCCGGGCGGCGGTACAGCCGGCGGAACCCGTCCAGGAATTCCTCCTCGCCGTCGTAGGCCAGGCCGGCGCCGGACGCCTCGACGTGCTCCAGCAGCACCGGGCAACGGCGGTTGACCAGCACCGGCGTGCCCATGGAGAAGGATTCCAGCGCAGCGAGCGCGAGGCTCTGCTGCGGCGCAGGCTGCAGCGAAAGGAGTGCGCCGCGGAAGGCGGCCAGCTTGTCTTCCTCGGAAACGAAGCCGAGGTATTTCAGCCCCTGGATGACGGGCAGATCCATGCGCTTCCTGCCGATCAGCACCAGGTCGACATAGGCTTCGCGCTTCAGGGCCTGGTAGTGAACGAACATCTCTTCCAGCCCCCGTCCCGCTTCGCAAGAACCGGCGTAGAGCAGATAGGGGGCGATCAGCTGGAAGCGGCGGCGGAAGGACTGCTCGTCGACGGCGGAGCCGATTTCGACCCCGGTGCGCACCAGGCGCAGTTTTCCCGGCGGGGCGAAGCGCCGCCGCACCAATTCCATCTCGGCCCCGGTCAGAAAAAATAGGGCGCGCGGCCGGCTCCATACTTCCGCCGCGGCCGCCGGCAGCAGCGACGGCTCTTCACGCACGACAGGGAACAGGATGACCGGCTTGCTCAACGCCTTGATTCCTTCCATGGCAGGATATCCGGCGGCGGAAAAAAAGATGAACAGATCGACCTGCTCCTGGGCGACGATCAGTCCCTGGACCAGGTCGGGAGAAAAAGGCTCCGACCCGCGAACGTTTATATTGTCGCTGCCGGGACCCGCGCCGCGCTCGCACGCGACGGGGAAGCGCCTGATGCGCACTCCTTTCAGGAGCGATTCGCCGCCAGGGTGATCTTCGTGCCGGGAGTGCGCGTCCCGGGCGCAGGTGGTGAAAACGGTCACCCGCGCTCCCTGTCGCGCCAGTCTTTCCGCCACATGGCGGGCCAGGGTTTCGGCGCTGCCGACCACGTCCAGGCCGTAGCGCGGGACAACGATGCCGATGGCGATCATCGTCTCACAACTGGCGCAGCATGGCCAGAAGGATCTCGGGATCGGCCTGGCGACGATACCGTTCAATCCTGGCCCCGGCCTCGGCCCGCAGCTGCCGGCGCAACGGCTCGTTCTCCAGCGCCTGCTCCACCAGGCCGGCGGCTCGCGCCGGGTCCTTGTCGCGGAACAGGATCCCGGCTCCATTCAGCGTTTCGGCCACGGCCGCAGCGTCATAAGCCAGCACCGGCACCTGGAAGTAGCAGCTTTCCAGCAGCGGCAGGCAAAATCCCTCGTGCTCGCTCATGGAGAGAAACACATCCGCCAGCCTGTAGACGGCAAGGAATTCGTCGCTGGGCAGGTGGCCGGTGAACAGGACGTCCTCGGACGTCAGGAAGAAACGCGCGGCCAGGTCGGAGACGGCATGGAAATACTTCGGCAGCGAACGGGTATTGCCCATCACGATCAGGCGCACGGCGGGGGATATGTATTTTTTGTAGAAAAAAACCACCCGCACCAGGTCCTCGATTTTTTTGTTGGGCATGATGCGGCCGGCGAACACGATATTCCGACGCTCATTTCGGAGCAGTTCCAGAAACGCATGACTGGGCTCGCCGTTGTACTCATCCAGGTTGACGATGAGAGGGAAGGTGTGCACGTTGGCGAACCCCAGGTCGCGCAGCTCGTCGGCATTGTAGGTGGAGTCGCCGATGGACAGGTCGAAGCTGCCGCTCAGTTTGCGCAGCTGTTCGCGGCCGTCGTTGGTGAAGCGCGTTAAAAAATCCGAATAGCCGGCAAAAAAATGAGCCGGGGTGACATTGTGGTAGATCAGGGCCTTCTTGCCCTTCAGGCCGGCGAAATAATCGCTCAGAGCCGAAGGCACGGCGAAATGCAGGATTTTCACGGATTGCGGGTCGAGCCGGTACTCGTCGAAGGCCACGGCCTTGTCCTTCAGGCAGGTATCGCGGGTCATGGCCACCAGACGGCTTTCGATGCCGCGGTGGAGAAGGAAATTGTGCATGGCCAGGGCGGAATTGCCGACCGCATCGCCGAAGTGCAGTGCAGGCAGGAACTGTTCGACTGTCATGGCTCTCTTGTAACAGAAAAAGCCGGGGCGGTCAACCCGGCGGCGACGGAACGGCGCGGCCGCCGCCTTGAAAAGCGGCGGCGTTTCGGGTACACTGTGGCCCCGACGGGAGGCCGCCATCGCCGCATTCGTGATTCTCGTGATCGCCCTGCTGTTCGTCCTGCTTCTGCGCACCAAGACCCATCCGGCATTCCTTTTCGCCGCCGCCTTGTTCGTGTTCTTCCTGGCCGGGACGATCACGGCCGGGGAACTGCTGGCGCAGTTCATCAACCCGGCGCTGGTGACCCTGGTCCTGGTCATGCAGGCCGCGGCAGTGATCGAGAAAACGTCCATCACCGACCGGATGAGCCGCCTGGTCCTCGTCGGCCATTCGCTGCCGCGCACCCTGGCCCGCCTGTACCTGGGCATCTTCCCGCTCTCGGCCTTCCTGAACAACACGGCCGTGGTCGCCTCGTTCCTGGGGCCGCTCAGGAACAATCGTCATTTTCCTCCCTCGAAACTGCTGCTGCCGCTTTCCTACACCGCCATCCTCGGCGGCACGGTCACCCTGATCGGCACCTCGACCAACCTGGTGGTCAATGGCCTGGCCCTGGAGGCGGGGATGAAGGGGATCGGCTTCTTCCAGTTCGCCTGGATCGGCATCCCCATTGGCATCGCGGGATTCGTCTATATTGCATTCTTTTGCCACCGGCTGCTGCCGGCCAATGAGATCGCGCCGAAAGTCGAGCGCGCCGATTATTTTCTGGAAGCCCGGGTGCTGCCGGGCTCGGCCCATATCGGCCGCACCGTCGCCGAGAACAAGTTCCGCAACTTGCAAAGCCTTTTCCTGGCGGAACTTATCCGCGACGAGCGGCTGCTCTCGCCGGTCAGCCCCGATGAGGTCATCCGCGCCGGCGACATCCTGGTGTTCGTCGGCGACGTGCATAAGGTGCGGGACATCAACCGCTTCGACCGCCTGGCCATCTTTACCGAGGAGAACATCGGGCTGCTGAAGAAGAACCTGCACGAAGTGGTCCTGTCCCACACCTCCTCGCTGCTCGGCAAAAAGGTGAAAACGGCCGATTTCCGGGCCCGCTTCGACGCCGCGGTGGTGGCGGTGCGCCGCGGCAGCAAGAAACTCTCGGGCAAGATCGGCTCGATCCGCCTGGAGGCCGGAGATACGCTGCTCCTGGCCGTCGGCGCCGATTTCGCCAAGCGGGAGAACCTGCGCAACGACTTCATCCTGATCAACAAGATCAACCTGCCAAAGCATTTTTCCATGCGCGACAGCGCCCTGGCCGCCGCGCTATTCGCCGTGGCGATCCTGGCCGGCGCCCTGGAGCTGCTGCCGCTGCTCAACTCGCTGGCCATCCTGCTTTTCCTCTATATTCTGCTGGGCTATTTCCGCTTTAACGACCTGCGCAACAACGCCAATCTGGACATCGTTGTGCTCGTGGGCTCCGCCCTCGGCATTTCCAAGGTGATGATCGACAGTGGCGCCTCCGTGCTCATCGCCAGGGGCGTCCTCTTTTTTTTTCAGGGGCACGGCGCGTTCGCCAGCCTGGCCGGCATCTACTTCCTGACCCTGCTGCTCACCCAGATGGTGACCAACAACGCCGCCGCGGCGCTCGCCTTTCCGCTGGCCTATTCCACGGCGCTATCCCTGCACGTCGACCCTCTGCCCTTTGTCATGGCCGTGGCCTACGCGGCCAGCGCCGCCTTCATCACGCCGCACGGCTACCAGACCAACCTGATGGTCTACGGCCCCGGGAGTTACCGCTTCTCAGATTACATGAAGGCCGGCTTGCCGTTGCTGGTCATCTACAGCGTGATCACGCTGGCGCTGCTGCCGGTTTTTTTCAAGTTTTGACGGAGGCGGGAAAGGTCGGCGACGAACGCGTCGCGGCCCGCGCGGGAGGGTTGAAAAGAAAACCGGGCCGGCCTGCGGCCGGCCCGGTCATGATGCAACGATGCGGTGATTGGGATTAAAAACCGCCCAGGCCGCCAGCCAGGCTGGCGATGCTACCCAGGGCGATGCGGCCGACGATGAAGTTCACCAGCCAGTAGATCACGATCAGGGCTACGATGGACACGACAAAATAGGGCATCAGCTTGTCGTTGGCCGGCTCCTTAATCTTTTGCAGGCCCATGTACAGGAGATAGAGGGAATAGATGCTGGCCAGGATCATCAGGATGGAGATGGCCGGGATAATGCCCAGGATTCCCGCCACCCAGACCGGCGTGTAGGAAAAGACCGCGATCTTGACCGCGGCGCCCAGGTTCTTGGTGCAGCCGAAGGTGGGAGCCAGGGCATCGATGATGAAGGCGAGTAAAAACACGCCGCCCAGGGAGAGAACGTACGAGAGGATCAGCCAGACCAAGGCGGTGCCGAAAGGCCAGCGGAAGGTGCCGAAGCCGTAGGATACGCCGATCAGAGCGAAACCGATAAAGCCGGCGACAGCCGGAATGGCGGCCAGGATCATGGCATACTTGGTGAACATATCGACGATCGTCAGGTTCTCGCCCTTGATCACGTCCCATTCCTTGGCCGGGGTCAGCAGGATGTTTTTAGCTCTTTCAACCAGATTCATCTTTTCCTCCTTTGAATTCGTTTCAGACATTGATACCGTAAAAGAGATAAAAAGTCAATCTGGATCACAAAGCACCTGTCATGGCGCGTTTTTTGTCACCAATCAAAAAGGTTCCGGCTGGGGGGCACTTTCCCTTGACGGAAACGGGTTTCCCCCTTATAATAACCCTATCAAGGAGACCAACATGTTTGGAAGCTTGGGAATCTGGGAAATATTGCTGATAGTGGTTGTCATCGCCCTGCTCTTCGGCGGCAAGAAGCTCCCTGAACTGGGCAAGGGCCTGGGCCAGGGGATCAAGAACTTCAAGAACGCCGTCAAAGGCGACAAGGACGAAGAAAGCTCGAAGGATGAGAAGGGTAATTGAAGACCTGGTAGAAAAGAGGAAAACCAGGCAGGAAGAGCTGAAAGCCAGTTTGTGCGATCTGGCCGCAGCCATCGAAAAACCGGGATTCCTCAAAAAAGGCAATGAAAATGCCAGGGAGGCCCTTGCCCGCTTCCAGGCGTCTCTGACCGAATACGTGACCGCCCAGGACAGGGAATGGGACGCCTACGCCAGCAACCACGCCACCATGGTCTTCAAGTCGCTCGAGTGGAAGATCGGCAAGCTCGAGGCCGAGTATTCCAACGTCAAGACCCTGCTGGTCCACTTCGCCGAGCTGGAGAACAAGCTGGTCCGCCTGCTGGCCACTCTGGACGACCGCTCGACGCCGGCCCCCGTCCATGAGCTGCGCGCCATCCAGGAGCAGCTGTCGCCCATGCAGTACGCCGATTTCGAAAAGCGCTTCCGCGGCGACAGCGAGCAGATCACGGCCCGCCTGGCCAAATACCTGCCGCTCTTCCCCGCCAACGGCGAGGTGCTGGACATCGGCTGCGGCCGGGGGGAATTTTTGGCCCTGCTGCGGCAGGACGGCCGCCGGCCGCTGGGGCTTGACCTGTCCGACTCCATGCTGGAGGAAGCGCGCCAGCGCGGCCTTGCCTGCGTCAAGGCCGACGCCCTGGAATTCCTCGAGAAACGCCCGCCGGCGTCGCTGGACGGCATTTTTTCCTCCCAGGTCATCGAGCATTTCGACCCCGGTTACCTGCGCCGCGTCGTCGCCGAATCCTTCCGCGTCCTGAGGCCGGGTGCCGTCCTGCTGCTGGAGACCATCAACCCGCTGAGCCTGTTCGCCCTGAGCCGCATTTACTTCCTCGACCCGACCCACCAGCGCCCCCTGCACCCGGAATACATGCGCTATCTCCTGGAAGCATCGGGCTTCAGCGCCGTGGAGATCCTGTACGGCACCGAGCCCGTCGGAGAAAAGCTCATGGAAACCGCTGCCGCTTCGCCGCAGGCGCTGGCGTTCAACACCAACGTCGACCGCTTGAACCGCCTGCTGTTCCCAGCCAGCGAATACGCCGTCAAGGGCACGAAGTCATGAGCATCCAGGGCAGCGCTGCCGGCGACCCGGCCCGCGAGCCGTTCCGCGATCTTTGCCAAACCGTGCGTTCATGAAGAACATCCGCAATTTCTCCATTATCGCTCACATCGACCATGGCAAGACGACCCTTTCGGACCGCCTGCTGGAGATCACCCACGCCATCGCCAAGCGCGACATGCAGGAACAGGTGCTGGACTCCATGGACCTGGAGCGCGAGCGCGGCATCACCATCAAGTCCCATTTCGTGCGCCTGGAATACCGCGACAGCCGAGGCGAGGAATACCTGCTCAACCTGATCGACACGCCCGGCCACATCGACTTCACCTACGAGGTTTCGCGTTCCCTGGCCGCCTGCGAGGGCGCCCTGCTGGTCATCGACTCCACCCAGGGCGTCGAAGCCCAGACCGTGGCCAACACCTACCTGGCCATGGAGAACGACCTGACCCTGATCCCGGTGCTGAACAAGATCGACCTGCCGAACAACGAGCTGGAGAAGTCCCTGGAGCAGATGGAGAACATCCTGGGCATCCCGCGCCAGGAGGCGCTGATGGTTTCCGCCAAGACCGGGATCGGCATCGACCAGCTCATCCCGGCCATCATCGAGCGCATCCCGCCTCCCGGCGGCGACGCCGCCAAGCCCCTGAAAGCGCTGATCTTCGATTCCTGGTTCGACTCCTACCGCGGCGTGATCATCCTGATCAAGATCATCGACGGCGTCATGAAAAAAGGCGACAAGATCAAATTCCTCTCCAACGGCGCCGAATACGAGATCAGCGAGGTCGGCGTCAACACGCCCAAGCCCAAGCCGCTGGATTCCCTGGAAGCCGGTGAAGTCGGCTACATGATGGCCAGCATCAAGAAGATCTCCGAGGTCAAGATCGGCGATACGGTCACCCTGGCGCGCGAGACCGGAGTGGAGGCCCTGCCCGGATTCAAGGAGCCCCTGCCCATGGTATTCGCCGGCTTCTACCCTTCCGAGGGCACCAGCCACGAGGAGCTGCGCGAGGCGATCGAGAAACTCACCCTGAACGACTCCTCCCTGACCTACGAGCCCGAATCGTCTCCGGCCCTGGGCATCGGCTTCCGCTGCGGCTTCCTGGGTTTGCTGCACAAGGAGATCGTCCAGGAACGCCTGGAGCGGGAATATTCCCTTTCCATCATCACCACCGCCCCCTCGGTGCGCTACCGCGTCACCTCGAACAAGGACGAGACCTACGAGATTGAATCGCCGGCGCACCTGCCCAACCCGCAGTACTACAAAAAGATCGAGGAGCCATTTATCGAGGCCATCGTCATCACCCCCGACGAATTCCTGGGCAACGTCCTGAAGCTGCTGCAGAACCGCCGCGGCGTCCACCGCAAGATGGAATACATGGGGCCGCAGCGCGTTTACCTGACCTACGACCTGCCGCTGGCCGAAGTGCTCTACGATTTTTTCAACAAGCTGAAATCCATTTCCCAGGGCTACGCCTCGTTCGACTACGAGTTGAAGGACTACCGCGAATCGCCGCTGGTCAAGCTCGAGATCCTGATCAACCAGGACCCGGTCGACGCCCTGGCCGTCATCGTCCACAAGGACAAGGCCTACAACGTCGGCAACCTGCTGACCAGCAAGATGAAGGAAGTGATCCCGCGCCAGCTCTTCGAGGTGGTCATCCAGGCAGCCATCAACAAGCGCGTCATCGCCAAGACCGTGGTCAAGGCCCTGCGCAAGAACGTCCTGGCCAAATGCTACGGCGGCGACATCTCGCGCAAGATGAAACTGCTGGAAAAGCAGAAGAAAGGCAAGAAGCGCATGAAGCGCATCGGCAAGATCGATATTCCCCAGGAAGCCTTCCTGGCGGCCCTCGAACTGGAGGAGTAACCTGCTGCCGAAGCGCCGGTCATTCGTTTGGCTGCTGCCGCTGCTGCTGTCGTTCGCCTGCTCCAAAGCGCCGAGCGGGGATCTGCCTCCCACCCTGATGTGGGACAAGGACCAGGAACTCATTCGTCCGGCCGACGGCACCATGAACGTCTGGGAAGGGTTCGCCGTCAGGAAAGATCATTTTGCGGCCGAGCGAAACACCGCGCAATTTATCCTCTGGCGCCGGCACAAAGCCCGGGTCGAGGTCTTTGTTGAATACTCCCTGCTGGGGGGCAAAGTCGACTTCACGGTCAATTTCAGGCAGAGAAAAGCGCTCATGCCCTCCCTAGGCTTTAAAACAGGGCGCTTCGCCTTCGATCTCAATCCCGGCTTCAACTTCCTCAAATTCACGAAAAAAAAGAAAGACGCCCTGAAGATCAGGGCCATCCGCATCGGCTCCGGGGCGGCGAAAGCGGGGCCGCACTTGCTGGCCGGCCAGAGCCTCAAATCCTTTCATTTACCGGGCCAGGGGCTCCTCGAACTGAACGGGCGCGGCACGATCGAGATCATCCGGGAACTGGCAAGCGGGGAAGGACTTGTTGCAAGCAGCGAGGAATCGACCACGGGCCTCCTGCAGCGGAACATATCCCGCACGTTCACTTTTTCCGCCCCGGGCGTGCTCACCATCAAGGCGAAAAAGGGCAGCTTCAACCTCCGCTCGTACAGCTACAACGCCACGGCGGCCGTTTCCGCGGATGCGCGGATCGCCTCCACGAGCAAGCCCAACATCTACGTCGTCCTCAGCGACGCCTGCCAGGCCTCCCATCTCGGCACCTACGGCTACCGGCGCAACACCTCGCCGCATATCGACGCCTTTGCCCGCGATGCCGTGGTCTATGAGAATGCCTACACCAATGCCGTTTTCACCCTGGCCAGCGTGTCCACCATCCTCTCCGGCATCTACCCGGACAGCCACGGCGTCAATTCCCTGCTGTTCACCTTGCCGCGCCGGCTGCTGACCATGCCCGAATTCCTCAAGTCCAATGGCTACGCCACCAGCATCATCACCTCTACGTTCGGGGTTTCGGCCCGCTTCGGTTTCACCCAGGGAGTGGATGCGTTTTTGCATGTCCCGGAAAAGGTTTGGGCAGCGAAAGCAGCCTCCATTTTCAGCGAGCTGGGCGGCTGGCTGGAGAAAATGCCTACTCCCCATTTTTCCTATATGCATTTCATCCATCCCCACCTGCCCAAGGTCCCGCCACCCGATTTTCCCGTTTATTTCAGGGAGAAACGAAGCACCTTGGAGCGCATCGCCCAACTCCAGAAAAAGGAAAAGCAGACCGGGGTTCCGCTCACGGCTGCAGAGCTTCAGGAGATCGTCGACGGCTATGACTCCAGCATCGCCTGGGTGGACGGCGAATTCGGCAAGATCCTGGAGCTGCTCAGAATAAAAAACCTCTATGACGAAAGCCTGATCATCTTCCTGGCCGACCACGGGGAAGCGCTGGGCGAGCACGGCGTCCTGAGCCACAGCAACAATGTCTACGATGAGACGGCGCGGGTGCCGCTGATCGTAAAATATCCGAAAAGCCTGGGCATAAAGGGCCGGGTGCCCCGGCTGGTCGAGCTCGCCGATATTTTTCCTACCATCTCCTCGCTCCTCGGGCAGCCGCTGGTGCTGGACGGCCGCAACCTGCTGGCTGGCGGCAGCGCCGCCGGGCTGGACGACCGTCCGGTCGTCTCCCGCTCAGTCAACAAAAGTCCAAAATACGCCCTGCGCTGGAAGAATTGGTACTATATGGTTGATTTCGGCGATAACAGCGACAAACTTTTTCTGCTCACAGCGGACCCGCGCCGCGAAACCGGAGACGATCATGCCGGGATGCGTATGTTCCTGAAGGCCCGTTTTCTATCCTGGTATTCCCGTTTCCGCAACGGCAGCGGCAGCGTTTCCGAATTCTCCCTGAAGAACCTGCCGACCAGCGTGATCGATGAGATGAAAACGCTCGGGTATTTATAGAGGATCGACGCCATGAAAACAAAGTACTCACTGTTGCTCCTGCTTCCCCTGCTGCTGCTTCCAGGCTGCTCCCAGGCCCCAAGCCGGGACTTGCCATCCTCCCTGATCTGGGACAAGGACCAGACCCGGATCAGCCCGGCCGACGGCGCCATGAACATCTGGGAGGGGTTCCGCGTCGAGAAAGACCATTTCGCGACGGATCGCAATTTTTCACGATTCATCCTCTGGCGTCAACACGCCGCCATCGTCGCCGTCACGGTCGACTATTCTCTGCAGGGGAATCAGGTCAAGTTCACGACCAACAGAAACCAGAGAAAACGGCTCTTGCCCTCCCGGGAATTCAAGCAGGATAGATTTGACCTGCACCTCAGCGCCGGCTTCAATTTCCTGGAAATCTCAAAAAAAAGCAAGGACATCCTGAAGATCAGATCCATCCAAATCGGCGCCCGGCGGGAAAAAGCGGAGCCGCATCTGCTACCCGGCCAAAGCTTCAGCTTCTTTCATCTCCCGGGCCGGGGGCAAATCGAGCTTCGCGGTCGCGGGGAGATCGAAATCACGGAGCGGTGGAGCGAGGGGGAGGAGGTCCGGGCGAGAAGCCGGCGCCGGAAAAGCGGCTGGCTGTCGGGAAAAATCTCCCATGCTCTCGATCTTTCCTCTCCCGGGACGTTCACCGTGACCGCCCTGAAGGGCGGCTTCACTATCAGTTCCTTTCACTACGCCGACAACGCCCCGACAGCGGCGGCGGCAGCCAAGGTTGTCTTTAAGAACAAGCCCAACATCCACATCGTGCTCAGCGATGCCTGCCAGGGCCATCACCTGGGGACCTACGGCTACCCGCGCAATACCTCGCCGCACATCGACGCCTTCGCCCGCGACGCCGTGGTCTACGAAAATGCGTACGCCAACGCCGTGTTCACCAGCTCCAGCGTGGCCACCATCTTCACCGGACTCTACCCCGACAGCCACAAGGTCCGCGTCCTTTATGCCAACCTGCCGCAACAGCTGCTGACCCTGCCCGAATTCGTGGACAGCAAGGGCTACGCCACCGCCGTATTCTCTTCGCATTTCGTCACGTCACCCAAACGCGAGTTCATCCAGGGCGTGGATGACTATTACAACATCCGCGAAAAGCGCAGGAACGCGACGGACCCCTCGATCTTCGAGCGCTTCAGCGGCTGGTTCAAAGCAACGCCGCCGGCCCTTTTTTCCTATATGCATTTCATCCAACCGCATTTTCCCATGATGCCGCCGGCGGATTTTCCCGTCAGCTTCCGGCCGGAGAATAAAAAGATCTCCCAGGAGCGCATGCATGAGCTGACGCTGAGGAAAATCAGAACCCGGACGTTCCCCGACAGCGCCGAGATCCAGGAGCTCACCGACGGCTACGACTCCAGCATCGCCTGGGTGGACAGCGAGTTCGGAAAGATACTGTCACAACTCAAGGCCAAAAAACGTTATGACGACAGCCTGATCGTATTCCTGGCCGATCACGGGGAAGCCCTGGGCGAACACGGCGTCCTGGGCCACGGCGACAACGTATATGAGGAGACGACCCGCGTACCGCTGATCGTGAAATATCCGAAGAGCATGGACCTCCAAGGCCGGGTGCGCTCGCTGGTCGAGCTCGCCGACATTTTTCCGACCGTCGCCTCGCTTTTCGGGCAGCCGTTGAAACTGGACGGCCGCATCCTGCCGCTGCCCGGCCCCGCCGCCGGGCTGGACGACCGCATGGTCGTTTCACGCACCAAGACCAAATGCCCGCACTACGGGCTGCGCTGGAAGAACTGGTATTACATCATCGATTTCGCCAGCAACGCCGAAAAGCTCTTTCTGCTGACCGCCGACCCCCGCCGGGACGTCGGCGCCGCCAAGCCGCAGGTCCGGGCTTTCCTGAAAGCCCGCTTCCTGGCCTGGTACGCGCGCTTCCGCGACGGCAGCGATGACGCCGCCGAGATAGCGAAAAAGAGCCTGCCGGCCGAAGATCTCGAGGAAATGAAAACGCTGGGCTATCTTTAGAGGGAGTTCGCTAATGAAAAAATACGTGCCGCTGTTGCTGCTCCTGTTGTTGTCCGCGGGATGTTCCAAAGCCCCAAGCCGGGACCTGTCCCCCACCATGCTGTGGCACAAGGACCAGGCCCGAATCAGCCCGGATGACGGCACCTTGAACGTCTGGGAGGGGTTCCGCATCGACGAGGACGCTTTCACGGCCGAGCGCGACCTGTCGCAGTTCATCGTCTGGCGCACCCAGGAACAGCCGCTGTCCCTCATCGTTGACTATTCCCTGACCGGCAGAAAGGTCGACGTCGTGGTCAATGCAAAAAAAAGAGGCACCCTGGCCCCCGGTTCCGTATTCAAGCGCGCGGAATTCAAATGCCGCCTCGGCAGCGGCATGAACTTCCTGCAATTCAACAAGAAAAAATCGGACAAGCTGCGCATCCGCTCCATCCTCATCGGCCAGGCCCCGGAAACCAAGGGGCCCTTGCTGGGCCGCGGCGAAGGATTCAGCCGCTATCACTCCCCGGGCCGGGGGCGCCTGGTCCTGCACGGCAAGGGACGGATCGAGATCGTCGAACAACGGACCGCGGGCGGCAGGCTTCAGGCTGCGACCAAGCGCCTGAAAAGCGGCTGGCTCTCGCGCCGCATTTCCCACGAGATCGATTTTTCCACGCCCGGCATGCTCACGCTTACCGTACTGGAAGGAGGCTTTGATATCACCGCTTATACCTTCAGTCCCAGCGCGCTTCCCCCGGCAGCGGCACCGAAGATCACCCCTCCGGCCCGGCCCAACATTTACCTCATTCTCAGCGACGCCTGCCAGGCCTTCCACTCGGGGTCAACGGTTACCGGCGCAACACCTCACCCCATGTCGACGCCTTTGCCCGGGATGCCGTCGTCTACGAGAACGCTTACGCCAACGCCGTGTTCACCCGCCCCAGCGTGGCCACCCTTTTTACCGGTTTCTACCCGGACAAGCACAAGGTGCGCCTCGTGTTCGGGTCCCTGCCGCAGACCATGCTGACCCTGCCCGAATACCTGAACGCCAAGGGCTATGCCACCAGCATCTTCTCCTCGAATGTCGTCACATCGCCCCGTTGCGGCTTCACCCAGGGCGTGGATGATTTCCAATGGATATCCTCGAGATTTGACGCCCCGAAAGACGTTTCCATAACCAACGGATTTGTCGGCTGGCTGGAAAAAGCGTCCCCGCCGCATTTCTCCTACATGCATTTCATTCATCCCCACTTTCCCAAAGTGCCCCCTGATGATTTCCCGATCACGTTCCGGCCGGGAAAGGTAAAAACCACCCTCGGCCGCATGAACGAGTTGGTGCGCAAGGGTGGCAAGCACAAAACGCCGCTCAGCGCCGAGGAACTCCAGGAGATCACCGACACCTACGACTCCAGCATCGCCTGGGTGGACAGCGAGTTCGGAAAAATCCTGGCGCGGCTCAAATCCAGGGGCCTCTATGACGATAGCCTGATCGTTTTCCTGGCCGACCATGGCGAAGCCCAGGGAGAGCACGGCGTCCTGGGCCACGGCCGGAATGTCTACAATGAAACGACCAAGGTGCCGCTGATCGTCAAGTACCCCAAACGCATGAACCTCAAGGGCCGCGTGCGCCCACTGGTCGAACTCGCGGACATCTTCCCGACCATCGCCTGGTTTTTCGGGCAGCAGCCGGCGCTGGACGGCCGCAACCTGCTGCTCAACAACTTCAATGACGACCTCGACGACCGCATGGTCGCTTCGCGCACCGGGACCCAGCCCGCCGCTTACGGCCTGCGCTGGCGCGACTGGTATTACATCATCCACCTGGGCAACAACAGCGAACAACTCTTTCTGCTGAGCGCGGATCACCGGCATGAGACCGCGCACCCGGAGATGCGCGCTTTTCTGAAGAGCCGTTTCCTGGACTGGTACGCCCGCTTCCGCAACGGCAGTGAAACTGCCGGCGCCATCGCGCTGAAAGATTTGCCGGCCAGCGATATCGAGGAAATGAAGACCCTGGGCTACCTGTAAGCCGGCCCGGTTCCTATCGCCGCCAGGGCGGGGGAAGGCCGTTGTTCAGCTTTCGTCAGCCTTGATGAAATGGGCGCCGCGCGACACGCGGTTGCGCAGGGCGGCCTCGACGATCAGCAGCGCCGCCTGCACGCTGTCGCGCAGGGAGATGATGCGGTTGCCGATCTCGCTCGCCTTATAGAATTTCTCGATGCGATGTTTTAAATATTCCAGGTCGGCCTTGGCCCGCTCCATGCGCTTGACGGTGCGGATGATGCCGTTGTAGTTCCACATGATGGTCTTGATGGTCACCAGGTCCTGCCACACCAGCGCCGGGTCGAGCTTCTCCTGGGGATGCGGGTATTTCCACTCGGGCACCTCGGCGATGACATAGGGGTCCTTGTCGTCGCCGATGACGGACAGAATGTCGGCGGCAGCCTTGTCGCCCCAGACCAGCGCCTCGAGCAGCGAGACCGAGGCCAGGCGGTTGGCCCCGTGCACGCCGGTGGCCGAAACCTCGCCGATGGCATAGAGGTTGCGGATGCTGCTGCGCCCGTTCAAGTCACAGAGAACCCCGCCGCAGCTGTAGTGCGCCGCCGGCACCACCGGGATCGGTTTCTCCTCGATGTTGATGCCGTACTTCAGGCAGTTCTGGTAGATGGTCGGAAAGCGTTCGCGGATATTGATTCTGGCAAACGAGGCCAGGTCGAGAAGGGCATAGTCGCTGCCGTGGCGGATCATTTCCTCGTAGATGGCCCGCGACACCTCGTCGCGCGGCGCCAGGTCTTTCAGCGGCGAATACTTCTCCATGAAATACTCGCCCTTGAGGTTCATCAGCCTCGCCCCTTCGCCGCGCACCGCCTCGGAGATGAGAAAGCTGTCGGCTTCGCGGTGATAGAGCGACGTGGGGTGGAACTGCACGTATTCCAGGTTGGCCAGGCGGGCGCCGGCCCGGTGAGCCATGGCGATGCCGTTGCCGATTGCCTCCTCGGGATTGGTCGAATGCAGGTAGAGGCTGCTCAGGCCGCCGCTGGCCAGCACCACCTTGCGGGCGAATACGCGGGAGACCTTCTTGCTTTTCTGGTCCAGCACGTAGGCGCCGATAATCCGCGGCTCCTGGTAGGTGCGCACCGGGTTGGTCGAGTGGTGGGGGTAGCTCAGCAGGTCGATGGCCGTGTGCTGGAACAGCATCTTCAGCCTGGGGAGCTTCGTGAGGTACTCGTTGAACCTGTCCTGGATGACGCGCCCGGTCATGTCGCGGACGTTGAGCACCCGGCGCGTGGAGTGTCCCCCCTCCTTGGCCAGGTCGTACTGCTCGCCCTTTTTCGAGAAGGGGACCTGCAGCTTGTCGATCAGGATCTCCTGCACCAGGCGCCGCGAATCCTGCACCGCCTGGTCAACGGCCGGGCGGTAGTTGAACTCGTCGCCGGCCTTGATGATGTCGCCGGCGAAGAGCCCGGCCTTCTCTCCTTCCGGCAGGGCGGCGATGCCGCCCTGGGCATAGTAGGTGTTGGTGCGCGTGTAATCCTTGCCCTTGGAGACCAGGAGCACGTCGCTGCCGCCCTCGGCGAGGCGCAGGGCGGCCGTGGCGCCGGCGATGCCGCCGCCGATGACCAGCACATCGGTTTCCAGGTAGTCCTTCATTTTTTCCTCACGATCTTCAGGCTCAGGTCCAGCGAGCGGAACGAGTGGGTCAGGGCCCCGGCCGAGATGAAGTCAACGCCGATGGCGGCTTTTTCGGCGATGTTCTCCAATGTGACGTTGCCCGAGATCTCGAGCCGGGCCCGGCCGCGATTGACCGCGACCGCCTCGCTGGCGAGCTCCGGGGGGAAATTGTCCAGCATGACCAGCTCCACGTCCAGGGCCAGCGCCTCCTCCAGCTCGGCGATGTTCTTCACTTCCACTTCGATCGTCTTCCCCGGGTTGGCGGCGCGCACGCAGGCGACGGCGGGGGCGATGCCGCCGGCCATGACGATGTGGTTGTCCTTGACCATGGCCATGTCCTCGAGGTTCAGACGGTGGTTACGGCCGCCGCCGTGGCGCACGGCGTTCTTTTCCAGGTAGCGCATGCCGGGAGTCGTTTTGCGCGTGTCCAGCAGCACGGCGCGGCCGGACTTGAGCTTCTCGACAAAACGCCGGGTCAGGGTGGCGACGCCGCTCAGCCGCTGCAGGAAATTCAGCGCCGTGCGCTCCGCTTTCAGGATCGAACTCTCGCGGCCGTCGACCTCCAGGACCAGGTCGCCGGGTTTGACCTCGCAGCCGTCGCCGGCGAAGACGGCCACCTCCAGCTCCGGGTCCACCTCGTGCAGGACGAGGGTGAAGGCCTCGATGCCGGAGATGACGCCGGCTTCCTTGGCCCGCAATTCGGCCCGCGCCGGCCCGTCCAGGCCGGCCAGGGAGTTGGTGGTGACGTCTTCGTCCACCCGGTCCTCTTCCAGCGCCAGGCGGACGATTTTCTTCAGGCAGCGATGCTCGAGGTCCATGAGGCGATTATAGGCGTTAGGGCTTTTTTAGTAAAGTGGTTCGAGCTAGTAACAAGTAACGAAGTGACAAGTGACAAGTGACCAGGAACCGCAATACGCCGAATGCCGGCTCGTTTCTCTTCCTCGTCACTCGTTACTCGTCACTCGTCACTTAAAACCTCCAAAGGTATGACGCCTTGAAGAAGAAGCTCTTCCGCGTCTGGAGATAGTCATCGGAGGGGAAATAATCCCGGTCTTCATTGCTCCACTTCAGTTTCTGATACGCCGAGCCGTAGCCGATGTAGATGACGGTGCCCGGGATATAGGTGAAGGAGGCCAGGAAATCGGCATTGATCTTCTTCCAGTAGCGGTTGTACTCGAGGATGCCGCGGAAAAACAGGTACCGGTTCACCTGGAAGGTGGTGCGGCTGCGCCAGATGGTGTAATCGTAGACCTTTTCGTTGTCGCTCGAGCGGGTGAGATCATAATAGCTGAGCCCCAGGGAGGTGCTCAACTGGTCGAAGGGCTGGAAGAGCAGGAACAGGTCGGCAGTGTTGCCCTTGCCCTGGAACGGCGCCTGCGGGTCGTAGTAGATGCGGTCCGAGCGGCGATAGCCTCCTTCAAGGTACAGCTGCTTGAGGAGCTGCGTGTTGCCCCGGATGCGCCAGCCGCTGAGGCTGAACCGCTGGTCGGCGAAAACTTCGTTGCCCAGGATGGCATCGAAGCGGACCTGGCTCTGGCGCGGCATGTTGAGCCGCAGCACCAGGTGGTTGTAGGTCTCGAACAGATCGCTGTGCTTGTCCAGCAAGTGGTAGCTCCACCAGAAGGTGTCGATCCTCTGGAAGAATTTCGATCTGGGGTACATGCAGTACTGGACAAAGAGGGGCACCATGGTGATGCCGGTGCGCGTCACATAGCCGGTGTCGATGCGGAAATCGTTGCTCAGGTCGAAGAAGCCCGTATCGACGTTCCAACGCCGGCTGCTGAAGTTATAGCGCAGGCCCAGGGAGTGACCCTGGTCACCGGCAGCGGCGGCCAGGGCGCGGCTGAACGACTTGAAAAAGCTGTACTCGACATAGCTGGTGTTGTTCAACCGCCAACGGCCGTCGACGCCGCCGACGCGGTTGTGCTCGCCGGCGAAGCTGCGATCGGTGAAAAAACCGCCGACGTAGCTGTCCTGGTCGAGTTGCCGCTTGTAGCGCAGGATGGAGAAGGCGGCTTGGCGGCCTCCCAGTTCGCTGTCCCCCGCCTCGCTGGCCAGGTCGCCGGGATATTCGTCCAGGGCAAAAATCCCGGACAAAACGTTGCGGCTGCCGATTTTTCCCGTCAACTTGAGCCCCAAGAGCGGATCGACGATCGAGCGCGTATAGACGATGGCCCCCAGGGTGTTCTGCTCCATGGCGGTGGCAAAGTTGAAGTTCTCCATGCCCTCGAGGAAAAAGGGGCGCTTCTCCTGATAATAGATGGATGAACGCAGGTTGATGTCGATCTGTCCGGCATCGGTCTCCACCTGGCTGAAATCGGGATTGTAAGAGGCGTCCAGCGTCAGGTTGGACGTGAGGCCCAATTTGCCGGTAAGGCTGAAATCGGTGTTCCTGCCGGTCGAGCGCATCCGCCCTTCGTCCTGGCTGCTGCCCTGGTCGTAGGTCAGGGCCGGGATGAATTCCACCGGGCGCTCGAACTTGACGTCGTTCAGCTCGATCCTCTGGGCCTGCGCCATCAGCCCCCCGCCCTCGGGACTGAGCCCGGGGAAGCTGGTCTGTTCCGACTTGCGGCCGATGAAGCGCGACACCAGGAGTCCCATGGTCATTTTTTTCTTGAACGGGTAGCGCAGGCTTTTGAACGGGACCGCCATTTCGGCGCAGTAGCCAGCGCCGTGGATGCAGCCCTTGCTTTCCCAGACCGTATCGAAGCTGGCGTCGCCGTTGCCGTCGGCGTTGATCATGCCGTCCAGTTGGATGCCGAGCGGGTTGACTTCGAAGAGGTAGCCTCCCTGCTTGTCCCCGAACGTGTCCAGCACCACCCCGATCCAGTCGTCCATGTCGATACCGTCGCGCTTGGCCATGGCGGCTTTGATCCGGGCCGGCTCGCTGTCCCGGCAGTCAAAGGCGAAATAGATGTGCGTGCGGTCGTAGGCCATCAGGATGATGGTTTTTTCCGATGTCGGCTTGCCGTAGTCGGGCTTGAAGGTGAGGAAGTTGTCGAAGCGCGTGGCCTGCTGCCAGACCGCGTCGTCCAGCTTGCCGTCGATGACCGGCGGCATCTCGGTACGGTGGACGGGCAATGCCGCGGCGTCCGACCTGGCTCCCGGCAAAAGCGCCGTCAGCGCGAATAGTATCCATGCCCCCGCGATAATGCTCAGCAAACCGTTCCGTTTCATGCTCGCCTCCACTGAGTGCCGTCAGCCCCTCAGGATAAATAACGCAAATCGCGAAACAAAAGTTGCATGAAAATTTCCTGGGCGGACTTTCAGCAGGCGCGGAGACGCCGTTGAGCGGGCACGGCGGCAGTGGGACGTCAGGCATGCCGGAGACCATCCCGGCATGGGGAATGGCCTTCTCAGGCTGGATTTTCAAACCGCCTATTGACAGCCGGCGAGCCCCTGGATCCAGTTCTCGAGAAGCAGGATGCCGGCGTCGTCGAACAGGTTGCCACCGATGGGTGGCATGCGAAGAACATCCTGCCTTTTCAGGCGCTGCAACAGGATGGAGCGGCTGGCGGAGCCGGGAGCCACGAGGCGGGCATCAGGGATTCCCAGGTCCCCCAGCAGGGGCGCCGCATCACAAATATTCATGGCCGACAGCGCGGTCGCGAAGCGCAGGTCCATTTCGCCGCGGGCGCTGGCGCCGGGACGATGGCAGTAGGAACAATTCACGTGCAGGTACGTCTTTGCCCTGTCGGCAAGGCTGGCGCTGCCATCAGAAGACCGCGGTAAAACCGGCAATTGATCGACCGCCGCCGGCAGTGGCACCGAAAAGAGTCCGATATGCTCATAGGTCAGCAACTGGTTGGCCGTGCGGCTGCTGACGGGATAGAAAAAGGGTCGGTTGAGCTGCATGATCTCCATTCCCAGGGATCTCCCGGCGGCAGCGGTATGGCATTGCAGGCACTGGGCACGGCTGGGATACACCCAATTCCGTCCCTGGACCGAGCGAACCTTGCCCGCGGCCAGGAGCACGGCGTCACTCTCGGCATCGTTCCATTCATACGAATAGCCCGCCCACTGCCCGTCTTCGTGCCGTATCAGCAGGCGGGTTTCGATCCAGCTGCCGTTAAGCAGAAAATTCTTGACCCAGACGCTGCCCGCGGGGAAAACAAAATGGTTCTGGCCGTCAATCGTGATCTGCGCCGAGGCGGGTAGAGCGAAGAAGCGTTCCTTGTCCGCCCCGTCCGACCAGAACGGTTCGATGACGTCATATGGAATAAGGCAGGCGGCCGGCCGCTTGGGAGCGCCGGGATCGACAAGGCCGGTCTGGCTCAACAGGGCCGGAAACGGAGCCGGGGTCGCCCCGGCCGGCTTCAACATCGAGATCGATCCATCGTAAGCGAGGACATAGATCTCTCCCGAATGGCCCTGGGCGAAAGAGGCGATGTTCAGTCCACTGGAAACCAGCAGCCGGCGCAGCGGCTTGCCGTCGGTATCATAAAAGATCCCCCAAATGTTTCCACTGCAATAATCGCCGAAGATAAACACTCCGCGCAGGGCGGGAATGGCCGAGCCTTGGTACACGAAACCG
Source organism: Candidatus Aminicenantota bacterium (assembly GCA_963732485.1). Taxonomy (GTDB): domain Bacteria; phylum Acidobacteriota; class Aminicenantia; order UBA2199; family UBA2199; genus UBA2199. Next base: position 113,936 of record CAVSZS010000012.1, read on the forward strand.
GCCGTGATGGAACAGCCCTCCTGATGAGAATACTCGACTACCGGGTCCAGCAGGCCCGCCGCGTTACAGGGGTCGGGCTTGAAACAATGGGCGCCCTCGCGAATGCGCCAGCCGTAGTTCCCGCCCAAGCGTACCAAGTCTATCTCCTCCCAACGATTCTGGCCTACATCGCCGACCCAGAGATCGCCGTTGGCGCTGTCAAAACTCCAGCGCCAGGGATTGCGAAACCCCCAGGCGAAGATTTCGGGGCGGCCGCCTCCGGAGGCGAAAGGATTGCCGGCGGGAATAGCGTAGGGATCCCCGCGGTCAACATCGAGGCGCAGGATCTTGCCCAGCAGGACCTGAAGGTTTTGGCCATGATCGAGAGGGTCCCCGCCGGAGCCCCCGTCACCCAATCCGATATAGAGGCAGCCGTCGGGGCCGAAGTCGATCGCCCCGCCATTATGGTTGTAAAAGGGCTGGACTACTTCCAGGATGATTTTTTCTGAAGCGGGGTCGATGCGCACCGGCGCGCCGGTCACGCGAAATCGCGAAATATAGGAGGTCAGCCTGCCGGATGAGTTCAAAGCGGTATAGGAGAGGAACAGCAGGCGGTTATTCAGGAAGTCCGGATGAAAAGCCATGTCGAGCAACCCGGCTTCTCCCCGGAAAACGACTTTCTTGCTCAAGTCCAGGACGGTGCGCGGCGAGAGGCCGGCAGCGCTGAAAATGCGGACACGCCCCGGCTGTTCCAGCAGGTACCAATCGCCGCTGTCCCCCGGTTCCTGGACCATTGCCAGCGGATACTCAAAGGCAATATCCTTAAAAACCCTTTCCAAGGTGACAGCGACGGTTCCCAGGGGCCGCTCCGGAACCGGGCATTGACTCGCGGGCCTGGAATCAAGCCCAAAGGGGTTGGTCTTCTCCTCACGGGTGCAAGACAACGAAAGGAAGACCGCTAAAATCACGGCAGCCACGACGCTGGCGGAGCCAAAAGCCGCATTCCGAACCGAGTTTTCCATAGCCGCCTCCTTGCCGATGCCAGTGCCCGCGCCGGGGTAATGGGATCTGTCACAAGCCAGGCTCTGGAAGTATGCTGTGTCCTGATGAAGAACAACGTGGGGCGAGCGGCCGGTTTCTCAGAAAGCGCACGAGCGATCCAGCTTTGGCACGAATCGATTCTAGGGATGCCCGACAAAAAAGTCAAGCCCGCCGGGTCGCGGATTTGCTGCCGACACAAGGAACGCGGATCCTGCCCTTGCAAATGCGAAACATTCCTTTTATGATCGCAAGCGGCGCAAACGCCAGTAGAGGAACAGCTGACGGCGGCGCAAGGAGCAACCCGCATGGAGACTGTTGAACGGAAAGACCACGAACCGCCGCCCGTGATTGCGAAACTGGGCTGGAGATACCACCATCTGGGCATCCCGACAAGGGAGCCCCGGCCGGGAGAAACCTACTTGCCACTGCTGAAGTTTCATGTTTGCGGGTTCAGCACCAGCCCCTTCGGCATTGAGTGGATGAGGTTCGACGACGACTGCCCGCTCGCGGAACTGGTCAAGACCGTCCCCCATCTTGCCTTTGAGGTCGACGACCTGGACCGCGAGTTGCGGGAATGCGGACTCCAGATTCTTTGCGAGCCGGGTACGCCCTCGCAGGGCGTGCGCGCAGCCATGGTCCTGCATGACGGCGCCCCGGTCGAGCTGATCGAGTTCAAGGGCCACTGACCCGGCATGCGACCGGAGAAGGGGCTTCTCTCCCATGCCGCCATGAAGTTTTGTGGAAATGTGAATATTTTGGAGCCCATAGTTATCACCAATGCCATCTTGCGTTCGGAAAAATAATTCTCACGCCAACAGCTTTTAACATCCGCGTGTGGAAATCCCGGAAAAAAGACCGATAGACTGTTGTGCGCTGGCGCTCTTCAGATTTTGCACACGCATGTTACGTGAAGATTACCTATATAATTATGTTTTCCTGATTAGTCATGCTGCAAAAGGGTTTGCGGAATAATAGCGGAAAACTGCATTTTTCTGCGCTTTTCAACGAAAACAACCGGAAAAAAACCTCGATAGCGCGAATACCGAGCCAATACAACCACCGGCAGGCGGGATTGCGCCAATCGATCGCGGGGCATTCAGCGCCGAAGACGGAAGCAAGCACTTTTCAGGATAATAGGCCACATTCCTTGCAGCGACAGGCGGGTTGACTTGCCCGGGTTGATTCCCCTATAATGCTTTGAAACGCAAAAATCAAAAGGAGCACGGGCACGAATGGAAAGTTTCTTCACCTTCCTGGAAAAGCGCGTGAGCGATTGCTCATCACTGCTTTGCGTCGGCCTCGACCCTCACCTGGACGACCTCCCCTCACCCAGCGCCGAGGCGGCCTCCGCTTTCTGCCTGGACCTCGTCGAACGCACGGCGCGCTATGCCGCGGCATTCAAGCCCAATGCCGCCTTCTTCGAGCAATTCGGCGCTCCCGGCTGGACGGCTCTCAAAAACGTTATCGCCGCCGTCCAGGAGCAATCGCTGCTCCTGGGCTCGCTGATCCCGGTCATCCTCGACGCCAAACGCGGGGACATCGCTTCGACCGCCGAGGCCTATGCCAGGTCGGCGTTCGCCACAATGGGCGCACACGCCATCACCCTCTCTCCCTACCTGGGGCGCGATTCAGTCGAGCCATTCCTGGCCGTTCCGGAAAAAGGGGCGTTCCTCCTCTGCAAAACATCCAACCCCGGAGCCGCCGATCTGCAGGACCTCCTGGTCGATGGAACAGGTGAGCCCTTGTACCTAACCGTCGCCCGCCTGGCCCAGGCCTGGAATACGAAGAACAATGTCGGCCTGGTGGTCGGCGCCACGCATCCCGGCGCCCTGGCCCGGGTGCGGCAGTCAGCGCCCGAAATGTGGTTCCTGGCACCGGGAGTCGGCACCCAGGGCGGCGACCTGGAAGCCGCGCTCAAGGCGGGGCTGCGCCGGGACGGCCGGGGACTGCTGCTCCCCGTATCGCGTGCCATTTCGCGCGCCGCCGATCCCGGCAAGGCAGCCGCGGTGCTACGGGACAAGATCATAGATATTCAGTACAGGATTGGAAACTGACGAAATTCGGTCTCAGCGTGCTACACCAAACAGCACGACGATCTCATGAGGTGCTCCATGTGGAAAGATGATCTGGAAAAGCAGTTCCCCTTGCTGATGAAGGCATTCTACGCCCTGGCCGCCCTGGTGCTGGTCCTGCTGGCATTCAAAGTGGCCTTCACCTATATGCTGCCATTCGTGATCGCCTTGCTGATGGCCGCGGCCATGGAGCCCTTCGTGCGCTTCCTGGTGAAGCGCCGGCTGCCGCACAGCGCCGCCGTCGGCATTGCCATGGTCGTTTATTTCGGCGTGCTGTTCGCGGCCGGATTTTTCGCGGTCAACCGCCTGGTCACGGAGGTCATCGACCTTTCGCGGAATATTCCCGACTATAGCCGCACTTTCAGCGCGGCATTCCAAAGCCTGGCCACCTGGGGAAAGAAGATGTACCTGCAACTGCCCAAAGAGGCCGTCGGGCCCCTGCAGGACTCGATCCAGTCGCTGTCCGGCCATCTCACCCGCTTCCTGGCCTCCATGGCCGGCTCGGTCATCAGCGTGCTCACATCCATGCCGGAGCTGCTGATGTTCGCCATGTTCACCATTATTGCGACCTTCTTCGCCTCCCGCGACCGCCATGTTTTCAAAAAGTTCCTCGTCCGGCAGATGCCGCCCCCGACGTACGCCAAGCTCGTCTCCCTCAAAGACAGCCTGGGGCATTCCTTGGCCGGCTTTCTCAAAGCCCAGCTCATGCTGATGACGCTCACCTTCAGCGAATGCTTTTTTGGCCTGAGCATCATCGGCATTCCCTACGCCCTGATCATATCGCTGTTTATCGCCGTCGTCGACATCCTGCCCGTCCTCGGCACCGGCACCGTCCTCGTCCCCTGGGGCGCGATCTGTTTGGCCATGGGCAAGACGACAACCGGAGTCGCCCTGCTGGCCCTCTACCTGGTGATCATGGTCGTGCGCTACATCGTGGAGCCCAAGATTCTCGGCACCCAACTGGGCCTCCACCCGCTGCTGGCATTGATCGCCATGTTCGTCGGCCTGAAAGCCCTGGGCGTGGCCGGCCTGATCCTGGGTCCGGCCATCGTCGTCACCGTCCAGGCCTTCATGAAATCGGGTTTGCTGCCGCAGCTCAAAGAATAAAGTTCGAAGTTCGACGTTCGGGGTTCGAAGTTTAAGAAAATAGCATTGGTTCGAACCCTTTGCTGTTCATTCTGGCTTCTTCAACGTCGAACATCGAACCTTGCTTAGTGCCCTTAACGTCGAACTTCAAACTGCATTCTCTTTAATGCCATTGCGCTACGTGGCACTTGCAAATGTTTTTCCGTGTATGCTAGACTCAGGGCCAGACAATCGGTAAAGAAGAGAGAGGCAGAGAAGGAAAGCGTGTGTATCTCCCGAGAAAACGCCTGCGCCGCCACGGCCGGTAAAGCGGAAGCGGCATGAAGCCATTGGCGGTGCTGGACCGGGCCATCCGCCGCTACGACGACGCGGACGCCGCCATGCGCATGAAGGCGCGTATTTTCCTGCTGGTCACCCTGCTGATGCTGGCCATCGTCCCCATCCTCATCGCCTATAGCGCCTACACCCAGGCACATAACCCGGCTTTCGGCTATCACGTCAACTTCGTAGTGCTCGTGCCGGAGGCCATAGCGTTCCTGCTTTTCCTGCTGGGGCTCGCCCTCCTCATCCGCGGACACTTCGCCATAGCGACCCACCTGATCCTGATCACGGCCATGCTGACAATCTGGACCGTCATGTTCGTGGACCGCTCGGGCGTGCTCTCGAGCATGGACACCATCGTCTTCGTGGCCGGAATGGTCACGCTCACACCTTTGGCGTTGACCCGGCGCAGCTGGGCCATTCTCGCCTACGGCGCGGGCAACCTGGCGCTGCTGACGGCGTTCGTGCTGGTGGCGCGCAGCCGCTTCGGCCTGACGAAATACGCGGGGATCGAATACCTCGCCGATAACGCCGTCGCCCTGGTGTTCATCACCCTGACCGCCTTCAGCGTCTTCGTCATCAACCAGCGGGCGCTGGAACGCATGCAGAGCGAGCTCGCCGAGCGCCGCCGCCAGGAATTTGAAAAGGAGCGCCTGCAGGCGCAGCTGATCCACGCCCAAAAAATGGAGTCGATCGGCCGGCTGGCGGGCGGAGTTGCCCACGACTTCAACAACCTGCTCACCACCGTCATGGGCAACACCAGCATGGTGCTCGCCAGGATGGAGGCCGACAACCCCGCCGTTCCTCGCCTCAGGGACGTCATGCGGGCTGCCGAGAGCGCTGCGGCGCTCACGCGACAGCTGCTGGCCTTTTCGCGCCGCCAGGTGAGCGAGCCGCGCCCCATCGATCTCAACAGCCATATCGAAGGCCTCGCGCCCTTGCTGTCGCGGCTGATCGGCGCGAGCGTGCTGCTGGAGCTGAAACTGGGCCCCGGCTCCGCTCCCATCAAAGCCGACCCGGGACAGGTCGAGCAGGTCTTGATCAACCTGGTCGCCAACGCCCGCGACGCCATGCCCGCCGGCGGCCGCATCGTCATCGAGACGCGCAAGCAGCGCATCGACAGCCCGCCCCCGACGGCCAACCCGATCGTAAAGCCGGGAGTCCACGTACTGCTCTCCGTCACCGACAACGGCACCGGCATCCCCGCAGACGACATCCAGCACATTTTCGACCCTTTCTTTACGACCAAGCCTGTCGGCAAGGGGACCGGGCTCGGCCTCGCCCTGGTCTACGGGGCGGTACAGCAGAACGGCGGCTCGATCGCCGTGAGCTCCAAACCCGGGGCCGGGACCACCATGACGGTCTATTTCCCCGTTTCCGGCAACAACGCCCTTTCCCGGATCCAGTCTCAGGAGCCCGCTGAGCTGCCGCAGGGCCGCGAAGCGGTCCTGCTGGTGGATGACGATCCGGCTGTGCTCGACTTCGTCAAGGCGATCCTGGCCAGCCTGGAATACCGTGTCCATGCCGCAGCCGACGGCGCCGCGGCCCTGACCGCCATCGCCGAGCCCGAAGCCGGCATTGACCTGCTGCTCACCGACTTCATCCTGCCCGATATGACGGGAACGACCCTGGCCACCCAGGCGCGGGCGCTTCGTTCCGGATTAAAGGTCCTCTTCATGTCCGGCCACGCGGAAAAGACAGCCATGGGCGAAGGCGCTGCCGACCACGGCGGCCACTTCATCGCCAAGCCCTTCACCACGCAGGAATTGGCGAATAAAGTTCGCGCTGTCCTTGACGCCGAAACGTAACTCCCTCCACGGCCAACCGCCGCTCAAACCCGCTATTCTTCGAGAACAGGGGCCCGGGTTTGAATCGGGTATCGGTTTCCAGGGCGACCGCTTGACCCTCCGTTCGTTAGAGATACTTGCAGAGGATCTCGATCAAGACCTTGCGTGTGAAGGGCTTGGTGATGCTGTCGGTGAAGCCATACTCCCGCGGACGCGACACGATGGCATCGTCGGCGTAGCCGCTGGCTACGAACGCCGGGATTCGCGGGTTCCTTTTCCTGATCTCGCTGATCGTTTCCTTTCCACCCATGCCGCCGCGTATGGTCAGGTCGAGGATCACCGCCGAAAAGGGCGTCCCATTCACGGCGTTTTCGTCGAAAAGACGCAGCGCTTCCACGCCGTCGGCAGCCAGCACCGTGTCATACCCGTGGTGCTGCAGCATGGCGCTGATCATTTCGCGCACCACCTCCTCATCGTCCATGATGAGGATGCGACCCGAGCTGGACTGGGGGGCAGCCGCCTCCGCTGCCACGGGAGCCTGCTCGCAGGCAGGCAGGTAGATGTGGAACGTGCTGCCCTCTCCAGGCTGCGACTCGACTTCGATGCCGCCGCCATGCTGTTTGACGATGGAGTAGCTGGTGGCCAAACCAAGGCCGCTCCCCTTTTGCTTGGTGGTAAAGAACGGATCGAATATCCTGCCGAGCTGCTCCCGGGGGATGCCGACGCCCTGGTCGCGAACCGCTATCCGCACGTAACGGCCGACGGGCACAAGGTGGGCCTCGCCGGCCTCAAGGGTAATGTTCTCCGCGACGACGGTGATCGTGCCGCCCATGGGCATGGCCTGCTGGGCATTGATCAGGATGTTGGCGATCACCTGCCCCATCTGGTTCGTGTCATACACGCAGGCCCAGAGGTCGGCGTCAATGTCCAGCTTGCAGGAGATGCTGGAGCCGCTGGAGACGAACTCCGCCGTCTCGCGCAGCAACCCGTCCAGGGAAGCCAGCTTGCGCACCGGCGCGCCTCCCTTGGCGAAGGTCAACAATTGCTGGGTAAGGCCCCGGGCCCGGTTCATGGTCTTGAGGGTCGCATCGAGATAACGATCCAATTCCGGGCTTTGGGAGGCGGTCCGCGCCAACTCCATATAGCCATAGATGCCGCCGAGAAGGTTGTTGAAATCGTGGGCGATGCCGCCGGCCAGCAACGAAAGCGAATCGAGTTTCTCCGCCTTGAGCATTTCCTTTTCCGCGCGTTTCTGCAGGGTAATGTCGCGCAGGTGCTCCACGATCCCAATCAGGTTCCCTTCATGGTCGAGAAGCGGATAGGAGCGGACATCCATCCAGGCGCCCAGCGACTCGACGTATTTTTCCAGCTGGGCCGGCTGTTTCGTTTGGTAGGTTTCCGATGTCGCGCACTCGGTGCACGGCTCATTCCTGCCGATCAGTTGAAAACATTTTTTACCCTTGACACCGGTGGGATCCGTATGGAGAAAACGGTACCCCGCGTCGTTGTAGCGGATGATGCCGTGCCGGGTGTCCTGAATGCCCAGTATATCCGGCACGGCGTTGAAAACGCTCGAGAACAGCGCCTGCGCCATTTCGTTCTCGTCGCGGGCCGCTTTCTTTTCGCTGATGTCGGTAAAAAAGCCGGCGATGCACCGCGTTCCGTCGATGACGACCCGCGCCGTGCTGATGTCCGCCCAGAAGACGCTGCCGTCCTTGCGCCGGCAGGGAACGGAGGCAGCCATTTTGATCTCGCCGCGATGCAATGCCGCAAATGTCTTCCAGATGGTTTTCAGGTTTTCGCTGGGATGGATGTCGCTGATGGTCAGCGGGAGCAATTCTTTCGCAGTAAAACCGAGCATCCGGCACAGGCTCTCATTCACATGGCGGATCTTTCCCGATTCCCTCTCGGCGATCATGATCCCTTCCACGGCTCCTTCCAGCACCGCGAGGGTCAACGCGCAGGGCTTGGCGGCTTTAGGGCCGGCCTTCACGGTTTTCAGGGATCTGCCCGGTTTGGCTTTGGCGTTTTTGCGAACGGTCTTTTTTTTCGGTTTTAGCGCTCGGGTTTTCAACTCACTCTGCAATTTCCCTGCAACCATATGTTCACTCCCGGATCAAGTCACGCGCAACTCGTTCCTGGATCAGAGGACCACCGGTATTCCCAACTCCCGTCTCTAGCCTGGCTGAGAATATCGCAGGTTCAATCGCCCATGTCAAGCTTCCAAACATCAGGTTTTCCCACCCCGAAAAAGGGGCGGCGACCCGGACCTTACGGCTCGCGGAAGCGTTTCCGGTCTCCGGCACGGAAGGTCCACTCGGGCGTGACCAGCGTATCACCGAAATCGGCAGCATACCATGGGCTCAGCTGGTGATCAGCGGGATTTTGCAGTACCTGTATCTCCTGCGCCGGCATGTAACTTTGGGCCAGGAGGAATATGCGCCGGCCGTTCCGGCGCTCTACGGCGACGTCAACGACGATGACCGCGTGGCCTGGGCGGCCTCCGCGTCCGGGCTGGATGAAGACATCGCCGATGCGCGGGTCATTTCCGGGAGCGGCTGCGAGCTCCCGGGCCAGGGACGCAGTGCCGGCATAGGAGAAAACCGTTTCCAGAAAAAGCCAGTAGTCCCTGGGGCTGTCGCCGGGAGGTGATGTTCTCACCCAGCGGGCATGGTTGCCCCGCACCGCGATGCGCTCGCCGCGGCGCCAGCGGGAATACTCGGCCGGAAAACCACTGGTGAAGCGGAAGCAAATATCGTCATGGCGCCGCCGGGAAATAAGGTAATCGGCACGCAGGCGGATGATCGCGTCGGCACACTGATGCAGGTCGCGGTGGCCGCAACGCCCCGCCTCGACGGGGCCGATGGGCAGGTCGACCACGGCGGCATAGACTCCGGGATTGGGTTTGCTGCGGCCATCGTAGAGTTTGACCACGGCGCCATGGGGCTTCAGCGGCAAATGCCGCAGGTACGCGGCAAAGGAATCCCCGGCCACGGCCTCCCGCTCGTAGCCGGCAGGCGGCACGAAACGGGTTTTGAGAATCATGCCCGGCGGATCGATGCGGCAGTTGCCTTCCTGGGCTTGAAGCAACAGAAACAGCAGCAGCAATCCATGAATCCTTGGCGACAATCTGCGCATTGTTTCTTTTTCTTCCTCCACCCTTTCGCCGTACGCCTGGCGCCGGTCGCCCGGACTTCCTAGCGCCCTAATCCCACTCGAACACGTAATCCGTCAGATGCGACGTTTCATTCAGCTTGGCCAGAACGAAGCCGCGTAGCGGATCGTGCAGCAGGACGGACACCGAGGCGTTGTCCAGGTGGAATTTCCAGAACCACCTGCTTCCCAGGCCGAGAGCTTCGGCCAGCAGGCACTTGAGCACCGAGCGGTGCGAGATTACGGCGAGACGATCCTCGCCGGCGCTGACCAACAGGCGATTGAAGGCACGGGCGCGCGCCTTGACCGCGGCCAGCGACTCGCCGCCCGGAAAAGACATGCGCTCGGGCTCCGCGAGCCAGCGCCGCCAGAGTTCCGGTTCTTCGGCGGCGATCTCCTTTTTGCTCCTTCCGGCCCAGCGTCCCAGGTCAAGGTTGTTGACCAGCTCCTGCGGCTCGACGGTACGGCCGGGGAAGCATGCCGCGGCCGTTTGCGCCGCCCGCCGCAGCGGCGATGAAAAGACGCGCTGTACCTCGCGGGTGGAAAAATAGGTGCGGAGCTCCTGCGCCTGTCGCAAACCGTCCGCGCTCAGCGGCACTTCGCCGCGGCCGCGGAAAATGCCGTCGCGGTTGGCCTGCGTTTCGCCGTGGCGGACCAGGTAGATCGTCTTCATGCCAGGACGATATACGGCAGCCGGCTGCTCACGGTAATCCGCCGCTGGCCCGCCGCTGGCGCCTCGATGGCCACGGCGACGGCGTTTGCCAGGACGAAGTATTCGCTCGGGAGGTATTGCGCCCATTCCACGGCCAGCACCCCGGCGCCGATCCACTCGTCGACCGGGTTCTCCAGGGCGGCAGGCATGCTCCCGAGCCGGTACAGGTCGAAATGGTACAGGTCGTGTTGCCCTGCATAGAGGTTCATCAGCACATAGGAGGGGCTGACCACCTCGGCAGCGGGAATGTCCAGGGCGGATGCCAGGCCCTTGATGAAAACGGTCTTTCCCGCCCCGAGATCGCCGCTGACCAGGACGACCTCGTCGCCGCGCAGCAGCCTGCCCAGGCGCTCGCCCAAGGCCTGGGTCTCATCAGGCGCCGAGGAAAGAAAGGTGAAATCCATTCAGTTTCAGGAAGCTTTTCGGGATGAAGCGGATGACGTCGCTGGCGGTCAACCCGGCTTCGCCGATTTCGCGAACCGCCAGGTCACCGGCGTAGCCGTGCAGGAAAACGGCGGCCGCCAGGATGACCTCCATGGCGTGCTTGGGGTAGTACTGGGCAATGAGGCCGGCGATCATGCCGGCAAGCACATCGCCGCTGCCGGCCGTGGCCATGCCGGGGTTGCCGGTGGGATTGACCCACACCCGGCCCTGGGGGGAGACGGTCAGCGTATGATGCCCTTTCAACACCAGGTAAACGCCCTGGCGTACGGCGAATTCACGGCTGCTCCCCAGGCGGTCCTGCTGCACCTCCTTCACGGCCTTGCCGGTGAGGCGCGCAAATTCGCCGGGGTGCGGGGTCAGTATTAGCGGCCGCTGGTTGCGGCCACGCAGCAGGGCGGCCTGGCCGTCGAGAACATTGAGGGCGTCGGCATCGAGTACGAGCGGCGACTTCACTTTCTGCAGCAGCGCGGCGACGGTACGCAGGGTGTCCGGGTTCTCGCCCAGCCCCGGGCCGGCAAGAACGCAGGAAAAATCGTCGAGCCTGGAGACGATCTCATCCGGCTTTTTATAAGGGAGGGTCATGATCTCGGGATGGGCGAGGACCGAGAGGTCGCGGTTCTGCGGCGGGACGGCGGCGGTGCTCAGGCCGGCCCCGCTGCGCAACACGGCATAAGAGGCGAGGATGCCGGCGCCCGGCTTTTCCGTTGAACCGGCCACGACCAGGGCGTGGCCGAAATCGCCCTTGTGGGCCGCGCGCGGGCGCCTGGCCAGCAGCGGCTTGATATCGGACGGCTCGGTCAGGCGGATGAAGTATTCCTCCCCGTGCTCCAGGTCCCTGGGGATGCCGATGTCGACGACGCGGATGCGGCCGCAATCGGGATTGCCGTCGGGATTCAGGTGGGCCATTTTCAAGGCATGCAGGGCGGCGGTGGCCCGGGCCTGGACGTGGACGCCGGCGGCGGGGGGGAAGCTCTCCCCCAGGCCGGAGGGGATGTCCACGGCGGCGACGGGGAGGCCGGAGCGGTTGACGGCGTCGAACGCTTCGGCGAACAGGCCGGCGGTCACGGGTTTGTCCAGCCCGGTGCCGAACACGGCATCGACCAAAAAGGTCTCGCCGGCATCGCAGGCGGCCAGCGCTTTTTTCAGGCTGGTCGCGGATGGAACCGCCTCGGGAGGACAGCCCGCCTCAACCAGGCGTTCGTAGTTGATCTTGGACTCGGGACCCAGTTCCACCGGCCGGGCCATGAGCAGGACGCGCACGCCGTAACCGCGCTCCAGCAGCAGGCGGGCGATGGCCAGGCCATCGCCGCCGTTGTTGCCCTTGCCGGCCAGTACCAGGCAGCCGGGATAGCGGTTGCGCGGGAATACCTCGCTGAAATAATCGCAACAGGCGACGGCGGCGTTTTCCATCAGGACGATGGCGGGAATGCCGCGGCCAGTGATGGCCGCACGGTCGATCTCCCGCATCCAGGAGTTGAGCAGGATCTTCATTACTCCCCGGCTTTCTTTTTTGCCGTACCGCCCCGCACCGACGGGGCCTTTTTGTCCTTTTTGCCGCCGCTCTTGGCAGGCTCCGCGGTCTCTTTCTTGACGATCTGGTCGAGCTGGCTGGCAAAAATGCCGCCGAAGCCGCCCTCGTCCTTGTAGGCCACCTTGACCTCCTTGACCGGCTCTTTCTTGGTTTCGCTTTCCTTGCCGCCGGCCGACTCGATCAGGTCCTCTTGCTGGATCTGCTTTTTGATCTCGTCAAGCTCTATTTTTTCTTCCAGGATCTTTTTCTGTCCTTTCTTCGCCGTCTTGGCCGGCTTCTCGGGCTCGATCTTGCGTTTCTGCTTTTTCACCGCCTCGGGCTTGACCGGAGGCTCGGCGAACGCGGCGGCGGGCTTGGACTCATCCTTGCCGTAGGCCTTGCGGGCGGGGCGGGGCGGGGCAGCGCTCTCCTGGGCGGCGAAAGCCGCTTCGGCGCGGCGCTGCGCTTCCCTTTCCTCCTGCAACTTTTGCTTCTGCCACATCTCTTCCTCGCGTTTTTTGCGCCGCTCCTCGCGCAGCAGGCGGATCTCATCCTGGGCCTTGAGCTCCTCGTCATGCTGCAGCTTGCGCGATTCCTCGCGCTTGCGCTTCTGGTCCTCGACCAGCCCCTGGCGGCGTAGTTTTTCCTCTTCTTCAATCTCGACGACGGCGTCGGAGTCGAGGTAGAAGACACCGGCCAGTTTCTCCGAGGGGATGAACTCGGGATTGCTCAGGATAATCTCCTCGACCGTGCGCAGGTCGACAGGGGCGATCAGGTCGAGGATGTGGTACAGGCGCAGGATATGGATCTCATAGTTCTTCTCGCGATTGCCGAACTCCAGGAAGACCTTGTGGAACAGCTTGTTGTAGCTCTCGGACTTGCGGAACTCCTCCAGGCGGTCGGCCAGAGTCTGAAAGACCTCGGTCTCCAGGAAGATCGACTTGTTGGGCGCCACCGTCGAGGCCACTTTTTCGCCGTTGGCCAGGAAGATCTTGCGCCCGGGATCATAGACGATGCGGTCGGTGATGGCTCCCTTCTTGGTGGTCTTGACCGTGAACTGGAATTCACCGTTGGCCGTCTGCTCGAAGACCAGGGTCGTCCCCTGCAGGGCCTTGCCGCTTTCAAAGACCTTATCGAAGCCCAGCAGCAGGTTCTCGTCGGGATAGAAGTACAGGGTGTGCTTCTTGCGCGTCACGGAGTCCGCGGCCTCGAATTCAATGGCGTCTCCGAAGTGGTAGAGGCCGGGCTTCAGGCGTACGGCGCCGGAGGCGATCTCGCGCTGGGTCAGGAAATAGCGCGTCTCGCCCTCGGTGAAGATCTGCTCCTCGAACTTCTTGCGCTTCTGCAGCAGGTTCTTGCGGTCGCCGTAACTGGCCTTGGCCAGGAAAGGATTGGCGTCGCTGACCAGGGAGTTGCGGCGGATGTGGTAGAGCGCCGAGATCAGGTGCCACTTGCCCCAGCCGGCGCCGCTGGTCTGCTGCAGGTCGATCTTGTACTGCGTGGTCATGATGAAGTTCAGGGCAAAGCAGGTGGCGGCGAAATCAGGGGAGGCGGGCAGAACCTTGGCGAAGTTCTCGACGAAGAACTCGGTGCTTTCCGAGGACTGCCTTCCTTTTAGGAACTCGCGGATGGAAACGAACACCTCGGGGGCAATCTCCTTGAGATTCTCCTTGAGCATCACCTTGCCATTGATGAAGGCGATGGCCGATTCCTTGTTCAGCGCCGTGGTCAGTTTCTTGCGCAGCAGGTTGAAGTCGCGCTCGATCAGCGGCGACTGGGTCTGGCGCGGGTCGATGTCGGTGGTGATGTATTCGGCCGGGCGGCAGGGCGTCTCGTCCTTGTGCGGCAGCAGCAGCTCGATCTTTTGCTTGACCAGGTATTCGGTGTACTTGCGGAACTCGGAAGTGCCCTCGTAACTGAGGCGGATCTCGTCGCGGCCGCCGCGGTGGCGGGCCTCCTCGACCTTGAGAATGACTCCGTCCTCGACGGCGATGTATTTCTTGTTACCCACCGGCAACTGGCCCGGGTATTCCTTGTAGATCAGGTCGCCGGCCTGGTACTCGCAGCCCGGGTCATAGACCTTGACCCGGCTGATGCGGTCGCCGCGCGTCTTGAAAAGCGCCACCTGGTAGACCACGTCCTCGAAGTTCAGCGGCTGCGTCTTGCCCTTGAGAAATTCCCGGACGAATTCCATGTCAACGGCGCCGACATCCAAGCTTGTTTCGCTCTTGTTCTCCACTATGCTATTCCCCCTTGATGGATTTCTTGCCTGCGCCCTGGAGAGACCGCTTGGGTCCCGACGTCCCGGTCCCTTCGGACCGGGGGGCCGCACCGCCCTGTTCGGACGGCTGGAGGGACCGCTTGGGTCCCGACGTCCCGGTCCCTTCGGACCGGGGGGCCTCGTGGCTTCCACGGTTGCGGACGATCTTGGTCCCCGAGCGGTCGGCCAGGGCCGCTTTCAGTTTGTCGGCCGAGGTGATCAACACCTCGCGGCCGCCGCCGTTGATGTAATCGATGGCGGCAATGATCTTGGGCCCCATGGAGCCGGGCGGGAACTGCCCCTCGTCCAGCATGCGTCGCGCCTTGTCCACGTCCATGCGCGGAACCGGCCGGGCATTCTCCTTGCCGAAATTCTCCCACACCCGGTCGACGCCGGTCAGGATGATAAACAGGTCAGCCTTGGCCTCGCGGGCGATCAGGGCCGAGGCATGGTCCTTGTCGATGACCGCCTCAACACCCTCCACCAGCCCCGAGGAATTGATGAAAACCGGGATGCCGCCGCCGCCGGCGGCGATGACCACGATCCCGCGCTCCACCAGCGAGCGGATGCCGCGCTTGGGAATGATGTCGATGGGCAGCGGCGAAGGCACCACGCGGCGGAAGCCGCGGCCGGCATCCTCGACCATCTGCCACTTGTTTTCTTTTTTCAGCTGCGCGGCACGAAAACTGTTGTAAAAGGGACCGATGGGCTTGGTGGGATTGAGAAAGGCCTTGTCTTCGCGGTCAACCACCACCTGGGTCAGCACCGTGGCCACCTCCTTGTCGATCGAGCGTTTGCGCAGCTCGTTCAGGATGGCCCGCTCCAGCATGTAGCCCATGCTGCCTTCGGTCATGGCGTCGCAGACGTCCAAAGGGAAGGCGGGGATGGAAGTCGCCGCCGCTTCCATTTGCAGCAGGATATTGCCCACCTGGGGGCCGTTGCCGTGCACGATGATCAGTTCATAGCCCTTGCGCACGATCTCCACCATCAGCTGGGCCGCTTTTTGGGCGTTGCGGTATTGTTCCTTGGCCGTGCCCTTTTCGCCGGCCTCCAGCATGGCGTTGCCGCCGAAGGCGATCAAAGCAAGTTTCTTTCTCATTTTCTCCAACCCCAAAAAAGCGGCCGGCTGCCCCGCTCGGGAGCAGCCGCCACGCGAAGCCGAACAACGGCTATATCTACTTTTTGAACTTCTTTTTCAGGATCTCTTCCAGGGTCGGCGTGCCGATCTCCTGGAGCTCGTAGCCGACGCGGACCGTGGGCTTCTTGAACTTGACGATGCGGCCCAGGTCGATGGGCGTGGCGATGATGATCAGGTCGCAGTCCACCTTGTTGATGGTCGCTTCCAGGTCCTTCATCTGCTTGGCGCCGTAGCCCATGGCCGGCAGCAGCACCCCGATGTCGGGATACTTCTTGAAGGTGTCGGCGATCGAGCCCACGGCCCAGGGACGCGGATCTACCAGCTCGGCGGCGCCGTACTTCTCGGCGGCCATGACACCGGCGCCGTACTGCATCTCGCCGTGGGTCAGGGTGGGGCCGTCCTCGATGACCAGCACCCGCTTGCCGCGGATCTTCTCGTGGTCCTTGACCAGCAGGGGAGAAGCCGCGTCGACCACGATGGCCTTGGGGTTCATCTCGCGGATGTTGTTGCGCACTTCGAGGATGTTCTCCAGGTCGGCGGTGTCGATCTTGTTAATGACGACGACATCGGCGCGGCGGATATTGACCTCGCCGGGATAGTATTCCTTCTCATGCCCGGCGCGGTGCGGGTCGGCGACCACGATCTCCAGGTCGGACTTGTAGAAGGGGAAGTCGTTGTTGCCGCCGTCCCAGAGAATGACGTCGGCGACCTTCTCGGCTTCGCGCAGGATGGCGCCGTAGTCGACGCCGGCGAACACGATGACGCCGTTCTCGATGTGCGGCTCGTACTCCTCCATCTCCTCGATGGTGCACTTGTGCTTGGCCAGATCGGCCTTGGTGACAAACTTCTGCACCTTCTGGGCCACCAGGTCGCCGTAGGGCATGGGATGGCGGACGGCGGCCACTTTCTTTCCCATGGCGATCAGGATCTGGGAGACACGGCGGGTGGTCTGGCTCTTGCCGCAGCCGGTGCGCACGGCGCACACGGAAACGACCGGCTTGCTGCTCTTGATCATGGTCTCGCGGGGTCCGAGCAGGATGAAGTTGGCGCCGGCAGCCATGACCTCGGAGGCCTTGTCCATGAGGTAGGTATGGCGGACATCGCTGTAGGCGAAATAGACATCCTCGATCTCGAGTTTCTTGATCAGCGGGATCAACTCGGTCTCGGGATAGATGGGAATGCCCTGGGGATAATATTCCCCGGCCAGTTCCCGCGGGTATTTGCGGCCGGCGATGTCGGGGATTTGGGTGGCCGTGAATGCCTTCACCCGCACATCGGGATTGTTCCGGAAAAACGTATTGAAATTATGAAAATCTCTTCCTGCAGCACCCATAATCAAGGCGTTACGCATCGAATCCTCCTGTTTGTTTTTTGTTAAATTTCCCAGTGGAAATGAAAGATAATTATAATCAATAATGCCTGTAGTGTCAACGATTTTTCGCTGATTTATGGATAATTTCAGCGAAAAATCCAGGCAAAAAGGCAAAATAGAAAAGGAAAAAGTGAAAAATACGACAAAATCAGAGAAATTGACCTGTAATTTGCAGGAAATCGTCTTTTTTTTACTTTCGCCCTTTGCCTTCCGCCTTTCGCTTTTTTTTTCGGGCTTGGCGGTAAATTGTACTGATTTTTAGCCTTTCTTGACGCCATTGAGCCGTTCTCATATACTGGTACCATGAGCAACAAGAAAACGGCCGCCTCCGGCGAGCCCATCCTGGTCACCGGCGGGGCCGGATATATCGGCTCCCATGTGGTGCGCGACCTCGGAGAGAAGGGCTATTACCCGGTCGTCCTGGACAACCTCTCCTCGGGCAAGCCGGAAGCCGTGCTTTACGGCGAACTGGTCCGCGGCGACGTCGCCGACGCGGAGCTGGTCGGCTCGCTGCTGCGCCGGCACTCCATTCGCTCCGTGATGCATTTTGCCGCCTTCATCCAGGTGGGCGAATCGGTCCGCCTGCCGCTGAAATACTATGAGAACAATTCGTTCAACTGCCTGCGCCTGCTCCAGGCCTGCCTGGCGAACAACGTGGAGAACTTCATTTTCTCTTCCACCGCCGCCGTCTACGGCATGCCGGAAGCGGTGCCGGTAGACGAGAAGGCGCCGCTGCTGCCCATCAATCCCTACGGCAGTTCCAAGCTGGTCAGCGAAATGCTGCTGCGCGACACGGCCGCCGCCAATCCCGGCTTCCGCTTCGTCGCCCTGCGCTATTTCAACGCCGCCGGCTCCGACCGCCAGGCACGCATCGGGCAGGACTACGGCCAGCCCACCCATCTGCTGACCCTGGCGCTGAAGACCGCGCTGGGGCAGGTGCCGCGCCTGGAGGTTTTCGGCACCGACTACCCCACCCCCGACGGCACGGCGATACGCGATTACATCCACGTCGACGACCTGGCCGGCGCCCATATGCTGGCCCTCGCCCATCTCAAGGTCGGCGGCGCGAGCCGCGTTTTCAACTGCGGTTACGGCACCGGCCACTCCGTGCTCGACGTGATCGCCGCGGTTAAAAAGGTCACCGGCATCGATTTCGCCGTCGCCCATGCCGGCCGTCGTCCCGGCGACCCCGCCGCCCTGGTGGCCGACTCCGGCGCCATCCGCCGCGAGCTCGGCTGGGCGCCGCAAGTCCCCCATCTGGACGAAATCGTCGCCAGCGCCTGGGAATGGGAAAAGAAGCTGGCCGCAAGGAGAAAGCCATGAAAATCAGGCTGCTCGCCGTTTTCTGGCTGTCGTGCCTCCTGCTCTCCCCTGTTGCCGCCGGGACTGTGAGCGCCGCCAAATACCCGCCCGGCCTGCGCTGGCGCGAGATCAACCGCGGGCGCATTACGATCGTTTTTCCCGCCGGACGATCCGCGGAGGCCGGGGCGGCGCTGGCAACAGCCGAGCGCCTGTATAAGGAGCTGGGCGACTTCTGGCGCTCCCCCTTCCAGGGCCGCGTGCGCATCGTTCTCGACGACAGCACCGACCAGGCCAACGGCTTCGCCACGTTTTACCCCTTCAACCTGGTCGGAGTAAACCTGGCTGAACCGCCGCCAGACTCCGAGCTCGCTGCCGGGCGAGCCTGGCTCGACCTCGTTTTGGCTCACGAGCTGACCCACATTTTCACCCTGAACGCCGGCTCGCCGCTGTTCCGCGCCGCACGCCGCATTTTCGGCAGCGCGCCGGATTTTTTTCCGGCGGCGCAGATGCCGCCCTGGGCCATCGAAGGGCTCGCGGTCTACGGCGAATCGCGCTCCAGCGGCGACGGGCGCCTTGACCACGCCCCGTACCGGCTGATGCTCGACGCCGCCCGCCGCGATTCCCTTTTCCCCGGCTGGAAAAGCATCGCCGGGTTGCCCGCCGCCTGGCCGGGACCGACGTCCAGGTACCTGTACGGCGCCGGCTTCATGGAATTCCTGGAGAATAAATACGGGGCCGACGGCCTCAGGCGCTACCTGGATCGGGTCTCCGGCCAATTGATCCTGTTGGGCAGCAGCCGTGACTTTAAAAAAGCGTTCGGCAAGCCGCTGACAACGCTTTGGCACGAATATGGAAAAATGCGCCCCCGCGGCCAGGAGGGCCTCTCCCGAACCGATCACCAAGCAGGGATTTTCCAATCGCTTTCCCTGCGCTCTGGGAGAGAATTCACTGGCCTACTATCATCGTGATTTCCGCGGCCGGGGAGCAATCGAAATGATTGACCTGCCAAGCGGGCAGAACAAGGTCATCTTCAGGATGGATGCCGTCAACAGCCTCGGTTTCGCAGCGAAAGAGGAGAAGCTCTACCTGTCGGCCACCGACCTGTTCCGCCACTTCAGTGACTATTCCGACCTTTACGAATTCGACCTGAAAAAAGACGAACTGAAGAGGCTTTCCCGGGGGAAGCGCTTGTCCCACCCGGTCAGTATTGATAATTCGGAATGGATCTTTTGCGTTCAGCGCCGCAACGGCAGCTACCGCCTCGCTCTTTTCAGCAAAAAGACAGGGGAGGCAAAGTCCATCTCCATGGCCTTCGCGGGCATGTCGCAGATCTCCGTCTCACCTACTGGGCGCCGGATCGCCGCCGCGGCCAAGCCCGTTGGCGGGCCATGGGGAGTCGCCATCTTCCTGGAGAACGGCAACCTGGACCGCTTTCTCAGCGTAACCGCAAGCGACCTCAGCCAACCGCGCTGGCAGGACGACGAAAAGCTCCTGTTCATAGTGAACGGCAAGGAGACGTCTTCCCTGGCTTCATATTCGCTGGACATGAACAACGGCTGGCGCCTCGAGGACCCGCGGTTTTCCGGCACCAGGCAATTCGACCTCGCCGCCAACGGCCAGGAGATCTTCTATACCTATTTCAGCGGTCGCGGCGAAGAGATCGCCCGCAGCACGACGGAATGGACCCCTCTCTCGCCCCTGGAAATAACCGCGCAGCGGAAATTTCCGCAACCGCGCCGGCCGCGGCAACAGCGGATCGGCCCCGCGCCTACCGCCCAATCCGCGACCTGCTGCCGCACTGGTGGTCGCCGGCACTGCGCGCCGACGGCGACGAGATCCAGGCCGGCATCATTACCGGCGGCCAGGACGCGCTGGGCATCCACAGCTACGACATGGAGGGCTATTTCGGCTTTTCCAGCCATCGGCCCAGCCTGCGGCTGCGCTATGTTTATGACGGGCTGTTGCCCACCCTTTCGCTCACCTATGCCTACCGCAACGAATATTTTCGCGACGCTTATTTTTTCGGGCGCAGCCAGGAGCTGACGCTCGCGTCCTACTGGCCGCTGCGCCTGCGCAAGCGCTCCCGGCTCTACGCCTACGCCGACATGCACCTGGAAAAACAGGGCATCATCTACGAGGATGAAGGCTTCGAATTCAGCGGCCCCCACCGCAACGGCTTGCGGCTGGGCTTGGACTTCAACTCCGCCCGCGAGTATCATGATTCCATCTCCGCGGCCGACGGCATCCATCTGACGCTGCAAGGCACCTGGCAGCCCTCGGGATTGGGCAACGAGCGACCCAGCCGCAGCACCCAGGCCGACCTGCGTTTTTACCTGCCGGCGGCGCGTCCCGGCGTGCTGGCCGGTCGCCTGGCCCTGGCCCGCAGCTGGGACGCCGGTTATTCCTATTATGACTATGGGGGGCCGCGAGGAAGGCGGCGGATTGGGCAGCGACCGTCCGTTCAGGCTGCTGCGCGGCTTCTCTGCCGGCCACCAGTGGGGCGACCGCGGCTGGCTGGTCAACCTGGAATACCGCCTGCCCCTGTTCAAGATCGAGAAGGCGATCCTGCCGGCCGTCAGCCTCGACCGGGTCTGGCTGAGCCCCTTCTTCGACGCCGGGCGCCTGGCGAGCCGCTACGGCGCCGAGCCCGTCGCCTATGCCGTGGGAGCCGAGGCCGTGCTGCGCCTGGCCTTTGGCGGCGCCATGGCCACCGACCTGGCCTTCGGCGTCGCCCATGGCTTCGGCGCCAATGAGGATTTATGGATCTACCTGCGGATGGGGAGAAGTTTTTAGACGAAGTTCTTGCTAAAAAAAAGGGTATTCCGACTCGAAACATTGTACGACTGGAAGATCTCAAACTCATCCCCCACCCCCCCGCTTTGCGGGATGGCAGCGCCGGATGCCTCGAAAAACCTCGGCATGGCGCTGCGTACCTTCTCTTGCAAAGAGAAGGGGCTAAAAACCAAAAAGGCATTCCCCCTCTCTTTGGGAAGAGAGGGGGGGCCGGGGGTGAGTTGCTGGATCTTTCCTGAAAGCATACAAACCCGGGAGATCGGGATTTAAGAGGCCTCATTTGGCTTGACAGTGACGCGCCTATGAATTACATTGGCCACTCATGGGTGACAAGATAAAAAAGAAACCCCGGCGTTTGTTCCTACGCATCATCGGCGCGGTCCTGGTTTTGCTGCTGGCCGGCGGCCTGGTCTTCTGGCTGACCCTGCCCGACGTGACCTGGCTGGTAAAAACGAACCCCACGGAAACGGCCATGATGGGATTTCGCTCCGAACAAGCCAAACTGAAAGGCCTGCGGGCGCGACGCCTGTGGCGCCGCGTTTCGCTGTCGAGCATCTCACCTTATCTCATCCAGGCCGTGCTGATCGCCGAGGATGACAAATTCTTCGCCCACGAGGGTTTCGACTGGGAATCGATGCGCGGCGCCCTGGAATCCAACATTGGCAGGAAACGCGGGTTGCGCGGTGGTTCGACCATCACCCAGCAGCTGGCCAAGAACCTGTTCCTCAGTTCCGAGCAGAGCATCTGGCGCAAGCTGCGCGAGGCGGCCATCGCCTGGAAACTGGAGGGCGCGCTGAGCAAGAAGCGCATCCTGGAGCTGTACCTCAATGTCATCGATTGGGGCACCGGCATCTACGGCGCCGAGGCCGCGGCCCGTTCTTACTTCAACTGCCAGGCCGCAGCCCTCTCTCTCGCTCAGGCCATCCGCCTGGCCTCTATCCTGCCCAACCCGCACCGCTTCTCGGCCCTGGGCACGGGCAACGCGCGCATGAACCGCAAGCGGCGCATCATCGCCGGCCGCATGCTGCGCCGGCATTGGATCAACCAAGAAACCTACGACCAGGCTATGGCCGAGATGGAATTAAAATCACTCAGTGAAAAGTAAAAAGTGAAAAGTGAAATGTAACGGCAAGGAAACGATCGCTTGCTGTTCTTGCCGACTTTTCACCTTTCACCTTTCACTTTTCACTTAGCTCGACTCATTCAGGATAAAGCTCGTTCCACCACTCGGGCTGGCCCTTCAGCCAGCGGTCAAACCAGGCCATGATGGTCTGCAGCCAGCGGATGCGCTGCGCCGGCGTCAGGATGAAGTGCTGCTGGCCGGGAAAGGTGACCAGCGCCACTTCTTTTCCCAGCAGCTTGAGGGCGGCGAACATCTGGTAGCTCTCGCCCGGCGGCACGTTGTTGTCGTCCTCGCCATGGAGCAGGAGCAGGGGCTTGTGGATGCGCTCGGCCATGAAAAGAGGGCTGTGGCCGACGTAAATATCCTTACGGTTCCAGGGAAAGCTGTTGGCGGTGGCCACGCCGCTGTAGCTGTAGCCCCAGTCGCCCGCTCCCCAATACGAAGACAGGGCGCTGATGCCGGCATGGGAAACGAGGCCGGCGAACAGGTCGGTCTTGGCGGCGAGGTACTGGGTCATGAAGCCGCCGTAGGAGGCGCCGATGGCGCCGACACGGCGGTTGTCGATGAACGGATGGGTGCGCAGCAGCTCCTCGACGCCGCGGATGATCTCCTCCGAGGTGATCTCGCCCCAGTCGTTGACATGGGCGCTGGAGAACTCCTGGCCGTAGCCGATGGCGCCGCTGGGCTGCAGGACGCAGACAATGTAGCCGTTGGCCGCGTACCAGTCCTTGGGGTAGCGGCCGCCGAAATTGCGGCCGATCGGCGTGGTGCCGCCGTAATAGTTGACAATGCAGGGATAGAGCCGCGCCGGGTCGAAATCGGGCGGGTAGCAGAGGTAGCCGCCGATGGTCCGGCCTTCCTTGGTCTTGAAGCTCCAGCTCTCGCTCCTGCCGAAGCGCACGTTGCTGAAGGCCTCGCGGTTGTAGTCCTTGAGCACCCGCGCCGCTCCAGAGCCCGTGTCCAGCACATACAGTTTTTGCGGCGAGCCCAAGCCCGAGCCCGAGAAGACCGCCCGGCCGGCGCGCGACCAGCTGACGCTCTCCACGGCTTCGCAACCGGACTCCAGGCGGGTGAACTTTTTATTGGTTGGGGAGCAGCGGTAGAGGCGCGCGTAATCCTGGTCCATGACTTTCAGGAAAATGCCGCCGTTGGGGTGCCAGAAGGCGGAATCGATGGAGGGAGCGAACGTGCGGCTCAAGACCTCGGCTTTTTTCGTCTTCAGGTCATAGACATAGGCCTGCTGGTCGAAATCATTGGGCACCGTCCCGGCCGGCAGGGTGCTGCCCAGGCCGGAAAAGGCCGAGGCGCCTCCCAGCAGCAGCAGCTTGGCGGAATCGGGCGACCAGGAAAAATCCTCGATCCAGGGATCGTCGAGGATCTTTTCGCGGCGGCCGTCCGCCAGGTAATGAAGCACGAGGGCGTTGCGGTGGTAGGGGCGCTGCTTGTCGTCCTCGCTGTACGAGGCGAGCAGCAGCATGCGTTTGTCGGGACTGATTCGCACCTGGGTGACGTTGTCGGCGAAGCCGGAGAGCGGCTGGCGGGCGCCGGAAGCGCGTCCGACAAGGTCGACGAAAAACAGGGTCAACGACTGTCGCGCTTCGGGAGTGCGGAAGCGGTCGTCCAGCTTGCGGACATGGCGGTAGGCCTTGTCGGTTTGGGCTTCTTCGGCAACGGCATAGATCCCGAAGGAGCCGTCCTGGGCCCACCAGCAGGATGAGAAGTTGGCGATGCCCGCCACCAGGGTCTTGCCGGCATGGCCGTCCAGGTCATGAAGCCAGATATCGGTAAGGCCTTTTTCCTCGCGGCTGAAGGCAAAGCGCCGCGAATCGCCCAGCCAGGAAAAGTTGTCCACGTTTCCCAGCCCCTGCGACGTGAAGACAATGCCGCCGCCGTTGGTTTCCAGCACCTCCAGCCAGCGCTGGCTGCCCTTGCCGCCGCGCGGCAACCGGCTCAACGCCACGGCGACCCGCCGTCCGTCCGGGGAGAGCTGCACCTCGTTGATGTTCACCGTATTCAGCACATCCTCCATGCGGCTGCGCCGCCCGGCCTCCAGCGAGGCCTGCAGCGCCACGCCGGCGAAGGCGGGTTTGTTTTTCAGCGACGCCTGCAGGGTTGCGACCTTGCCGGCGCCGGCGTCGAGGATGCCTTTGACCAGCAGCAGGTGCTTGCCGTTGACCAGGGTCAGCGGCACACTGCTCTTGCCAGGGGCGGCCGACTTGGCCAGCGCCTCGCCATCCAGATAAAAGCGGACCGGGAACGGGGCCTCGACAACGAGATCGGCCTGGAGCCAGCGCCGGCTTTCCAGGTATACGGCCAGGTAGACCGCCTGCCGGGAGGCTTCGCCGCTGAAGCGCGCGGCGCCGGGGGTCCATGACAACTGCTTCTGGGCGCTCCACTGGACGCTGGCCCCTGCCTTGGGATCCAGTCGGGCGATGGGAAGATAGTCGAAATCAAGGGCGGCATCGGCGCCGCCGGCGAGAGCGGAGCCGTCGGCCATGATCCCCGCCGGTCCCAGTACCAGCCAGCGGTCGATCCTGAGCTCATCCGCGCCCGGCACGGCAACGGGTGCGGCCAGCATCAAGGCAACCAAGGCGATCACAGTCTGCAGCTTCATGTTTTTTCCTCCGCAAAAGTGGTATTATACCCCCGGGTGACGCAAATTGAAATCACGCCGGGCGAATCGTCCTGTTTTCAGGACGGTTTTTTCCCCAATGCTTGGCAAGAATATTGCTTTACGTTATTGGCGTTCCGCCACTGGAGGCACGTATGAAAAAGAAGATGTTTCTGGGATTTATCGCACTGACAGCTGTCCTGTTCCTCACTTCCTGCGCCGACGTGAATTACGAGGCCTATGTGACCATTGTCAACATCGGCAACCTGCCGATGACGGCCTGGGTGGACGGCGATGCCGCTGACATTCCCGCTTTCGACTCCCAGACCTGGGCCGTCCCCCTGGACTCGCAAGACGAAGTGGTGCAGCTCCTTCTGGAGGCGGAACCTGTCGGCGGCGAGGACTACGAAAGCATTACCATCCTGCTGCAAGGCGATCGCGACGTGCAGACCTGGCTGACCGGATGGGACCTGCTGCAAAATGTCGGCCCGCTCAAGAAGCAGAGCTCGCTGATCCACGGACCGGCGCAGGCCAAGTAGTTCAGGGGGCCAAGGGAAGAAAAAGGGAAGAGAGAGGGAAGAGTGAGGGAAGAGAGAGTGGAAAAAGCCCTTTCAGGATCTCTTTCCCACTTTGTCTTCCCTCTGTCTTTCCCTCTGCCTTCTCTCTCTTCCCTGAGTTTCTTGTCAGTGAGGATATGCCTTCTCGCCAGCGGCAATGGCCACGTCCAGGAAATTTTCCAGCGGCGGCAGCGGGCAATTGTAGGCGGGCGAATAATTGCACAGCGGGTTGTAGCAGCGGTTGAAATCCAGGACAAACTCCCCGCCCTTGGGCTCCGCCACATCCATGAAGCGCCCGACCTCGTACGTTTCCCGGCCGTTGCTCATGTCCTTGAAAGGAATAAAAAGGGTTCGGGCATCAGGGCCTTCCAGGCTTGACTTCAAGGCGGTCAATTCCAGTTCCCGGCCCTGCAGTTGAAAACGGACACGGGCATAGCGATAAAAGGTTTTCTCCAGCTTGCGCGTGGTGATGATCTTCACCTCGCGCGTTTCAGGGAATTTCTCCAGCCGCGCTTTCACGGCATACAGGGGGGCGGGCGGGAAATAGAGCAGGTGCTTGAAATCGAGCAGCTCCCGACGTTGGGCATCGAAGACGATCAGCGCCAGGCTGTCGGCCCCGGGATACGCGACCAGCGAGAAGCGCCCGACGCGGAACAGGGCTCCCGGCAACAGCGCTTCCTGGCGCTGGACGATGTCGCTTTCCGCCAGGCGGCAGGTGACGCCGGCAACGGCCCCGTCCCAATACCACTTCCCCTCCCGGGAAAACACGGCAAAGACCGTGCCGGCGCCGGCCCGGGCGTCGGCAACAACGGCCCCGTCCCGAAGCGTGATGAACATGCGCTCCGGTCCGGACAGGATCAAGCGCTCGCTGCCGGCCATGGGCGACGTAAGCGACGTCTTGAAGTCGCCATCCTTTTGCTCCCTTTCCTCTAGGAGTTCCTGGATCCAGGCTTCGTCCGCGGCCGCGGCCGCGGCCGGAACGAGAATGCCGAAAAGAACAAAGAACAGGAAAAAACTTGTTTTCACGATCCGGACATGGGCAATCATTTTTTCTCCTCCCTCGCAGCGGCCACGGCCAGCAGGTCCTGGATGACGCCGGCGGCCGTGTCGGCCAGGCCGGGGTCTTCCTGGACGATCCACAGCGGGGCCATCATGTCGGTCTCCAGGCGCAGGGCGGCGCCCTTGCCGCTGACAGTGGCGAAGCAATGATCGGCGGGGACCTCTTCGGGGCCCACGACGGCGCGCACGGAGCCATGCTCCATCCATGCCCGGCAGATCAGCTTCAGCCTTTTACCGGCGGCCATGGCCCTGGCGGCGTCAGCCGGCGTCAAATCGGCTATGCCGCGGCGCTCCACTTTCAGCGGGTCGGTAGCGGCGCCGAGATAGAAATTCGCCAGGATGGCGATCTTGGCCGCCGCGTCCCAGCCGTCGAGGTCCAGGGATGGATCGGCTTCGGCGAAGCCCAGCTCCTGGGCGGTTTTTATGGCGCGCTCCATTCCTTCGCCGGCCTCCAGGCGCGAGATGACGAAATTGGTGGTGGTGTTGAGAATGCCGGAGATGCCGGTGACACGGGCGCCGGCCAAAGCCCGGCCCAGGCTGAAGACCGGCGCACCATCCATCACAGCGCTTTCGAAAAGAAAGCGCACGCCATTCTCCTGGGCCAGGCCGTACAGTTCGCGGTAAGCGAAAGCCGCCGGTCCCTTGTTGGCGGTGACAGCATGCCTGCCCCGCTGCAACGCGGCGCGCACATGGCTGATGGCCGGCTCGCCCCGGCCGCTGATATTCAAGTGTGGACAATTCCACCAGCACGTCATAGTCCAGCGTCGCCAGCGCCTGCAGGGCCGTCATGGGCGCCGCCGGAAAGCCGTTGTTCTCGCTGTAACTTCGCAAAACTTTTTCCAGCCCGATACCTTTCGCTTCGACCAGCGCCCCGTGGCTTCCGGTGAAGACAGCGACCGCCTCGATGTCCAGGCCAGCCAATCCGGGATATTGCCCGCGCTCTTCGCCCAGCATGGCCGCCAACTTGCGGCCGACGTTGCCGAAACCTATGAATACAGCGCGCAATGGCTTTTTCTTCATGGCGCCATTGTAACGGGTTAGCGGGAATTAGTAAATCGGCTGGTTATGGCATCAGGCCAGGCCGCGCCCACCTCAGGATCGGCCGCGACGGGACTGGCGCTGGCTGTAAAGACGTTCGGTGAACCCGCCTTCTTCAAGAAACTTCCGTTCCAGGAATTGCAATTGCTTGCGCAGCAGGTAGCTCGCCTGGTTGACCAGGCAGATCATGATGTTGGCCGCAGCCTCGGGCTCAGCGCTCAAGAAGGCAATTTTTTTTATTTTGTCAGACGGGTCTGACAGGTCTGACGGGTCCGACAAGAGCGCTCTTGTCCTCAGGGCTTCCGGCGAATCCTTGGCCCATAGCCTAAGTCCGCGTTGGCGCAGGAAATCCTCATAGTCCAGCAGGAGCTCCTCCAGGCTGGCCCGGGCCACGCCAGTCAGCTTAAGCTCGGTCTTTTTTGAAGTGCCCGAAGCCATGCTCCCCTCGGCGATGTTCTGCACGCCGCTGCGGGCCGCCTGGACCATCTGGTCGTGCGTGCGCGAACGCCGGTCGATGAAGCGGTCGCAGAAGACCACCGTCAGGTCATAGGCCATCTGCGCGCACTGGAAGCTGCGCAACTTACGATAGCCGCCATGAGGCGGGATCAGGCCCGGGCCGTTGTCCATCCATTCTCTCCTTTCAGGCATACCAACTTGCGACTATCCGTCATCTACCATTCCTGCGGAGAATACTGCGCTCCCGGCAGCGATTTGTAAATAGTGAAAAATGTGCTCTTTTGGCGGCGGATCCACAGGTCATGGAACCAGAGCGCCTGCCGTGAATATCACCGGTTGACACGTTATATCACAGCAAAACAAAGTCTACGATCAGATCATTGGCATTATTCTGATCCAGCGCCTTATCCGAAATACGCCTTCTATTCAGTCAATCAGAGAAACACGCACCACCACTCAGGCCCTCAAAATCCGGCCGGGAGGACTTGGACTCCCCGGGTGGGCAAGCAATTCGCTTGTGATTCTATTTTACTTCCGTGCTTGGCGCCGTGTCCCTGCGGGGCTCGATCAAGGGGACGATTTGGATCGCCAAACGGGATGATTTATCTTCCTTCTCCATCAGCTCAAGGGTCAGCAACTCAAGGTTGCGGCAGAGTACTTCTTTGTTGACCTTGGTTTCTTGGATTGCGCCTGTTTTGGGATCGGGCCTGGATGTGGAGATCGTCAGTGCGATCCGGATCCCCTGACCGCTCACAATGACAGGGGTCAATTCCAATTGCCACGATTCCATGAGACGGACGGTTTCGCCGTCGGGCTTTTTCCATGGGATGTTTTTGCCTTGGGAAATGGTTGACTTTTCACTCTCCAAGGTAGTGATCTTGGGCTCAGCCAGAATGCGGGTATCGCTGGCGGTTACCTCCAGTATTTTGATGGCGAACGTGATTTTGCGCCGCTCTGAAACTGCAGCCGCTTCGGTCCCCTCAGCAGCGCTTGGGGATGCGGCCAGGGCGACAGCCATCTGCAAAAAAAGCAAAAAAGTCGCCGCCATGATGACAACATCTCGTTCATTTTTTTTCAAGTTCATGATTTTCCTCCTCAAAGATAAATATCTGTGGCTCGGTGATCGAGCGATACTGACGGAGATCAACAGGCAAGGTGACCCGCAGCCGTCGGCCCTCACCCTGGATCTCAATGACCGAAGAGAAAGAGAGAGGATCGCTATAGGAAGCGGATCGGTTCAGGCGAATGAAAAGGGCCAGGGCAATGATTGCCACCAGTGACAACCCGGCCGTCAGGATCATGGCAGGCTTGAGCCGCAAGGATCGTCGGGGCGAGGCTCGCTTTGCCAAGTCCAAGTGATCCGGCACGTCAGGAAGGATGACGGGATCCAGAAGCGAAAGCGCTTGTAAAACGCGGCTACGACGCTTCTGCAAACGTTCCCAGCGTTCGCGACAGGTCAGGCAGGCCTGCACATGGGCCATTTGAACGAATTCGTCCACCGCCTGGCCATCGGCCAAGGTCTGCAATTCACGCTCACTCAAACATCTCATGATCATTCTCCCTGGAACAGTCGCTTTTCCAACCGGGCCAAAGCCCTGGACAGGGCTTTGCCAACCGAAACTTCTTTCAAGCCGGTCACCCTGGCCAGGTCGACATAATGGCATTCCTCCTGGTACAAAGCCAGAAGAAGCCGATCTCGACGACTGAGCAAAGCCAACGCGGCCCTGACTTTTTTCTCCTCTTCCTTCCCCTGGATTGTTTCTTCGGCCGAAGCGACTGCCGCAGGAAGCTGCTCTGGGGTAAAAAAGAGGCGGTGGAATCGGGATCGACGCCGGCAGTGGTCAAAGCATAGATTAGCCACTGTACGACATAGCCAGGCCTTTGGCTGTTCTACGGTAACCCCCTGTTTGCTGCAAGCCCGGAAAAACCGAAGCATAGCTTCCTGGCTCATATCGGCCGCTTCTTCGCTGTCGCCCAACAGGCGAAAGGCCAGGCGATAGATAACAGGATAGCAATCCAAGCAAATCTCCTGGAATTGGGATTCGCCATTCTGCGGCTGGATCTGATTGCAGTCACTGTCTCTCATATGGCTAGACGAATGAGAAGCAATAAAATGGCATGGCAATCCTTTTTTTTATTATGACATGGGGATCGATAAAAAGCGAAGCATCCTTGTACCTTTTACCTTTTTCCCTTTACCTTTCAATCGCCTCCCTCTTACCGTCTACCATACACCGTATGCCGTCTACCCAGTTCACCTTTCATTCACCGCCTCAATTTGATATAATAATAAAAACAAAATGGCAAAATCGGAAACTCCAACGGCCATCTACGAGCTCCAATGACCTTCGCCTACCCCGCCGTCCTTTTCCTGCTGCTGCTGCTCATCCCCTTCGCCATGCTGGCCGCATACAATTTTCGCAAAAAAAAGGAGATCCTGCGCGAGTTCATCGCCGAAGCGGCCGAGAGCAAGGTGGTGGTGCGCGGCGGCCGCGAGATCGACTTTTTCAAGACGTCGCTGCTGCTGGCGGCGCTGGCCTTCCTGATCCTGGCCCTGGCCCGGCCGCAGTGGGGCGAGCGTTTCGAGAGCATGGACATCCGCGGCCTGGAGATCGTCTTCCTGCTGGACACCTCGGCATCGATGAACGCCGAGGACCTGCAGCCCTCGCGCCTGGAGGTGGCCCGCAACCTGGTGGCGGCCATCGTGGACGCCCTGCGCACCGACATGGTCAGCCAGGTCAACTTCGCCGGCACGGCCTACGTGCAGTGCCCGCCAACGCTGGACTACGAGGCCTTCAAGCTGCTGGCCCTGGCCTCGACGACCAGTCCGGACGCGGAACAGGGCACCGACTTCGCCAAGGCCTTCACCCTGGGACTGCGCCTGTTCCGCAACTCCAGCTCCAGCCAGAAGCTCATGATCCTGGTCACCGACGGCGAGGACCAGGAACTGGGCTGGCCCGAGGCGGTGCGCGAGCTGCAGAAGCAAAAGGTCGCCGTGTTCACCGTGGGCGTCGGCGCGGCCGGCGGGGCCCCCATTCCCGTTCGCGATGAAAACGGCCGCACCACGGGCTGGAAAAAGGACACGCAAGGAACCATCATCAAATCACAGCTCGACGAAGCGACACTGGCGCGCATCGCCGCCGACTGCGGCGGGCAGTACTACCGCCTGGGCGCCGCTGCCGGCATCGCCCCCCTGATCGGCATCCTGCGCGCCTACGAGCGCCAGCAGCTGTCGCGCAAGGTGAAGAGCCGCAAGATCGACCGCTTCGCCTATCCCCTGCTGCTGGCCGTCCTGCTCCTGGCCGGCGAAATGGCCCTCAGCGACAGGAGGATCGCATGGCGAAAAGGCTGATCCCGCTGCTGCTGGCCTGCGGGCTGCTCACGGGCTGGCACTGGTTCGAACCGGCCGCGCGCAGGAACCAGAAAGGCATCGATGCCTATCGCCAGGGCAAATACGCCGCCGCCCTGGAGCAGTTCCTCTCGGCCAAGGGGCTGAAAACCGCTGCCCCGCAGTTGAAAAACAACACCGCCGCCGCCCTCTACGAACTGAAAAAATACCAGGAAGCGCTCGACGAGTTCTCCAGCATCGACCCGGCCAAGCTGGGCGCTGCCGCATCCGCCTGGCACTACAACCTGGGCAACGCCTACTACCGCCTGCAACAGTATCCCCAGGCGCTGGAAAGCTACAAGCGCGGCCTGCGGATCGATCCCGACGACGTCCAGGCCAAGAAGAACTACGAGCTGACCCTGAAGAAGATCCGCGAGCAGCAACAGCAGCCGCAGCAGCAGGAGCAGCAGGACGACCGTGCCGAGGCCGAAAAGCAAAAACAGAAGTACGAGGCCATGATGCAGTTCCTCGACCAGAACGAGAAGAAACAGATGGAAAAGAAAAAGCGCCGGATCAGCGCCGCCAAAAATGAGAAAGACTGGTAGCGCCATCCTGCTGGCCTGGCTCGCCTTCCTGCCGGCTGCGGCCCTGGCGGCAGCGGATGCCGAAGTGACCGCCGCCATCAGTTCGGCGAAGATCGGCCTCGACGACACCCTGCTCTACACCCTGACCTTCAGCAACATCGAGGACCCCGCCCAGCCGGACCTGTCGTACCTGGACGACTTCAAGGTGCTGCAGACCTCGCGCAGCTCCGAGTTCCAGTTCCGCGACGGCGCCAGCACGGCCTCCACCCGCTTCACCTACTACCTGATGCCGACGCGCACCGGGCGCATTCTCCTGCCCGCGGTGCGCTACCGCCACGAAGGCCGAGAGTACGAGACCCAGACTTTTACCATCGAAGTGGTCAAGGGCAGCCAGGTCACAGGCGGCGCGGCCCGCCCGGGAACGCCGTCCCTGTTCGACGACGACTTTTTCTCTTCGCCGCTGCGCAACCGCCAGCCGCAGAAGATCGACGCCTTCCTGCGCGCCGTGGTTTCCAAGCCGGCCTGCGTCAAGGGCGAGCAGTTGCTTTTCCGCGTCCTGCTCTACACCCGCAACCGCATCGAGGCGGTGAACATGATTTCCAGCGCCTCATTCGCCGGTTTCTGGCAGGAATGGTTCCCCGTCCCGCAATCGATCGCTCCCAGCAGCGAGAACGTCAACGGCGTCATCTACCAGGTCTACGAAGTCCGCAAGGCGGCGCTGTTCGCCAGCGAAAGCGGCACCCTGGCCATCCCCCCCCTGCAGTTCGAGCTGCAGCTGGCCGATCCCAGCTCGGGTTTTTTCGGCGCCCAGGCGCTGCGCCGCTCCACCCAGGCGGTGCACGTAACCGTCAGCGAACCGCCGGCGGCCGGCGCGGGATTGCCGG
Source organism: Candidatus Aminicenantota bacterium (assembly GCA_963732485.1). Classification (GTDB taxonomy): domain Bacteria; phylum Acidobacteriota; class Aminicenantia; order UBA2199; family UBA2199; genus UBA2199. The sequence continues at coordinate 146,546 of CAVSZS010000012.1, forward strand.
TCGGGCAATTCAGCTTCGCGTTGGACTGCCCGCTCCAGGAAGCCGATATCAACGAAATCGTCACCCTGCGCATGCGCATCAGCGGCAGCGGCAACACCAAGGCCATCATGCCGCCGCCGGTGCCAGGCGGCGAAGCCGCCGTGGTCTACCCGGCGAAAATCACGCATGAGACCGCCTTCGCGCCCGCTTCCCTGGCCGGCACGCTGAACGCCGAGATTCCGGTCGCCTTCAAGCAGAGAGGCGACATCGTCTTCCCTTCCCTGGAGTTCCGCTATTTCGACCCGGCCCGGCGCGCCGTGGTCAGTCTGCGCAGCTTGCCCGTCCGCGTGCGCGTCAGCGGCGAGAAGCTGTCCTCGGGCCTCACACTGCCCGGCAGCGCCATCATGCAGAAGGGCGAGGACATTGACTTCATCAAGAGCGCTCCCCTCGGCGGGCTGGCCCAACCCATCCACCGCCAACCCTGGTTCCCGCTGCTGCTGGCCGCCCTCTTCCTGGGCAACTTCCTGGTCCTGCTCAAGATCACGGCCTGGGACCGCGGCATCGCGGCCAGCGCCGGCATGCGCAACCGCCGCATCCTGGCCCGGGCATTGCAGGAACTGGACAAGGCGCGGCAGACGGAGGAGATCGCCCCGGTCATGGAAAGATATTTCTGCGAGAAGAGCGGCCTGGGGCCGGCCGAGATCAGCGACCGCCGCATCGCCGAAGTGCTGGGAGCCAACGGGATGACGCGGGCGGGCATAGAGAAGTTCCTGTTCATCAAGGGACAGAGCGAGCTGGCACGCTTTTCGCCGCACAAAAAGTCGGCACTGGAACTGAAAAAGGACCTGCAGGCGCTGCGGGTCCTGTTCAGGGAGATCGACAGGAAATTGAAATGAAGGCAAAAATAACCATCCTGTTCTGCGCGGCCGTGGCGCTGCTCGCCGGAAGCATGTTCGCCGCTGCCCGGGAGGATTTCGCGGCCGCCAACCGCAAGTACGAGCAGGGCCTTTACGCCGAAGCCCTGCCCCTGTACCTGGCGGCAGCCCGGCAGGCGCGCGACTGGCAGGTGCTCTACAACATCGGCAATTGCCATTACAAGCTGGGGGACTACCTGTCGGCCAAGATCTATTACCTGAAAGCGCGCAAGCGGCGTCCCCTGGAGCCCGCCATCGCGCGCAACATCGCCATGACCAACCGTCATTTCCGCGATGACGCCGCCCTGCCGGCGCCCGATTTCGTCACCCGGGCCGTGCAAACGCTGGAAAGCAAGTTCAGCATGGACGCGTTGAGCGTCCTGCTGCTGTTGGCGGTGCTGCTGCTCAATATCTTCCTTTTCCTGCTGCTGACCCGCGGTCGCAGCCGCCAGCTCCTCTATGCGCTGGCCTTTTCCCTGCTCGCCGTCCTCGGCCTGGGCGCCTGCCATGTCGGCCGCACTTCCGCCCTGGGCCGCAGCGACAGCGCCGTTGTCCGCGACGCGGGAGCGGGCGCGCAGTTGCGCAGCGGTCCCGGCGAGGACAATACCGTCCTGTTCAAGGTCAACCCCGGCCTGGAAGTGCGCATCATCGACCGCCGCGGCGAATGGGTCCAGGTGACGGCTTCCGAGCGCATCGCCGGCTGGATCGAGAAGAAGCGCCTGGCCCTGATTTGATCAAAGCCGGCATTTACATCCATTTCCCTTTCTGCCGCCGCGCCTGTTTCTATTGTCATTTTTTCAAAACAAAATTCCGGCCAGACCTCGGCGACGGCTATCTGCGCCACCTGGAAGCGGAGATGACCATGCGCCGCGATCCCGGCCTGGCGGTGGACTCGATCTATATCGGCGGCGGCTCGCCCTCGCTGCTGAACGCCGGCCAGGTATCCGGGCTCCTGGAGCACGCAGCAAAAAGTTTCCGCATCGACAAGCAGAGCGAGATCACCCTGGAGGCGAATCCCGAGGATCTCGATCTCTCTCGGTTGAAAGGACTCCGCGCCGCCGGCGTCAACCGCCTGAGCATCGGCACGCAATCGTTCCAGGACCGCGACCTGCGTTTCCTGAAAAGGACCCATGGCGCCGCCCAGGCCGTCAGGGCCGTAGAGATGGCCAGGGAAGCCGGCCTCGCCAATATCAGCATCGACCTGATCATAGGGCTGCCGACGCAGACGGCAAGGAGCCTGGAAGCAAATTTCCACGCCGCGGAGACATTGAAGCCGTCACACGTCTCGGTCTATATCCTGGAAGGCGTCCCGCGGCCAGAGACCGACGACCGCGACGCCCGGCTCTATTTTCAGGCGCGCCGGGCGCTGCTCGACCTCGGCTTCGAGCACTATGAGGTGTCCAATTTCTGTCGCCCCGGCAAAGCGTCGCGCCACAACCTGAAATACTGGCGCATGGAGCCCTATGTCGGCCTCGGTGCCTCGGCCGCCGGCTTCCTCCCGGACGGCGGCGGCGATACCCGCAACGTTTCCGACCTGGAGCGCTACGCCATCGCCGTCACGAAAGGGAAACTGCCTCTGCTGAAGACCCGGCCGCTCGACCCGGTGAAACGGCGGATCGTTACCGGCCTGCGGCTGCTGGCGGGCATACCGGCCTCGGCGTTCCGGGCCTTCTCAGCTGAAACCGCCTTTTTACTCCAGGAGGGCTTGCTGGTCCGCAAGAACAGGAATCTCGCCGTGCCCCCGAAAAAAATCCTGCTGCTGAACGAGATTTTAGGGTATTTTATCTGAATACAAAGGACTCGGCGCAAGGTGTAAGGCGCAAGGTGTAAGGGAAGAGAAAAGCAAACAGAAAGAGAAAGAAAATACTCGGCACAAGATGTCGGGAACGAGACTCGATAAACCCACATAGAAAGGGGTTGGCCCCTTTTCTTGCCCTACGCCTCGCGCCTTTCGCCTTACGCCGAGTATTGGTGTTTAAAGCCCGGAGACCACCACGTTCTCGAAGACCATGCTGGGGAAGCGCATGGAGGAGTACGGGAACGGGTCGTTGGCCACCTCGACGAGCTTGGGCAGGAACTTCAGGTAGTTGTCGGCGATGTTCATCTCGGAGACGGCCTGTACCGGCTCGCCCTTCTCGAAGAACGTACCGATGATGCCGATCGACGTGTCGCCGGTGGTGGGGTTGGAGTTGCCGCCGATGAAGCCGCTGATCAGGATGCCGCGCCCCAGGTCCTTCATGATCTCCGCGACCGAGCGCGGCCCGGGCGGGACGACCAGGTTGGAGGGACTGCCCGTGGTCGGCTCCCAGCCCAACTTGCGGCTGTAGTACCAGTCGACGAAGAACTCCTTGAGCACGCCGGCCTCGATCATCACCCGCCGGCGGGCGCTGAGGCCGTCGGCATCGAAAAGCCGGCTGCCCAGCCCTTTGGGGATGAGCGGGTCATCGATCACGGTGAGATGGCGGCTGGCGATCGCCTGCCCCTTCTTGTCGGCCAGGAAGGAGCGCTTCTGCTGGATGGAGCGCCCGAACATGGCGCCGAGCACGCCGTTGAGCAGGCGGCCGACGTTCTGGTTCTCGATGATCACCGGCAGGGTCTCTGTCTTGATCTTCTTCGCTCCCAGCAGGTCGAGCGTGCGCCGCGCCGCCCGGGCGCCGATCTCCTCGGGGCTGGGCAGGTCGCGGCGGCAGACGGTCACCGCGTAGCTATAGCCGTTGGGCCGGCGGTCACCGGCGTCCTGGGCCGTCATCTGGGCGAAGGGGGCGTAATAGGTCCCGGCGGCGTAGCCTTCAAAGCCATTGCTGGCCACCATGACCGACTCCTGGCTGCCGTCCTGCACCTGCGACGTCACCGAAACCACCTTGTCGCCCCCGGCCTGCAGGCAGGCATGTTCCAATGCTTTGGCCATCTCATGGCGATTCTCCGGGGAGAAGAAGCCGTAGTCGGGGTCCGTGAGTTTCAGGTCCAGCGTTGCCCTGTCCAGGCAATACTTCGGGTCGGGCAGGGTGCGGAAAGGGTCCTCGGCCAACAGCCGGGTGGCGGCCACGGCATTGCCCAGGAAGTCACGCAATGCCTCTTTACGCAGATCGGACGTGCTCTGCACGGAATAGCGCCCGGCGACGAACACCTGGATGTTCAGCGCCTTGGTCGAGGCTTCCTTGATGTTCTCCGGTTTGCGATCACGGTAACTGACCTCCACGGTGCGGCTGGCGTCGAGGTTAACCACGCAGGCTTCGGCGCCCGCCGCCTTGGCGGTCTTGGCGACCCAGGCACACAATTCAAGCATTTCCTTGTTCATTCTACTCTCTCCTTCGCTTACGAGCGGACGCCGCCGACAGTCAGCGACTTGACCAGGCAGGTGGGCTGCCCGAACCCGACCGGTACGGCCTGGCCGCCCTTGCCGCAGGCACCGGTGCCACCCTGGGAAAGCTCCAGGTCGCCGGCCACCATGGTGATGTTACGCAGCATCTTCGGGCCATTGCCCATAATATTGATGTCCTTGATCGGGGCGCCGAGGCGGCCATCCTCGATCATCCGGCCTTGCGAGACATAGAAGGCGAAATCGCCCTCGCCGATCTTCACCTGGCCGTTGCTGACGTTCTGCACGTAGATGCCCTTGCCGGCGGCGCGGATCACGTCGGCGGGGACAGCCGGACCGGCCAGCATCAGCGTGTTGCGCATGCGCGGCTGCACGTAGTGCTGGTAGCTTTCGCGGCGGCCGTTGCCCGTGGGCTTCACCTTGTAAAACCGGGCCGAAATCCGGTCATGCATATAGCTGGTCAAAATGCCGTTCTCGACCAGGGCCGTCTTCTGCCCGGGAATGCCTTCATCGTCGAAGTTGATGGAGCCGAGCATACCGGGGATGGTGCCGTCATCGAGGATGGTCACGAAAGGCTCGGCCACCTGCTTGCCGATCATGGTGCTGAAGGTCGACGTTTTTTTGCGGTTGAAATCGGCCTCCATGCCGTGACCGATAGCCTCGTGCAGCAGGATGCCGGTCACGCCGGGGCCCAGCACCACCGGCATCTCGCCCGCCGGCGGCTGCACGGCTTCGAAAAGCTGCACGGCATCGCCCACGGCCCTGGCGGCGATCGCTTCGACCGCCTCCGGGGTGAAGTAGGAGAAATCGCGGCGCCCGCCCAGGTTCCAGCCCGCCTGCTCCTTGCGGCCTCCCTTCTCCGCGATCACGAAGGCCGTCAGGTAGTCGCGCGGCTGCAGGTCCTCGGACTTGCTGCCGTCGGACGTGACGACCATGATGCGTTTCTGCTGGTCATGGAAGCTGGCGTTGACCTTGATCACCAGAGGCGAAAGGGCGAAGCAGCGGTCGTTGACCGTCTGCACCAGGGGCAGCTTGGCCGCCAGGGGCACGTCGGTCAGCAGTTTCTTCAGGGGGTAGTGATCCGCCGCCTTCATCCAGGAGAGCTGTCCGGGCGCGGCCGATGGAGCGCCGGCGGCGATGGTGGCGGCGACAGCGGCGGCCTTGAGCATGGCCGTTTCCTCCAGCTCCTGGGTGAAGCCGTAGCCGACCTGGTCGCCCTTGACGGTGCGAATGCCCACTCCCAGAGCCACGTCGCTGAAGGCGCGGCTCACCTTGCCGTCCTCGAGGATGATCCAGTTGCCGATGGTATGCTCGAAATACAGGTCGGCGTAATCGCCGCCCTTGGCCAGCGCCGCGGCCAGGACCTTGCGGCACAGGGCGTCGCCGATGCCGAATTCCCGCTCAAAATAGCCCGGGGATTCCGCCCCCAGCAGCTTGTGCCAGCCACCGCCGAGCACCGGCAGCGCCGCGGCGACACCGGCCGTTGTCTGCAAAAAAGAACGTCTGCTCATCTCTGCCATGAAAACCTCCTTTTGCCTGCGGAAATGCGTGCCTAAACCAATCCCGCTATATCAATAGACGCATTGGCGGGAAAAAAGTTCCCGATTACGGGAAAAAAATCGATCGCCGGTTATTTCAGCGGTGCATAACCGGGACGGGGCTTGGCATGGTCATTGCATTCGGCCACAAGACGCAGGTAGTCGGCGGGCGGCCTGGGTATAAAGAGGCCGATCTCCCGGGGCTTGTCATCGAGGGCGCCGTCGTATTTCCGGGCCCAACGCACCTCGCCGTCGAGGAAGATCGAATCCTGGTCAATCGCCAGGGCGATGCGCACCTTGTGTTTGAGCGCGGGGCACTGCATGGTTTGGATGCCGATGCCGTGCTGCGAAACGTCCTGGGTGAAACCCGGATGCATCTCATCGCCGTATTTGCAGATGATCAATTTCCGGAATGGGACGCGTTTTTCCTCTCTTTTTTTGATCATAAAACTCCCCCGTCAGCTACCTAATGATATATTCAAAAACAGGGAATTTTCAATCAGGAAAATCGCTACTCGATTCTCAGGTCGCGGCCATCCACGAACCCGGGTTTGTCGATGCCAAATGCCGCGAGAACCGTCGGCGAGATGTCGATCAATCCCGGGTCCTTCTCTTTCATCTTGTGGTTGCAGAAAAAGATCCCCGGCACCTGGTCGCGGGTAAAGGCGTGATCGCCGCTCCACATGCGGGTATTGTCGGAAAACAGCTCCGCGCCGACATAGTTCACCGCAGATTCCCAGGAGACGCGGTAGCCGGAGGCGTAGCCGACCACGATATCCGGGGCGTTGACCGTATAGGGGCCGCGGTAGATCTCCTCGCGGATAAAGGCTTTGCGCACGGCGTTTTTTCCGTGCTTGTCGTCCAGCACCCGCATCAACTTCTCCTTGATTTCCTTTTTCAGCTTCTCGGCCTCCTCGCCGGCGGCGACGATGCCCTGGCTCTCGCGTCCCTTGAGGTTGAGAAAAACACCGTTCAGACCCTGGCCGTAGGCGCGCGAACGGCTCCAGTCCACGTCGGCATACCATTTGCCGCTCGTTTTTTTGCCCTCGTTCAACACCAGGTAGCCTTCGCGGTGCAGCCAGGAGTTCAGGTGGAAGCCGCGGTTAAAGGCGCTGAAGCCGTGGTCGGAGACGATCATCAGCAGGTCGTTCGGGCGCATTTTTTTAAAGAGTTTCTCCAGGAAGGCATCCATGCTCCGATAGCTCTCCAGGATGGCGCCGGTCACCTTGGGGTCCTGGCTGGGGCGCGGCGCCGGCGAGCCCGAATTCGGCAGGTAGCGCCAGAACATGTGCTGGATGCGGTCCGTGGTCTCAAAGACCTGCACGACCAGCCCCTCCTTTATCTTGGCCAGGGTGTTGAAAAAGATTCCCTCCCTCTCTTCCTGAGTGCGATAGACCTGATCGATGAAGTTGGTCTCGGACAGCACGCGCTCGTTGAGCGACCAGGTGTCCTCGGCCATGCCCAGGGTGGCGAAGGAACCCAGGAGCTTGGCCAGGTAGACCGAAAAAATCTTGGGATGGGAAACGGGCATGGAGGGTTTTTCCGGATCGATATTGATCGGGGAAAGGTAGAGCTTCAGCGGCTCGACCTCCTCCAGCACCCACTGGGCGATGCCGGCAACGCCGATCATCCCCGCCTTGAAGTCCAGCTTGACCCAATGGGAAAGCCGGTTCTGCTCCAGGATGAATTTTTCCTTGCCCACGGCTATCTCGACGCTCCTGGCGCCGCGGTCGCGTTTCAGGGTAAAGGGGATCTCCAGGGGCGGGTTGCCCTTGCGGAACGGGTGGCCGGGCCCCTTGATGCGGCCGCGGTAACGGTCGTCCCCGAGCGGCTGCAGCGACTCGAAGACGCCGTCGGAGATGTCGAAGTTTTCGGCGGCGCCGTCGGAATAGAAGCTGAAGCTGCCCTGGGTACCGCGCAGGTCGGGGGTACCCAGCCCGGCCAGCATGGAGCCATAGAACTTTTCGGGGGGGAACGTGAAGGGCATGCGCAGCACCGAGGCGTAGATGCCCTTGCTGCTGACGATCTTCCAGAAACTCTGGCTCTTGCGCTTCAGCTCGATCTTGGGGCTGCCCAGCGGGATCTCCCAGGCACCGATCTTCAGGCTGCGCCGGGGCGGGATGATGTCCGAACCCGCCATCTTGGGCATGTAGGTGGCGCGGTCGGTGGTCAGGAAGTCGAAGATGTTGTGCTTGCCGGGGTTGACGCCGGTGGTGAAGGTCGACCAGGCGACAGGCGAGATCGGCGGCTCGGTACTCCACAGCGGCGAGAAGGTTCCCTGCGCCGCCAGCTTTTCAAAATTGGGAAACTGGTGTCCCTGCTTCCTGAATTGGTTGAACAGGTTGAAGTCCATGCCGTCGAAACCGATCAGCAGGACGCGCTTGAATTTGGCCTTTTTCATGATGCGCGCCTTCTTGACGAAACGCAGCAGGGCGCGGATGGGGAAGGTGAGGAAATTGAAAATGGCCAGGAAAAAGGCGACGAAAATGAAGAAGAACGAGCCGACGAAGGCGAAACCGGCCCCGGGGCCAACGTAGCTCAAAAGGGGCAAGGACGATAATATGACGAAAAGAAGGAAAATTCGAGTTTTTTTCATAGGCAATTTTACCATATTTTACGCCCGCGACAAAGCCCCGGGCACAGTGTCCGTGTCAGTGGTAGCGGCAGTTGCACGCCATGAAGCGAAATCTCCCTCTGTTTCATTGATTTTCCTGCTGTCACCGTCACTGTCACTGAGACTTAAAAGTAGTTAAAAATATAATTTTTTATATTGATTTTTGGCGGAAACGCGTTATAATTTAAATTAAAAAATTCGGCGGCAAAGAGGGCGCAATGAAAATTCTGGTCATCAACTGCGGCAGTTCCTCGATCAAATTCCAGCTGATCAACATGGCGTCCGGCCTGGTGCTGGCCAAAGGTCTCCTGGAGCGCATCGCCATCACGGGCTCGGTGCTGAACTATTATCAGGGCGAGAAAAAACACGTCATCACCCGCGACGTCGCCAACCACGAGGATGGCGTCCAGCTGATCGTCAGCCACCTCACCGACCCCGTGAACGGCGTGATCAAGGACAAGAGCGAGATCTACGCCGTCGGCCATCGCGTCGTGCACGCCGGCGAAAAGTTCAACGGCACCGTGCCCATCACCGAAGCCGTTCTCGCCGCCCTCAAGGAATGCATCCCGCTGGCGCCGCTGCACAACCCGCCCAACATCACCGGCATCGAAGCCTGTCAGAAGATCCTCTCCGGCATCCCCATGGCCGGGACTTTCGATACCGCCTTTCATCAGACCATGCCTGAAAAGGCCTACATCTACCCCCTGCCCTACGAATACTACCGCCAGCACAAGATCCGCCGCTATGGCTTCCACGGCACCTCGCATTATTACGTGGCCAAGCAGGGGGCCAGGGCCATGGGCAGGAAACTGGAAGAACTGAAGATCATCACCTGCCACCTGGGCAACGGCTCGTCGATGGCCGCCATCCTGAACGGGATCTCCGTCGACACCACCATGGGCTATACACCGCTGGAAGGGCTGGTCATGGGCACGCGCTGCGGCGACATCGACCCGGCCATCCCCCTGATCATGCAGCGCACCATGGGCATGAGCCATGAGCAGGTGGACGCCGTGCTCAACCGCAAGAGCGGCATCCTGGGCATCTCCGAGGTCTCCTCGGACATGCGCGACATCAACGAAAAAGCCGCTGCCGGCCACCCCCTGGCCAAGCTGGCGCTGGAGATCTTCGCCTACCGCATCAAGAAGTATATCGGCGCCTACATCGCCGCCATGAACGGCGTCGACCTGGTCATCTTCACCGCCGGCATCGGCGAGCGCGGCCTCGAGGAGCGGGAGATGATCCTGAAGGACATGGAATTTCTGGGTATTGAATTCGACTCCCCGGCCAACCGGGAGGCTTTCGGCAAACTCGGGACCATCTCCAAGCCCGGCTCCAAGGTACGGGTCATGGTCATTCCGACCAACGAGGAACTGGAGATCGCCGAGCAGACCCTGAAGGTCATCGGCAACGACAAGAAGGCCGGGTGAAATAGCCCTGCCCACGGCCCGGGGATTTCCGCTCCCCGGCGATTGTTTCCAACCGCGGTTATTGCTATAATCATGGCATGGAGAAGCGACCCGACCGGTCCCTGAATCAATGAGAAAAATCCTCCTGCTGACGCTGGTGGCCCTGCTGCTCTTTACCCCGCAGGCATTCAAGGCCTCGGCCCTGGAGCAGAATCCCGATGGCGCCGACACCCGGGAAAGCCCGCCCCCGCGCAAGATCGACAGTTATTCCGAAGGCGAAGATGACATTTTTTCGCGTTCCTACGAGCGCGAGCTGCTCTCGCGCCGCTTCTTCCAGAAGACACTGCCGCCGCTCAACCGCCGGGAGAAGATCGCCTGGGCCTTCAAGACATCCAGGGCCAGCCTCCTGTTATGATCAAAAAGTACCTCTGGCGCATCGTCTCCTCCGTCTATCTCACGATCCGGAAATACCCCTGGCACTTTATCTTCGCCCTTTTCATCCTGATCAGCCTGGCCAACATCTACCAGAAACTGAAGTGGAGCTCGGTCACCGACCACTTGACCTGGGAGAGCACGGACCACGGCCTGGTCTGCCAGTCGGCGCCGAAGGACAGCCAGGTCAAGCCGGGAGACATCATGCTGGCCGTCAACAAATACCTGGTCAGCAACACGATCGACCTGCAGCGCTCCATCGCCGGTCGCAACTACTGCCGCTATGAGATCGAACGCCAGGGCATCCTGAAAAACGTCGGCGTCGACATCGACCCGGTCTTCACCCCGTTCTCTTACTACATCCTCGTCTTTGTCGGCATCCTGGCCATCCTGCTTACGCTGGGCATTCTTAACATCTACGTCAAGCAGGCGACGCTATTCCCGCCGCCGCAGATCTTTTTCATACTCAGCCTTACCCTGTCGGGCTTCCTGATCTTCTCGCCTTCGGGCGACTACGGTCCGGCCGATTTCCTGTTCATGGCGCTGGACACCGTCTCCTTCATCTTCTTTCCGGCCGTGCTGCTGCAGTATACGCTGCAGTACCCGCTGCGCCACCGGGCGTTCAAGAAATTCAGCGGCAAGTTCCGCAGCCTGCTGATCTACCTGCCTCCCGTGGCCCTGCTGGTCATCAACCTCTATTTCATCCTGCAGAACCTATTCAACCCCGACCCGGAGATCCTGGTCAGCACCATCAACCACTTCCGTTCCCTGGGCCGGCAGTACTTCGCCGTCTACGTCATCCTGGCTTGGGCGAGCGTCGTCGTTTCGTCGCTGACCCTGATCACGAAAAAGAAACAGAAGCGCACCATCTTCCCCCTGGCCGGCATTTCGCTGAGTTTCATCGCCCTGCTGCTGCTTGACTTCTCCCGGCAGTCGCCGGAGAGCGGCGGCGGCGCCGGCGTATACCTCAGCATGTTCTTCCTGCCCCTGCTGCCCTTGAGCCTCGTCTACTTCCTCTCGCCCAAGCGCGTGACCGACATCGAGAACACGATTAAAAAGACACTCTCCGTGTCGTCCCTGTTCATCTTCATCTTCGGCACCTACCTGTTCCTCGGCCTGAACATCGAACAGAACAAGCTGCTGGGCATCTTCTGGTCGCTGGCCGCCATCCTCATGGCCGGCCTGCTGTTCAAGCCCCTGGAGGGCTCCATCCAGAGATCCGTCGAAAAGCTGTTCTACCGCGACACGTTCAACTTCAAACGCAAGCTGAAGGAACTGGAAAGCTCGATCAGCGCCCAGCGCGACCTCTCCTCGCTGTCACAGAACTTCCTGGAGATCATCAGCCGCGGTTTCCAGCTGCAGGCGGCTTCGCTCCTGATCCATTACAAGAACAACTTGTTCTACTCCCTGCCCGGACGCCGCCGGCTTTTCCTGACCCGAAATTTCCTCGGCGCCCTGGAGCACCAGGACCATGTCGTTTTTCTCTCCGAACAGGAGTTCGGCACCAAGTTCCCCAAGGACCAGGCCGCCATGCCGGCCGAAAAACTCTTTCAGTTCCAGCCCTTGAAGATCGGCGAGAAGCTGGTCGGCATCGTGGCCATGGGCCGCAAGACCGACCACTCCTACCTGACCGTTGAGGACTGGGACCTGATGGCCAGCATCGCCTCGCCGCTGGCCCTGTCGGTGGAAAACGCCTTTCTCTACTCACGCCTCGAGGAACAGCTCGCCGAGCTCAACCTGCTGAAGGAATTCAACGAAAACATCATCGAAAACATCAACCTGGGCATCCTGGTCGTCTCGCGCCTGAACCAGGTGCAGACCTGGAACTCCTTCATGGAGGACCGTTTCCGCATCCGCCGCGAGCAGGCACTGCACAAGCGGGCGCCGCTGGTCCTGGGCAAGGGGCTGTGGAACAAACTCCAGCCGGGTCTGCCCGGAACGCACACCCAGCGCAACGTCAAGGCTCTGCTCGCCGACACGGAGACCTTTTTCGACGTCTACGTCTCGCCGTTGAAGGACGAGACAGGCAGCATCTCGGGCCGCATCTTCGTCTTCGAGGACGTGACCGAAAGGAACCTCATCCAGAACCAGCTGATCACCTCGGAAAAAATGGCTTCGCTGGGCCTGCTCTCGGCCGGCATCGCCCACGAGATCAACACGCCGCTGACCGGCATCTCCTCCTACTGCCAGTTCCTGCTCGACAATCCCAACGGAGCCGAGAACCAGGAGTTGATCGGCAAGATGCAGGACCAGGTGCTGCGCGCCAACCGCATCATACGCACCCTGCTCGATTTCTCGCGGCAGAAGGGGCAGCAGGCCCTGCCCGTCGACTTGAACAACGTACTCGACGAGAGCCTGGCCCTGGTTGAGCACAAGCTGAAGAAAAAGAACATCACCTTCCGCCGCGAGACCGATTTCAAGCAGCGCATCCACGGCTTTCCCACCCGCCTGCAGCAGCTGTTCATCAACCTGTTCATCAATGCCATCGACGCCATCGACCGCGAGGGCTGGATTTCGGTCAGCGGCGAGGAGAACGGCGAACAGGTCCTCATCCGCTTCAAGGACAACGGCCGCGGCATCGGCGAAAAGCACCTGGAAAAGATATTCGACCCGTTCTTCACCACCAAAGATATCGGCCAGGGGACCGGCCTGGGGCTGGCCATCGTCTACAACATCGTCAAGGAACACTACGGCAACATCGAGGTGCACAGCAAGATCGACCGCGGCACCACCTTCATCATCACCTTCCCGCTGCAGAGCCCGCTGAGGAGCATGACCCTATGAAAAAAAAGATCATCCACCTGGTCGATGACGAGATCGTCATCCATGACATATTCAAGCGCATATTCCTGGAGCCCGAATACGAGCTGCGCATCTCCGAGAACAAGCCGCAGGCCAAGACCCGCCACTCGAGCGACGTTGACGTGGTGATCATGGACCAGATGATCCCCGGCAGCTCGGGCCTGGAGATCTTCAAGGAACTGAAGCAGGATGACCCCCAGGTACGGGTCATCTTCCTGACCGCCTTCGGCACCATCGAGGCGGCCATCGAGGCCATCCAGCTCGGAGCGCTGGACTACCTGCAGAAGCCATTCAACAACGTGGAGCTGCGGCACAAGGTCGACCGGGTGATCAAGGAAAAAAAGCTGAAAAACGAGAACGAGCAGCTGCGCCGGACGCTCAACGACCGCTTCGCCTTCGAGAACATCATCGGCCGCAGCCCGCTGCTGAAAAAAGTACTGGGCATCGTGGAAAGCGTCGCCGATTCCAACTCCACCGTGCTGATCACCGGCGAAAGCGGCACCGGCAAGGAGCTGATCGCCAAGGCCATCCATTCCAATTCCAACCGCCGCCTGATGCCCTTCGCCCCCTTCAATTCGAGCAATATCCCGGCCACCCTCTTTGAGAGCCTGCTCTTCGGCTATCGCAAGGGCGCCTATACCGGCGCCGTGGCGGACAAGAAAGGCATCTTCGAGGAGGCCGACGGCGGTACCGTCTTTTTCGACGAGATTGCCACCCTCACCGAGGAGACGCAATCCAAGATCCTGCGCGTGCTGCAGGAGAAGGAAATCCAGCCGCTGGGCAGCAATCAGATCAAGAAGGTCGACGTGCGCATCCTGGCCGCCACCAACATCGACCTGCTGCCCCGGGTCAAGAGCGGCGAGTTCCGCGAGGACCTGTACTACCGCCTGAACATCATCAACATCCACCTGCCGCCCCTGCGCGAGCGCAAGGAGGACATTCCGCTGCTGGCCGACGCCTTCCTGAAAAAATTCACCCGCGAGAACAACAAGGCGATCAAGAGCATGAGCCCCAAGTTCCTGCGCCAGCTGATGGAATACAACTGGCCGGGAAACATCCGCGAGCTGCAGAACGCCATGCTGCGCGCCGTCCTGCTTTCCAACAGCGAGATCCTGATGCCGGAAGCCCTGACCCCCGAGATCCTCGGCGTGCGCAGCCAGCGGCTGGAAACGGGCGGCTTCAACGAAAAAGTGGACGCTTTTAAACGACAGCTGATCATCGAGACGCTGGAGAAGAACAACTGGGTCCAGAAAAAGACCGCCGAAGACCTGCAGCTGAAGCCTTCCACGCTCTACGAACTGATCAAGCGCCTGGGGATAGAAAAATGAAGGAAATCAAGCTGCAAAAGTACCTGCAGGAGTGCGGCGTGGCCAGCCGCCGCGACATCCGCCAGTGGATCCACGACGGCCGCTTTCAGGTCAAGGGCCGCGTCGTCACCGACCCCAATTGCCCGGTGCGTTTCCCGGGCGACACGGTGCACCTGAACGGCAAGCTGCTGAAACTCTCCCCCCAGGGCAAGAGCTATTTTGCCTTCAACAAGCCGGTGGGAGTCGTCTCAACCCTGGCCGATCCCGAGGGCCGCTCCACGGTCAGCGCCTACATCGGCCGCATCCGCGAGCGCGTCTACCCGGTCGGGCGGCTCGACTTCAACTCCGACGGGCTCATGCTGCTGACCAACGACGGCGACCTGGCCAACTTCATCCTCTCGGCGCGCAACGGCGTGCCCAAGACTTACCTGCTGAAGGTCAAGGGCACCCTGGCGGAGGCCACGCGCAAGCGCCTGGAGAAAGGCATGTTCCTGGAAGGCGAGCGTTTGAATCCCTTCAGCATCGAAGAGGTGAAAATGACGGGCAGCGGCAATTCCTGGCTGCGCGTGACCATCAATGAAGGCAAGAAGCACATCCTGCGCAAGGCATTCAAGTACTCCGGCCACCCGGTGGAAAAGTTGCGCCGCGTGGCCATCGGCACCCTGACGCTCGGCAAGCTGCCGCTGGGCGAATGGCGCGAACTGCGCGACGAAGAGCTTGCGGCTTTCAAAAAAACCTACAAGTATGGCGAACAAAGAGCTGCGAAACAAGATGGAAAAACAAAAACTGAAAAAGGAAAGAAAGCGTAAGCGACGGCTGTAAATTTTCCGGCTATTGGTGTATCATATTTCCATTCAGATCTTCCTAGGAGGAACACATGCGCCGAATCGTTTTTTCCGCCCTGATCGCGATCACCCTGACCTTTCTTGCCATGACGGTATCCAGCCCGCTGCCGGCGGCGGATAGCCCTCGCAACATCGTCGTTTTCTTCGATCTCCACGAAAGCACCGACGGTTTGGCAGATGCCGTGGAGTTCATATTCAACAAGCTGGTCGGACCCAGCGACCAGCTGATCATCCGCTCGCCCGCGGGACTGTACGGCTTCTCGCGGGCCAAGCTGGCGCAACCGAAAGCGGAGCTGATCGCCCTGGTGCGCGACAAATTGCGCAGCGACATCACCAAGAGCGCGCAGAGCTACAAGCAGGTCATCAGTGAACTGGAGCTCGCCGTGCGCAACCTGGAGGGTTTGGTCATGCCGTCGGAGGTGCAGGGGGACCCGATGCCCGAAACCCGCGACCTGAGCGAGTTGTTCAATTTTTACCGGCAGGCGCTTCTCAACCTCACCCAGCTGCGCAAGGTCAACGACGCCTCGCTGCGCCAGCTCGCCGACGCTTTCCGCGGCCAGCAGGGCGAGAATCACATCATCGTGATGTTCGAGCGCGAGTTCCGCCCGGTCCCCAGGCGCGAAGCGCTGAACATCCTGGCCGACATGCCCAAATTCGCCTTTCAGGCCAACGAGATGTTCCTCACCGGCGGCAATAAGGAACCCTTCGACGCCAAAGCCCTGACCGAATACTTCAAGGGGGTGAAGCTGACCCAGCACTTCATCTACCTCACCGCCAAGAAAGCGTCGGCCACCGGCAACCTGCTGGAGAACTCGGGCGATATCTACTCCACCTTCAGCAAGATCGCCGGAGCCACGGGCGGATCCTGCCTGACGACCGCCGAGCCCGTGGACGGGCTGAAAGCGGTGATGAAAACCTGGAAGCAATAGACGTTAGACGTAAGACGCCAGACGTTAGCAAGACAGATCCGGGCTGGAGATGTTAGACTAAGATGTTAGCCGCCGGACGTAAGACATAAGCAAAACAAGATCGCGCTGTGACAAGAAATTGGGGGACTATTTTTCTTGCTAACCACTAACGTCTAACGTCTAGCGTCTTTCCTTTTTTTCCTGTCGCCAATCTTCTTTCGGCAATCCGTCCTATATATGTTATAATAATAACGAGGTCCCGAACCATGCCAACACCCGCAAAAGGCCCGTCGGTCATCACTGCCCGCCACAAACCCCATTGGCTATCCTTTTTCCTGGGTCTGCTGTTCATCGCCGGCTGCCTGTTCCCGGGCGCAGCGCCCAAAAGCTCCCCCCAGGCCGAGGAATACCGCCAATGGCTGGAGCTGGTCGACTACATCATCACCCCCGATGAGCGCAAGATCTTCCTGCAGCTGGAAAACGACCGCGACCGCAATGCGTTCATGAACATTTTCTGGAACCAGCGCGATCCCAACCGCAACACCCCGGAGAACGAGTTCAAGGACGAGCACCTCAAGCGTTTTCAATACGCCAACCGCTATTACGGCTTCACCTCGCCCCTGCCCGGCTGGAAGACCGACCGCGGCCGCATCCACATCCTGCTGGGCCCGCCGGCCAATCGCAACGAAGTGTTCAACAGCTATCTCTACCCCATCGAGATCTGGGAGTATTACGGCGAACCCGGCAAGGGGCTGCCGACGATGTTCAACGTCGTGTTCTACCGCAAGGGCGGGGCGGGGGATTTCAAGTTGTACATCCCTGCCGTTGACGGCCCCGACCAGCTGCTGATCACCCAGACCGGGGAATTCTCTTCCAGGACTACCAGGCCGTCTACCAGAAGATCCTCGATATCAAACCCGAGGTCGCCGACATCGCGTTGACGCTGATCCCCGGCGAAAGGACCACCAACTACAATCCTTCCATGCGCGACCTGAAGCTGATGGCCAAGATCTCCGACCTGCCCAAGGAGCACATCAACACCACCTACGCCAGCCAGTTCCTGCGCTTCAAATCCTTCGTCGACATCCAGAATTCCTCCGACTATCTCGGCAGCCGCCACGAGCTCATGGTGCTGCGCGATCCGGTCTCCAGGCTGAGTTTCATCCACATCGCCATCTGGCCGGAACGCATCTCGGTGGATTACTCCAGCGATACGAAAAAATATTCCTGCTCCTACAAGATGGTCATCGACCTGCGCCAGGGCGAAACGATCATCTACCAGCACTCCAAGGACATGCCCTTTGCCTATGACAAGTCGGAAATGGATAGGACCCTGGCCAACGGACTGATCCTGGCCGACCTGATCCCGGTAATCGACGGCGAGTTTGAGGTGACCGTGTTCGTGCAGAACTCGGTCAATCACGAATTCGCCTCGTTCAGCGAAAAGATCCGCGTCCCGGCGCCAGGGCAGCCGGCGATCTTCGGCCCGCTGGTATCCTACCGCATCCAAAATGAAGCGCGGGCGGTGATCGGAGCCTACACCCTGCAGAATCTCCACGCCAGCCCCGATCCCCAGCGCACCTTCGGAGAACGCGAACCGCTGCAGGTCTTATTCGTCGTCGATTTCGGCGCCAGCCCGGCGACAGCAACCCCGGAGATCGAAGTGGTCAGCGTTCCGGCGGCCGGCGCTAAAGCCTATTCCCGCCGCCTCACTCCCCGCTCCCACGGCGGTGCGGCCATACAGGTGTTCAGCGCCGACCTGGGCGCGCTGCCCCCCGGTTATTACCGCCTGCTGGCCAGGACCCGGGACACGGACGGCAGGGAGAGGCTGAGCGGGGAAGCCACCTTCACCGTGTCCCCCATTCCGGTGCTGCCGCATCCCGCCATTGCGGCGCCGACCCTGGCCGCGGACAAGGGCTATGTTTTCCTGGGCATGCTGGCCGCCCAGTTCGAGGCCGGCGGCCGAGCGAACGACGCCCTCCGCACGTACGAGGAGGCATTGCTCCAGGCGGGGGAAAACCCCGTGCTGCGCGTCGCCTTCGCCCGTTTTCTTCTTGGCCAGGCGAAATACGCGCGCCTGCTGGACGTGCTGCAGCCGGTTCCGGAGCAGGGGAAATCCGCCTTCGACCGTTCGGCGCTGCGCGGCAAGGCCCTGTACCATCTCGCCCGCTACCAGGAGGCCGTCGACGAGCTGTTGAAGGCCAATGCGCTGTACGACAGCGACATCACGGTGCTCAACGCCCTGGGTGTTTCCTTCCTGCGCCTGGACAACCCGCAGGAGGCAAAAAAAGCCCTGGCCGCCTCACTGAAGATCAAGGCGGCTCAACCCGACATCGTCGCCCTGCTGAAGCAGGTGGAAGCCCGATGAAAAACAGAACCGTTGCCCGGCTGGCGCGGACGGGGATCGCCCTGCTGTTGCTGGGAATCGCGGCCCACGGCTACGCGGCCAGGCTCGACCTGGAAAGCGAAGAGTTCTTCCACATGACGCGCCATTTCATGACCCGCGACGAGGAGAAAGTTTTCCGCGGCTTGACCACCCCCGAGTTCCGCGAGGAATTCATCACCGCCTTCTGGGAGATCCGCGATCCCGATCCCGAAACAGCGGAAAACGAATTCCGCACCGAACTGGAAACCAGATTCGCCTTCGTCAACAAATACCTGCGCGAAGCCAACCGCCCGGGATGGGACACGGCCAGGGGCATGGTGTACATGGTATTGGGACCGCCCACCATGATGAACGCCGGCACGACCACATCCACCCTGAGCGCCTCGAGCAGCAATCCCATGCCCAATTCCCTGGTCTGGCCTTACGGGGACTCGGGCATCCGCGTATGGTTCATCGACAACCAGGGATACGGGGTATTTGAGCTGGATATGATCCGCACCTCGCCGCACCTGATTGAGCTGCTGAAGAAAGCCAAGACCCAGATCATCCAGGGCGACAAGGGGGCGGAAGAGCATTTTCTGAATTTCTCGGCCGCTTTTGATGCAAGCGGCCCCAGGCTGCGCATCGCCATCGAGGCCAGGGACCTGCGCTTTGAAACCGACGCCGCCGGGGGGTTCACGGCGCGCATCCATCTGGCGGCCAACATCTACACCCCGGACGGCAGCATCGTCACCCGCAAGGACGACCGGCGCATCGTGGTCGACGCCCGTATGCAGGAAAAAACACGCCTGGAGCTCGAATGGGCGCTGGCGCTGGAAGCGGGGAAATATCAGGTTGACCTGCTGGTGCTGGACCAGATAGGCGGCAAATCGAACCGGCAGTTTTTTACGGTAAAAATAAAGTGAAACGACAAAACGAGCAAGATCATAGGAGGATGCCCATGCGTATTTCAATCCATCGTTGTCTGGCCGCAGCCCTGCTGCTGGCCGCGTCCGTTGCCGTCCAAGCCCAGGAAGGAAGGGGCAACGGCCGCTTGACCGGGTCCGTAGTCGACGAGAACGGCAATCCGCTGGTGAATGCGTCCATCACCCTGAAGTACATGGAATTCAACAATGTCCGCCAGACCAAGTCCAACAACAAGGGACAATGGGGATTCCTCGCCCTGGGCAAGGGCGTGGTCCAGGTTATCGGCGAAATGGAGGGCTATGCATCCAGCGTCACGCAGCAGCCGGTCAGCGGCGTCGCCCCCAACCCGGAGATCCGCATCGTCCTAAAAAAAGGCACCGGCGTGGCCGGCGACCCGAACCGCGACGCCATCCTGCGCGCCCACGAAATGTTTGACAAGCGCCAATATGAGGAAGCACTGGTCCTTTACCAGGAATTCGCCCTGAAGAACCCGGCCAACTACCAGATCGGGGTCTATATCGCCAACTGCAAGACGGAATTGGGAAACTACGATGAGGCCATGGCCGAATTCCAGAAAGTGCTCGCCGAGGTTACCAAGGAAACCCCGGAGCTGAAAGGCAACGCCACCGCGGCCCTGGTGTTCGCGGGCATCGGCGACATCCACCTGCGCCGGGAAAACTTCAAGCTGGCCGTGGAAAATTTTCAGCGCTCGATCGACATCCAGCCCGGCGACCCGGCCCTGCCCTACAACGTCGCCGAGATCATGTTCGCGCGCGAGAAGGTCGATGAGGCCGAGAAGTACTACCAGATAGCCATAGGGATCAAGCCCACCTGGCCCAAGCCCTACCTGAAGCTGGCCTATGTCGCCATGAACCGCGGCCAGATGGACAAAGCCGTAGAGCACCTGAAGAAATTCGTCGAGATCGGGACGGCTGAGCCGAATTTCGAGGAAGGCAAGGCGCTGCTCGAACTGCTGCAAAAAAAATAACACCCGCACATGGCGGGAAAACGGATGGACGCCGGCTTCATGTTCCGCCGCGGCCGGGTAGCTGCCCTGCTCGTCCTGCTGGCGCTGCTCGGCGCCTGCAAAAAAGAGGGCCGGCTGGCTGACGCCAGGGGCGACGGCGGCAGCAATCTGCTGCTGATCACGCTGGACACCACCCGCGCCGACCGCATCGGCGCCTACGGCGATACCCGGGCCGCCACCCCCACCATCGACCGCCTGGCCCGGGAAGGGGTGCGCTGCGAGCGGGCCTACACCGCGGCGCCGCTGACCCTGCCGGCCCACGTTACCCTGATGACCGGGCGCGAGCCCCAGGCCCACCAGGTGCGCAACAACGGCACGTATTCCCTGCGCCCCGAGGAAACCACTCTGGCCGAGATATTCCGCCAGGCCGGGTTCTCCACCATGGCCATGATCGCCGCCTACGTGCTCGAAAAGAAATTCGGCCTGGACCAGGGTTTTGCCGTCTACGACGATGAGCTGAACACCTCCGGCGAAGCCACCACCTTCCGCTCCGAAATCACAGCCGACCGGGTGTATGACAAATTCTCCCGCTGGCTGGAGCGCGCTCCCTCCTCCCCGTTCTTCTGCTGGGTCCATCTCTACGATCCCCACCACCCCTACGAGCCGCCGGCATCCTTCCGTGCCCGTTTTCCCAACGATCCGTATCGCGGCGAGATCGCCTACATGGACGAGACCATCGGCCGCATGCTGCGCGACCTCGAAAGCCGCGGCCTGCTGAAGAACACGCTGGTGGTGATCGCCGGCGATCATGGCGAGGGCTTCGGCGAGCACGGCGAAAGCGGCCACGGCGTGTTCTGCTACGAGGAAACGCTGCGCGTCCCGCTCATCTTTTACCAGCCACGGCTCTTTCGCGGCGGCCGGGTCGTGACACAGGCCGTCGGGCTTGTTGATGTCCTGCCCACCCTGCTGGAGCTGTACCGACTGCCCCGGCCCGCGGGTGTCCAGGGCCGGAGCATCGCCGCGCTGCTGAGCAAAGATGAAAACCCGGCCAAGCCGGTTCCCGCCCTTTACTTTGAGAGCCTGTACGGCATGGAAGAAATGGGGTGGGCTCCCCTTTCGGGACTCGTGCGCGGCCCGCTCAAGTTCATCTCCCTCCCCCGCGCGGAACTGTACGACCTGGCGGCCGATCCGCTGGAAAAGGACAACCTTTACCTTAAAAAGAACGTGCAGGCCAAGGGGCTGGCCCGCGATCTGGACAGCTACCTGGAAAAAACAGTGAGTGCCGGCCAGGCCGCGCTGCGGCCGCGGCAGTCCCGCCTGGACCAGGACCGGCTGCGCGCCCTGGGTTACCTGGCCGCCGGCGGCCCCGCGCTCCGGGCGGAAAGCAGCGCCGATCCCAAGGACGGCATCGGCACGATGAACCTTCTGCTGGAGGCCCGGCAGGCCATTCACTCCGGGGACCTGGACGGCGCCGAGCGCCAGATCGCCGCTCTGCGGATTACCGGCATCGACCGCACCCTGCCTCAGTTTCACGACATGCGCTACGAGCTGGCCCTGGCCCGCAAGGACCCTGCGGTCACCGTGGCGGTCCTGCGCGAGGCCATTGCCCGCTTCCCCGACATTTCCCGCTTTGCCATGCTGTTGGCGGCGTTTTTTCGCGACCGCGGCGACGCGCGGCAGACCGAGGAAATGGCGCGGCTTGTCCTGGCGCGCGATCCCCGGGCCGTGGAAGCCCACTTGCTGCTGGGCGAGCTGTACCGCAGCCAGAAGCGGATCGACCTGGCCATCGGCCATTTCCAGCAGGCCTGGGACCTGGAACCCGATGATCACAAGCTGGCGATCGCGCTGGCCGACATGAATATTGAAACGGGGCATACCGAGCAGGCCCTGGCTGCCTTGCGCAAGCTGATCCAGGCCGGGCAGGTTTCGGGTTCGCCGCTGCCAGTGGAGATCCGCGCCCAGGCATCCAAGCTGCTGGTCAGGCTCGACCAGGGCGAGCTGGCGGAGAACCTCCTCCAGGACCTGGTGCGCGAGCAGGGCGGCAACCCGGCCCACTGGACCCAGCTGGGCCTCGCCCAGCTCGATCGCGGCCAGGGTGACCAGGCCGTCCAGTCGTTCCAGCAGGCTCTGCGACTCGACCCGAAACAGGCATTGGCCCTGAGCGGTCTGGGTACCCTGCACCTGAGCCTTTTCCGCCAGCGCAAGGACCGCCGCGGGCTGCAACTGGCCGCCGGTTTCTTCTCCCGGGCGCTGGAGGCGGACTCGCAACTGATCACCGCGGTGAATGGGCTGGGGGTCGTATACCTCTACCTGGGCGACTCATCCAAGGCCATCGAACAGTTTCGCTCGGCGACACGCATCGACCCGGGGTTCATCAACGCCCACTTCAACCTGGCCATCGCCCTGTTGAGCAGCGGGCGGCGGGACGAAGCGCGCAAGACGCTGAACACATTGAAGCGGAAGCTGGCCGACCGGCTCAGCCCCGCGGAGCGGGAGCAACTCGCCTCTCTGTTGCGCGAGGCAAGTTCCTAAATAAATTGACCGGCCTATAGACGTTAGATAGTAGACGCTAGACGTTAGCAAGAAGAAGAAAAGCCAATTCTAAACTGCCGTATTCTTGAGAATTTGGCATGTGTTTGTTGGTTGGAATCTGGGATTTGATATGCAAGTCTCGTTATTGCTTTTTTGACCGTCAACCGTCTGCCGTCCACCGTAAACCGATTGCTTTCATTTCCTGCTGACACTGACACGGTCACTGCCGCTTATTTCTTTTCCAGCTCACTGATCAGCTTTTCCCCCAGGCGGGTGTAGTGGTCGCGGCGCTCGGCGTCGCCAAGGGCGGCATACAGATTGGTCAGCACAAAATAGCCGAACAGGGTATCGCGATCCCGGGGCGGCAGGACGATCCCGCCCAGGCAAAGGCTGGCGGCCTGGTCAAGGTCCCGCCCTTCGCGCAGCATGATTTCGGCCAGGTGGAAACGGGGCATCTTCAACTTATTGTTGGCGTCGATCGCCATGCGGTAATAGCCGGCTGCCTCGGCAAGCCGCCCCCCTTTCTTCAGCAGGTTGGCTAAATTGACCGCGGCCTGGTATTTGGCGGGATTGATCTCCAGTTCCTGACGGTACAGGTCGATGGCCGCAGCGGGGCGCCCCAACGCCTCCTGCACCTGGGCCAGCAGGTAGCGGGTGCTGCGGGTCTTGGGGTTTTCCCGTATGCCGCGGCTCAGGATCGCTTCCGCGGCGGCATGATCCCCCTTCATGATCAGCGCCTCGCCGGCCAGGTTGACCAGTTGCGAGGACGATGGATCGATGGCCGTCGCTCGTTCCAGAATCTTCAAGGCCTCAGCGGGGCGGTTCTGGCGCAAGCGGATAAAGCCCAATTGCTCCAGCAGGGCGGGATCGTCGGCAAAGGATTTTAGAAAGCGCAGGTTCTCCGCGGCCGCATCCTCGACTTTGCCCAAGCCCACCAGTGTCTTGACAATGTTCAGCATGAGGAAATTGTTGTCGGGTTTCAGGGCCAGGGCGCGGCGGAAGCACGTAAGGGCCTCCTGCTGGCGCTGGCGCTTCAGGTTGACATTGCCCAGCAGGCTCCAGGCATCGGCGAGCTCTGGTTCCTCGCGGGTCAGGCGCTCGAGCAGGGCGGCCGCTTCTTCGGGACGCTTTTGTTCCAGCAGCCGCGTTGCTTCCGTCAAAGAATTGCTGACCGCGATTTTGTCCTTGGGGTCGGCGAGGGGAAGCGAGTCGTCGACCTTGACGGTTCCCGAGAGGTAGCCCAAAGCGGCCAGTCGCTGCTGGTCCGCGGGACTCAGCTGCCGGCCGGCGGCACTGTCCAGCGCCCCGCGGGAACCGCGGCTGACGAAAGACAACAGCTGTCCCCGCAGGTCGCGGCGGCGCCGGTCTCCGGCCAGCTCAAGAAGCTCCCCGGGGTCCCGCGCCAGGTCATACAGCTCGTCGCGCGGAGCCAGGATATACTTGAGCGTGCCACTGGTGAATGCTTGCAGGTGGGACCAGCCGTAGTGGAAACGGGGGTAATAAGTCTCGCTGTAGGCCCGGCTCGCCGCGTTGTCCGGCTGGCCGTCAAGCAGCGGCCAAAGAGAGCGCCCCTGCCACTGTTTCGGGGCGGGAACTCCCAGCAGGTCCAGGATGGTCGGCGCCACGTCCACGAGTTCCACCGTTTCGCCCACCACGCGGCGGGCGAACGGCTTGGGAGCACGGATGATCATGGGAACATGGACCGTTGTCTCATAGAGGAACATGCCGTGCCCGTCCTCGTTGTGGTCGCCCAGCCCCTCGCCGTGGTCGGCGGCGACCACGATCAGCGAGCGCTCATAAATCCCCTTTGCTTTCAAAAAGGCGACGAACTTTCCCAGTTCGCTATCGGTATACTCCACCTCGCCGCGGTAGGCCGCCTGGGAAGAACCGCCGTCAAAAGGCGCGGGCGGATCATATGGCGAGTGCGGATCATAGAGGTGGATCCAGGCGAAAAATTGCCTGTCCCCCCGGTTTTCGAGCCAGCGCCGGGCGTTGCCCAGCACTTCATCGGCGCGTTTCTCGTTCTCCAGCAGGATCTTGCCGTAGCGCAGCGGATCAAAATGGTCGGAGTAGGTGTCGAAGCCCTGGTCCAGCCCCCATTTTCCATGCAGCACGAACGCCCCGATAAAAGCGGCCGTCGCGAACCCGCGTCCTTTTAAAATTTCGCTGACCAGCGTCAGCGATCCGGGGACCCGGAAGCCGCCGTTGTCACGAACCTGGTTGAACAGGGGATAGGTGGAGGAAAGCAACGACGTATGGGAGGGCAGGGTAAGCGGCGTCTGGGCAACACAGTGGTCGAACCTCGCCCCCTCGCTTGCCAGCGCATCCAGCACCGGGGTGTCGGCCCGGTCCGACCCATAGGCGCTGACATGATCGGCGCGCAGGGTATCGATCGTGATCAGGATGACGTTGAGTTCGCTCTGACGGGGCCGGAACGTCCCCGGGCCGAGCCAGGAACGCACGATCAACCCGACCGCAATGATGGTTGCCGCCAGGATGGCCGCGACGATCCAATAACGACGCGGATGCGCTTGTACGATACGAGAGGGAGACATGGGCTTCATCTTACCACAGCCAACGGGCCTGGGGCAACTCCCGCCTCACGGCCTTCAGCGCTTCTCCAGTCCGGCGATCAGTCTTTCCCCGGCCAACGTGTAGAAATCGCGACGCTCGGTGTCGCCGAGGGCGGCATAGAGGTTGGTGAGGACAAAGTAGCCGAAAAGGGTGTCACGGTCGCGAGGCAACAGTTCGACCCCCTGCAGGCACAAGGCGACGGCCTCATTCAGGTCGCCGCCCTGGCGCAGCAGGATCTCGGCCAGGTGAAAGCGCGGCAGCTTCAGTCCGGCATTCGCATCGAGGGCCATGCGGTAATAGCGGGCCGCGGCCTCGAAGTCACCCCCTTGCTTCAGCAGGTTCGCCAGGTTGACCGCCGCCTCGAAGCGCCTGGAGTTGATCGCCAGTTCGCGGCGGTAGAATTCCATTGCCGCCGCCTGTTGACCGCGGCCTTCCTCGATCTGCCCCAGCAGGTAATGGCTGTTGGCGGCACCTGGATTCGCGGCCAGGACACCCCGCAGCAACTCCTGGGCCCGGGCAAATTCCCCGCGAGCGATCAGGATCTCTGCGGCCTGGTTGAGTCGGGGATAAATACCCGGATCAAGCGCCAGCGCCTGCTGCAGCAGGCGCAGTCCTTCCGCATCCTGCTTTTGTTGCAAACGAATCCGCCCCAAGGCGGCCAGAAGCGTTGGATCTTCGGGGGCATCGCGAAGAAAACGCTGCCCCTCCGCGGCGGCGGCGGCAAACTCCCCCATTTTCTCCAGGGTCTTCAGCAGATCCAGGCGATAGTTGGGGTCCTCGGGTTTGAGCAGCAACGCCCGGCGGAAAATATCCCGGGCTTCCTGAAAACGGTTTCCCGCGAAAAATGCATTGCCCAGCAGGTTCATCGCGTCGGCAAACTCGGGATTGCGCTCGACGACCCCTTGGGCGGCGGCGAGCGCTTCCTGCCAGCGCCCTTCGCCGAGTTGCGCGGCGGCCTGTCCGAAGGCGACGTAATCCGCCAGCTTGTCCTTGGGATCGGCCAGGGGGCCGCTGTCATCCGCCGGCGTTAAGGTGCCGCCCAGATATCCCAGGGCGGCCAACCGACGCCGGTCTTCCGCGTCCATAACCTGGATGTTCCCCGGGGTCAGGGCCCCGCGGCCGGCTTTCTGCATGAAAGCGAGCCCGCGCCCGCGCAGGTCATTGCGCTGGCGTGGACGTTCAGCCGCCAGGTTGCGCTCCTCGCCCGGGTCGCGGTCCAGGTCGTACAATTCGTCGCGCGGGGCATAAATGTATTTCGTTTTGCCGGCAAAGAAGGCCTTCAAAGGCGCCCAGCCGAAATGCAGGCGCGGATACCAGGTTTCACTGTAGGCTGATCCGAAGCGGTCATCTTCCTTGCCAGCCAGCAATTGCCGCATCGACGTTCCCTGCCAGCGGGCCGGGGCGGGAATGCCCAGCAGGTCCAGGATGGTCGGAGCCACGTCGAGCAATTGCACCGTTTGCGGCACGGTTTTGGCGGCGAACGCGACCGGGGCGCGGAAGATCAGCGGCACGTGGATGGTGGTCTCGTAAAGGAAGTAGCCATGCTTCTGCTCGCCGTGGTCATCCAACCCCTCCCCGTGATCAGCCGTTACTACGACCAGGGTTCGGTCGTACCATCCTTTCTCACGCAGATAGCCGAAGAAACGGCCCAGTTCGTGGTCGGCATATTCCACCTCGCCCCGGTAGGCCCCCCCGCCCCGCCCGTCGAAAGGTGCCGGCGGAGCATAGGGAAAGTGCGGGTCGTAGAGGTGGATCCAGGCAAAGAAACGCTTGTCGCCGTTTTTATCCAGCCAGCTCCGGGCGTCGGCAAGGACCTCGGCGGCCGGCTTTTTGGCCAGCAGTACCAGGCTGCCCGAGCCGCCGGGATCGAAGCGGTCGGAATAATGATCGAATCCCTGGTTCAGCCCCCATTTGCCATGCAGGACATAGCCACCGATGAAAGCCGATGTGGAGAAACCGCGCTGGCGCAGCACTTCGCTGAGCAGGTCCAGTTCCTGCGGCACCCGGAACGCCCCGTTGTCGCGCACGCGGTGAAACAGGGGCTGGGTGGATGACAACAGGGAAGCGTGGGAAGGCAAGGTCAACGGCGCCTGGGCGATGCAATGCTCGAAACGCACGCCTTCGCCGGCCAGGGCATCGAGCACCGGCGTGTCCGCCCTTGCCGCCCCGTAGACGCCGACATGATCGGCGCGCAGCGTATCGATGGTCACCAGCACCACGTTCCAGCGCCCGGGGCGCCGGCTGGCGGCGGGGCCTGCGGAACCGGGCCGCAGCAGCCACCAGACCAGCACCAGGAGCGCCAGGCCGGAAATGGCGATTATCCAGGCGCGGCGGCGGATCAATTGAGCAACGGAAGACTGAACGGGTTTCATTATCCGATCATACCCCATGAGCGGGGTTTCGCCAAGCAAAAAAAAGGGGGGACACCGAAGTGTCCCCCCTAAAGAGACGAAACTAACTAAGCCTTACGCTCAGTTGAACTCGATGCGGGCTCCCAGCTGGAACATGCGCGGGTCGTTGATGGTCATCATGCGCTCGAATGCATAAACCGGGTTGCTGGAGTTGGTCCAGACCGAGGTGGCTATGCCCTGGTTGAACACGTTGAAACAATCGGCGAACGCGCTCAGGTTGAAGTTGCCGATCTTGAAGCTCTTTTCCAGGCGCAGGTCAAGGCGAACGGTATCCGGCAGACGGCGCGCGCCGCGTTCTTCGGCGTTGATGGTCGCGCCCGAACGGCTCTGGGTGACGCTCACGCCGAGGTAGCGCGAGTTGATCGTGCGCGTCCAGGTGCCGCCGCTCATGAAACGGAAATAGCCGCTGAGGTTGATGCCCAGGGGGCCGTTCAACAGGCCCTGCACCTTGAACTGGTGGCGGGCGTCGAGGTCCAGCGTGCCGTAGGCGTTGGTGTGGGCGTTGGGATCGCCGAACAGGCCGGAGGTGCCCAAAGAGGCGCTGCCGCGGCCCTGGCTGATGAGACCCTTGCCCTCGCCGTACACATAGGACGTGTTCAGTGCCCAGCCGTGGCTAAAGCGCTTGTTCAGCGTGAGTTCCACGCCCTGGTAATCGCGCTCGGCGCCCGGAGGGTTAACGATGTAGATTTCGGCGGCAGAGGTGTTCTTCTTGCTGTAGAACGTGACGGTTTTGCCGTCGAACGGATCCACGGTGGTCTTGGTGATCCAGTTCTTGCTCCAGTCGAGCTCGCCGGTGCTCATCAGTTTGTCCATATCGAGCTGCGCGGCGTCGACCTGGTGGACCAGGTTGCGGTCCCATTTGCGGATGAAGCGGGCGCTGGCCGACCAGTCGGTGAACAGCTCGCGCTCCACGCCGACCGTCACTTCGTCGGTGTAGGGGGCCTTCAGCTTGTAGTTCTTGTAGCCGATAAAGGTGGAAGCGGGCATCGACCAGATCGATTCGGAGCCGATGATCGGCGTGCCGTCGGGGTTCAGGTAGGTGATGTAGCCGACCCAGCCGTTGGGATGGGCGACGTTGATCCAACCGGTCTGGTTGGCCATGGTGTAGCGGCCCCAGGAGGCTTTCACCAGGGTCTTGTTGTCGCCGAACAGGTCATAGATGATG
The DNA here is from genome assembly GCA_963732485.1 of Candidatus Aminicenantota bacterium. Lineage (GTDB taxonomy): Bacteria > Acidobacteriota > Aminicenantia > UBA2199 > UBA2199 > UBA2199. The sequence goes on from CAVSZS010000012.1 coordinate 175,554, forward strand.
CCGGCGCGGGGGGCCAGGGTGGTCCAGGACAGCCCCTTGATCGGCTCGGTGATGCCGCGGTTGACTTTCAGGCCGCTGAGGGCGCCGGGCAGCTGGATGTCGCCGCTCTCGCCCTGCACGGGCCAGGTCAGCGAGTTGTATTCCAGGCGCACGCCGAGGTTGAGGGTCATGTGACGGTTGACGCGCCAGGTGTCCTGGATGAAACCGAAGTAGTCATCCATGTTGTCCTTGCGGTCGAAGCCGTCGCCGGACAGGACCAGGCCGAAGTAATAGTAGTCCTCGCCGAGCATGCCCTGGTAGTGGGCGCCGGAGATGGGATCGGGCTTGCCGTAGACCATCCAGCCGACGCGGGCCAGCTGGGCCTCGCCGCCGACCTTCAGTTCATGGGTGCCCATGAAGTCGTCGATGAACGTGGTGGCGTCGACGTTGAAGTTGTAGCGGTCGCGCGAGTTGTGGTCCATGGTGCGCCAGGCGCCGCCCTTGTCGAGGTAGCGGTAGGTGTACAGGTCATAATAGAAGGGAGCGTCCAGGTTGGAATCCAGGTTCATCTGGAACTGGCTGACGCCGACCTTGAAGTTGGCATACATGTTCTCGCCGAAATAGCGGTTCCAGTTCAGGTTGACCACGTGGGTGGGAGTGGTCTGCTTGACGGTGTTGTTCTCGGTGTGATAACGGTCGGCGTTGCGATTGTTGTTCAGGCGGTCGGAGTAGTTGTAGGAGAGGGTGAACTTGTTTTTCTGGTTGGGCTGGAAGGTCAGCTTGAGGTAAGGCAGGGGCTGGGTGACCTTGATGGTGGTCTTGGCATCGGGGTTGGTATAGGGGAAGCCGATGGCGAAGTTCTGGACTTCCTTGTAGGTGGCCGAGGCAAAGAACCACAGCTTGTCCTTGATCACGGGACCGCCGATGGAGAAGGCGGGCTCGAATTCCAGGCGGTTGCCGCTGAAGCCCTCTTCCTCCAGCACGGTGCCCTTGCGGTTGTCGCCGACAAAGCTTTCGTGGTTGAGGAAGAAGGAGGCGTTGCCGGTGACGCGGTTGCCGCCGGACTTGGTGACGACGTTGACCATGGCGCCGCGGACCGAGCCGTACTCGGCCGAAAGGCCGCCGCTCTGGACCGAGATCTCGTCCATGATGTCGAGACCGAAGGTGACGTTGGTGACGCCGGTGGCCGGGTCGCCGAGGTTGACGCCGTCCAGGTTGTAGGAGTTGTCCATGGTGGCGGAACCGTGAGCGGAGTCACCGGTCATGCCCGGGGCCATGTTGACGAAGTTGCCCAGGTTGCGGGGAGCGGGCAGCGACTTCAGGAACTGGACGTCGAAGTTGGCCGCGCGCGTCTGGCGCTGCGTGTCTACCGTGGGGCTCTGCCCGGTGACCACGATGGCTTCCTGCAGGGATTCCTGGCGCAGGCTGGCGTTGACCGTGAAGGTCTGCAGGGCGACCACGCGGATGTCCTTGCGGATGACCGGGCGGAAGCCTTCCAGCTGGAAACTCAACTCATAATTGCCGACAGGCAGGTTGGCAAAACGATACACGCCGTTCTCGTTGGTCACGGCGGTCATTTTGCCGACCATCAGGGCCGGCGACGACAGGTTCACGGTCACGCCCGGGATGGTTACTCCATCTTCCATGGAAACCACGCCCATAAGCGTGCCGGTCTGGCTGGACTGCGCATACCCGACGGTCATGACCGCGAGCAGAAGCAACAGTCCCAAACTGATTTTTTTTATCATACAAGCCTCCTTTAAATTTACCACTTTATTTAAGCAATATTCGTGCCAAATCAAAAAAGACCATTTAACGGGTGTCGCTGAGTGGGCAGTTCAAATTATTGAATTCCGGCCGGCGAAACATTCCAATAATTTGAATTATAAACACATAAAGAAGGGAATTCATGGGGAAATATGTCTGATTTTTGAACTGGGGCATGCCTGGATTTTAATAAATCAACTTGCCAAACGTCACCTGATTTGGCGATGAGGGATTGAAAAATCGCGAGAGATTTTTTTATTCAATATAAAAAAGGGGGGACACCGAAGTGTCCCCCCTAAAGAGACTAAACTAACTAAGCCTTAAAGCTCAGTTGAACTCGATGCGGGCTCCCAGCTGGAACATGCGCGGGTCGTTGATGGTCATCATGCGCTCGAAAGCATAGAGGGGATTGCTGGAGTTGGCCCAGACCGTGGTGGCTACTCCCTGGTTGAACACGTTGAAACAATCGGCGAACGCGCTCAGGTTGACCTTGCCGATCTTGAAACCCTTTTCCAGGCGCAGGTCGAGCTGAACGGTATCAGGCATACGGCGCGCGCCGCGTTCTTCGGCAAAGATGGTTGCGCCCGAACGGCTCTGGGAAACGGTCACGCCCAGAAGGCGGGAAGTGATCTGGCGCGTCCAGGTGCCGCCGCTCAGGAAGCGGAAGTAGCCGCTGAGATTGATGCCCAGGGGGCCGTTCAACAGGCCCTGCACCTTGAACTGGTGGCGGGCATCGAGGTCCAGCGTGCCGTAGGTATTGATGTGGGCGTTGGGATCGGCGAACAAGGCGGAGGTGCCCAATGAGGCGCCGCCGCGGCCCTGGCTGATGAGTCCCTTGCCCTCGCCGTACACATAGGACGTGTTCAGTGCCCAGCCGTGGCTGAAGCGCTTGTTCAGCGTGAGTTCCACGCCCTGGTAATCGCGCTCGGCGCCCGGAGGGTTAACGATGTAGATTTCAGCGGCGGAGGTGTTCTTCTTGCTGTAGAAGGTGACGGTCTTGCCGTCGAACGGATCCACGGTGGTCTTGGTGATCCAGTTCTTGCTCCAGTCGAGCTCGCCGGTGCTCATCAGTTTGTCCATATCGAGCTGCGCGGCGTCGACCTGGTGGACCAGGTTGCGGTCCCATTTGCGGATGAAGCGGGCGCTGGCCGACCAGTCGGTGAACAGCTCGCGCTCCACGCCGACCGTCACTTCGTCGGTGTAAGGGGCCTTCAACTTGTAATTCTTGTAGCCGATAAAGGTGGAAGCGGGTATCGACCAGACCGATTCGGAGCCGATGATCGGCGTGCCGTCGGGGTTCAGGTAGGTGATGTAGCCGACCCAGCCGTTGGGATGGGCGACGTTGATCCAGCCGGTCTGGTTGGCCACGGTGTAGCGGCCCCAGGAGGCTTTCACCAGGGTCTTGTTGTCGCCGAACAGGTCATAGATGATGCCGGCGCGGGGGGCCAGGGTGGTCCAGGACAGCCCCTTGATGGGCTCGGTGATGCCGCGGTTGACCTTCAGGCCGCTGAGGGCGCCGGGCAGCTGGATGTCGCCGCTCTCGCCCTGCACGGGCCAGGTCAGCGAGTTGTATTCCAGGCGCACGCCGAGGTTGAGGGTCATGTGACGGTTGACGCGCCAGGTGTCCTGGATGAAACCGAAGTAGTCATCCATATTGTCCTTGCGGTCGAAGCCGTCGCCGGACAGGACCAGGCCGAAGTAATAGTAGTCCTCGCCGAGCATGCCCTGATAGTGGGCGCCGGAGATGGGGTCGGGCTTGCCGTAGACCAGCCAGTTGACGCGGGCCAGCTGGGCCTCGCCGCCGACCTTCAATTCATGGGTGCCCATGAAGTTGTCGATGAACGTGGTGGCATCGACGTTGAAGTTGTAGCGGTCGCGCGAGTTGTGGTCCATGGTGCGCCAGGCGCCGCCCTTGTCGAGATAGCGGTAGGTGTACAGGTCATAATAGAACGGGGCGTCCAGGTTGGAATCCAGGTTCATCTGGAACTGGCTGACGCCGACCTTGAAGTTGGCATACATGTTCTCGCCGAAATAACGGTTCCAGTTCAGGTTGACCACGTGGGTCGGAGTGGTCTGCTTGATGGTGTTGTTCTCGGTGTGGTAACGGTCGGCGCCCCGGTTGTTGTTCAGGCGGTCGGAGTAGTTGTAGGAGAGGGTGAACTTGTTTTTCTGGTTGGGCTGGAAGGTCAGCTTGAGGTAAGGCAGGGGTTGGGTGGTTTTAATGATCGTCTTGGCATCGGGGTTGGTGTAGGGGAAACCGATGGCGTAGTTCTGCATTTCCTTGTAGGTGGCCGAGGCGAAGAACCACAACTTGTCCTTGATCACGGGACCGCCAATGGAGAACCCGGGCTCGAATTCCAGGTGGTTGCCGCTGAAGCCCTCATCTTCCAGCACGGTGCCCGTGCGGTTGTCCCCGACAAGGCTTTCGTGGTTGAGGAAGAACGAAGCGTTGCCGGTGAGGCGGTTGCCGCCGGACTTGGTGACGACGTTGACCATGGCGCCGCGGACCGAGCCGTACTCGGCCGAAAGGCCGCCGCTCTGGACCGAGATCTCGTCCATGATGTCGAGACCGAAGGTGACGTTGGTGAGGCCGGTGGCCGGGTCGCCGAGGTTGACGCCGTCCAGGTTGTAGGAGTTGTCCATGGCCGAGCCTCCCATCGACGAAGAGCCACCGCCGGCGCCGCCATCGATCATGCCCGGGGCCATGTTGACGAAGTTGCCCAGGTTGCGCGGAGCGGGCAGCGCCTTCAGGAACTGCACGTCGAAGTTGGCCGCGCGCGTCTGGCGCTGCGTGTCCACCGTGGGGCTCTGCCCGGTGACCACGATGGCTTCCTTCAGGGTTTCCTGGCGGATGGTGGTGTTGACCGTGTAGGTCTGCAGGGCGACCACGCGGATGTCCTTGCGGATGACCGGACGGAAGCTTTCCAGTTGAAAGTTGAGCTCGTACACACCGGGAGGCAGGTTGCCAAAGCGGTAGACGCCATTCTCGTTGGTCACGGCGGTCATCTTGCCGATGATCAGGGCCGGTGAGGAAACAACGACCGTCACGCCCGGGATGGACACTCCATCTTCCATGGTGACCACGCCCATAAGCGTGCCGGTCTGGCTGGATTGCGCAAACCCGACGGTCATGGCCGTGAGCACGAGCAGCAGCCCCAAACAGGATTTTTTAAACATGTAAACCTCCATTAATTTGAATTCCACTTTCCTATAGGCAAGATTGCTGCCAAACTGGAAACCCTTTATTCGCGGGCAAATGCAGCTTTAATTTGCGGTTTTTTGTTGTTGGAACGTCTGAAATATGGAAAATTCCAATAAAATGAATATGGATCCGGGATCTCTATGCGCTTTGACCGGCGTTATCCTAGAACGATGGCATGAGTAATTCCATTGCTGCAAACCGTCGCCTGTTTTTTAGGCTTCGGACTCTATCTTATCTTTTTCTCGTCACTCGTCACTTGTCACTTGTCACGAAAGATCGCTTATTACCTGCACTCCATTCCCAAGTTCTTGAATACGAATCCCCAGGTGTCGGCAGCGATCTCGATGGCCTTGCGCAGGTTTGACGATCCGTGTCCGGAGCGCGTCTCGATGCGGATCAACACCGGGTTCTCACCCTTGTGCATCTCCTGCAGCGCGGCGATGAACTTGAAGGAGTGGGCCGGCACGACGCGGTCGTCGTGGTCGGCGGTGGTGACCAGGGTCGCCGGGTAGCTCACCCCGGGCTTCAGGTTGTGCAGCGGCGAATAGGCGTAAAGATATTTGAACTGCGCCGCATCGTCACTCGAGCCGTATTCCACGCTCCAGCCCCAGCCCACGGTGAACTTGTGGTAGCGCAGCATGTCCATCACCCCCACCGCGGGCAGGGCGACGCGGAACAGGTCGGGGCGCTGCGCCATGCAGGCGCCGACCAGCAGGCCGCCGTTGGAGGCGCCGGAGATCGCCAGTTTTTCGGGGCGGGTGTACTTCTGCCCCACCAGGTACTCGGCGGCGGCGATGAAGTCGTCGAACACGTTCTGCTTTTTCTCAAGCATGCCGGCCTTATGCCAGGCCTCGCCGTATTCGCCGCCGCCGCGAATATTGGCCACGGCATAGACGCCGCCCTTTTCCAGGAATACGAGGTTGCCGGCGCTGAAGTAGGGAGACATGCTGGCGTTGAAGCCGCCATAGGCATAGAGAAAAGTGGGATTGCCGCCGTCAAGAACCATCCCCTTCCTGTGGACGATGAACATGGGAACTCGCGTGCCGTCCTTGCCGGGGAAAAAGACCTGCTTGACCTCATAGTCGGCGGGATTGAACTTGGCCTCGCTCTTGCGGAAGAGCCGGCTTTCGCCGCTGGCGATGTCGTACTGGAAAATCACCGGCGGGTAGTTGAACGAGGTGAACGTATAGAAAAGAGTGCGATCCTCTTTTTTTCCGCCAAAACCCCCGGCCGAACCCAGGCCGGGCAGGGCGATCTCGCGCTCCAGCTTGCCGGATAGATCATGCTGGCTGACGCGAGTCGTGACGTCCTTGAGGTAGCTGCAAAAGAGCTTGCCGCCGGCACTGTTGGCCCCGAGCAGCACGTCCCCTTTCTCGGCGATTACCGTTTGCCAGTTCTCCTTCCCGGGCCTGGCGCCGTCGATGGCCACTACCCTGTAGTTGGGGGCATCGCAATTGGTATGCACCAGGAACGTACCGCCGATATTGTCGATCGGACTGTAGTCGAACTCGAAGCCGGGGCAAAGCAGGTGGAACGGGTCGTCCTTCTTGGTCAGGTCGCGGAACTGGATCTCCGAGCCGTGCGTGCCCTCGGAGATGAACAGGAAGAGGTAGCGCTTGTCCTCGGAAACGCCGGCCCCGTAGTAGCGCAGCGGATGCTGGGGATCGGCAAACACCAGGGCGTCCTTTTCCTGGGCATCGCCGAGCTTGTGGTAATAGACCTTCTGGTTCTCGTTCTTGGCCTTGAGCTCATCGCCCGCCTTGGGCTCGTCATAGCGGGAATAGTAAAAACCGTCGCCGCTCCAACCCGCCCCCGAGAACTTCACCCAGCGCAGGCGGTCGGGCAGCTCGCTCCGCGTGGCGATCTCCATGACGCGGATTTCCTGCCAGTCCGACCCGGCCTCGGAGCGGGAAATGGCCATGTAGCGGTCGTCCTGCGATTCGCCCATCAGCCCGACGCGCACGGTGCCGTCGGCCGAGAGGGTGTTGGGGTCGAGGAAGACCTGCGGCTCGCCGTCCAGCCCTTTCTGGTAATAGAGCACCGACTGGTTCTGCAGTCCGTCATTCTTGCTGTAAAAGTAATAGTCGCCGACGCGGAAGGGTGCCGAATAGCGGGGATAATTGAACAGCTCCTCGAGTCGCTTGGCGATGGCGGGACGGCAGGCGATGCCGCCCAGGTAGGCGTTGGTCACGCGGTTTTGCTCCGCGACCCAGGCCTTGACTTCGGGAGCATTGTCGTCCTCGAGCCAGCGGTAGGGATCGGCCACTTGGGTGCCGTGGTAATTGTCGATCACGTCGACCTTTTTCGTCTGCGGGTAGGTCAAAGGCTTCTTTTCGTCGGCAGCCGCGGCCAGGGAGAGGATCATCGTCGAAACGGCCAGGATGGCCAATAGTGACTTTTTCATCGTGCCTCCTTGCTTCGGGGAGCGGTTGTTCCAGAAAACATTATACTCCAAACAACCGCGAAAAGTGTATAGGCCCGGCTTGAATCATAAAAAAAAGGCGGCCGCTGGGGCCGCCTCTGTTACCGTCTCTGACTCGGGCAGGCCGCGGGGCCCGCTTCTATTTCGTCGCGATCTTGAACTTGTCTTCCACCTGGTCGTGCTCGGTCTGCTGGTAGTAGGAGTAGCCGGTACCGGCCGGGATCAGGCGGCCCATGGTCACGTTCTCCTTGATGCCCAGCAGGTGGTCTTCCTTGCCGGCGATGGCGGCGTCGGTCAGGACGCGCGTCGTTTCCTGGAAGGCGGCGGCGGAAAGGAAGCTGTCGTTGGCCAGCGCCGCGCGCGAAATGGGGAGCAGGGCGGGCTTGGCCTTGGCCGGGTGGCCGCCTTCGGCAACGACGCGGGCGTTCTCCTCTTCGAACTTCCATTTTTCGATGATCTGGTCGGGGATGAACTGCGTGTCCCCGACCTCCTCGACGCGACGCCACTTGATCATCTGGCGGATAATGATCTCGATGTGCTTGTCGTTGATCTCCACTCCCTGCAGGCGGTAAACGTCCTGGATCTCTTTCAGCAGGTATTCGGCGAGCTTCTGCTCGCCCAGGACGCTGAGAATGTCGACGGGATTGAGCGGGCCGTCCATCAGCGGCGTTCCGGCCGTGATCTTGCCGCCATCTTCGACGATGATGTGGGCGCCGCGGGGGATGCTGTGCTCATCGGGCTTGACGTTCTTGTCGAAAGAGCGGATGGTGATCTTGCGGGCGCCGTGCTGCACCTTGCCGTACTCGATGGTGCCGTCGATCTGGGCCATCTTGGCCGGGAATTTCGGCTTGCGCGCCTCGAACAGCTCAGTGACGCGCGGCAGGCCGCCGGTGATGTCCTTGGTCTTGGCGAACTCCGAGGGGATCTTGGACAGGACGTCGCCGGCCTGGACCTCGTCGCCCTCCTTGACCGAGATGTGGGCGTTGACCGGCAGGTAATACTTGCGCTTGATCTTGTTGGTCGCCTTGTCGCGGATGGCGATGTGGGGCAGCAGCTCGTCGCGCAGTTTTTCGTTCCTGATATCGATGACCAGCTGGGTGATCTTGCCGGTCTCCTCGTCGCGGGCATTGACGAACGAAATGTTCTCCTCCAGGTCCTTCAGCTCCACGATGCCGCTGTCGTTGGTCAGCAGCGAGTTGGCGAAGGGATCCCATTCCAGCAGCATGTCGCCCTTCTTGACCGCCTGGTTGTCCTTGACCTGGATCTTGGAGCCGTAAGCCACCGGATACAGGGCCTTTTCGCGCTTCTTGGAGTCGAGCAGCTGCAGCGAGCCGATGCGGTTCATGGCGACGAACTCGTTGTTCTTGTTCTCGATGATCTCCAGGTTGTTGTACTTGACGATGCCCTCGTAACCCGACTGCAGGCGCGTCTGGCCCTCATGGCGGCCGATGCCGCCGATGTGGAAGGTGCGCATGGTCAGCTGCGTGCCCGGCTCGCCGATGGATTGGGCGGCGATGATGCCCACGGCCTCTCCCAGCTCGATGATCTTGCCGGTGGAGAGGTTGCGGCCATAGCATTTGGTGCACACGCCGCTGCGCGTCTCGCAGGTCAGGACCGAGCGGATCTTGGCCTTCATGATGCCCGAGTCCACGATCTCCTTGCCCTTGTACTCGTCGATCTCCGTGCCGGCGGCGACGATGATCTTGTCCGGATCGTCGGGCGAATAGATGTCGTCAAGGGCGAAGCGACCGATCAGGCGGTCGACCAGGGGCTCGATCTCCTTGCCGTTCTCGATGATGGCCGAGACCTCGATGCCGCTCATGGTGTGGCAGTCCTCTTCCTTGACGATCACCTCGTTGGCGGCGTCGACCAGTTTGCGGGTCAGGTAGCCGGCATCGGCGGTCTTGAGCGCCGTGTCGGCCAATCCCTTGCGGGCGCCGTGGGTGGAGATGAAGTACTGCAGGACCGACAGGCCTTCCTTGAAATTGGCCGTGATCGGGGTCTCGAGGATGTCGCCCGAGGGCTTGGCCATCAGGCCGCGCATTCCGGCCAGCTGCTTCAACTGATCCTTGCTGCCGCGGGCGCCCGAATCGGACATGACGAAGATGGGGTTCATCCCCTCTCCCTCGTAGCTCATCGTGCGCATCTGGTCGAACATTTTTTCGCGGATGTCGTCGCTGGCCTTGCTCCAGAGCTCGATGATTTTATTGTGGCGCTCGCCGGCGGTCAGGTGGCCGTTCTTGTAGCTGCGATCGAGCGCCTCCAGCAGTTTTTCGGTGGCGGCAATGATTTCCTGCTTCTGCGGCGGCACCAGCAGGTCGGAAATGCTGATGGTGAAACCGGCGCGGGTGGCGTATTCGAAGCCGGCCTCCTTCATTTTGTCCAGGGTCACGACGGTAGGCCCGAAGCCGTGGTTGAGGTAGATGTAATAGATCAGGTTCTGCACGCCTTTCTTCTTCATCAGGCCATTGATAAAGGGGATGCCCTGGGGCAGGAGCTGGTTGAAGATCACCCGCCCGGGCGTGGTCACCAGCAGGTGGTTGTCTTCGCGCTTGATCTCCGTGATCGGGCAGTTGACGATGTCCTGGGGATCGAGCAGGTAGGCTTCCTGGTTCTTGATGGTGCCGAGATACTTGACGCGGATGCGGGCGTTGAGGTCCACTTTTCCCTCTTCATAGGCCTGCATCACGTCCTTGAACGAGGGGAAGATCATGTTCTCGCCGTTCAGGTTGCGCTTGGTAAAGGTCATGTAGTAGAAGCCGAGGATCATGTCCTGGGTGGGCACGGCGAGAGGCTTGCCGTTGGCCGGCGACAGGATGTTGTTGGAGGAGAGCATCAGGATCTTGGCCTCGGCCTGGGCCTCCAGGGACAGCGGGATGTGCACGGCCATCTGGTCGCCGTCAAAGTCGGCGTTGAAGGCCGGGCAGACCAGGGGATGCAGGGTGATGGCGTTGCCTTCGACCAGGTGGGGCTTGAAGGCCTGGATGCCGAGGCGGTGCAGCGTCGGGGCGCGGTTGAGCATGACGGTATGGTCCTTGATGACCTCGTCCAGGGCGTCCCAGATCTCATCGCGGTTCTCTTCGACCCAGGTGCGGGCCACCTTGAGCGTGGTGACCATGCCTTTTTTCTCCAGCTTGTTGTAGATGAAGGGCTTGAACAGCTCCAGGGCCATTTTCTTGGGAATGCCGCATTCATCCAGCTTCAGGTGCGGGTCGACCACGATCACCGAGCGGCCCGAGTAATCGACGCGCTTGCCGAGCAGGTTCTGGCGGAAGCGGCCCTGCTTGCCCTTCAGGGAATCGGAGAGCGACTTCAGCGGCCGCTTCTGCGAGCTCATGTAGCTGCGGCTGCGCTTCTGGTTGTCGAAGAGGGCGTCGGCGGATTCCTGCAGCATGCGCTTCTCGTTCTTGATGATCAGCTCGGGTGCCTTCAGGTCCAGCAGTCGTTTCAGGCGGTTGTTGCGGTTGATGACCCGGCGGTAGAGATCGTTGAGGTCCGACGATGCGAAACGCCCGCCGTCCAGGCGCACCAGCGGCCGCAGGTCGGGCGGCATCACCGGCAGCACGCCCAGGACCATCCACTCCGGGTGATTGCCCGACTTGAGGAAATCCTCCATCAGCTTCAGGCGCCGCGCCATGTTCTTCTTGCGCTGGAAGGACTTTTCCACGCGGATGCGCGACTTCAGGCTGGTCACTTCCTCGTCGAGGTCCAGCGCCGCCAGGAGCTCGTGCAGGGCCTCGGCGCCCATGCCGGCGCGGAAAGAGCCGTCGCCGTACTTGGCGAGGTTTTCCAGGTATTCCTCTTCGGAAAGCACTTGCTTGAATTTCAGGCTGGGGACGTTCTTGGGATCGAGAACGATGTAGCTTTCAAAATAGACGATGTGCTCCAGTTCCTTGGAGCTGATCTCCAGCAGCACGCCGATGCGCGAGGGGATGCCGCGGAAGAACCAGATGTGCGCCACCTTGGAATTCAGTTCGATGTGGCCCATGCGCTCGCGGCGCACCGAGGACAGGGTGACCTCGACGCCGCACTTCTCGCAAACGATGCCCTTGTACTTCAACCCCTTGTACTTGCCGCACAGGCAGCGGAAGTCCTGGGTGGGGCCGAATATCTTGGCGCAGAAAAGGCCGTCGCGCTCCGGCTTGAAGGTGCGGTAATTGATGGTCTCCGGCTTGGTGACCTCCCCGTAGGACCAGCTCCTGATGATCTCCGGCGAGGCGATGCTGAGCTTCACCTTGCTGTAGTCCATGAGCTTGGTTTCCTTACCGTCTTTCTTTAATTTGCGCATCATCGCTCCTTACGAAATGTTGGAGAGGTTTTCCTGGGCCAGGCTTTCCTCGCTCTGCTTTTCCTTCTTGACCAGTTCCATGTTGAGCACCAGGCTCTTCATTTCCTTGATCAACACGTTGAACGATTCCGGCAGCCCGGGGTTGAAGTCCATGGTGCCCTTGACGATCGCCGAGTAGATCTCGTTGCGGCCGCTGATGTTGTCGGACTTGATGGTCAGCATCTCCTGCAGGATGTAGGCGGCGCCGTAGGCCTCCAGGGCCCAGACCTCCATTTCACCGACGCGCTGGCCGCCGAACTGCGCCTTGCCGCCCAGCGGCTGCTGGGTGATCAGCGAGTACGGGCCCGTGGAGCGGGCGTGAATCTTGTCGTCGACCATGTGTTCCAGCTTCATCATGTACATGTAGCCGACGGTGACCTTGTTCTTGAACGAGTCGCCGGTGACGCCGTCGTACAGGACGACCTTGCCGTCCTCGGGCAGCCCGGCCTTCTTCATGTATTCAATGACGTCGTTTTCCGTGGCGCCGTCAAAGACCGGCGTTTCGAAATAACAGCCCAGCTCCTTGCCGGCCCAGGCCAGGATCATTTCGTAGACCTGGCCGACGTTCATGCGCGAGGGAACGCCCAGCGGATTGAGCACGATGTCGACGTGGTTGCCGTTGGCCAGGAACGGCATGTCCTCGACGGGCAGGATGCGGGCGACGACGCCCTTGTTGCCGTGGCGGCCGGCCATCTTGTCCCCCACCGAGATCTTGCGGTTGACGGCAATCAGCACCTTGACGATCTTGATGATGCCAGGGGCAAATTCGTCGCCCTTCTTCATCTGGTCGATTTTTTCCTGGATTTCCAGCTTGAGGGCGTCGACGTGCAGGCGGACTTTCTTCTCCACCTCGCTGATCAGGGCCTTGCTGTCCTCCTCGATATGCTTCTTGATTTCCTTCAGGAAGGCGTCGTCCATGGCCTCCAGTTCCTTGGCCGGGATGGGCTTGCCCTTCTCGAATTTCTTTTTGTTGTAGCTCAGGGTCTTGGCCAGCTTCTCCTTGCGCAGCAGCCGGGCGATCTTCTGAAATTTCTCGGCGAGCAGGATCTTCTTCTCGTCGGCGAAGTTGCGCTCCATCTTGGCGGTCTCGATGCGGTCGATCTCCTGGGCGCGCTTGTCCTTGTTCTGGCCGCGGCGGGTGAATACCTTGACGTCGATCACCGTGCCCTCGACGCCCGGCGGGCAGTAGAGGGAGGAATCCTTGATCTCCGAAGCCTGCTCGCCGAAAATGGCGCGCAGGAGCTTCTCCTCGGGAGAGAGCTGCGTTTCACCCTTGGGCGATACCTTGCCGACCAGGATTTCCCCGGGCTTGACCTTGGCGCCGATGCGCACGATGCCGCTCTCATCGAGATTTTTCAGCGCCGTTTCGGAGACGCTGGGAATGTCGCGGGTGATCTCCTCGGGGCCCAGCTTGGTCTCGCGCGCCTCGATGGTCTCCTCGACGATATAGATCGAATTGAAGGCGGAATTCTTGACCAGGCGCTCGCTGAGGATGATGGCGTCCTCATAGTTGTAGCCGCGCCAGGGGACGAAAGCGGCCAGGATGTTGCGGCCCATGGCCAGCTCACCCTTGTCGGAAGCCGGGCCGTCGCAGAGGATCTGTCCCCGCTCCACGCGCTCGCCGACCTGGACCAGCGGCCGCTGGTTGATGATGGTGTTCTGGTTGGAGCGGCGGAACTTCTGCAGTTCGTAGAGATCGGCCTGGACCTCGGAAAAGTTGTTCTCGTCGGCGTTGTCGGCGTCCACCTTGACGATGATGCGCTCGGCGTCGGCGTTCATCACCACGCCGGAGCGGCGGCAGACAACCACCATGCCCGAGTCCTTGATCAGGCGGTGCTCCATGCCGGTGGCCACGATGGCCGCCTCGGGGTTGATCAGCGGCACGGCCTGGCGCTGCATGTTGGAGCCCATCAGGGCGCGGTTGGCGTCGTCGTTCTCCAGGAAGGGGATCAGCGCCGCCGAGATGGAGACGATCTGCTTGGGGGAGATATCCATGAAGTTGACCTCCATGGGATCGACCTGCAGGGTTTCGCCGCCGGCCTTGCGGGCGTCGACTTTCTTGGCCACCAGCCGGCCCTTGTCGTCCAGCTCGGTGTTGGCCTGGGCGATGGTGTATTCCTCTTCCTCCCAGGCGGTCAGGTAGAAGGGGTGGTAGCTGAGCAGAGGCACTTTCTTGCCGGCTTTCTGCAGGCGGTTCACTTCGCTCTTGGCATCGCTCTCGCGGACGATATCGAAGTAGGCGAACTTGGAGTCGCCGGCGTATTCGACGCGGAAATAATCCGCCACCTGGCCGTTCTCCACCTTGCGGTAGGGGGTCTCGATGAAGCCGTAATCGTTGACGCGGGCATAGGTGGTCAGCGAGGAGATCAGGCCGATGTTCGGGCCTTCCGGCGTTTCGATGGGGCAGATGCGGCCGTAGTGCGAGGAGTGCACGTCGCGCACCTCGAAGCCGGCGCGCTCGCGGTTCAAGCCGCCGGGTCCCAACGCCGAGATGCGGCGCTTGTGGGTGGTCTCGGCCAGGGCGTTGGTCTGGTCCATGAACTGCGACAGCTGCGAGGTGCCGAAAAATTCCTTGAGGGCGGCGAAGACCGGCTTGGTGTTGAGCAGCTCGCGCGGCAGCACCACGCTGATGTCGGGGGAATTGGTGATGCGTTCGCGGATGATCTTTTCCAGGCGCATCAGGCCGATGCGGAAACCGTTTTCCACCAGCTCGCCGACGGCGCGAATGCGGCGGTTGGCCAGGTGGTCGATATCATCGACGCGCATGCTGCCGGTGCGGTCATACTTGAGTTTGAGGAAATAGCGCACGATCTGCACCATGTCCTCGAGGGTCAGGGTGAAAATGTCCTGGTTGAACTCGGGCTTGAAGCCGAGCTTGATGTTCAGCTTCATGCGCCCGACCGAGGAAAGGTCGTAGCGCTTGGGGTCGAAAATCATGTTCTCGAAAAACTTGCGCGAGCCCTCCAGGGTGACCGGCTCTCCGGGGCGCAGCTTCTTGAACACCTCGATGAAGGCGTCGCCCTGGTTCTTGGCCACCTTGTCCTCGCTCTCGCCCTCGGGATGGCCGGCTATTTTTTCGGCGCTCTCGGCGTCCTTGCGCTTCTTGTCCTTGCGCAGGGTGTAGGCCAGCATGGAGCCGTACTCCTCCTCCTCGCTCTCGGGGAAGAAGACCTTGAACTCGCAGTCCAGCTTGCGCAGCTTTTTGATCTGGGCGGTACCGATGCCCTCGTTGAGCTTCAGCACGCCTTCCAGGTCGGCGGCGGCATAAAGATCTTCAAAGAGCTCCACGTCCAGCGGCACGTATTCGACACCGAGCTTCTCCAGGTCCTTGATGTGCTTGTGCGTCAGCTTGGTATTGGCGGGAAGCACCTCGTTGCCCTTGGCGTCCTTCACCGGGGCGGTCAGCTTGTTGTCCTTGAGGAAGCGGCAGTTCTGGAAATAGAATATGCCGTTCTGGACCTTGGCCGGGACCACGGTATAGAAGCGCTTGAGGATCTCGGCGTCGTCGGTCAGGCCCATGGCCTTCAGGAACGTGGTGATGTTGATGCGCTTGGTCTTCTTGTCCAGGCGCACCTGCAGCAGGTTCAGCTTCTCTTCCAGCTCGATCCAGGCGCCGCGGGCCGGAATGATCTTGGCCGTATATTCGCCGCGCGACTTGCCGGGCATGAAGTAGACGCCGGGCGAGCGCTGCAGCTGGGAGACGCACACGCGCTCGGTGCCGTTGATGATGAAGGTGCCCTTGTCGGTCATGAACGGGATCTCGCCGAAGAAGATCTCCTGCTCCTTGACGTCGCGGATGACCTTCTCGCCCTTCTTGTTCTCGCCGAACAGGGCCAGGCGCAGTTTGACCTTCAGCGGGATGGAATAATCGAACCCCTTGTCCAGGCACTCCTCGGGAGTGTTGTGCATCTTGAGCCGCACCCGGTCGCCGCAGAGGTCGCAGGTCTTGTAGACGACCGTGCCCTTTTCGTGGCACTCGGCGCACACCGAATCGCGACCGGTCTCATTGTCGGCCGACAGAATGGCGCCGCAGCGGTTGCACACCGGCATCGAATTCTCGATTGCCTGCAGGGCGCCGCACTTGCAGACCCAGTCGCCAAGGGAATAGGAAACGAAATCCAGGATCGCGGTCTCTTTGAAATCGGAGATAGGGAAAATGGACTTGAAGGCCGCCTGGATGCCGATGTTCTTGCGGCTTTCCGGGAGCTGGTCGATCTGCAGAAATGTCTTATAGGACCGCTTCTGGATCTCGAGCAGGTCTGGTACTTCGACGGGACTAAAAATACGGGAGAAACTTATCCGTTGCACATACTTGTTAGTTGTTTGCATACCAGTCCTTCAATTTTTATATTTTTCAAAGAGCAATAAAAAAACCATCGACTACTTGATCTCGATCTCGGCTCCTACTTCAGCGAACTTCTTCTTGATCGTCTCGGCTTCTTCCTTGGAAACGCCCTTCTTGACGGAAGCGGGGGCCTTATCCACGACATCCTTGGCTTCTTTCAAGCCCAGGTCCGTGACTTCGCGGACGACTTTGATGACGTTGATCTTCTTGTCGCCAACGTTCTTCAGGACGACCTCGAACTCGGTCTTCTCTTCCGCCTGGTCGGCCACGGCGGCTGCGGCTGGGGCGGCGCCACTGGCGGCCACGGCGGCCATTTCCGCCTTGATGCCATACCGGCTTTCAAACTCTTTGATATAATCAGCAAGGTCCAGGACCGTCAGATTATCCAAATGCTTGAAAAAATCTTCCTTCTTGATCTCGGCCATTATAGTTGTCCTCCTTTGACTTTTTTATCCTGCAAATTTTTCATCAGAATCAGCATGTGGCTCAACGGCGACGACAGCGCCGAACCGAAACGGCGCAGCGGCATGCCGATGGAATAGACCAGCTGGGCCAGGAGCTGATCCTTGGCGGGCAGCTTGGCCACTTCCGCGACCTGTTTTTCGCTGACCAGTCTCCGTTCAATGAATCCCGACTTGATCTTGATCTTCTTGCTCTCTTTCTCGAAGTCGACCAGGACCTTGGCGGTCTCCACGAACTTGTCGTTGCTGTAGGCAACGGCGATCGGGCCGTGGAAGAGCTCGCGGCCGACAGCCAGTTTTTCCTTCTCGAAGAACTTGATGGCCAGGCGGTTCTTGACCACCTTGACATCGGCCCCCAGGGCCTTGATGCGGTTGCGCAGGTTGCCCATCTCGGAAACCTTCAACCCGCGGTAATCGAAGAGGTACACGCCGTTGCTGCGGAAAATCTCGGCCAGGGCGTCGACCGTCTTCTTCTTTTTTTCCAGACTCTTTGCGCTTCCCATGATGATCTCCTGTGCCTAACTTTCCAGTTCCGAAATATCGAGCTTGATCGAGGGACTCATGGTCGAAGAGATGAAGACGCTCTTGACGTACTTGCCCTTGAGGGTCACCGGCCGCGCCTTGATGATGGCGCTGAGGAAGGCCTTGGCGTTCTCGGCGATCTTCTCGGCCTCGAAAGAGGTCTTGGCGATGCTGGAGTGGATGATGCCCGCCTTGTCGACGCGGAACTCCACCCGGCCCTTCTTGATCTCGGCCACGGTATCCCTGACGTTGAAGGTCACCGTGCCCGCCTTGGGGCTGGGCATCAGCCCTTTGGTGCCCAGGGCCTTGCCGAGCCGGCCGACGCTCTTCATCATGTCGGGAGTGGAGATGACCACGTCGTAATCAAACCAGTTCTCTTTCTGTATCTTCTCGACGATCTCCTCGCCGCCCACGAAGTCGGCCCCGGCCTCGGTCGCCTCTTTCTGCTTCTCGCCGGCCGCGATGACCAGCACGCGCTTGACCTTGCCGGTGCCGAAGGGCAGCACGACGGTGCCGCGCACCATCTGCTCGGGGTACTTGGGGTCGACCGACAGGCGCACCGACATGTCCACCGATTCGTCGAACTTGGAGGTCTTGACCTCACGCAGCAGGGCCGCCGCCTCGTTGATGGCGTAGGCGCGTTCCTGGATCTTTTCCTTTGCCTTGACGTATGCTTTCCCGCGTGTGGACATTATTTTATCTCCAGGCCCATGCTGCGGGCCGAGCCCTCGATGATGCGGATGGCCTGCTGCAGGTCCTTGGTATTCAGGTCCTCCATCTTGGCCTTGGCGATGTCTTCCACCTGCTTGTGGGTCAACTTGCCCACCTTGTTCTTGTTGGGCTCGCCGGACCCCTTCATGATGCCGGCGGCCTTCTTCAGGAAGTAGGCGGCGGGCGGGGTCTTCATCTTAAGGGTGAAGGTCTTGTCCGCGTGAACCATGATGTCCACGGGGATGATCATGTCGTCTTCCAGCTTCGAGGTCAGCTTGTTGAACGTGTTGACGAACTCCATGATATTCAGGCCGTGCTGGCTCAGGGCCGGGCCGACCGGGGGGGCGGGCGTGGCCTTGCCGGCGGGGAGCTGCAACCGGAAGGTCTTAATGACCGCCTTGATCTTTGGACTTGCCATGACTATTTCTCCTATATTTTCTCAACCTGCAGGTAATTCAGGTCGACCGGGGTGGCGCGGCCGAAAATGGTCACGGTCACCTTCAACTGGCTCTTTTCCTCGTTGACCGCGTCGACCACGCCGTTGAAATTGATGAAGGGGCCGTCGATGATCTTTACCCCCTCGCCGACGTCAAAATGGTACTTGGGCTTGGGCGTTTCCTGGGTCGTCTCGATGTGCTTCAGGATGGTGGCGACTTCCTTGGCCGAGAGCGGCTTGGGCTTCTTGCCCGCCCCGACAAAACCGGTCACCTTGGGCGTGTTGCGCACGAAGTACCAGTTCTTGTCGTTCATCTCCATGTTTACCAGGATATAGCCGGGGAAGGAACGCTTCTCGCTGACGACCTTCTTGCCGTCACGGATCTCGATGACGTTCTCCTTGGGGATGACGATCTCGTCGATCTGGCCCTGCATGGAATACTTGTTGATCTTCTCGTTCAAGGCCTTGACCACGAATTCCTCGGCCCCGGAAAAAACATGTATGATGTACCAGTCCATGAGCGTGCAGTTCCGT
Organism: Candidatus Aminicenantota bacterium; assembly: GCA_963732485.1. Taxonomy (GTDB): domain Bacteria; phylum Acidobacteriota; class Aminicenantia; order UBA2199; family UBA2199; genus UBA2199. Next base: position 194,260 of record CAVSZS010000012.1, read on the forward strand.
TACTGAAAAATGCCGCCGATGCGCTGGAAGATGCGGGCGAAGACGAAATCGACCCCGAACAGGTAAATGCCGAAGAACAGCGAGATGATAATGACGGCGACGGTGGTTTTGATCAGGTCGTTCTTGCTCGGCCAAGTGACCTTCTTCATTTCGCCCCGGACGTCCCGCAGGTACGCCTTCATGCGCTTGAATATATTTTTTTCCTTTTCCATGTTATCCATACAGGTCAGAAGGGACTCGAACCCCCAACCCCCGGTTTTGGAGACCGGTGCTCTACCATTGAGCTACTGACCTACTTGACCTCCTTGTGAAGGGTATGCTTGCGGCAGCGCGGACAGAATTTATTGAAATTCATCTTGTCGGCCGTATTCTGCTTGTTCTTCATGGTCGAATAGTTTTTTTCGGAGCAGTCGGAGCACTTCATCCCGACCTTGATCCTCTTGTCGCTTTTGGCCATGGATTACTCGACGATGTCGGTGACGCTGCCGGCGCCGATGGTGCGGCCGCCCTCGCGGATGGCGAACTTCAACCCTTTCTCCATGGCGATGGGCATGATCAGCGTGATCTCCAGGTTGGCGTTGTCGCCCGGCATGACCATTTCCACGCCTTCAGGCAGCTTCACCGAACCCGTCACGTCCGTGGTGCGGAAAAAGAACTGCGGCCGGTAGCCCGTCACGAACGGCGTGTGCCGCCCGCCCTCTTCCTTGCTCAACACCAGCACCTCGGCCTTGAACTTCGTGTGCGGCGTGATCGAACCCGGCTTGGCCAGCACCATGCCCCGGTCCACGTCCTCGCGGTCCGTGCCGCGCAGCAGCACGCCGATGTTGTCGCCCGCGCGCCCCTCGTCCAGCAGCTTCTTGAACATCTCCACACCCGTGACCACGCGCTTGCGCGTCTCGCGGATGCCCAGAATGTCCACTTCCTCGCCCACCTTCACGATGCCGCGCTCCACGCGACCCGTCACCACCGTGCCGCGGCCGCTGATCGTGAACACGTCCTCGATCGGCATCAGGAACGCCTTGTCGATCGGACGCTCGGGAAGCTTGATGTAGCTGTCCACCGCGTCCATCAGCTCGATGATCTTCTTGTTCCACTCATCGTCCGGGTTGCCGTCCCCTTCCATGCTCTTCAGGGCGCTGCCGCGCACGATCGGGATCTCGTCGCCGGGAAAACCGTAGCTCGTCAGCAGCTCGCGGATCTCCAGCTCCACCAGATCCAGAATCTCCTTATCCTCCACCATGTCCACCTTGTTCATGAACACCACGATGGCCGGCACGTTCACCTGCCGCGCCAGCAAAATGTGCTCGCGCGTCTGCGGCATCGGCCCGTCGGCCGCCGAAACCACCAGGATCGCTCCGTCCATCTGCGCCGCGCCCGTGATCATGTTCTTCACGTAGTCGGCGTGGCCCGGGCAGTCGATGTGCGCGTAGTGCCGAGCCTTCGTCTCGTACTCGACGTGCGCGATGTTGATCGTGATGCCGCGCTCCTTCTCTTCCGGCGCGTTGTCGATGCTCCAGAAATCACGGTACTTCACCTTGGCGTTCAGCTTGCTCAGCACCTTGGTGATCGACGCCGTCAGCGTCGTCTTGCCGTGATCCACGTGCCCAATCGTCCCGATATTCAAATGCGGCTTGTTACGATCAAATTTCTCTTTTCCCATCGTTGCCTCCTAAAAAGTATTTCAATTCAAGCAGGTACACAACCAAAGCCCTCGATCAGGGTCGAACTGATGACCTCATCCTTACCAAGGATGCGCTCTGCCAACTGAGCTACGAGGGCGTTCAAAAGCGGGAGACGGGATTCGAACCCGCGGCCTAAAGCTTGGAAGGCTTTAGCTCTAGCCACTGAGCTACTCCCGCGTCCCGTAATTGGGCAGGGGAGGATTCGAACCTTCGAAGGCTTGCGCCAACGGGTTTACAGCCCGTCCCATTTGACCACTCTGGAACCTGCCCTCACGTCTCATTTTATCCGCCTATCACTAGCTGGCGAAGGGATTTGAACCCCCGACCGGCTGATTACAAATCAGCTGCTCTACCAGCTGAGCTACGCCAGCACGCAAAAAAAACGAGTATAGCACAACTATACCTGTTCTGTCAATCATTTTAGACTCTTCGGCCTTCTCAGGGATTCGGATTATATCCCTTTTTGATCGCGAAAGCAATATCATTGCCAAGATTTTTTTAATTTTGCATCCCGGGGTATAATGGGGCGACATGGAGCGGGTGACTTTTATTTTTATCGACGGTTGCGGCGTGGGTCGCGCCGGCCCCGCGAACCCCTTCTTCCTGGCCAAAAGCCGCTTTCTCCCCTTCTGGCAAGGAGGCATGCGGCTGCCCGACGGCACGCCACTGACCGCCATCGACGCCACCCTGGGCATTCCCGGGGCACCGCAGAGCGCCAGCGGCCAGACGGCTCTTTTCTGCGGCGCGGCGGCCGCCGATGTGGAGTGGCGCCACCGCAACGGCTACCCCGACCGTGCCTTGCGCCGCATCATCATGAAGAAAAACCTGCTGTCGCAACTGGCGGCCAAGGGGACTGCTGCCCGCTATCTGAACGCCTACCCGGCCCATGAAGAGCTGTTCACCTCCAGGCACGTGCGCATCGAGCCCGACGGCCGCCTCTGGTTCTCTCCCGAATTCCCGGAGGGCTTCAAAAAGATGATTTCGGTTACCTCCTGCATGCTGCTGGCCGGCGGCCAGAAACCGTTCGGCGCCAAGGATATCCTGGCGGGCAAGGCTCTCTACCAGGACTATTCCAACCGCCAGCTCAACGAAAGGGGCCTGGCCCTGCCCGAATTCTCCCCGACGCAGGCGGCGGAAGTCCTCCGCGGCGCCTCGCGGCGTTTCGACTTTATTCTGTATGAATACTTTCAGACCGACCTTTACGCCCACCGCAAAGCGCTTGAGGAATGCGTCACCCTGGTTCGCGACCTCGATACGCTCATCGGCAGCCTGCTGGCATCTCTCGACAAGAAGCGGCACACCCTGGTCCTGACCAGCGACCACGGCAACCTGGAGGATTATCCCGCGCGCGGCCACAGCCGCAACCCGGTGCCGCTCATCGCCTGGGGCAGGCACGGCGCCCGCCTGCGCAAAAGGATAAAAAGCATCAGCGACGTCTCGCCGGCGATCCTGGAATTGGACTGACGAAATTCCATCAGGATTGGAAAAGACACTTCTTTCTAATACAATGATGGGATGCCCGGATACGACAAAGGGGGAAATCAGAAGGAGAGGAAATGGCAACCCATGAACAATTGAAAAAGATGGCCGACAAGCTCAGGATCCATTCGTTGCGCATGACCACGGCGGCGGGTTCGGGGCACCCCAGCACCTGCCTGTCGGCGGCCGAGATCATGAGCGTTCTGTTCTTTGCGGTGCTGAACGAACACGACGAATTCATCCTCTCCAAGGGGCACGCCGCCCCCATCCTGTGGGCCGCCTTCGCCGAGTCCGGGTTGATTGCCGCGAAAGAGCTGTCGACCTTGCGCCAGGTCGACAGCGTGCTGGAAGGGCACCCGACCAGCCGCATGCCCCTGATCAAGGTGGCCAGCGGCAGCCTGGGACAGGGGCTGAACGCAGGCGTCGGCATGGCCCTGGCCAAGAAGTTGTCCGGCCAACCCGGCCGGGTCTTCGTCCTGCAGGGCGACGGCGAGACGGCCGAGGGCAGCGTTTGGGAAGCCGCCGATTGCGCCGCCGGCTACAAGCTGGACAACCTGGCGCTCATCATCGACGCCAACCGCCTTGGCCAGTCCGGTCCTACCCGCCACGGCCACGACCTTGCCGCCTATGAGAAAAAGTTCGCGGCTTTCGGCTGGGAAACAACGATCGTCGACGGTCATGACGTCGCTGCACTCGTCGAGGTCCTGGCCCGGGCCGGCAGCTCCGGTCGGCCGCTGGCCGTAATCGCCAGGACCTTCAAGGGCAAAGGCGTTTCGTCCATCGAGGACAAGGAGGGCTGGCACGGCAAGCCGCTGAACGAAAAAGAGCTGTCGGCGGCCCTGGACGAGATCGGCCCGGCCGAAGTCGCCCTGCCGTCGCGCTACTCCCCCGCGCGCCCTTCTTTCAGCTTCCGCGACTATCCCGTCAACGAATATTCCCTGGGGGAAATGGTCTCCACCCGCGTCGCCTATGGCAAGGCCCTGCTCAACCTGGGCCGGCACAACGACAAGGTCGTCGCCATCGATGGCGATGTGAAGAATTCGACCATGGCCGAGGATTTCTTCAAGGCCTTCCCCGAGCGTTCGTTCGAGGCCTATATCGCCGAGCAGAACATGGCCGGCATGGCCATGGGCTTTTCGGCCATGGGCTATGTTCCCTTCGTGGCCACCTTCGCCGCCTTTCTCACCCGCGCCCACGACTTTCTGCGCATGGCGCAGTACTCGGGATCTGACATCAAGTTCGTCGGTTCCCACGCCGGCGTGAGCATCGGCGCCGATGGCCCCTCGCAAATGGGGCTTGAGGATATCTCCATGTTCCTGTCCATGCCGGAAGCCGTGATCTTCTACCCCAGCGACGCCGTGTCGACCGAAAAACTGCTCCGCGAGATGGCCCGGCATAACGGCATTTCTTACCTGCGCACGACTCGCGACAAGACGGCGGTCCTGTACGGAAACGACGAGGAATTCCCGGCCGGCGGGCTTAAAGTCCTGCGCCGCTCCGCTCAGGACCGCGCCCTGGTCGTTGCGGCCGGCATCACCGTGCACGAAGCACTGAAAGCCCACGCGCTCCTGGAAAGCCGGGGGATCGCCGCCCGTGTCGTCGACCTCTATTCGTTGCAGCCCCTGCCGCAAGCGGAGCTGCAGCGGCACGCCGGCGAGTGCGGCGGCAATGTGCTGGTCGTCGAGGACAACTACAACGGCGCCATCGCCGCGCGGATCGCGCAGGTGGCAGGCAGAGTGACCAGTCTGAGCGTCCGGGAGATCCCGCGCTCGGGAACGGGCCCGGAGCTGCTCGCCCTCATGAAAATCGACGGCGCCGCCATCGTGACGGCAGTCGAGAAGCTGCTGCCGGGCAGGGACCGGCAACGATCCTGAAGCCCTCCGCGCCGAGGGCAACCAGCCGCCGCAACAGGCCGATTCCTTGCCTGTTGCTCCTTTCTTCCTTGTAATTTGTCACGGGGCCCCGTCGTGGCGCTGCACTTGCTTTTTGCAGGGAAATACATTATTCTTGCCCCTTGATTTAAAAGGGCGGGATCAAGCCATCGGGTTTCCGCGCCCGGAGAATTCTCAAAATGAGGAGGATCGGATCATCATGAAGACCATCACCTGGATAACGACCATCGTGCTGGTGCTGGCGCTGGCGCCTATCGGCCATGCCTGCACCAACTACCTGATCACCAAGGGCGCCTCAAAAGACGGCTCGACCATGATCACCTACTCGGCCGACTCGCACACGCTGTACGGCGAATTGAACTTCATCCCCGCCGGCGAGCATATCGAGGGCACGTGGATCGACGTCTTCGACGGCGACACGGGCAAGTACCTGGGCAAGGTGCGCCAGGCGCGCCGCACCTGGCAGGTTGTCGGCCTGATGAACGAATGGCAGGTGGCCGTCGGCGAAACCACCTTCGGCGGCCGCGGGGAGCTGATGGACCCCAAGGCAATCGTGGACTACAATACCATGATGAACCTGGCCCTGCAGCGCGGGCGCACTGCCCGCGAAGCCCTGCAGGTAATGACCTCGCTGGTGGAGGAGTACGGCTACGCCTCGAGCGGCGAGTCCGTCTCCATCTCCGACGCCAACGAGGTCTGGATCCTGGAGATGATCTCCAAGGGGCCGGAGCGCAAGGGAGCCGTCTGGGTGGCCCGCCTCGTGCCCGACGGTTATGTATGCGCCCACGCCAACCAGGCGCGTATCCGCCAGTTCCCGCTGCAAAAGGCCAACAACTTTTTCGACAAGAAGCAGACGACCTTCCACTCCCCCGATGTCATTTCATTTGCCCGCGAAAAAGGCTACTTCAAGGGCACGGATAAAGACTTCAGCTTTGCCGATGCCTACGCCCCCGCCGACTTCGGCGGACGGCGCTTCTGCGACGGCCGCGTCTGGCAGTTCTTCCGCCGCATCACTCCTGACTCCAAGCAAATGGACGCCTACAAGGAATGGGCCCTGGGCATGAAGCCGGCCGAGCCCATGCCGCTGTTCATCAAGCCCGACAGCAAGCTGTCGGCGCGCGATGTCATGGAGCTGATGCGCGACCACTTCGAAGGGAGCGGAGATGGACATGACCAACGATATCGGCGCCGGCCCCTTTGTCCTGCCCTACCGCTGGCGGCCGATGACCTGGAAAGCGGAAAAGGACGCCAAAGAAGAATATTTCTTCGAACGCGCCGTCTCCACCCAGCAGACCGCTTTTTCATTCGTCACCCAATCGCGCTCCTGGCTGCCCAACCCCATCGGCGGCGTTTACTGGGTCGGCATGGACGACACCTTCAGCACCGTCTACGCCCCCATGTACTGCGGCATCCGCCAGGTTCCCGCCAGCTACGCCAAGGGAGCGGGGACGTTCAACCAGTTCAGCTGGGACTCGGCCTTTTGGGTGTTCAACTTCGTGGCCAACTACGCCTACTCCCGCTACGCCGACATGATCTGGGACGTGCAAGCCGTGCAGCGCGAGCTGGAAGGCAAGTTCTTCGCCGTGCAGCCCGAGCTGGAGAGCGCCGCCCTCGACCTCTACAAGCGCTCGCCCGAGCTGGCCCGCGACCGCCTGACCGCCTACTGCAGCGAAGAAGGCGAGGCCGTGGTGCGGCGCTGGAGAAAGCTGGGCGAGTTCCTCATCTGGAAATACCTGGACGGCAACGTGCGCGACAGCCAGGGCAATGTCACCCACCCGCCCTACCCGAAAGAATGGTACCAGCGCATCATCAAGGAAACGGGCGACAAATTCCGGGTCCCCGAAGAAAAAAAGGAATAATCTAGAAGTTCTTGAAGAATCCTATTCCGAGGAGAAACTTCCCCGGAACATCCTGGGCGGGGTCGAGACCGATCTCTTTTTTCCAGCCGAGATAAGGCCTTAGCTCGACCCGGCCGCCGCTGCTGGCCAGCAGGCGGATATCGAAGCGGATGCGCCCGCGATCGGCATGGGCGTGCATCTCGGTGAACAATTTCAGCGGCGCGCAGGCCCAGATCCCCAGGCCCAGCCTGCCGCTCAACGCCAGGCCGCGCTTGAAATCGTAGCCGGCGGCGACCTCGTAACGGACATCGCGCTCCAGCACGTCGAACTCGGCCTGGTTGCGCAGGGCCAGGCCGGTGAACAGGCTGGCCGTGAGGGGCAGCTCGTCGTCGACGGGCATGTCGGCCCGGTAGCGCGCCACCCAGGCGGCGAACAGGCCCGGAGCAACCGTTTTCTCGTAGTCGAGCCCGAGGTCGTAGATCATTTTCCCCGGCCAGAACTGGGCGAAAAAACCGTCGCCGTTGAGGATCGGCGACTCGAACCCGACGCCGAGCACCAGGCGCCGGGAATCGTTGCGGAAGAACTCCAGCTTGAAGTCGCCCTCGATCTCCAGCTTGAAGCGGTCATCAAAGGGCGAGGCCCCGACCAAAACCTTCATCGTGTCGAGGAAGGCGCCGCTCTCCCCGTGCGACTTGAAGCGCAGGCCGAGATAGGAGGTGTTGCGGAATTCGTACTGGCGGGTGTTCCTGAAGAAAATATCGACATTGCGGTTCAGGGCCAGGGAAAAGCCGCAATCATGGTAGAGGCGCGAGAAATTGACCAGCTTCAATTCAGCTTGCAGCGACAGCTCGGGGATGAGCAGGCCCCGCCACTCTCCGCCCGCCGTCAGCAGTTCCCTGTAGCCGGCGCTGCCGCCGACAAAGGCTCCGCCTCCCAGAGCCAGTGTCAGGCCGCCAGTGTTCAGGATGACCCGGCCCAGCAGCTCGTTCAGGTTCCAGACATAGGGGGTATCGCGCAGGGTCTCATGGCGGCAGAAATGATTCAGGCGCATTTCGGCCGTCACTTTTTCATTGAGAGCCCTCTGTACTCCGGCGATGACCCAGTAGTCGATGGCCCCCTGCAGGCGACCGTTCATGCGCGAGTGGTACTGCACTTCGGCGAAGAAGGCGCCCCTGCGGACAGGGAAATCAAAATGAAAAATGGGATGGTAGTAACGCCGTTCCAGGGAGTCGAGGCCGTATTCCACCACCAGGCTGGCGTTATTCGATTTTTCCTCTCCCGGCGCGGCAGGCACGGGGACGCGCAGCAGAACCAAGGCGGCCAGGAGAAGCGGCAGGTATCTTTTCAAGGAGTATTTTTAGCAGAAAAAGGCGGAAAGGGCAATAACCTGGCACAGAAGAAGGGCACCCGCGAGGGGTGCCCCTACACAAAAATGATTCGTCGTAGGCAGCAATGAACATCACATTTATCCGTATTGCCATTACTTTCTCAAGGTGCCACAACGGTATAATGCCTATCCAAAACAACCGACATCGCCAATCGTTGCGCATCAGAAAACGTGATTACTCCAGGGACGACTATTATTTCGTGACGATATGCGCACGCAATCGGGAGAATCTTTTCGCCAATCTTTGTGTAGGGGCAGGGCTTGCCCCTGCCCAGGATTCCAATCACGATTTCATTGAAGGGCAACCGCGAGGGTTGCCCCTACAAAAAGAATTTGTCCCTGCCCCGGATTTCTCACAGAAACCAATTTTGACAATGGCCGGTCGGATCATTGAAAAGAATTGGCATGAAATCGCAAAAAGAATCATCAAAACCGATGCCTTCGTGATCATGCCCAATCACATTCATGGAATTGTTATTATTGAGCCGCATGCTCTTTGTGTAGGGGCAGGGCTTGCCCCGCCCTGAACCTGGGAACAATCATCGGCGCGTTCAAATCGCGATGTGTTAAGGATTATTTGAAGTATATCGATGAAAATGATCTGAATGAATCCGCAAAAATCTGGCAGCGAAACTATTATGAACATATAATCCGCAATCGAAAAGAACTTGCAGCGATCAGGAACTACATCAAATCGAATCCAACAAATTGGGCGAGGGATGAAGAGAATCCTCTGAATTTGTGATTTCGGTTAATTTTCTTTTTGTAGGGGCGGGGCTTGCCCCCGCCCTGAATTGTCCGGATTTGGATCAAGGGCAACCGCAAGGGTTGCCCCTACACACAGAAATTGCCCCCGCCCTGAATTGTCCGGATTTGGATCAAGGGCAACCGCAAGGGTTGCCCCTACACACAGAAATTGCCCCGCCCTGAATTGTCCGGATTTGGATCAAGGGCAACCGCAAGGGTTGCCCCTACACACAGAAATTGCCCCCGCCCTGATCGGTGTATCCGCAGTAGGAGGGCAACCGCGATGGAATTGTTTTGGATAAAAAAAGGGGCAACCTTGCGGTCGCCCCTTAGATAAACCGATCTCGAATAGTTTACAGCAGCCCGCGTTTTTTCAGCAGCGGCTCGACCTTGGGCTCGCGGCCGCGGAAGCGCTTGTAAAGCGTCATGGCGTCCTCGGTGCCCAGTTTGGCCAGGATGTTCCTGCGGAACGAGGCGGCGGTCTTCTTGTCGAACAGCGAGGTCTCCTTGAAGGCCTCGAAGGCGTCACAGTCCAGGACCTCGGACCACATGTAGCTGTAATAGCCGGCCTCGTAGCCGCCGTGGATGTGGGTGAAATAGGTGGAGCTCCAGCGCGGCAGGATCTCGGGGATCAGCCCAAGCCCGTCCATGATTTTTTTCTCGAAGCGGGTGACGTTGACGTTCAGGGCGTTCTCCAGCTGGTGCCAGGCCATGTCCAGGAAACAGGAGGCCAGGAACTCCACCGTCTCGAAGCCCTGGTTGAACAGGCTGCTGTTGCGGAGCTTCTCCACCAGCGCCGTCGGGATGACCTCGCCGGTCTGGTAGTGGCGGGCGTAGAGCTTCAGCATCTCGGGCTCCAGCACCCAGTGCTCCATGATCTGCGAGGGAAGCTCGACCGAGTCCTGGGGGGCGAAGTTGGAGCGGTAACGGCTGTCGGTGAACAGGGTGTTCAGGGCGTGCCCGAACTCATGGAAGGAGGTCAGGGCCTCGTCAATGCTCAGCAGCGAAGGCGTGCCCGGCGTGGGTTTGGTGAAGTTGCCGACCAGGGTCGCGAAGGGGATCACGCGCTTGCCGTCCTTGTAGAACGTGCCGCGGAAGCCGCCCGACCAGGCGCCGCCCTGTTTGTTGTCGCGCGGAAAGAAGTCCATGTACAGGATCCCCAGCAGGGTGCCGTCGGCATCATGGACCTCGGCCACCCGGACTTCGGGGTCGTACACCGGGATATCCTTGCGCTCGACGAATTTCAGCCCCCAAAGCTTTTCCGCCAGGGTGAACATGCCCTGCTGGACGTTCTCCAGCTTGAAGTAGGGGCGCAGCTCCGAGTCGTCCAGGTCGTACTTGGCCTTGCGCAGCTTCTCGGCATAATACCACCAGTCCCATGACTGCAGCTGGAAGCCGCCCTTCTCCTCATCAATGAGCTTCTGCATCCCGGCGGCCTCGGCCTTGGCCTGCTCGAGAGCGGGCTTCCAGAGGCGCATCAGGAACTCGTTCACCGTCGCCGGAGTCTTGGCCATGCGCGGCTCGAGGTAGAAGTCGGCGGGGGTCTTGTAGCCCAACAGGCGGTAGCGCTCCTCGCGCAGCACCATCAGCTTCTGCAGGACGGCCTTGTTGTCCTTGTCGTTGTCGCGGTCGCCGCGCATGAACCAGCGGGTATACAGGGCTTCGCGCAGGCTGCGTTTCGACGAGTACTGCAGGAAGGGAATCCAGCTGGTTTTCTGGGCGGTGAAGACCCACTTGCCATCCATGTTCATGGCCTTGGCCGTTTCCGCTGCCTCGGCGACGACGCCGGCGGGCAGCCCGGCCAGGTCGTCCTGGCTGTCAATGACAATGAAGGATGAATTGGTCTCGGCCAGGACGTTGTCGCTGAACTTCAAAGCCAGGAGCGAATGCTCCTTGTTGATCTCGCGCAGGCGGTCTTTTTGCTTCTCGTCCAGCAGGGCGCCGCTGCGCACGAAACCGCGGTAGGTGTTCTCCAGCAGATAGCGCTGCACCGCGTCAAGCTTCAGCTTGGCGCGGCGGTCATAGATCGCCTTGACGCGATCGAAGAGCTTGCCATTGAGCGCGATGTTGTCGTTGTGGGTGGAGAGCAGCGGCGCCAGTTCGTTGGCCAGGTCCTGCATCGGCTGGCTGGTTGCCGCGCTCAGCAGGGAGTAGAAGACGGCGTTCACCTCGCCGAGCAATTGCCCGGACATGTCGAGGGCGACGATCGTGTTCTCGAATGTCGGCGCTTTGGGATTGGCGACGATGGCGTCGATCTCGGCCTGGTGGCGCCGGATCCCTTCCTGAACGGCCGGCAGGTAATGGCCGATCTGGATGCGATCGAAGGGCGGGGTCGCGAACGGTGTCTTGTAGGGGCTCAGAAACGGGTTGTCCTGAGCGGCTGCATCGCCCGGCGTAGACGAGGCCAGGGGCAGGCACAGCAAAACCAACAGCAGGGCCGGAGCGAAGCGCAGGCGGGTGTTTGCTTTATTCAAGGGTAATCCTCCTTTGAAATGAATTCCAAGTTCATTATACGTACAAATGTCACATTTGTGGCATTTTTAGAGATTTTTTTCTTAACTTGACAAAAAAGGCGCTCCCAGAGGATAATTGCGGCAGAAATCAAGCGGAGGAATTATGAAGGCAGTCTTCTTCAAAGGGTCGCCGCCGGCCGGGCGCGACCCGCTCAGCAACCGGGCCGCGGCTGCGGTCATGGCCAAGGCCAAGGCCCTGGACTGGGAGATGAAGGCGTTTCCGTTGGCGGCCATGGACATCCAGCCCTGCCGCGGCTGCTTTTCCTGTTGGGTGAAGACTCCCGGGCGCTGCATCATCCGTGACGATGAAGATCAGATCCTCGCCGCCACCGCCGCCAGCGACCGGGTTATCTGGCTGACCCCCGTCACCTTCGGCGGCTACGCCCCCGAGCTGAAAAAAGCGCTGGACCGCATCATTCCGATCCTGATGCCTTTTTTTTCCCGGGTCCGCGGCGAGACGCACCATCCCCTGCGCTACCCGCGGCAGCGGCGCCTGCTGGCCATCGGCACGCTGAAGCAGGAAGATGCCGAAAGCGAAGGCGTCTTCCGCCGCCTGGTCGGGCGCAACGCCCTGAACATGGGCGATGTCGAAGCCGCCACCCTGGTGTTCAGCGGCGACGTCTCCCTGGCCGAAATGGAAAAGACGCTTGCCGACCTGCCGTTTTTTCGCGGGGTGAGGTCATGAAAGGCGACAAGGTTCTGCTCCTGGTCGGCAGCCCGCGCGGCATGGCCAGCACGTCCAACTCCCTGGGCGACCACCTGCTCGCCCGGCTCGAGGAACGCGGCCTGGCACTGAAGAAACTGTGCCTCCTCCCGGCCCTGGCCGACGAGAAAAAAATGGCCGAGCTGCTGGCCGCCGTCGATGCCTGCTCGCTGCTGGTAACCGCGTTCCCCCTCTATGTCGACCATCTGCCCGCCCCGCTCATCGACCTGCTGCGCCAGGTCGCCGAGCGCCGCCAGGGGCGCCAGGGCGAGGCCAGGCAATCCCTGGTCGCCCTGGTCAACTGCGGGTTCCCCGAAACACTTCACTGCCGCCCTGCCAGCGACATCATGCGCCTCTTTTCCGCTTCTGCCGGTTTCCGCTTCCTGGGCTGCCTGGCCCTGGGCATGGGCGGCGCCATCGGCAACCGCCCCCTGGCCAAGGTTGGCTTCATCGTCCGCCACCAGCTCAAGGCGCTGGACAAAGCCGCCGCCTTCCTCGCCGAGGGCAACGAGATCCCTGCCGACGTAATCGAGCTCATGGGCAAGCCGATGATGCCGCGCTGGTTCTATAACTGGGTCGCCGACCGCGGCTGGAAGAGCGCGGCAAAAAAACACGGCAGCGCCGACCGCCTGCGCGACACGCCCGCCGCCAGAGAAGCGAAAGAGGACTAGTTCCCCGGGCCGCTGATCTGGATGCCGAGGTCCCGGCTCTCGTCTCCCAGCCCCAGCCGCTTCAGGTTGAACGCCGGGCGCACGCGGAACTCCAGGAAACCCCCGCGTCGGTCCTTGCCGTCGATACGCAGGAAATGCCTGCCGTTTTCCCTGAAGATCATCCGCTGGAGAAACCGGCCGCGCCAGAAGATGTCCACTCTCTGGCTCCGGCCCGGCAAAACCGCGAGCGGGGCACCACAGTACAGGCGGTACTCGTCGCCGGCCGCGCCGGGATAAATGTAGGTCCCGGCATTTTCACCGCTCCAGCGGAACTCGCGGTTGTTCTCCTTTTCCGGATATGAAAAGCCGTAGTCGTAGGGCGTCGATGCTTTCCGCGCCCAGGTGCGGGGATGCAGCGCCTGGAAAGCGGCGCCGTTCAGGACAACGAAGATCAGAACCAGCGCAACCGCCCAGGTCCCGCCTCTTTTCCACTCCGGCGCCGCCTGCCATTCGCCGCGGGCCGCGATGATCCAAAACAACAGCAGCACTTCGGGGAACCAGAAAAAGTTGTTGAACAAGAGGGCGAAGGCCATGGTCGCCAGGATGAAGCGCGCGTTCCCCGGCTTCTGCCGCCGCAACAGCACGGCCATGAATATGAGGAATGCCAGGCCCCCGGGCAGGCCGGTTTCGCTGAAGACCAGCAGGTACTGGTTCAAGGGCAGGTCGAGCCAAATCTTCTCTCCGAAACGCAGGTATTTCAGGGCGAACAGGAAATTGCCGGCGCCGACACCGCTGCCGGGAAAGAGGCCGATCATGCGCCCGCCGTCGCGCAGCATTTCCAGCCGGTTGTTGCTGACCAACTCGACGGCCCGGGGAAGATCCGCGATTGACGAGAGGCGCGTGGTTTGCGCCAATGAAATCCGCAGGCGCCGGCCGAGCGTGCCGCCGGCGATCAAAAGCGCCGCCGCCAGCAATACGACGGCCGCGGTTTTGAGCCGCCAACCGGGGCGGCGCGACAAAAAGAGACGCAACAGCGCCGCCAGGATAAAGAGGAACGCCGAGCGACAGCCGGAGATGAGAACCGCGGCCAGGGCAACGGCCAGGAACAGGAGATCGACCGCCAGGATGCCGGCCAAAAACCGCCGGGATGCGGAAGCAGGTACGGCAGCAACGCCACCCGGGCCCGACGCGCGCGGCTTGACCGGCAGCCGCTCCATCAGCTTCATGGCCTGGTATAGAAACATGGCGCCGGCGAAAAAACCGAAGGCATTGAAATCAGAGAAGCCTCCGTTCAGCTGCTTCATTTTCAATCCCCACCAGCTCTGGGACATGAATCCGGGATCAATCCATTTCTGGCCGAGGGCCAGCAGGAAGGACAGGGACAGCCCCACCTTGAGCGGGACGAAGACTTCCGCTTCCCGCAAGCGCCAATGACGCAACAGGAATGCCGCCCACGGCGCCATGGAAAACAACGCCAGGGTGATGGCCGGGAAGATGCACGCGAAGGAGACCCGCTCCATGCTGGGAGTGACCGGCGTATCGCGCAGGAAGGCCAGCGCGGAAAGACCCAGGTTCGACCAGCGCAGGAAAACGAAGACGACTGAGATGCCGAGCAGGGAAAGGAACAGCAGGTAGGGGCCGCGGCCGGGAAAGGTCGTATCCGGGTGCTCTTTTTTTATCCGCGAAGCACAGAGCATTCCCGCCAGGTGAAAGAGCGGGATCCCCATGTAGTTGAACGGGTAGCCGTTGAAGAACAGGTCCGGAGTCGAATTGACCAACGGCAGCAGCAGCAGGAACAGGTGCAGCGCCTTGCGGCCGTTCCAGGCGTAGGTGACGAATCCCAGCGCCAAAAAGGCGATTGGCAGGGCAATGAAGCGCAGATGGACGACGACGACAAGAAATAGAAGCGCCGCGGCCGCGAAAGCCCAGGCCGCGAAAGGATCGGGTTTCTTCATGCCGGCACGCCCGGGTCAGTAGGCATTGGGATCACGCTTGAACATGGCCCACCCGGAGAGCAGGATGATCTTAAGGTCCAGGGCGAAGGACCAGTTCTCGATATACCAGATATCGGCTTCGACCCGCCGGCGCAGCATGGCCGGATCGCTGGTTTCGCCGCGAAAGCCGTTCACCTGCGCCCAGCCGGTGATGCCCGGCCTGACCAAGTGCCGCCACTGGTAGTTGCGGATGGTTTCGCTGGCCTCCAGGTTCATGGGCGTGGGATGGGGACGGGGCCCGACCAGCGACATGTCGCCCTTGAGGATATTGATGAACTGCGGCAGTTCATCCAGGTTGCTGCGGCGCAGAAAGCTTCCGAAGCGGGTGACGCGCGGGTCATCACGACGGGCCTGGAGGTAACGGCCATTCTCATCCATGTCCCTGCTCTCCGCGACCATGGAGCGGAACTTCCAGCACAGGAAGCGCCTGTTCTTCTCGCCCCATCTCTCCTGCCTGAAAAACACCGGGCCCGGCGACGTGGCCTTGATCAGCAGCGCCAGCAGGGGCCATAGCCAGGAAAAAACGAGGAGGAACGCCAGCAGCGAGGCCAGCAGGTCGAAGATCCTCTTCAGCACCCGCAAGTGCGCCTGGTCCAGGGGCACGGCGCGGACGGAAAACAGCGGGAAGGACCCGAAGCGCGAGATGCGGAAGCGGGCGCCCAGGAACCTGGAATACCCGGGAATGATGCGCACCTGGACGGGGTACCTGCCGCAGATGGCTATGACGCGGGCGATCTCCTCGCTGCTCACGCGCGAGGACGCGAAAATGACTTCGTCGATACCCCCCGCGGCCAGCAGGCCGTCCAGGCGCTCGACTGTTCCCAGGAAGCGGTCGCCCATCTGCGGATTGGGCCCGGCGGCGATGAACCCGGCCAGGCGATAGCCCATGTGGCCGTTGCTCACGACCGTTTCGGCGAAGCTCAATGCCAGGGGACCGTCGCCGACGATCAGGATTTGGCTCAAGCTGTGACCTTTTTGTTGCCGCCGCTTCATGATCAGTCCCAGCAGGGCCCGCCAGGCGAACAGCGAGGCCAGCAGCAGAACATAATACGCAAAAAGAAAATAGCGCGAGTACACCTGGGACTTGACCAGGAACAGCACGGCCACGGCGAACAGGGTCTGCAGGATGATGTTCTCGCCCAGGCCGACCACCTCGGAGCGGAACGAGCGGATGCGGAGCTCGTCGTACAACGAGAAGGAGCGGGCGCCGTAATTCCAGGCCAGGCAGAAGAACAGCAGCAGGAAATACCCCAACCCCGGCGGATCGAGGAGCGCCAACGCCGCGCCGGCGTGGCGCCGGGCCAGGAAGGCGGCCGCGAGAAAGGAAAAGACCACCATCAGGAGGTCGCCGAAGTTTTTCAGCAGCTTGCGGCCCTTTCTGCGCGTCAGCATTTTTTTCTTTCCCCCAGGCTGGCGAACAATTCGCGATACTGGGCCGTGATCTTTTCCCAGGAATATGCAGAGAGGATCCGCTGCCGGGCCTTGCTGCGCAACGCGGCGAGGAGTTCATCGTCCCTTTCCAGCATGGCGATCCGTTCCGCCAGGTCGCCGCTTCCCTTGCCGAAGAATACGCCGTATTCGCCGTCAAGGAGCATCTCGCGGTTGAAGACCGTATCCAGGGCGCACACGGCGCAGCCGTTGGCCAGGGCCTGGAGCAGCGCCGGGTTGGTGCCGCCAAACTCGTGGCCGTGGAAATAGGCGTACGCATGCTGGTAGAGCGCGGCCAATTCGCCGGGATCGGTCACGTAGCCGGTGAACAACAGCCTCGGGCCGGCCAGGGAATGGAGGTCGTTGGCATAGCGGTCCTTGTAGGGGACATCGCCGACAACGACCAGAGTGCGGGCGGAAGCGGACTGGAGAAACTCGCGGACGATCAGGTCGGCGTTGTTGTCCGGGACCAGGCGGCCGACGATCAGGTAGTATTGCCGCGACGACAGCCCCCAGCGGTTCAGAAGCTCCGGGAGGGCGGCCGGGCCGATAATGGCCCCATAGGCGATCATGGTCGACTCCGCCTTGAACTCTTGCCGGTAGATCCTCTGCATCTCCGCCGAGTCGGTGATCACGCGGTCATACAATTTCACCGCCATTCTGGAAGCCCAGTGGAAATAGCGCGCCCCCAGCCCGCGCCATTTCGGCCGCAGCCATTCGAGACCGTCGACATTGATCGCCGTGCGCTTGCCGAAGATCCTCGCCAGCAGGCCGAAGGGACCGTTGGCCGAATTGACCACCAGGATGACGTCGTAGCGGCAAAAGCAGGCATGCACCATCGATTGCAGGGAGTGGATGAACTGGCTCAGGATCTTTTTCTCGATGGTCGGGACATAGACCAGGCGGATGCCGTTGACCTGCGGCGGCCGCTTCGGGAAAAGGTTGCGGTGACAGTAGACGGTGACGGCGATATCGCTCCGCACCAGGCGTTCGGCCAGTTCCCGGACAAACGTCTCATAGCCGCTGTACACGTAGGGATAGCCCCGCGAACCGATGATGGCGATCCTCATCGGACGGCCTCCCGGAAAACCCGCAGCAGCTGCTCGGCGCTCCGCTGCCAGGTGAAGGATCGTGCCCGCTGCAAGCCCTGGGCGCTTTTTTGCTTCCACAGCTCCGCATCCCGCAGCAGGAGCCCGATGGCCGCGGCAATCTCCCCCGGCTTTTCGGGATCGACATAGGTCCCCGCTTCGGCACAAACGTCCGGCAGCGAATCACGGTTTGATACCACGACCGGCACGCCGCTGGCCATGGCCTCCAAGGGCGGCAAGCCGAAACCTTCGGCGAATGAAACATAGCAAAAAACCGTCGCCAGGGCATAAAGGACCGGCAAGTCCGCCTCCGGGACCCGGCCGATGAGCGCTACGCGGTCCGTCAGTCCCATTTCCTCGATCTTGCCGGCCAGATCGAACATTTTCCAATCCGCCTTTCCGGCCAGGACCAACGTGATATCCCTGTCCTCCAGGGCCTGGACGGCTTGCAGAAGATGCAAAATGTTCTTGCGCTCGTTCATGCGGCCGACATAGAGCAGGAATCGCTCCGGCAGGCGATAGGTTGCCCGGGTCTCGCGGAGGCGTACCGGGGCATGGGCGGATCGGGGCAGGAAACACTCGTCCACCCCGAGGGGCACGATGGCGATCTTGTCGGCAACGGCATATCCGAAGCGGATCATCCGTTCCTTTTCATTCTCCGACAGGGTGCATATCCGGTCGGCCCAACGGCTCAGCGGGCGGATCAGCCGGAAATACCATTTCTCCTTCCAGGTAAAATACTCGGGATAGGCCAAAAAAGTGATGTCATTGATGAAGACAATCTTCTTGTAGCTTCCGAAAACCCCCGAAAAATAGAAAAACAGGCAGGCATCAAGGCCGAGCTTCCTGGCCCGCCAAGGCATGAATATGCAATTGGACAACAGGCCGTTCGCCCCCGCGACATAGATGACGCGGACATGGGGCGCCCGCAGGTTGAATTCCAGTTGCCGCTCCCGCCGCGGCAGGAAAACGACGTATTCATGCTCGGGATGAAACAGGATTAATTGGTGCAGCACGTGACGGACGATGACCCTGCCGCTGGGGTTACCGGAAAAAAACCAGCGTCCGTCGAAGCCGATGCGCATGGTCATTCCTCCCCGGCGGCAGGAAACTGCCGCAGGGACGCGACGGCAAGCGCCAGGAACACCCAGGTCATGGGCAGCCAGAGACCATTGGTCAGCAGGTAGGTAAGGAACAGCGCCACCAAACCGATCGCCAGGGCAAAAGCAGGAGCGGCCAGCGGCGAGGAGGGCCCGGCCAGCTTGGCTCGGCACAAGAAAATGAATTTCGCGGCCATGGCCAGAAAAATAAAAACCCCGAGCAGGCCGGTGTCTCCCAGGATGCTGAAAAATATGCTGGGATGGGTCCAGGGCAAATATCCCTCGGCGATCCTTTTTCGAGCAATGGCATCGCCATACACATATCGCCAAAAAACATAGGCGAAACTTCCCGGCCCATGGCCGATTATCGGATGCTCGCTCCAGGTTCGCAGGGAAATCCGCATGGTGAACAGGCGGATGTTCCGGCTGTTAAGCCGCGAGTTCTGTTCCGGCTCGCTATTTTCTCTCCCCAGCCGGCAGCGAGACTTTTCTGGAAAAACGGAATTGGTGAATATCCTTGAAGCTCGGGATCAAATTGATGGCCAGCAAATGAATGCCGACAACGCCGGCGACAATCAGCAAGGCCGGCTTCCAGGTGAACTTGAAAAAAGGCAGCTTCTTTGCGAAAAACGGCAGTATCAGCAGGATCAGTAAAAATACAAACCAGGAAGCCCGAACAAAGCTGAAATACAAGCCGAGCCAGGAACAGAGCGCTCCGACGCGGAACCATTTGCCGGCCGAGCCGTTTTTCGAGTGAGCAAGGACAATGAAAACCAGGGCGAAAACCATGCAGATGGCCCCATAAAAATCGGGCTCGACCTGAGTCCCATAGGGGCGCCCCCAGACCGAGTTGATGTATTCCCGATGCACCAGGCCCATGTGGCCGATGGGCAGGCGCCAGCCGCGATAGTGGTTCAGGGCGCCGGCCAGCACCTGGTAGAGCCCGAAAAGGATCTGCAGCATTCCCGCGGCCAAAAAAACGCAAAAAGCGACCCATGTCTCCCTGGCGGTGCGCAGCAGTTGGTAAACGAGCCAGAAGAGGAGGACCAGGGAAACGAGCAATAAAAAGATCTTCAGCGACCGCGCGCGCCAGGAGGAATTCGTTATGGCGGCGAGATTGATCGCCAGGAAGGCGAGCAGCCAGGGGTCGAGCGGGCTCCTTTGCCAGCGCCACTTCCCCAGCAGCCACAAAACGCCGAGAAGACAGAAATAAACAATTTCCAGGACCTGGACGCTTCGCACCCGCATGCCCATGACGTAAAACGAAAAACCGGCCCCCTCGAAAAATACGGCGGCAACCAGCATTCCCGCCAGGAGTCCCGGCCATTTCCTCGACGTATTCATGCCCCGGCCCTGCGCCTTTTCACGGCAAAACTCTTCATGTAGATAAAATTTCTATTGCGCGGATCGACGCCGGACCTAACAAAGCCGCTCCTTTCATAAAGTTTCAAGGCCCGGACATTCTGAGGGTGCACCTTGAGCAGCAAATGCCCGATCCCGTTCAACTTGCAGATGGAAAAGGCATGCGCCAGGGTCAAGGCGGCCAGGCCGCGATCCCGGTAAGCCGGCGCGATCCAGACGCCATACGCGGGGATGCGGTACCCCTGGTCAAATCCGCGCAACATGTAGAATCCGGCCCAGGTTCCCCCGATCCGCAAGACAAAAAAGAGGTCTTTCCTTGCCTGGCGCAAAACCGCCCTCACGCTTGGCGCATCGAAGGCAAAAGGGATGAAATGGCGGCTGTAAGCGGCAGGGGCGGCCCGCAGCATGGCGCTCAGCTTCAACGCGTCCGCGACCCGGATGCGCTTGAAGTTCACATCCTGAATGTCAAACCCTTCATTCATGCAATCCCTTCCTGATCACCGCGCAAATCTCGGCCACATTTTTCCGGCTCAATCCGGGCCATGAGGGCAGGGTGATGCCGCGGGCGCTCAAATCCTCCGTCACCGGGAGCGTGCAGTCCACCCGGGCATACATGGGCATGGTGTGCACCGGGAAGAAAAGCGGCCGCGTCTCGATCCCCTCAGACAACAAGGTCGCGCGCAGGGGATCGCGCAGTTCGGCCCTGGTGACCAAGGCCGAAATCATCCAGTAGGAATGAACCACCTCGCCGAATTCGCCTTGCACGAAAAGAGGCACATCGGCCAAGCATTTCTTGTACCAGCCGGCGATTTTTCTTTTGCGGGCAATCAGTTCTTCGGCCCGCTCGATCTGCGCCAAACCGATGGCGGCGCAGATGTTGGTCATGCGATAATTGTACCCGACAATATCATGCCAGTATTCGCGGTTCTGAGCCAATCCCTGGCCCTTGAGATGAATCGCCCGCTCGATCAGCGCCTTGTCGGAGCTGACCACCATGCCGCCTTCGCCGGTGGTGATGGTCTTGTTGCCGAAAAAGCTGAAGGTGGAAACATGGCCGCTGCGGCCTACATGCGCCCCTCGGTACCGGCTGCCGAAAGCCTCGGCGCAATCCTCAACCAAGAATAGATTTTTCCGGGAGGCAAGATCCGTCAGCTTGTCCATTTCACAAGGATGCCCGTATAAATGCACGGCCATGATCGCCCGGGTCCTGGGGCCGATGCACTTTTCCACTTCAGCGGGGTCAAGCTGCCAGGTGTCCGGCCGCACGTCGGCAAAGACCGGCACTGCCCCGGTGTAGCGGATGGCATTGACGGAGGCGATATAGGTGAGCGAAGGCACGATCACTTCGTCGCCGGGGCCGACGCCCAGGGCCAGCAGGGCCACGTGCAGCGCCACCGTGCCATTGCAGACGGCGGCGGCATGGGGAATTCCGGTGAAAGCGGCGAACGCATTTTCAAACTCCGCGATGAACCTGCCCTTGGAGGATATCCAGGTGCTGTCCAGGCATTCGCGGACATACTTTTTTTCGTTGCCAGCCAGGGACGGTTGATAGACCGGGTACTTGAACATTCAACTCTCCCGCTCCAGCAGGCGAGAAAAAAGGCGGAAATAGCGCTCGCCCAGCTGCCGCCAATCATAGGCCAAAAGAGTTTCTCGTACCAATTTCTGCTCGGACACCGTCTGGGCTCGTCGGGTTAGAACCTGGACGATCTTTTGGGACAGGTCTTTTTCATCGTGGGGCTCGAACATCGCCAGGCCGCAGGCTTCGGGCTGCAGGCCGTGATAGCGCAGCCTTTCCTCGACCACAGGAATACGCGAAACAATGACCGGGGTTTCCATGGCCATGGCTTCCAGGGCCTGCCAGGGAAAGCCGCCTTCGGAAAGGGTGGGCACAACCGCCAAGGCGGCATGGCGGTACAAGCTGTACATCTCCTTTTCGGATATTTCGCCGGTCAGAATGATCTTTTTTTCCAAGCCGCTGCCGCGGGCAAAGGCCAGGCACGCGGCATCATCCGCCAGGTTCCCGGTCAGGACCAGGGAGAGTTTATGGCCGCTCGCAAGCACGATGTGGAACGCTTTGAGCAACGTCAGGATATTTTTGTAAGGACGGATATGGGTAGGGTAAAAAACATACTCCCCCGGGATACGGAATGCGTCCAGGACGGCTTCCCGCGTCGCCAGCCGCAGACCGATGCCTTCGGGAATAATGGCCGGAAGAAAAATGACGCCGGTGTTTTTCTCGTCCAGGCCTGGGATCAGGGCCAAGGCATGAGTGCGCCGGATATGATCGCTGTTGCTGACGAAATAACTTCCGTCCGCGGCCAGCCTGGCGGCATAGCGGGCGGCCTTCTGTCCCTGGAAGAGCAGGCGGAGGCTTCGGCCGCTTGTCCGGAACAAGGACGCGAATTCGGTCGTATAAAGGTCGTGCAGGTTGATGACTTTCAAGCGCTTGATCTTCCAGGCATTGGCCATATCGAAATTCTGGACCAGGAAACAATCGGCCGCCGAGTAGCGGTTGGCCGCCCGCGGCAGCAGGTTGAGCGTTTGCTTGAAAAGGTCCCAGGCCCAGACCAGCAGCCATTCGAGGCGGGCACGAAAAACCAGGAGCAAAACAAATAAAAACGCCAACGGCGTGAAAACCCAAATCCCGAGCGGCAACGACTCCCAGAAGTGGAAACGCAACGCCAGGTAGACCGCCGACACCGCCAACAAAACCCCGGCCGGCAGGAGAAAAGGCCTGGATTTTTGCACCGTATCTTTCAGAAAAAAAATCCCGATTTTCAGACGGTGGGCCAGAGCGGCGAGGCCTAGAAATAAAATGCTCCGGCCGGCTCCAGGATTCCAGGGATCCCGCCCGCAGGCATTCATTTCCGTGCAGAACACGATCCGTTCCCCGAATTCCGGCACGGCGCTCAATTCCGAAAAAAGTTCCCGCACCCTGGGCAAATTTAGTTCCTGGCACCACACTTCGATGCGCAGGGGATAGCTCAGCATGAGATGTTTGACCAGGTTGAAAAGAAAGCGGAATATGCCCTCACGCTGCAGGGAAGGCAACCTGGAGGGAGAACCGATCCATATCCCCAAAACTTCAGGTTTCGAGTCGCCCGTTTTTTGTCTCATGCTCCTTCATTCCAAGCTTTACCGCAATCTCTTTTGGTTCGAGTGTACCATATCCGGAAATCACAAAAAAGTTTTCCGCCAAGCGTTATCGCAATGTCCGGATAGGCTTGAAGATGCGGATATGCGTTGCCGGAACCCCGGCGCATCTGAGCCCGGCATTTGCCAAAAGCGGTTGCAGGGAGTTCCCGGTGAAAAAAAACAGGTGAAACCTGCTGTATTCGTGCCGATACTCGAAGCATTCCGTCGAATGGACCATGATCCCGTCTTTTTTCAACAGTGAGGCCATAAAGGCCAGGGCAGACCGGGGATCCGCAAGGTGTTCCAGCAGGTTATGCGACAGGATGCCGTCAAAACGCATCGCGCCCAACAGCCCGATGTCACGGATCATGCGGGGGTCCTCGGCATCCGTGACATAGGGATCGAAACCCACGACGTCAAAGCCCTGGGCGCGCATTTCCATCCTGGCCTGGGACCAGTGCCCGCAACCATAATTGAGATAGCGCCGGCCGGGACGCGGATCCAGGTGGCGGAATGCCTCCACCACCGCGGCGTTGGTGTCCCCTTCTGAATAGCATGAATAATGGGCCCTGTAATCAGAATCCAATTCCCGCGGAGTGAGGGCAAGCATTTTTTGCGGGCCAAAGATAACTCCGCAACGCGGGCACTCGTGACGCACCAGGACTCCGCCGCCAAAGATACACCGCGACGCCAAAATCTTATACGCTTCGCTTGCTCCGCGTCCAAGGCAGACCGGGCACTCCAGGACAGGCGGGGCTTGTTGCCGGGATTGCCGAATGTCTCGCCCGAGCCAAAGCGCACGGATGCGCAGGCGGCGAAGCCGGCGGAATCCCGCGCGCCAAATCACCGCGGCTGAAAACCGACCGGCGGACTTGCTCCGCTCCATCATGCTGCCGGCAATGACCCGGCATCCCTGCTCAGGATCGATTTCGAAAAAAGTGGCCCGGCCCAACTCCAAACGAGGGAGGGAACAAAACCAAGCGCCAGCAGGGCTCCCTGCACGCCCGTGGATGGCGCCAGCCACACAGTCAGCAGCACCACCGCAACCCCGTTGAAAAGTACGAATCCGACCTGGATCCATATCCGGTCCATGATCGTCAGCAGGTCGGAAAACGCGGTGCCCCATGACGAACCGATCAATAGGATCGCCAGCAACAACCAGATCCGCCACAAAAAACTCACCGCATCATTCCCGAGCCACGCCCGCAACACAGCGTTGCCCGCAATGACCAATGCCAGCCCCAGGGAGCCCGCCAGTACCAGGCGAATGGCGGCCAGGCGATAAAAATTCTTGCGCACCCAGTCGCGATCACCCCGTTCGTACGCCTCGCGGAAAGCCGGGAAAAAAGACGACGTCGATAAAACGATGATGCTGCTCAGAAGCCCGAAGAGCCTGAGGAGGAGTGAATAGTCGGCGACCACCGCATAACTTGTCAGGTAGGCGAGCAGGAGCGGCTGCGAATAGTTGACCAGCAGAGCCCCGAGCTGGAACAGGAACAACGGCGTTGAGGACTTGAGGAGCCGCCGCATTCCCGCCATGGATATTCGGCGCATCCGGGGCTTCAGCCAGGGCATATCGAGCGCCAGCAAATAGCCAAGATTGAGCAGGGACATGAGCGGGACGCCCACCCCGGCGGCCAGGACCAGCCAGGGCAGGCCCGCGCCGAGGGCCAGCGAGACGTTGACCGCCGCCAATGTAAGCAGCGCGGCAAGCATAAGGAAGATATTGCTTACATAGGTTTTCTGGAAACTGGCGTATATCTGGCGGACGATACTGAACGGAATTCCCACGATGAAAGGAGCCAGCGCCGCGATAACGCTCCAACGCAATTTGCCGGAGTCCACCACTCCCCTGGCGGAAAATAACGCGCTCCAGTCGACATGTCCCGCGGCAAGCCCCAGTGCGATGCCCAGGCCGGCTGCAACCAGGACCAGGGAAAAGAAAGCCGTTGATACATACGTGATGACCGCATCCCTGTCTTCCCTTCCATAGGCCTCGGAGATGGCATTCACCAGGCCGTTCAGGATACCAAAGTCAAGAAGCGTGGTCCACATTACAAAAGCGGTGATGGCGACCCAAAGTCCATATTCCTCTTTGCCCAGCCGTTCCAGGACCAGGCGGATAATGAAGAGGTTCACCGCGAGAGAAAAGCCCCGGGCCAGGAAGTTGGAGGAGGTATTCAGCAAGATCCTCCGGTGGCGTTCCATTGAACGCCCCTCGGGGGAAGATGTGGCGAAGGGCTTGAATCGGGCAACAAGCGCCACCCTGGCCCAAAGGCGTTTGCCGAAGTCCAGCAAGTTCATTTCCCTGTTGGAAAGGGTAACGTTCGCGCAAATCGTTCGCAGTTACCTGTCTTGCAGAACAGACGCTGCCATTGCGATTGTCTTGTACATTCGAGCAAACTGCCGCTGATGACCCTGCGGCCAGGCTTGACCATGTCAACAAAAACGCTTGGGGATCGCTCGTTACCCGACTGCTGCAAAAAACCTCCTCCATCCTTGAAAAAAAAGTAACACAATGCTTTTTTTTTGTCAAAACCGCGGAACGACGACAGCGCTCATTCCCGGGCTTCGCGAATGCCCGTCCTCTTTCCAGGCCGGCTCTTTTTTAATCCACTGAAATGGTTTAGAATCGAGATATGCAACGGCGGACTTTCCTCATGATGCTGGGCACCTTGGGCACACTGGCCGGAAAACTGGACGGGGAAAGGCAGGACGAGATGCGTGTGATCGGCTCATGCCCATTGCCCGGTTCGGCCCGCCATGTTTTCATCTCCGGCGACTGGGCTTACGTAAGCGCTTGGGGAGCGGGTCTGCATATCGTCGCCATTCGCAATCCCTGGCAGCCTGTGCTCGCGGGCGGCATCCGCACGTCCGGGACGGCCAAAAGCGCTTGGGTATCCGGAAATTTGGCTTACCTGGCTGACGGCCCTGGCGGATTGCGGATCATCGACGTTTCCCATGCCGCATCCCCGGCACTCATAGGGACTTGCGTAGTGCCGGGCTCGGCAAGGGGCATCCAGGTGGCCGGCAGCCATGCCTTCATCGCGGCCGAGGAGGGAGGACTGCAGGTGGCTGATGTTTCGCGCCCATCCTCACCTCGCTTGCTGGGCGGCTGCCAAACCAAAGTCAAGGCCAAGTCCGTGGCCTTGGTCGGACGATACGCGTTGGTCGCCGACAGCTTCGGCGGGCTGGAAGTGATCGATGCCTCCCGGCCGTCGGCTCCGGTCTTTTGCGGAAGATACGATACTCCCTACAACGCCAATTGGGTGGCTGCGGCAAAGGATCGGGCCTTTGTCGCCGACGGAATCTCGGGTCTGCAAATTATCGACATCCGAGACCCTTCCACCCCGGCAGCGATCGCCGCCGTTCCCCTCGGCTACGCGGCCGGCGTTTTCGTCAGCAGAAAGATCGCCTTTGTCGCCTGCCTGGACGCCGGATTAAAAGCGGTGCGGGTCGACGATAATGAAACACCACGGGTGCTGATGACGCTGCCCCTGCCGGGAAAGGCCCTCGGAGTTTTTGTGCGGGGAGCATATGCCTTCGTTGCCGCGGATACTGCCGGCCTGCAGGTGGTCCGCATCCCTCCAGCCTGAAAGGCGATCGCCGGCGCCAAACTCGTTTGTCGCCCCCCGGATGCCGGCCCCGGGCTGGACCGGCATCTTCAGCGGTCCACCTCGATCGCGGCCAGCTCAACCGGATTGGCCGGCGACAGCACCTGGAAGAAACGCTCGGCCATCTCCTGGATGACGATCTTCGGTTGGACGTCGCGCACAATTTTGGGATGGAAGCCGAGGGCGACATCCCTGACGCAGGTCGTTTTGCGGAAATGCTCGGCGAGGAACCCGGCCAGCGCATAGCCGAACGAATCGCGGAACAGCAGCACCTCCGGAAGTTCGGCCCCGGGACAGACGAAAACTTCCCGCTCCAGGCGGCTGTCGAGCCAGCGGGCGGATTCCGCCACGCTCGCCAGCAACGGCTTGTTGGGCACCACCTTTACGACATGGGAATCGGTGAGGACATCGGAAAGAGACAACATCGCCGCCAGGTCGCCGCGCGGGCCGGCGGCGGGCTCCAGGGAAACCGAGAAATCATCCGCAGTCGGAGGACGCAGCGGATAGAAACGAGACAGCCTCTGCAGGATCCTGTTGGCGGCCAGCATGGCGCCAAAACTGTTCCAGTGAGAATCGACCTTGCCATAGACCGGAAATCGCGACTTGGCGGCGCGCAGGACCCGCCTGGAATCGACCAGGCAAAAATCATGCGGCAACGGCCGGCGCCGCAGATAATCCAGCAATTGGTCAAGGCGGGTGGCGGCGCGGCGGATGCGCGCGGGGACGTGCTCGGGGTAGATCGTGCTCTTGTTCGGCGCGATGACAAAGACGAAGCGGATCCCCTGCCTCGCGAGCCAGAGATGCCGCTGCAGCAGCGCCCGGCGCCACCCTGCCAGTTCCGCTGCGGAGAACGGGGGCGCCGACCTGAAGTAACTCATCTCCAGGTTGGAGCCGTCCAGGAACAACCAGCCATTCCGGCCGAACAGCAGCGTCTCCTGGGGCGACACCTTGAGCAGCTTGACCTGAAGCAGATTGTTCCAATGGACCAGTATTTCTCTCCCGGCGAAATGATCGTTGACACGGGCATTCCAGCCAGCAAGGTAACCGGGAAGCCGGTCTTTGGCCCGGGCGGGCGCGGCGGTGCTTCCGCCCCGATCGCGCAAGGAATAGGCCGCCGCCGGCGACCAGATGGATTTCAGCATCGGCAGGCACAGGATGACCAGGAACAGGATGATAAAAACAGGCGGGCGCTTCCGCGGCAGCAGCCTGAGAAATCCGGGCGCAAGCCTCTTGTTCATGGCCATCAGAAGCGGATGTAAAGGAAGGGGGAATAGGCGTCCCCGACCATGACCATCAGCGCCAACAACAGCAGGGCCAGCCACGCGGCAGCCGCGACAACCGCGGCCGGAATTCGCAGGATGCCGCCGGCACGAAACGCGGTGACCTCTGTTACCCGGCGAACGAGACGCCGCACGCCGGGCCAGGCGGCGAGCACGGCGACGGCCATGGTCAGCAGGACCCGGTTATCCAGGTACAGCGCCGGATAAAAAGCCAGGCCATTTCCGGTTCCCAGGCCGGCCAGCGCCTTGAAAAAACTCCAGGCATGGGCCATGGAGGCGGAGCGGAACAGCACCCAGCCCAGCATGACCAGCAGCAGCGTCCAGGCATTGGCCGCCCCTCCCCAGATTCTCTTCAAGCGCCGACGCAGGAACGCTTGCTCGAGAGAAAGCATCAGTCCGTGGTACAGCCCCCAAAGCAGGAATGTAAGCCGGGAGCCGTGCCAGAGCCCGCAAAGCGCCATGGTGAGGATCATGCCGCCGTTGTAAATCCAGGTTTCGGCCTTGATCCCCCATAACCGGGCCTGGCGCAGGCGGCGCGAGATGGCATAGCTTACGGGGAGGAAAACAGTATCGCGCAAAAAACTCGTCAGTGAAATATGCCAGCGCGTCCAAAAATCCCTCATGGAACGCGCGGCATAGGGATAATTAAAATTCTCGGGATAATCAAAACCCAGCATGCCGCCGAGGCCGATCGCCATGTCCGAATAGCCCGAGAAGTCAAAATAGATCTGCAGCGTGTAGCATGCCAGGCCCAGCCAGCCGACCCCGGCCGTCAGCTGCGACGCCGGGACGGCAAACACGGCGTCCGCTACGCGCCCCATGCTGGAGGCCAGCAGGACCTTTTTTCCCAGGCCGCCGATGAAGCGCCGTATGCCGCGCGCCATTTTTTCGCGATCGACCGCGAGCGTGCGCAGCTGATCGGCGATGGCATGATAGCGGATGATCGGGCCGGCCCCGATCTGCGGAAAGAGGGCGATATGCAGCCCGACATAAAGCGGGTTCGTCTCGGCCGGCCTTGCCCCGCGGCGGACATCGATGATGTACGACAGGGCCTGGAAAGTAAAAAAAGAGAGCCCGAGCGGGAAGTGGAGCGTGCCGGTCTCGACCGCGGCGATTCCGGCCCACAGCAACAGGGCATTCAGCGGGGCCAGCAGGAATGCGGCATATTTGAAAGATGCCAGCAGCCCCAGGTTGAAAACCAGCGCCGCCCTGAACCAGCCGCGTCCGTCGCTTTTATCGGCGTGGCGTCCCACGCGCAGGCCGAACGCGTAATTGCCCAACCAGGAGACGAGCAGCACCAGCAGGTAGAAGCCTTCTCCCCAGGCATAGAAGAGCAGGCTGGCCAAAAACAGAAAATAACCCCGTGCTTTTGGTCGGAGCAGGACGAACAGCACCAGGGTAACCGGCAAAAAATAGAACAGGAAAACCGGAGCATTAAGCGCCATGACGGTTCCACGCGCTTGGGCGATGACAGCTCATGGTTCAGGAGGGCGGATTGCCCGCGAGCACTTCACGATAGAGTCGCAGCAGTTTTTCGCCATGCGCGCCGGCACTGAAATGCAGCTGCAAATGGCGGTAGGCCTGGGCCGCCAATTTTTGCCCCAGCTCCGGGTATTGCAGCAGCGCGGTTATCTTCACTCGCAGGTCATCGCTGTCGCCCGCCCTGAAAAGCAGGCCCGTTTCCCCGTCGATCACCAGCTCGGGAATGCCGCCGATGCGCGCCGCCACGACCGGGACTCCCATGGCGAACGCTTCCATGACGGCAAACGGATTGTTTTCATACCAAATGGACGGAACGACGACCATGCACGCACGCCTGATGATCGTTTCCAGGGCGGGAAACGGTTGATGGCCGAGGAAACGAATGCGAGCATCCGGGGTCCGGCCCGCCTGGGCCTGCAGCGCTTTTTTCTCGGGGCCGTCGCCGATGATCAGGCAGGAGGCGGGCAGGCCGCGCAGGGCCGTGATCAGCAGCGAAACGCCTTTTTCCTCCACCAGGCGCCCAAAAAAGACGATCGGCGCTTCCGCCGCCCGGGGCGGCGGCTCGAAAGGCGGCAAGGCCGTGAAATTCGCGATATAGGTGCACTCCGGGGCGAAACCCATCTCCTTGGCCTTGCGGAGTAGAAAGAGGCTGGGGCTAATGAAGCGGTCGACACGCCAATACATGGCGCGATGCAACGCGGCCTCCAGCGAACAGACCAGGCTTTTCCCATAGCTGTTTTTGACGCACTTTTTCAGGAAGCACCAAAAAAAACGGGCGCGCCGGCATTTCTCGCAGATTCTCCCCCGCGTAAAAAGCTTGTAGGCGGGGCAGATCGGCTTATAGTCATGCAGGGTCATCACCACGGGGATGCCGTGGCTTTTCAACGTGCCGATGATGGCCGGGGAAATATGATGATAGATATTGTGCAGGTGGGCGATGTCCGGTTTTTCGATCCGCAACAACTCGTCCAGTTTTGCCCGGGCGTCGCTGCCGAAAAGGATCCGTTTCACCCCCAGCAGCCATTCCCGCCATCCCTTCATTTTTTCGAAATCGACCCGGGAGACAAAATAAGGCGCTTGGGGCGACTCCAGATTCTTCGGATGGGCCATGGAAAAGAAGATCACCTCGTGCCCCATCCCCCTCAGGAGACTGGCCGCTTGAAAAAAGGCGGTTTCCGAACCGCCGAAGGAGAAAAAAAACTTGTTGACCAGGAGGATTTTCATGGCCGTTCGCCTTTTTCGGCGACTACCGTCATGCTGGAGCCGAAGGCGCGGATCCAGGGGATGCGCCTGGCCCCATGCTGAAAACCCGCCAGAATCTTTCCCAAGTGCCGGTTGCACTGCCAGGAGAGCGGCAGAAAAAATGACCCCAGGAAGCCGTGCATCTCCGGCCGCCGGACGCGAAAGCCCGCCCGGCGCAGCAAGCGCGGCAGGGTGCGGCAAGTGAACAGGCGTTCCTCGGCCACCTCGTCATGAGGGATGTCGTCCAGCAGCCGGCATTGCCGGTGCACGTACCAGTTCACGCCGCCGCGGATGCGCGTCGCCCGCCAGCGGGCCACCGGATTTAGCGAGTTGGCGTCGGCGATGATCAACAAGCCTCCCGGGGCCAGTGCCTGCCAGGCCACGGAAAAGAATTCTTCCGCCGGGTGAATGTGGGAGATGGCCTCGTTGGCCCAGATTAGATCGTATCCGCGGGAGTCCCGTAAGTGGGCAATGGCATTGCTTGTGCGGAAGCGGAGATTCAGGGGGCCCTGGCGCAAATCGGTGAAGAAGGGAATTCGCGAGGCGGCATAGGCAGTCCGCAACGGAACCAGGTCGATGCCGGTCACGTCCGCCCCCAGGAGCGCTGCCAGGATCGATTCGCTGCCGCAACCGCATCCCGAATCCAGAAGCCTGGGGGCATTGCGGACGCGGATTTCCTCGACCAGGGGGGAGAGCCGCGCGCTGTAGGCGGCAAGGCCCACGTGATTGAACGCGCCCTGAGGTGAAAGCAGCCCGGGCTCGTATTTCAGCCGCAGGTAGACGTCGTCCAGCTGCTGATCGCGCCGGAAGGAGAGTTCCCGGGCCAGCAGGCGGACGAACTGCCCCACAACCCGCTGCGGCGAAATGGAACCAGGGAAAACGGTTTCGTTGCTCATGGCTGTGCAACGGGGATTTTACGTGATTTAGCCTTCATTGACAATTTTCGTCGGAGCCAGCGATTCGCCCGGCAAAGACTTCCTGAAATTTCATCTCGACCGTTTCGCGGATGCCGCAGCGGGCGCGGGCAATTCTTTCTCGCCATTGTTCGCGGTCACGCAGGATGTCCATGCACAGGCGCGGCAGAGCGTTGCCCCGCAGCTCGTCGATGGGCAGAGAGCAGGACCCCAGGCCCAGGGTGTCCAGGATACCCCGGCTTTTGTGTTGGTAGCCGATCACCACCGCCGGCCGACCGGCCAGGAAAGAGAAAATGGCGGCGTGCATGCGGCTGGTGACCAGCATGTCCGCCTGGCGCAGCAGACCGATGATCCAGGCGGGCGCCGCCGCCGGCGGCGTCTCCACCAGGAGCAGGTGGGAAGCGGGGATGAGCTCAAGCAACCGGTCATGGATCGCGCGCGTGATCCGCCTGTCGTCCTCGGCCCGGTTCGGCCCCTGCGTCTGGCTGAAGAGAAAGAACGAGGCCTTCTCGTTCCGGTACAGCGCCTGGCATGCGGCCAGCACCCCCTCAATATATTCCTGCTTTTTTCGCTGCCTGGCGCGCGCGCTTTTTTGCGTCGGGAAATCCCAATCCCGCAGGGCCAGAGCCACGCGTGGCCGGGGCAGGCCGGACAGCCCGGGCACGGAGGGTGGCGTGTCCGGAGCGGGCGAATAATAGAGAGCCATGTCCGGGCAGAGCCGCAGCTTGCCGCGGTCGGCATCTTCAGGAAATAGCTCGTAGATCAGCGCCAGCGAGATCGCCTCGCGAGTAAAAACGGCGCGGACGCGTTCGGAAGCGAGCAGCCGGCCGAGGCAGCGGCGGCTTGACCTGCTGGCCAGCGGGCCGTACGACTGGGGAAAACATACGATCTCCTTCCGGAACTGGACCGCCAGGCGAACGGCAAGATAGTTCTGCCAGAAGGTGAACCCGGGGAAGCGGCGAGTGGAATAAAAATAGCCACCGCCACAGGCCATGACCAGGTCGGCCCGGCGGAGGTGGCGCAGGAAAGTCCACGCCTGCGCGGGGAAGATCAGCGACAGGAGCATTCTTCCCCAGGGCCGCCAAGTTCCGGATGACCCGGCCCGCGCATTGAAAACGGGCGGGATGACCGTCACCCCCCGACCGGCCAACCACGGCCGGTCCAGGCAGGGAGTGCGCGTGGAGACCGTCAGGCGGGCGGTTGGGAACAGTTTTGCCAGAAGCTGGAGTTGCCCCAGCATGATGGCATGGTCCCCGGCATTGACCCGCGAATGGGAGTTGACAATCAGGATGCGCGGACCGTTAGGCTTCATTGGCGACCCTGGAGATGACGGCGCATTGTTTGCCGTTCGCGAGGTCGGGAATCGAGACAACAACTTCAATATCGATGCGGACCGGTTCGGCGATCGTCTGACCGATCCAGGCTCCGGCCTCGGAGGCGACGAAGACGCGGCTCGCGTCCGGGACCACCTGGACCCTGATCCGCCCCGGTTCCTCCTGGACGACCCGCCAGCGCGCCGGCCAGGGGAATTTTTTCATCGCGGCGAAGAAGAACATGGGAGAAAGCAGCCGCCCGGAAGGCAGGCGGATGACGGCATCGGACCGTCCCTCCACGATGCGCATCAGCGGCAGCCCCCGGCCGCACGCCGGCGCCCGCAACGACGGGTAACCAAGGTCGCCGATGTCATAGCGGATAATCGGAAAGGCGTAGGAATTCAGGTTGGTCAGAAGAATCCTGCGCGGATTGCCGGGGAGGGCCGGCGCGAACTCCACGATGAGGTGATCGCTGTTGATATGATATTCCCCGCAAACGGGGCAGATCCAGGAGATGCAGCCGGCTTCCGCGGCCCCGTACAGGTCGATCAGCGGGGTGGCGAAGACACGGCGGATTCCTTCGCGGCCTTCGTCGTCGGCCAGGTCGGAAACGCCGACGACCCAGCGGGGGCGGAATGCAGGGCGGCGGTTTTTTTCGATGAAGTGCGCCAGGAGCTTCAAGCTGCCGGAATAGCCCCAGAGCACGTCGGGACGACTGGCCTGCAGCGCGGCCAGCCACTCCTCCTCGCCGGCGAAAATGGAGATGGAGCGCTTCCGCCAGGCGCCCAGCCGCTGATACCAGCGCGACCGGCCGCGGATGTTATGCGGCCCGGTGATCTCCAGCACCCGGGCGCGCGCCGGGATGCCGTGGGCCCGCAAGGGCCGTAGCCAGGTCAGATTGAGCAGGGAAAGGTCGCGGGGAAGAAAGGGGAAGCGCATCGGCGTCCCGGTGGAGCCGCTGGTGGATGACCAGCGGCTGGTCTCGGGGATCTCTGCGGACGCGGCGATGGCCAGGCGCATCTCCTCCTTGGTCACGACGGGAAGCCGGATGAGGTCCTCGCTGCTCCGGATATCCCCCGGCCCGACCCCGCAACGATCGAAGCGCTCCCGGTAAAAAGAGTGGTTCTCGTAGGCGTGGCGGATCAGCCGCTGCATCCTGCGCTGCTGCAGGGCCAGCAATTCGTCGGCGGACCGCCATTGATCGCGAAGCAGCCGGCCATACGCCCACGCCGTCCTAGCGCCGGCCATGCTGCGAGTCCCGGCGCAGTCGGGAGCGGATCAGGAAAGCCAGATAACGGGGCAGGTCCTTTTCCAGTTCGATGCGGTTGAAGGTATTGGGCAGGCAGTGCAGGCAGCGGTTGGCCAGCAATTCATCCCTGCGGTAGCGCAGTTGCCCGGGGTCATAATAGATCTGCATGGGGGGGCGCTGCCGGCAATTGCCGATCTCGCGGCTGAATTTGCAGTAGAACAGCTCACCGCGCGAACCGAGGATAGCGCCGCCCATGCGGTAGTGACAGGAGAGGCGGCGCGGTCCTCCCGTTTCCAGCATGTCGGCCAGGACCTGGTAACGCAGCCGGTGGTGGCGGAGGAAGGACTCTTCCCGGGACAAGCGGCGAAAAAAACGGCTGACATCCATCCTCTGGTCGGCACGCAGGGAGAAATCCTCCGCCATATCCCGGTTGTGGAAGCGCTCGCGCACCTCGGCCACGACAAAATTGACCGGGATGTTCCGCCCCCGGCCCCAGGCCGCCATCTCTTCCACCAGGTGGGCATTGAAGGCGGAGACGACGCAATTGACGGAGAGGTAGAAAGCCCGGCGCTGGGGCAGCCGCTGCAGCTGCTCCAGGGTCGATTGCACCCGGTCCCAGGCCCCGGGGCAACCGGCGATCGAGTCGAACGCCGGCCCGGGGGCGTGCAGTGAGATGCTGACAGAAAAAGGGACGAGCTTTTCCTGGCAACGCGAGGCGATCTCCTGGACCTGGGAGACGCAGCGCTCCTGCAGGATGCCATTGGAGTTTAGCGACAGGGACTTCAGCTTGGGGAAGCGCTCCAGGATGCGCGCGGAAATTTCGGCCAGATCCGGCCGCAGAAGCGGCTCGCCGCCGTTGAGGTTGACGTATTCCAGGCGCGCGAACAGCGGGTCGGCCAGTATGGACGACATCTCAGCCGGCGAGAGTTCGTCGCCACCGCTGCCCCCCGCGTGCGCCCAGATGCCGCAGGTGCGGCAGCGCAGGTTGCATTCATAGGTGACATAGAGGCAGAGCGCCCGCGGACGGGGCATGAGTCCCAGCAGCGCCTCACCGTTGGCGCGCAGCGAGTTCCAGGCAGCGCGAACCGGGGCCACGGTTTTCTTCCGCATGGGCCGTCCCGCCCTATTCATCGTAGATACCGGCGACGACCCGGTTCAGGCCAAACGTGCGCAATCCCCGCAGCAGGAGGCGCGGCAGCTGGTAATCGAGCGGCAGAGAGAAGAAGCGGTGGCGCCAGCGCCAGCGGGCGAGTTTGCGGACAATCGTGAGGAACAGGGGAAAGCGCAGGGAGCCCGTCCCCTGGCGCATGGCCATGGAGCGGTAATAGCCGGCATAGCGGGCCCGGCGGTCCACGTACGGCGGCAGCGGCTGCGACGGCCCCCAGGGCATGGCCCATTTCAGCATGGTGTCCGGGGCAACGAAGCCGCGCCGAACCGCTTCCTCGAACATGGGAGTGCCGGGATACGGGAAGTAGAACGAGGGCCCGGGCGTGACGGTCACCCCGCGGGCTTCCAGTTCGTCGATCAGGTCGAAGGTTTTTTTCATCTCCGGCCAGCGTTCGCCGGGGACACCGATCAGGAAACCCATCATGGCGTTGATGCCGTGCTTTTGGCACAGCTCGGCCGAGCGCAGGATGTGTTCGAGCCGGATGTCCTTGTGCATGATGTCCAGGGTTTCCTGGGAGCCCGACTCGGCGCCGACGCGCAGCTCGGCGCACCCCAGCTCCTTCATTTCGCGCACGAAGTCGTCGCCCCAGCGGGCCACGTAATCGGCGCGGATGGAAGACGCCCAGGGGAGGCCGAGCCGGCGCAGGATGTCCAGCGCCCGCGGGCGGTCGGTGAAAAAGCAATCGTCTTCGAAAACGATACCCGTCACCCCGTGCTCTTTTTGCAGCTGCCGGACGTGCTCGATCACGTAGGCGACCGAGTGGGCGCGAAACGTGCGCTTGTTGATGAACTGGTTGTAGCAATAGCCGCAGCGTCCGGGGCAGCCCCGGCTGGTCATGACCGTGGCGATCTTCAGCTCGCTCAGCTTCGAGCCCAGGGCCGTATAGATGTATTTCCCCTCCGCCAGGTAGCGTTCGCTGCCCAACAGGTGCCAGGCCGGGGCATAGGCGTCCAGGTTCTGGATGAACGGCGGCAACGGGTTGACCCGGATCCGGCCCTGGCAACGGTAGGCGACGCCGGGAATCGCCGCCAGCTTTTCCTGCCGGTCGCCGCCGGCGGCGATGAGGTCGGCCAGGCGAACAACCGTCTCCTCCCCCTCGCCGCGGACAGCCAGGTCAATGGCTGGCTCCAGCAGCGTCTGTTCGGGCAACATGGTGGAGTGCAGGCCACCCCAGACGACCGGGATGCTTCCGGCCTCCTTGAGTTTGCGGGTGAGCCGCAGGGAAGGAAGCAGCGAGGGACCGGTGAAGGTCGAAATGCCCACGAAAAGCGGGTCGGCGGCAATAATCTCGTCCGCGATCCTCTTTTCGTAGGCGGCCGTGAAGCGCTCATGGACCAGGCGGACGCGGTAGCCTTTCTTTTCCAGCGCTCCGGCCAGGTAGAGGATCCCCAGGGGCGGGGCCAGGACATAATTCTCGCGATCCGTCTCCGGCTTGACCAGGTAGATCGGCCTCTCGCGACTCGCCATGCTCGCTGTTGCCTGGCTGTGGATCATGATCCTCCTTTCTCCCGTTCTTTTCATGCCGGCGCCGGACCCGCCGACAACAAGTTTTCAATTATAACAAATCGACGCCAGAATGCCCATATCGAAGCCGAGGTTCAAACGCTGTCGCTTTTTTCAAAAAACCAGGCGCCGAGGACAACCATCAACAGGGAAAAGGCGGCCAGAACGAGCATGTCGAGCAACAGGGGCAATTCCGACGTCCCCAGCAGCGCCGCGCGCAGCCCGTCCACGCCATAGGTCAGGGGGTCGAGACGCGAGAGGATCTTCACCCAGGGCGGGAAGTGAGCCAGAGGAAACAAGGCCCCGGAAAGAAAAAACAGCGGAAAGATGACAAAGTTCATCACCAGGTTGAAGCCCTGCATGTCGCGCATGTTGGAGGCGAATGAGAGCCCCAACCCGATGAAGGTGACAGAGATCAGGATCATCAGCAGCAGCGCCGGGAATATCCGCGTCCACTCCTGGAGGCGGAAACCGAAAAGTAGGGAAACGGCCAGGATGGCCAGGGCCTGGAACAGCGACGTGGTGACGCCGCCGGCGATACGGCCGAGAACGATGGAAACGCGGCTCACCGGGGCCACCATGATCTCTTTCAAAAAGCCGAATTCCCGGTCCCAAAGAACGGAGAGCCCGGCGAAAGTGGAGGAAAAAAGGATGCTCATCGCCAGGATACCAGGGATGAGGAATGCGGAATACTCGGTCCCCGGCATGCCGGGAAAGCGGGTGCCCTTGAAGCCCAAGCCCATGAAGGCCAGGAAAAAGAGGGGCATCAGCAACGTACCCGTGAGCCGGGACTTCGCCCGCAACAACCGCTTGAGTTCGCGCAGCCAGAGCACGTAGATGGCGATGGGCTGGATCATCCTCATGGTCAGCTCCGGCCGCGGCGATGCACGAAGCGGAACTGGGCATCATGCCCCAATTCATCTTCACGGATGGTGCGGCCTGTAAAATGGAGGAAGACGTCCTCCAGGCTCGGCTTGCGCAGGTTGACCGATCGGATCCGGGTACCCGTCTGCAGGGCGAGGCTCATCAGCTCGGGAATGCGCTGGTCCCCCTTCTCCATGGTCAGGCTTAACTGGCCGTCGTGCAACTGGATCGCCTTGATCCAATCCCGGGTCTTCAGGATAGCGATCAGCGCTTCTCCGCCGTCTGCGATCTCCAGGTGGACCATGTCCCCGCCCAACCCGTCTTTCAACCGTGCCGGAACATCGATGGCCACGATCCGGCCCTGATCGATAATGGCCACGCGATCGCAAAGGAAATCGGCCTCTTCCATGTAGTGGGTGGTCAGGATGATGGTCACCCGTTTTTCCCCGTTCAGCTTGCGGATATACTCCCAAATGTGCCGCCGGGTCTGGGCGTCCAGCCCCAGCGTCGGTTCGTCCAAAAAAAGGACCCGGGGGTTCTGGATGAGGCCGCGGGCGATCTCCAGCCGGCGCTTCATGCCGCCCGAGTATTTTTCAACCAGCAGGTCGGCCTTTTCCTGCAGCTCGACCAGGTCGAGCACCTGGTTGATCCGTTCCCGGCGCTCGCGCTTGGCCAGGCCGTACATCATGGCGTGGAACTGCAGGTTCTCCCTTCCCGTCAGCTTCACGTCCAGGGCCGGCTCCTGGAAAACGATGCCGATCTGACGGCGCAGGGCGTCGCGGTCCCCGGCGACCGATATCCCGGCCACTTCGGCGCGTCCGGAAGTGGGACGGAGCAAAGTGGCCAAAATATTGATGATGGTGGTTTTGCCGGCGCCATTGGGGCCCAGCAGTCCGAACAGTTCGCCTTCCGGGATGGCAAAGCTGATGCTGTCGACAGCAATCGTTTTCTCGTAGCGTTTAACCAGATTTTCGACGCGAATGGTGGCGTTCATCTGTTTTTACCCTACCATATCGCCCCGGATGAAACAAGAAGAAACGCTTGATCCGCTTCCGGGCTGCCAGATAGCCGGGACTTTCAACGATTTTTCCATGCCCTTCTTTTTTGCGCATTCTCGAAGGTCGGCTACGCTCTCGGTATCTAAGCAGGCAAAACCAAAGGTTGCCCTCTCCCGTATACATTTTTTAGCAAACCGAAGGAGACCGACCCATGAAAAAAACGCCATTGGCTTTTTTATCGCTGTGCGCTATCCTGCTCCTGCCGCCGCTGCTGGCGGGACAGGACGATAAAATGGAAAAAAAGATCCCGGATTACTCCCTGCTGGAGCGCAGCCAGGTGCCGCTGGAGCATACCTGGAAGATCGAGGACCTGTTCGCCTCCGAGGCTGAATGGCAGGCCGAAAAGGAGAACGTCGCCCGGGACGTCGAGCGCATCGACGCGCTGGCCAAGGACTGGACCGCCTCGCCGGCCGCCATGCTGGCCCTGCTCGACCTGGTCAGCGGCATCGAGCTGCAGGGGTCCAGGCTGATGTCCTATGCCAGCCACCAGGCCGACACCGACATGGGCAACACCCGCTTCCAGGCCATGCAGGGAGAGATCCGCAGCCGTTTCGTGCAGATGAGCTCCAAGCTCTCCTTCATGCAACCCGATATTCTGGGCCTGGGCGCGGAAAGGTTCGCCGCTTTCCTGAAGGCCGAGCCGAAGCTGGCCGCCTATCGCTTCGGCGTGGAGAGCGTCCTGCGTGAAAAAGACCACGTCCTGCCCAACGAACAGCAGCGCATCGCCTCGCTCACCGGGCTGTTCGCCGGTGTCCCGGCGCGCGCCTCGGGCATGCTCAACGACGTGGAGGCCCCGCGCCCGGAAGTCATTCTGAGCGACGGCAGCAAGGTGCAACTCAACCAGGCAGCCTACCAGCGGCTGCGCGCTTCCAAAAACGCCGCCGACCGCACCCTGGTCATGAAGTCCTACTGGGAAAACCAGAAAAAATACGAAAACACCCTGGCCATCCTGCAGGATGGCGCCATGAAGCAGCACCTTTTCAACGCCCAGATCCGCAACTACCCCGACTGCCTGGCGGCGCGCCTTTTCGGCGAGGATATCTCGCCGGAGGTGTACGGACAGCTGATCCGCCAGGTCCATTCCTTCCTGCCGGCGCTGCAGCGTTACCTGGCCCTGAAGCAGAAGATGCTCAACCTGCCCAAGTTCCGCTACGAGGACGTCTATGCCTCGGCCGTGCAGGCCGTGGACAAAACCTATTCCTTCGCCGAGGCGCGCCGGGTCATCGAAGCGGCGCTCAAGCCCCTGGGCAAGGACTATGCCGTCGCCCTGCGCCGCGCCTTTGACGACCGCTGGATGGACCTCTACCCCAACAAAGGCAAAGAGAGCGGCGCTTACTCCGGAGGTGTCTACGGCGTCCACCCCTACATCAAGCTCAACTTCAACGGCGACTACGATTCCGTGTCCACCACGGCCCACGAGCTCGGCCATGCCATGCACTCCTACTTTTCCGACGGGACGCAGCCTTTCCCCACATCCAACTACACGACATTCCTGGCCGAAATCGCATCAACGTTCAACGAACATATGCTGATGCACCACCTGCTCAAGAACGAGAAGGACGACCTCTTCAAACTCTACATCCTCGACAATTACCTGGACGGCTTCCGCGGCACCCTCTTCCGCCAGACCCTGTTCGCCGAATTCGAGCTGGCCATGCACAAGCGCGTGGAAGCGGGGCAGACGCTGACCGCTGACTGGCTCAACGGCAAATACCTGGAACTGACCCGCCAGTATTACGGCCACGACAAGGGCGTCTGCCAGGTTGACGAGTACATCCAGAGCGAGTGGAGCGGCATCCCCCACTTTTACATGAACTATTACGTATTCCAATACAGCACCGGCATCATTGCCTCGCTGGCGCTCAGCGACAGCGTGGCCAAGGGCGACGCCAGGGCGCAGAGCGGCTACCTCGAGATTCTGAAGGCGGGCGGCAGCGACTACCCGCTGGCCATCCTGAAAAAAGCCGGCGTGGACATGGCCCGGCCCGAGCCTTATATCGCGGCCCTGAAGCGCTTCGACGGGCTGATCGGCGAGATGGAGAAAATCGTCACCCGGCTCGAGAAGCAGAAGAAATTCTAGCTTTCCCCCCAAAGGCGGCGGGAAGGCGATCGTTTTGAGCAAATCCCCGCCGCCGACC
This sequence comes from Candidatus Aminicenantota bacterium, assembly GCA_963732485.1. Classification (GTDB taxonomy): domain Bacteria; phylum Acidobacteriota; class Aminicenantia; order UBA2199; family UBA2199; genus UBA2199. The sequence continues at coordinate 235,086 of CAVSZS010000012.1, forward strand.
CGCCCTGCGCTCTTCCTGCAGCGGCCCGGCGCGTGATCTCTAGGCTTTAAGGTTCTTGAACAGGGTGATCAATTGGGCGCGGTTCTTGACGCCGATCTTCTGGAAGATGCTGTAGACATGGTTCTTCACCGTGCCCATGGAAATGAAAAGCGCTTCCTCGATCTCGCGATTGCTCTTGCCCTTCAGCAGCAGCTGCAGGATCTCCCGCTCGCGCGGAGAGACCTCGTGCCGTTCGCAGAACTTTTCCATGGCCGCCTCGGTGCGGACGCGCGCCGCCAGGCGCCGGGTCTGCGTGCGCTTCCAGACAACACCGAGGCCAAGCAGCAGCAGGAGCATCGGCAGGCGGAACCACCAGCTCTGCCACCAGGGCGGCCGCATGGTGATGGCCAGTGCCGCGCCCAGTTCGTTCCAGATTCCGTGGTTGTTTGAGCCCCTGACCCGGAACACATAACTGCCCGGCCGCAGGTTGCTGACCGTGACCTCGTGGCGGTTGCCGATCTGGATCCAGTCGTCGGTCAGCCCTTCGATCTTGTACGCGTAGCGATTGCGCCTGGAATCGGCGAACGAAAGGGCGGCGAAGGTGAACGAGACGATCGTGTCCCGAGGGCCCAGCAGCAGACGCCGCACGCGACTGATGTCCCCCGCCAGTTTCCGGCCGCTGTGAAAAACTTCCACGCCGCTGAGCACGACTGGCGGCAGGTGGGGATTGCCCTTGACGTCCTCTGCATAAAAATGGGTCAGGCCGTTGGTGCCGCCGAAGAGCATCTCGCCGTCCCCGGCCTTGGCGAAAGACATGGGCATGAACTCGTCCCCTTGCAGGCCATCGCGGGTGGTGAAGTTGCTCGCAGTTTTCCGGCGCGGATCGAAGCGGCACAGCCCGCGGTTGGTGCTCAGCCACAGGTTGCCCCGGCGGTCCTCCACCATGCCCAGGATGTCGTTGTTGGCCAGGCCGTCATCGCTGGTGAAAGCCGTGAAGCGGCCGCTGGCCCGGTCCAGCAGGTTCAAGCCGCCGCTGTTCGTGCCCACCCAGAACCGGCCACGTGAATCCTCCAGCAGGCAGTACACCGTGTCGCTGCCCAGGCTGGAGTCGTCGCCCTCGCGATGGCGATAGCCGCGGTCAAATACCCCCAGTTCGGCATCGAATCGGCTCAAGCCTCCGCCGTGGGTCCCGACCCACAGGAAGCCCTGGCGGTCCTGGTAAATGGCCGTCACGCTGTTCCGGCCGCTGGCCGCGACCGGGTAAGGCCCGAGGCGATAGGTGGTAAACGTCCCGCGCGCCCGGTCGAGCAGATTCAAGCCGTCATGGGTGCCGACCCAAAGCCGTCCGGAGCCATCTTCGAAAAGTGCGGAAACCTGGTCATGGCTCAGGCTCCCCGGCGCCTGCCCCTGGGAGTAATGGACACGAAAGGCGTTCCGCTCGAGGTTGAAAGCATACAGGCCCCTGCTGGTTCCCACCCACAGGTCCCGGTTGCGGCCGGGCAGCAAAGCCGAAACGACCATCCCCCGCTCATCCACGGAGGTGCCCGGGAATGTCATGCGCGCGACCTTTTCGTCCAGCGCGCCACTGACCCGGAACAGGCCGTGCCGGTATGTCCCGATCCAGAGGTCACCGCCGGCATCGCGGCATGACGAAAGGACGGAGAAGGTTCCGGCTCCCCTCTCGCGGTTGGCGATCTCGGCGCCATGCATGGAAAATTGCCGGGTCCTCAGGTCGTACTTGAATATCCCCCCCAGGGTGCCGGCCCAGACGACATCCTCCCGGTCCTGGAAAATGGAGATGACGAAATGGTTCATCAGCAGGCGGCGGGGAATGGCGCCGGCCTGAAAATAGATGGCCAGCAGGTCCTGGCGGGGAAAGAGGTACAATCCCGATTCGGTGGCGATCCAGACACGGCCCCGGGCATCGGGGACAATGGCGAAAATCCGGCTGCGGTAAAGGTGCGGGAGCACTGCCCCGGATTCCATCCGGCAGCGAAACGTTCCGCTCTGCTTGTCGAAGCGCACCAGGCCCGCCTCGGTACCCAGCCACAGGGTCCCATGCTCATCCTCGAAAATCGCGTTGACCTGGTTGTGCAGCGCCGCGTTGCGGTCAGCGCGGTCGTGGGCGAAACGCGTCACGGTCCTGCGGGCCTCGTCGATGCGGTACAGGCCGTCGCCCGACCCGGCCCAGATGGTCCCGCCGCGGTCGCGGTGCAGGCTGAATATGGCATTCCCCGCGCCAAGTTCCGCGGATTCCCGCGCCCACAGATAGCGGCTGAACGTGCCGCTGCGGGAGTCGAAGCGGTTCAGGCCGTTGTCGGTGCCGATCCACAACACGCCGTTCCCGACCGGCAGGATGGCACGCAGCGAGTCATCGCTGAGGCTGCGGGGATCGCCGGGAACGGAGCGGTAGCTCGTGAACGTCTCGCTCAGCGGGTCAAAATGGTTGAGGCCGCCCCCGGTGGTGCCGATCCAGAACGTGCCGTCCTCATCCTGCGCCATGTTGTTGACCTGGTCATGGCTCAGGCAGTTCGGGCGCCGGCACGAGTTGTAAACAGTGAAATCGTATCCGTCATAGCGGTTCAGACCGCCCGCGGTGCCGAACCAGATGAAGCCGCGCCGGTCAGCCAGGATGCAGGACACGGTGTTCTGGGACAGCCCATCCTCGATGGAGATGTTCTGGAAACCAGGCTCAACGGCAATTGCCGGCAGGAAAAGGGCGGCGATGACCCACGGCAACAGCAGGGCGTTCCGGGCCATCCCCTTTCGGCAAGAAAAGGCTATCGTCATCACGCGCGTTCACTCCTTGCGGGTTTCAATCCAGGATTATGTTCCATTTGGCAAAAAAAATAAACCGGGTGCTAGAACTTTGGTAACGATTCGCTGAATCGTACTTTTGGACCATGGTGCCAACCGCCATTCCACGCCATAATGGCAGTGGACCGCGAACGTCGCGGCGGCAAGGAGGACGCATGAGCCCGGAAGACCGCGTAAGGTATATCGGCCAGTGGCTGGATGACGCCATACCCCACAACGATTTCGCAGCGCCCCGCCCCCTGGACCCGCTTTCATTCCAGGAGCGCAACCGGCCGGGGAATTGCTCCCAGCCTGATGCCTCCCTGGAGAGGATTGTGGAATCGCTGGCCCAGGCCTACCTGGCCGCCAACCTGCACTCCCACGGCACGCCATTCAAGGAGTTCATGGACGGCTTTGAAAAAAAGATACTGCTCGCGTGCCTGCGCCTGGCCCAGGGCAACCAAAGGAACGTCGCCGCCGTGCTCGGCATCAAGCCCACCGCCCTGTTCGAGAAACTGCGCAAGCACGGCATCGGCGGCCAACGACGCAGCCCGGGTGGGGATACGGCCGTTGCCAGGGAGATCGCCTGAGCGGAACAGCGACTGGCCGCGCCCGCCGCTAGAACTTTAGTCATATTTTTTCACAAATGACGTTTTCCCGTAATCGTTGCGCCCCGCTGGAACGTCTATAGTGATAGACGCAACTGCTGCTGGAGGGCGCGTGAAAAAAATACTCTTCTGGATCATGATCCTGCTGGCCGGGACGGCCACGGCAGCGGGCGCTGCCAGGGCCGCCGCGACCAGCGGCGGCCAGGAAATCCAAGCGCTCGAGCCGGTAAAAACCGCGACGCCGCCCGTGCTCGACGGCATCCTGGACGACGAGGCCTGGAAGAACGCGGCCATCGTCGACGACGCCTGGGTCACCTACAACCCGGTCAACGGCAACGAACTGCCGCAAAGCACCCGCGCCTACGTCGCCTACGACGAGCAAAACCTCTATTTCGCCTTTTACTGCAAGGACACCCACCCCGGCCTGATCAAGACATCGCTGACCAAGCGCGACGGCATCTTCGAGGATGACTGGGTCGGGTTGTCGCTGGACACCGTGGGCGGCAAGAAGTATGGCTACGAATTGTTTGTCAATCCCAGCGGCGCCCAGGCCGACATCTTCCGCACCGGCGACATGGAGGATTCCTCCACCGACTGGGTGTGGTACAGCGCCGGCAAAATGGTCAGCGACGGCTACATCGTCGAAATCCGCCAGCCCCTGAAGAACATCCGCTTCGCCAGCGGCAAGGACGTGCGCATGGGCGTCGTTTTCTGGCGGCGCATCAGCCGCCTGGGCATGAGCGGCTCCTGGCCGCGCCTTATGCCCGGCCAAAGCATCGGCGGCTCGCAGGCCGAACTGCGCATCGCCGAGCTGACGCGGCCGCTGGTGCTGGAAGCGCTGCCGTCGTTCACCTACACCTCGGGCCGGGACCGCCTCTCGCCTTCCTCCTGGTCCGGCGCCGACCAGACCCGCGACCTGGGCTTCGCCGTCAAGTACGGCCTTACCTCCTCGATCGTGGCCGAAGCCACGCTGAACCCCGACTTCAGCCAGGTGGAGAGCGACGCCATGCAGGTGACGGTGAACCAGCGCTACCCGGTGCTTTACTCGGAGAAGCGCCCCTTCTTCATGGAAGCGGGCAACCTTTTCGACCTGGCCGCCCTGGGCGAAGGCCTGGCCAACATGGTCATGCCCGTGCACACGCGCAGTGTCGTTGATCCGCAGTGGGGCATCCGCCTCACCGGCGAGCAGGGCAAGGGATCTTTCGCCCTGCTGGCTGCGGCCGACCGTTCGCCGGGCAACCCCTGGGTGGGCGAGGAGAACCCCGACCTGGGGCGCCAGGCGACCTTCTGGATCGGCCGCGGCAAGCTGGGGCTGGGCCGGGACAACTACATCGGCATGCTCTACAGCGGCCGCGAGTTCGGCGCGGAGTACAACCGCGCCCTGGCCGCCGACTTCTCCCTGCGCTTCCTCAAGAACCACCAGCTGATGGGCCATTACATCCAGTCGTTCTCCAATCGTCCCGCGGCGACAGGCGAGACCGCTGGCGGCTACCTGACCACCGAGTACGCCTACAACAAGGGCAACACCGCCGTCCTGGCCATGGTCGAGAACATCGATCCCGACTTCCAGATGGACACCGCCTACTACCAGCGCAGCGGCATCGCCACGGCGAAGCTGTACGTGCAGACGCGCATCGTCCCCGACGCCAAGAAGCTACCCTGGCTCTTTGGCATCACGCCATCGCTGTATGCCGCCGTCATCCACGACAAGGTAAGCGGCCTGGACGACACGGAGCTGATGATCGAAGGACGGGCGAACTTCATCCTCAAGGGTCAGATCTCCGGCTACTATTACATGGGGCAGGAGTGCTGGGCCGGTCGCGCCTTCCAACGCTCAACTTCCCAGCTGAGCGTCAACCTGCAGCCGTTCAAATGGCTGAGCTTTCACACCTGCTACGGGTTCGGCAACGCCATTTACTACGACCCGGCCGACCCGTTCCTGGGACACCGCACTCAGCTCCACGCCAACTTCACCCTGCAGCCCACCAAGAACGTGAACCTCTTCGCCGAACATTCCATCAGCCGCTTCCGGCGCCCGGAAACCGGCGAGAAGGTTTACGACCAGGGGATCTGGCGCGGCCGCCTCACCTACCAGTTCAGCTCCAAGCTCTTCGTGCGCGGCCTGGTCCAGTATGACACGTTCTATCAGCGCGTCCTCGGCGACTTCCTGGCCTCGTTCACCTATATCCCGGGCACGGTTCTCTACCTGGGCTACGGCTCGCTGAACGAAAATCAGACCTGGGCCGACAACGGCTGGCTCCGCGGCGTGACCGGCGACCGCTTCTACCAGACCCGCCAGAGCCTTTTCTTCAAGGTCAGTTATCGCTACCAGTTTTAAACTGGAGCGTAAGTCAGGGGCAGATTTCAAAACAATAGATCGCGGGGGCCATTCTTGGGGGGCCCCCGCGTTCCTCCTCCCGGCCGCGGCGGCCCGGCGCTTGCCAAAATTACCAGGTTCTGCTACTTTCAATTACGATAATTCCTCTGGAGGTTTCTTATGAAAAACCATTTCTGCCTGCTTCTGATCCTGGCCCTTGCCGCGTTCCTGCCTATCCGCGCCGGGGCAGCGGCCAAGTTCATCAATATGGAAACCCTGCAAAAAGTGCAGGCTGAGCTGCTGCAAAAAGTGGGGGAGAATGAAAAATTCCGCGTCGAACGCGGCGTGGCGCAGGCGGCCGGGCTGTGGCGCGAGAGCGACGGCAACAACGACGCCTTCGCCGCCTTCTGCCGCGAGAATTTCGTCGCCGCGGGCGCGGCGCTGGAAAACCTGTTCAAGAAACTCGAATTCTACAGCGAGGCCATCGGCGGCCATTTCGGCGAGATGGCGATGGACAAGGACCAGCCGGTCGACCTCGACTGGGGCGAGCTTACGCCGCTGGACATCGCCATGAACGAGTTCAACCCCGCCGCCCATGTTTCCGAGGACCTGTTCCAGAGCAAGCTGGCCTTCATCTCCCTGCTGAACTTCCCCGTTTACACCCTGGAGGAAAAAACCGCCATGGGCGCCGGGTGGGATCGCCGCCAATGGGCCTACGCCCGCACCGCAGGCAGCAACACCACCCGCCTGCCCGCCGCGGTGAACCAGGCCATCAGCGCCAAAATGGCCGCCGCCGGGCGCTACATTTCCGACTACAACATCTACATGGGCAGCCTGCTGGGCGCGGACCGGAAGCCTCTCTTCCCGGCCGACATGAAACTGATCTGCCACTGGGGCATCCGCGATGAGCTCAAGGCGCGCTACGCCGACAAGCAGGGGTTGGCAAAGCAAAAAACGATCTACAAGGTCATGGAGCGCATCATCCGCCAGGAGATCCCCGAGGTGCTGGTCAACTCGGACCGCTACCAGTGGGACCCGTTCCGCAATGCCGTCTTCGACCAGGGCCGCCCAGTGGAGACGGCGAACGAGCCCGACACCCGCTACAAGACCTTCCTGGATACCTTTCAGGCCATGCGCCAGTACGACGCCTACAGCCCGCTCTATCCCGACCACATCCGCCGCAGTTTCGACGTCAACCGCGAAATTCCGGAAAAAGAGGTCGAGGCCATGTTCCGCGAGCTGCTCGCCTCGCCGCAGGTCAGGAAAGTGGCGGCGCTGGTGCGCCGGCGCCTGGGCCGGCCGCTGCAGCCCTTTGACATCTGGTACCCGGGCCTGCGCTCCGGCTCGGCGCTCGCCGAAGAGGAACTGGACCAGATCGTCCGGGCGAAATACCCCGATGCCGCCGCCTTTGAAAAGGACCTGCCCAACATCCTGGTCCAGCTCGGCTTCAGCCCGAAACTGGCCGCTTATATCGCCCCCAAGGTCCAGGTCGACCCGGCCCGCGGCTCGGGCCACAACGCCCAGACCCAGTCGCGCAAGTTCAAATCGCGGCTGCGCACGCGCGTCGCTGCCGGGGGGATGAACTACAAGGGTTTCAACATCGCGTTGCACGAGTTCGGGCACGCGGTGGAAAATATCCTCGACCTGTACCTGATCGACCACTATTCACTGGCCGGGGTTCCCAATGGCGCCTTCACCGAGGCCTTCGCCTTCGTTTTCCAGGAACGCGACCTGGAAGTGCTGGGCATCCGGGAAAAGGACCCGCGCCAGAAGGAGCTGAAGGTGCTGGACACGTTCTGGAGCGCCTATGAGATCATGGGCGTCTCGCTGGTGGACATGCAAGCCTGGCACTGGCTCTATGACCATCCCCGGGCCACTCCCGCGGAGCTGAAGCAGGCGGTCATCGCCATCGCCAAGGGAGTATGGAACCAGTACTTTGCCCCGGTATTCGGCGTCCGCGACCAGGTAATCCTCGCCGTGTATTCGCACATGATCGATTACACCCTCTACCTGCCGCACTACGCATTGGGCAACGTCATCCAGTTCCAGCTCGAGGACTACCTGAAGGACAAGGTGCTGGGGCCTGAGATGGAACGCATGTGCGCTGCCGGCAATATCCTGCCGCAGTTGTGGATGAAGAACGCGGTGGGCGCGGAGATCTCGGTCAAACCCCTGCTCCATGCCGTCGAGCGCGCCCTAACGCTGGCCAAATAGCACCCGGGGGCTTATCGGCGTACTTCAGACGGCGCCCGCCCTGCGAAAAGAAGGGGAACCCGCAAGGCAATGCAGGTTCATGGCCCGCCAAGGGGAAAATCCATTTTTTTGGTGAACGCAGCGAGCCATCTATGACTTAAATCCTATTCCGGCAGTGACTACACCCGAAGGTGTATAGTAAAAAATTAACCTACAGCTTGATATGAAGCGCTGGTTCCCGTGCGTATAGTAGGTATGAACGCGAGGTGAACAAATGGAAGCAAAAATGGCCGTGAGCCTGATCGGCAATGAAACTGGGAGTTCCTGGACCAAGCCCGGACCGGCCCTTGACCATCCCTGGGTGCTGGACCAGCTCCAGGAGCGGGGATCGCTATGGGCCGATCCGCAAGCCGTGAAGTCCCTGAATGAGGTCATGGAATCGCTGGTTTCCTCTTACCTGGCCGCCAACTTGAACTTCAAGGGCATCCCGCTGAAGGAATTCATGGACAGCTGCGAAAAACAGATCCTGCTCTCCTGCCTGCGGCTGACCAGTGGCCACCAGAGAAATGCCGCCGCCATACTCGGCCTCAAGTCCACTGCCCTGTTCGAAAAAATGCGCAAGCATTGCATCAACGGCCGGCAGTTGAAACTGGCGCCGAAACTGGGCGCGGGCCAGCCCCTGACAACGGAATGAAACGCAATCGCCGCACCATGGCCGGTCGGGCGCAGCCGGTCGCGCCGGGGGCCTCCATGGCGCTATGAGCGCGAATGCCGGCTTCTCCCCCAGGCGCAAGTCGTTTGCCGGGGTGCCGACACGGGTCCTGTTCCTGCAAAATTGCCCGCAGGAAGGGATCGGGCTCTACGGCTGGCGTCTGCAGGATCTCGGCCTGCCCTGGTTGGTCGTGCATGCCTACGCCGGCGAAAGCCTGCCCTCCCTGGACCTCCACGACGCCATCATCGTCGGCGGCACTCCGGTTTCCGTCAACGAGATCGACAAACATGATTTCCTGACCGCCGAGGCATGCTGGCTTCGAGAAGCCCTGGACCTCGGCATGCCCGTCCTCGGCATTTGTTTCGGCGCCCAGCTGCTGGCCAAGCTGCTGGGAGCCGGGGTGAAAACAAATCCGGTAAAGGAAATCGGCACCTACCCGGTGCGCCTGACGGCCGCCGGGCGCAGCGACCCCATTTTCCAGGGATTCCCCAAAACCTTCCCGGTTTTCCTCTGGCACAACAACACATTCGCCATCCCGCCCTGGGGTCTGCAGTTGGCCGCAAGCCGGGACTGCCCTAACCAGGGGTTCCGCATGGGGAGCGCCGTGGGGTTGCAGTTCCACCTGGAGGTCACCGCCCCGGAGGCGAGTCGCTGGGCCGACGCCTACAGCCATGAGCTGCAGGCAATGGGCCGGAGCAAGGCGTGGGTCACCCGCGAATGCCTCGAGCAGCAGCCGCTGATGGCGGAACTCGCCGGCCGGCTGCTGGACAATTTTCTGGCCGGGGCCAGCCGCCTGAACTGACGGCCCAAGCGCCGCGTTATAAAAAATGCGCACGGCGAATCCGATCGCCAGGCGCTTGCGTATATAAAGTATTGAGATAAGGAAAGGGAGGAGCCATGCGAACCTGGCGCAACAACTTCTTTTTGGGGATCGGTCTAGGCCTGTGCTTTCTGGTCGCGGCTGTTCTGCTGCTCACCGGCATCCTCGGCGCCGTCCCGGACTCAGAAACGGCCGGCGACCACAGCGTGGTCGCGAAGGTCATCCACGACAACATCGGCTGGGCCCAGACCAAGGACCGGCCGCTGCTCGAAAGCACGATGGCCCGAAACGAGCGCCTGTTCATCTTCAATCCCGACTCGGAGGCCACCAGCGGCTGGGAGCAATTCGCCAAGAATTTCGACTTCTGGCTGGACCCGCGTTTCAAGGCCACCGGGGTCGACATCCGCGACCTGCGCATCGATTTTTCCCCGCTGGGCGACGCGGCCTGGTGGTCGTGCATCCTCGACGACCGGTACGAGTGGGACGGCAAGCCCGGCGCCTGGAAGGACACGCGCTGGACCGGCGTGCTGGAGAAACGCGATGGCCGGTGGCGCATCGTGCAGATGCACTTCTCCTTCGCCGCCGACAAGGTGGCGGCCGAGGTGAAGGCCAAGCTGGCCGCGGCGGCTTCCCCAGCCACAACGGAAAAAGAAGAAAAATAGAAGGAGATTCCTGCAATGACGATCAGCAAATCCCGAAAGTTCGCTTGCGGCATGCTGCTGGCGCTCATGACCGCCATTTCCGCTTTCGCCCAGAAAACGGCAGTCGCTTTCACCCCGGAGCGCTGGGACCTGAGCCGGGCCAAGGTCGAGGAGCACCTCGGCCGTCAGGCATTGGCCGGGACGGCTTTCCTGAAGGACGTTGCGCTCAAGAACGGCATCATCGAGGTCGACATCGCCACTACGAACCGGACGCGCTCCTACCCCGGGGTGCTGTTCCGGGTGCAGGACGCCGCCAACTACGAGCGCTTCTACATCCGGCCGCACCGCTCGCCATTCTACGACGACGTGCTGCAATACGGACCGACCTTCAACGGGGTGGACAGCTGGCAGCTTTACAACGGGCCGGGGCTTACCGCGAGCATGGACGTCCTGCCCGACCGCTGGAACCGCTTGAAGATCGTGGTGGCCGGCAAACAGGCCCAGGTCTTCTGGAACGACAGCCCCGAGCCGGTCCTGGTCGTCGATGACCTGGCTCGCGGCGAAAGCGCCGGCACCATCGGCCTGGTCGGTCCCCCGGACGGCACGGCCTTCTTTTCCGACCTGCGCTTCGAGGCGATCGACGGCCTGCTGCTTCCCTCGCCGGCTCCGCGCGAGGCGCTGTGCGGCGCGCTCCTCTCCTGGGAGCTTTCCGCGCCTTTCAGCGCGCTGGGAATCGACTTTCACGAAATACCCCGACGCCGCCGTCGCGTCCGCCGCCTGGAAGCCGGTCACGGCCGATCACCGCGGCCTGGTCGATGTTTCCCGCCACTTCCCGCGGGTATCCAGGGCCGGGGACTGCGTCCTGGCCAGGACCACGCTGGCGGCGGCGAGCGACTCCCTGCTGCGGGTCAACTTCGGCTATAGCGACATCATCACCGTGTTCCTGAACGGCCGGCCCGCTCTATTCCGGCAACGCCGTCTACCAGTCGCGCGACCGGTCGTTCCTGGGCATCGTCGGCTATCAGGATGAACTGTACCTGCCGCTGAAAAAAGGCGACAACGAGCTGCTGCTGCTGGTCGGCGAGACCATGGGCGGCTGGGGCTTCTGCTTCCGCCGCGGCGACGAGGTCTTCGTCCATCGCCTGCGCTGAAAAAAGAGTGGAGCGTGAAAAGCGGCCTGGCGCTTCCCGAGGCCGTGGTCTTCGACCCGAAGCGCAGCGTGTGCTATGTCTCGAATTATTTCAACGAGGGGCGGGAGTTCATCTCCAAAGTCTCCCCGGCCGGAGAGGTCATCGAGCGCGAATGGATCAAGGGGTTGCGCATGCCCACCGGCATGTTCCTCAAGGGCGACATCCTGTATGCCGTCGACCGTTCCGGGTTGAATCTCATCGACATCCGCCAGGGGCGCGATCACGAAAACCATCCCCCTGCCCGGCCTGCGCATGGCCAACGACGCGGCCATGGACCGGGCGGGAAACCTGTACGTTTCCGACACCCAGGCGGGGATCGTTTACCGCAGCGCCAAGGGCAAGCTTGAGCCCTGGCTGGAGAACCTGGACCGGCCCAATGCCCTGCTCTGCGAAAAAGGCAGGCTTCTGGTCGGCCAGAACGAGAAGCTCGTCGCCGTCGACCTGAAGAGCAGGACGGTGCAGGTGCTGGCCCGCTTCGAACTGGGAGCCAATATCGATGGCATCGAGCCCGACGGCAGCGGCGGCTACCTGGTCGGCGACCACAACGGCAAGCTCTTTCGCACTGACGGCGCAGGGCAAAAGGATTCTGCTGCTTGACACATCCAGCCCGGGGGAGAAGATCGCCGACTTCACCTACATTCCCAAACTGAAATTGCTCGTCATCCCCACCTTCGACGGCAACTCCCTCGCCGCTTATTCATGCAAATGATTGGAGCAAATATAAAAAATCACATGCACACAAGGAGTGAGCAAATGTTCAACAAAACAATTTTTCCGGTCCTGTGTTTACTGGTTTGTTTGGCCCTGCCCTGCGCGGCCGAATCGGTGGAGGGCCTGCCCCTGCACGTAAAGACTGATCGCCCCGGGCGTGGTCCGTGTCTGGGTCGGGGACCAAATCTCATCGACCGCGGTATCGGCCATCGCCACGCAAAAGGGCATCGTCGTCATCGACACCACCGACATCCCCAAGCTGGACCAGGCTTTCCGCAAGATCATCGCCCGCGAGCTCGGGCGCGGCGATTTCAAGTACCTGATCAACACCCACGGCCATGGCGATCACACCAACGGCAACGGCGTCTACGCCGACTGCCAGATCATCGCCCACGAGAGCGTCGCGGACATGATGCGGGAGAACTTCAGCAATCATGCCCGTGGCTCTGAATTGGGCCAAGGAATCCATCGCAGGAGCAGAAGGCCCAGATCGCGTCAGGCAAGCTCGACGAAAAGCAAAAAGCGGCCGCTGGAGAGCGGATGATCATCAGCACCCTGAACGTTGAATTCCTGAACTCCTCGCCCACGCCCACCTTTCCGGCGAAAAACATTCCGGGACAGGATGGTCCTGGACTGCGGCGACGTCACGCTTCGAGCTGTACCAGGCAGGCGGCACCCACACCCAGAGCGACATCTTCGTCCTGGTGCCGCAGAAGGGCATCCTGTTCACCGGCGACATGATGGCCGACAAGTGGCTGAGCGACACTCCCGGCTGCCTGGCCACCTTCGCCGTCCGCACCGGCAAGGCCGAGGACTACCCGGTGCTGGTGAAGAACTGGCAGGCGCTGATCGAGCGCAAGAACGAGATCACGCAGTATGTCCCCGGGCACTGGAACGGCGAATTGAGCTTCGAGGGATTCCAGGCCCGCTTCAACTACCTGAAAGCGCTGCTCTCCGACGTCGAGGCCATGGCCAAGGCGGGCGGCGACTTCAACCAGTTCAGCGCCGCCTATACCCTGAAAGACAAGTTCCCCCAGCTGGTCGGCAGCCCCGGCATCACCAACCAGGGGCACCTGATGTCCCTCCAGCACCTCTACCAGGTCTATTCCGGGAAGATCGCGCTGAGCGCCGCTATTCAGGGGCTTCTCGGACGGGACAATTTCAGCGCCGGACTTCGCCGAGCTCCACGGCGATGTCCTCAAGGACCGGAATAAATATTTTTACAGCGACGCCGAATTGAACGGCTTGGGCTACTTGCTGCTGCAGCAGCTGAAGAACAAAGATGGCGCTTTCCAGATCTTCCAACTCAACGCCGAGCTGCATCCCGGCTCATGGAACGCCTTTGACAGCCTGGCCGAGGCCTGCTACGAAAAGGGCGACAAGCAAAAAGCCCTGGAACACTACAAAAAATCGCTGCAACTGAACCCGGAAAACGAGAACGGCAAGAAGTTCGTCGCCCTCATCGAGGAAGAACTGAAAAAATAGCGCGCCGCGCGGCCGCCGTCGCGTTTAAGGCGCGCGGCGGCTGCTCCGGCCGGAGTGTTTGGCGCCGGCCGGCAAATGGCATATACTCCTTCAGGTTAGAGTCCGCGAACGGAGGTATGGCTATGAACGACTCGAGCATCCCCTATCAAACGATCGACTGGTCCCTTGTCCCGCGCACCGAGCACAAGGGAGAGACCGGGACATCCTTCTGGCAGACCATGCAACTGCCCGGGCTGCGCATCAGGATCGTCGTCTACTCGCCGGGATACCTGGCCGACCATTGGTGCCGGAAAGGGCACATCGTCCACTGCCTGGAGGGCGGATTCGTCAGCGAGCTGGAGGACGGCACGCAAAGCGTCCTGCGCGCAGGCATGACCTACGTGGTATCCGACGAGGCAAGCTCGCACCGCTCGCGCACCGAGAACGGGGTGAAATTGCTGATCATCGACGGCGATTTCTTGAAATGACGAATTTCGCCGGCAACCGCTGAACATCATGACAGAAGGAGTGATGCAGATGAATAAAAAGGCCGCCCTTTTCTGCCTGGTGCTCATTTTGACGGCAAGCCTTCATCCAAAGGAGAACCAACCGGCAAAAATATCGGGTCCCTATCTCGGCCAGAAGCCGCCGGGACTGACGCCCGGAGATTTTCGCGCCGGGAATCGTCTCGACCGGCTTGGATGAGCTGAACTCCGTCTTTTCCCCCGACGGCAGCGAATTCTATTTCTGCGTGCGCAACATCGCCGGCGGCGCCTCGATCTTCGAGATGAAAATGAACGACGGCGCCTGGCGGGAACCGCGGCTGCTGCCGTTCGCCTCGCGCTTCGGCGATATCGACGTGAGCATCTCTCCCGCCGGAGACGCTCTCCTGTTCAGTTCGTTGAGGCCTCGCCCGGGAAGCACGGAACCCCGGAAGGACAACGATTTCTGGATGGCAGCCCGCGAGGGAAGAAAGTGGGGCGATCCCATCCACCTGGGCCCCGGCATCAATTCCGACAGCCACGACTACTATCCGGTGATGACCCGGAACGGGACGATCTATTTCTCCAGCCAGCGCGAGGGCCCGAGAACCAACAACATCTACATGGCGGAGAAGGTCAACGGCGCTTACGCCGGGGCGGTCAAGCTCGGGGACGCGGTCAACAGCGAATTCCGGGATTTTGATCCGTTCATTTCTCCTGACGGGGACATGCTCATCTTCGCCTCCGACCGGCCGGGAGGCCAGGGCATGAGCGACCTGCACATCAGCTTCCGCGGCTCTGACGGCGCCTGGACGCCGGCGGTCAATATGGGCGAAAGGATCAATTCCCCCGGGCCGGAATTCTGCCCCATGCTCTCCCCGGACGGCAAGGTTCTCTTGTTCACCAGCAGCCGCTTTGCCCGGGGCCGATTCCCTGAATCGCCCATGCACTTCAGCGATTTCCTGGCGGCGCATAATGCCCCCGAAAACGGCGTGTGCGACATCTACTGGGTCGACGCCGGATTCATCGAAGCGCTGCGGCCGAAGCTCTGAACCTGACACGGCCGCCAACTGGGGCGGAAGAAAGCCGCTGCCCTGATTGACATCCAGGTTTAAAATACGCTCCGTTTTGTGTACAATGGTTCAGGGTGCCGGCGGCCCCTGAAGCGAGAACAAAATGAAAACCAGGACCGATCATTTAAAAGAGTGTTGGAGAGTGCAGGCCGGGCACATCATCAAGAATTTTAAAAAGCGGGGCATCGACGGCATCTACTGCGCGAGCAGCGCCGAAGCGGTGCGGGAGATCTGCAGCCGGATCCCGGCCGGCGCGCTGGTCGGCCTGGGCGGCTCGGAGACGATCATCGAATCAGGCCTTCTCGACGCCCTGCGCCGGATGGACCTCCGTCTCCTCGACCGCTACAAGGAGGGAGTCTCCAAGGACGAGGTCGACGAAATGCGCCTGCAGGGCCTGCGCTCCGACGTCTTCATCATGAGCAGCAACGCCGTCAGCGCCGACGGCCGGCTGGTGAACATCGACGGCACCGGCAACCGCGCGGCGGCGCTCATTTTCGGGCCCAAGAAAGTGATCGTCCTGGCTGGCATGAACAAGGCCGCTCCCGACCTGGAAGCCGCCATCGCCCGCGCCCGGAACACGGCCGCGCCGGCCAACAGCCTGCGCGTCGGCGTCGATACGCCCTGCTCCCATACCGGCTTCTGCCAGGACCCGCACTGCCAGCCGCCGCACCGCATCTGCTGCCAGCTCGTGGTCACCGAGGCCGGCATGACGCCCGGCCGCCTGCTGGTGGTCCTGGTCGGCGAAGCGTTGGGGTACTGAGGCGAGAACATGGGCGCCCCCCCGGTTGTGCGCATCAGGGCGATGGAGACCGGGGACATCGATTTCGCCACCGCCCTGACCCATCAGGCCGGCTGGGCCAGCGAGAGCCTGGATGTCTTCCGGGCCTTCCTGGCCCATGATGCCACGGCCGGTTTCATCGCCGAAGCGGGCGGGGAAAAAGCCGGGGTCTGCATCGCCACAAAATACGCGGCCAACGGCTTTATCGGCGAACTGGTCGTGAGCAGGCACCTGCGGCTGCTGGGCATCGGCCAGCTGCTGTTCCAAAAAGCCCTCGACCACTTGCTGGCAACAGGCGTGGAGCGCATGTTCCTGGACGGGGACCTGAACGCCGTTTCCTACTATGAGAAAATGGGCTTTCGCAAGCTATGCCGCTCGCTGCGCTTCCGCGGCAAATTCAAGGGGAAAAAGCACTCCCATATCCACCCCCTGCGGGCCGATGAGCTCGACCGCCTGTGCGCGCTGGACAGGGAGCTCTTCGGCGACGATCGCGGATTTTTCCTGCGCTGGCGCGCCGAAAAGTACCCGCGCCTGTGCCTGGTTTCAGAGCGCCAGGGGCGCATCAACGGCTGGATCATGGCCCGCCCGGGTGACGGGGTGCTGGCCGTCGGGCCCTGGGTCGCGCTCGAGCCGGCGGACGCCGCCCCCCTCCTCGAGCACCTGGCCAGCGAGCACGGCACCGAGTACTTCCGCCTAGGAGTCCTGGAAAAGAACGTTGCTGCCGTGCAGCTGCTTCGCTCCTGGCCCGGCCTGCAGGAAGGGATCCACTCCTGGTTCATGGCCCGGGGAGCATCCGGACCCCTCGCCGGGGACCTGACGCCCCTTCTGGGCAACCACCCGGCGCTCTATGCCATCGGCTCCGGCGCCAAGGGCTGAAAGGACCCTGTAATGCCCGATCTTCCCGTCGCCGTCCTGTCGGACATCCACGGCAACCGCTGGGCCCTAAAGGCCGTCCTGGAAGATATCCGCCGCCGCGGCATCCGCACGATGGTCAACCTCGGCGATTGCCTCTACGGGCCGCTGGACCCGGCCGGCACGGCAGGCATCCTCTTGGAACTGGGCATGCCGACCGTGGGCGGCAACGAGGACCGTATCCTGCTGGATGAAGCGGGCCGGCACCTTGATTCGCCTTCGCTGCCTTTTGTCCAGGCCCGGCTGCAGCCCGAACACGTTCGCTGGCTGCGGGCGCTCCCCTTGACCATCGCCTTCCAGGAAATTTTCTTTCTGTGCCACGCATCCCCGGAACGCGACAATGAGTATCTGGCGCGCGAGGTCACCCCGACGGCATGCCGGCTGCTGCCGCCGGCAGCCATCGCCCTGAAGCTGGCCCAGATCGCCCAGCCTGTCGTGCTTTTCGGCCACGACCACCTGCCGGCGCTGCTGAGCCTGCCCGACGGCCGCCTGCTGGTCAACCCGGGCAGCGTCGGATTGCCGGCCTACCGCGACGACCTGCCCTTTCCCCATGCCATGGAGGCCGGATCGCACCATGCCCGCTACGGCATCGTGACCCGCGCGCGGGCGGGGTTCGCGGTCGAGCATGTCGCCGTTGCCTACGACTGGCATCGCGCCGCGGCCGCGGCCATGGAGAACGGCCGCCCCGATTGGGCCATTGCCCTGCGCAGCGGCTTTGCCGCGTCTTCGCGCGGCGGTGCGGCCGCGTCTTCGCGCGGCGATGCGGCCGCGTCTTCGCGCGGCGGTACGACCGAGGAAAAATAGAAATGTTCAACGCTATTTCAGGAGGCTGCAAATGAAAAAATTTACGCTGTTTGTCTTGTTCCTGCTGCTGGTCGTGGCCGGCGCCGCCCTGCTGCCGGCCCAGGCTACGCCGATCGAGCCCGCGAACTTCGGTGCCATGTTCCCTGACTTCACCCTGCCCGCCGTGCAGGGAGGGGAGATTTCCCTGGCCGCTCTGAAGGGCAAGAATGTCATGATCGTCTTCCCGCGCGGCCGCGTCGCCGACCACTGGTGCCAGATCTGCCACTACCAGTACGCCGAACTGGCCGAACTGGAAAAGACCCTGCAGTTCCGCAAGAAGTTCAACCTGGAGGTCCTCTTCGTTCTGCCCTACGACCGGGCCACGGTGCAGCACTGGGTCGACATCTTTCCCGAGCAGATGGCCGTAATCGAGAAATGGAAGAACCCGACCGCCGAGGAGCTGAAGAACCCGCGCGCCAAAGCCTGGATGGAACAGGTACGGCTTCTCCTGCCGAAGAGCATCCTGGTGAGCAAAAAGAACATCCCGCTCCCCTTCCCCGTCCTGGTCGACGGCGAGCGCAAACTCTCCCAGGGGCTGCAGCTCTTCACCATGGCCTGGGACTTCAGCTACGTCGAGCAGAACATCGCCACGGTATTCATCCTCGACGACGAGGGCAGGGTGCGCTTCAAGTACTACAGCCAAAGCACCGCCGACCGACCCGGCGCCGAATACCTGCTCAAATTCGCGGAGCGCATGCTTTAGTCTCTCGGCATTCGCGAAATATTTTTCGCCGCAGAAAACCATTGGGGACGCCCGCGCGTCTGATAGGTAGAGCCAGCCAAGGAGGAACGCCATGAAAAAGCATATATTTATCATTTTGTTGATTTTTTTCTCGATACGGATCATGTCCGGGCAGGAGCAGCCCAAGGCGATCGACGCCGTCGAAAAGAAGGCCCTGGTGAACGCCGTGGCCGATGTGCTCGCCAAGCAGTACGTCTTTCCGGAAACGGCCGGGAAGATGGGCGTCCTGATCAAAAAGAACCTGAAAGCCGGGAAATACGCCCTGCTCGACGATCCCCAAGCTTTCGCCGCCAAGCTGACCGAGGACCTGCAGTCGGTCAGCCATGACCGCCACCTGGGCGTCCGTTTCGCGCCGCAGCGCATCTTCGAGATGAAGACCCCGGACGAGGCCAAAAAGAAAGCAGCCGAGGAATTTCGGAAAAAGCTCAGCCGCATGGATAACCACGGGTTCAAGGAAGTGAAACTCCTGGACGGCAACATCGGCTACCTGAAATTCAACGGGTTCAGCGCCGACCAGGAAGCGTTCCCTGTGGCGGTGGGGGCCATGGCCTTTTTGGCCAACTGCGACGCCCTGATCATCGACCTGCGAGACAACGGCGGCGGCAGCCCCGAAATGATCCAGCTCCTTTCCAGTTATTTCTTCAGCGGCGAGCCCCGGCACTTGAATTCATTTTATTACCGCTTGGACGAAAAAACCGAGCAATACTGGACACTGCCCTATGTGCCCGGCAACAAGCTGGCCGACACCGACCTGTATGTGCTGACGAGCAGCTACACGTTCTCCGGGGCCGAGGAGTTCACCTACAACCTGAAGAACATGAAGCGGGCCACCATCGTGGGCGAGACCACCGGCGGCGGCGCCCACCCGGTGCGCATCGAGATCCTCAACGACCGCTTCGCCATCGGCGTCCCCTATGCACGGGCCGTCAACCCCATCAGCAAGACCAACTGGGAAGGGACGGGCATCGAGCCCGACGTCAAGGTGCCGGCCGCCCAGGCGCTGGCCAAGGCCAGGCTGCTGGCCCTGGAGAAGCTGGCGGCCGGGGAGAAGGATGCCCGCATCAAAGCCACGTACCGGTGGACGCTGGACGGGCTGAACGCCGAGTTGAATCCGGCATCGATCTCGCCGGAAATCTTGAGATCCTATGCCGGCGACTACGGTCCCCGCAAGATCCTTTTCGAGGACGGCAGCCTGTACTACCAGAGGGAAGGCAAGCCAAAAATGAAGATGCTCCCCATGAGAGAGGACTGCTTCAGTTTCGCCGAAGTGCCGTATTTCCGCCTGAAGATCGTGCGCCGGGACGGGAAGATCACAGGGATCGAAGGGCACTACGACAACGGCACCATCGACGCCAGCCCCCGGGACGATAGCGACAAGTAACGAGTCCAAAGCGACCCGTGACCGGGAATGGGCGACAAGGGAAAGGTAAACTCCTAAAATCCTTCAATTGCGACGGGAATATTCATTAGATCGTTGAGTGCCGCTCCCCGTTACTATTCACTGGTTACCTGTCACTCCAGCTCGTTGAGTTGCTTCCGGCGATTGCACGAGCGGTCCGCCTGGGTTACAATAGCGGACGAGCGAAAACCATGCACCTCAACAGTGAATTGATCAATACCATGCTGGCCATCCTGCTGCCCATCGCCTTCGGCTATCTGCTGAAGCAGGTGCGGCTGTTCAAGGAGGGCGAGGTCGCCGCCCTGCGCAAATTCGTCGTGCGCGTCGCCCTGCCCTTCCTGATCTTCCAGAACCTCTACCACGCCGACGTCGAGAGCCTGCAGCAAGCCCTGCCCATCGTGCTGGCCTTCGCGCTGCTGACCGCGCTGTACACGATCGCCGCCCTTTTTGTCTCGCCGCGGGTGACCCGGGGCGAGACGCAGCAGCTGACCTTCGCCTTTTCGGTGTTCGCCGGCAACTATGCTTTCCTGGGCTGGGGCGTGATCGTTGCCTTTTTCGGCGCCAAGGCCCTCACACGCGCCGTGTTCTTCTCCATGTTCTTCTGGCCGGTGTTCCTGGTCTGCGGCTTCCTGATGCGCCGTCGTTTTTGCACGAGTTGCGAACGCGAGGCAGCCGCGGGATTCCTGAAGATCCTGATCCGCCACGCCGGCGTGCCCATCGCCACGGCCGCCTCCGCCCTGGTCATGAACATCGCCGGCGTGCGCCTGCCGGCGACGCTTGACAATTTTATCGGCCAGTTCGCCGCCCTGGCCATTCCCCTGATCCTGTTCGCCATCGGCCAGAACCTGCAACTGCTCATGCCCGCCGCCCGCTTGCGCCTGGTGCTGCTTGCCTCCTTTTTCCGCCTGGTCTGCGGCTTCGCCCTGGGATTCGTGGTCGTGGCCGCCCTGCGCCTCGCATTCAACGTTGACGTGCTGAGCCGCCAGGTGATCCTGCTGCAGGCGGTGATGCCCACGGCCACCATGACCACTTTTTTCGGGGAGTACGTTCCCCTCGACGAAGAACTCCTTTCCGGCATCATCGCCATTTCCACCCTGCTCTCCTTCGTCACCCTGCCGCTCTGGGTCATGGTCATCCAGTCCCTGGTCGGCTGAGGCGACGCCGGCAAATTCCCGGAGAAAATGGTATACTGATCCCAGGCAGGAATCCTGCCGGGAGAGGAAACAATGAAGATCAGCGCCAGGAACGTGTTCAAGGGCAAGGTGAGCGAAGTGCGGCCGGGCAGGGTCAACACCGAAGTCATCATCGACGTCACCGGCGGCATGCAGGTGGTCGCCATGATCTCCAAGGAATCGGCAGACCACCTTGGGCTCAAGAAAGGCAAGGCCGCCTACGCCATCATCAAGGCCTCCTCGGTGATGGTGGCTACGGATTGAAAGATCTCGGCATAAGGCGTAAGGCATATGGCGTAAGGTATACGGTTACCGGTATGCGGTAAACGCAAAAACGCGAGCTATATCATTTTTGTTTCTGTTACCGTCAGAGAGATCAGCAATGGCCTTCAGGACCGTAAGTCGTCCTCCTTATGCTCTTTCTTTCCTTTTGCCTTTTTACTTTTGCCTTTTGCCTTATTTTCTTCAACTTCGAACCTCGTCTTATTTCTTGCCGTCAACCGCACACCGTCTACCGAGTGCCGTTTATTATATCGTTGACATCCTAATTATTTTTTGCTATATTCCGTCTCTGACTCCGAGCCGCCCGGGCTAAAGTCCCCAGGGACCACGCCCAACGGCCGTCAGGGTATGGCTGGAAACGGCCATGCCTTCCGTCTTTGAGAAGGAGGTCCTTATGGCAGACTGCATTTTTTTCAGCCGCACCCCTATCGGCCTCCATTCCCGTAATCACAAAAAGGAGGCCCATATAAAATGAAGAAATTTATTGTCCTGGTTGTGTGTCTGTCATCGCTCGGGCTCTTTCTCGCCGCCGACGAGAAAAAGCCGGAAAAAAAAGACAAGGAGAAGGAAGTCGCCCTGCCCATGATCACCGAGTCGGTGACCGTCGAGGCCAAGGTCCCGCGCGACCTGCCCTACGCCGCCACCTCGGAACTGAAGGCCGAGAAGATCGAGCTCCTCAAGCCCAGGGACCTGACCGATGTCCTGTCCTACACCCCGGGAACGTACGTTTCCACCGGCGCCAAGAACGAGTGGGGCGTCAAGCTGCGCGGTCTGGGAACGAACCGCATCACCCTGCTCTACGACGGCATCCCGGTCTACGAGCCTTACTACAACTCCTTTGACCTGAAGGCCATCAGCTCTGACCAGGTCGACTCGGTCAAGGTGGTCAAGGGGGCATCCTCGATCCTCTACGGCCCCAACACCATGGGCGGCATCGTCGACGTGCTGAGCAAGCGGCCGGCGTCCGACCAGTTCACCCTGCGCCTGGACTATGGTACGCGACAGACGAGCGGCATCTACGCCAGCGGCGCCCTGCGCAGCCGCAGCGTCCTGTTCACCGGCGCGGCTTCCCGCGAAGCTTCCGACGGCTATAACTGGGTGAACAACGGCGAGACCGAGCTGCGCCTGAACAGCGACTACGAGCGTACCAACCTGAGCGGCAAGCTGTACTTCTATCCCGGCAAAGGCGCCGAGATCATGGCCGAGGTCAACTACTACCAGGCCGAATACGGAGTCCCCACGGCCACGGCGTATTACAAACAGCAATACTGGCGCTTCAAGGACTGGCAACGGCTGCTGGCCAACCTGGGCGGCAGCTTCCCCGTGCTCGATGGCGGCTACGTCAAGGCTCGCCTGTATTACGTCAAACACTACAACGTGCTGGACGCCTACAAGAACGACCAGTTCGCCAACCTGACCTG
Source organism: Candidatus Aminicenantota bacterium (assembly GCA_963732485.1). GTDB lineage: Bacteria > Acidobacteriota > Aminicenantia > UBA2199 > UBA2199 > UBA2199. The sequence continues at coordinate 257,621 of CAVSZS010000012.1, forward strand.
GGAATCCACCTACGACAACTTCGCCCTGGGTGCCTTCGTGCTGGGCATGGTGCCCCTTGGCGAAAAGAACCAGCTGCACGCCAGCGCCTCCTATCGCGACGACGACGTCAGCACCCAGTCCGCCGTGGGCGCCGCCTGGGAGCACTATGAACACAAGACGCTCTCGCTCGGAGTGGAGGACCGTTTCCGCGTCAACGAGAAAATCGAACTGATGGCCGGGGCCAGCCTCGACCACCTGAGCAAGCAGAACGGCGAGAACAAGACCACCCTCAACCCCATCCTGGGGGTAAAATTCAATCCCAACGCCTGGACCGACCTGCACCTGACTCTGGCGCAGAAATCGCGCTTCCCCTCGATGAAGAACCTCTACAGCCTGCCGGCCAACGGCGGCAACCCCGACCTGCGCGACGAAATCGGCACCAACTACGAGTTCGGCTTCACCTACGACCGCAACTGGTTCCTCAGCGGCGCCGTCTTCCTGAACCGCATCCGCGACATGATCGAGAGTCGCATCAACGCCGATTTCATCAAGCAGAACATCAACGTCGCCAAAGCCCGGATCAGCGGTTTCGAGCTTGAGGCACGCAAAGCCTTCGGCCCCGTCTCCGTTACGGTCGGCTACACCTACCTCGACACGCTCAACGAAGAGACCAACGAGCGCCTGGACCTTATCCCGGCTTCGCAGCTGAACGCCTCGCTGCGCTTCTACCGCGCCGACCTCTTTTCCCTGACCTTCTGGGGCGTCTACGCTTCCGATTCCATTTACCATTCCAACGCGGGGATCGTGGATGTTGATCCCTACGCCGTAGTCAACGCCGTCCTGGAGCGCTCATTCGGCAAATTCAGCCTCTACGTGAAAGCCGATAACCTGCTGAATAACGAATACTGGAGCGAGCCCGGCTGGCCCATGAAGGGCCGCACCTTAACCGTGGGCGCCCGCTTTTTCATGGAAGGAAAGAAATAAGGCTGAAAGATGCCCCTCAGCAGGCTCTATATTCCAGTGGCAGCGGCCTATGCCATCGTTCTCGTTCTCCTGTTTCTAAAAAAACGGCGGCAAGTCCTATGGGGACTGTCGGCCGCCTTCTTGCTGCATGCCGCCTTCCTGGCCGCCCGCTCGCTCAGCTTCGGTTTTTTTAACAGCGGCGCTGTTTTTGAGGGGCAGGTGTTCCTGCCCTTCTGCCTGGCTGGGATTGGGCTCTGGCTCTGGGCATCGCGCCGCGAAAAAGAGGCGCTGGCGCTGGCGGCTGTCGCCGCCGTCTTCGCCTTGATCTCGCTGCCCATTGACAAGGGGGTGATCCCGCCATCGCCCAAGAGCGGCTCCCTGCTCGTGCCGCTGTTCTTTGCCTGCGAAATCGCCGCCCACGCCCTGTTCATCTCGTCCGCAGTCCTGGCCTGCCGGCACCGTGGGCAAGGTTCCTCTTTTCCCCTGGCGCACCGCCTCGCCGCATGGGGCTTCGTTCTCTTCAGCGGCGCCCAGGTCAGCGGCGCCGCCTGGTGCTACCTGGGCTGGTCGGTCCCCTTCCAGTGGGGTTTCCGCCACCTGTATTCGGCGGCCATCTGGTGCTTCTTCGCCAACTACATTCACCTGCGCTTCCTGCCCTGGTGGAGCGACCGCCGCAAGGCGGGTTACCTGGCAGCCGGGGCTCTGCTTCTGGTCGTCTACCTGGCCGTCCTGCAGTTCATCGAGGCGGGCCAGGTGCGGATAGGAGGCTGAACATGCTCAAGCGCGCCTGGAAGTTCGTTGCTTCGGTGCAAACCACGTTCTGGCTGCTGGCGCTGGCCACCCTGTTCTTTGTCATTGGCACGATCTATTTCCGCTTTGAAAAGCAGGTTCTGCCACAGTTGAATTTTCACCTGGTCCAGGACTGGGTGCAACGGCTCGGTCTGGCGCATCCGGGACTCTCCTGGTGGTTCTTCGCCCTGCTTTTCGTCCTGTTGCTGCTGGGCATCAATACCGTCGCCTGCAGCAGCGAGCGCCTGCTGCGGCTGCTGACCCAATACAAGAGAATGGCGAAACTCGAGTTCGCCGTCTCCCTCACTCCCACGTTGGTGCACCTGGTCTTCATCCTGGTCCTCGGCGGCCATCTGCTCAGCTCGTTTACCGGCAGCGTGGAAACAGTCTCTTGTGCGGCCGGCCAGGCCATCGCGCTGCCCGGCGGGCGATCCTTGCAGGTGCTCGCCGTCCGCTATGCCACCCACGACCGGCCGGCCAGTATCGCGGGCAAGCTGAAGAGGATGAGCGCGGACCTGCGCTTCCAGTCTTCCGGTTTTGACGGCACGTTCCCGGTCGCTATCCTCGCCCCGGCGCACCGGGCGGGCTATAGTTTTTTCCTGGACTCGGTCGACAAGTACGCCCGTACCAGGGAGCTGCGCCTGGTCGTCCGCCGCGACCCTGGGATCCGATTTATCCTTCCCGGGCTGCTGGCGATCATTCTGTTGATGGCCTGGTATTTTCCGGCACTCACGGTCCTGAAAAAAAGATGCAAATCCAAGGAGAATTGAATCCATGAAAAGTAAAACCCTCTTTTTTACCGCGTTTCTTTGTTTTGCCCTGGCCGTCTCAGGGCAGACAACCAATGATTTCTACGACAATACCCCGAGCCAAAAGCTTCCCGGCGCGCTGAGGATCGAGGTCGTCGGCGAGGTCGCCAACCCCGGTTTCATCGACCTGGAACTCCTGCCGCTGCGCACGCTCATCGTCCGCGAGGCGCTGCCGGGCAAGGAGGGGATCCGGTTTATTGGAGCGTATCGCTACGAAGGCTACTCGCTGCTCGACATTCTGAACGACCGCGTGGCGTCACGCAGGCACGGGGCCGGCTTCAAGCCGCAGACCGACCTGATGGTGGCGGTGGAAAACGCCGCGGGCGAGAAAGTAGTGCTGAGCTGGGGCGAGATTTACTACCCCGCCGCCCTGCACCGCGTCCTCATCGCCGTTGCCGCCGCGCCGATCATCCCCAACGAGTCGAAAGAGAACTGGCCGCTGGCCCCCGGCATCAAGCTGGTCTGCGCCAACGACCTCTACAGCGAGCGCGGAATACTCAACCCGACCCGCATCACGGTCTTTACGGCGCCGCTGGAGATCCCCGACAAGAAGGGGTTGAAGCCGCTCACCGTCGCAAATTTCCAGGTCCTCCGGCCCGGGCAACAGGCCGCTGCCTTTGACCCGGCCGCACTGGCCGCCGAAAAGCGAAACTTTCCATCGGTTTTCTACGGCCGCGGCAAGGGATTCCACGGCTTTCAGGAGTTCACCGGCGCCCTGCTCGCGGACGCGCTAAAACGCTACGTCACGCTGGATGCCGCCGCGTTGAGGCGCGGCTACCTGGTAGCCGCCTCCATCGACGGCTACCGCATCGCCATGAGCTGCAGCGAGCTCTTCAACCGCAACGACCAGGCCGAGTTCCTGCTGCTCGACCGCGGCGCGGGCGCCGATGGCGGGCGTTACGCCATTTTCCCCGCCGCCGACTTCTTTTCCGACCGCGCCCTGAAAGCGGTCAGTGTCATTCATATCCTCGCCTATTGATCCCCTGAAAAAAGAAACCCGCCGCGGCCGGAGCCGGGCGGGTTTCGGTCTGAAAGAAAAAGATGAATTCCGCCGTTATTCCTGCTTCTTGACCTCGGATTTCTTTTTCCCCGGCGGGGGCGGCGGGGGCGGCAGCATGCGCATGCCGATCTTCCTCTTGAGCTCCTCGCGCTTCTGGCGGGTGTCCAGGTAGATCATCAGCTGAACGAACTCCTCCTCCGTGGCCGCTGCGATCTTGGTGATGCCGTCCTTGTCCTCCCAACCCCAGCGCTCGTAGGTGACGTTCCAGGTGAAATCGTCGAAGGCCCGCTCGAACAGGTCCTTGAGCAGGTCGCCGCGGACCACCGGCGTGATGATCAGCTTGTAGTGCATCAGCAGGCGCCGGAAGCGGTGGAAGAAGATCTTGTCGATCAAGCCGGCCTCCAGGGCCGCCCTGGAGTCGATGCCCAGCTGGGAGAGCCTGTCGTCGACCAGGGCCAGCCCCCCCTTGGTCACCTTTTTCTCCTCGGGCGCCGCATTCTTTTCTGGCGCGAGGTCCTCGAATAAGGTTAGAAGAGAGTTGAGCAGGGCGTAACCGTCCTTGATCACGGCCGTCTCCCCGGCAGGAGCGGCGACCTCGGCGGTCGGAGTGAAGCCTGCCTCCGGGACAGGCGGTTCACCGGCATGCAAGCCAATGCCCAGCAGCGCGACCAGTAATACCAATACATTCAGTCTCATTTTATGCCTCCTTTTCATGAATTTCGCGAAATTGGGCCAACAGCCGCTCCAGCGCGTCCTCGCGGATCATCCGGCTCAGCTTCTGCCGCACTTCCAGCGGGTCTCCGCGTTCGACCGGGGCCTGGCGATCCACCGCTTCCGCTTCGGCGGCAGCGCGCCCGAGCCCCGCCTCCACCCAGGCGCTAAAGTACGGATTGACGGGAGCTTTGGCAACCGCTGCGGCTTCGTCCCTTCCAGACCGGTTGTAAAGATAGGTATCAAACAGCAGTCCGGCCGGCGCCGGCTCGGAAGAAATACTGCCCCAGCTTCCTTTCAACAGCCAGAGGGATGTCAATCCGGCGGCGAAGAGGATCGAGGCGGCCAAGGCCAATACGCTGCGGCGCATGACCGGCCTGTGTTCCGCAGCGGGCGCGGACCGGCGCGCCGGCAGGGCGCCGGGGAGGAACTCCCGCCTGTGAAAATCGGCGAGCGCCGCTTTTTTTTCAAGGGCGATCAGCGCGGCGATCTCATCCCAGGGTTCACGATTGTCTTTCATGGTGCTCCTCGCGATAGAATTTCAATACTGAGCGGCGGGCGCGGTTCAAGCGTGACATGACCGTGCCGGAACTGATTTCCAGGGCCAGCGCGATCTCCTGGTAGGAAAGTTCGCCATACTCGCGCATGACCAGCACGTCGCGCAGGCGTCCCGGCAGAGCGTCGATGGCGCGGCGCACGATGGCGATCTCCTCTTCCCGGCCGGCTTCGCTCTCCGGGGTGCGCCCGTCAAGAGCGTTCCATTCCGAGATGGGATGGATGGGCCCGCGCGATTTTTTGCGCCGCGCCTGGTCCAGGCAGGTGTTGCGCGCGATGCGCATGATCCAGGCCTGGGGGTTGGCGGGCCGGTCGGCCTCGTAGTGGGCCAGCGCCTTGGCGTACGTTTCCTGGGCCAGGTCGCGGGCGTCGGCGGCATTTCCGGCAAAGCCCAGGCACAGGAAGTACACCCGGTCACGGTTGGCGAGAAGCTCCTGCCTGCCGTCTTGTTCCCGGACCAGGACAAGCTGTGGGGCCATTGTCTCCTCGATTGCCATAACCGCTTCCTGCATCATACCCTATAAACGCGCCAGAGGACAAAATATTCCCCAAAGCGAAGCGAACTATCGTGAAAAGTTAAAAGTGAAAAGTGAAATGTAAGAAAAAAGCCAAAATCCGAAACAGAACGGCTTCTTTTACGCTTTCCTTCCCGCCTTTCACTTTTCACATTTCACCATTCACTTTTCACTGAAGTTCTTTGTGATATAATTTCTTGTCAAATTCACTCAATGGAGGAACCACTGCCATGTTCAAGGTCAACGAATATTTCGACGGCAAGGTTAAATCGCTCGCTTTTGAGAGCCCGGCCGGGCCGGCCACGATCGGAGTCATGGCGCCCGGCGAATACGAGTTCGGCACCGCGACGCTGGAAATCATGCAGGTGATCAGCGGCAAGCTGACGGTCAAGCTGCCGGGAAGAAAGACCTGGAGATCGTACGGACCCGGCAAAAAATTCGTTGTTCCAGCCAAAAAGAAATTCCAATTGAAGATCGCCGAGGAAAGCGCCTATCTCTGTCTGTATAAATAAGCGAAACAAATGGCCGCGGGGCATTGAAAAAACCGTCCCCTTTTTCTAAACTGTCGCTTCGCGTCCCAAAATCCAGGAGGAAACATGGCGGGTTACGCGCAGATGCTGCTGGTCGTGGCGGGGTATTTCACCCTGTTGATTCTATGGGGGCTCTACCAGGGGCGCAAGGTCAAGAACAGTTGCGATTACGCCATTGCCGGCCGCAATCTGCCCGGCTGGGCGGCGGCCCTGTCGGAACGGGCCACCGGCGAGTCCTCCTGGGCACTGCTGGGCCTGCCGGGCATGGCCTACGCCACCGGCCTGACCGAGATCTGGACCGCGCTGGGCTGCGTCGCCGGCATCATCACCGCCTGGGCGGGCCTGGCCTGGCGCCTGCGCGACGAGGCCGAGAAATTCCAGGTGAATACATTCAGCGAGTACATTGCCAGGAAACATGGGGAGCTGGGCGAGTGGATCCGCCCTGTCGCCAGCCTGACCATCGTCTTTTTCTTTTTCTTTTATGTCGGCGCCCAATTCCTGGGTGGCGGCAAGACCCTGTTCACCCTGTTCGGCGTGAACGAGAGGCTGGGCATGCTGCTCACGGCGCTGGCCATTATCCCCTACACCATTTACGGCGGCTTCCTCAGCGTGATCTATACCGATTGTGTCCAGGCCGTATTGATGATCATCACCCTGATCGTCACCCCCATTGCCGGCTTGATCTATATCGCCAACACACCGGGGCTCTTTGCTCATTCCATCCCCGGGGCGCTGAAAGCCGCCGGCGGGAGCTATGTTTCTCTCACCGGAGCTCACTCGGGATTCGCCGCCGGCGTGATGATCGCCGGGTGCTTTTCCTGGTTTTTCGGCTACCTGGGGGGCCAACCGCAGCTCAGTATGCGCTTCATGGCGATTCGCAACCAGGCCCAGGCCCGCAAAGCCAGGAATATCGGCATCGCCTGGACCCTGGTCGCCTACACGGGAGCACTGACCATCGGTTGGATCGGCATCGCCATTTTCGGGCCGGCGACGCTGCCGGACCAGGAGCATGTCCTGCCGCTGGTGCTGCTTAAGCTGTTCCCGCCGGCACTGGCCGCCCTGCTGATCACCGGCACTATTGCCGCCATGATCTCGACCGCCGACTCGCTCCTGATCCTCTCGGCCTCGGAACTCTCGGAAAACCTGATCAAGCCACTGTTAAAAAAAGACGACCCGGCAACCTGTCTCAAGCGTTCGCGGTTCATTACCGCCCTGCTGGCCGCCATTGCCCTGGGACTCGCCACCCTCATGCCCACACGCCTCATTTTTACCGTGGTGGGTTATGTCTGGGCCGGCGTCGGCGGCACCTTCTCCGTGGTCATCCTGCTCACCCTCTTCTGGAAACGCTACCACGGCCGGGCGGTCATCGCCACCATCGTCAGCGGCCTGCTGTTCACCGTGCTGTGGAGCATCACGGGCATGAACGCCCGGATCACCTCACGTCTGCTCACTTTTTTCGTCGCCGGAGCCGCGGCCGTCATCGCCACCTTCGTGCTGCCCAAAAAGCCAGCGGCCATGCAAGTTGACCCGGGCCGGACGGAGCGCTAAAAAAAAGCCCGGCCGCCCCGCGAGGGCCGGCCGGGCCGGAATTCGCTCCGGGGCATCAAGCCCCGGAAAAAAACGGTTATTTCCCCTTGTCGTCGTCGGTCTTGACGCGCTCCCCGGAGTTCCCCTGGGAACCCTCGGTAGCCCGATCTCCGGCCGTGGAACCGCTGCTCGCACCCGACTGCGACCCCTTGGCGGAGGAAACGGAATGGCTGGCGCGGGCCGAGTCGCGCAGCATGGCGCGCTCGACGCCGCGCAGGTCGTCAGAGGAAAGTCTGAGCTCGGGGCACTTCACGGCGTTCCCCGTGTACTGGATGGTCACAAAGCGCCGCGCCGCCCAGCGGCTATCGGGGTTCCAATCGCGCTTCAGGACACCGGAGGCGGCCTCCCCTGGAACACCGTTTTCGCGGCGATCGGGCAGGGAACCCGCCTTGACGACGGAGCCCCGAACCGGCGCCTGCAGCCGGGGTTCGAGCGGAACGGGCAGAGCCCGGGGCAGCTTCACGGCTTCGATCGGTGTCCCGACCCTTTCGACGGCCTGGCGCCGGCCCTCATGGCTGGCCGGAACTTTGCCGACCTTCTTGATCAGCCCGATCACGGGTCCGGGAAGTCCGGGAAGAACCGGCTTCTGCAGCGACCGCTTATCCAGCGTCCGCCGCGGCCATCCAGGCTGCGCATGCCAGTAGCGATGCCAATAGTAGTCGAAGGTGGGGAACGAGTAATGGTGGGTGTTGATGGGGTAGGAATACAGGCCCATGTAATCGACAACGCCGCTGTGGAACCAGTTGCCGGGGATCCAGGTCCAGCCGCGCTTCATCCACACCCAGGTTCCCATGTGGGCCGGCACCCAGCTCCACTCCTGCTGGGGGACCAGGAAGAGCACGTCGCCGACGCGCATGAAATCGGCATGGAAGAAGGGGCGCTCGGCATAGGCAAAGCGATCGTCGGCCGGCCGCCAGACATAGCCGAACAGCTCGTCATAGATCCATTCGCCGAAAAGCGACGACCACTTTTCGGCCCAGTACGTCAGCGCCGAGTTCCCGAACTTGAGCTTGGGCGGCACCTTGCTGATGCCGAAATGCAGCTCTTTGAAATGCTTGTCGACGTACTCGTTCCAGGCCCTGAACTCGATGTCCCGTTTTTCCACGCCTGCGGCCGGGATATTGGCGGCGGTGATCGCCAGCGGGCGGTCGGTCCTGACCGTGGCGATCTTCAGGGAACGAACATCGGCGCCATAAAGAAGCTGGAACTTGCCGCCGTCCGAAAAGAACGACGTTCCGCCGTTGTCGTCCAGGCGAATGGTGGCCCGCACCCGGCTCTTCATGTTTGCGGCGGCGTTGGGCGTGACGACCTGGAACATCTCGCGGCTATATGACTGGGGCAGGGCGAACAACTGCCCCCGCTCCAGCTCCAGGGTGGTGATTTTCCAGTCCGACGTCAGGCTGGGAGCGAGGACAGATGCCAGGCGCAGGCGGGTGCCCTTGTCCAGGCGTACGACGGTTCCGTTGTCGAACTGCAGCTCGCAGCGTCCGTTGGCGGAAGTGACAAGGGTGTCGCCCGGGGCCAGCGGCAGATTGACCACCGCCGCGTCCTTGCTGCCGTCCTCGCGCAGGACCATCGCTCCGCTGTCCACAAAGGAGATGTGCCCGTAAATTCCGACTTCAGTGGCCGCCGGCCGCCAGTCGGCGCCCGCCAAGGGCAAAATTCCGAGCAACAGGAATAGGATCAAGTGTTTTTTTACGTTCATTCTGCCTCCTGAGATCCGCGAGCCCGCATCATTTCAGAGCTCCCGTCTTTTTCATGCATTTTGCATGCCAAATGAACGGGCTGTATCTGTAGCAGAAACAGGACACTTGCGGCCGCCGGAATAGAAAAAGAGGACATGGTCTTGAAAATTAGAGGGATATGCTATATAAATCTGGCTAACAGAACGGCGGAGAATGAACAAAACGTATCTCGCACGCCCGGCGCTGGCAGTCATGCTGCTGGCCGCTTGCCTGGCTCCATTACGCGCCCTGGACCCTAAGCTGGGGCTCGATGAGTACGCCGTGGAGCGCTATACCACCGAGAACGGCCTGCCGCAAAGCTCGGTGATGGCCCTGGCGCAGACGCGCGACGGCTATCTGTGGTTGGGGACCTACGAGGGACTGGCGCGCTTCGACGGCCAGGCCTTCACTGTTTTCGACAAAAGCAACACTCCGGAGATGGAGAGCAACAGCATCAAAGCCCTGGCCGAGGACGTTCAGGGCCGCCTCTGGGTAGGGACCACGTCGGGCTTGCTGCGCTACAGTGGCGGCCGTTTCGAGCGCTTCGACGAGCGCCACGGGCTGCGCAGCCATTTTATCCTCTGCCTGCATATCGACCGCCGCGGTACTCTGTGGGTCGGAACCACCAATGGCCTGCACCGCCTCGAGCAGGATCGATTCCGGCCGTTCACCACCGCCGATGGACTGGCTTCCGATTACGTGAACTCCTTGGCCGGCGACAGCACCGGCGGTTTATGGATCGGGACCGGACAGGGACTGGATCATTGGCAACAGGGCAGGATCCGGAGCTTCAACACCGGCAACGGCCTGCCGCATAATGACATCCGCGCCCTGCACCTCGATCCGCGCGGAACGCTGTGGATCGGCACCAGCGGCGGCGGGCTGACCCGCTACCGTGACGGCAGTTTTGCCCCCCTGCGGGAGCCCATATCCTCCAGCGATATCCGTGCCGTTTTCATGGACAGCCACGGAGTGCTTTGGATCGGCACCAACCAGGATCTCAACTGCTTCAAGAACGGCAAGGTAGCGGTCATGGGCCAGCGCCTGGGCGGGTTGATGTCAGCGCGCGCCATCCTGGAAGACCGTGAGGGCAGCCTGTGGGTCGGCACCCGCGACGGCCTGCTGCAGCTGAAGGACGACAAATTCATCCTCTACGGATCGCGCAACGGCCTGCCGGTCGATCCGGTACGCGCCGTGTTTGAAGACAAGCAGGGCAGCCTGTGGGTAGGCACGGTCGGCGGCGGCCTGGCCCGGCGCCAAAACGGGAAATGGCTCACCTACGGCCGCGCCCAGGGCCTGACCAGCGACCACGTCTGGTCCATCGCCCAGGGGGGGGACGGCACGCTGTGGGTGGGAACCTATGGCGGCGGCCTGCTCCGCCTGCCGCCCGGGAAAACCTCCGGGTTCACCCGCGTGCCGGGAGTGGCCAACGACATCATCCGTTCCCTGCTCGCCGACAGCCGCGGCCGCATCTGGGTCGGGACCAACGGCGGCGGGCTGGATTGCATCGAAAATGGCCGCATCACCAATTTCACGACCGCCCATGGCTTGCCCGGCAATTTCATCTACGCCCTGGGCGAGGACAGGCAGGGCCGCATCTGGGCAGGCGTCTACAACGGCGGGCTGGCCGTACTCGAGGGGAGGCGCTTCCGTTCCTTCGGGGGCGCCGACATTTCCGAACAGCCCGTATGGGTCATCCATGCCGACCGCGAGGGAGATATCTGGGTGGGGACCGACCATGCCGGTTTGCTGTGGATCCGCGGCAAGAAGACCTTCCGCTTTTCCAGCCGCGACGGCCTGTACAGCGATCAAGCCTTCCAGATTCTCGAGGACGAACGCGGCCGGCTGTGGATGAACAGCAACCGGGGTATCTACAACGTGGCCAAGGGCGACCTGATCGCCTTTGCCGCCGGCCGCCTGCCGCGCATCCCCTGCGTTGCCTATGGCAAGTCGGAAGGGATCAAGGTGACCGAGAGCAGCGGCCCCGCCCAGCCGGCCGGCTGCATCGACCGCCAGGGAAGGATCTGGTTCCCGACCATCCGCGGCCTGACCATGTTCGACCCCGACCGTCAGCACGTCAACCTCATCCAACCGCCCCTAGCAATCGAAAAAGCCGTCATCAACGGCCGCGGCTATTCCCCGACCCTGCCGGCCACGGCGCCGCCGGGAAAGGGCAACATCGAGATCGCCTACACGGCCATCAGCTTCCAGCAAGTGGACAAGATGCGCTTCGCCTATCGCCTTGACGGCTTTGACACCGGCTGGGTGGAGCCGGGCAACCGCCGCACCGCCTTCTACACCAACCTGCCGCCGGGGAAATTCACCTTCCGGGTCATGGCCGCCAACGGCGACGGAATATGGAACCGCAGCGGCGCCTCGTTCGCATTCACCCTGAGCCCCTATTTCACCCAGACGGCGCTGTTCCGCTGGCTGGTGGCGTTTGCAGCACTGCTGCTGGTCGCCGGCTTTTTCCTGTTCCTGCTGCTGCGGGCCAGGGCACGCGAGCGCCGGCTGGAGCGCATCGTGGACGAGCGCACCGAGCAGTTGCAGCGTTTGGCGCGCTACGACGGCCTCACCGACCTGGCCAATCACCGCACCTTCTATGAGGTGTTTAACCGCGAATGGGCGGTGGCCGGCCGCGAGAAGAAACCGCTGTCGGTGATTACGCTGGACATCGATTTTTTCAAGCCGTACAACGACTCCCTGGGGCACCAGCAGGGTGACGAATGCCTGCGCCAGGTGGCCATGGCTATCCGCTCCCAGGTCAAGCGCCCGGCCGACCTGGCGGCGCGCACCGGCGGCGAAGAGTTTTTCATCCTGCTGCCGGGAACCGACAGGGAGGGGGCCCAGGCCATCGCCGAGGGCATCCGCCGCGCCATTGCCAACCTGGCCATCCCCCACCCCGCGTCGCCGATCGCGCCGCTGGTCACGGTCAGCATGGGCGTGTCCACCGTGGTTCCTCCCGCCATCAGCGAGGCCAGCGAGTTCATCTCCCGCGCCGACCAGGCCCTCTATGCCGCCAAGCACCTGGGGCGCAACCGCATCCAGGGCGACGCCGGCGGGTAAACCCGGTCCGTCTTCACCGGACCAGGCCCCGCCCGCCGCCGCTCGTTGCCGTTATTGTCCCTTGTTCTCCCGATTGCGGGCGATGATGTAATAGATAATCATGCCCAGACCGGCCATGAAAAACACCGCGCCAGCCGTGACCTCTTCGTGGATCGCCGCCGGCAGCCAGCGCTGAATTCCGAAAGCGAACATGAACGCCAGGCCCACGCCGATGAGCACGATGCCCCATTTCAACGCCCCGTCGGTCTGCACCGGCAACCGGGACTCGAGCAGGAGCTTGGACTTCTCATCGACCATGCCCTTGTCGACGAGCTTCTGGCGCAGGCGGTTCTCCGAGACCACTTTCACCAGTTCCAGAATAAAATATCCGATCACGCCCAGGATAAAAACCGGAACTACATCCTCGATCATCATGCACCTCCATGATCATTTTGCCGGCGGTTTCAGCCGCCTCTGCTGGACTTGACAGGCGACGGGGGGAAAGTTGCGCACCGCGACTATTTTTATTTCTGCAACTTCTCCGGCTTCCGGACGTTTAGTATATAATGGCCAGGAAAGTGATCCCGTTGGAAGAATTCGCCTCAAGACCGCCCACGCGCCCGCAGGATGAAGAAGTCTGCCTGCTGGTGGCCCGCGTTCAGGCCGGTGACCGCCTGGCCTTCCGGGAATTCATCGAGAAGTACCAGCGCCTGGTTGCGGCCATCGTTTTCCGCATGGTCTACAACTCCGCCGATCGCGAGGAAATCTGCCAGGAAGTATTCCTGAAGATCTTCGCCCATATCGGCCGCTTCGAGGGCGGATGCCGGGTCAGCGCCTGGATCGGGCGCATCGCCGGCAACACCTGCATCAACCATTTGCGCAAGAAGCGCCTGCCGCTGTACGACGACATCGCCGGACCTGAGGCCGACATGGGCAATTTGCCCGGAGATGATCCGACCCCGGAACGGCTGCATGAGCAGGCGGACCTGGATTCCAGACTGCAGGAAGAGATCGGGCGCCTGCCGCTCCACTACAGGCTGGTGCTGACCATGTTCCATTTTTCGGAAATGAACTACGAGGAGATCGGCCGGGCCCTGGACCTGCCCGCCGGCACGGTAAAGAGCCACCTTTTTCGCGCCAGGCATAAGCTGCGTCAGCGCCTGGCGATCACCACCATGGAGGGAGCATGAGCGACGAACACGTGACCGATGAGCGTATCCAGGAGATCCTTGATGCCCAAGCCCCGGGAGATGCCATCTTCCTTCCCTGGCACGCCAAAACCTGCCGCCCCTGCCGGGAACGCTTCCGGGAATACCAACGCCTCTACGCCGGGTTGGCCGTCGACCCGGGGTACACCCTACCGCCGGGGTTCGCCGATTCCGTGCTGGCAAAAATTCCCGCCCCGCGCGCATCCCTTTTCCGGGACCCGGTGATCTGGATCAGCGGCACCGGCGCCGCGGCGCTGCTATTGCTGGCTCTCGTTATCGGTTGGCGGCCGCTGGCTGCCGGGGCGGTTTGGACCTGGGACTCCCTCCACCAGGTCTTTGCTCCCCTGACAGCGAGGTTCCTCGGGCTTTTCTCCGGGCTGGGCACCGCGGCCAGGCCGTTGTTTCCCGGCATCAGCGGCCTGCTCGGCGCCATCCTGGTCGAGCGCTTCCTGCGGCGCCGGCTGACGCGCCACGGCCACTGATTTGCGGTCAGGCCTTATGCGGGATAGTTGGGGAACAAACCAATCGTCATCGCCGGATCAAGGCTCCGTTCCCAAATCATACCGGCAAAATCAGAATGAGACCCCGGCGCAGAGGAAGGTTTTGAACAGGTGGTAGCGGGCCTTGGGGTCGTTGTTCAGTTCATGGTTGCTGAAAGGCATGAAAAAATGCAACCCGAGGCTGGCGTCAACGGAGCGCAGGTATTTCTTGAGATCCTGCAGCCGCAGGCGGGCAGTGGCGTACAGGCCGTATTGCACGCGGTTCAGGATGCTGGCGTCCTCGACCTCCGGCTTATACTTGCCGCCGATGTGGGTGTAGCGGTTGCTCAGGAAAAAGTAGAAGAACGGCCCGGCGGAAAAGTCGAGAGCGAAGGCGACGGCGTATTTCGGCAAAGAGACGGGAACGGTCAGCACCTTGCCGAAGCCCATGCCCAGCGTGGTCTTTTTCGTGTCCCATAAGCCGTTCTCGATCGGCACCCCTTTTCCCGAGATGATGTTGCCGAAAACAAGGAACTCCTGGCGGTTGGGCTGGAACGAGGAGAGGACCAGCAGCGTGTCGCGGAACGAGGGCTGCGGTTCCTTGTTCCAGATATCCTGGTTCGTAAAGACCGTCAGGTGCTCGCTGGACATGAACGAAACGGAGAGCCCCAGGTCGGCAGCCAATGAGGCGGCCAGGCTGAGCCCCAGAAACAGGAAGATCGCTTTCTTGCTCATCGTTTCCTCCCGAGCTATTCGATCGCCTTCACGGCCAGCATGACGCGGACCCCCTTGCGGGCCAAGGCCAGGTCGCGCTCCAGTTCCTGATTGGCCGCCCGCGCCTCGGGCAGCTCGCGGGTTTTTTCCTCGACGACCCGCTCGCGTTTGAAGAGCTTGGGCAGCTTGCTCAGCGCCGAAATGCTGAAGCCGATCCCGGCCAGGGTGAAAACCCGCCGCATGCCGTACAGCGACGACTTGGCGAACAGAGAGGAATCGGGATTGTCGATCGTTGACGTGATCAGGGTGGCATTGACCACGAAAAAGGCGGCGCCGATCAGCAGGTCCTTCAGGACCGTTTTCTTGAAGAGCGTCTTGTCGAAGCGCGTGCGTTGCGCGAGGACCCGCGTCTCCGTCTCCTGCTCGGGCCTGGGCTCCCGTCCCTTGAGCTTCAGCGTCCCGGCCTGCGGATCAAATTCGCTTCCGTCCGGGAAGGCATACTCGAACTCGACGCTGAAATACTTCTCGACCGTCTTTTCAGGGGCATTGCGCGGGCTCAGCAGCAGGCGGAACGAATGGCCGGGGGTCCTGAAGAAATCGGCGCCCAGCGGCAGCTGCACGGTCTCGACGCCGGCGGCCAGCATCCCCTTGGCCAGGGACGCGCCGTCGCGGGCCAGGAGCTGGTACTCACAGGGCAGGGAGGACTGCAGTCGCAGCTTCAGCTCGGCGGGAGGGGAATAAAAGTCGACCTCGTCATACCCGGGAGCCAGGGCCAACTCCCAGAGCACGGGAAAATCCTTTTGCCACGATTGTCTGAACTTCTGGATCTTTTGGCGGGCGGACGCGGGCAGGAACGCCAGGTTGACGGCAAGGGCGCGAAACTCGCCGAGGTACTTGTTCATCCAGAACAATTCGCCCTGCGGACTGCCGGAAACGGACTGGCAGAAGCCGATGATCAGGCTCACCGCCGCTTTTTCCTTGGCGGGCAGTTGCGGGAATTGCTGCTGCAGAGATTCGATCAACTGCGGGTAGTCGGCTTCGCGGGCAATGCGCAAGGCGGTTTCATTCTTCCAATCCGCCGCCGCCAGCGCCTGGACCAGGAGAACAGCCGGCACCAGCAGCAGCCACTTTTTCTTGGCCATCGGGTCCTCCTTGAGGGAACAGCTGCTGATCATAGCACAATTGGAGCGAAATAAAAACAGGGCGAGGCTGCCGCTAGCCTAAGTCCCGCGTCTGCGGGGCAGCAACACGAGTGACGGAGCCGACATCCTGACGATAGAATGCCGCCAGCACGGCATAGAGCCCGGGGTGGGACTGACGCAGAAGCCGGGGGTCCTCAAAGAACATCTCGCTGGCAACGGCAAAGAACTCGGCTTCGTTCCGGGCAGCATAGACGTGCAGAACCGAAGCGCTGAAATCATGCCGCCCGTATTCCCGGGCGATGACCTCGGGCCATGGGGCGCTGCCGCCCGCCGCCGCCGGCAGTTTCATTCCGCCCTTGCGCGCCTCCAGGTCGAAGTAGTGGGCCAGCTCATGCAGCATTACGTTGGTGCCGTCGCGCTCACCCGCGAATCCCTCGATCAGGCTTTTTTCGGCGATAAGCAGCGGCCCGCCAGCGGGCGCCTGGCCGGCGATGTTCCCCTTGCCGGGACGGTAATCGCGATCGAAGGCGTAACCGGGATAGACCGTGACCCCGTCGGCGATCGGCGGCTCCCATTCGGGGCGTCCATGGAGCATGGTCGCGGCGCCGGCAGCGACCAGCAGCCTTGTCCCCCAGGAGACCGGAGCGCCGCCGATGCCGGCGACACGCGTCTCTGCCAGGAACAGGCGGACATCGCGTTCGAACCGCGAGCGCCCCGCGGGGTCCAGGCCGCGGAAAAAGCGAGAGCGCGCCAGCAGGAACTCGAGCCATTCTTCGGGGAACGGGGCTCGTGCCGCCAGCCGGCGGCGCATGGGACGGCGCAGGGCCAGCGCCAGATAGGCGCAAAGCATTAGAAGCGCCAGAACAAGCATTTCCGGCCGGCCGCTGATCACGCAGGCGGCGCCTCCGACCAGGGGGATGAGCAGGGCGTAAATAGCGATGAAGACCACGTCATAGGCGGGAACGACGCGCATGACGTCAACCGCTCAGCGCACCCGCCCCCGGGCCAGCGAGAAAAAGACGCCGCCGAGGCACATCACAAAAAACACCACAAACGATATGCGCATGCTTTTCAGGAATAGCGGATAGTTGGCCGGCACGATGCGCGCCTTGCCGATGAACAGGGAAAAGACCAGCGTGGCGATGCCCATGCTCAGCATCTGGCCAACCATGCGCATGGTGGCCAGGGTGGCCGAGGCCACGCCATACTGCCTGCGCTCCACCGCGCCCATGACGGCATTGGTATTGGGCGATGAGAAAAGGGCGAAGCCGAGGCCAACGAGCATCAGGTTGGCGGTGATGGCCGGCAGACTGCTCTCCTGGCCCAGCCAGGTGAACGCCAGCAGGCCGGCGGCGCTCAAGGCCATGCCCAGTGAGGCCACCACCCTGGGCTCCAGCCGGTCGGAAAGGCGGCCGGCCAGCGGCGAGAACAGGGCCATGACCAAGGGCTGGGCGATCAGGACCAGGCCGGCGCCGCGCGGAGTGAAGCCCTTGATGAACTGCAGGTAGAGGCTCAGCAGGAAGCCGATGGCAAAGGTGGCGCTGTAGTTGACCAGCGCCGCCAGGTTGGAGAAGGCGAAGACGATGTTGCCGCGCAGCAGGCGCGTCTGGAAAATGGGGTGGGCGCTGCGCGATTCCCAGCCGATGAAAATGGGCAAGGCGGCGGCGGCGGCCAGCAGCAGCAGCGTGCCGCGCCAGCCCGGCAGCCAGGTGATTCCAATCATGAAGGCGGTCAGCATCCCCATATAGCCGAGCGACCCCTTCCAGTCGAAGGGTTCGCCGCGGCAGTCGGCCCACTCCTGGCGCAGCCGCAGCCGCACGGCGGCCAGGACCAGAATTCCCAGCGGCACGTTGAGCAGGAATACCCAGCGCCAACCCAGGTATTGGGTGATCAGCCCGCCGACAAAGGGACCCAGCGACAGGCCGGTGTAGGTGGCCCCGACATTGATGCCCAGCACCCAACCCCGCCGCTGCGGCGGAAAGACCGAGGTGAGAATGGCTACGCCGGTCCCGAAGATCATGGCCGCGCCCGTTCCCTGCAGCACGCGGAAGCAGAGGAAGGACCAGGCGTCGGGCGCCAGCCCGGCCAGCAGCGATGCCAGGCTGAAGACCACCGTGCCTATAGTGAACACCTTTTTGCGGCCGACGATGTCGGCCAGGCGGCCGAAGGGCATCAGAAAGACGGCGGCCGCCAGCAGGTAAGCGGAAGCCACCCAGCCCAGGGTGACGGCGCTCATGGCGAACTCGCCCCCGATGGCCGGCAGGGCGACGTTGATCGCCGAGGCCATCATCGGCGTCAGCAGCGAGCTCAGGGTCGTGACCAGCAGAGTTGTCCGCTGCAGGGAACGGCTGTCTGCGTTGCCTGTTTCGCTCATGCGTTTCGTTTCGGCCCGGGCTTCAACTCTGCCATGGTCAGGCTATTCCAACTCGACCTTGATGCCTCCGGAGATCTTGCAGACCAGGTTGAAAAGCGCGCCGCCGATGACGCCGACGATGAATCCCATCACGGCGTAGACCAGCGGCAGAATGAACAACGCCGCCATCCCCAACCCCATGCCGAACATGCCGAAATCAGAGGCGCCTTCCTCGATAAAGCGGCCGGCGAAGGCCTGGAAAATGAACCCGAAAAAGGCGATCATGACCCCAACCAATACGCCGATCATGGCCATCAGGATCGTCTGGAACTTGGCGAACGACATGATGTCGATCTTTTTCAGTGTCTTCATAACGGTTCCTCCTTTTCTGTGCCGTTCCGGTCTGTCGGCAGCCCCCATTCTACAGGATAATGGACAAAGGTAAAAGCGAAGCGTACGCTCACGGCGCCACTCCCTTTTCGGCGCCGGCGAACTTTTTCTTCAGCTCCGGCTTGTCAGGTCGCAGCGATTCCATTATCATGTCCCTGGCGCGACAAAATGGAAATCAACCTGAAACCTATCCTGGGCAACTGGACGCACGGCTGGGCGCTGGACCAGCATACGGTCCGCAGCACCGGCGCTCCTGACAGTTTCATCCATCCCACCTTTGACACCGAGCGCACCGAGATCGGCGAAGCGATATACAAATTGAAATACCGCGACGATTTGTCGCAGGTCGAACCCATCGCCCGCGTTATCGTTGACTTCGTCCGCAGCAGGTCCGAACTCTGGGACATCAAGACCATCCTGGCCGTGCCGCCTTCGGAATGGCGCCGTTCATTCCAGCCCGTAGAGAAGGTCGCTTCGCGTGTCGGCGAGTTGCTGGGCTTGCCGGCTCCCGACGATTACCTGTTGAAGGCCAAGCAGACCATGCCGCTGAAGGGGATCACCGACAAGCGCCGGCGCCGCAAGGAGCTGGATGACGCGTTCTCCGTCCCGGACCGGCGTTTCGCCGACCAGCATGTCCTGCTCTTCGACGACCTCTATCGCTCCGGGGAAACCCTGAAAGCGGTGACCGGCACGCTGCTTGTTCAGGGCGGCGTCGGCATGGTTTCCGTGATCACCGCCACCAGCACAAGGTCCAATCGATGAACACTCCCGAAGGCAGGGCCTGGCGCGCACTGGCTGCGGCGAAGGGGCTGGGACCCAAAGCGCTGTGGCGCATCGCCGCATTCCTGGCGAGCAAGGGAAAGGCTGCCGCCTGGCTGATCGAGCACCCGGAAAAACTGGGCGAAGCGCTGGGAGCGAGCCGGGCGGGGTTCGCCATCCCCGATCTTGTCCTTCAGGAGCACGATCGCATTGAGAGGTTTCCCGGTCGGGAAGTGACCCTGCTCCATCCCCTGCATCCCGATTTTCCGCAGCGGCTCCGGGCCCTGGAAGAAACGCTTCCCCTGCCCGCCCTGTTTTACGCCAGGGGCAACATCGCTCTCCTGGAGCGGCCAGCTGTAGCCATCGTGGGCAGGCGCCAACCCGGGGAAGCGGCGCTGGCGGTCGCGGCGGCTCTGGCTGCCGGTCTGGCGGCCCGGGGGATCAACGTCGTTTCGGGATACGCCCCGGGCATCGACAGCGCCGCCCATGGCGCCGCTCTGCGCGCCGGCGGCACGACCACCGCCGTTTTGCCCGAAGGATTGCACCATTTTCAGGTCAGACCCGAAATACGAAACGATCTCACCGTGGACAATATTCTCGTGATTTCACAGTTCGATCCCGACGCCAAGTGGGCCTCCTACCAAGCCATGGCCCGAAACAAGGTGGTCGCCGCCTTATCCGGAGCGCTCGTCGTGATCGTTTCCGGAAGCGAGCGCGACGCTTCCGGCCGCCACAGCGGCACCTTTGACGCGGCCATGTCGGCCCGGCAGTTCGACCTCCCCGTGTTCGTTGCGGATGCGGATTTTTTTTCCGAGCCGCCTGCGGGCAACCGCGCTCTGCTCGCCAGGGGGTGCATGGCATGGAATCCTTCTTCAGGAGCGACTCCGATCCTGGAAGCGCTTCAGGCTGCCGGGAAAAAGAAAGCCGGGCAGCAAAAATTATTCTGAACCGCAGTTCTGAGATTCCGCCCCGCGGCGCAATCAACCCGGAGACCATTCCTTGAAAACCCGGGCTCGTTCATGAGCGGTTGAGTTGCCGGGGCGATCGCACTGACTGCGAAATCGAAAGAATTGCTCGCTGATAAATTCGTTCGTTTATTTTCTTGCCATATCTGATACCGACACTGTCACTGTCGCTTTAGATGTACTATAATATTCATTATGAAGTGCATTGCCTGGATAGCGCTGACCTTGCTGCTGGGTTCCGCCGCCAACGCCGTTATCCCCGCCCAGCGCGAACCGGCGCGCGTGGTGCGCGTCATCAGCGCCGACACCCTGACCATCCTCTACCGCGGCAAATGGGAGGAGATCAAGCTCATCGGCCCCGAGGCGCTGCAGACGGCCCTGAACGACCGGGCGTACGAAGAAGCGCTGAGCATCTCCTCCACCCCCGATGAGGTCATCCGTCGCGGCCAGCAGGCCTGCGAATTCGTCAAGGGGCTGCTGCGCTACGGCAGCCAGGTCTGGATCGAGTTCGACGTGCAGAAGCGCGACCGCTTTTCCCGCCTGCTGGGCTACGTGTACCTGGCCGACGGCCGCATGCTTAACGAGGTCATCCTGCGCCAGGGCCTGGCCGAACTGTACGTGATCCCACCCAACCTGCGCTACAGCCGCCGCTTCCAGGAGCTCGCCCGCCTGGCGCGGCGGGCCCCGGCCGAAAGGATGAAATAAAGGAAGCCTCTTCTACTTATAATAAAAGAGCAGGTAGGCCGGCAGGTCGGCGCGGGGGAAATCATCGGGCAGCGGCGGCAGCGGCGCGCTCAGACGGATGGCGTTGTAAGCCGCCTGGTCGAGCGGGCGGACGCCCGAGGCCTTGCGCACGAAAACCCTGGCAATGGCACCGTCGCGGGCGATGACCATATAGATGCCGACCGTCCCCTTCAGTCCGTAGCTCGAAGCGGGCGGCATGATCCAGTTTTTTTTGACGCGGTAGACCAGGCGTTGCGCCCAGGGGGTGATGTCGTAGCCGCGCGAATCAAAAAAAGCGTTGCCCGCCATGGCGCTGCTAACGGTGCCGTCTCCTTCCCGGCCATTTCCGCCCGGATCGCCGAAAGGTACGCCCTTGCCGGTTGCCGCCAGGGCGCCGGCGCCGGCAATGCCCGTTGCGCCGGGCGATCCTTTGCCCGTCAGCTTGCTCTCGATGAGCTTCATGTCCACGGTCAGTTGCCTGGCTGCATCTCCTTCCTTTGCGGCGGGAGCGGTGGCGGTCAGGGAACCGTTGCCGCCGGAGGAGCGTTGATATCCGCTTCCGCTTGAGGCGGCGGCACGCGTTTCGCTCTTGCCCGCGGCCGAACCGTTGGCAGCGCCCGGCGCGCCGCCCTTCAGCACGAAGGGCCGCACAAAGACCAGGGGCGGCGCCGGAGGAGGTCCGGGCCGGACGCTCGCCGCCACGGGCGGCGCCATGGGAACGATCTCAATCACCTGCATCTGGGCCGGAACGTCGCCCATGGGGAAACGGGCATGGAGGAGCAGCAGCAGGAACACGGCATGGAGCAGCACGGAAACCAGGAAGCCCAAAGGCCTCATGGCAGGTTGAGTTCGCGCTTGAGCAGCAGGTGCAGGCGCCGGCGCACGGCGTCAAGCCCCTCCTTCTTCACCCGCGGGTGGACGCGGTTGCTCAGCACGATCCACTGGCGCTCCCCCTGCGCCTCGAGCCAAAGTGACGTACCGGTGAAGCCGCTGTGGCCGATGGCCGACGGGGCCAGAGCCCGGCCCCCCGAAGTCCGTTCCCCGGAGTTCAGGCGGAATCCGGCGCTGCGGTTGCCGGCGCTCCCCGGGGTGAGGTCCTTCCAGAAGAGCGCCACGGTCTCGGGGCGCAGCAGGGTGGCGGCGGCGGGAAAGAACTCCCGGCCCAGGCGGAAGACATCGCGGGCGTTGGCGAAAAGGCCGGCGTTGCCGGCGCTGCCTCCGGCGTAAAACGAATTGGCGTCGTGGACATCGCCGCGGATCAGGCCGCTGCGCCAGCTGAAGCGGGAAGCGGCCGCGGCATGGCCAAGCCGGCACATGCCCTTTTCGTAACGGTTGCCGACCTCGGTGGGGGCGCACTGCCCCGTCCGTTCCGGCGGCACGCCGAGGAACGTGTCGCGCAAGCGCAACGGCTCGAAGATCACGCGGGCGGCCAGCTCGCGGAAGCCGGCGCCGGAAATTTTTTCCAGCATGTGCTTCAGCAGGATATAGCCGATGTCGGAATAGACGACCCGCGTTCCCGGCTCCACGACGCCTTCCAGCGCCGCGACCTGGTCCAGGTCGTTCTGGGGGCGGTAGAGGTAGAACGGGTGCCAGGGCGGCAGGCCGGCGCTGTGGGTCAGCAGCTGGCCCAGGGTGGCCGGCAGCGCCAGCCCCGGCAGGAAGCGACGCGCCTCGTCGTCCAGCCGCCATTGTTTTTTTTCGATGAAGTAAACAGCCAGAAAAGCGGTGACCAGAGGCTTGGTCAGGGAAGCCAGGTCGAAGAGGGTATTGTTGTCCAGGGGCTCGGGGGCGGGCCAGGTGGCGCGCCGGCCGAAGCAGCGCTCGTACACCACCCTGTCGCCGGCAGCGGCGAGGATGGATACGCCGGGAAAGGTTCTCTTTTCGATCTGCCGGCGAACGAAATGCTCAAGCATCCCTTCACGCCGGCAGCGCGGCGGAGATCTCCAGGGCCAGCTGCAGCGCCGCCCGGCCGTCCCTGCCGCTCACGATGAACTCGCCCTCGCCGGCGACCGTACTGGCGAAGTTGCTCCACATGCTGGCCAAGGGCTCGACATCCTCTATGGCGGGGAATTCCTCGAGGATCTTCCCGTCGCGCAGCTGGAACATCTTCACGCTTCTCGCCTTGTAGTCCACCGACAGATAGAGGCTCTTCTGGAAAATGCGCAGCTTGCGCGTTTTTTCCTGGGAAACGCGGCTGGCGGTCAGGTTGGCCACCATGCCGGAATTGAATTCCAGGCGCACGTTGGCGATGTCAATGCGCCGCGAGATGATCGGTACACCGCTGGCGCGCACTTCGCGGACGCCGGAGCGGTCCCACTGCAGGATGATGTCCAGATCATGGATCATCAGGTCCATGATCACGTCGATGTCCAGGGAGCGCGGCGAGAACGAGCCCAGGCGCTGCACTTCGATGAACATGGGTTCCGCTACCAGCCCCCCGGCGTACTGCACCGCCGGGTTGAAGCGCTCCAGATGGCCCACGGCCAGCACCCGCTTTTTGGAGGCGGCGAGGGCGATCAGCTCGTCGGCCTCGGCCAGCGTGCGGCTGATCGGCTTTTCGACCATGACGTGCTTGCCGTGCTCCAGGAAAAAGCGGCAGAGGGCGAAATGCTCGAGCGTCGGCGCCGCGACCATGACGGCATCGACAAGATCGAGCGCCTTGCGGTAGTCGGCATACGTGGCGATGTCGTAGCCGCGTGTGTTCTTTTCCAGGTTCTCGGCGTTGGTATCGACGGCGCAGGTCAGTTGGAATTGCGGCAGTTTCTCGAGCACGCGCAAATGGTTGCTGCCCATGGCCCCGGTCCCGATCACGGCGATTCTCATGTTTTCCCCACTAGGATGATCTTGCTCTGCATGGCCCGGGCGATGAGTTCCTCGGGGTCGAGCATCAGCGTTTTGCCCGCTTCCAGGACAAACGCCGCCGCCCGGCTCTCCGCCAGCACCTCCATGGTCCGCCCCCCCACTACCGGCAGGTCAAAGCGCATGTCCTGCCCCGGCCGGCTGACCTTGGCCACGACCAGTCCGGCGCCCGCGATCGCCGCCGCCCGCTCGATGGTGCTGTCGGTGCCTTCCATGCCTTCGACGGCGACCACCGCCCGCCCCTTGACGCACAGCGTCTGGCCGATATCCAGGGTGGCAATCCCCCAAGCCTTTTCCCAGGCGAACTCGATGTCTCCGGCCAGGGCTTTGCAGAGGCGCAACCGCGGAGTGTAGTTCTTCGCCGCCACCAGGCGATCCCCGAGGAAGAACGAGGAATCGATGATCTCGATGCCCTCGGCGGCGAAAAAATCGGCCAGGGCGGCCAGCAGCGAAGTCGTGGTGCGGTCCTTGACCCTGGACAGGAAGCGCAGGAACTTGGCGTCGGCGCTCCAGGCCGAGAAGATGGACGCGTGGCGCACCCGGCCGAGCATCAGCGCCCTCTCGACGTTATGGTTCTTAAAAAAACGGATCAGGCCGCCCAGCCGGCCGAGCGGAAACTCGGCCCATTCGTCGGCCTCGGCGGCCAGCTCGGGGGTGGCCGCGCCCTGCACGGCGGCAACGACGGTGCGCCAACCCCGGCGGCGCGCTTCGCGCAGGCTCAGCAGCGGCAGGGGCGGCTCGCCGGCGATGATCCCGATCGTCTCATTCATCGGAACGGAAATTCTTCAGGATGCCTCGTTTGGTTTTGCTGATGAAGTCGGTGATCACCCGGGCCTCGTCGCTGCCGGCATGCTGCTCGCCGATGCGCTGCACGGCCTGGGTGGTATTCAGGTCGGAGTGGTAGAGGATGCGGTAGATGTCCTTGACGTTCTCGATGTACTCGCGGCTGAAACCGTTGCGCATCAAGCCGATGGCATTGGGCCCGTACAGGCTGAACGATTCGCGGCTCTGCGCCACCTTGGCGAACGGCAGGATATCCTGGCAGACGACGCTGTAGCCGCCGATGTAGGCGTTGCGGCCGATGCGCACGAACTGGTGCACAGCGCAGAAGCCGCTCAACACCGCAAAATCGCCGATCTCCACGTGGCCGGCCAGGGTGGCATTGTTGCTCAGGATAACGTGGCTGCCGATCTGGCAGTCGTGGGCAACATGGGCGTAGGCCATCAGGTAGTTGACGTCGCCCAGACGCGTGTGCCCGCCGCCCTTGACCGTGCCGCGGTTGATGGTGGTGAACTCGCGGATGATGTTGCGG
Source organism: Candidatus Aminicenantota bacterium (assembly GCA_963732485.1). Taxonomy (GTDB): domain Bacteria; phylum Acidobacteriota; class Aminicenantia; order UBA2199; family UBA2199; genus UBA2199. The sequence continues at coordinate 282,733 of CAVSZS010000012.1, forward strand.
TCGCCGATATGGACGAAGGTCTCCTCGCCCTTGTAGGTGACGTCCTGGGGATCGGTGCCCAGCGAGGAGAAGGGAAAGATAAGGCAATCGCGGCCGATGATGGTGTTGCAGTCGATGGTGGCGTGATGCTTGACCACCGTGCCGTCGCCGATGCGCACGCCCGGCCCGATGACCGTGTAGGCATCGACCTGCACCCCCTTGCCCAGTTCGGCCTTGGGGCTGATCACGGCGGAAGGATGGATCAGCGGCGCGCTCACTGGCCCACCATGCACATCAGCGTCGCCTCGCAGGCCAACTGGCCGTCGACCGTGGCCTTGCCCTCGATGACCGCGAACTTGCCGCGGTCGCGGACCACCAGCACGTCGAGGTCCAGGCGGTCGCCCGGGACCACCGTCCTCTTGAAGCGGGCCTTTTCGATGCCGGCGAAATAGGCGTAGACGCGCTGGCCGACGAAGCGCTGCATCAGCAGCGCCGCCCCCAGCTGGGCCAGGGCTTCGATGACCAGCACCCCCGGCATGACCGGGTTGCCGGGAAAGTGCCCCTGGAAGAAGGCCTCGTTGCCGGTGACGTTCTTGTAGCCCTGGATGGTCTTCGACCCGTCACAGGCGGTCACCCGGTCCACCAGCAGGAACGGATAGCGGTGGGGCAGGATCTTTTTAATGTCCTCGATGGTCAGGGGACAGTTCATTTCTTGGCAGCGGGAGCGGGGGCGGCGGCGGCCGACTGGGCATCGTACGCCTTGACCACCAGCTCGGAGATGTCGATGCCGGCCTCGAAATAGGTGACTCCGGCCGTGTTCAGGTCGAGGACCATGGCGTAGCCGTTTTCCTTGGCGATCTTCTCAATGATGGGCATCAGGTCGGCCTGGATCTTCTCGAATTCCTTCTGCTGGGCGGCCATTGTTTCTTTCTGGGCGTCCTCGGCGAAGCGCTTGATCTCGACGCGCTTGTTGGCCAGGTCCTGGGTTTTCTTGTCGCGGGCTTCGACGTTCAGGGCCGGAGAGAGGGCTTCCTTCTCCAGGGCGTCGATCTCGCGCTGCATGGTCTCATACTTCTTCTGCTTGGCCAGCTGCAGGGCCTGCAGCCGTCCGATGGCTTCCTTGCCCTTGGTCGAGGCTTGCAGGACGGCCTGGGGATTGATGATGCCGAGCTTGAATTCGGCGAAGGCGAAGGCGCTCAGCGCCACAAGGGCTACGATCAACAACAGGTTTTTCTTCATGGTCATCTCCTTTTGTATGCTTAATAAAATGAAGGTCCAACGGCGAACTTAAAGACGAAATGCTGGTCACCGGGCTGCAGCAGGCGCGGGTTGTAGGCGAAGATCAGGCGGAAGGGGACATTGAGCATGGGCACGAATATCTTCAGCTCGAGCCCGGCCGACGAATAGACGTCATTGAGTTTGATCGGCGTCCCGGTATCGTAGGAGTTGCCCATGTCGTAGAAAAAGACGAACGAGAATTGCTGGGTCAGGGGGATGGCGTATTCCAGGTTGAACAGGAAGGACTTGGTGCCGCCCAGGACGTTGCCGTTCTTGTCGCGCGGGCCGAGGGTATAAATGTCGAAGCCGCGGATCTGGCGCTCGCCGCCCATGAAATACTTCTCGTAGTAGGGAACCGTCTTGCCTCCGAAGGGCGAAAGTCCCTCGAAGACGGCGTGCATGCCCAATACGTGCCGCTTCCACAGGGGCTGGAACCTGACCAATTCCAGCTTCATCTTGTGCAGGTTGATGTCCCCGCCCAGGAAGCCGCCGGCGTAGCGGTAGGTGGCGAGGAACTTGCTGCCCGAGGAGGGAAAGATCGGCGAGTCCACGGTGGAGTAATACAGCGTGGGCGAGATGGCGGAGATGCGCCGCTTGCCCTCGGTATAATAAAAGGAATAGTAGGAATTGATGTACTGGTAGTCCTCATAGACGTCGCTGATCTCGATGTTCTCCATGCTGTAGACCAGTGAGGTTCCCCAATAGGTCCAGAAGCGGGCCGACGAGGAAACATTGAAGCCCTCGCCGTGGCGGGTGTACATGTAGGGGTATTGGTAGGAGGTCTTGAAGATGTCGATGCCGAAGTTGGCGGGCAAGTTGAACAGGTAGGGCTCGGTGAAGGCGAACTGGTAGTTCTTGGCGCGGGTGCCCTGCTGCAGGTTGAGGGTGAACGACTCGCCCATGCCCAGGAAGTTCTGCGTCGAGTAGCCGGCGGCGATGAACCAGCCCTCGTAGCCGCTGAAGCCGACGTTGAAGTTGATCATCTGCCGGTTCAGTTCCTTGACCTCGGCGGTGATGTTGATCTTCTGGGGATCCTGGGCGTCGGGCTTGATGTCGGGCATCTTTTCCACGGTCACCAGGCCCAGCTGCTTCATGCGCTTGATGGAGTCCTCGAGGGCGTTGATGTTCAGGCGCCGTCCCTCGCGCAGGAACCACTCGCGGCGAATGACGTGGTCCTTGGTGAAGGTGTTGCCGGTAAACTCGAGCTTGCCCAGGTAGACGACCTCGTTCTCCTGGATATGGATGGTCAGGTCGGCCCTGCGCTTGTCCGGGTCCAGGTTCTCGCCGGGCACGACCTGGGCGTAGAAATAGCCGATGCCGCCGTAGAACTTCTGAATGGCCTCGATGAATTTGTTGCGCTTCTTGATGTCATAGACCTGGCCCTGCTTCAGGGTGACCATGCTCTGCAGAAAGTCGCCGCGGATGACCTTGTTGCCCTCGATGGTGACGGTGCCCACGCGGTAGCGCGGGCCGAGTTCCACCGGGATGCTGAGCTGCATCATCTGCTGCACGTGGCCGACGATCGTCTTCCTGGCGACCATGCTGAATTCCGGGGTGCCGACCTTGGCTTCCAGGTAGCCCTTCTGCTGCAGGCGCAGGCGGACCTCCTCGATGTCCTCGTTGATCTTCTCGCGGTTGTAGACGTCCTTGCCGCCGACGGCGGACAGGATGGCGTGCACCTGGTTGTTCTTCAAGCCGCGGCGCAGGAATCCCGGCGCGACCGAACCCGGGGTCAGGCCGGGAAAGACCACGCCGGCGATGCGTGTCTTGTAGCCCGCGTTGACGCGCACGGTCAGGGCGATCTGCCCATTCTCGTCCTTTTCGTCGATGACGACCTCGGCCTGGTTGTAGCCCTTTTCCAGGAGCATGTCGGTGACAATCTTTTTTACCTTGCGCACCTTGGCCGGGCTGTAATAGGAAAAAGGCTGCAACAGGATGTTGCCGGCCTGCAGCTTTTCGGTAATGTCGCTTTCCTTGACCTTCTTGCTCAACTTGTAGGCAACGGAGGAGATCAGCGGATTCTCGACCAGGATTAGGCGCACGGTCTTGCCGCCGGCGCCGTTCTCTTCCTCGATGCGCACGTTCTCGAAGAAGCCGGTGGCCCACAGCGCCTGGAAGTCCTCTTTCAGCTTTTCCGGGTCGTACACCCCCCCTTCGCGGGATTTCATGTAGAACTGGATTGTTTCACGCGACACCTTACGGTTGCCTTCGACCTGGATCTTTTCAATGATATCGGCGCACAGCAACTGGGCGCTGAGTATCATCATGACCAGCCACGGCATTTTTTTCAACATGAAAACCTCGCAAAATCTGAATTGAATGTAATTATATAGCATAAAACAGCTTGAATTACAATTCCCGGCATGCTTATAAGACGCCACGGCCGGTGAATAAAGTTTCATTATTTATTTATTGACAGCCACCGGCGATTGTGCTATAAGTTTCTTAATCGGAGGAAGTGGCCATGCCGATATATGAATACAGGTGTTCGAAGTGCGGCAGAACTTTCGAAGCCCTGCAGGCCATCTCAGCCGAACCCCTCAAAAAATGCATCTACTGCCGGGGCAAAGCCAAGAAAATCGTTTCCCTGAGCTCTTTCCATTTCAAAGGATCGGGCTGGTACATCACCGATTACAAGAAGAAAGACTCCGCAGAAGAAAAAAAGCCCGCTCCGGCCAAAAAGACCGAAAAAAAAACCGCTAAAAATGCCAACATTAATTAGCCTTTCCATCTCTCCCCCCTTAAAATAACCATATCTCCCACCTAAAAAAAACACCCCCCCCGCTACATGGGGGGGGCTCGCCTTTTTAAAGAAAAAAATCGTCAACCCAGATCGTCTTTTATTTTCTCTAAGATAATAGTCACCGGACCGCTGTTGATCGAATGGACATCCATCATGGCCCCGAACATCCCAGTGGCGACCGGCAGCTTGGCGGCCAGCAGGGAATTGAACTGTTCATAGAGAATTTTGGCCCTGCCGGGTTCCTCGGCATTGGTAAAATCGGGGCGCCGCCCCTTTTTGTTGCGGGCGGCCAGGGTGAACTGCGAGACAGAAAGGATCCCGCCCCGGACGTCCTGCACGCTCAGGTTCATCTTTTCCTGGTCGTCGGGAAAAATGCGCAGGTTCAGGACCTTGTCGGCCATGAAGGCGATTTCCTTCTCGCCATCGCCCTTCTCGATGCCGACCAGCAGCAGCAACCCGCGGCCGATCTCCCCGACCGGGCGGCCTTCGACCTCGACTGCGGCCCGGGCGACTCTCTGGGCTACGACGCGCATGGGCTCACCAAAAGCTCCCCGGGGGCGGCAGCTCTCTTTTTTCGATGCGGGGAGCCAGAAGCGGGTCGACCCTTCCCAGCAGCAGCGGCGAATCCGGGTCGATGAGCAGGTCCCTGTTGCCCGCTTCAGCCGCCGGCTCTACCTGCCGTGGCGACGGCTCCGCCACCCGGTAGTGGCCGCGGCAGACCAGCCAGGCGCGGGAGAGGGAGGCGCCGGGCTCCAGGTACAGGCGGACGATCTCCAGCCGGGCATCTCCCCAAGACATGTGATTGATGAATCCAAGCAGCACCGGCAGCGGCGCCATGACCGCCACGCACGCCGTCCGAGCGGCCAGCCGGCCGCGGTCGGGCTCCACGCCGTGAAAAGCAGCGCGCCAGGGAAAGGAACCCGGGACACCGGCTGGAGCAAATCCAGCCTGGATATTCCAGAACTCCTGGCCGATCCAGTGTTTCAAGGATTCCTCCCCCGCCATATTCGCTGTTCCCAGTCCCAGTCCATTGATATCGAAGTTGAACAGGAACCTGGCATAGGGAATGTTGTCGGCCCGCACCCTGGATTGCAGGTCGAAGACGCTGATGGGTCCCCAGCCGTCGTCGTTCTCCACCACCGGCAGCGCCCGGAGCAACTCGGCCTCGGTTTGCGCCAGGAGCGTTTCCTCCGATTTGTCGGGGAACACGAAGCCGGCGGCCATGGCCGCGTAATTTTTCATTTTCGCCGCCAGGTCGCCCTGCTGCCGCCGCTGGCGGCCCAACGTCCTGACTGTCGGATACCAATCCAGGACGGCGAACGCCGCCAGGACGGCCAGCACCGCCAGAACCCGGAGCAAGGAGCGCGCCAGCTTCGCCGTCTTCATGGCTGGAGCTCCGCCCGGCCGTTAACTGTGAAAACGCGCACTCCCCCGCCCCGGGCAATGGGGCCCGGCCCGGGAAGATCGGCCGACGTGACGCCGGGGATTACGCGCAGCCGCTCGAGAAAATCGGCAAGCCGCAGCCGCGCCTTCCTGGGACCGACGCCGGCGATCTCCACGGTCAACTCGAAACCCAGGTCCTGCTGTCCCGGGTCAATGCGGAGGGAGCGCAGCCGCAGCGGCGGGGCCAGGTCGGCGATGCGGCCGGCCAGGTCGGCAACGGCAAAGGAAACGGACGTGGCGTAACCCAGGAAATAGCGGATTTCATAGAATCGCGTGCGCCGGGCCTTGGTCGCCGCGATCGGCTTGGTTCGCAGCAGTTCGGCGTATTGTCGCTGTTGCCTGGCGATCTCCCGGCCGCGGAAATACCGGGTGGCATGCAGCAGCAGCGAGATCAGCGCCAAGGCGATGAGGAAAATGACGGGAGCGCGGCGCCGGCGGACGACAGGATGACTTGCTTGCTCCGCCATTCCTTCGGATCAGCCGGGGATGACCTTCAGGAAGACCCGGCGCTGGCGCGGTCCGTCGAACTCACAGAAGAAGATCCCCTGCCAGGAGCCGAGAATCGGCTCGTCGTTGCTCACCATCAGGGTTTCCGAGGCCCCGACCAGGCTGGACATGATGTGCGCCGACGAATTGCCCTCCTGATGGCGGAAATAGCTTTCCGGCGGCGCCAGGCGCTTGAGGAACTCGCCGATGTCGTGCGGCACGGCCGGGTCGGCGTTCTCGTTGATGGTCACCGCGGCGGTGGTGTGCGGCGTGAAGACCAGCAGGATGCCCGAGCCGCACTTGCTGGCGCGCACGTGGTCGCGCACCTGGGCGCTGATGTCGATGAACTCGATCTTTTGCGTGCTCTTCAGCTCGATGGTCGCGTAGTTGCTCATGCGTCCTCCCCGTGCTTTTTTTCCCCGAAAACGATCGCCTGGAAGGTCTCGATCTGCACTCCCCGCTTCCATTCGTCGGCGGCGAGCCCGGCCTTGCGGCAGCCGTAGGAGATGTATTGCTCGAGGTCCCAGCCCTGCTCCAGCGGCACCTGGGGCAGAAGCAGGCCGCGCTGGAACCCTTTGCTGACGATGATGCCGTCGCGGCCGACCCGGACCCCGCCCGGCCCGTCCACCGGCTGCGGTACGGTCAGGACCGAGATCTCGATGTCGATCTCGCCCAGCTCGGCGGCGCTGACGGCGGGAAAGCGCGGGTCCTCGAAAGCGGCGGCCAAAGCCATCTCCGGCACGGATTCCCAGAGCGGCTTCACGGGCAGCGGGTAACCGATGCAGCCGCGCAGCTCGCCGCCGCAATGCAGGGTGACGAAGACGCCGCGTTTTTCGGCGCAGGCCGGGCCGGCCGCGGGCGGGGCCTGGCGCCTGCCGGGGGCGAAGCGGCCGCGGATCGTCTCCCGGGCCAGCGCCAGCAGCGCTTTTTTTTCAAGTTCGGTCAGCTCGGCCATGCTCCCTCCCGGCCCGCGGCCTCCGCAATCGGTTCCAACCGCGCCCGCTGATCGGCAGCCACACCGCAAGTGAAAATCTCGAGTTGGCGCATGGTGACGGCCAGCACCAGGTCGCCAATGAACCAGTCGCGGGCGAAGGGGCGCCTGCGGCAGAAAAACACTCCCAGCAGGCGCTCAGCGTATTGTGCGCAAGCTGCGGCGGTTGCGGCGCCGCTGCCGCGGGCATCGAAGTCGAAGGGCAGCAGGCGCTCGACGAGCGCGAAACGGCCGATCTCCGTGCCCAGAAGAAAGCCCGTCCCGCGATAGCCGGAGGCGCGCAGGAAGGCGATCTCCTCCAGGGCCGGGGGCAGCAGTTGAACGTTCATAGGCAGAAAATAGCACACTGACAAAAGCAAAACAACCGTCTCAGACGTTAGACGTTAGATGTTAGACGTTAGATAAAAAAAGAAAAAATCTTACTAGCCATTCAAAGTAAAACGAATTCTTTCCTTTTCCAACCAATCTTAATCAATAGGAGTCGAATGCTTTTATCTTGCTACCGTCTAATGTCTAACGTCTAACGTCTATTTCTTTTTCAATTCATCCTTGATTTTCTGCCAATAGGCCATTCTTTCGCGGATGTTCTTCTCGAAGCCCATGGTTCCCGGTTCAAAGAAGTTTTTTTCCTTCACTCCATCCGGCAAAGTCTTCAACAGCGAGGTCTTTTCGGGCAGGTCGTGGGCATAGACGTATCCGTCCCCCGCCCCCTTGCCGGCGGCGATGAAATTGTCGGGATTGACGATCTGCAGGGGCACGGGCAGCATCTTGTACTTCTCAGCCAGCTTCTTCATCTTGCCGCCGGCCAGGTACAGGGCGTTGCTCTTGGGGGCCAGCGCCAGGTAAACGGCCGCCTCGGTCAAAAAAAGATCGCCTTCGGGGGAACCGAGAAACTCGTAGGCCTGCTTGGCGTTGAGGCAAACGCGCAGGGCGTCGGGATCGGCCAGGCCGATGTCCTCGACCGCCATGCGCACCAGGCGCCTCAGGATGTACAGCGGGTCCTCGCCCCCCTCCAGCATGCGGTAAAGCCAGAACAGCGCCGCGTCGACGTCGGAGTTGCGCACGCTCTTGTGCAGGGCCGAGATGTACTGGTAGCGGTCGTCGCCCGTGCGGTCGTAGCCGGCGACCTTGTTCTGGATGACGTCGAGGACGAACGCCTCGTCCACCGGCGCCGCCAGGTCGGCCGTCTGCATCACGATCTCCACCAGGTTGAGCAGGCGGCGGCTGTCGCCGCTGCTGTAGCCCACCACCACGGTTTCCGCCGCCGGGGTGAAGCGCAGCTCGGTCCGGGCACGCTCGCGGATAAAAGCCAGGGCCTTGGCCAGGATCTGCCGCAGGTCGGCTTCCTGGAGCGGCAGCAATTCCAGTATCTTCAGCCGCGACAGCAGGGCGCGGTTGATCTTGTAGGCGGGGTTCTCGGTGGTGGTCCCCAGCAGGATGACGTCGCCGCGCTCGACATAGGGCAGGAAGGCGTCCTGGACGCTGCGGTTGAAATGGTGGATCTCGTCGACGAACAGCGCCAGGGGCTGCTTGGCGCCCAAACGCGGCCCTTTCGAGCGTTCCATCAGCTTTTTGATCTCGGCGATGCCGGAGACTGTGGCCGAGAACTCGGTCGACGGGTAGCCGGCCTCGCGCACCAGGATGCGCGCCAGCGTCGTCTTGCCCGTGCCCGGCGGCCCCCAGAAGATCATCGAGGTGAGGTTCCGGCCCTGCACCAGCGCCTGGACGACCTTCTGGCGGCCGGTGAGGTGCTCCTGGCCCACGAACTCGGAGAGGTTCTGCGGCCTGAGCTTGTCGGCGAGGGGGAAAAAGTCGTGGCGGACTTCCATGCGGCGGGCGCCCCCGGCCTAGGGATTGCGGTGCAGGATCATGGCCGCCAGCAGCGGCACCATGATCTCGTGCGGGCCGACGAAATAAAAGCCCTTGCCGCCGCGGGCCGTCGGCCGCCGGCAAACGTTCTCCAGCGGGCGGTAGTGGCGGTTGAAGTCGAAAACGGCGGTGTGGAATTTTTCCAGGGCAATCCCCTGGGCCGAACAGTAGGACACGGCCTTGAGGAATACCTCGGGCAGGATGACGGCGGAGCCGATGTTCAGAAAGACGCCGCCGCCGTCCAGCTCGGACACGATGGAGGCCAGCAGCTGAAAATCGCGCTCGGCCAGGGCGCCGGTGACCTCGCCGGAAAAAACAGGGTGGTAGTGGATGAAATCGGTGCCGATGGCCGGGTGGATCGTGACCGGAATGTTCAGCTTGTAGGCATTGAACAGGACGCTCTGCTCCAGGTGCGGCAGCTTGCCCTGGATGAGGAAGTAGCCCACCGCCTCGCCGGCGCCCATGCCGCGGGCCCGCCCCTCCTTCAGGGCCAGGTTCAGGAAAAGCCCGGTCTCCTCGGTATTGCCGTAGGTGCCCTGCAGAAGATTCTCCCCCACGTCTTCGGAAGTATGCCCGGCCAGCGCCAGCTCGAAATCATGGATCATCATGGCGCCGTTGCTGGCGATGGCGGATATCCAGCCGCGCTGCATGAGGTCGATGATCAGCGGCCCCAGGCCCAGCTTGACCACATGCGCCCCCATGCCCCAGATGATCGGCTTGCCCTTCTGCCGCGCCTGGCCCAGCAGGTCGACGAGCACGCGCAGGTCGCGGGCGGCCAGGTAGGGCGGCAGGGAATCGGCGAACTGGCGGAAGTCGGCGTCGGGAAGGCAGGGTTTGGGAAAGTCAGCCAGGTGGACCAGGGAGCGGCGCCCGGCGATGGAAACGGTCTTCAGCTTCTTCTTGTCCAGTGCCCGGTATTTCGGATAGGGCATGGCTATTTTTTGGGCTGGCGACTCAGGCGGATGACGTACTCGGCGCCGCTGTACACGGTCAGGAAAACGGCGATATACAGGACCACGACGCCCAGTATGCCCAGATAGTCGGAAAACGGCAGCTTGCGGTAGATGATCAAAATGGCCAGGGCGACGATCTGGAACGTGGTCTTGAGCTTGGCCGGGACAGAGGCCGAGAAAGACGCGTTGTTGACCAGGAAGTAAAAGCGGAACACCGAGATGAACAGCTCGCGCAGGATGATGATCGCCGCCACCCAGGTTTCCACTTCCTGCAGGTAAACCAGGGCGATGAGCGCCGCCGTCACCAGCAGTTTGTCGGCCAGGGGATCGAGAAACTTGCCCAGGTCGCTGACCTGGTTGTACTTGCGGGCGACATAGCCATCAATGGAATCGGTCACGGCGGCGATGACGAAGATGGCAAACGCGATGAACTCCTTGTTCTGCATCTCGGTCAGCAGGATGACCAGGACGAACGGCACCATGATGATGCGGACGATGGTGATGATGTTGGCCTTTGTCATGTACCCCCCGTCTTATTGTAACCCGGGGCGCTCGGAAATGCAATCCGCTGCAACCGGGTCCGCGGCGCTCACAGGCCGAAGGGCTCGGTCGGACCGGCTCCGGCGCGCAGCAGGACCGGCGCCGGCCCGCTCAGGTCGATGATCGTGGAGGGCAGGTTGGCCAGAACGCCGGCATCGAGGACCAGGTCGATGTCGTGGCGGAAGGTTTCGGCGATGGCCTGCGGGTCGGTATAGTAGTCGTCCTCGCCCTGGGGCACCGAGGTGGAGAGCAGCGGCCGGCCGAGTTCGCGGGCCAGGCCCAGCGCCACCTGCGAATCGGGTATGCGCACGCCGACGGTGGGCCGCTTCTGCAACAGGATCTTGGGCACCTCCTTGCTGGCACGCAGCACGAAGGTATATTTTCCCGGCGTGACGCGGCGCAGGATGCGGAAGGAATGGGTGGGCACGTACGCCCAGTCGGCGACCTGGGCCAGGTCCAGGCAGATGAAGCTGAGCAGTTTCGGCCGCGAAGCCTTTTTCAGCTTGAAGATGCGCTCCATGGCGCCCTTGTTGAACAGGTCGGCGCCCAGGCCATAAATGGTGTCGGTCGGGTAGACGATCAGGCCGCCGGCGGCCAGAATGCGCGCCGCGTGCTGTAGCAGGCGGCGGTGGGGGTGCTCCAGGTCGATCTGCTGGATCTCGACGGCCATGGCGCTCCTTTCGCCTCGCTTCTCCGGCGCCCTATTTCAACTCGCTCAGCTTTTTGTAATAGTCGTGCTTGTTCTTCTTGAAAGCCGCGGCCTCCTCGTACAAACGGTCGGCGACTGCCGGGAACTGCATCTTGAGCGTGGCGAAGCGGATTTCCTTGGCCAGGAAGTCCTGCATGCCGAGGGTCGGGTCCTTGCTCTCGTAGATGAACGGGTTCTTGCCCTCGGCGCCCAGGGCCGGGTTGTAGCGGTAGAGCGGCCAATAGCCCGCCTGCACGGCCTTCTTGGCCTCCTCGCTGGAGAAGCCCATGTCGATGCCATGCATGATGCAGGGGGAATAAGCGATGACGATCGAGGGCCCGGGGTAGGCCTCGGCTTCCAGGAGCGCCTTGACCACCTGGTTCATGTTGGCGCCCATGGCCACCGAGGCCACGTAGACGTAGCCGTAGCTCATGAACATCAGTCCCAGGTCCTTCTTGCCCGTACGCTTGCCTGAGGAAGCGAACTGGGCGACCGCCGAGAGCATCGTCGACTTGGAGGCCTGGCCGCCGGTGTTGGAGTATACCTCGGTGTCGAGCACCAGCACGTTGATGTTCTTGCCCGTGGCCAGCACGTGGTCGAGGCCGCCGTAGCCGATGTCGTAGGCCCAGCCGTCGCCGCCGATGCACCAGACGGACTTGTCGACCAGATAGTCCTGCAGCTCGCTGACCTTGCGCAAGTCAGCCAACTGGGCGGGCGTGGCCGTTTTCACCGCCGCCGGCAGCAACTGGCGCGCGACATTGGCCGCCGCCTGCGCCTCGTCCGTGACAACGGTCCACAGCTCAAGGCATTTTTTCAGGGCCGCCCCCAGTTTGGCGTCGACCCCGGCCGCCAGCAGGCGGTCGATGGCGCCGCGCAGCAGCTTGCGGTTGGCGTCAACGGCCAGGCGCATGCCCAGGCCGTACTCGGCGTTGTCCTCGAACAGGGAGTTGGCCCAGGCCGGTCCGCGCCCGTCCTTGCCCACGCAATAGGGGGTGGTGGGAAACGTGCCGCTGTAGATCGAAGAGCAGCCGGTGGCGTTGGCGACGAGCATGCGCTCGCCGAAGAGCTGCGAGACCAGCTTGACGTAGGGCGTTTCGCCGCAGCCGGCGCAGGCGCCCGAGAACTCGAACAGCGGCTTGCGGAACTGCACGCCTTTGAACATGGCCATGGTGGTGCCGTCCATGATGTTGTCGGGCAGGTCCTCGAAGAAGGCGACATTCTCGTCCTCGCCCGCCTGGCGCTCGTCCTCGATGGCGCGGAATTCCAGGGCCTTGGTCTTGGCCGGGCAGACATGAACGCAGTTGCCGCAACCGGTGCAGTCCTCGATATAGACCTGCACCTTGTATTCCAGTTTTTTCTCGTTCTTGGTGGTCGACTTGACCGTCTTGAACGCAGCGGGAGCCTTGGCCAGCTGCGCCGGCTCGATCTGCTTGGCGCGGATGGCGGCGTGCGGGCAGACCAGCGAGCATTGGTTGCACTGGATGCAGTTCTCGCTGATCCAATGCGGCACCTGGGGGGCGATGCCGCGCTTCTCCAGCTTGGCGGTGGCGGTGGGCGCCTTGCCGTCCAGGGGCATCCATGAGACCGGGATGGAGTCGCCCTGCAGGTGCATCATCCTGTCGACGACGGTGCGCGCGAACTCGGAAGCGTTGTCGGGGATCAGCTTGGGCACCGGGGCAGACGCACCGATCTCCTTGACGGTCGCCGGCACCTGGATCTGCTGCAGGGCGGCGCTGGTGCGATCGACCGCATCCCAGTTCATCTTGACGATCTTCTCGCCCTTCTTCTCATAGGACTTCTTGATCGAGTCCTTGATCAGCTGGATGGCCTCGGCGCCGGGAAGCACGCCGGAGATCTTGAAGAACGCCACCTGCATGACGGTGTTGATGCGTTTGCCCAGGCCGACGGCGTCGGAGATCTTCAAGGCGTCGATGTTGAAGAACTTGATCTTCTTGTTGATGATCGTCTCCTGCATGTCGCGGGTCAGGTGTTCGAACACGACGTCGTTGCCCCACTCCGAGTTGAGCAGGAAGGTGCCGCCTTCCTTGATGCCCTTGAGCACGTCGTAGCGGCCGATATAGGCCGGGTTGTGCAGGGCGACAAAGTCGGCCGCGGTCGACAGGTAGGGGGCGCGGATGGGGCTCTTGCCGAAGCGCAGGTAGGAGATGGTGATGCCGCCCGATTTTTTCGAGTCGTAGGAGAAGTAGCCTTGGGCGTACATGTCGGTGTGGTCGCCGATGATCTTGATGGAATTCTTGTTGGCGCCGACAGTGCCGTCGGAGCCAAGTCCCCAGAAGATGCAGGAGATGGTGTCGCTCTTCTCGACGGAGAGGCCTTCGACGACCGGGATGGAGCGCTTGGAGACGTCGTCGTTGATGCCCACGGTGAAATCGTGGAAACAGGCGCCGTTGAGGTGGTCGAAGACCGCCTGGACCATGGCCGGGGTAAACTCCTTGGAGCTGAGGCCGTAGCGGCCGCCGATGATGGTCAGCCCACGATTGGCCAGGGCGGTTGCCACGTCCATGTACAGGGGTTCGCCCAGGGCGCCGGGCTCCTTGGTGCGGTCGAGGACGGCGATCTTTTTCACCGATTTCGGCAGGGCGTTGACCAGCGCCTCCAGGGAGAAGGGCCGGTAGAGGCGGACCTTGATCAGGCCGAGCTTGGCCCCCTTCTTGTTCAGGTAATCCACCGTCTCTTCGATGGTCTCGCAGGCCGAGCCCATGGCCACGACGATCTGCTCCGCCTCGGGATGGCCGACGTAGTCGAAGAGGCGGTAGGCGCGGCCGGTCTTCTTGGCCACCAGGTCCAGGTACTTCTGCACCATGGCCGGGAGCTTCTCGTAATACAGGTTGACGGTCTCGCGGCCCTGGAAATAGACGTCGGGAGTCTGCTGCCCCACCTTGAGCACCGGGCGGTCCGGAGTGAGGGCGCGGGAGCGGAAGTCCTCCACGTACTTCATGTCCAGCAGCGAGGCCATGGTCTCGTAGTCGATCATCTCCACTTTCTGGATCTCGTGCGAGGTGCGGAAGCCGTCGAAGAAGTTGAGAAAGGGCACCTTGCTCTCCAGGGTGGCCAGGTGCGCGGCCACGGCCAGGTCCATCGTCTCCTGCACCGAGGCGGCGGCGACCAGGGCGAAGCCGGTGTTGCGCACCGACATGACGTCGGAATGGTCGCCAAAGATGGAGAGCGACTGGCAGGCCAGCGAACGGGCCGAGACGTGGAACACGGTGGGCAGCATCTCGCCGGCGATCTTGTGCATGTTGGGGATCATGAGCAGCAGGCCCTGCGACGCGGTGAAGGTCGTGGTCAGCGAACCGGCGGTCAGCGCCCCGTGCACGGCGCCGGAGGCGCCGCCCTCGGACTGCAGCTCGATCACTTCCACTTCCTCGCCGAAGATGTTCTTGCGGCCGGCCGCCGCCCAGGAATCGGCCAATTCGCCCATGTTGGACGAAGGAGTGATGGGATAGATGGCCGCCACGTCGCTGAAGGCATAGGCCACGTGGGCCGCGGCGGTATTGCCGTCGATGGTCGCTTTCTTGATGCTCATGCTGTGTTCTCCTTAGTTTTCGGGGAAAAAGCCGGGAAGAAAGAGCGCGGTGGACGCCGGGTTTCCTGCGGCCCTTCCGGGATTCAGTAAAAAAAATGGTACCATATTACGAACAAGACTGTCAAATCTGGCTGGAGCGCTTAAAAAAAAAGCAGCAGGCAAACCGCGTAGGCCCCGCCGGGAAAGCTCGCATTCCGCCCCCAGGCAACCCCGACGGCCAACGAGGTGATGGCGGGGTTCGCGATCTCCTTTTTAAGCTCGGCCAGGATCACGCCCAGATCGTTGTAGCAGACGCTGACCCCCCGCATCTCCCTGTCGGTCAAAGACTGCGGATCGATCGGGTTGTTGGCCAGGTATTGCTGCGCCGACACCCTGGCCAGCAGTCGGGCATCCAGCTGGACCAGCGGGGAAAAACCGAACTTTTCCTTGTACCAGCGGCACAGCTCATTCTCGATCTCTACCATGACCGCCTTCGGGGCCGGGCAGGGGAAAAGCGCCGCAAATTCCTGGGTGATATAGTAGTCGTCGCCGGAGCGGTAGACACCGATGCCGGCCTGGAGCATGCGCGCGTCAAGGATATTGACCCGATGCCTGAAACTGGCCATCAGGGCCTCGTGGATAAACCTGGCGAACGGGGTCCGGCCATGGGCGACATTTTCGGCGCTGACCAGGAAACAGAGATCGTTTTGCTGCATTTTTCTCTCGGCGCCGGGCCAGCCGGGAAAATCGTGGCTCATTTTTCCTTCCGCGGCCATCTTGGCGCTGTGGCCGCGGGCGATCTCCTGCAGGACGGAATGATGGCGCAGGAGCGGCCGGCCAAGCTTCACCCGGTCCGCGTTGATCAAATCCAGGAGTTCGGCTTCGATACGGTCGGGGCTGGGAGCGATGAATCTTTTCACGGCGCCGGAAACGGGGGCGGCGAGCAGTAGGGCAGCCGCCAGCGCGAGTATCAGCCGCTTCATGTCCGGGAAGCGGACCGTGGCGGCAGGGCCGGCACAGCGCCGGACTTGGCGATTTTCAGCGGATCAGCCATGGAGGACTTCATATGCTAAATTTTATAGCAAAAGAATTCCCGGAGCAACCAGCCGCAGTGAGACCACCGGGGCCCGGGGCAGGCAGCAAAATAAAAAAAAAGTTTGACACGGGGAATGACTGGGGTTATTATGTGCATATGCACAATTGGAGACACTGAATGCCTCGCGGCAAGAAACACCGCTGCTGCCGCCTGCTCGAGGCGGAAAAAGTATTCAAGCCGCGTTCGACCCCGCTGGCGGAGCTGGTTGTGGCGGAGATCCTCCTCGATGAATTCGAGGCCGTTCGCCTTTGCGATCACGACCAGCTCAGCCAGATCGAGGCGGCGGCGAGCATGCGCGTCTCCCGCGGCACTGTGCAGCGGCTGCTGGAAGCGGGCCGGTTCAAGATCGCCGACGCCCTGCTCCATGACAAGGCCATCCATATCCATCAACGCTAATTCAAGGAGAACACCATGAAGATATGTTTGCCGACGACCGGTAACAAGGGCCTGGCCGAAACGGTGCACGACCATTTCGGCAGCGCCGGATTTTTCACCATCTACGACACGGATGCCAGGAGCGTCCAGGTGATTGCCAACGACAACTCGCACCACGCGCACGGGGCCTGCCAGCCCCTGGGCATGATCTCGGGACTGGGTGTCGACGCGGTCCTGACCAGCGGCATGGGCCGGCGCGCCGTGCAGCTGCTGAACGAGGGCGGCGTCAAGGTCTACCTGCTCGACGGCGACACGGTGCAGCAGGCCGTGGACAAGTTCGCCGCCGGCGAGCTCACCGAGCTCACCTTCGACAACGCCTGCGGCGGCCACGGCTGCCACCACTGAGCTGCAGGGGAACCCGCGGGGGCAATGATCGCCAGAATTTTTTCCGTTGAGATTTTTGCCGAAAAACCGTATGTCACAACCTAAGGGATCCAGGGGGAACCCTTAGGCGGTCAGATCCAAGGAGGATTCATGAAACGAAACTGGACATTGCTCCTGATGCTTATGCTGGCAACCGTACCGGTTCTGGCGGCAAGCATAACGGTCAGTTCTCCCGCCGCCGGCGCGACACTGGAGATCGGAAAGAGCCTGCCGATCGCCTGGACGTTCGCCGGGCTGGCGAATTCCACCAAGGTGACGATCTCCCTCTGGCAGGGCGCCGGCAAGCTGGGCAACATCATCGAGGACCTGGCCATCGGCAGCGCCGGCCAGGGTGCAACCAATTGGACTGTTGGGGCTTATGCAGGCGGCACGGCTGCGGCCGGCGGCGATTATTTCGTCAAGTTCCGCACCAGCGACGGTTCGGTTACCGGCAAGAGCGGCCTTTTCACCCTGGCCGCCAAGCCCGGGAACACGGGCGATCCGGTTCCGCTTCCCGCCCCGGCGAGAATCATTCCCAAGTTCGGGCAGCCCCCCCCCGCCTGCATGGTCATCACCAGCCCCAAGGCCGGCGATATCGCCGATCCATTCAACTTTGTCAATATTATTTGGACCAAGTATGGAAACCTTGACCCCAATGTCTCGATTACCCTGAAACGCCCGGGCAAAGGCGCGCATCTTCCCGGCATAACGCTGGCCGCCAGCACGGAGAACGACGGCGCATTCAGCCAAGACCTCACCCCCCTGATGCCCGTTCCCGGCGTTTACTTCGTGCAGGTCAGAACTTTGGACGGCAAATGCCAGGCTTTCAGCGAAGAATTCACGGTCAATGAAGTTGGCAATATAACATTGCTCTCCCCGCTGGGGGGCGAAGTATGGGAAAACGGTACCGCCCATGCCGTTACCTGGAAACGCACCGGCAACATCCAGAAGGTGGATATTCTGCTCAACAGAGCAAGTTCGTTTTACAAGACCCCGGCCAAGGGCGTCGATGCCAAGCTGGGAACCGCAACGTGTATCTTTGAAAAAGCGTCCTGGGAGCAGGACAATCCCTGCCATTACAACGTGCTCCTCATCCACAGCGGCGGCGGCTCATCCAACATCAGCGGCTGCATCACCCTGACCGGCAACCCCGACCTGGCCGTCAGCGCCTCCTGGACCCCGACCATGGCCAACGTGGGCACCAACATCACGTTTACCGTCAAGATCGAAAACAAAGGCGTGGCCAAATCGCAGGCCTGCCAGGGCGATTTTTACGTCAACGGCGTTGTATACCAGTCTTTCCCGGTGCCGGCCATAGACCCGGGCGCGACCGCGACCGTCACCCGCATCTGGAAACTCGCCTGCCCGGGGACGGTGAAAATCATCATCGACCCGGGAAAGGCCAACGTGGATGCGGACCAGGCCAACAACGTCTGGGAAAAGGTGCTCTGCGCAAACTGATCGGGCTTAAGCCCCGCCGACTATTTTTTGTCCCTCTTGCCCTCGAACAGCGAATAGACCACCGGCACGACCAGCAGGGTGATCACCGTGGAGCTCAGCAGCCCGCCGACCACGGCGCGGGCCAGGGGCGCCTGGGCCTCGCTGCCCTCCCCCAGCGCCAGGGCCAGGGGGACCATGGCCAGGATGGTCGTCATGGCGGTCATCAGGATGGGCCGTAGCCGCCGCCGTCCCGCCTCCTCGATGGCCTCGCGCACCGCCATTTTGTCGCGCCGGCGCAGCAGGTTGGTGTGGTCCACCAGCAGGATAGCGTTGTTGACCACGATGCCGCCCAGCATGATGCAACCGATGTAGGATTGCATGTTGAAGGTGGTGCCGGTGATCAGCAGCATCCAGATGACGCCGATGGCCGCCAGCGGCACCGAGAACATGACGATGAAGGGATCGCGCACCGACTCGAACTGCATGGCCATGACCATGTAGACCAGCAGCAGTGAGAGGATGATGCTGAGCAGCAGCTCGCGGAAGGCCTTCTGCTGCTCCTCGAAATCGCCGGTGAAGGTGATCTCGAAATCGCGGGGGATGGGCACGCGGCGGATGCCGGCGCGGATATCGGCCAAAACCGCGCTCAGGTCGCGGTCCTCGATCTCGGCCGAAATGGTCAGCACGCGCTCGCGGTCACGCCGCTCGATGCGCTGCGGGCCGCTGCGCGCCTTGACGTCGACGACATTGCGCAGACTGACCGGCTGGCCGTCGCTGTTGGTCAGCGTCAGGCTCAGCACGTCGTCCAGGGACATTTTCTCGGCGTCCTTGACCTTGACCAGGATGCGGAACTCGTCGCCGCCCTCGCGGTAGGTGCTGGCCTGGGTGCCGGAGAGCACCGTCTCCAGGGTGCCGCCGATCTGGCTCACCGAGAGCTTCATGTCGGCCGCCGCCTTGCGGTCGATGACCAGGAGCTCCTCGGGCTTGCCCATGTCGCGGCTGAGGCGGATGTCGGAAACCCCGCGCACGCCCTCGATGACCGCTTTCACCTGCTGGGCCAGGGCCTCGCTCTTCTCCAGGTCGAAGCCGCGGATTTCCACCTGGACGCTTTCCTGGTCACCGCCGCCGCGCATGAAGTTCACCCCGCCGCTGGCGCGGGTGCGGATGACCGTGCCGGGTATGCCCTGCAGGCTGCGGCGCAAAACGGCGGCGATCTCCTCGTTGGAACGCGAGCGCTGGGCCTTGGGAGCCAGCTTGATGGTGATGTCGCCGGTGTGCGAGCCCGAGCGCCAGCCGCCGCCGCCGATGCTCTCCTCGATCGAGATCAATTCCGGCACCTCGCGGCGCACGATGGCGCTGATGCCCTTGAACTTCTCGTCGATGACCGCCAGGCGGGTGCCGACCTCCATCTCGACGCTCACGCGCACTTCGCCCTCGTCGGTGGTGGGCATGAACTCGCTGCCTACCAGGCGCACCAGCAGGATGCTGACGACCAGCAGCAGGGCCACGGAGCCCAGCACCTTGAAGCGGTGGTCCAGGGCGCTGTGCAGTACTTTCCTGTACTTCAGCTCCAGGACGGCGAGTCCGCGCTGGACGGCGGCCACCGCTTTCACCTTCCATTGCTCCAGCCGCGAATTTGACGCTTCCCTGTGGGTCAGGAAGCGGCTGGCCAGCATGGGCACCATGGTGAGGGCGACGAATAATGAACAGATCAGGGCAAAGCTGATCACGAATGCCAGCTGCTTGAACATGATGCCGGCGATACCGCGCACGAAGACCATGGGCAGGAAAACGACGATGGTGGTCAGGGTGCTGGCAATGACGGCGGCGGCGACCTCGTGCGTCCCGTCCAGGGCGGCCTGTTTGGGCGCCGCCCCGCCTTCCTTCAGGCGCACGATGTTCTCCAAAACGACGATCGAGTTGTCGACCAGCATGCCGATGCCCAGGGCCAGGCCTCCCAGTGACATGATGTTCAGGGTAAAGCCGTTGAAATAAATCAGGGCGAAGGTGGCCACGATTGAAATGGGGATAGCGGTGGCAATGACCAGGGTGCTGCGCACGCTGCCCAGGAAAAAGAGCAGGACGAGGATGGCCAGCAGGCCGCCGTAGACGGCGGTGGAGCTGACGTTGCCGATGGCGTTCTTGATGTATTCCGAACTGTCGCGCACGGGAATGAGCTGGATCTGCGGCCGGTCCTCCTGGATGCGCGCGATCTCCTTGAACACGCCCTCGGCCACCTCGACGGTGTTGGTCCCCGACTGCTTGTAGACGGCGATGCGGGTGCCGGGCACGCCGTTGATGCGCACAACGCGCGTGATCTTGCGGAAGGTATCGGCGATCTCGGCGATCTCCTGCAGGCGGATGGGGACGCCGTCGCGTACGGCCACGACGGTCTCGCGGATATCCTTCATGCCGGTGAAGACGCCGGGAATGCGGATAAGAATTTCGTAGTTGCCGCGCTCGATGACGCCGGCCGGCAGGTCGACGTTGCCCTCGCGGATGCCGGCGATGATGCGGTCGAGCGGCAGGCCCAGGGCCTTGACCTTGGCGGCGTCCAGGTTGACCTGGATCTCGCGCTCGTGCCCGCCCCAGATGTCGACCGAGGCCACGCCCGGGACGCGCTCCAGGCGGTAGGCGATCTGCTCGTCGATGATGCGCCGCGTCTGGATGGGGTCGAGGTTGCTCAGGGCGCCGACAATGAGGATCGGCATCATAGCCGGGTCGAACTTGCGCAGCATCGGCCGGTCGACGTCGTCGGGCAGGCGCGGGATCACCCGGTCGAGGCGCTCGCGGATATCGTCGGCGGCCGCATCCAGGTCGGTGCCCCAGGCGAACATCACGCGCACGCTGCTGCTGCCCTCGGAGGAGACGGAAAAGACCTCCTCGACGCCGGGCACGGCGCTCATGGCTTCCTCGATGGGCCGGGTGATGAGCTGCTCGATCTCCTCGGGACCGGTGTTCTCATAGGACGTCATGATGCCCAGGGTGGGAAAAACAATCTCGGGCATCAGGTCGATCGGCAGCCGGCTGAGCGAAACCAGGCCCACGACCACGATGGCCAGGACCAGCATCACCGTGAAAACCGGGCGGCGGATGGAAAAACCGGAAATATTCATTTTCCGCCTCCGGCCGGCTTCAGGCCCGGCTTCGTCGCGCCGCCGGCGGCGGCCCGGGCCGGCAGGATGATCCGGCCCTCGGTCTCGAGCAGGTAGTGCCCGAGGACGACCACGTTCCCGGAGATATCCTTCGGCTCCAGGATCTCGACGCGCCCCGCCTCCACGATGCCGATGCGCACGGGAATGAAGCGGGCAGTCTGCGCGGCCATGTCGACCAGGAAGACCCCCTGTTCACCGCCCCTCTTGGCCAGGGCGTTATAGGGGACGACGGAAACGCCGGCACGGCGGGTAAACTCGACCTGGGCGTTGACGAACATGCCCGGTTTGAGAAGTTTTTTCGGGTTTTCCACCTCGATCTCCACCCGCGCCTGGCGCGAGGCCTCCTGCAGCAGCGGCGCGATGCGCACGATGCGGCCCCGGAATTCCTCACCCGGGAAAGCGCTGCCGCCGATGGTCGCGGCCTGCCCAACCTTCAGGCGGAAGTACTCCTTGTCGGTGACATTGATGACGGCGAGTATCGGCTGCAGTTCGACGATCGACAGGATGGGGGTGTTCACCGTGAGCAGCGCTCCTTCGTCGGCAAAGCGTTCGCCCACGTAGCGAATGCTGCCGCTCCGCTCCCAGGAGGCGCGGATCTGCGTGTAGGAGAGGCGAACGCGCGCGCTCTCCAGCGCCGCTTCACGGTTGGCCACTTGCGCCTCGGACACGCTGAAGCGGGCCTGCTGCGACTCGAAGGCGGAGATCACCTGGTCCAGTTGGGCGTCGCTCTGGATGCCGCTCTGGTGCAGGGCGCGCGCCCGCTCCAGGTTCCTTTCGGCCATGGTCAGGGAACTGCGCGCCTCCTCGCGGTTGGCCTTGGCCACGCGCAGATCGGCTTCGGCCTGCAGCGCCTGCTGGCGATACTCGTCGTCCTCCAGCACGGCCAGCAGCTGGCCGCTGCGCACTGCGTCGCCGATGTCGACCAGCAGACGATTCAGGCGGCCGGAGATCTTCGGCGCGACGACGACGCGGGACCTGGCGGTCAGCGTACCGGTATAGCTGCCCAGGTCGCGCAGGGCGCCTTTTTCGACAGGGGCGATCTCAACAGCGACGGCGATGCCGCCAACCCCGGGCCCGCCGGCGCCGCCCCTGGCCTTCTGGTAGATCTTCCAGCCGATGAAAGCAGCCGCCAGGAGTCCCACGGCTATCAGGATCGTATTTGTGCGCGTCAGTTTTTTTATCATAGTCGCTTCCTTGTATCGCGTTCGCCACGGCTTTTTAAGGACCGGCCGGGCGCAATTCGTGTTACGTGGACATTTATTACGAAAAATAAACCAAAAGAGTTATCAAGTCAATTGCCCGCCGGTTGACAAATAAAAGGATAAATACGAAAATCACGTTTAAAATCCGTTTAGAGGTGCGCGCCATGTTCCAGACCGGAATTCATATCGCCCTGCAGTCCCAGGCGTCGGATTGGCTGACCTGGCTGATGCTGCAGGTGACGGCCAGCGGCTATTACCGATTCGTCATCATCATGGTAGTCGCCGTCCTGTTCGGTTTCAGCCTGCGCAAGGGGTTCCTGCTGTTCCAGATCGTCGCCTGGACAGCCATGCTCAGCGAAGCGGCCAAGATGATCTTCGGCCTGCCGCGCCCCTTTTTCGCCGATGCGCGCGTCGCCTGCCTGGATTCTGGATGGAACACCACCGCCGCTTTCCGGGCCATGGGCGGCGAGGGTTTTTTCGATCTCCCCGCCCAGGCGGCCATCGACGCCTTCCGCCAGCAGGGCATGTCCTTTGGCTTCCCCTCGGGGCACGCCTCAGGCGCCGTCGCCTTGTGGGGCGGCCTGGCGGTCGTCTTCCGCAAGCGGGCGCTGGCCTGGCTGGCCCCGTTCCTGGTGGCCCTGGTGGCCTTCACCCGCCTCTATCTCGGCGTCCACTTCCTGGCCGACGTGATCGGCGGCATCCTGCTGGGCGGCCTGGTCCTGTTCGCCGCCTGGCGGCTTGTCGGCGGCGAGGCGGGCCGCGAACGCTTCTTCGCGATCGCGCGCGGCCGCATGGCCACCTCGCTGCCCGGGATGCTCTACTTCCTGTTCATGTTTGTCCTGCCGGCGCTGCTGGCGATCCTGTCCCTGTTCTCCGCTACCTTCGCCGGCTTCTTCATCGGCATGAACGCCGCCTTCTTCCTGGCGCTGCGCTCGGGGCTGCCTTCTGATCAAGGCTCCCTGTGGGTGCGGCTGGCGCGTGTCCTGCTCGGCGGGCTGCTGTTCCTGCTGCTCGGCCTGGCGCTGAAACAGGCGCTCGCCCTGGTCCCGGCCGTGGCCGGCTCGCCCTGGGGCACATTTCTGACCGCGAGTCTCGGCACCTTCCTCACGGTTTGGGGCGGCATCAAGCTGCTCATGCTGCTCGGGCTCTATCAAAAAGAAGCCGCGCCGGCCCGCTGAAAGATGGCCGTCTTTCCCGAGGTCCCCGGCTACGAGCTGAAAAAATTCCTGGGCAGCGGCGGCGCAGCTGACGTGTTTCTGGCCGTTGATCGCAAGCATTCGCGGCTGGCGGCGGTGAAGGTGCTGGCCCGCCGGCGCTTCGCCGAGACCGTGGCCGTCCGGCGCTTCATCAAGGAGGCGCAGACCATCTCCAGCCTGCACCACCCCAACATCGTGCGCATCTACGAGACGGGTCGCACGCCCGAGCTGCGTTTCATGGCCATGGAGTTTTTCCCTGAGAGCCTCAAGCGGCGCATCCAGGAGCGCGGCCGCCTGCCGGGCGATGAGGCGCTGGCCATCGCCAACCAGGTGGCGACGGCCCTGTTCTACGCCCACGCCCGCGGCTTCATCCACCGCGACGTCAAGCCCGACAACATCATGTTCCGCGCCGACGGCACGCCGGTGCTCCTCGATTTCGGCATCGCCCGCGTCCTGGAGTCGACCACCCAGCTCACGCGCTCGGGCATGGCCATGGGCACGCCGCGCTACATGAGCCCCGAGCAGCTCAACGCCAGGCGCGCCGACGGCCGCAGCGACATCTACAGCCTGGGCGTGGTGCTTTACGAGATGCTGAGCGGCGCCCCGCCCTTCAAGGGCAGCCAGACCATGACCGTCATCATGAAACACGTCACCGAGCCCGTGCCGCGCCTGGCGGACGATCTTGCCGCCTTCCAGCCGCTGCTCGACCGCATGCTGGCCAAGGAAAGAAGCAAGCGCCCGGCTACGGAGAAGGAATGGCAGGAGCTGATCAAGCCCTTGTTCAGACCCTTCAAGCTGCCCAAGGCGGAAAAACCGGAACTCGGCGACCTGGCGAAAACGAGCGATCGCGAAAAGACGCGCCAGGGCGGCGGCGGGCCCGCAGCCAAACCGCTGTCGCGTCCGAAGCCCAGGAAGCGAGCGCGGCCGCTGCGCCGCTTCGTCCTCAATCTGCTGCTGATCGTCGCCCTGGCCGCCTGGATCTTCTTCAACTACGAGCGCATCCCGGGCATGATCGCTTCTTTGGTTCACGCAATCGCTTCCTGGATATCGTCATTGCTCGCCAGGATATAGAAGAGTCGAGACGTCAGATGTCAGACGTTAGACGTCAGCAAGAAAATAGAGACCACGAGGTTTACTTTTAAGAACTAGATCACCTGAATATTAACGGTTCAGCAAAAACAGTCAATGTCACGCGAGCACGAAGTTAGACGATCTCGGAAAACTATGAATTTACTAGGGTTTTGGAACTAACGATCTTCAACGGTTTTGCTACCGTCTGACGTCTTAGCGTCTGACGTCTTCTTCTGGCAGCTGGGGCAGAAATGGCGAGGAGCGGCCCGAGATGCGGAGCCTTTCGATCAGCGCGCCGCAAACAAAGCAGGCTTCTCCGGTGCGACCATAGACGCTCAGGTGCTCCTGGTTCTCGCCGCTGCGGTCATCCACGGAGCGGTAATCGCGTATGGTTGTGCCACGGCGGTTGATGGCCAGTTTCAGGATCCGCGGCACGGCGCGGGCCAGACGTTTTTGCTGCCCGGCGCTCAAAGCGGCGGCCGGGGTCAGGGGATGGATGCCGGCGGCAAAAAGCGCCTCGTCGGCGTAGATGTTGCCGATGCCGGCCAAAACGGATTGATCGAGCAGGACGCTCTTGACGGGCCGCCGGGTCTTCAGGCCGCGCAGGGCAGCCAGCACCGCGGCCTGGCGCAGCGGCTCAGGGCCCAGGCCAGGGCAGGACTCGTCGCGGCATGGCCACAGGCGCATGCGGCCGAACTTGCGGGCATCGATAAAATGAAGCGCAGTCCCGTCAGTGAACCGGAATTGCACGCGCCGGTGCCTGCGGTCAACGGCGGAAATCTCCTCCAGCAGCTTGCCGGTCATGCGCAGGTGAATGGTGAAGAAAGTCCCGTCCCCGCCCTCGACGCCGATATACTTGCCGCGCCGCGACACGGCGGCAACGGTCATGCCCCGCAGGCGGCGGCAGAATTCGGTTTGGCGCCCATCGATCGTGCGCGGCCACAGCACGCGCACGGAGGCCAGGGTCTTTCCTTTGATCGCGCGGCATAACTGGCGGACGATGGTCTCGACTTCAGGCAGCTCGGGCATGCGTTCAGTATATGACCGCTGCTGAAGCGAGTCAACGAGCGCCCGACCGCGCCCCGGCAGACAGGTAAAACCCTCCGCCCCGGCCGGGCCGGGGCAGGGGCAGGCGATGCTCAGGCGCTGGGATTCAAATAGACGTACTCATACTCGACGACCGTGGAAACGCCTCCGCAGTACAGGGCCAGCGAGAGGTAGTTAGCGACATGCGTGGCATCGCTGAAGGTGTGCAGCAGGGTGTTGTTGATGTAAAAGGCATACTGGCTCCCCGTCTTGACGACCTTCAGCACGTTGAATTCGCCCAGGCCGGCCTTGATGGCCGGCGACGCAGTCAAGGCCTTGATATGGACGCTCGAACCGGAGGCGATGGTGATGAAGTTGAAATTGGTGGTACGCACGATGCCATACCGCCCCGGGGACGCATAATAGTAAAAAACGTAGCCGCTGGCGTTGGTCATGTCGGTGCCGTTGCCCAGAAAGAAGGCGTTGGGGGCCGACACGCTCCCGGACTTGCGGTTGATCCTGACGATGGCCGTGTAATTGCCGCTGAAAGGGAAGCTGTAGGCGCTGGTGGACCAGTGCGTGGCGGCGCCGGAATAGCGGTACTCGCCGTGGCCGGTGTCGCCCCAGCTGCCGGCGTGATAGGGCATCCAGCAGGAGGAGGGCGGCACTTCGAAGTCTTCCTTGATCCCGGGCACGAAGGTATGGTTGATGGTCTTGGTATCGCCAACGGTGGCGCTGACGGTCTGGTAGTACTCCTTGTAGCCGCAGGAATGCTGCAGGAGCACGGTCTTGGTCACGGCCGCGCTGTAGGTGAAGGTATAGGGCGTGGTATGCCCGCTGTCGACGTTGTCGATGAAAATGCGCGCGCCGGCGGGCGTCGATTGGACCGTGATGTTGGCCCCGCGCAGCAGAGCGGTGAGAGTGTGGCTGGCGTTCATGGCAATGGTCCCGGCATTGGGCACCAGGACGTTGTCCAGCTTCACTTCCAGGTTGGCGTAGCCGCTGGCCGGCGCGTAGCTGTAGGAGACGTTCGTGCCGCGGGCATGGTTATAACTCCCGCTGACCGGCGTGCCGTCGACGTGTCCTCCCCTGGTCACCGTCAAGACGAAGGTCTTGGTGGCCATGGCTTCCAGGGTGTGGCCGCCATTCATGGTCACCGTGCCGCTGGCGGCGACCGGGGCGCCGTCCAGGGTCACGGCCAGGTTGTTGTAGCCGGCCTGCAGGGAGTAATTATACGTGATCACCGTACCCTTCTTGTGCGTCGACGTCCCTGCCGCGGGCGCGCCGCTGACCCCCTCGCCCACGCCCACCGTCAGGGTGTAGTTCTTCTTTTTGAGCACCAGGAAGTACAGGGCGACGCCGCCGGCCACGAGGACCACCGCGGCGACCAGCCAGGGGAATTTGCCCTTTTTCGCATGGGCGGGCGCAGTCGCCTCAGTCTCGATAAAACCGGTTCCATCGGCCTCGTCCGGGGCCGCGGCGACGCCCTCTGCGTCTGCCGGCGCCGGGGCGGCCGTCGCCGCCGGGGCCTGGTACGCCCAAAAGCAGAGCATGGCGCCGAAGGCGGCGATGACCAACAGGGAAATCGGCACTCGGCCGGAATTCATGGCTTTCATCGTGTATTCCTCCTTGAATAAGCGCTCCCCAAACCGCGCTCCTTATAAATAGAGGAATACAGGCAAAATCTCAACCCCAAATAATATTTTTCCCCAGGCGCCAGCGGCGGAACTGGAGGACAATGGCCTCGTTTTCGAACAGTTCGGGTTCACACATAGGGGTGCCGCCAGCGGCAATCAAAGGGACCGCTCCCATTGCGAAGACGATCGGAGCCCTATTCGATAAGGATCGGGATCTTTCTGCTGTTGTTGCGACGATTCGGATCGGGGATCTTCCCGGCGGGATCGATGATGAACTCAAGATCGATGTATTTGCGGCCGCCGGCATAATAAAAAGTGAGGCCGGCCGGCTCGCTGAACGAACCTTCGATCACCCGCGTCTGCCCGGCGCTGAGAAAATATCCGG
The DNA here is from genome assembly GCA_963732485.1 of Candidatus Aminicenantota bacterium. Lineage (GTDB taxonomy): Bacteria > Acidobacteriota > Aminicenantia > UBA2199 > UBA2199 > UBA2199. The sequence continues at coordinate 310,235 of CAVSZS010000012.1, forward strand.
CGGTGCCGCTGTGGTTGCCGGCGGTGCGCGCAGCCAGTTTCACGTTCACGTTCTTGAGCTCATACTCCACCGTCTTGACGCAGCGCTGGCCCAGGTTCTGGACCGTGGCCGTGAAATCCCACCTGGCGTCCGCGCCGCGCCTGGCCTTGATGGAGTTGACGACGAGGTCGGTGGCCGCATTCTGGTGGGGAAGGCAGGGATCGATCTCGACGTTCGCGCCGCGCGATCGGCAAAACCCTTATTGAACCCGGCCGCCATATCTGCTAAGATCCGGCCATCCATGAAAGACAAAATCCTCATCCTCGACTTCGGCTCGCAATACACCCAGCTCATCGCGCGGCGCGTGCGCGAACTGGGGGTTTTTTCCGAGATCCAGCCTTTCCATTACAGCCTGGACAGGATCCTCGCCGACCCGCCGGCCGGCATCATCCTCTCGGGCGGACCGGCCAGCACGCTGGCGCCGGGCGCGCCGCGCGTCGACAAGAAGCTGTTCTCAGCCGGCATCCCCATCCTGGGCATCTGCTACGGCATGCAGCTGCTGACGCGCATGCTGGGCGGCAAGGTGCTGCGCTCGTCGCAGCGCGAGTACGGCAACGCCTGCCTGCACATCGAGGGCGATTCGCCCCTGCTCGCCGGCGTGACCGACCGCGGCACCGTCTGGATGAGCCACGGCGACTCGGTGGCCGCGCTGGCCCCGGGCTACGCGATCTGCGCCCGCTCGGCCGACAACACCATCGCCGCCATCGAGAACCGGGGCGCGCGCATCTTCGCCGTGCAGTTCCACCCCGAGGTCGCGCACAGCCAGGACGGCAAAAAAGTCCTGGCCAATTTCCTCTTTACCGTCTGCGGCGCCCCGCGTACCTGGAGCATGAAGAACTTCGTCGATGAGGAGGTCGCCAAGCTGCGCGCGCAGTGCCGCGGCAAGCGCGTGGTGCTGGGGGTCAGCGGCGGCGTCGACTCCACGACGCTGGCGGTGCTGGTGCAGAAGGCGCTGGGCCGCAAGGTCACCGCCATCTTCGTCAACAACGGCCTGCTGCGCCTGAACGAGGAGCGCGAGGTGCTGGACAACCTGCGCCGCCGCCTGGGGCTGAAGGTCACCTACATCGACGCCTCGCGCCGCTTCCTGGACAACCTCAAGGGCGTCGTTTCCCCCGAGCGCAAGCGCAAGATCATCGGCCGCACCTTCATCGAGGTCTTCTACCGCGGCCTCAAGGACTTCGACTTCCTCATCCAGGGCACGCTCTACCCCGACGTCATCGAGAGCAATCCCGTGCAGGGGCCGTCGCAGACCATCAAGACCCACCACAACCGCGTGCGCGAAGTGCAGCGGCTGGAGAAGCAGGGGCGCATCATCGAGCCGTTCCGTTTCCTGTTCAAGGACGAAGTGCGCGAAGTGGCGCGCCTGCTGGGCATCCCCGCCGACATCCTCGAGCGCCATCCCTTCCCCGGGCCCGGCCTGGCCGTGCGCGTGCTGGGCGCCGTCGACCCGGCCAAGCTGGACGTGCTGAAGCAGGCCGATGACATCTTCATCTCCGAGCTGAAGGAGCAGCGGCTGGTACGCCAGAGTCTGGCAGGCCTTCGCCGTGCTGCTGCCGGTGCGCAGCGTCGGCGTCATGGGCGACGAGCGCGCCTACGGCAACGTCGTCGCCCTGCGCGCCGTGACCAGCACCGACGGCATGACCGCCAACTGGGCCGCCCTGCCGCCGGAGGTGCTCGACGCCGCGGCCAACCGCATCGTGCGCCGCATCCGCCAGGTCAACCGCGTCGTCTACGACGTCACCTCCAAGCCGCCCGCCACCATTGAATGGGAATGAAGAGCTTCATCCACCTCCACGTGCACTCGGAGTACAGCCTGCTCGACTCCACCCTGAAGGTCGACGACCTGCTCAAGCAGGCGCGCGCCTTCCAGATGCCCGCCGTGGCGCTGACCGACCACGGCTCGATCCTGGGCGCGGTCAACTTCTACAAGAAGGCCAAGCAGAGCGAGATCAAGCCCATCATCGGCGCCGAGCTCTACCTGGCGCCGGGCTCGCGCTTCGACCGCCCCAACCGCCGCGAGGACGAGCTGAACTACTTCCACCTGCTGGCGCTGGTGCGCAACGACCAGGGCTACCGCAACCTCTGCGAGCTGATCACCGCCTCGTTCCTGGAGGGCTTCTACCGCAAGCCGCGCATCGACAAGGAGCTGCTGGAAAAATACAAGGACGGCCTGCTGGTCATGTCGGCCTGCATCCAGGGCGAGATCCCCTACCACCTGCTGCGCGGCCAGCCGGAGAAGGCCAAGGCGGCGGCGAGCTGGTACCGCGAGACGTTCAAGGACAACTTCTTCATCGAGGTCCATGACCACGGCCTGGCCGAGCAGAAGCAGGTGCTGCCGCTGCTGCTGGACCTGGCCAAGGAGATGGACATCCCGCTGGCGGCGAGCAACGACGTCCATTACCTGACGCGCGAGGACGCCGACGCCCGCGAGATCCTGATCTGCCTGCAGACCACCGAGGTCATCAGCAACCCCGACCGGGCGATGAAGAAGGAGACCGAGCAGCTCTACTTCAAGTCCAGCGCCGAAATGGCCGCCCTGTCGTTCGCCGCCGCCGCGCCGCAGGCGCTGGAGAACACCTTCGAGATCGCCTCGCGCTGCAACTTCGAGTTCAAGCTCAAGAAATACTTCCTGCCCGCATTCAAGACGCCGGGCAAGCTGAGCGTCGACGACTATTTCGAAAAGCTGTGCCTCGAGGGCTTCGAGCGCATCCAGCACCAGTACCTGGCCAAGGCCAAGCACCTGAAGCACAGCCAGAAGGTCTACCAGGAGCGCCTGGTCTACGAGATCGAAAAGATCCGCGAGATGGGCTTCCCCGGCTATTTTCTCATCGTCTGGGACATCATCCGCTTCGCCAAGGAGAGCGGCATCCCGGTCGGCCCCGGCCGCGGCTCGGTGGTGGGCAGCCTGGTGGCCTTCGTCATGGGCATCACCCAGATCGACCCGCTGGAGTACGACCTGATCTTCGAGCGCTTCCTCAACCCCGAGCGCGTCAGCCTGCCCGACATCGACATCGACTTCGACGCCGAGCGCCGCGAGGAGATCATCAGCCTACATCCGCGAGAAGTACGGCGAGGACAACGTCGCCCAGGTCGTCACCTTCAACCGCATGAAGGCCAAGCTGGCCATCCGCGACATCGGCCGCGTCATGGAGGTCAAGCTGGCCGACGTCAACCGCCTGGCCAAGCTGGTGCCCGACGGCCCCAAGGTGGAGCTGAAGGACGCCATCGACAGGACCCCCGACCTGCAGCGCGAGATCCGCCAGAGCCCGGAGTTCGTCAAGCTGATCAATTACGCCCTGCGCCTGGAGAACAACATCCGCAACACCGGCAAGCACGCCGCCGGCGTGGTCATCGCCCCGCGCAAGCTCACCGAGTTCATGCCGCTGTACAAGACGCGCGAGGACATCACCACCCACTTCGAGAAGGAGGAGGTGGAGAACATCGGGCTGCTGAAGATGGACATCCTGGGGCTGAAGACCCTGACCATCATCAAGAACATCCTCAACGAGGTGCGCGAGCGCGAGGGCAAGACTCTCGACCTGGAGAACCTCAACCTGCTCGACAACAAGACCTTCAAGATATTCCAGAAGGGCGAGACCGACGGCATCTTCCAGTTCGAGAGCTCGGGTATGCGCGATTACCTGAAAAAGTCCAAGCCGGCCAAGATCGAGGACCTGATCGTGCTCAACGCCCTCTACCGCCCCGGGCCGCTGCAGTCGGGCATGGCCGACGTCTACGTCAACCGCAAGCTGGGCAAGGAAAAGGTGACCTTCATCTTCCCCGAGCTGGAGGAGATCCTGCAGGACACCTACGGCATCATCGTCTTCCAGGAGCAGGTCATGCAGATCTCGGTGCGCATCGCCAACTTTTCCATGAGCGAGGCCGACGAGATGCGCAAGATCATGGGCAAGAAGGACGTGAGCAAGATGCCGGCCCAGGAAAAGAAGTTCCTGGAGCGGGCGGCGAAAAAAGGCTACGACAAGAAAAAACTCGAGGAGCTCTTCGGCCAGATGAAGACCTTCGCCGAGTACGGGTTCAACAAGTCCCACGCCACGGCGTACGCCTACCTCGCCTATCAGACCGCCTTTCTCAAGGCGCACTACCCCGTCTACTTCATGACGGCCCACCTCAGCTCCGAGGCCGACAAGACCACCACCTCCTCGAAGATCATCCAGTACATCTCGGAAAGCAAGAAGATGGGCATCGACATCCTGCCGCCCGACATCAACAAGAGCCGCGAGACCTTCCGCGTCGAGACCGACTGCGCCGTGCGCTTCGGCCTGATCGGCCTGAAGAACGTCGGCAGCGCCGCGCTGGGCATCATCCTCAAGGCGCGCGCCGAGGGCGGCGAGTTCAAGAACTTCAACGACTTCGTCGAACGGGTCGACCTCAGCAAGGTCAACAAGAGCGTGCTCGAAAGTTTGATCAAGGCCGGGGCCTGCGACTGCTTCGGCCTGAAGCGCCGCGTCCTGTACGAGAGCATCGGCGAGGTGCTGCGCCGCGCCGCCATCCTCAGCCGCAACCGCCAGAAGAACCAGATGGCGCTGTTCGCCGACGCCGTCGCCGACGACTACATTCCCCGCGAGTTCCTGGCCCTCGAGGAGTGGAGCGAGAGCGAGATGATCAAGGGCGAGAAGGAAGTCGCCGGGATCTACGTCAGCCACAACCCGCTGGAGAAGTTCAGCAGCGAGATCACCAAGGTGTCCAACACCACCATCCTGGCCATCCAGACCCACGACTTCAAGGGCGAGGTCATCAAGCTGGGCGGCGTGGTCACCGAGTTCTCGCGCCGCACCTCCAAGAAGGGCGACGCCTACGGCGAGATCTTTTTCGAGGACCTCACCGGCCGCATCAAGGTGCTGTGCTTCAAGGACCGCTGGCGCGAGCTGGAGAAGGAGCTGAAGGCCGACGTGCCCTATTTCCTGGAGGGGCGCAGCCGCTCCGGCGGGCTCCGACACCGAGAGCGAGGAGACGGTCTACCTGGAGAACCTCCAGGAGCTGGAGGCCATGCTCAAGAAGAAGGCGCGCAAGATCGTCATCACCATCGGCTACGGCCAGATCGACGAGACCTTCAACGACAAACTGATGCAGAAGCTGGAAAAGAACCGCGACTCGGTGCCCTACATGATCATCATCAACCATCCCGACAGCGCCCGCGTCGTGATCAACTCCGAGGCCGGCCAGGGCGTCCGCGCCACCACCGCCATGAAGAAGGACATCGAGAAACTGACCGGGCCCAACTCCGTCGAGATCATGTTCTAGGCCATGAAAGAGAAAAGCGAAAGCGAACAACTGGCGGCGGCGCGGCGCCGCATCGACTGTCCTGACCCGGGAGCTGGCCGATTTCAGCGACCTGGCCCGCAACTTCGACCCGCCGCCCAGCGAGCTGCCCGAGGTGCCCTGGATCGACGTCTACGGCGAGGCGCTGCCGCGCAACGGCCAGGCCGGCGGCGACCACATCATCTACGTCGACTTCAAGAAGCGCTACAAGATGGACAAGCTCATCCGCGAGGCGCCCGAGGAACTGAAGGCGAAGCTGCGCGCCACCGCCGTCCGCGCCGGCATCGCCGTCATCGACGTCGAGGGCCACGACTACGGCGCCGCCTTCATCGCCTCGGTGTTCCACCAGGCCTTCCTGCTCGGCGTCTCCTACGAGCTGCGCTTCTTCGGCGAGATCACCACCACCCTGTTCGACAACATCAACACGCGCTTCTACAACTCGTCGGGCATCCACAAGACCCTGACCATGGTCTACGGCGAGATCACCGAGCGCGGCACCTTCCGCTTCCTGTCGGCGGCCCACCCGCCGCCGCTGGTGTTCTCCAACAAGTTCGACCGCCTGGTGGCCATCAGCGAGGAGCGGCTGGTCTCCTTTCCGCAGATCGGCACCATGCCCTCGCGCGGCAACAGCGAAAAGACGGTGCCGCTGCTGGGCGTCAAGGAAAAATACACCGTCAACGAGATCAGCCTGATGGGCAGAGGCGACATCCTGCTGCTGTACAGCGACGGTCTCACCGACCACCGCGACGAGGCGGGAAAGCACTATTTCCCGGCGCGGCTCGAGGACGTGCTGCGGGCCAACAAAACGCGGCCGGCCCGGGAGATATTCGAGCGCATCAAGGCGGACATGCTGGCCTTCAACAAAAAGCCCGACGACGACGTCACGGTAGTGATCATCAAGAAAACATGAACGCGGCCGGGGCCGCGCCAGGAGGAATCATGACGGTCGACACGACATTCGGCAGCGATAACCATTCGGGAGTGCATCCGCGCGTGCTGGAGGCGATCGCCGCGGCCAACAGCGGCCCGGCCGTGGCCTACGGCCTGGACGACGCCACCGCGGCGGCGGTGGACCGGTTCCGCGGCCACTTCGGGAAGAACATAGATGTATACATGGTCTTCAACGGCACCGGGGCCAACGTCATCAGCATCTCCACCCTGGCGCGCTCGTTCAACGCCGTGATCTGCAGCGAGCACGCCCACATCAACGCCGACGAGTGCGGCGCCCCCGAGAGCGCCACCGGCTGCAAGCTGCTCGCCGTGCACACGGCCGACGGCAAGCTGACCATCGAGCACATCGCCCGCCATTTGCAGGGGCGCCTGGACCAGCACCGCGTCCAGCCGGCCATCGTTTCCATCACCCAGTCCAGCGAGCTGGGCACGGTCTACACCGTCGAGGAAGTGAAGGCCATCGCCGCCTTCTGCCACCACCACGGCCTCTACCTGCACATGGACGGCGCGCGCCTCTGCAACGCCGCCGCCGCGCTGGGCAAGGGCCTGGGCGAGATCAGCGGCGCGGCCGGCGTGGACATCCTCTCCTTCGGCGGCACCAAGAACGGCCTGCTGCTGGGCGAGGCCGTCGTCTGCTTCCATCCCGAGCTGAGCAAGGACACCATCTTCATCCGCAAGCAGAAGATGCAGCTGGCCAGCAAGATGCGCTTCATCGCCGCCCAGTTCTCGGCATTGCTCTCCGACGATTTGTGGCTCGAGAACGCCAGCCACGCCAACCGCATGGCCAAACGGCTCGAAGAAAGGGTCAAGGGAATTCCCGGCGTCAAGATCGTCCAGCCCGTCCAGGCCAACGCCGTGTTCGCCTCGCTGCCGCGCCCGGCGCTCGAAAAACTGCTCGAGAAGTATTTCTTCTACACCTGGGACGAAGATAAGAATGAAGTGCGCTGGATGTGCTCGTGGAACACCACGGAAAAGCAGGTCGACGACTTCGCCAAGGCCATCGCCGAGAGCTGCAAATAAGAAGAAGACGTCAGACGACAGACGTTGGGAAGAAAGTGATCGTGGTAGTGGTAGTGTTAGGAAAAAATAATCGAAATAATATAAATTCACTACATTGCGGCTGCTAACACCAACACTATCACTAACACTGAGCTTGCTAGGTTCGCTATATTGCGGCTACTACCACTATCACAATCACTGAGCTCAAAGAAATACTTAACGTCTAACGTCTATGTAATTCTCTCCCTAATTCAAAGGTATGGTGAAGCTGACCGAGCCGCTGTCGTTGCCGGCAATCGCGCTCACCAGCACTCTGCCCTTGTACGAGACCATGACCGACCAGGTGCCGGCCCCAACCTCGGTCTTGAGGGTCGTGATCGAGACCGTGTACGATACGCCGGGTTGGACCCGCTCCGGGGCGAAGACCTGTCGGCCGCCTTTGGGAGTTGATCCCAGGAAGCCGACGCCCGACATGCTGACCGCAAAGATGTCGTCCTTGGCCGAACCCGAGTCCCAGACCATGATCAGCAGCGCCGACTGGAAGTTGCGCTCGTCCTGCAGGCCCTCGCCGGTGTTGTCCACCGAATCGCCCTGGACCTCGACCATGGCGCCGCCCTGCTGCAGCAGATTGGGGTCGATGTCGCCCTGGGCGGTGACCTGCTGGCCGTTGCGCTCCACCTCCTGCTCGTCGCAGGCAAGCTCGCCCAGCCGGCCCTGCATGGCCGCCAGCGTGCGCTCGACATCGCCGAACCTCGGCCCCATGGCTGACACGTCTGTGATCAGCCCCTTGATCGTGGCTTTGATGTCCTTCTTGGAGCACAGGACGCTGGAGATCACGATCTGGCTGTAGAGATCCGCCAACTCGGCGCTGATGCCGCTGAACTCGGCGCCGATGGCTTTGGCCTGGTAATAGGCAAAGGCGACCAGGCGATTGCCGCAGGGGTCGGCGCGGCGGGCGTTGATCTCCGAATAGAACTTGGCCGCCGCCCCATTGAACTGCACGTACTTCTGCTCCACCATCTGCTTCAGCGAGTTGAAACGCTCGATCAGCGCTGGCAGCTCCTCCTCGCAGGGGTCGCCCTCGGCGTCTTCCTGCAGCTCGTCGAGTGCTTCATCCAGCTCACCCGGCTCCTCGGGCTTCTCCTCCTCAGTGGCCGCTTCGACGATGACCGTGGCCGTTGCCGCAATTTTCAGGTACTCCGCCGTAACCTTGAAAGTCCCGGCCTTCTTGGCGGCGAACGCCCCGTCGGCTGCGTTGCCCCACTGGATCAGGCCGGCAGGTATCTTCTCTGTATCGCCGTCCTTGTTCACTCCAAACACGCTGAAGCTGACACTCTCTCCGACGTGAAGGGTCTTCTCGTCCGGCTGGATGATGAGCGAGACGATGTCCGAGCCCTTGGCGAACGAGATGTCGCACGGGTATTCGGCGGTCGTGCCGCTGGCCTGGATCGTCTTCTCCTCGCTCTCATTGGCGTCGTTGGTCGCCATGACGCGCACGTCCAGCGTGTCGCCGGGCGACTTGATGAGCGTGACGCGGAAGTAGCCCTTGTCGTCGGCCTGCTCATCGCTGCAGTCGTCGAGCACATTTTCCTTGGGCGAGACGTCGATGCGGGCGCCGGCGATGCCTTTGCCCCTGGCGTCGGTCACCCGCCCCTGGACCTGGAAGGCCATGGTGCGCTTCACCCGGCTCAAGGCATCCACGACCTGGCGGTAGAACGAGGTGCCGCCCTTCATGATGCGTTCTTCGATCACCTTGTCGACGATCTCGTCGGCGAAGGGGAAGCTGCGCACCAGCCCCTCGTCCATCTCCAGGGCCTCGATGATGGCCCGCAGCCGCATGTCCTGCAGCAGGAACTTCTCGCTGGCGTCGCTCGCGCACAGGAGCTGTTCGGCCAGGCGCCGCACCTCGCGCCGCAGCTCCTGGGCCTTCTCGCCGACATCCTTCTGCAACTTGCTGAAACCGGGCGGGACGTTGTAGGCCCGGGCCAGGAAAGCCACGTCCTCGGCCTCGGACTTATGGTCATTGCGGCGCAGCCACTGGATGAGCCCCTGCAGGTCGGAGATGCCGCCGTGCGGCAGGCCGGCGACGAAACGGCCGCCGACCCAGAAGAAGAGGTTTGCGGGGTCATCGACGCCCTTGTAGATGTCCTTGTAGATCCCCTTCTTGCCTTCGGGGCAGGCATCGCGGCCGGGGAACTGCTTCTCCCATTGTATATTGCGCGGGTCGCCGCCCATCGTGGTGTCGGCATGCCCGGTGGTCCCGGCGCCGAGGCACTGTTGTTGCATATCACGGATCCTGGCGCCCAGTCCCTTGCAGGTTTTGATCATCTCCTGCGCCACCTCGAAGTATTTCTGGATAAAAATGCCCAGCACCGGAATCTTGCCGCCGAACTGCGCCCCCAAACTGAACAGGGTCTCGATCTTGCTGCCCGGATCGCGGGAGCGCAGCGCCCCGACCACGGCCTCCAGGGCGTTGTAGGCCTCTATGTAATCGGCGGCCATGTTCTTCAGGCCCCGGTAGTTGATCTCGATCTCCTCCAGGTCATCGATGAGCTGCCCGGTTATCCCAGCCTTCTGCAGGATCTTGACGTATTCGGCCTCAGGCAATTCGGGATCGGCGGCGGCCTTTCCGGCTTCGACGATCGCCTTCATCCTGGCCGCGCCATCGGCGTAAAGACCCTTCAGCGAGTCCACGATCTCCCGCGACGGCTCATCGAGCATGCTCATCACGAGCGTGTTGATGGTCGCGTTCACCTTGCCATCCAGGAAGTCCTGGGCGTTCGTCTTTTTCTCCGGATCGCTCTCTTCCCTGTCTTTTTCCAGCGCCTCCTGGTAGCCCCTGTACAAATCGAAAGCAGTCTCGGCGAAATTGGTTTCATGCAGGCCAAGAGCTTCATAATCCCTGAGGATCTCATTGAAATAGGTCGCATCCCTGACCGCTCCCTCGGCGCCGGTGGCCGCATTGATGAACGCTTCGTCCACTTTTTCGATGATCTTTCCCTTCAGAAAGTCCCGCAGTTTATCGGCGTCGAGCTGCAGTTCCTCACCATGGACCATGGCCGGCAGGATCGACAGCAGCAGGGCCGCCGCTGCGCCAAAAAACACCGCTTTTTTCATGACCGCCTTCATGTTTTTATAGTTGTTCATCTTTTTCCTCCCGGCTCAATTCAGCCTGAAATTGACTCCCCCGAGCAAATAAAAGCGGGAATTGGAGTCCACGGGATACATGCCGGGGATGGGGTCGAAGCCCGTCTTGACCAGGTAAAACCCGCCCCGGACGAAGGCGAAGATGCTGGAGTTCACTTGATACTGGGCCGCGCCATTGACCTGCATTGTCGTCGGGTGGCGCAGGTAGACGCCATCGATCAGAATCTCGCCGGTCATGTCGTTGAAGCCGGTATAGTCGCTGGTATAGACGTTGCCCAGTTCGAAGGTCCCCTGCCCCGTGATGCGCAGGCGGTCGGACAGGGGCAGGTTGAGGTCGGCGAAGCCGCCGAAGCGCAGCAGGTTGCCGTCGCGCTTGAGAATATCATCGTCGCCGGAAAGGACCAGGTTGCCGTGCACGCCGACCAGGGGGCCGAAGGCCAGGTACTTCAGGTTGAAGCCCAGCTTCCAGAACAGGTCGATCACGTGCGGACTGACCGTCTCGCCCAATTCGGCGTCGCCCGGGCTGTGCCAGAACTTGAACAGCAGGTTGAAGGACGATGTCATGAAGCCTCCCAAACTGCTCAGCTCCAGGTTGAGGTCGGAAAAGCTTCTGGCCTTTTCGTTGGCGAAGAGATTGCTGAACACGGAGACGGCAAAGCGCTTCTTGAAGTCCCGGCTGTTGCTGGCGAAACGCAGCATGAGCCGCGAATAGTTGCTCGCCTCGTTCTCGGCATAGGACTTGAGGTAGCCGCCCAGCAGCAGGTCGGAACGGTTCGAACCCCAGTTCAGGTCGCCACCCAGTTTCATGTAGCTGTACTCCGCCAGGTCGGAGAAAGAGTAGGTGTCGAGCAGCAGGCGGGTCTTGAAAAAGCCCCTGTTCTTGCGCGCCGCCAGGGTCAAGACGGGGTTGAAGCGGCTGAACTTGCGGTTGGCCAGATCGCCCGACTGCGCCTCGAACAGCAGGTCGCACAGCACCCCCCAGCCGGCGGAGAGGGCGGCGTTCAGCCCGGCGAAGACGCGGTGGGTCAGGTAGTCGTTGGGGGCGTCGTTGGCGTACTTGTAACTCTGCAGGCCATAGCGCAGGGCCAGGCCGGAGCTGGCCGACAGGCGGTAGGCCAGGTCGGTGCCCAGGTTGAAGCTGCTGTAGTCGGCCTGCGGGTTCTCGGGACTGCCGAAGGAGTCGATGCCGGCGTTGACGGCCAGGCTCATCTTGTCCACGCCGGTGAAGCGCACGCCGCCGTTCAGCCGCGTCTGGTTGAATACCTCCAGCATCACCTCCTTCTGCGTGCCGAGGTCCAGGGAGACCTCCAGGTCATCGCTGGCCTGGTAGCTGCCCCCCAGGCTGAAGGCGTGCTTGCCGCCGCCGATGCTTTCCTTGGCGCTCTCGCCGGCGTAGTCGGTGGCGGTCTTCTCCACGCCCAGCAGCAGTTCGCCCCAGAGCTTCAGCCTGGACAGGAAGCCGGCGCGGGTGCCGCTGAAGGCCAGGCTCTCGTCGATGCGGTATTTTTCGTGGAACTGGCTGGCGATGCGATAGTACTTGTTGACCTTCTCGTAGGAGGCGAAAAGGGGCGTGCGGCGGATGCGGTCCGGGTCATACTTGGCGATAGTGCGGTCGGCGACGTTCTTGCCGGCGGCGACCTGGTTGAACACGTCGGCCAGCTGCGCCAGGAAGCGCGCCGCCTCCGGCTTGCCGACCCCGGCGAACTTCACCACCGGCTTGCTGGAGACCTCGCGGAAGAATTGCACCGCCGTTTTCAGCACCCAGCCTTCGCGCTTGCCGGGGAGCGCGATCTTGTAGTGGTCGTCTCCTTCCTCCAGCACGTCGAAGGTCTCGTTGAGGTAGGGGTAATGGATCACCTTGGCGCCGGCCAGGGGTGCGTCCAGCACCGGGGTGTTGGCCTTGATCGCCTTCACCCGCGGCATGCGCTCGCCCGCCTTCTTCTCCTCGACCAGCTTGGGCTCCATCTGCTTGAGCAGGCCGAGGAAGAGCATGGAGTCGGCGAGCATCTTGCGCTGGATGTCCTGCATGAGCTTCTCGTCGGAAGCGTCGACCTCGGTCAGCCGCGGCGTCGCCGCCGGGGCCTGGGACGCGGCGGGCGCCGTCTTCTTTTTGGGAGGCGGTGCGTTCTTGGCGGCGGCCGCGGGGGCAGCGTTGCCGGCAGGGACCACGACGTCCTGGTGCACGTAGCCTTCCTTGCCTTTCATCGCCCCGGAGCGGCAGATCACCTTCAGCCAGGCGCCGGATTTTTCCAGGAGCTCGAGGGTGTCGCCCTGCTTGAGCGCCCCCAGCGCCTGGTGGGCGATCCCCGGGCCGGACCTGAAATTCACAGATTTCTCGCTGACCTCGTAAAGCTTTTGCTCCCCGTAAAGCGTTGTCCCGAAGAGTAGAATCAGGCTGAACAGAAGGATATTTTTTGCGTTGCTCCCCATCGCCGCCTCCCTTCTTTTTATTGAATGGTTGATCCTGAATTTCTTTTTTACTTATTTACGGCAATGGAAATTGATTGTCAATAGATTTTTAACGAAACGGTTTTTTTTGCGAAAAACCCTACAAGGAGGAAGAATGGGCCGGCGCCATCCCCCAATGCCTGGACCGGTGGATGCAGGACCGCAGGTGAAGATTTTTCACTAAAATGCCCGGCCGCTCAGCGCCGATTTTCTGGAGCGGCCTCCCGGTAATCGTCAAGGACCAGGTTCATGCGGAAGCGTTTTTTGATGAAAAGGAAACCCGCCTTGATATTCATGTCGTGATTTTTAACCAAGACCTTGTCCCCTTGCAAGACGAAGGTCGTACTCATTTCCAGTTGCTTCACCATCGAGGGGAGAGGGTCCAGGTTGTAGGAGGCCGCGACCGCCATGCCGCTGGCGGCATCCAGCCATATTTTGCCCTGGTGGAAAACAGTTTCCTCTTTTTTCCCCCTTTTTTGCAGGTACTCCTTGCGGAATTCATACGCGTTGCATTCGACGCCGTTCTTCATTTCCGGGCCGAGAAATTTGTGGGCGACCGGCTTCTTCACATTGGTTAGCAGGGGCACGATGTCCGCAGCGGAAACGCTGATGGTCTGGCCTTCGCTCTTCCCCTTCCCCCTTTCCTTCATTTTTCTCACCTTCTCCAGCTCTTCGCGGGTTGTATCTTTCCCGTTCTCCACGGCCTTGACCAGCCGGACTTCTTTTTCTCCAGCCGCCAATTCCAGCCAGAGTTCGTTCCGGCTCTTGGCCTTGCCGTCGCCGTCGAGCTGCTCGAATTTCGCATAGATCTTCCCCGGCAGATACTTCTGCGCCAGAACCGCGGCGGCCACCCCCTTCTGCCAGCAGGCCTCCGCCTCATCCCCGGCGAAAGAGGCCAGGGCAGGAGAAAAGGTGACCAGCAGCAATGACGATAGGAGCAAGATGGTTTTATTCATCATGAAAACCTCATTTTTCTCATGCGCCCGTTGCCACAGCCAATGCCCGCTTCAATGGGGCGAGAATCTTGCCGGGCCGGATATTTTCCAACCTGACGGACTCGCAGCCGTTGAAACGGGCGAATTCCCCCAGGGCGCGGCCAAGTTCGGGAACCAGGCCATCGAGGTCGGTGAACGCGGGCTCGATGGCAAGGTAACGCACGATAAGCGTTTTGCTCATGCGGTCGGCCTTGGGGTCGAGGCGGCCGACGATGTTCTCGCCGAACAGGATGGGCAGCACGAAGTAGCCGTGGCGGCGCTTGGGCTCCGGCACGTAGCATTCCAGGGTGTAGTCGAAGCCGAAGCGCTCTTGCAGGCGCGAGCGCGAGATGACCAGGTTGTCAAACGGCGAGAGCAGTCGTACGCGGGGCGCGACGGCCCGCAGGCGGCCAGCCTCTGCCAGCGCCGGCAACAGCGCGTAGGCCGCGCCGCCCTGGCATTCGACGCCCAAGCGCGCGATCTCCCCGGCGGCAAGCATCTCCCTCAAGGCCCCGGCGATGATGCTTCTGTCGCCGATGCGGATGTAGTCGCGAATCTCCCGTTCGCCGGCGACGCCCAGGGCGGCGAGGGCGCGGCCCACGATGAAGCGCCCCAGTTCGGCGGCGGACGGTTCCCGCGTGTCCGTGCCCGCGGGCAGCACCCGCTCGCTGAGGTCGTAGATGCGCTCGAATCCCCGGCGCTCGCGGATCATCAGCTCGCCGCGCCAGAAGAGCGTCTCCAGCGCCGCCTTGGCCGGCTTCCAGTCCCACCACGGCCCCTGGCCCCGGGGTGCGAGATTCTCAAAATCGCGCGCCGCCAGCGGCCCCTCCTCGCGGATGCGCCTGAGCACGGGCTCAAGAAAAGCGCCGTATCTCTCTCCCCAACCGCGGTACCATGCGTTTTTGGGATCATAAAAACTCTTCATCAGCGGCAGGTAGAAGCGGTAATCCTTCAGCGGCAGGTACGACGCCGCGTGCCCCCAATACTCGAAAACGGCCCGGTCCAGCGCGTGCGCCTGATGCAGATGCTCCGGCCGGTAGCGCGACGCCCGCGTCCAAAGCGTGTGGTGGTGCGCCCGCTCGATGACCGAGATGGTATCGATCTGCACATAGCCCAGATGATCGACGACCTGCGCCACGCCGGCGCTGCCGCTCTTGATCCGCGTGCGGCCGTCGAGAAGCTGGGCATGCAGCACCATTCGCCGCGCGGTTTTTTCAGTGATGGAGTAGCTCATGTCCGGAACATCCTAGCAGAACGATCGCGGCAATGAAAGTCCCGCTCCCATTGCCCCGAAATCGAAAGTCTTACGTTCGCGCCAGCAGGTCGATCAGTTCGGCGCAGCCGCCGTTTTTTATGAATTCCGTGTGTTCGGCGACCGAATTGAAACACCGCCCGGTTATCTTGCGGCAGAGCATTTCGCGGCCCGTTGCTCTGTCGAACGCCTCCAGCATGCCCTGGGCGAGCGGATCGGAAAAAAAGGGCGGGGTTTTCCCGGGGTGCTCCCGGCACCAGGCCAGGGTCTTCATCCAAATAGCGGCGCCCAGGGCGCCGCAGGCATTGCCGCTCAGGCCGATGCCGCCGGCGAACCCGGCGACCCTCGCCATTTCCTCATCGCTGGCGCCCATTTTTTGGGCAACTTCCGAAGCGCAGCTCCGTGCCTGCCCGGGCAACCCGCATTCGGCGCCGGACAATCCTTCCCCTGCCGCGGCGATCGCCTCCGGGGCCCACCTGGCCATGAGGGTAAAGCAGGTGAAGATTTTGCCGGTGAAGAAGTATTTCGCGATGCCGGGCGGGCTCATCCAGCTGCAGCCGGTGATCTCCCGGCAGTCGGCGGACCCGGTCCTGGCCGTGAACGACTCCGCCAGGCGCTGGCTCGCCGTCATGGCCGCGCCGATGGCCCGGTCACGGTCCGGGGAGCGGCGGAAGGCTTCCCCGCCCGCCGCCGCCACGGCCCCCCACAGCATGCCGCACTGGTAGCCGCGGCGATTGATGCCGCCGGCCAGCAGGTCGGTGGCGCGCTCCTCGTCAATCCGCGGCCGGTCGAATTCGCGGTCCAACAGGAAGCACATGGCCTGCGAGCAGGTACCCTTTTTCAGGAACACCCGCCTGGCGTCGCCTGTTGTCGCCTTCATTTGCCGGACGGCGTTTCCCCTGTGGCCGCCTGCTCCTCCTGCATGTAGCTGCGCAAATGCTTGCGGCGCTTGCGGTCGCTGCGGACGCTGCTGTGCCCCGAGCCGAAACCCCTGAAGAGGATGTGGCTCAGAATCAGGAGGCCCCACGCCTGCCAGTAGGTCAGGCGCTTGAGTCCGAAGATATCCGGCATCAGCCAGTTCCACAGGAGCATCACCACCCAGCCGCAGAGAAAGAGCAAGCCGATCCCCAGGATGCCGAAGCCGATCCCGATCAGTATTTTCTGGGGCAGGCTGCGGTCTTCCCACCAGCCCCACTCAGAGCATTCCTGGCCATGCTTACGCTGGCGCGCGAAATGACCGCAACGGTCCGCCGCTGCCTCAGTGCCGCCCACGCCGTCATTCTCAAGCTCAGACATTTTTTCCTCCTCCGGGTACGCCCGGTAAAAATATCGCTTCGGGCCGCGGCCCGTTGTGCTCATTCATCCGTCGATCCAGTGCCGCAGGGCGCGGGAAAGGTTGCGCAGGGCATAGCGCTTGCGCGCCGTCAGGGTATCGATGCTTTCGCCGCTGGACTCCGCGATCTCCCTGAAGGTCTTGCCGCCGAACACCTGGGCTTCCACCACCCGGCGCTGGGCCGCCGGCAGCACGCGCATGGCATCGTTCAGGGCGTCCACCAGGCATTCGCGGACGTATGTCTCGTGGGGATCGAGCCCCGCCCCCTGGATGATCGCCCTCAGGGTCTCCTCGGCCACATCGGTCTCGCCCACGGCCCGGCGCACCTTGTCATGGCGCCAGGCATCGATCAGCCGCCGGGTGAAGAGCGAGTTGATCCAGGCCGGCAGGTTGCGGATCTCGGCCAGCACAGGCAGGCTGGCCAGCGTCTCGGCGTAAACGTCATGCACCAGGTCCTCGGCCTCTTCCAGGCTGCGCCCGGCGGCGCGCACGCGCGCCAGCAGTCGCGGTTTTTCGCTGCGGTAGGCACGCTCAAGCTGCCTGCCGGCATCCAGGGTAGTTGCGGGTCGGTTATTCATGGTGTTCATTGCCATCGACGGACGAGTCGCGCCTTTAGTGTACGCGATCTAAAATTTGTTTAAAAGGAACCCGTCGGCCTTGCTTTTGCCTTGTTTTCCAAATCGTGCTACATTTAACACATCAAGAAGGGGCGAAATCGAACATGCGGATCAAAACAACGGTTCTTTTTTTCCTGACGCTGCTGCTCACGGCGCAGTACGGCGGCAAGGCCAAGGAAGGCGGCAGCGGCTTCGCAGACCCCCCGCCCGACAGCTGGATGGTGAACGCCACTCTCAGCGAGACCGTCACCACCAGCGGGCAATACCACTCCTCCTCGACCATCGGCATCACTCCCGACCAACTCATCAAGGCGTCCCGCGTCACGATCGTGAAGCGCAACAGCCAGCGCTCCAGCCGGATGGCCACGGTTTTCATGTCGCTGGTCGTGCCCAACGAGGGGGAACTGCCCGACCTGGTGATCTCCGAGGCCACGCCCTCCTTCAAAAGGGTCGCCGGCTCGCTGACAGAGGAAATCGACCAGCAGACGATCGAGACCGTCAACGGCCAGATCGCCGAATTCAGCGAAAAAGAGCGGCACAAGTTCCATGCCGTTTTCAGCGACGCCAGCCTGGAGTGCGAATTCTCGCCGGACAACCAGACCCTGTCCATTTCAGCCTGGGGCGAAGGCGACGCCCGGAGCCGGAAGGAGCGCTATGTGCACGGGGCCTGGAAAGCGCTCGAGCCCTCAGACGACCGGCGCGGCGGCGATGTCTCCGTCGGCCTGGCCGAGAACCCGGCGCGCTGGCTGAGCCGCAAGAACGACACGATTTACGTCAACTCGACCGAAAACCGGACCACGCGCAAGGACCATGCCGTTTTCGGCGAAATCACCACCACCGTGCGCCGCACCATCACGGCCACGATCAGGCCCCTGTCCAATGACCCGCCCCTGGCCGACCCGGGCGGGCCCTACGAAGTGACGCGCGGCGAGCGCGTTGTCCTGGACGGCTCCCGCTCCAAGGGCAACCTGGTCTCCTTCACCTGGACATTCGCCCCTGCCGGCCCCGCCGCGGCGGTCCGTGTCAATCCCGGCCCCAAGGAGGGCCAAAAAGTGGAAGCGCTGGCCATCGCCCCCTTCCAGGCCACATTGACTGTTTCCGACGGCAGGCAGGCCGCCAGCCGCTCCGTGACCGTCAAGGTCAAAGAACGCTCCTGGAAAACGCCCTGCGAGCATGTTGCGCAGGAGGGCAAGCTGAGCCCAGCCAGCGCCCCGCTGATCGACCCGCACCTGATGGCTTTTGTCGGGGGCGCCAACGTCTGCTCCCTCGACCCGGACAGTGAAGACGGCCATATCTTTCATCCCGGCGCGGCGAGCGGTTCATGGAGCGATTCCGGCTACACGCTGGCCCAGGTCAGCGACCCCGGCGGCCCCTTTGATTCCTGCTGGTATGTGGAAAAAAGCGAGCTGCGCATCAGCCGCCAGACGCTGATCAATCCTTACCTGCTGCCCGCTGCCAGGCCCCCCCTTACCGGAATCGAACCCTGGTACGATTTCAATTTGCAGAAGGGGGCGCCGGTCGCGGCATATCTCGCCGCGGTGCGCGACCACGAAATGGAGCACAGCCGCAGAAAAAGCGCGGCCCTGGCGCAGAACGACCCGCGGAAAAAGATCGAGCTGCTCTGTGACAGCGATATGGAAAAACTGCGACAGCAAGCCGACCAGCTCGTGAAGGAGTCGGAGGTTGCCGTCTGCGAAGCTGCCAAGGACCCGTTGCCCCGGACCTGGCAGGGGCTGCTCTGGTTCCCCAAGATCGATACCGGCATCTACATCCAGGGCGAAGTGGAGGTGGGGGGCGCAAACCAGATCGAAACCCCGCCCTGCGTAAAATGAGGATGCCGGCTGGACGCGGCGCCGCTTTCCGGAAGCGGCGGCTTATTTTTAGTGAGATAGAAGCAAAAGATCTCCTATTACACGGCATGGAGGAAATAAAATGAATAAAATGAAAAGACCTGTTGCATTGTTCGTCGCCTGCGCTTTCTTCTCCCTGATCCAGATCTCGGCCATGCCGCTCAGCGCCGACCAGGCGCCGGAGCCGGCCGGGATCGCCGCCGAGAGCGAGGACCAGGCCCCCAATTTCGTGGAAGAGGCCACAACTGCCCCGACGGCCAAGAAAAAGAGCATCGTGCCCATGATCCTCATCGGGGTGGGCGTTGCCGCCGCCGCGGCCGTGCTGTTCCTGGTCGTGCTCAAGACCAAGTACGACCTGCGCGGCTCCTGGTCGGTGACCCGCAGCGACGATTTCTGGTGGATCTCCAATCCGCGAACCTTCGTGTTCGTCGGCGCGTCGCGCAGCAGCGGCACCATGAGCATCACCGGCTTCACCGATGTCGGCCCCTGGACCGCCGACGGCAAGACCGTGGACTTCACCTTTACCACCAACGCCTCGCAGTATCTCTGGACGTTCACCGGCACGTTCAGCGACAAGGACACCATCAGCGGCACCGTCAACTACCACGACGCCAACTACGACATCAACGGCACCTGGACCGCGACGCGCACCGCCGCCGCCGCCGGAGCTCCGCAGCCTGCTTTCGCCAGCGAGATCAAGCCCGACCGCGCCGACCGCTAAGCATAGTTCTGTTCCGCGTTTTACCTCCGGCAGGGCAGGAAGCGGGTCGTCCGCGAACCGTTTCCGGCCGCTGCCGGTTTTTTTTATCGCAGATTTCCCTGGCGGATAAAAATCACCTAGGCAGGACCCGTCCCGGGCCCGCGTCGTGGAAGTCCTTCCCGGCTATTGCCGGGGGATTCTCTCCATCAGATCGCGCTTGAAGTCTGGATTGACCTTCCCGCCGGACGCTTCGGCCCGCAACAGGCAGTCCAGCGCTTCCTGATATCTTCCCAGGGAGAACAATACCAGGGCCAGGTTGGTGTAGGCGTTGCCGTGGCTCGGGTCCATGCGGATGGCTTCCTGGTATTGCGCCTCGGCATCGATCCGCCTGTTCATCTGGAAAAGGACATTGCCGTGAATAAAGTGATAATCGGCCGGGATCTCGAAAGTCGGCGGCACGGGCTGGTTCAGCCGCGAGTCGATTTCCTGGATACTCCGCGTAATGGCTTGCGTGGCCGTGCTGGATTCGGGTCTGCTCCTGGCGGGCAGGCGGGAAATACTGTCCAGGATCTGCGTGCGCTGCGCCTCCAGGTCCTGGCGCTGCTGGCGCAGCCGGTCCAGGTACTGCTGGTGGGTGAAGGTATGGAAATTGGCGATGAAGGCGTAGTTCTTCTTGGCGTCGAGGATCAACTCCAGCGCCCTGGGGAGATCCTTGCGCTTGAGCTGGATCTGGGCCAGCATAAATGAGGCGTCCGCGTGCTCGGGCATGATGGTCAGGGCCTCCCGGAGCTTTGTCTCGGCCTTGTCCAGGTTGCCCTTGGCGAACAGCTTGAGCCCGTCGAGGTAGAGAGGGTTGGCCCGCTTGTGAGATTCGACCATCTTTTTCTCGTCCATGTTGAAGTTGGTCTGGGTGAACAGCGGCAGAACCAGCACCGCCATACCCAGGATGCCGAGAATGACTCCCGCCATTGTTCCGGCTGTTTTTTGCTTCATGACCTGCTCCTTTTGGGCTGAAATCGCAAGGCGAAGCTTATTTATAGAACCGAAACCAAAAAAAGGCAACAGCACAAGCAACTATTTTTTATGGTTCCTTATAATCGTCATGGCAGATCATCAGGCTCCACGGTGATGACCACGCTCCCCTTTTTATTCCCGCTGGCGGCATAGGTGTGGGCCTCGGCGGCCTGGGCCAGCGGATAGCATTTGTCGATGATCGATTTGAACTTCCCTGCTTCGATGAGTCCTTTGATGAAAACCAGGTCTTGGGCTTTTTCGGAGGACAAGGCGCAGATGACTTTCTTGCCGCCGCAAATGGAAGTCCACAGCATTTGCAAAAGTTTTTTCGTCTTGAAACTGACCAGCAGCCAGCGCCCCTTTGGCGTGAGCGCGCGTTTCACCCGGGAAAACGGGCTCTTGCCGAGGATGTCGACGATCAGATCATAGGTTTCGCCGCTGGCGGTGAAATCCTCTTTGCTGTAATCGATGACCGCGTCCGCTCCCAGGGATCGTACATAGTCCAGCCGCGGCGTGCCACACACACCGGTCACCATGGCGCCGAAGTGCGATTTGGCCAGTTGCACCACCGCCGGGCCTATCCCTCCCGAAGCTCCATTCACCAAAACACGATGCCCGGGACGGAGGTCGATCTTTCTGAGCATGTTCAAGGCCATGATCGCCCCATAGGGAACTGCGGCGGCTTGCTCATAGGTCATGTTGGCCGGTTTGGGTGCCACTACCCCGTTTTCAGCCATGCAGAGATACTCGGCGTAAGCCCCCATGCGTGCACCGCAATAGCCGAAAACCGCGTCGCCTTTCTTGAAGCGCCGGACATTCTTGCCGACCGCCTCGATCTCCCCGGCAAACTCGCTTCCCAGGATGGTGATCCTCGGCCGTCTGAACCCGAAATACATTTTCGCGAACAGCCAGAACAGGAGAGGCATGTGGAATTTTTCCGGCGTGACATCCTTTAGATGGCGGACCAGGGTGTCCCCGAAACTGACGGGCGTTGCATGGACCCGCACCAGGATTTCATTGCCCCTGGGAACGGGCTTTTCCACTTCTTTGAGCTGAAGAACTTCCGGCGGTCCATAATCCGTGTACACAATTGCTTTCATTTTACTATCCTCACTTTTTTGCGCGGGCAAAACAGAAATCACAAACCGCGTCTCCCTTGGCGATCGTCATCGTTCTTTGCCATGACAAGGCGGGCGACATGTTTTCGTAGGTCAGATCATCCACGCGGCAGAACGAAGCCGTCAATTCCGGGGCCCCATATGCCGACAGAGTATCGTGATAGAAGCAGCTTTTCATGTTAAAGCGAATGGCGCTCTTGTCGTTCAGGATCCATTCTATTTTCCAGCCTTCGGCAGGATATGGGCGCATGGCGGGCTTGATGAACAGTCTCAGGAAAGAAAAGATGAACGGCAGGCGGCCGAGCCTTTTCATCTTCCTGACATTGTCGGAAAACAATGACTCGAATGCTCGGTCAATCGTCGCCAAAGCGTTTTCCCGGGATTCGCCGCTTTCCCTGAGGACCTGGTAAAAGGCAAGTCCGGGAAGGATGCCTTCGGTCAAATGCCACTTCAGGAAGGAGTTTTGGGGCAGATCGTGGTTGGCGTAAAGGTCACGATAGCGCGCGCAAATCCGCCCGTATTTTTCCTCGCCAACGATCGCTTCCAATGCCGGGAAGAAGCGTTTGGACAGGGGAATCACTATATTTGAATTTTGAGACATTTCTGACAACTTCATCAAGCGTTTATCCTGCATGACACATCGGTCACAATCGGCGCGGAATTGTTCTTATGTGATTCTTTCATGAGCTTGACCCCGTAGGGGATCATGGCTACGGCCATAAGTACGGCTGCGCTCAGATTGACGATTTCCACGCCATCCGGAGTCCCCACGAACAACACGCCGATCAAAAACAGGATGCCCTGCCAGCGCGGAAGCGCTCGGGTCTTGATCAACGCCAGCGCCTGGACCGCAAACCCGATGGGCAGAAGAACAATGCCCCATAGAATGACCAGCCACCCCTGCTTGGCAAACATCGCCAGCAAGCCGGGAAGCATCTGTGAAAACTGCGGCTCGGAAAGGCGATCGAGGGCGCTCATGGTCAGGCACAAAGCGCCTTTGTCCGCCGCCAGTATCACGGCGCCAACGATCGCCAGCACTGCCGCCGATGGTTCCCGCCCAGGCCGCGGATTTTTCCAGGAGCGTCATGAAGTGCAGGGCGCTGACGATCAACAGGACGGTGCACAGGGTGACCAGCAGGTGGCCGAATTGCAACAACCCGTTTTGGTGAGCCCGCTGGATCAGCTCTTGCGGACCGAGAAAGTGCGGGTTCAGCAACCCCGGGTGAACGGCAAAGGCAAAAACAAAGATCAGCGGGAATAAAATAAGGGCCAAGGCGGTTCCAATACGTTTTCCATTTTGCAGGACGTTAGCGTCATTCATCGAGTTACCCCTTGGTGCCGATGCGGAAGCTGCAGCGCGAGCCGCCGCGCAGGACCGACTCTTCGATCTCGATGGAGACCGGCCGGCCCAGCACGGTGGAGAATGCAGCCTGGTTCCAGCCGCCGGAGCAGTCGCAGAATTCGCACCGGGGTCCGCCCCGCCTTCACCAGCGGGCAGGCGCAGGGTGCTGGCTTGCCGATCACGCGCAGGATGCCGGTCTTTTCATCGTACTCGGTCCGTTCCACCCAGGCCGTCTTGATCTTGTCCAGGAAGCCCTGCAGGTCGCCGCGGTACTTGTTGAAAAACGCGGCCGTAGGGCTGGGAGCATTGGCTGCCCAGGCTCTGCAGGATCTTGTTTTGCGTGGCATCATCCAACTGATCGCCCATGATGCCCAGCAGCATGGCGAAACGCTCGCGCGCGCCATCCAGCTGCTGTTTCAATTGCTCGACATCGGCCGGGACCGCCGCCGCCGGAGCGGCTGGATCCTCGGCCCGGGCCGCCAGCGGAGTCAGCAGGCCCAGCACGCCGCAGCCGCAAAGGCCGGCGCCGCACTTCTTGATAAAGTCATTTCGATTCATATGTTACTCCTTGTTTACAAATGTATCTGTCATCCACTTCTGTTACCCCACTCTGGAATCTAATCCCAGCGAAGAGACAGAATAGGCGGCAATATCAAATCTATCATTTTATTTTTACCGCCTGCGGCATGACCCAGCTTTCCAGTTCCGCCTTGAACAAGATGGCATCGGGATAATTTCTTAAAACCGATTCCGGATTCATGGGCGGAACGGTGTAATGATAGTGCATGGGAAAAATATGCCTGGCAGCGATCCCTTCCCGAATGAGCTTCTGTTCGGCGGGAACATCTCCGAGATAAAAATGCTGCATGAACGCCAAGTCGATTTTTTTCTCGGGCAGGCCCAGGGCGCGGAATTCAGCGTAACTGAACTGCGAACTGTCGATATCCCCGGAATGAAACAGGGTGACGCCATCAATGGTCGCCAGATAAGCGAAATTGAGGATTTCCGTTCTCCCCTCAGGCGGGGCGCCATGCGACAGATACACCGCCTCCACATGGACTCCCTGAATTTCCGCGGTCGCGGTCTTGTTTTTAGCCGGCGCAAAAGCGATCACCCTGTCCGGAAAGTCGTTCAGCAAAGCCGTGGCCTGCGGGGTGGAGGCGAAGACGGCGGCGGGATTGTTGCTCAGGAAACGACGCACCAGGCTCGCGTCAAAATGATCGCCATGGCTATGCGTGGCCAGCACAAGGTCGATGTTGTCGAAAGGAGGCAGGCCGAGCGCCAACTTGTCTTGAATTTCCCGGGGGAGAGTATAATCGCCC
Source organism: Candidatus Aminicenantota bacterium (assembly GCA_963732485.1). Taxonomy (GTDB): domain Bacteria; phylum Acidobacteriota; class Aminicenantia; order UBA2199; family UBA2199; genus UBA2199. The sequence goes on from CAVSZS010000012.1 coordinate 334,621, forward strand.
GGAAAACCGCTGAACAGCGCATCGATGAGTATCTTTTTGTCATTGATCGTGATCAGAAAACCCGCATTGCCGACGAAAGTCACGCGAACCTCGTTGGCGTTGGTTTGGGCGGCATGCGCCTTCGCGGACCACCGTGTCATTTCCGAAGCGCTTCGCGCCGCGTCCCCGGCAGCGGTTCCGCTTGAACCGATCAGCAGGAACATGACGAAAAGAGATGAAGCTGTCACGATCATCACTGCCCAGCCTTGAGCTCGCGCAGGGCCGTTCCGGGCTCGGCCAGATAGCGCGCCTGGTTTTTTTTGTTGAAGGCGTAAAGGTCCGGCCACTTTTTCCAGTACTCCTTGTCGCAGCTGGCCAGGTTTTTGCATTGCACGCACGATTCCATGCCGTTGGCCATGGCGCAGATGCGGATGACGCACTCGGCCATGCCGACTTTTTTGGGCTTGTCCCCCGGTTTGCAGGTGTGGCAGAAAACCTTTTCCGGGTCATAGTCAACGCCGAACTTTTCTTTCCACTCCCACTTCTCATAGACAAGCTTTTTTGCTTTTTCATCGTTTTCCAGGGTCGCCTTGTACAGCTCGCACACCTGCACGCAGGGAAACCCGCAATAGGACAGCTTGCTGAAATCAATGGGTTTCAGCTTCTGCTCCTGTTTTTCCTCCGCGCCTCCCTTTGCCAGCAGGCTGCGGTTCCAGGCCAGCAGGGCGCAGCAGGCTGCGCCGGACTTGGCGCAATCCATGAGGAAATTACGCCGACTTTGTTTAGACTCCATGAGGTCCTCCTTGGTTTTATAAACCATTGATTCTTTTTTTTGCCTTTGCCCTGGCCGCCAATTCCATGGGCAGGATACAACTATAAATATAGCGGTTAATAGGAACATTTATATTGTATTTTTCGCCTAATTTTACCACTGCCCCATTCTGATATTCTATCTCTGAAGGTTTTCCCGCCATCACGTCCCTGGTTAAGGATGAAGTCGAGTCATAGGGATAAGAATCGATAAGCAGCATGGTTTTTTCTACAATTTTATTGTCCAGGCGAATTTTTTCCCCGAAGGATATTTCATGTATTTCAGAGAGCAAATCGTGCATCATCTTTCTTGTTTCTTTCAGTTCCCTGACTGTCCCGTACGTGGAACGGGTAACGGCCAGCAGGCCGCTTACGCATATGGCCATGAATTTGTTCCATAATTCTACAAGGATATCATCCGCAACCTGGGAAGCGATTCCCGCATGATCAAACAGTTCCTTTATCTTTGCCGTTCTGTCGGTCTTTTGCCTGTCGAGCTCGCCAAAGGCGATGAATGGCTCTATGCCGGAATGACGGATGATGCCGGGTGCTTCAATTTTGCTGATGATTCTGCATAAGCCGCCGACGATGTTTTTTTTATCCAATTGGGTCGCAAGTTCCTGGGCCGCCATCACGCCGTTTTGCAGAGGCAATACGGTTGTATGATCGTCCATTACACCATGTAGTTGCCTGGCAACGTCCGTAACCTGCCAGGCTTTTACCCCCAGGAGTACCAGGTCGACTTTTCCTATGTTTTTTATTTCTGCGCTGGCTTTTGCCTTGCGAACAGTGAAGTTCCCGGCAATGCTTTTGATTTTCAGCCCCTTTTCCCTGATGGCGTTTAGATGTTCTCCCCGGGCTACAAATGTAACATCATATCCGGCATTGGCCATTTTCCCGCCAAAGTACCCGCCAACCCCTCCGGCGCCGATGATCGCTATTTTCATTTTGTTGGTGCGTTGCCTGGTTCTGTGGGTGCCGGGGTGGCCTTCCAGCCAGCGAACAGGCGGCGCAGCCCCAGCAGCAGGGCGTTGTCCGGGACGTGCCCGGCGTTCTCGATGACGGAGAAACGGCAGGACAGCCCCGCGGGAGCGATGACGTCGCATTTTTCCTTCAACTCCCCGTTCTGGCTGAGGATGGTGGGGAAATCGTTCTCGCCCATCACCAGGCTCAGCTTGCGCTCTCCGCCCTTGAAGTCGCGGATCAGCTGGTCGCGCTTGTCGAGAAAATAAGCCACACGAAGCGTGGCGCTGATGGCAACATAATAATCGGCAAGTTCCGGGTTGTAGAACAGGGCATACGCCGCCGTGAAGCCGGTATTGGACGTGCCGTAAAGCACCCGCAGTTTTTGGCAGCGATAGTTTTTTTCGATATACGGGACCAGTTCCTCGCGGAGAAAGTCCAGAAAGCGGTCGGCCCGGCCCCCGGCCTTGCTGCCGTCGCTATAGGAGAACTCCTCGGGGAAGCAGTCCTTGCTGCGATCGGTGTTGGGGACGCCCACGATGATGAATTCCGGCATCTCGCCAAGCTGGGCCGCGTGCCGCAAGCCGCCGATCACCCCCGAGTTGAAGTTGAACTCGCCGTCCAGCATGAGCAGCACCGGGTACTTCTCTCCCGAAGCCAGATAGTTGTCGGGCAGGGAAACATAGAACTCGCGGATTTCCCCGACTTTGATGCTGGTGATTTTATCCTTCTTCACCGGGAGCGGCAGGGTCGGAACAACGGCAAGAGCCGTAAAAGAACCTAGAAAACATACTCCCAAGGCCAAACAAACGATGCGAACATTCCTGCGTGCGAACATGGTAACCTCCTTGTCTTTCTGAAAAATTCGGTTGCGCCGTCTCTTTTCACGGATAGTACGTCCAGCGCCTGGGAGCGGCCATGGGTAATTGGTATGATTTTGCGAAAATCATGCGAATTCGTGACCGGCGCCCGGAGATATTGCTTTAGGGACAGGCTTGTTCTATACTCAGGCGCCACGAGTGGAGACAGTTTAAATGAAACACGCGAATGTCCTGGCCACGGTTTTCGTCCTGCTGGTCGGAGTATGGGCCATCTTCTATTTCCAGCAGAAGTCGCGGCGCTTCCACGACGCCAACCTGCGCTTTTTCCTGGGCTTCCTGGTCCTGTTCAACCTGCACCAGATCGAAAACTTCTTTTGGCTCTATTTCTACAGCAACCTGACTCCTGCCCAATGGGGAAGCATCCTGCCCTCCATCAAGGGGATCGATTGGCCCTTGAGCCTGGCGCTGCTTCTGGGATTGGCCGTCTGCCAGTTCAAGCTGATCGCCTGGCAGCGCCAGAAAAAGCTCTCCCGCTGGTTCCTGCCGGTTCTGTTTTCCTTCGCCGCCGGTTTGACGGCCTATTTCCTCCTGGCCATGCGCTTTCCGGCCCTGATGCCCAAGTCCCCGCTGCTCAATTTCTGGAACTTGTACGCCTGGCCGCTGAACGCGCTGAAAGTGCTATGGCTGGTCCGCCTGCTGGCGGAAAGCCGCGGCCGGCCCGACCCGGAGCAGCGGCGGGCCAACCGCGCCTTTGCCTGGCTTTTCCTCGGCCAGATCATGTCGCAGGCGGCGATGCTCCTGCTGAGACAGGCGGGGCTTGAGGGCTGGATCACCATCCTGTCGAAGCCGGCGGTACTCTACGTCTATCTCCTGCCTCTGTTCTGGCTGAAGTTCTACTATACCCCCTGGGCCGGCGCCCTGAGCAAGCTCCACAACGCCGGCAGCCAGCTCGACTCGCTGCAGAAGAGCCATGGCCTGTCCGCCCGCGAACTCGAGATCCTGAAATTGATCCTGGACGGCAAAACCAACAAGCAGATGGAAGATGTCATGTATATATCGATCCATACGGTCAAGAGCCACGTGCACAACCTGTACCGCAAGCTCGGCGTCAAGAACTATCGCCAGCTCAGCCATTTCATCGCCACCCGCCAGAGGGAAAATCCCTGAACGGCATTGCCGGTGACCGAACCGCAGCGGCTTTTTTTTCGGATCACCGCCAGACCTTCTGCCCTTCATTGGCTATCCCCCGTGATTGTGATATAAAAAGGCATGCCTGTTTGGCTGATTTTCGTCTACTTGCTTGCCGTGGCAGGAGCCCTGCTCTCCATATTTCTCATCTTTCGCCTGCAAAAATACTACCGGCATGCTTTCTTGACGCCGTTCCTCTATTTCGTAATCCTGGATGCCATCATGACCGTGGCGGATCTGTTCCTGAGGCTTTTGCCCATGCAGTTGCATTGGTTCGGACCCAAGGGCATTCCGGGAAAACTCATTCTATTGCTGAATTATTTCATCTTTCCCATCGCGATATTTATGAGCTTCTTCTTTATCCTGACCATTAGCAAACTGGTCGATCTACACCTGTCCCGTTGGCTGTTCAGGGCATTCTGGGGATGCAATATACTGTTGTTCACCCTTTATCTTGCAGGATTGACGATCTACCTGGGCGGCGGCGACCGGCAATTGCTGAAGGCCCTGCTGCCGATTACCAACGGCAGCGCCACATTTTATTTGGTCGCCATATTACTGGCAGGACTGTTTCGGGCCGTATCCATAAAAGAGCGGCCGAAACGCAGATTCCTGCTGTTTCTCTGTTGTTATTACTTGTTTTTTTTCCTTTTCTATTACTTCGGCAATGCCTTGCGGATCGGGCAGAGCCTGCCAATCATCATCGGCACTCTGGCCTACAACATGCCGATCGTCTTGCTGCTGACCCGTCAACTGCGCAGCAACTTTCCACCCCTGCCGGATCAGGCGCCTGGCCGGATCGTTGCACCCGATCACCTTGCCGAGTTGGGAATGTCCAGGCGTGAGCAGGAGATTGTCAGCCTGGTCCTGCAGGGCCGCAGCAACCGCGAAATCGAAGCGCTGCTCTTTATTTCCCTGCGCACCGTTGAAAACCATATCTACAATATCTATCGCAAGCTGGGGGTCAAGAACCGCCTCCAGCTCAGCCGCTTGCTGAATGAAAGTGATGCGAACCAATTCCTTCCGGACGTGAAGCCCAGGGGGGAATAAGGGCCACCCGCTTTCGCCACACGGGCTCACTGCCGGTGCCAGCTGAAGGCGTTTTCGCTTTCAAGACGCAGGTCCAACAGTTCCGGTATTACTAAAGTTTGCCATAAGTAGAAACACCCATTTTAAAAAATGAGTGTTTTCCCCCGCATCTTCCGCGGAATTGCCTGCGTATTTGAGTTGATAAAGCACGGGAGAAACCCTTTATCAAGGAGTGCCGATGCAACTGAAACAAAGAGACAGCCTGGGGATGACCATCTGTTGCCATGAGGAGAAACACATGACGCTACGGTTTAGAAAACCGATTTTCTTCGTGCTTTTCATGATGATTGTCGTCACTGCGGGATTTCCGCAAAGCCCGCGCGTCGGTGAGAACGTGGTTTTGCGTCCGCAACGGACCGAAACGCCGCCGGTTCTGGACGGAGTCCTCGACGATGCGGTCTGGAAGAATAGCCCCATCATTACCGGCCCCTTTATTGTCAATCAGCCGGTTTACGGCGAGCAACTGCCGCAAAAGACCCATATCTGGCTGACATACGACAGTAAAAACATCTATGTCGCATACTACTGCTATGACGATCACCCCGAGAACATCCGCGGCACCATGACCCGCCGTGACGCCATGCTGGCCGAGGATTGGATCGATATGGATATCGACACATTCGGTAACCGGCAGATGACCTACGAACATGCCTGCAACCCGCTGGGTGTCCAGGCCGACCTGATCAATTCGGTCTCCGGGGGTGAAAGCGCCAATCCCGACTGGGTCTGGTACAGCGCCGGCAAGATCGTGTCGGACGGATACATCGTTGAGGTGCGCATCCCGCTCAAAAGCCTGCGCTACCGCGGCGGCAAATCGGTGACCATGAACATCGGTTTCTATCGCAACGTCAGCCACAGCGGCACCAACGCCTCCTGGCCCCAGCTGGACCAGCAGCGCGGATATTTCAACTCCCTGGTACCGGTGGTCTTTGAGGACCTGGCCAGCCAGTTGCGCCTCGAGGCCCTGCCCGCGGTAACATTCAGCAGCATCCGTGACCGGCAGTCGCCTCAGGCCTGGGCTCCAGCCGATACGGACTGGCAGGCCGGTCTCGACCTCAAGTATGGCGTGACTCCGACCAGCAACCTTGAACTGACCGTCAACCCCGATTACTCGCAGGTGGAGACCGATCAGTTTCAGGTGCAGGTCAATCAACGCTACCCCAATTTTTTCAGCGAGAAACGCCCCTTCTTTATGGAGGTGGCCAATCTCTTCAGCCTGGCTGCGGCCAACGGTAACGGCAATATGGTCTCCGCGGTGCACACCCGCACCATCATCGATCCCGCCTGGGGCGCCAAATTCACCGGAGAATTTTCCCGTTTTTCATTGGGCTTGCTGGCCGCCGGCGACGAATGGCCGGGGCGGGAGGGCGACGCTGAAGCCGGTGCCGCTCCGGGGGAAAATGCCAATTCCATGATCGCTCGCGGCAAATTCCTGCTTGGAGGAGATAATTATGTGGGGGTTCTGTACAGCGGGCGTGAATTCGGCAACGACTTTAACCGGGTCATCGCCGCCGACAGCCACTTCCGCCTCGGAGGGAAGCACAGCTTCTCCGTAAACGGCATATACTCCTTTTCCGGTAATGAAAATAACGATACCCGGCAGGATGGCGGGGCCATGACCATCAACTATGACTACAATCAACGCCCGCTTGACATGAATGTGATTTACGAGGAATACGGACAAAATTTCCGCATGGATTCCTCTTTCTATAACCGTACCGGCTTCAGCAGCATCTCCGCCTACATCGCCCCGCACGTTTACCCCAAGTGGCGGGGTTTGCCCTGGCTGCGGCGCATTAACTTTGTTACCCAGGGGAGTTATCTCGGCGACAAGGCGACCGGCGGCAAGGACTCCTTCCTGTCCTCCGGCGTCAGCATCAATACGATGCGGCAAGGCTCAGCCTCGCTGCAGCTATCCCGAACGGATGAATTCTGGGCAGGGAGAAATTTCGTGCAGAACCGCATCTCATGGAACGCATCCCTGCAGCCGAAGACCTGGCTGAACACCCGTTTCAACCTCAGCTATGGAGGGGCTTTGAATTATCAGCAGGCCTTTCTCGGCAACAGCATCAACTTCTTTCTTGGGGTGGTGCTGCAACTGGGCAGTCAGTTGCGCCAGGAGTTTAACTATACCTTTCAGGACTTTCACCGCGCCGACGACAGGAGTCACGTGTACGATCTCAACATTGTGGTATCGCGCAGCACGTTCCAGTTCAACAAGCACCTTTTCGTACGCAGCCTGGTTCAGTACGACTCCTTCCGCAAGCGGGTGCTGACCGATCTCCTGGCGTCATTCACCCTTATTCCCGGCACGGTCATGCATGTCGGCTACGGCCTATTGCACGAAAAGAAAGGCTATGAGAACAATGCCTGGCGCAGTGGCCTGCTCGATGCCGAGTACTTTAATCTGCGCCAGAGCTTCTTTTTCAAGGTCAGTTATCGCTGGCAGTTTTAGGGAAGAGGATCGTGAAAACAAACATGCCTCATTTTTTCGCTGCTGGTGTTCACCGCCGGCTTGTTCTTGAGTGTTCTGGCGGATGGGAATGATGCCGTCGCACCGGCGCTGAACGTTCAGACGGCCGACGAAATCCGAAAAACTCCCATGCGGTCGATTTTTTACATCAGGAAATGTCCTTTCAGATCAACCGGTTCCCCTTTTCAAAAAAGCAATTTTTCTATAGAATGATTTACCCAAAATCATTCCCCTGATTGGAGGTCCTCATGGCAAAATGGAAGATCGTGGCTATTGTTTTCCTGCTGCTGCTGCCGCTCCTGAACCGGGAGGCGCAGCTCACGGCTTCCGACGCGAAAGAGCTGGCGCTGCAGGCCGAAAAAAAACTGGACGAAGGGAGCCGCCTGGCGGACCAGGACAGGCTGGCCGAGGCGGCGGCCGTTTATTTGCAGGCGGCCGAGCTCTATGAGCAGGCCTTGCAACAGGATGCCAACAACAGCGCCAGCCGGCAGAATTTCGTATACAGCCTGGGAGAGCGGGCGATGATCTATATCCGCAAAGGCCAGGCGGCGATCAAGGAGAAAAAATACGCCCTGGCCTCCGACCTGTACGGCGCCGCCATCGCGGCCTTCGACCTGGCCTTGAAGAAACTGCCGCAGCAGAAAAACTTTCAGACCAACCGCCGCTACTGCCGGCATGAGTGGGGCCTGGCGCAGTTCCAGGTGAAGCTCGCCGCCGGGGGGAGCGCCTTCTCTTTCCAGCTCACCGGCCTGGACGGCGCCCCGGTCAAGCTCTCCGACATGAAGGGCCGGGTGGTGCTGCTCGAATTCGCGGCCGGCTGGTGCCCCTCCTGCCGCGACAGCCTGCCGGTGCTGCAGGAGCTGCAGAACCAGTTCAAGTCCAAGGGGGTGCGGGTCGTGGTACTGGCTCTGGACCGCGTCGAGGGCTGGGGGAAAAGCGGGTCCGAGGCCAAGATCCTGGAACTGGCCAAGAACAGGGAATTCACCGCCGCCTGGGCCGATGAGGAGACGTATTATCAGTACGGCTCCTGCAATTCCATCCCCACCGTGATTCTCATCGACAAGTCCGGAAAGGTCGTTGCCCAGGTGCCGGCCGACGGCCGCGACCGCGAGCAGCTGGCCCGCCGCATCACCGCCCTGCTCTGAAGCAAACGAGGAGGCCCCTGGTTCGGGGTCGGTACGTGCTTTTGTGACCGTGTAAAAATATCCGGCCGCCCCTTGTCCAAATCCGCATGGATGTTGTATATTCCGATAAATGATGAAGAAAGCGAGTGAATATCCGCCCCTGGTGAGGCTGTTCAGCACGCCGCCGGCCCTGCCGCTGAGCGCAGGCGAAATGAACGCCCTGCAAAAGGCCGAGCGCTTCGCGGTGCGCTTCGAGGATCGGAACCTGCCCTGCTACAGCTGGGGAAAAGGCCCGACCGTGCTTCTCTGCCACGGCTGGGGCAGCCGGGCCGGGCATTTGGCGCTGCTGGCCCGCGCCCTGGCCCAGGCCGGCATGCGCGCCGTCGTCTTTGACGCCCCGGCCCATCACTCCCTGCCAAGCGAAAATGAAAAGGAAGGCTCGAGCATGTTCGAGTTCGGACAGGCCATCGCCCTGGTCGCCCGCAGCCTGGGCGAGCTGCACGGCCTGTTCGGCCACTCCCTGGGCGCGATGGCGGCCATCTTCGCCATGGCGGCCTATCCCCCCCTGGAAGACTGCTCCTTCTCCTGCCCGAAATTGGTCCTGGCCAGCGCCCCGGCGACAACGCGCCATGTACTGGCCAACTTCTGCCGCCTGCACGCCCTCGGCGCGGCCGATTGCCGCACCCTGGCCGACGAGCTGGAGACGGAGTTTTCCATGGCCATTGACGACTACGACTGCGCCGCGGCCCTGGCGAAGATCCCCTCGGCAAAGATGATTGTCCAGGGCGCCGACGACGAATACTTCACCCTGGCGGATACCCTGGCCCGCACGGCGGCCCCGGGCAGCGCCCGCGTTCTGATCGCCGAAAAATGCGGCCATAACCGCGTCCTGGCCAACAAGCAGGTCTTTGCCGAAACAATCGCTTTTCTTGCTTCTTAGGCCCATGACGTCCAGGGCCTGATGGTCAATACGATTTTTTACCGCTAGCCCTTTTCAGGGACAGGTCGAAGGACGGATAATTCGGGGATTGATCCGTATGTTTATTGCCTGACCAGCTCCACCCTGCGGTTCTTGGCCTTGCCGGCATCGGTGTCGTTCGCGGCCACGGGGGCGAGCGGCCCGACGCCGTTGGCCTTCAGGCGCGAGGCGGCGATACCGCGTTTGGCGGTCAGGTCCTGGACCACGGCGTTGGCCCGGTCCAGGGAAAGCTTCATGTTGGCTTCGAGCCCGCCGGAGTTATCGGTATGTCCGACCACGTGCACCTTCAAGCCCGGATCGTCCTGCAGCAGCTTGGCAATTTCCTTCAAGGCCGCCTCCGACTCGGGCTTGAGCACCGACTTGTTGGTGTCGAAGTAGATGCCGTAGACGGCCACGTGGCCGGTGCTGCGGATGCCCTTGGCGAAGGCGTCGGCGTTGGCCAGCACCTCCTGCTTCATGGCCTGCTTTTCGATGATGACCAGGTTCGGCTTGGGACCGTAGGCGGTCAGCTCCACCCAGATCTCCTTGTCGTTCTTGACGAGCTTCATGTACGAATACTCGTCATCGCTGTACAGCACGGTGCCTCCGATCTGGCGGATGGCGTTCTCGTAATTGCGGTGGATCTGCAGCGTCGAAGGCGGATTTGTTCCCGCCTTGGCCTCGTACTGGATCTGGTAGTAGCGGCCGTCGACCTTGACCTGGTCGCGTTTCTCATTCCAGAAGGTATACGAGTTGAAATCGCTCGTTTCGTAAACCGCGATATAGAAACCCGGCAGGCGGCTGAACAACGGATGGTCCTTGCTACCCGCAATATCACTTTGCGCGAAAGCGGCGGCGGTTGTCAGAAAAGAAAGGATAAGCACGGACAGCAGTACGCGAAATACGTATGGCATGGTTTTTCTCCTCCGGGGCTGGCGATGTTGATGAAAGCTGATTATAGTTGAAAACGGTGCGCTTGCCAACCCTTCCCCCCATACGCCGACTGAGTTTTTTAGCGAACGCTCCGCTGGCTGCATATTTTATCGTGCTGGGTTATAATTGTTTTTCCATTCCGGCCCATCCGGAAAAAACCGCTCATTAGGAGAATGAAATGCGCCTGGCTATTTTTATTGTTTTTTCGTTGCTTTTAACGGCCGTACAGTCCCTGGCTTCAACCATCGATCCCCAGACGATCCAGAAAGCCCTGACGGATGCGGTGGCTAACCGCCACACGGTCGGTATCGTGGTCGGGATCATCGACAAGGATGGCAGAACGATCTACAGCCACGGCAAAACCGCCGCAGACGGCCGCGCCGTCGACGGAGACAGCGTGTTCGAGATCGGTTCAGTGACCAAGACATTCACGGCAACGCTGCTGGCCGACATGGTCGCGCGCGGGCTCGTTAACCTGGACGATCCCGTCGCCAAATTCCTGCCCAAAGGCGTGACACTGCCCGGGCGCGGGGGAAAAGAGATCACCCTCCTCGATCTGGCGACGCACCGCTCCGGGCTGCCGCGCATGCCGTCCAATTTCGCGCCCGTTGATCCCGACAATCCCTATGCCGATTACACGGCCGGGAAACTGTTCGAGTTCCTCGCGGGCTACTCACTGCCCAGGGACATCGGCGCCAGCTATGAGTACTCGAATCTCGGAGCCGGCTTGCTCGGCGAAGCGCTGGCGCGCCGGGCGGGAAAAAGCTACGAAGCATTGCTCTTGGAGAGAATTTTTCGCCCCCTGGGGATGAACAGCACCGGCATCGTGCTGCGGCCCGAAATGGCGGCCCGGCTGGCCATGGGGCATTCGCCGCAACTGGTGCCGGTAAAGAACTGGGACATGGATGCCCTGGCAGGCGCCGGCGCCATCCGCTCGACCGTGAACGATATGCTCGACTATCTGGCGGCCAACATGGGGCTGAAGCCTTCACCGCTGGCGCCGGCGCTGGCGCTGGCCCGGCAGGACCGCAACGACACAACGATGCCCGACATGCGCATTGGCCTCGCCTGGCACCTGATGAAACTCCCGGACACGGTGATCGTCTGGCACAACGGCGGCACTGCCGGCTACCACAGTTTTGTCGGCTTTGATGTGCGGAAAGGCATGGGCATCGCGATCCTGTCGAACAGCGCCAACATTATCGACAACATCGGACTGCACTTTTTAGACGAGCAGATCCCCTTGGCCAAAATTGAATACATGAAGGAGCACAAAGAGATTGCGCTGGAACCGGCCCGGCTGGATGCGTATGTGGGAGAGTATCAGTTGGCCCCGACTTTTGTCTTGCTGATCGTAAAAGATGGAAACCAATTGTTCGGGCAGGCGACCGGGCAGCCCCGCTTTCAACTGCATCCCGAGGCGGAGACGGAATTCTTCCTGCAAGAGGTCGATGCCCAAATCTCTTTTGTGAAGGACGCGGCAGGCAAGGTGACGCACCTCATCCTGCATCAAAAGGGACAAAACATCAAGGGCGACAAGATTAAATAACCGCCCCCCGATACTGAATGCCACTCTGAAGGTCCTGGCGCTCTTGATGTAACCCTTGCTCAATCGCAGATTATTGGAGATAAAGTAACATCATTATTAAGTGAATCGTCATGACCTGCTGCGTTGCGCTCATCCAAGCCAAGGATACGAGAGACGAACTGGAGACGGACACTATTTATATCCCGGAGCCGATGCCGCGCAAGGAAGACACCGGTGCTCCCGCTGAGCAATAGGCAAAAAAGACTTGACTCCGGAGCTCAGCAACCGCGGCAGTAGTCGCGCAAGTACTTACCCGTATGGCTGCTCGCGCATTTCATCAGGTCTTCCGGGGTTCCCGCAAAAACGATCTCCCCGCCCCGGAAGCCGCCTTCGGGGCCAAGGTCGATGATCCAGTCGGCCTGGCTGATCACATCCAGGTTGTGCTCGATGACGATCACCGTGTTGTCCTTCTGCACCAGGTCGTGGATGATGCCCAGTAGCCTGTCGATATCGGCCATATGCAGGCCGGTCGTCGGTTCGTCCATGATGTAGACCCGGCCTTTTTTATGCAGTTCGGACGCCAGCTTGATGCGCTGGCATTCGCCGCCGGAGAGCGTGCTCAAGGGCTGCCCAAGCTCCAGATAGTCCAGACCCACGGCGCACAACACCCGCAGTTTTCTCAGGATCTCCGCATCGACAAAATAGTCGAGGGCTTCCCGGGCCGTCATGCAGAGGACGTCATGGATATTCCTGTTCTTGACCGTTAAGGCCAGGACCTCCTCCGTGTAGCGTTTCCCCTGGCATTCATCGCAGACGATCTTTACCTCGTCCAGGAAGCTCATTTCCACGGCGATGGCGCCCAGTCCCTTGCATTTCGGGCAGGCGCCGTGGGAATTGAAGCTGAACAGGGCTGCCGGCCTGTTCGCGGCCCTGGCGAATTCCCTGCGCACGGCTTCGAACACGCCGATATAGGTCAGGGGATTGGAGCGCGAAGAGCGGCCGACCGGCGACTGGTCGATGATGATGGCCTCGGGGTGGCCGGCCAGGAAGAAATCGTTGATCAGGCTGCTTTTTCCCGAGCCGGCGACCCCGGTGACGCAGGTCAGGACGCCCTTGGGGATGCGGGTGGAGACGTTCTTCAGGTTATGCAGCGCCGCAGCGCGGATCTCGAAGGCCGCGGTCCATTTTTTGCGCTCGCGCCGGGCCGACGCCCTCCGGTTCAGATAATGCGCGGTCAGGTTGTGCGCCTGTTTTTTCAGGTCGCTGAACGAGCCCGAAAAAACGATCTCACCGCCCAGGCTGCCCGCTCCGGGCCCGATGTCCACGATATGCTCGGCGCAGGCCATCACGGCGGGATCATGCTCGACGACCAGAACGGTATTGCCCTTGTCCTTGAGTTGGCGCAGCATTTCCAGCAATTGGCTGATGTCCTTGGCATGAAGCCCGATGGACGGCTCGTCGAGGATGTACATCATGTCCACCAGGTCGCAGTCGAGTTGGCGCGCCATCTTGACCCGCTGGCTTTCGCCGCCGGAGAGAGTGGACACCGGCCGGCTCAGCGACAGATAGCCGACGCCGATCTCGATCAGGTGCGCGAGAATTTGCCTTGTTTTCGTTACCAGCGGACTGGCGATATCGCCTTCCACCCCGGACAGGAACCCGTCGAGGTCGCTCAATTCCAGCTGCGACAGCTCGGCGATGTTCCTGCCGTTGATGCGCACGCTGCGCGCCAGAGGGCTGATGCGGGTGCCGCCGCAGCCGGGGCACTCCTGCTCCACGAAGTATTTATCATACGCCGAGCGCCGGGGCTTGCTCAGCCGCTCCGCCGGCTTGCTCAAATGCAGCCGCTGCAGCTTGCGCACGACGCCCTCGAAGTTTTTCGTGTAGATGCCGGCACCGTGCCTCCTTTCGACCGGGATGGCCTCGGCGTGCAGGAAGCGCTGTTTGTCCCGCTCGCTGAAATCCCGCAGCGGCGTGTCGATCGGGAACAGGTCCATGGCCATGAGCTCGCGCCAGAGCCAGCCGCCAACCCGGTAGTCGGGATGATCAATGGCCCCGTCGCGAATCGACTTTTCCCAGCGGATCAGGCGGTCGACGTCCATGGAAATCGCCTGGCCGATCCCCTTGCAGTCGGGGCACATGCCCTGGGGATGGTTGAAGCCGAACATGAAGGAGGGGCCGATCGAGCGGTCGCCGCAGCGGGAGAAGAGCAGGCGCAGGTAGGTGCTGATCTCGGTGGCCGTCCCGACCGTGCTGCGCAGGTTCACGCCCATGCGTTTCTGGTCGATGACGATCGCCGTCGAGATGTTGCATATCTCGTCCACCGGCGGGCGGGACAACTTGGGCAGGCGGGCCCGGGCGAACGAGGAGAAGGTCTCGATCAACTGCCGCTGCGCCTCGGTGTAGATCGTGTCGAATACCAGGGAGGATTTGCCGGATCCGGACACACCGGTGAAGGCGACGATCTTTTTTTTCGGTATCTTTAGGGAAATGTGCTTCAGGTTATGGGTGCTGGCATTGGTGATTACGATGCTGTCGTTCATGGCTTACCCGATCCCCTCCCCGGCAACTCGTGGCGCCGGGAACAGGAAACTACTCCTTTCCACCTTGCAGCTCCCTGATGAACTCCCGCAGCCATTTTTTCTCGCCGCCAAGCATGTGCAGGCGCCGCGTCGCCAGCTGCACGTTGCCGGGCGGGCACTGATGCTCCCTGAGGTACGTTTCCAGCTCGGCGTAGCATGACCAGCATACGTTCCAGGTGCTCGCCGTATTTGGTCAGCAGGGCGATCGCTTCCTCGTTGCCCAGCAGCCACAGGCTGGCCAGGCCGATGTCCAGCGGATGCTTGCTGGCCTCCCAGGTCGAGAGCAGCAGGGCTAATTTTTCTTTAAACGCCTTCCTGCCCCTGGCCGTCAGCGAATACACTTTCTGGGCCACCTGTTTCTTTGAAAGCCTGACCGTGCTCCTGAGCAATTGCTGCGCCTCGAGCTTGTTCAGCAGCTTGTAGACAGAGGACATGGATATCTCCGTCCAGAAGCGCATGTCGCGCTCCTTGATGTCCAGCTCGATCTCGTAGGCATGCTTGGGTTTTTCCGACAACAGGTTCAGCAGCGCCGCTTCTTTGTTTGTTATTGTATTCATGGTATATTGTAATGCTACTATATTAAAATGACAAAGTCAAGCCCGCCCAGCCATCCATGCTCCGCCCCCCGCATGCGGCTTGGTTTCCCTTTGCGTTTTACCTTTAGGCTTAAATATCCTATACTCTTTCCATGAGCGAACTGAAAACCAGGGTCAACCAGGCCAGCGTCAGCGATTTTATCAAGGCCGTGCCCGACGAGGCCCGGCGCGCCGACTGTCAGGCCCTGCTGAAGCTGTTCAAAAAAGTCAGCGGCCTGCCGGCAAGAATGTGGGGAAGCAGCATCGTCGGCTTCGGCTCCTACCACTACAAGTCCGAGCGCAGCCGCCAGGAAGGCGACTGGATGCTGACCGGGTTTTCGCCGCGCCAGGACAGCCTGTCCATCTACATCATCCCCGGTTTTGACAAGTACGGCCCGCTGCTGAAGAAGCTCGGCAAGTTCAAAACGAGCGTCAGTTGCCTCTATATCAAAAAGCTGGCCGACGTCGACCGCGCCGTCCTTGAGCAGCTCATCGCCCGCTCGCTCGTTGACATGAAGAAACAGCATAACGTAAAGTAGGATTGCAAGGAGCGACACGACATGGAATCGTATCACCAGCTGCGCCGCAAGGAGCAGGAGATCCGCGACAAGACCGAATTGCAGGCAATCCTGGCCAAAACCAGGTACGTCACCATCGCCATGTGCCGCGACAACGAGCCCTACCTCGCCACCCTCAGCCATGGCTACGATGCTGAGCGCAACGCCGTCTATTTTCATTGCGCGTTCGCGGGCAAAAAAATCGATTTTCTAAAAAGCAACAACCGCATCTGGGGCCAGGCGTTCATCGACCGCGGCTACGTGCAGGGCCAATGCGACCATCTGTTCGCCAGCGTCCAGTTCAGCGGCCGGGTGAGCTTCGTCAGCGACGCCGCCGAGAAGCGCCGGGCGCTGGAGGTGATGATCCGCCAGCTGGAGGGGGATCCCGAGCGGGTCCTCGCCGCCAAGGTTACCGACGCCCGGGTCGCGACCACGAATATCGGCCGCATCGACATCGAGTTCCTGAGCGGCAAGAGGACGGAAAAGAACGATGGCGGCGCTACGTAGGGAAAACAGCGATCACGAGATTTGGGCCTCTACTCCAACTTGCACTTTAGGGACGCCTTATGGTAATGAAGAACTGAAATTCAATCCGGGGAGGCGAGCATGACACATCAGGTTTTGCGCGAACTGGGACGCCGCTTGAAGAAGTGCCTGTTGACCGCTGCGTTGCTGGCAACGTTCTGCCTTCCTGCCGGCGCCGCGCGTAAAGGTACGTTCGGATTCGGCATCCAGGCGGGTTCTTCCCTCGGCTTCAAGCCCGAATTCGGCCTGATCACCATGGATGAGGCCTATTTCCCTCATCCTTTAAAGTATGGCAGCCGGCTCTATCATCATCTAGGCGTTCATATCCAATATAATATTTTCGAGCGCTTCGGCTTGCGATTCGACCTGGCCTTTCAGGACGGGACGTACACGAGGATACACTACGACACGCATGCACGGCAGTGGGAAGATATGACGGAAGGATCTTCTTTCATCCACTATACCCTGAACGGCGTTTACTGTTTTCCGGAATGGAAGAACACGGAATTTTTCCTCCTGGCCGGGGCCGGCAACGGCCAAGGCGATGACTGGATCCACGGCCCCGACGGTTTTGTGGTTTTTACCGTCGGCGCTGGGGCGAACATCTATTTGGTCCGAAATAGCGGCTGGGCCCTCAGCCCGGGAGTGCAATTCCATCACCTGTACGACCCGACCAGCGATTACAGGAGCAGCAACATTCACGGCAGCTGGATCAGTTTCACCATCGGCGTCGAATACGCTCCAAGGGTGCGCCCGCCTCGATTTATCAAGAACGGGCGGTAGACGGCTTTATTCTTTAAGCCGCCGCCTTCGGGCACGCGCAAGAACCTGACCGCAGGAGTAACGGGGCCGCTTTTGCTCGCCGTGGCGCTGCGGGTATTTCCAACCAGCCTGAAAGGAAACGCGACAGCCGCGATCAGCGGCATCGTGTCCGACTTCCAGGGCAATCCGCTAGCGGGCACCGTGCCCCCATCATCACGATACGAGGGCACAACACGCTGTGCCCCTGCACCGGCGTTCTCCTTGAATCGCCGCCTGACCCTTATTGCACGGTTCGCCTGACGACCTGGCAGGGAAGGTCGTACAGGATGTTCATGATCTCCCGGCTGACCAGGACGTTCTCGCCCAGGATGTTGTTGAGCAGGATCACCAGGTTGCCATCCGCAAGGGAGCGGAAGATGATCGCGCTGCCGCTGCCTTCGTGCCAGGCGACCCTCTTTTTCTGCTGGCCGAAGTCCAACTCCGCGATATCAAAGCCATACCCGTAAGGCCGGCCGAAGTCGGCCTGCACGCTGAACATCATGTCCTGGAAGCGCTTCGCCAGCAGCCTGTTTTCAGCCAGGGCCCGGTCCCAGCGGAAAAGGTCGTCCACGGTCGAATACAGGGCGCTGCTGCCGTTGAGCGGCAGTTCGTACAAGGCTTCGCCCTTGACGGCGAGCGAATCGCTGTAATCGCTGGCATGCTTCCTGATATTGCGGCTGACGTGAACGAAGCCCGAGTCTTTCATTCCCAGGGGGTCAAAGATCCGCTCCTGCATCAGCGTCTCGAACGGCCGGCCGGAGACGACCTCGACGATGGCCGCCAGGATATCGAAACCGTCGCTGTATTTGAAGCTGCTTCCCGGCGCGAACTCCAGATCGACCCCATAATACTCCAGGAAAAAGGCTTCCTTCGCTAACTTATTTCGATAAGGCAATTTGTTGTAACTCACATAGGGAATGCCGTGCGTATGGCAAAGCAGCTGATGGATGGTGATGCGCTCGCCGGTATCCTTCCTGAAATACGGCAGATAATCCAGGATCTTCCCGTCCAGCCGCAATTTCCCTTCCTCCACCATCATCATGGCCAGCATGGCGGTGAATTGCTTGCTGAGCGAAAACAACGAGAACCTTGTATCCAGGCCGTTCGCGATGTCCCATTCCACGTTGGCCGTGCCGATGGCCTTGCGAAAGATCACCTTCCCCTTCTCAGCCACCAGGATGGCGCCATTGATAAGCCCGTTTTCATGGCAGGCCGTGATTAATTTGTCGATCCTCGCAGCCTTGTCCGCGGCGAAGGCAGCGGATTGCGTGGCGACGACAACGGCCGCAGCCAGCAGGATCGGGAAGATATTCCATTTTTTTTTCATTGCCTTGACTCCTTGCCGGCAAAGGCAGGCCGTGAAATTGTTGGTTTTTAAAACAAGAGTTTATAGCGAATTCACTTGCACCGCAATAGGCGGCCGCGGGCTAGTTGGCCCAACACACTGGGCGGCGTCACCTCAGGGGACTGCCCGCCGCTCACGTCCTGACCAAAGCGGATGAATCGAGCCTTTTCAGCATATTGAGAAAATCAGGGCCAACAGGTTAATTCCTTTATCCCAAAAATCGTTCAATATCCAATGATCAAGACCTGATTCCGTTTCTATTCCTGGGATCCCGATTGCACCCTAGACAACTACCGTCCCTGGCCTTCCCCAGGGCAACCCGGACGATACCCGTCACTTCTTGACATTCCTCTCTCAGGTGGGTATAATATAATTTTATAAAAGTGACGATTAAAAACGATCACTGTTGGATTTCCACTGGCCATTTTAAATAAAAAGTGAGGGAAAATTGAAAAACAGTACCATTCTGCCTGCTATTTTTGTCCTGGTTCTCGTTTTGCTGGCCATGCCGTCCTGCAAAAAAAATCCGGAGAGCGATCCCGATCTTACCGCTGATTTCATCGCGGAGATTCAAATCGGCTTCGATGTGATCTGGCCTCCCAATACATCGCTCCCTTCGGGAATAGATTACAAAATAAGCATCACCTTGACTGAAACCGCCGGAGTGTTCGCAAAGATAGTGAGCATCACGGCAAAATTCACCGACGCCAAATCGCAATCCCGGTCCTACAGTTATTCGGGCACCCAGCTATTCGGGACGGACCAGATCGAGGGGAACCAGACCCTGACCTCAACGCGCTATACTCAAAATATCGCGTTCGCGGACCTGAACGCCGCCGAAACCGTTGAACTGAATATCACGTTAAAGGATATGAACGATCACCTCATCAGCAAGGACTACACCGTGAAAATGAATTGGGGAAACTGACATCCGCATCAAGGGCGGGATGGATCGCCGGCATCAGCGGCGGAACGCCACGCCCGGGCTGCCCGTAGGGGACGGGGACGGTGCTTGCATTTTTGCACAAATCGTAATTTTTTCCTTTTTTGAATACCGCTAATACAAACCAAAGCAGACAGACGATCCGGTTTCTTCTAAGAAAATGTCAATCTTTTAATCCTCTTTCTTTTACTCAAGGTTTGCTAAATGCATAAATGCAAGCACCGTCCCCATTGCCCCAAGGTTGCTAGTGCTAGCAGCCCGTGCCCCATCGCCCTGGCTGCGCCTGTTCTGGATTATGCCGCTGCCCACAATGGGGGCATACGTCGCTGTGCACGGTGAGCAGCCGGCCGCACGACGGGCAGGTGTATCTTTTTGTTTCGCGCGCGAGGAATGCCGGCATTCCCCGCTGACGGATGAAATTCAGGTTTTCCACGAAGCTGTAGTTGTGGGCCCTGACGTAGCGTTTCTCGATCAGCAGCAGGCTGGCGCAGGGGAACTGGTCGCATTGGTGGCAGGATTTGATCTCGCTTTTGGCGAGCTGCGGGCACAGCCCTTTTTTGTGGATGCAGCCTCTGCCCCGCGGCCGGCACCCTACGCATCCGGGCTTGTTTGGATCGAGCACCCAGCTGCAGAGGTTGCAGTTCATGCCGCAGGGAGCGACCATCTCGCGCTTCATTGCCGCTTTGGCTTTCATTTGCCGATTATGGCATTCCATTCAGGGAAATATCAAGCCGCCGGCAATTGCCTTGTGCTGCTTCGTTATGCCTTACGCATTGCACTTTGGTTTTTTCCCTACGCCTTACACCTTACGCCTTACGCCTGAGCTTTTCTTCCGTACGCTTTGCGCCCTGCGCCTTACGCCCAACGCCTTTTTCAGCACCACCTTCCCCTTGCTAATTTGCCGGAGAATGAGTATAGATCATTTATGGAAAATGTTTTTACAACACCCTCTTCTAGCACGGGCACGAACATGAAAGAAGGAATAACAAAACCGCTTTTGCTCGCCGTTGTACTTTTGGTGTTTTCTCCATGCCTGAAGGGAAATGCGACATTCAAGATCAGCGGCATCGTCTCTGACTTCAAGGGCAATCCAATAGAAGGCGCCACGATCCGCCTGAAAAACCGGGCTTTTGAAAACCTTTACGAGACCCTCTCCGACGCCAAAGGCCGATACTCCCTGGCGGTAGAGGAAGGCGATTACTATTGTTTGTACGCCATAAAGCTCAAGGAGTACCGGGTCAACAAGCTTGAGTACTGGGCCTGGTCCGTCCCGGTCCATTCCGACCTGGTGATCGATCCGCAATACGACAGGATGGAGATGTACGGGCTCAATGCTTTTGAGCCGCAGGTAACGCCGCAGGAAACTTACATGGTGTATTTCAGGCCCATGAGCCTCAGCAAGACCCTGGCCATAGCGGCCAAACGCGAAGTCGACGCCAAGAAATTCCAGGGCGCCCGGCAAACGGACAGTCTCCTGACCGAGACGGGCGCATCTGATCGACATGGCACCCGACGCCATCACGGCCGAGGAGCTGACCGTGGAGATCAATGGCGCCAAGGCGGAGATCGTGGCCATCAACAAGATCAAGGAATATACCCGGGGCTTTTTCATGTACGGTTACACGGTGCAAATAAAGAAACCCAAGGAAGACAAGGGATCAGATCTGAAATACGACAGGATCTCCATCACCCTCCATTCCAAACAGACCGGCGAAATGGGCAAGGGAGAGACGTTCATAAAGAGGCGCTGAAAACCCAGGCGCCTTTCCACTGAAATTGCCCGCAGTAAGAGGGCACAGCACGCGGTGCTCCTACAATGCCATTAACTTGATTTCTGGAATCTGGAGACCTGACCCCGGAGCCCCGCGGTTTTATTCAGTCGGCGATCAGGTCCGGTTTGTTCTTGAGCGGCTGAATTTCCATGTCGGTGATGACAATTCTTTGACCCGCCCTGACGAACAGGATGTCTTTGATTCGGTCGAATCGGGTAAAGAACTCACCCTTCTGTTCCGTGAGTTTGGTCAATGAAAATCCCATCATGACCAGATCCGCTCCCTCGGAATGTTGATTGACAAGATCTTCGTACGGGACTTTGTTTTTTTCCCAGGAAATCCTTTGGACATTGCTCTTGGAAATGGGAATACGGCCGATATCGATCAATTTGTTCAAATGGTCGACCTGGCGATCCAGTTCCTTCTCATCGAAAGCGGCAAAGAGGGTGATGTCGCAACCGGACCAGTCATCATGCCCCTTCATGATATAGGCCAGCAAAATCATCAGGCTGGCATTGCGATAATCACCGGGAGTCAACCAGATGTCGATTCTCTTCTTGTATCCAAAGTGGCGCTCGGATGATCTCAGGACCGTGATATTGAAATCCACCACGGCGGCAAAATGGCAGCCACTTATAATTTCTTCAATGTCGGCCTGCTTCTCCTCGTGAAATTCAAAGAGGACCGTATTGTTCTCCATTCCGGCAATGCCCGGGATCTGGACAATTTGCGCCACGGCCGTCTTGAAGGAAGGGGAAATGATGGTATCCACATAAATTCCCGCCTGGGTCAGCGTTGCTTGATCGATCAACTGGCTGAGTCTTTCTCGCGCTTCGCTCTTGGTGTCAGGATCCAGGGAACCCCTGATGAAGTGGATATAGGTGCCGAAGCCATAATAATGGGATATCCAACGGAGCAGGTCGAACGGGGCGAGACGGGTCAGGGAGGCATCCGAAATCGCGATCAATGACGGCCGCCAGTTTGTCAGGGTGACTTGCGGCCGCTTCTTTTGGATCAGGACCTGTAGATGCCGGGTCGCCTGGAAAAGAACCCCTTTGATCATGGCCGACAGATCATCTTCGCCTGCCGATGATTTTTTCAGGCCGAGATAAATCCCGATGATGGCCAACAGCGCAGCCGAAGCATACAGCGGCGCCATTTGAAACATCATGACGAAGCAGGCCACGGCGCCGATCAGGGAAAAGTACCAGCGGGAGCGAAACGTGGGACGATAGGAAGGGTTGCCGGCAAAATGCTCCAAAAAACTCACCAGGCACAAAGAGCCGTAGGTGATCATGAAAAACATGCTGATGATCTGGGCCACAAAATCAACGCTGCCCAACGACACAAATACGATCGCGATGGCCGCAGTGACCATGGTGGCGTTGAAGGGTTCGTTCACTTTGCCGCGGCCGGATTTCAGAAAGCGATTGACGGCTTTTGAGGGGAAGGCCGCATCGGTCGCCAGGGCCTGAAGGGTCCGCGGGGCGATCAGGATGGAGCCGATCGCCGAAGAGATGGTGGCGGCAGCCAAGCCGATGGGAATGATCGGCCCCCAAAGGGCGATTTTGCTCATGGCGAATTGATTGCCGGCCAATTCCGCGGGATCCAGGCTCAAGGCCAGCTTGATGACGACCAGCAGATAGACCAGCATGCCGGTGATGGTTGCCGTCAGGGTGCCGAGGGGGATGGATTTTCTCGGGTTTTTCAGGTCTCCTGACAGGCCCACTCCCGCGGTCATCCCGGTGAACGCCGGGAAGACGATGGCAAAAACAAGAAAAAAACTTTCGGGTTTGCCGACTTTGGAAAAAATGTTCAACTCATGGATCGGAGTCGCCGATTTTCCCAGAAAGAAAAAAAGCAGGGATACACCCAGGGTGACGGCCACGATCCACAGGAGAGACACGCCGACATTGGCTCCCTTTTTCAAAATGACGACCAGCAGGATCAGGCTCGCCGGCAAGCTGATCATCCACACCTCGGGAGCCATATGCAGCTGGGATTGGATCCAGGGGAAAGCGGGTCGAAAGGCCTCGGCGAAAGCGATCATATAAAATGCCACCGATATGGCTTGGGAAAAATAAAGCGAGATGCCGATCGTCCCGCCGACCGTAGGGCCGAACGAACGGCTGATGATAAAATATTCCCCGCCTCCCTCCACTTTCAGGTTGGTGGCGATTTCGGCGATGGCCAGGGCGGTGGGAATGGTGATGGCATGGCCGATCAAAATAATCGCGATGGCCCCGATCAAGCCGGTATGGCCCACAGCATAGCCGAACCTCAGGAAAAGAATGGCTCCCAGTATGGTGCTGATGGCCGCCAAAAAAACCGGCGCTGTCCCGAAACCGTGGCCTTGCGTGTTTTCCTTAGGATTCATCATTGCGCTTGGCATAAAAATGGTCGTCCATTTGCGTAAAGGGAATGCCGATTTTGTTTACAGCGAATTTCCGGCAGATCACCGGTGCTGCCGCTGAAGACCTTAAAATCCATGAATTTCCTGACTGGTTCCATTCTCTACGCTCATGATGTCGCATAAATCGCTGCATGTGCTTCCTCTGGATCGCTCCCATTATAGTCAACGAAGAAAATTTATCAACCGGTCCTGGCCGCTGAAAACGCCGGGTAATCCATTTCCACGATCGCGCCGATTTCCTTCAGGCTGTTTGCCGTATATCGCCGTAAACCATATATCAATAACTTGCGATACACATTCCCATGTTTCTTTTCCCAAATAGCTTATTTTTCTATGCGCATATCTACAGTGAATTGCAAATGCCTGATATCGAGACCTGCCCCTATAGACCCTCTTGGCACTCGAGGGCGTCGCGCTCCAGCAGGCCGGCCGTCGTGCGCCCCTTGCCGACAAAACGGACGAGCAGCCAGGCCGCCGAGGATTCATTGACCAGGTCGATCGCCTCGACCCAGTCGCCCTGGAGGACGTAGCCCGGCCGCTGGTCGGATGGCAGGGTCCCGACGACGAAGAAGTGCGCCTTGGGAACGGTGACCCGGCAGCGGTAGGCGGGTTTCCAGGAATCGCTGCTGAAGGTCTCCCCGGGCCAGTTGGCGCCGCAGAAAGAGGCAATGCCGTCGACGACCTGCATGGTCACCGTGCCGTTTTTGGTGGTGAATACGACGGTGCCCTGGTCGTCGCGATACTCCCAGCGGCCGTCACCGACAAAGCCGGCCACGCCGATGCCGTCGCACATGTGGGCGGTGGCGCCGAACACCGCCGAGTAGGAGAAAGACAGCGTGTCGCCGGCGCGCATCAGCGCCAGCGGGCCGTGCAGTCCCATCCAGACGCCGCTGGGATCAAAGCCGCGATTGTCGGCCGCAACACCCATCCCGGCGATCAGCAGCAAAACGCAGCAAATTCGCGGTTTCATCCATGCCTCCTTCCCGCAGCGGGAGCCTTCGCGGCAGATTTTATGTGATTTTTCCCGGGAATGCAAACGGGGCTCTTGCCGCTGCGCCCGTGCAGTCCGGGGATGGCGCATGGTTTTTTGCATGAACCATCAGCAAAAAACCGTTTATTCCAGACATGGCCCTCTTTCCCCAAATGTTATAATGTAAGACCTGACCCCAATGCTCCAATCTGTCCCTGACCGCTCCGCTTGCATTCATATATATTTGCCGCAGCACTGCATAGGGGACGCAACCGGATCGGTCAGATCAGCAATGCCATCTTTCAATTAAATGTCGTAATGTAAGACCTGACTCCAATGCCTTTTCACATGGGCAGGTTTTTCGCCTCTCGCGCCTTTGCGCCCATGATCAGAAGCCACAATGCGAAGACCAATTCGCCGAGTTCGGCCGGCAAGGCGAACACGCTATGAATTACCAAATCCTTATACTGCGGCAGCATGATGCCCGTAA
Source organism: Candidatus Aminicenantota bacterium (assembly GCA_963732485.1). GTDB lineage: Bacteria > Acidobacteriota > Aminicenantia > UBA2199 > UBA2199 > UBA2199. Next base: position 359,460 of record CAVSZS010000012.1, read on the forward strand.
CGCTCAAGACAACATAGAAGATGCCGGTTATGGCCAGCCAGACGCCCAGGAAGCGGGGAAGGAAGCGGGACTTGTAGACCAGGATCGCCAGGGGAATGAGCCAGAGCCCCCAGAACATTTCCAATGTCAAAACCCCGTAATCGTTGATTTTAAGAAAAAGCACGCCCAGATCCTGCCTTTGGGCCAGCGCGAACGTTTTCAATATCCCGCCCTTGAAAATCATGAGCGAAGCGATGCTGAATGCGTCCATGATGAAAACGACGGGGATTTGCACGATCACCCAGGCGACCAGAAGCTTGGCCTGGCGCTCGCTCACCTGCTTGAACATGCGGTAAAGAATCAACACCAATACCACCCAGAGGATGTGGGTGATGAGATCGTTGATTATGCCGGCGCGAAATAAAAATTCGTGGGAGAGGATATTCCGGGCGGTGGCGGCGGCATCCCCTTGCATATTGATTTGCGAGGGCACGTAAAACATGCCAAAGAGGCCCGTGATTACCCAAATACAATAGACCAGGCCGGCAAATCTTGTTGTCTTTTTGAGCGAAATTGAATTCATTTCCATGCGCGTTGCTCCTTTGGGCGTTTCAGATTGCGTAGATTCATATGGTTCATCATGATTCTTACGCATCAATTATGCTAGCAACTACGCACAGACCGTGATGATTGTTTTAAAACAGCCGTTGGAGCACGGCGTGCCGTGCCCCCGCCATCACGCACAATAAAACGGCACAGCGTGCTGTGCCCCTTCGCCTTCGGCTTCACTCACCGCATTGACTCACATATATTTATTGTTATAACATCAATTTATTGGTAATGGAGGGGGGCATGTCAAATTTTCTAAAAACCTTTTTTGCATTGATTCTGATCATTTTCTCCGGTTTTCTGGTTTGGAAGATGGTCAACTGGAAGCAGGTGAAATCACCTGACGATCTAAAAAGAGAATACCGCATGACATGTGAGCGTATAACCAGGATCACCAAAGCGCTTGACGAAGACTATGAAGTGCTCGCGGCAATTCCCAAGGCAAAGACCATCCAGGAATTAAAGGAACATATCGAACGTTACGCGCCCAAATGCCCATTAAAAGACATGTGGGGAAATGATTTCCTCTATTTCGCCGTTGACGACAGCAACTTTGAAATCGCCAGCGCCGGAAGCGATGGGGTTTTTCGCGGTTTCGCTCAGGAAGGAAGGTATTCGGAATTCAAGGGACAGGACATTATAGCTGAAAGGGGTCGGTGGAAATTCTCCCCGCAGGATGCAATTTACTAAGCCGACAAGAATCTTTTATATCTTCTATCCAATCGATCTTTATCCGGATGATCTGATTTATGTCTGGGCAATATTATTTTGTTCCCTTCCAGGGCTTGCAAGCCATATTTGAGCATAGGGCCGTCTTTTTCTATCAAAATGTCTTCGCGGACTTTGACTTGATAATCGGGCGAAATGCCGATTATATTACTGTCAAAAGCGGCATGATGGATTTTGCATAAAGACAATCCATTGGGGACGACAGGTTCGCCACCGGTTTCAGGATCCGGAATGATGTGGGCAGCTTCCAACAACTCAACATGTTGAAGATTGCAAAGAGTGCATCTTGTATCATAGGCTTCCAGGACATATTCCCGGAAAGCGGCTTGATGCAAACGCTGCCTGATGGAAACCCAAATATACTTCGAACACCAAGGGTATCCCTGAGATTGGCAGAATCGGTCAAATTGGCCGAATCGATTCTGCCAGACATCATATAAACCGGGTCAATGATACGCGTACAGCCAGTTCCGATCGAACATCCTCTATAATAAAAATCGGCCACACGGCCACATATTTGCCGGGCTTAATGCTGTGAAAGTAGACCAGCGGGACGGATTGCTTCATCAATTCCCTCAAACCGACATTATCCCGATGATTCGGATCGGTTCCTCTGTATCGATAGAAGAGAACTCCGTCTTCACTGAACTCATCATTATATGGACCATGGGTTGTCGTCGTTATTGATATCGGCATTGAGAAACCGGCCGGAGTCCAAATCCCAGTCTGACCTAAAAGAGTAATCACTCTGCCATCAACAATAAACCCAGATGCCAGTTGCTGTCTTGGAAAAACACCACCATTAAGCAAGGATTGCTCATTTAACCATTCGAACAACCTTAAGCGAATCTCTTGCTCATTCATTTTCATTTTTTATTGAATCGAATTTTCCCTATCCATCTACCTGTTTTTTAACATAATCAAAAAAATTAAGCAAAGAGTCTTTTTAAATATCTTCAATAGCTTATATCAACTTCACACCACTAAATCCTAATCAGCAGCCTAGAGTAACAAAGTCAAGCACCGTCCCCAATTTCCCCTATTCCGCCAAAAGCTATAACTATTCGATGAATTTTCCTTGCGTTTTTTTCTGGAAAATCCAATCCATTCTTTTCATCTTCTCTTATCACTTTGGAATTTTGCTCTATCCATCTTTCCGCGCCAAATAATTGATTCATCGATTCTTCAACAGCACTCCGATGCCATCTTTCCCAATCAGTTTCAAAGTTTCCTGTATCCTTCATTTTGCAGTCTTTAACAGAAATAATAATCACATGGGGTTCACAAACAACAAGAATATCACAAAGTTCCTTTCCTTTTTTCCCAATTGGCTTCAAATAACTCCATAGCGACAGGAATCTTTTTTTACAAATATCAAAAACAAACCGTTCTGAAGGTGTGCACTCTGGAAAACTTAGTGTCAGGTCTTTCATTTATACTTTATTATTTGGGCTAATTGCATTTTGCCATGAGCTCCGAGTCCGGTCTCGACCTAGGACCCTCAGGAACACTCGACTTTTCCTTCATGTGTTCAACATCCTCTCTTCATCGATTCATCATTTCTTTCGCCAACATCGCCCTCCTAATACTACACCTTGATTATCTGGCAATTTGGAAAACTACGTTCCAAAGAATCTAAAACAGAATCAGACAAACCTTCTGTAACAAAAATAAGCTGCCTTTTTTCTTTTAACAAGAATGGTGAATTGATCCTAAACAGACCCGCATCACTAGGTGAGAAATATCTAGGCAAAACAATAAAAACTTCAGTGCAAGTTTCTCTAACATTAATGGAGAAGCTACCATCGTTTATGTCCTTTCGACTCATGGCAATGCTGCATGGAGTAATATCAAATATTTCCGTTGAAGAATCAATAAAAGCAATTGTAACTATATTTAAATTATCGATTCTTTCATGACTGAAAACTATTTTTTGACTAAATTTCGTAAAAAGATATTTAATCGACTCGACCCCTCCGCTATTCGAACCAACCCTCAACAATTCCCTAGGATTAAAAGCATTACCATTGTCAATGATATTAAATCTATTTTTTTTAATATCAATTTTTATGGAAGTAGCATTACCATGAGCAAAAGAGTTCCTGGTATGTTCAATGATAAAATCTCTTAATGAATTGGCAATTTCTTTTCCCCAAGCAATGCTAATGCAACTGTCGCAAATCGCGTCTCCAATCAATTCATTTTCATTGCTTTCAGGAAAAATATCTATGCAATTGGCAGCTAATGAAGAAAATTTGAATTTCAAAAGAGCCTGATCATAACTACACCCAGTTTCTACCATTACTCTTGATAGGCTTTCCGCTATTTCTTTCCATTTTTTTAATAAATCTATTGTAAATCTGCTCTCATCCGTGTCGATGATTTTTCCATGGTTATAGCACATCCAAATTCCATTATTTATACTTTTCCTAACTTCAGTATCCATAAAATAATTGTATCGTTTCCCTCCGGGAGAGGCAGATGTGATGTGGCAGGCCATACCAATAGAACTTGTCCCACAAATGGTTTCTTCGCTTGGGCCAATTGTAATTGTTCCACAACCAGGAAACGAACAATAATAGCTTACCCTTTTTGCTAAATCTTCTTTTACAGCGACTGTAAAATCATCTCTATTTGACATGATTAAATATTACACCCCACAAAATGTCTCTTTGTTTTTCTCATAAAATACATCCTTAAAATACTATAATTTCTAAAATCATTGCGGCTTTCGCTTTCGGAATATTCGAACAAAGTCTTCGTGATTGTTAAGACGAATCATTACCGGATTTTCGCAACTAGATGCCCGGCCATACACAACAGCTTGACGTTCTTTAAGAGTTGGGAGTTTATTAGAATACTTGAGACCAATATAGTTTGATAAGAAGTCTTTACCCGTCTCATCAAAAGTTCGCATTGCAAAGATTGTATTGCATTGATTTAAAATTGTTTTTGTAACATTCGCTGTACGTTGAGTTATTAGAAGACACCCAAGTCCATATTTTCGACCTTGCAGAATAGCTCGAGCCGTGCCATTAGTAGCTGCTTTATCTCCATCTGCAGCAACAGAATTCCATTCTGGAACAAGAGAATGGGCCTCTTCATAAACAAGGCAAATGCGTGCCTTATCTGTCATCCCTAATCTCTGGACTGCTTGAAGCGCTGCATCTGAGATAATTTGAGTAATCTCTGTTGGGGTAAGCGATGCCATCGAAGCAGTGTCCTGATAGATTTTGCTATCCTGGCGCCATACTTCAAACTGGGAAGGATTTAGAATCATCAGCGAATTCTCACACTTTGGATCTACGAATTCGTTAACAATCTCATTTATGCCCGTAGCAAATAATCGCCAACTGCCTCCCTCCTCAACATTTTTAGTGCATTTTGTCTTTCCTGGCGGGCCAAGAGCTTGAAGTTTCATAATTTTTTCTTTCATCCCTGTATCTTTAAGATAATCTTTTAACTCTTGTTCATACTGATTAGTCAAATCGATACAAATTACTTTGATCCCATGAACGACCATACGTTCAACCAATTCAATAGCAAGCATAGACTTACCTATACCCAAGATACCGAGAATAGCCGTATTATGAGTAACCATCTCATTAAGATTCTTGATTTCTACATAATAATTAGTTGAGGGAAAATATCCGATTGCAGACTTATTATCTTGCTTGGCCTCTATATTTTTGAGAAATACTGGCATGTTTAAGCGTGGAATCCAATTACAAGGTTTAAACTTACGTTCTTCGTTTTCCCATATACCTACTTGAGAAGCTTCACCACGGGCAAAACCGTAAGTGTTTTTCTGTTGAATTATTTCTTCCTTTGTTAGGCCGTCAAGTACTTGATACAGAACACGTTCCCCACATACAAACGTCTCAACCAGCCGCCCTTGTTCAATGTCATTCTCCTGAACTATATCGAAAAGAAGACGCTCAATAGACGTATCTATCGTAACAATACCGATAAATGAATCTAGGTGCTTTAGAATATATACCTCATTGCGGAATGCATCGAGTTCTTGACATTCTAGATGAATTGCATCTCCTTCGCTCAGGAATTGCCCCAACTCCTTCAGCCGAGTCCGGTCAATACCTGGTACATCAATTTCAAGAGCCCTTATCAAGAGCCCATCATCTCTTCCAAAATATCCTAAAGTTACAGCAATTCTCAAATGCGCGTGTTTGTCTAAAACCAACAGACACATTCCCGGATGAATAACTTCATCACTTTCCTGTCGGATTAACACAACATCAGGAGTCTGATGGGCAATCATTGAACCAATAGTATTAGGAGCAATTCTAGGCTGCCAAAACTCTCGGATTCGTCTAATGGCAATTCCAAAAGTTTCTAACGGTTGTTGAGCAGCGATGATTATGCCGGAAATTCCAACAATAATTAATTCCTTCGGCGATCGGCGGTGGTATACTATTAGTGAATAAATTATAACCAAGGCATATATAAATCTTGGGCTTCCGAGATACTCTGCAATTATACGGCAGGAATTTGCAACATTTCGAAATATACGACTCGTTTTGTCTTTTAGTAAAATGTTAAGGGTACAGATAATAAGCATGCTCATACAAAAGATGAGAATAGATAATCGAGGGAGCGTATCCACGAGTTCCGTTCCAGAAACAGGGATTGTAAATATGGCAACAATTGCTGCAATAAGGAAAGAAATCGCATTTGCTGGACTCGTAAAAAAAGGTGAAATTAAAAGACTGCCAAGAATTAAAGCCGCTGCACCAGAATAGAACCAAAGACTTTTTTCCGGTGTTACTGGAAGCCAATGTCCAAAAGCTACATGATTCATCACAACAAGAAAAACAAGATAAATCATGAGATAAACTAGTCGGACAGACTGTTTGTCATTTTTCATTTTTTTTCTCTATTCTTCATTTCATCATTTACTTTGTTTATTGCTTTGAAAATCGAAACACAATACAAAAGATAAAGTATGGCAAATGGAATTAGGTCTTTCTCATTGTTTTTTTTATAATTAATATTCTCATCATAAATCGAATGCATAAAGTTTTGCCGGCAACGAAAAATAACAAACATCTCACCCTTACGAATAATCACGATATATTTATAGAACCTTTTTGAAAAAACGCAATAGGGACAAATGTGATATTTTTTAAAAATAATCGCATATTTTGTTGTAGTTTTCTCTGCAATTAATCAAGCCTTTGCCCTGCAGCCTTTCCTGTATCGCGCGATCAAATATACAGTTACAGACACAAATATAAGCGCCAGCATGCTGGAAAAGATCAGCGCCGTGCCTTTGCCGGTGATCAGATATTTAATTACGGCATAGAAAATGGCGATGGCGAAGAGAGCAGCCATACCAGCCAGGAAAACTCCGAAATATCCCGGCTGGACTTGTTGGCGACTATTTTTTTCCATTGCGGGATATAGGCGAACAACGACCCAAACGATGATAAATCGTAGGCAGCGCCTGTGACCCGACCGCGATCTCTAAAAGCTTTTTTGGACAGATGTGTGTTATTGACAAAACATTCTGAGTATGGTAAATCCAAAACTATTAGGATTTAAAAAAGGAGAGGAAATGAAAAAATATTTGAATTTTCTTTTAATCTTATTTATTTCCTCTTGCACTCGGACCAATGTTTCGGTAAACCCTGATTACAGATTCCCCTCCACAAATCCTAGCAAAATTAAAATTTACGACAGAATTGAACCCCAAAAACCATATATAGCTATTGGGAGAATCGACATGAATGCTTGGTGGCTTTCATCAGAATCATCATTAGCCACAAAGTTAAGAAACGCAGCCGCTAAACATGGAGGAGATGCAGTCATTTTAACTAATAAGTATATGGATTTTCGTACTTGCTACACTGGATCTACAACCAGTGGAACCGCTCATCAAAGTGGAAATACAGTCTATTACAATGAGCAAACTTCTAATAACACTCAAACAATAAAAAGAAAAATATCATATGGATATATAATAAAATTTAGAAACGAAAATGAATTGATAGATAAAAATGAATTCATTGGAAAATATGTTCAAATAAAGTCATCATATTCTAAAGGGAAAAAAGGGTATTATACTAATTTGATTATTAAGGGCGTTATTTTTAATTACGAAGATAATTTGATAACAATATTAGTTCTAAATACTTCCGCTCCAAATGATTTTGAAATTAACATAGTAAAAAAATATCGGCTTGATCCAACAAACGATAAAATGACAATTCTTCAAGAACAATTAAACGAAACAACTTTGGATTTTGTTAATGAACAAAAAAAGCAGTGGGAAGAAAATCCTGAAAACTGAAGTTTTTTGAGAGGAAATTGGTGACGGTGCTTAACTTTGTTGCTTTAGATGCTTTCGGGGTCAGGTCTTTCATTAATACTTTTGCCTAGCGGTTTCAGCTTTCTCTACAATTTATTCAACCCTTGCCCTATCGCCTTTTCTGTATAGCGCAATCAAGTATACGGTTATAAACACAAATACCATCGCCAGCACCGTGCCGTTGCCGGTGATCTGATATTGAATCACGGCTAAGAAAATGGCGATGGCGGAAGAGAGCAGCCAGACCAGCCAGGAAAACAGCAAAATATCCCGGTGGAAAAGCAGAACGTCATGTCCGACGGGAACACAAATTTGCGTTCCCTATTTCAAGATTTTTATGGGTAGGGGCGGGTCTCAGACCCGCCTGCGATTTCGTCGATGTTTCCGGGTGTAGGGGCGCCCCTTGCGGGTGCCCTTATGTAAATGCCGTAGCCGTGCCCGCAATTTCGATCACCTCCGCGCGTAGGGGCGGTTCGCGCACCGCCCTTGGTTTCAACCATTCCCGAGTTTCAGGGACAGTGCTTGCCTTACGCCTTACACCCTACACCCTACGCCCTGCGCCGAACGCCTTGACCTACTCGATGGCGATGACGATGGCGTGGTACTGGGCCAGCTTGAACGTCGAGCCGGCCGGCACCGGGGCGCTGAAACGCATGGCATGGTCGCTGCCCAGCAACTGCAGCATATACTTCCTGCCAGGCGTAAAAATGCGCATGGGCACGGAATAGCGAGTCACGGCCAGCCCTTCCTCTCTCAGGACGGGGTCGCGGGAACCGACCTCGCGGATCACGAGCGTATACGGCGGGTTGTCGCCGCTCCAGACGACATCCAGAGCCGGCGCGCCGGCCGCGGCAACGGTCGCCTTCGCGCGCGGCGAAGTGATGGCCAGCAGCGGCGGCACGGTGCCGGTAACGCGCAGGAGATCGGGGCGCAGGGCAGGCAGCGGACCGCGTTTCTGGATGGTGACAGTCAGGGTGCTCCCGGCAGCAGGGTGCAGCCCCTTGTAGCGGCAGTGGTAGCCGTTACTGCGAAAAATGGCGGCCATATCCTCCAACGTGACGATCAGCCCGGGCACGAACGCGCCGCCGCGACGGGCGTACATCTCCAGGATGCCGCCACTGAAGTCGGGGCTGACGTTCAGGAACACGTATCCTTCGAACGAGATGGGGACTTCCAGGCCCGGGGCGTCCGCAGCAAGAAAGCCGGTTATGCCAAAACCAAGCAGCAAGACAAAAAATAAGGCGACTAGAATGTTCTTTTTTCGCACCACAGTACCCTCCTTTGTTTTCCAGCGTCCGAGGAACAAATACGATTTTTCAGCGGAATATCTCAGGCAGGATGGGCCTCGCCTGGCCGCCGCCGAGCAAGTGCCGCGGGAATTGCTCTCCACTGTCCAAAAAAGTCTGCACCTGGGTTTGGTCGAATAAAAATCAGCTCGCCTTATCCGCCTCGGATAAAGTTCAGTAAAACTTCATTAAACTTGGCCGGGTTATCCATGTTGGCGCAATGCCCCGCGTTCTCTATTACATAAAACCGGCTGTCTTTGACTTCCGCATGCCATTGCGCCGAGGTTTTCAATGCCAAGGCCAGATCTTTTTCGCCAACTAAAATCAAAAGCGGCAATGGCTGTCTGTCCATTTCCCCTTTGGCCAATCAATTTTCCCAAGCCTGACATGACGATAAACGATCTGCGCGTAAACAACCTTGCGCTTTCAAAAAAACGAGCCTGCTCCTTTTTATCGACCAGCGAAACCGAGGCCACGTATTTTCTGAACGCATTCATGGAAAAAACCATTTTAAACAACCATTTGCCCAATTCTTTTCGTTGAGCCCTGGCCAGTTCTTTGTTTTCTTTGGTGATGTCGTATCCTCCCAATACAGTCAACGACAAAACCCGTTGCGGATGCTTGATGGCAAAATCCTGGGCGATCAATGAACCCATGGAGACTCCGACTACATGAGCCTTTTTTATCTCTGCGGACTCGAGAATCTCTTCGATATGCTGCGCCGAGGAATCCAGTTTGTCTTTTGCCTTCCCGACTTGCGATAAACCGTGCCCCAGCAAATCCATGGTCAGCACCCGATAATTCTCTGCGAAGGGATCAATTTGCTTGGCGAAACAGCGATGATCTCCGAATGCCGGATGAAGAAAAACAATGGCTTCCTTGCTCTTATCACCGCTACCAAAATAATGAATCGCATAGCCGTCTTTTTCAAGAATGCCATGCTCGATTTTGCTGTTGATTTTAAAATCCGGCATTTCTTTCTTTTGCCTCTGCGTAAGAATTTTTTAACGCCCACCTGCGGCGCGGGCCGGAGTATACGAAAGATGACATAAGTTTGCAATTAAATTGCGCCATAGCCCGCGATTTCGCTAATCTCCGCGCGTAGGGGGGGGTCGCACACCGCCCTTGATTTCGACCATTCCCGGGAGGAGATTGGGGACGGTGCTTTACTTTGTTACTTAGATTCTTTCAGGGTCTCGATATCATTTATTTGACCTAACAGAAAACAGCGAAATGTCCCGGTGGAAAGGCAGAACGTCATACCCGTAGGGAACACAAATTTGCGTTCCCTATTTCAAGATTTTTATGGGTAGGGGCGGGTCTCAGACCCGCCCGCGATTTCGTCGATGTTTCCGGGTGTAGGGGCGCCCCTTGCGGGTGCCCTTATGTAAATGCCGTAGCCGTGCCCGCGATTTTGATTGCCTCCGCGCGTAGGGGCGGTTCGCCCGCAAAAATCATCCGCCGACTTCGGCGGATCTGATTTTTCCGTCCCCGACTAGGGGGAACCGCGCTTGCTTTCGACCATTCCCGAGTTTCAGGAACGGTGCCTGCCTTACACCTTATGCCACGCCCTGCACCGAACGCCTTGACCTACTCGATGGCGATGTCGATATTCCTCCGCGCCTGCTAATGGCCGGCCCTCAAGGTTACGGTTCCCCAGATCGCAGCGAGATATTTGCCCGGAACTTCTATTTATCCCTGTAATGACAAAAAGGCAAAGGAGAAAAAGATGAGGATTCTCTCGATAGTATTCGCCGTGACAATAGTTTTTTCCGCTTCGCTTCCAAGCGCTTCCCTAAGGCTCATTTCCCCCAATGGCGGGGAAGAAATCGTCCAGGGGCAGTCCTTCCGGATCACATGGCATGCGTCCGGGATTCCGGGAAAGGTTTCCCTGCTGTTGCTCAAGGAAAACGGCGATGTCATGGGGCAAATCGTGAGCGGCCTGGATCCAGTCTCAGGCAATTATGACTGGAAGATCGGCGATTACCAGGGAGGAACAGCCGCTGCCGGAAACTACAAGATCCGGGTCAAGTCGGAGGCTGGTAGCGAGAGGGATAAAAGCGACAACTGTTTCAAAATCAAGGAAGCGGGAACAGGACCGGCCCAGGGATTGGAACTTGTAAACACCAAGTTCAAACCCGCAATCAGGAGTAGGGCCGCCGTGATGTCGATCGCCGCCAAGCCCGATATCGTGATCACGGGCGTCAATATCGTTCCGGCCGAGCCCAAGGCCGGGGAAAAGGTCAAAGTCGTGATAACATCCCAGAACATCGGGGGAGCGGTTGCCGCCAGAACCAATCTCAAGGTGGAACTTCTGGTCAGCTATCCGCCGAGTTACTACTTTTACAAGATCGTGGAGACGGCCATCGGGGTTCTGGACAAGGGCCGCAGGGCGGTATCGGAAACGGAACAGGTTGAGCTTGTCGAGGGAGGCGCACCGGTGGGCGGCGACCTGAAGGTCACGGTCACGGCCGATACCCTCAATCACGTGGATGAAATTCACGAGGACAACAACCAGTTCAATGCCTCCTTTCCGGTCAAGAGCCGGACCGATCTTTTCGTATACTCCATGTTCGGCAAGGTCTCTTCCGCTCCCGGTTCCTATAACGAGATCCATATCAACGCCGGGGACCAGGTCTCAATTTCCACCATGATCTATGCCTATACCCGGTTTTATTGGACCAACGGCGGGAGCGTGCTCTCTCCCGGCAAGGTGGTGGTGAAGTGCCCGGGATACCCGGATTGGACCGTTCCCGCTCATTTTATCGAGCGCACTTCAAGAGGAAATCATACCGAGTTCACTTTTTCGTTTGTCCGCTACTGGGACACTCCCGGACAATATAAGATAAATGTAGATCTCGATGCCGACAATCAGATCGAGGAGTCCAAGGAGTTCAACAACACCGGTCTCTTCATCGTCAACGTCCACTGACGGAAAGTTCGGGGTCAGATCTCGATAGTAGACATTCAAGGTCGTGCCCGCGATTTTGATTGCCTCCGCGCGTAGGGGCGGTTTCCCCATGAAGGGGACACACGCGGAGCGCCGCGGCCTTGTCGGCCTGGCCTCGCCTGGCCGCCGCAGAGCAAGTGCCGCGGGAATTGCTCTCCGCTGTCCGGAAAAGCCTGCGCATGGAGTTTCAGGGACGGTGCTTGCAACTTTGCATAAATCATAATTCATTCATTTTTGAATAATGCTACTACCAATCAGGACGGACTGCCGATCCGGTTTCTTCCAAGAAAATGTCAACCTTACAATCCTCTTCCTTCTACTCTAGATTTGCTAAATGCAAAAATGCAAGCACCGTCCCCCAATCCTCCTCACCCCTCAGAGGAACAGGAAAACAAGGAAGGCTGCCAGCGCCAGGTTGATGCAGGCGATAAAACCATAGAACAGGAAGCCGGTTCGCCCCATTTCCTGTCTTGACAGATCACGGTAGCGGTTGAGGTAGCGCGGCAAAAACAGCCCGATGAACAGAAACGTGATCTTTTCCCGCCGCCGCTGCAGCCAGGCCAGGACGGCAAGGTACTGCGCCAGCGCCAGCAGGGCCAGCCCCACAGCGATCCAAATCCAGGTCATTCTATCCATAGCGTTCCCCCTTAGCCATTATTTAGAATCATTTGCCGCCAAAGCGTTCGATGACACCCAGGGCTTCCAGTCTTTCCAGCAGATCGAGGATCTCGGCGGCGGCGCCCGCTTCCACCCCGGCCTTTTTCATGATGGCGTCCATGGAGGTGGGGTCGGCGGTGGGAAAAGGCAGATGAAAGAGGAAGCGCCCTTGATCGCGTGTAAGGTTGATCCTGCGCTCGCGCTGCTCGCGGCCGCTTCCCGTCCATACCGTAATGTGGCTGATCGAAGCATTGTCGCGGCCGACCCCGAAGCGCACGGTGGTGTTCTTTTTTTCTCTGATCCGGCCCCGTGCTGCGGCGCCGGCATTCGGCGCCAGCGCCGCCGTCAAATCGATCTCGAAGCGCAGACACAGGTCCGGCAACGAATAGCGGAAATAGGGGCGTTTTTTCTCCAGCACCTCCTCGCGGGAGGCGACTCCGAGGGCTGCGAGGACTTCGAGGAAATCCTGCGCGGTCTGGATGTGCAGGTCGAGCCGGGAAGCGAGTTCCGAGGCGGAGAGCGATTGGTACGCAGCCAGGAGACGCAAGGCGTCCGCGGCGTAATCGCGGGAAAGGCAGGTACCCAAGAGAGCCGCTGTCTTGAAATCGCTGATTGTCGGCCTCATGGCTCCCCCCTAAAATCCCACCAGCGCCCCAGTGAAGGGGGGCAGGCGCAGGGCGTCGAGCCGGCTGATGATCTCCCGCTTCCGGCCGCTGCGATGCAGGTCGAGGAATTCGCCGAACAGTCGACCCAGCGAAGCGCACAAAAGATCAAATGCATATTCGTCCGTGTAGTGCAGATAGTCGCTGCGAACGATACTCACCGTGACATTGCCCGCAGCATCAAAGACCACCCAGGTGTCGCGATCCCCATCCTGGCGCAACTTCAGAACATGGTCCATGGGGCGCCTGGCCAGGACCAGAACCAACTGTCCCTGCCGCCAATAGGGAACTGCCAGCAGGTGCTTAAACAGGAAACGGGCGAAGGCGGCGAGCTCCCCGTCACTGCAGTCTACCCTGCCGGCCGTGAAAGGCCGGGCGGTGAAGCCATCCGTCTTTTCTATTACCGGCTGCGCCGCAAGCTCCAGCATCTCCTCGCGACGCCATTTCAGCTTGCGTTTCATACCTACCGCGGCGAGCACCGCCAGATTAGCGGCAAAGCAAGCCACCAGGGGCAGGTGCAGTTTTTCGTAGACTCCAGGGCCGGCCCAGGCACTGCTCCAGATCATGACCGCGACTAGCAGATAGTTCAGCGCCGGGAACAGGTAGGCCCAATTCCATGTCCTGGCGGCGAAAACCAGGTTGACCAGGACCACAAGAGCCAAAGCCAGCACCAGGAAACGGAGATAGAAGTCGACACGCAGCACCAGCGTGCTCAGCAGCACCAGCAAACCGTTAAGCGAATAAAAAACGCCCACATGCAGCTTGCTGTCAGCCTTGAATCTCCTGCTTGCCTTCATAATGCGCCTCCCGGCAGAGCTTTCGGCGTGCGCCTTTCATTTCCAAGTTTTATATACTTCATTTTAAATATAGTATATATTAAATGTAATCATATTTCAACAAAAATATTTCCAAACGCTTTTTTAAATTAGTGCCACGTCCCAGGCCCCCGATTTCCATCTCAATACAACGCTTGCCTTGGAACCGCTTCACCCGCAGGAAGGCATCGGAGTCAGGTCTCGATTTTAGACATGCGAGGCCGTGCCCAGTAATGTGCCGTTCGTAGGGGCGGGTTCAGACCCGCCCGTGAATCGCTGCCCCACCCTATGGACGAAAATCCCAAATCTCAAGCACCAAATCCCAAACAAATCACAAATTCCAATGACCCAAACGAAGAATTGGTCTGATA